>JAEUJZ010000188.1 GCA_016794505.1 Myxococcales bacterium
CAGGAACCAGTAGCGCAGCACCACCCACGACGCACGCGCATACAGCCGCCGAGCAAAGCTCTCGATGATCGTCGAATCGAACTTCATGAGACCTCCCTGGTGAGCGGCAACCTACCACGTAGCGTTGCGGCGGCTCGACGCAGAGTCAGTCGCGAAGAGATCTGCCCAACGGCGCACTCTAGGCCGCATACCCATCCCGACCCCAGCAACGAAATAATCACGGAGCCGGCTCGGTGACATGCTGCTCTGCATTTTTCGATGGGTGCATCCCAGCAGCAGGGCAATGCCATTGTCGTTGCTTGAGCTGAGCCTGACCGCCTTTGCCGTCCAGCGAATCGATGGCCCACCCTGATTGCTCGAAGGGGAGGAAGACGAGATGGCTTTGGTGCAAGCCATTCAATGTGCCAAGGCAGCCATTGGCTGTAGGCCGATTCTTGCTTTGCAGCGTATTCGCCATCTGTGGCGGTGCGACGCCTTGCGCGCGTAATTCCGTGATGCGGGCAACGGTCGCGATCTGCTCTGGCACGCGATGAGTCGGCGGTTGAGGCTGAGAGAGAATCAGGGAGCCGCTCGGCCCTACGCTCACTGGTATTTCACTGTCGCACAACGCTCCCCCGTCGCTGATGCAGATAATTCGCCTTGAATCCGTCCGCGCGGATTGGTACTCGCATGCTGGCCGATCGCGGCCCGATTAAGCGTACTTAATCGCACACTTAATCGGACGCCTCATACCTCTCTTGGTTCCCGGTAATTAAGTTCTCAGCGACGGAGAACACTTTCTTGTTGACGGGGACGGATCAAGGAAATTTTCCGCCCCGTCGAGAAACCTTAATCTGTGGAGCGTCAAAATGCTGGATCTGGCTGTGAGCTGGGTCACTGGTTGGATGGGGTGAAGGTGGGCGAAGTCGTGGAGGCTGCGCGGTCTGACACCGCGCCGCGACTTCCGAATCACACGCGCGGTTCCCCTCTTACATCGTCGCAACGGGCTCGCTGAGACACAACAAATGCCGGAGCGAGAAGAGGAACACAATCGCTATCGTGTTATGCAGACCGGCATCTTCGTGAATCCAACTGCCCGGCTATGCGTGTACGGCGGTCTTGCGGAGGCCCTTGAGTTCGGCGGCGATAATGAAGGGCTCGGGCTTCGGTGGGATTTTGCCGGCGGCGTGGACGCGGCCCAGCGCCTCTTCCATCAGATCGCGAGGGAAGGGAGCCACGCCGGCGGGAAGCTGCGCGCCGAAGTGCAGGCCACGCAGGATGTAGTCGTGCTGGGGGGACAGCGGTTTCTGGCCGCATTCCCAGGCAGCGACGGTCTCGCGCTGGATGTGCATGCGCTCGGCCAGCGCTTTCTGGCTGAGCTGAAGCCGCTTGCGCAGGAACTTCGCTTCGTCGGGTGATAGCACGCGTGGCAAGCCAAGGATCTGCTGCGTCAACAGGAGGAGCGCGGCGTTTATGATCTCGCCATCGAGTGCCACGCCGCTGCATGCGTCGCAGCGCAAGCCGGGAGCGTCGCGCAGCTCGACGGGCAGCCCGGCGAAGCCAGAGAAGTCGTAGCTCGGCAGTTTCACTCGGCGGTAGGTACCGCCGCACTCGCATTTGGCGCTCATGGTCATTCCTTCACGGCGAAGATCGTACAGAGCACGGCCCAGCGTCCCCGCTCGTCGAGGTACGCCTCAATGCCGACGCCGATTTCCTGCTCTTGCTCGAGGTCAAGGCCGTACAGCCGCCAGCAGGTGCCGCCATGCCGGGGCATGTCCGGGTATGGCTCGACTCTGCGCGGGTGCTCGATGGCGTAGAACAGGTCGTCCATGTCGAGCTGACGTTGATTGAGCCGCTGCCCCACATGGTCCGTCGCGGTGTAGCGACCGCTGCGAACGGCCTCTTGAATCCATCTGCGGGCGTCGGCTGGATTCTTTGGTGGCGCATCGGTGTAACTTAAAGATACGCCCGTCAGGCCAGGTTTCAACGGCTTTGGCATGAAGGGGTGTACATAGCACAGTGCTCTGTCGCGCCAAGCGGGAGCCATGGCCGCGCGCTGGGCCGGGTAACGCCGGCTCGTGATATCGCCGTGATATCGCCGTGGTCGACGGGGTGATATCGCCGCGATATCACGGGCCAGGGGCGCGGAGCGTGATATCGCCGCGATATTACGGACCGCGGTCGATAGGGCGCGATATCGCCGTGATATCGCCGTGGTCGACGGGGTGATATCGCCGCGATATCACGGACCCCCGCCGTTACATGGCCGCGATATCACGGGCCGTGCGGACCACCATGGCCGTGATATCGCGACGGCTTCACCGATGGTGGTTTGAGAACGGCGAGCCTTACCGGAGCGCCACGTCTGCGCGCATCGATCGCGCAGCGCGCGCGGATCGCATTTTTTCGCGGCTTTCGGCCTGGGCCCCTAAATATGCAGTTCTAAAGGCCGAATAATTGGGTCATTGACACTGTTGTTTTTGTGGGCAGGATTACTTTTCACAACCCGCGATATCAGGAGGTCATCCATGCCCGCGAACCCGATCCGCTCGACCCGCCTTGCGCAAGACCCGCCGCCTAAGCACTCCCCGCTCATCCCCACCGTCGTCGTCGCGTCCTACAAAGGCGGCGTCGGCAAAACCGCGCTCACCGTCGCCATTGCCGAGCGACTGGCCTGGGCCGGTCTGCACGTGCTCTTGCTGACCTGCGACAGCCAAGAGGACGCCCGCCATCGCCTCGGAGTGCAGGCGTCCGATCCAGTCGTTGCGCGACGGACCTACGGTTCAGAGGGCAGCGTCACCGTCATTGGGATTCGCGGCTCCAAGGCCGTGGATCTGCTGTACCGAATTGGCCCGGCTCGCATTGGGTCATTCGATATCGCCGTCGTCGATACCCCACCGGAGGTCCAGGGTGGCGCTCTGCCCGGTGTTCTACTCCTGACGCCGGTCGACGGCACCGACGCCGCGCGCAACCTACTGACGATGCTGGCGCGCACACCCAGCAACACCGATATCATGCTGATCCGCGTCGGGCGCGAAGACCGCGAGGACTGGGCGCAGAACGCGAGGACGCTCGAACGCGTGCTGGGCCGAGACGTTCAATTCCTCGAAGACCCGCTGCCGCTCACGAAGCTCATCAAGCAGGCCCACGACGCGGGCCGCTCGGTATGGGCGCTGCCCCGAAGCGGCGTCACGCTCGACTACCTGTCCAGCGTGGACACGCTGGCAGAGACAGCATGGGAGCGCGTTCATCCGCGGCGGAAATGGCCATCGATGCCATCGCAGTCAGCGGCTGCCGCCTACGTGCCGGGCTGGGACGACGACGAATGAAACTCGACGCCGACAAGCTGCGCGCCGAGGCCGCCGCCCATCGCGAGCGTCTACAAAGCCCGCTGTGGACCGACGACGGAGGCCGCCGCGACGACAGCTGGACGACCAAGCTGGCGCAAGAGGCTCGCGCATCGACGATGCCACGGGAGGAAGCAGCGCCGCGCGAACGCACCGCCAGGCAACAGCCCACGGATCTGGATTCGATCCTGTCGGCGCGTGACGAATCGCCGCACCCGCAGCCTCGAAGGCGAGCGCCCGAACCCGACCCTATGCTCGATGAACTCTTGCGGCGCCAGGACGCGATCGATCATGCCGTCGAGAAGCTGACCACCGCGCAGACTCACCGTCCCGTCGGAGGTGGGGACGCTCCAGGCTGGCTTGCGCGTGCCGCTGGCGACCCGCACACCTACGACGCGCCTGATGCGGATCGGAAAGGGGTCTGCGTGCGCGTCCTGCCGGGGACCTATGCGCAGCTACAGCAACTCCAACGCAAGATGGGGCTGCGCACGACGGCGGGAGCGTGGGAGTTTCTGTTGCGGTTGGGGTTTGCGGCGACAGAACGGCTGCCGTCGAGATAGCATCAGGTCGTTTCTGTTCTGCGATCCATTACGGTAACGATTTAGGCGGAGCCGGGTTCGCTGAGGCAGGCGGCTGGTCAGTCCGAGGCAATATGCGTTTCACGATGCCACACTGCGAAAGCCAAGCACCGACAAGTGTGACCAGCACTACACCAAGAAGTGTCCCAACGATCTTGATAGGCTGCTTCTTCGCTTCGGAAATGGTCTCTTCTCTGAACGAGGGCTTCTTGTCGGGCTGCGCGGACTTACCCTGATTCATCGCGCTGATTACTTCAGGTGTTTTGACCCCACCGACAGCTCCGGCTGCTTTCGCTCCATTGGGCGTTTCGAGCCGAGCCTGATTGAGCAGAAACTCCTTGGCATCCTCGCTCTTGAGACCCACCGCCTCTGTTAGAGCACCGTCGTTACCAAACTTCAGCGATGTACCGACTAGCCCTGGAGAGGGCGCACCGGTCGGTTGCGCCTCGGCGGCGCTTGAAGCTAGCCCCGGAGCAGGATTGTTTCGGGGGCCAGAAGGGGGAACGGGAAGATCGAAACCTACCGTTGGAAGCTGAAACTCGGAGAAGCTCTGCCGAAGGCCCACTATCTTCTCAGGGTGAAACTGAGCAACAAGCATCTGCATCCGCTTGTAGGAGAGATCATCCGGCTGCATCCCGTCGGTGCTCATTTTTAGCCGGTCGGCCGCTTGCCGTAGAAACTTCTCATGATCGAGGCGGGATTTCAAAACAACGACACAGTCGTCCGCCAGTTTGCTCCGCCAGCCATCCGAGGGCAAAAGGCTATCGGTGTAGCCGGCAAGATCCTCATAGAAGTTGAAGTACCGACAACCCGCATCATGAGCCTCTCGCAGCTTCTCGACAGCGAGCGCCGTGTTCCCCTCCGCCTCCGCCTGCTTGAACTCGCGCAGCTTGCCCATGTAGTTCTCTTTCCTGTCGGGCGCAGCGGCGTGAAGTTCTATCAGTTTAGGTGTGTCTTGCACGGCAGCCTCAGCGACGGATTGGAGGGGACTGCTTTGGCCCCTGGGCGGCCTGCGCAAGAAGGGCGTTCAGGTCGGAATTGTCAATTGCACCGTACTTATAATGACCAGCCGTGGGGCAGTACTTGTAGACAGCGTCGTGCCAGTCGCTCTCGGCGAGCCATGCCCTGCCCGTGCTTTGTTGTCGCTGACGGGCCAGCGTTTGGAGCTCAGCGACGATTCGCTGAAGCTGCTGATCCGTAGGTTCGTGGGGGGCTGTGCCAAAGCGCATCTTCAGTGCATGCGCAAGTTCCGCAGTGGCGTGCAAATTTTCCATCGGTGCCTCCTAAGCGCGGCGCAGCATCCTAAAGGAAGGCCGATGGTCAGTCCAGCACAAGAGCTGGCGTTCCCTTGGTGCAGGCATGTCCTACTGCGGCAGCGAACTGGTTTTCTCATGGCGCAGTCGCGTGCATCGGGGGGCTATCGATCCGTCACCTCTACCAGACGCCAGTATCGAAGCGCCAGCAACGGTCTCGTGGCATGGGTTGCGCAGGCCGCCCGAGACCTGACGCGCGACCAGGTTGCGGGGCATCGTCCAAGTGGGACGTGCGCTGGAGACATAAGCGAACGTTGGCGGGTGTGCAGAGGCTGTGTGTCTCCCCGCCGTGATCATTCAGAGCCGGTCTGGAGCATGGCCTCTTCGTTGCGTCGCCTCATCTCCCTGCGCGCAGCGCCTACCGTCGCATAGTCGTGCCAACAAAGCGCCGTTTCCATCAAGCTGACCTCTGCCAGTGAGAACGGCTTGGTTGCAGTATCTGGGCAAGTCCACCGCACAACACACAGCAGCACGTCCCCCTGCCGGCGCACGTCGAGCAGTTTCCACATTCGGTCGTGCTTGCTCGTCGCACGACATAAGAAGTCATGCGCCTGTCGCTCGGTGGGCTTGCTGAGGTCAAGAGTGGCCAGCACCGGCAGCGGTGTTGACTGGCGATGTAGCGGACGGCGACGGCGAGAAGCACTTGCACGACGGGCATGACAGCACATAAAGTTCTCCTGTTCGCGTCGGGCCTTTACTGTCCAAGGTGCCGGTCCGACGCGGGCGATGGGCTCCCGGTTCGCGCCGGGGGCCTTTTGATTTTTTGAGCCCGAGAACAGCGGGCTCGACCGTGGGTGATACATTGCAGCGCAACAGAATGCAAGGACTAGAAGTGCGATTGTCGCGTGAATATTGCTCAACTTTTTGTCATCGTCGGGCCGTACTACACCGTGCCGGTGACTCGTGGTTCACCCAATCCCAGGTTCCTGCGGCTACCTCAGCGTCTGACCAAAGCGCGCAAGGCTGCCGATGTGACGCGCCGTGCTCTGGAGCAGAAAGCCGGCGGCACCAACGGAGCCATCCTCTACATCGAAGAAGGCCGTCGTGTTCCGACCGTCGAGACGGTGGCTCGATTGGCCCACGCTCTTGGGGTCCGAGCGGCATGGCTGGCGTACGGGGTAGAGGAACTGGACGCGGCTGGCTTCAGATCTACCACCGTCGGTATGGCTGCCCGCCTACTGGCAGTCAGAGCAGCGCAGCAACTGTCGCGCGCTGAGTTAGGCCGGCGCACTGGGCTTAGTCCGCGTGCCATCGCCAAGATCGAGGCGGGGGGCCAATCTGGCGTCGACGTAATCGAAATGTTGGCAAAGGCTCTGCGCATCAGCCCGGCATGGCTGGCTTTCAACGAAGGCCCGCAGGTCCTGCCAGCATCGCGTCGCGGTCGGCCCCCCGCCCAGTCACCCGCCGACGCTCGCTGACTCATCGCCGACAAGCAGCGCCCGCACCTGCGCCGGATGCCACAGCCCGCCCTCCTTCGGCAGAATCCCCTCCGCCGCCAACCGAATCCCAATCTCACGCAGCGACGTGCCTTCCGCGCGCAGTTCCAGCGCCCGTCTCGACGCCGCTTCTTTGTCGCCGCGCAGCCCCACTTGCAGCAGCTTCGCCACCTGCGCCGGATGCCAGATGCCGCCGCGCAGCGGGGTCAGCTTCTCTTTACGCAGTCGCTGACCGATCTGATTGAGGCTCAGTCCTTGGGCGCGTAGCTCCATCGCTCGCGCTGTTGCAGCTTCGGGGTCATGGCGTCGGGGGATGCGCGGGCCAGTGGGCCGGATAGAGCGCACCTGCTCTGTCCCTTGCCGACGCAGAAGGATGCTCAGGCGCTGTGCTCTCCACCTGCCATCGCGTCGCGCTGGGATTCCCATTTCGTTCAACCGTTGCGCGATCTGATGCAGTTTCATGCCGTCGGCACGCATGTCTCGGATCTTGCGCAGCACGTCTTGTTCATTCGCCAGCGGTACCAACAACCGCCGCCCATTGCCGTCGACCTCATGGCTGAACTCGTAGCCGTAGGGGGCAGGGCCGAGCCGGACCCCCTGCGCCATCATGTGTCCCAGCGCGTCGCGCGTGCGCTCCGAGATCACTTCTCGCTCGAATTGGTTGTAGTTGGCGAGGTTCATCAGGACCATGCGCCCCGCCGCCGAGTGGGTGTTGACCATGCCGCACAGCGACAGCAGGTGATACCGGTCGTCGCTGAAAAACTCTTCGACGAGCGAGCAGACATCGCGCAGCGAGCGCGACAAGCGATCCAGCTTCATGACAATCAGCGTGTCGGCGCGTCCTCGCCGCAGCAGCGCCAGCGCATCCTGAAACGCAGGGCGATCGAGCGTGGCCCCGGACACGCCCTCATCGGCTTTTATGTCGATGAGCTTGAGCGACTGCGCCTTGCAATATGCGCGAATCCTATCGCGTTGTACGTCGAGGCTCACGCCCTCGGAGGCTTGCTCCTGCGTGCTCACTCGCACGTACCCGACCGCCGACCGAACATATCCAACCGCCGACCGCATCCTGTTTGTATTCCGCTGTGTGTGCATGCGGCGCGTAATAACTCTCGCCCACGGACCTCAACGAAGACGGGTTGGTGGATTTGGTGGTTACGAAGTCGGGGCCGGATCAGCTGTACGTGCAGCCAGGGTTGGGAGGCGGTGTGTTCAGCGCAACGGCGAGCACGATCATCGGCATTGGACCGCAGGCGTGTGATCTGGCGGTCGGGCTCTTTAATGGCGATACGCGGCCCGATATCGCGCTCTTGGAGTGCGGTGGCATGGGGGTGCGCGTCTTCCTGAATATGGGTGGAGGCAACTTCAGCGCGCCTCTCAACACGCCAACGCGGCAAGGCATGTCCGCGCCGGTCAGCATGGCTGCAGCCGACTTCAACCTCGACGGACGACTGGACTTGGTGGTGCTAAACGGCGGCCCGGCGATCAGCGGACACGTGTCGGTCCTATTGGGCAATGGCAACGGAACCTTTGGCAACATCGCGACGGTGTCCGTGCCCAGTGACTATGCCAGCGTGGCCAGCGGAGATGTCGACGGCGACGGTCTGCCCGATATGCTAATCGGCCCAGCGAGTGGGGTCACATCCATCAGCTTCGGCCTGCTGCTCAATGACAACGGCACAACACTGAAGCCGCCGCAGCTTTTCGCAGCCCCAATGGGGCACAAAAGCGGCCTGCACACGCTCGCGGTCGGTGATGTCACGGGAGACGGCAAAGCGGACTTCGTCTACAGCGCCGCAGCCAACGACGCCGTTCTTTTTCGCAACCAAAGCCGCTAGGAGGCAGTTGTACGCTCTCCGCGGCCTCGTGGCGCAGAGCGCCTTTTCGGGCGCGACACACGGAAGGCATCGAGCACCGCGTACGAACGCGCGTGAGCGCTTTGTCAGGGCTCGTCGTTTCAATCAGACGCTGGCCGCCCGAAGAGCGACCACTCTGGGCACGGCTGGATGGTCACCTTGACCCGTTGCGCAGGGCCAGCCTAGGATCGACAAGTACGGATTTGGTAGTGATTCTTTTTCTGATGCAGAGTCATCGTGAGCTCGGCGCATGAGCGAGCATCGTGTCGGTTTGCTTGCTCGCCCGCTCCTCCTTGCAGTGGCGATGATCGCGTGTAGCGGACTTACCGACCGAGGCGCGGTTCGCCCCAGCAAGCAGGAAGTCACAGCGCTGCGCGCCCCGTCCAGCACCAATCCTCCCCAGTCTGCGTCGGGCCGGCGGGGGCTCCGCTTCTCTTCGATCCCCAAGACACTCAAGGTCGGTAACGCGCCGATTGCTACCGCGACCGGCGACTTCAACCAGGATGGCAAGCTCGATCTCGCCGTCATCAGCGAAGCCCCGGAAGAGAACCTCACTGTGCTTCTCGGAGACGGTCACGGGGGGAGCACAGCGTCGCGATCCTTCCACGTCGGTCGCGATCTGAGCGCCCTCTTGGCGCTCGATGTAAATGGCGACCGCATCCTGGACCTGCTGTGCGCCGACAAGGAAGCAGGGGCGGTCTGGGTCCTTCCCGGAAAGGGTGGCGGTCTGTTCGCTGAGCCGCGCTCTATTGCAGCGGGTGAGGGGCCGAGCGCGCTGGCGGCCCGTGATCTCAACCGCGATCGGCGGCCGGATCTGGTGGTTGTCAACTATCGCCAAGACACGGTGAACCTTCTACTGGGCGATGGCGTGGGTCCGTTCGCAAACCAGAAAACCCTGCCCACCGGAAAAGGCCCCATCGCTGTCGCCATCGGAGATCTAAACAGGGATGCGTGGCCGGATCTGGCGGTAGCCAATTATCGCAGCAGCAGCATTAGCGTCTTCTTTGGAGACAGCGCGGGATTATTTAACAATCGCACTGAATTGAACCTAGACAGACCACCTTCCGCTTTAGGTATTGGAGATATGGATGGTGACGGTCGAGACGATTTGGTTGTATCTTTTCATATTGGCAAATCGGTTGCCGTTATTCAAAACTCTGCCAGCGGGCAGTTCAAGACCCCTGTTCTCTTCCCCGTGGGGAAGCATCCTAGTCATTTGACGATTAGCGATCTAAATAGCGATAAGCGACTTGATATCGTAGTAACCAATCAAAGCGATGACACGATCAGTGTGCTCATTGGTGATGGGACAGGCGGGTTCCTGCCTACTATTAATTTAATTCTGGGAACCGCTTCCCTACAAGACTTAGACATCGACTCATATCTAAACTCCCGGCTCATGCAGAGGGGGGATCAGCTGTTTAGCCGCCGATTCTCTTCCCGTTCGGAGAAGCCCGCGAAGCGTCCCGAGCGAGGTCCCAGCCATGTCGCGTTCGGCGACCTAGACGGCGATCAGCGTCCCGATCTCGTCGTGACCAACAACGCGGACGACACCATCAGTGTGCTGGTCAACGACGGCACCCCCCGCTTTGGGACGATCACACAGGTCGCCGACTGCTCAGCACAATCACCCGCGATTGCCATTCATGATCTAAACGCAGATAAGAAACCTGATCTTATCGTCGCTCAGTCCAGCACCCATCAAATAGGAGCCTCCATCCATTTCGGCACTCACGCTGGAGTGTTCTCCAATCCTGTCTTTTACGAACTAACGCCAGTACTTACCGGTCACCATGGAGAATTTGGCGGTCCATTCGCTCGTTCGGTGCATATTGACGACTTTAACGGCGATCATCAACTTGATGTCCTATTTGATTTTCAATTCAAACTCGCCATTTTACAGAGAAGACAAGGACGATTTCAGGCTGGTCCTTCTGTTAATATTTGGTCACCTGAGTCCTGGGCATCCATGCGCGAGAATCCTTCAGGGTATTTTGATACATTGCTAATGAGGGATATCAATCGCGACGGAGCGATTGACTTGGTCCATGTCGAAACCACGACCGTGAAAGAAACCAACGAGTCGAAAACCAGCGTCGCGGTACGACTTGGCAAGGACACCGGGCCATTTGGCGAGCCTCTACGCTCCCCGCTGGGGGGGGGCCTGCAGGCGACGGCGGTCGCCGCGGGCGACTTAAATGGCGACGAGATCCCGGATCTCGTCCTGGCCAGCGGCCCGCGCTTCACGGTCACGCTCGCGCTGGGCGATGGCACCGGTCGATTCGGGAAGCGGCTGGACTTTGCTCCCCGCTGTCAGCCTGCGGCGCTGCTGGTCGCGGATCTGAACGCCGATCAAGCGGCCGATATCGCGCTGACCGATGCCCTTGGCAGCCAGGTGTGCATCCTGTTGGGCGACGGCCGCGGCGGAATACAGACGGCGTTGGTCTTTCCGTCCGGCCCTGCACAGAAGGCGGAAACCGTGTCGTCGATGCGGAGCCTGCACAACGATCCATCCAGCCGGATCGATGCCGTCGATATGGATGGCGACGGACTGCGCGACTTGATCGTCAGCAGTCAGGGCAGCCGAGCCTTGCGGATCCTGCTCGGCGACGGAACGGGCAGGTACGCAGCGCCCCTGTTTGTCCGTCTTGGCTCCGACGTTGTGACGACCGCCGTCGGGGATGTCGATGGCGACCAACGTCCCGACATTCTGGCGACCAGCGAACAGGGCACGCTGCTCCTGATGCTCAGTATGTGACGCCTAGCAGCCTGGGATATCGCGGTCCGTTGTTTGTGACGGTTCCATAAAAACGGCGGGGCGCATGCCCGCAGCCCGGCGCAGCCAGGAACGGCGGCGCAGCGTTTTTGGACGTTCCGGCGCGCCTGCCGACGCTCTGGTTTCAGTCAACAGGCGGCATCGGCGTCGCGGCCCGATCGCGGAAGCGCGCCAGGCGACGCGTAAACGACGCATACAGCGCGTCCAGATCGGGCAACGGCAAGACGTGAGCTTGCTCGTCCGGCAGAGCAAAGACCAGAAAGCCCTGCGGAATGACCAGCCCATACAGCGACTGCAGCGCCGCGCGGTACGCTGCAACTTGCAGGCGCTCGTCTGAGATGGCGTCGTTCGGCTTCTTGCGGGTCGTGGTCTTCCAGTCGATGACGCTCCACACGCCGTCTACTTGGGCCACACAGTCGACCGTGCCGGCAAAGCCGTCGGGGTGCCAAAGAGTGCCCTCAACCAGCGCCACGGCATTCATGCGCGAAAGGAAGCGCTGCACGGATCGGAAGTACGCAGACGAGCCGGTCGACCCGCCGGTCAGGTGCGTTTCCATTTCGTGGTGGAACGAGCGCCCGCGCTCAGCCGCCACCCGGATGCGCAGGCGGGCCTCGCTTTCGCCGACCTGCTTGAACCACGGCTGCAGGTCTCGCTTGCTTGATGTTCCGTCAAGGACGGTGGTGACACTGGGCAGGCGACCGAGCGGCGTCGGGTAATAACGCGCTCCCGCCTCGTGCTCTGGCTCGATCTTGTAGCGCTGCAGGTGCATGGGTGGTGAACGGTGTAGCGCAGCTTGGCACGAAGCGCAGCCTTTGCCCACGAAGGCAACGTACGGGGCCGCCGCGAGCCGCGCTGCCAAGACCGTGCCGCGTCCCGAAGCAGGCGGCGGCGCAGGCGGGGCAGCGCCGCGAGCGGCTAGGCCTCGCGCTGCATGCGGATGCCGCCCTTGGGCCCGACGGTGCCGGGGCGATGGACGAAGCCAACGGGACCCGTCTCAAGCAGCTTGAAGCGATAGCGCTTGAGCAGCGCGAAGATCACCTGCTTCATCTCGTACATGGCGAAGGCCGCGCCCAGACAGCGACGGGCGCCACCGCCCCAGGGCAGAAACTCAAAGGCAGAATACGAGCGATCGATGAAGCGCTGCGGCACGAACTTCTCGGGCTCGGGATAGATCTCGGGCAGACGATGGGTGACGAAGGCTCCCGCGGCAACGGCATCGCCAGGCTGTAGATCATAGCCCGCGATGGAAAGCGGCTTCAGCAAGCGACGATGGATGATGTGGACCGGCGGGTACAGCCGCAGCGTTTCGTTGATCACCGCTTCCAGATACGGCAGACGCGCGACGTCTTCTGGATCGGCCTGTTCGGCCAGCGGATCGAGCTCGGCCTGCAGCGCCTGCAGCGTCTGGAGATCGCGATGCAGACAATAAAACGCCCAGGCCAGCATCACGGCGGTCGTCTCGTGCCCGGCGAAAAGGATCGTGAGTAGCTGATCGAAGATCTCTTTTTCGGACAGGCCGTTTCCGTCTTCGTCCTTGGCGGCAAGCAGCAGCGACAAGATGTCCTGCCGACCTGCTGGCGCGGTGCGGTACTGCTGGCACAGCGCGTCGACTCGCGTGCGAATCTGGGCCAGGTGCCGCTGCAAGCGAGCCCATGGGCTGAGGCCGAAGAAGTCACGCCGCAGCGCCTTTACAAACACGAACGGCGAAAACGACTGCAAAAGCGCCAGGATCTCGCCACGAAACGCTTCGACCTGCTCGCTGCGATCGACGCCGAAGACAGCTTCGATGATCACGTCAAGCGTGATGTTCTGCGTCACATCGACCATCACAAACGGCGTGCCACGCTCGATGCGCGACCCCCATTCCCAGGCCCGGCTGCGCATAAGGTTCCCGTAGGCGCGCATCCGTGCTCCATGAAACGGCGGCATCAAGAGCTTGCGCTGTCGACGATGCTGCGCGCCATGCGTCACCAAAACCGAGCTATCAAAAATGCCGCTTAGGGCATCGGCCGACGACGCCGCAAAGGTCTCGGGATCGGCGCTGAAGATCGCCTTGTTTCCCTCGGGCGAAAACGTCACGACGACCGGACCAAAGGGCGTCGGAAAGCTGAACGGATCACCGTACTGCTTGGCGACATCCACGAAGGTATAGGACAGGTCGAACATGCCGCGCAGAAAGCTGAAGGTGCCCGGTCCTTTGGGGAATCGGCGTGCCATGCGTGCCTCCATCGGTCAGTACAACACGGCTACTGGCGGCGCGGGGACATTGCCTGCGGGTTCGTCGAAGCGGCCTGGACACGGCCAGGAAACCCCATGCAGAAAGCCCGGACGCGGGCGCCTAGGATGCAATGAGCAGCGTTGCGTCATCGTTGGGCAGCGCAAATCCCATAAAGAGCTGGGCCGCCAAATCGTCGAGGTCCGAACGCTGCCATGGCAGGCGTAGCTGGCTGGCCAGTCCGTCGGAAAACAGGCAGACCACGGCGCCTTCGGGCAGGGTGTGCTGTTCGACGCGCACATCCAGGCGTCCCTGGTTGCCGCGGCCGTGCCCAAGGACGGCATCCGTGCCGCATGGACACCAGGTACGACCGGCCCCGTGAAACAGGACCACGCGGACATTGCCAATCGTGGTGCCACGCACGATGCGGCTCTGCAGATCGATGTCGGCGACTCCCAAGGTGGCCCCACGAGTCAGCGCGACGTGCTGGTGCGCGCTATAGACCGCTTCGCTGACATCCATGTGCAGGTCTTTGCGCAGCGCGGCGATGGCGCGCATGGCAGCCTCGCGCGCAGCCGGACCGTGGCCAAGGCCATCGGCCACCACCAAGCGCAGCTTCTGAGCGGAACGAACGACGAGCGCCATGTCGCCGCACTCTTTTTCACGTGGATGCGGACGCGACACCAGCGTGACTCGGCTGATCGGCTCGCGCGGCAGCCATCGCCAACCTGCGACGGTGATGGTGCTGTCGGTCTCACCCAGGTTCGGCTGCGTACGCGCCGGCAGCGGACCCAGATACATCGCAGAGCTATCGCTGACCAGCTTGCCGCGCTGCGCCTGCCACTCGATGCGCACGGCGTTGGCAGCGGCAGACACCGTGCATGCCATCTGCTGCGCGCTGTATCGAACCACGCGGCGGGCAATGTCCGAGGTCGCGGCCAATAGATCCTGCTGCAGGTTGGCAGGCAGCCCCTGGCTCTGCGCGAAGTGCAGCGATTCCTGGTACACGCGGGCCAAATCGGCGCTGCTTTGAATGGCCAGGCTCAGCGAGCCATCCGCGACGCTGCCCGTGAGTACAGGGCTCGCCGGATCGGTCACACGCTCGGCAGGCGCCGATGGGGCTCTGGGCGGTCTTCCATCCTGCGGTGGCGGTGGCGCGTCCAGACGTCCCTCCTCGGCTGCTACTGTGGGCGGCGCATGGGTTGCACGAAGCGAAGGCGCCGTTGGTTAAAGATCCATCTCGGGTGCCGACAGCGCTTCCAAGGCCGACTCCAAATCGAGAGCCGTCTCGAATCCCGAAGCAGTAAAGCCCATCTCGGTCAGGGTCAGCGCAATCGCCGGAGTCATGCCCGAGACGATCGTCCGCGTCCCCATCAAGCGAGCCATCTGCGCCGTATGCACGAAGGCCCGCGCGGTGTACGTATCGAGCACCTGCATCGCCGAGATATCGAGGACCAGACCACGCGCGCTCTTGCGCTCTAGCTCTTTTAGGATGTCGCTCTGCAGCTGTTCAACCAGGATGTCGTGCAGATCCGCTTGAATTGATACCAAGAGCAGGTCGCGGATCCGCAGGATGGGGATACGGTCAATCATCGCAGTACCTCGTCGCGAGTCGAGGCGTGGAGCTGGGCCTCATGACTCTTCGCTGCAGGGCCGGATCGAACGAAGGATGTTCCGGCGGCTTGAGACGCACACACGGCTGAAAACAGCACGTGGTTCCTTTTCTGAACAAGCAGCCGCGGATGACCAAGGGGCAGTAACGGGGTCGTGGATCCCGTCGGAACCTCTCCGCAACCTGGCGTCTGTGGGGCCCGCCCTCGTCCTCGCATGTGCGGTTCCTCGCTCACTGTTTCAACGCGCTGTCAGCGCTGCACGGGCGAAAGAAAGAGAGCGCGCACGCGCGTGCCCTGACCTGGCGCCGACTGCAGAGCGAAGTCACTGGCGATCGACTTGACACCACGCAGCCCCATGCCCAGCCCGGTGTTTGATCGGAAGCCACCACCTAGGATCTGGTCGATGTTGGCGATCCCCGGCCCACTGTCTCGCGCTTCGACGGTCAGGCTGATGCGTGGCGTCAAGCTCACGACCAAGCGGATTTCCCCGCTCCCCGCGTACATGACGATGTTGCGCGCCAGCTCTGAGACCGCCGTGGCCACCTTGGTCCGTTCCACGGGGCCGAAGCCCAGCTTGGAAGCCAGCGTGATCGCCGTGCGTCGAGCCACGACCAGCGAGGCCTCATTGTCGATGCGCAGCTTTTCATCACGTGGGACGAGAACAAAGGCTCCTCCCGTCGCGACGTCCAGCTTCATCAGAATCGAAAGAACATTGGCTGAGCCGGCGAATAGCGAGATGTGGCGGACGATGCTCGCCGCCATGTTCTCAACTTGCTCGCGGTTGCTGGCCGACACGCTAAGGATCTCCTGACGCAGACGTGCCGGTACCGTCACGCTTGCCTCCAGCGCAGCGAGCAGCCTCTGCGCTAGGTCCCCTTCGCTCTTCGAAGCCAACATGTGCAAGTGGAGTCTAACATGTCATCGGATTTGTGTTTTTGAAATAACTCTTTTCTAGTGCCCTATAACCTCCGGCGCATGGACTCCGCTGGCCTAGCGAAGCGCTGACTCACGTACCTGCGGAAGCGCTTGGCAGCCTTGTACGCAACCGAAAAAGCCAGCTGCCGATAACCCTCGCCCCCATGCGAAGCGCACTTCTGCAATGGACGCTTGGCTACCTGGCTGGAGTCCTCCTTGGCAACGCCCTCGGCTGCCGTTCTTCCGTCGGAAAATCTCTCGCCATCCTCAGCATCGTCGGCTTACTTGTGGCTGTGCGTCGGCGCTGGATCTGGCCACTTGGCCTGCCGATCGTCGCTGGGGCACTTGGTCTTTGGGCACAGGCCCTGCCCTTCTATTCGCCGCTGCCTTCGAGCCAAGACAGCCCATCACAGCCGCTGATCGACGCGACCTCGTCAAGAGGACTTGACGATCGTTGGCTGCTCGAAGGCGTCGTTTGCGGTGATGTTCGCTCGACCGCCTCAGGGATTCAGCTATCGCTCGTGCCACAGGCGCTGCATCCGCTGGGCTGGCCCTCGCCAGCGACCGAGAGCATGCCAGGGCAGTTGCTGCGACGGATGGGTCATGCACCGTGGCAGGTCCGCGTCCTGGGATCACCGCATGAATCCATCTGGCCTGGCGATCGGCTGCGCTTGGCGGTGCCGCTGCACGCGCTGCAGCAAGGCCTTGCGGATCAAGCGGCCACGCGACGAGCCGGCCCTGTGGAGCCGCATCTGCACACGATCCACCTCGTTCGCGACGCGGTCCTGCGCCTGGTGGATCAAGTGGATCAAGACGTTTCAGCGCTGGGCGGAGCGCTCGAATCCGTCCCGACGCGCACCGGCATGCACAGCGCCGCCCTGTGTCCGCAGCCGATCTGGCTGCTGCGACGGATGGCGCAAGCGCGGCAGGCCTTGCTCTTCTCGCAGGCTGTGGCGTGGGCCCAGCTGCCGCCGTGGCTGCGTGGCTTGGATGCTCCGGCCGAAGCCGCATTCGTGCAGGCCATCACCCTTGGAGAACGCAGCGCGCTGCGACGCGTGGACATCGAACGCAGCGCCCAAGGAAAGCCCGCCATCGAAGCGCAGATCAAGGAAGCGGGGGTCTATCACATCCTCTCGGTGAGCGGGCTGCACATGTCGTCGGTGGGTCTGGTGTTTTTTGGCCTGGCTAGCTGGTTTCTGCGCTGCCTGCAGGGGCTGCTGGCCCAGACCCGCTGGGCCGCGACCTGGATCGCACAGCGCTGGGCTGCACTTGCCACACTTCCGGTCTTGCTCGCCTATACGCTGATCAGCGGTTCCGAACCACCAACGGTGCGAGCCGCAATTGCTCTCGGACTGTACTTGCTGGGTCAGCTCTTCTCTCGGCGTGCCCGCTTGCGGGAAGGGCTGGCGCTGGCGGTCTTGTGGGCTGGCCTTCCCCTCGGACCTGAAGGCACGCCGCACAAGCTCTTTTCACCGTCGCTGATCCTGTCATTCGCAGCGACCTTGGGTATTGCCTATCTTCGGCCACTTACCACCTGGCTTCGCCGAGAAAACGAGCCGCGATGCGTCCCACGTGCGTTGCTCTGCTGCGACGCTCCCAGTCGAATTTCGCGGTTCCTCTTCACAATCGGACGGCTCGTGGCGCGGCTGCTGGATGCCTCGCTTGCTGCGCTTCTGACGACGCTGCCGCTGCTGGCCTACTACTTCGCTGAGATCCAAGGTGCTTCGTTGCTCGGCAACTTCACGCTCACTCCTGTTGCTGAGCTGGTGACGCTGCCCTGTGGCCTGCTCGCAGCGCTCTCGGCTGTAATCTGGCCACCGCTGTCCCTGCCCTTCGCTGCACTGGCCGCGATCTCGGCGCGTTTTTCGCTCTGGCTGGCGCACACCCTGGCTGGCTTGGGCCTATCGCTGCGAACCGCCGCGCCGTGCTTGCTCTTGGTGGCGCTGTGGTTCGTCGGGTTGATCTGCCTTCATCGCCGGCCGGCCTGGGGACGCTTGCTCTTGGCTGCGTCGCTGCTCGCGCACCTGCTTGTCGCCTGGTGGGCCCCGCGCTCACTGCGCTTGACCTTTTTGGATGTCGGGCAGGGCGACGCTGCCGTCGCAGAGCTTCCTGGAGGCGCGGTCGTGGTGATCGATACAGGCCGCCCTGGCCTGCGCCACTCGGCAGCGCTCCTACCCACGGGTCACGAACCTCTCGTTCCATGGGGATCAGCCGACAGCGCGCAGGCGATCCTTGGTCCGTTTCTTCGTCGTCGCGGGCACCATCGCATCGATCTTCTGATCATCTCGCACCGCCACCCCGATCACATGGGCGGCGCCCTTACGCTGCTGCAGCAGTTTGACGTCGACATCCTGTGGCTGCCCCAGCCCGCTCGCCTGCCGCGCCTCGACCGCGAGGCAGATTCGCTCGCCACCGCTGAGGAAGCCGTGAGACGCATCGCTCGTCAGCGTGGCACACTCGTCGCTGTACCTCATCCGCAGACGCTGTCCGGGGTTCAGATCGACGTGCTAAGTCCATGTCCAAACCCAGCGCACTGCCGCGCCCAAGCCCGCAGCGACTGGCATGAAAATGACAACTCGCTCGTCGTGGCGCTGCGTTATGCCGGGCGACGCGTGCTCATGACTGGCGATATCGAAGAAGCCGCGGAAGAGGCCCTGTGTCAGCTGCAGCCGACTGCCGCGCTGCGGGCCGATGTCCTCAAGCTGCCACACCATGGCAGCCGGACTTCGTCCAGCGAAGCCCTGCTGCAGGCTGTGAGTCCCGCTTTGGCGATCGCGTCTTTGGGGCGATTCAACCGCTTCGGTTTTCCGCATCCCGAGACGCTGCAGCGACTGAGCGCCCAGCGACTTCCGGTGCTGCGCACCGACTTCTCAGGCTCGATCCGCGTCGAAATTCAGCCCAGCGGCGACCTGCATGTGCAGAGCCAAGCCGATGCACCGCCGTGGTCGGCCTGGCTGCCCTGGCGCGCCGTGCATTAGGTGGCGCATGCACCCGCAGACACCCGCGCAACACCTGTACTTTGTGCTTGCGTTCAACGCGGCAAGACGATAAAAGTGCGCTTCGCCTCCCATGGGAGGAGTGGCCGAGTGGACGAAGGCAGCGGTCTTGAAAACCGCAGCACGAAAGTGCCGGGGGTTCGAATCCCTCCTCCTCCGCTGGCATCACAATCCCGGCAAAACCGGCCCAGGCGCCGGCCTCTCACACCAGACAGAACCGGGCTGATAACTGAAGAGCAGACGCAAGGCAGCCTCAAATTGGCCTGAGCCTCTTTCATCAGACGCTCCAGGCCCGAAGGAGAGATGACCGAGAGGCCGAAGGTGCTCGCTTGCTAAGCGAGTGTACTGTCAAAAACGGTACCGCGGGTTCGAATCCCGCTCTCTCCGCACCGCTTCGAGATGTGTGAAGGGAAGCTCCCAAATTTTTCGTTGCAATGCTTGTGAGAGCTTCTGTATAAAGCCGGCGGTTTCGATATCGAACCCCGGAAAAGACGGCCACGTCTCGACGGAATGCAAGACTGCGACAATAGCTCAGCTGGATAGAGCATCGGCCTACGAAGCCGAGGGTCGGAGGTTCGAATCCTTCTTGTCGCGCAGGTGGGGAATGGCTGGCAGATGAACAGACTCGGCAGCCAACCAGCGAGCACAGCACCGCAGAGCGTGTGCCAGCTTCCTGTTCCAGAGACTGGGGCGGCTATCGCAAGCGCTGATCCCGCCGATGTGTGGGCGATGCGCCTCGCGCTCGGCGAAGCGGCACAAGCCGCCATGCTGGGTGAAGTCCCCGTCGGAGCCGTCGTTGTCCTGGACGGTGTGGTGTTGGGTACAGGGGGCAATCGACGCGAGAGCGCAAACGATCCCACGGCCCATGCTGAGATCCTCGCGCTGCGACAGGCCGCGAAGTCGCAGGCAAGCTGGCGCTTGTGCGATGCGACGCTAGTCGTCACGCAAGAGCCGTGTCCCATGTGTGCAGGTGCTCTAGTTAATGCCCGCATCCGCCGCCTGGTCTATGGCTGTCCCAACCCGAAGGCGGGGGCCGTCCGTACGCTGTATCGAATGCTCGAAGACACGCGACTCAACCATCGCGTGTTCGTGACCGCAGGCGTCTTGAGCGACGATTGTGCTGCTCTGCTGCGACGTTTCTTCGCAGCCCTTCGCAGCCCCACCGAATCGCAAGCAACGCGTGACGCTTCCCTCGGAGAAGCCGCGCGATAATATGCCGCAGTTTTTCTTGGAGAGATGGCAGAGCTGGTCGAATGCGCCTGATTCGAAATCAGGTGTACCCGCAAGGGTACCGGGGGTTCGAATCCCTCTCTCTCCGCTTCTGATCGAACCGGGTGTGCAACACCGGGAGAGATGACCGAGTGGTCGAAGGTGCACGATTGGAAATCGTGTGTGTCGAAAGGCACCGCGGGTTCGAATCCCGCTCTCTCCGCCAACGCTGCATCCTGCCGGATGCGCACTTGAGATCGTGACCGCTTATGGCTGCGGGCGACGGAACGTTGATGAACCCCGCCAGGCCGGGAACGGAGCAACGGTAGTCGACCGACCGGGTGTCCGCAGCCACCTCTTCGCCAACTGATCTGCCCCTGCTCACGGTGGATCAGAGTGCCTTGTTTGTGCTTGCTTTGCGTCGGCTCTCCGTTGTTGGATGCCGGCATGTCTTATCTGGTCCTGGCTCGGAAATACCGGCCGCAGACGTTTGAGCAGGTCATCGGCCAGGAACACGTCACGCGCACGCTGCAGAACGCGATTCGCCGTGGACGCATTCACCATGCGTACCTGTTCTGCGGCGGTCGCGGCACCGGCAAGACGACGACGGCGCGCATCTTGGCCAAGGCCTTGTCTTGCGATCAGGCTCCGACGCCCGAGCCGTGCAATCAGTGCCCCGCCTGCATCGAGATCACGCAGGGCACCTCGGTCGATGTGCAAGAGATCGACGCAGCCTCGCAGAACCGCGTCGAGGACATCCGCGAGCTACGCGAGTCCATTCGCTATGCTCCGGTGCGCGGCAAGAAAAAACTCTACATCCTCGACGAAGTTCACATGTTGTCGACGAGCGCGTTCAATGCGCTGCTCAAGACACTGGAAGAGCCGCCACCGCATGCCCTGTTCGTCTTTGCCACGACCGATCCGCACAAGCTGCCGCAGACCATCTTGTCGCGTGTGCAGCGCTACGACTTCAAGCTGGTGCCGACGGCGCGCTTGGTTGAACACCTCGCCGATGTGCTAACGCGCGAGAGCATCGAGTTCGATCCCGCAGCGCTTTACATCATCGCCCGCGAAGGGGCCGGCTCGGTGCGCGACTCGCTATCGCTGCTCGATCAGGTCCTGGCATCGACCGAAGGCAAGCTGACCGAGGCACAAGCGGCTGCGGTCCTGGGCGTGGCGGATCGTCGCTTGATCATGGCGCTGGGTCAGGCTGTGGCCGGGCGCGCTCCAGAAACGGCGCTGTCTCTGCTCGATGACGCCTTCCGTCGCGGCTTTGATCTGCCTCAGCTTGCTCGCACCCTGCTTTCACATCTGCGCGATCTGGTGGTGGTCAGCGTCGTCAAAGAACCGCTGCCGCTCCTCGAAGTGCCCGCCTCTGAGCTGCCTGAGCTTGAGCAACAAGCCAAGCAGGTGGCTGGCCGCAGTGAGCTCTTGTTCGACCGCATGATGCGCATCGCAGAAGACACGGCGCGAGCGACGCAGGCTCGCTATGCCCTGGAAGTCGGCTTGGTTGAGCTCTGTACCCTCGAACCTCTGCAGCCGATCGCAGAGCTGGTTGATCGCTTGGAACAGATCGAGGATCGCCTGACCGCGCGCCCGCTTGGACGGAGTGTACCGCCCGGTTCGTCGGGTCCCGTGGGCCCCCCTTCAGGACCGCCACCGTCGAGCGGAGGTCCGCGTGGGCCAGTTCCTCAGCGCGGCATGACGGCAGCGCCGCCCGGTGAGGCGACGTACCCGATGCCCACCACACCACGCGGCGCATCCATGGAACGGCCGATTGCGGTGGCACCTCCTGCCCGAACGGTCGCTGCGCTGGCACCGGTCGCCGCGTCAGTCTCTGGGTCGCCTCCGGCGATTGCAGAACACCTGCGCGAGCCACAGGCTGCCGCTATGCCAAGTGTACCGCCCGCCGCGCTGCCCCCGCCGCAGTCCACGCAGCCACAGCCTGTTGCCCAGCCTCCGCCCCCGGTCGAAGAAAAGACCGCGCCGCCGCTTCCATCCAGCGCGGTATCCATGCCCGTCGATTCCAGCGCGGCGTCGGGTCCACGGACGGCCGCTGCACTTCCTGCGCCCGCAGCCCCGATTGCTGACGACCCAGCGGAGCCGATCCCGACCGCGAGCAGCGCACCGACCCGTGACTTTGCCAGCTTGGTTCGCAAGGTCACCGAGCAAGCTCCCGTCTTGGCGTACCTGCGCGAAGCCCGCGTCCTGCAGTGGGATGGCACGCGCCTCACAATTGGCCTGGCCAGTCCGTTTGACGTGCTGCGCAGCAAGGACGAGCGACCGCGACTGCAAGAACTGTTCAACAAAGCTGCAGGCGAGGCCTTGGTACTCGACTTTGTCCTCGACGCGCAGGCCACCAAGGACGCGGCAGAGCGCGAGACGCTGGCCGCAACCGAGGAGCGAGCGCGCCAAGCCGAGCTTGCTCGTCGCCGCCGCGAGGCGAGCGAGCACCCCGCGCTGAAGTTGATTCGCGAGGTGTTCGGCGAGGTATCTTTGTTGGAACCCGAGCTTGATTCAGAGGTACCTGTGCATGGCTAACGATCCCAACAATCCATTCGGCGCGATTCCCGGCCTCCCCGACCTAAATGGCCTGATGCAGCAGGCCCAGCGCATGCGCGAAGAGCTGCTGCGCTCACACGCCGATCTAACGCGAAAGACGGTCGAGGCAAGCTCTGGCGGAGGCATGGTCACCGCCGTTGTGTCAGGAGCCCGCGAGCTCGTCAGCTTGCGCATCGATCCGCAAGTCATCGATCCCAAAGATCCGCAGATGCTTCAGGATCTCGTCGTCGCTGCTGTCAACCAGGGCCTGCAGAAGGCGCGCGGTTTGGAAGAGGACGAGATGCGACGCAAGGCGATGGACATGGGCATCCCACCGGGCATGCTCTAGCCGCCTGCACCGCGACGCAACGATCCTAGGCCACCCCGCCGTCCACGTCGGACCGCGTCGTGGCACGAAGCGATCTTCCAAGCGCCTGCCATGGACCCCATTTCTCGACTGATTCGCGAGCTTGCCCGCCTGCCGGGCATCGGCCAAAAGACGGCGACCCGTCTCGCATTTCATGTGCTGCGTGCGCCGGCACCACAGGTCCGCGACTTGGCGCAAGCGCTGCATGAAGTGAAAGAGAAGATTCGCCTCTGCTCGCACTGCATGAACCTGACTGAGCACGATCCGTGTGCGCTGTGCGCCGATGCCAGCCGCGACGGCCGCGTGATCTGCGTGGTGGCCCACCCGCCGGATCTGCTGGCGATCGAGCGCACAAGCAGCTTTCGCGGCCGCTATCACGTGCTGCATGGCGTGCTCTCGCCTCTCGATGGGGTGGGTCCAGACGATCTGAAGCTGCGCGAGCTTTTGCTGCGTGTGCAGGGCAAGCCGCAGCATATCAGCGACGAAGAGGACGAGGCAGCGCTGTCCAGCCAACCAGCCAACCAGCCGGCCATCACCGAGATCATCGTCGCCACCAGTCCGAACGTGGAAGGCGAGGCGACGGCGATGTACATCGCGCGCATGCTCAAGCCTCTCGGCCTCCGGGTCACCCGCATCGCCTCGGGCCTGCCTATCGGCGGCGAGCTTGAATACGCAGATGGCATCACCATTGCTCGGGCCTTGGAGGTCCGTCGAGAAATCTGAGGGCATCGCACCGCACCGACCTGCGCCGCTGCGTAGCGCGCTCAGGCTCTGATCTTTCTGTGCCCGGCGCCACCGACCGGGCACCTGCTTTGGCGACCGCGCTCGTAAGGCTTGCAACCAACCGAGCTTCCTGATAAAAGAATCCTATTACTCTCTCGGGTCCCCCTGCCTATGCTGGCGAATGCCCGCCTAGCACACCGGATAGCAGCGGTCAGGAGCCCCGGAGACAGAGCCCAGGTAGGAGAAGCGGTCCCCATGGAAATGTTGTTCGAGGAGGAGCAGCAGCAGATCCAAGCCATCTCAGACCGCTTGCAGAAGGACTCGAACGCAATAGCGGTTCTTGTCATCAACAAAGATGGCCAAGAGATTGCGCGCTCCGGTCAGACGAGTGACCTCGATATTACCTCACTGTCATCGCTGTTCGCTGGCAATGTGGCAGCGACTGGCGAAATCGCAAAGTTTCTAAGAGAGGAAGAGTTTGGCGGCCAGTTTCATGAAGGCACCAAACAAAATGTCCATATCTCGGTTGTGGCACGAAGAGCCATTCTTGTGGTTATCTTTGATGGCCGTTCATCACTCGGTCTGGTGCGATTGCGCGTTCGCAAAGCCACCGAAGAGATGACCAAGATCTTCGATGCACTGGTAAAGAAGATTGCTGCTCAGCAAGCGGCCGGCATCGGCGGCGGCTCACAGCTGCCCGGCGAAATCACCGATGAAGATATCGACAAGCTCTTCGGGGAATAGGGCGCGTATACGCTGTGCAAATCAATCCTCTTCCAGCGGATCGCGTATCGCTGATGCCCCCTTCGGCATCGACGCAGTCTAAGCCCACAACCCAGCAAGCAGGGACTCAGGTTGTCCGATGAGCTTCATCAACTACAGCGCTCGTGAGATCAACTGCAAGATCGTCTATTATGGACCGGGTCTGTGCGGAAAGACCACGAACCTTAAATATATCTACGAAAAAACGAACCCAGATGCCAAAGGCAAGATGATTACGCTTGCCACAGAAACTGAACGCACCCTATTTTTTGATTTCCTCCCTCTGTCGCTGGGCGAAATTCGTGGATTTAAGACCCGTTTTCACTTGTACACGGTACCGGGTCAGGTTTTTTACGACGCCAGCCGTAAGCTGATTCTTAAAGGCGTTGATGGCGTTGTGTTTGTTGCCGATTCGCAGGTCGCGCGTTTTGAGGCCAATATCGAGTCCTTGGAAAACCTACGTTCCAACCTACAGGAACAAGGGTACAACCTCGACAAGTTGCCTTACGTTGTTCAATACAATAAGCGCGATATGGCTGAAGTTTCATCGGTGGAAGAGCTAAGGCGGGAGCTCAACCCCAACAACGTACCGGACTTCGAGGCGGTGGCATCGACTGGCGTCGGGGTATTTGAGACGCTGAAAGCCGTCGCCAAGCAGGTCTTGACCGAGCTCAAGCGCGGCACCGGCGGCTAGAGTGAAACCATGACCATGATGATTCCTCGGTTACGCGGCGATCTGAAGGCGACGCCGGTCGAAGACAACGACGGTGTCCTTTATTACGATATCAGCGATCCGAAGACCGGCGGCAGCCTGCGTCTGTTCGACTTCGAATGGCTGCTCGCGCAGCGCCTAGACGGCCAGCAGAACTATGCCGAGCTGGCCCGCTGGACCGAGGAGCAGCTCGGCTTCTCGACGAGCACAGGCGACTTGGAGGCCTACGGCGGCAAGCTCCTAGAGCTGGGTATGGCCGAGTCGGTTGCCGCTCCAGCGCCGCGTCCCGAGGTGGCAGAGCCCACCAAGCCCGCGGTCGCGGAGCCCAGCAAGCCGGCGATCAGCGAGCCCGTGCGCCCCAAGGCCGAGCCGGCCCGTGCAGCCTCAGACGATGGCGACGATGTCATGGGCCGCCCGGTGATCAGCCTGCCCACCAGCCGCCCGGCCGCCAAGCCGGCGACTCAGCCCGAAGTAAAGGCCGTCCCGGCGGCCAAGCCTGTCGAGCCAGCCGCGCTGCCTGAGCCACCGCCAGCCAAGCCCGCCGAAGCACCTGCGCCAGCAGCCGAGGTCAAGCCAGCCGTGGCTGTACCTTCGGCTGTCGAAAAGCCTGCAGAGCCCAGCAAACCGACGCCACCGCCGGCCCTAAGCGGTTCGCCGACAGCTCAGCTAGAGCCTGTGCCAACGCCGCCGACGGATACCAAGACCGTCCCGCTGGCCACCGTCGCGCCGCCCTCGGCAAAGACACCGGTTACCCCCGAGAAACCCGTCGAGACGAAGCCCACCGAAGTGGCTCCGTCGGCCAAGACTCCAGTCGGCAAGACTCCAGCGACGGAACAACCGCAAGGTGGCGGGGCTGGCAAGTGGCTGGTACTGCTCCTCGTGCTCGCCGCAGCCATCGGTGCCGCGTACTACTTCTTGGTCTATGTGCCCAAGATGCATCCGCCGGCCATCTCGGTGCGCATGAGCGAAGCCAAGCCCGAGTCGATGCCGCGAAAATTCCCCGCCCCAGCGATCGTCAAGTCGGCCGATCCGCTAACGCTGAAGATCGAGGCGGACGGCGAAGTCAGCAAGGTCGCGGCAGAAAAAGACGAAGTCACGCCCGAGACCGTCCTCGTCGAGCTGAACAGCAAGGCCAAGCTGGAAAAAGAGCTGGCCGATCTGCGCAAGCAGCTTCCGCCGCTGCAGAAAAAGGCCGAGACGGGCAAGGGCAAGGCCAAGGCTGACGCGCAGACCAAGCTCGACGAGAAACAGAAGCGCATCGGCGAGGTGGAAGGGCTGATCAAGAAGGCCTCGCTCAGTGCTCCGCGGCCAGGCACCGTCGCCAAAGTGCTGGTCAAGCCGGGCCAGGCTGTCACCGCTGGCACCGACGTGATTGCCATCTCCGAAAAAGCCCTAGCCGCTGAGCTGACGATGCCGGCGATGGAAGCGCAGAGCTTGAAGGTGGGCGACGAAGTAAAGCTGCTCGCGGATGGAACCCCGATGACCGCGCATGTCCATGTGCTGAAGACCGAGGGCGATCAGGCGACGGTGCAGTTCATCCTGCCCGCCGACAGCAAGGCCAAGGACGGTGACAAGCTGAGCCTGCAGCGCGGCATGCTGGAACAGGTCGTGCGCCTACCCAGCGCCGCTCTCGTCGAGGGGGGCAAGGTCTATGTGGCCCGCGAGGGCAAGGCCAGCCTGAAGGCCGTGACGGTGGCCGACCGCGATGGCGAGTCGGTCCTATTGCAGGGACTTTCGGCCGGCGATCAAGTGATCACCTCCCGCGTTGGCGAGCTACACGAGGGCTCGGCCGTCGCCGCCGCCCCCTAGTCAGCCTCCCGCCTTCTCTCTGACGGGCTGTTCGCCCGGATCCCACAAGCCAAGCTGCCGCAAGACCTCTTGAGTCGCTGACCCGTCGACTCGTGACGAGCCGCCCGCATGTGCTGCGGGGGGTGCAGCCATCGACAAGGCCAGATGCTCGCGCAGCAGACGCAGGTCGGCGGGGGTATCGCAGTCGTAAAAAAACGGCAACAGGTGGCTCTGCACGCCCTCGGCCGCGAGCAGGCGCAGGCGCCGCAGCGTCTGCGGCAAGACTTCGGCGGTGCCCCAGGGCATGTCGACGGGAAACAGGCAAGGCAGGGGCCGGCGCAGGCCAATCAGGTAATAGCCGCCGTCGCAGGCCGGGCCCAGCACCAGATCGCAGCCGGCGGTTAGCGCCGACGCGGCTTCCTGCAGATACGCCATCGGCAGCGTCGGAGAGTCGGTGCCGACCAAGATCACCCCCGGCGCAGCCTGCGGTTCCGCAAGATGGCCGGCCGATGTGAGCCGATCGTCAAACGCCGCGGCCATACGCGCCCCCAGATCGCGGCCCTGCTGTACGCGGCAGGCATATCCATACGTCGCAGCCAGCCGCAAAAGCGTCGCATGCTCGCTGGCATCGGCCATGTATAGCCAGCGGGATGCAAAGCCGCAGCGGGCGCCCTTTTCGAGCGTGTCCTCGACAAATGCAGCGTGAAGCAGCGCCGCATCCTGAGCGCTGAGCGTACGCCCCAGTGCCGCCTGCGCGGCTTCTTGGTCCGCGCGAAACAAGCGCGTCTTGACCTGGCCTGCCACGGGCGCTCGCGCAAAGACGACAAAAGCACAGCCCTGCATGCTGGATCGATCCGCGGTCGCTAGTTGCGACGCTCGACGGTGTAGTTGGCCAAGGCGACAAGCGGCGCCGCAGACGAGCCCAAGGCCGCGATACTCGCCAAACCAGCGTCCATCACCTCGCGAGCATGCCGTCGGGCTCCGTCGATGCCAAGCAGGTCGACATAGGTCGTCTTGCCCTTCTTTGCATCCGAGCCAGGATCCTTGCCCAGCGTCGCTAGATCGGCGGTTACGTCCAACACATCGTCGATGATCTGGAAGGCCAGGCCCAGCGCCTCGCCGTAGTGGCGCAGACCGTCGAGAACTGCCTGACTGGAGCACGCCAAGCGGGCGCCGGCACACAGCGACACGCTCAGCAGCGCACCGGTCTTAAGTCGGTGCAGCCGACGCAGTGCCTCGACGCCAACCTTTTGGCCGGTGGCGGAAAAGTCGATCACTTGCCCACCCACCATGCCCGCGGCTCCAGAAGCCTGGGCCAGCATCGCCATCGCCGCGACCACCGCTTCAGCAGGAGCCGGGCAGCGCGCTGCGACGGCAAATGACTCGGTCAAGAGCGCATCCCCAGCCAAGATCGCCACGGCCTCGCCAAACACCTTGTGATTCGTCGGACGGCCGCGACGGAAATCGTCGTTATCCATGGCCGGCAGATCGTCGTGAATCAAGGAATAGGTGTGGATCATCTCGACGGCGCAGGCCAACGGCAGCGCCACGCTGAGATCCGCGCTTCGGCCGCTGCTTTGGCAAGCGGCCTCGTAGCCAGCCAACGCCAAGATGGGTCGCAGTCGCTTGCCCCCAGCCAGCAGCGAATAGGCCATGGCCTCGGTCAGCCGCGCTGGGACATCGTCGCAGGGAGCAGACAGCCGGGATAGCTCGGCTTCGACCCAGGCTTTCCGTGCGCCCAGGTACTGTTCAAGGTCGAATTGGGAAGGCGTCGACATGGCGGCCTTTCATACACGAAACCGCGCGATTCCCGACGAAAAAAGTCGCAAACTGCACCCGCGTTGTCAGTCATGCATGGTAAGCAGGCGGCATGTCGAAACGCTCTTGCTTGTGGCTGTTTTCGTTGGCGCTTTCAGGCCCGCTGGGTGGCTGCAGCGGCACCGCGCAGCGCACCCTGGTGCTGATTCCCCCGATCGCCGAGCCCTGCGACAGCAGTCGCGACCCCGGCTGCACGCCCGTCTATGACTCGTGCGAATCGCTGAAGCTGAGCACGCTGCGCATCGAGGTCGGCCTGTTCCATCGCGCCGGCACAGATGTGCCCTGCCCGCCTGAGCTAGGCGGTGGCACCGCCAGCGTCACCGTCAGCTATGGCACGGGCGAAGACTTCTACATGATCGACGCCAGCTACAGCCGAAACGCCGAGAAGCAGAACATCACCGCGGGTCCGTTCCTTGAGAGCGACCGCGAGTGGCGACTCGTGCTTCGGTAACTTCCACAAAAAATCCACGTATTTTGTTGGGTCGGCCACACGATCGGGATCAAGTGGCCGGGCTACGGGTGACCTATGCGCGCAACCTCAAACACGGACCTTCCCTCGCCCAGTGAGCTGTTCATCGTCGGCTTTGACGGGCTGACGCCGCCCGAAACGCTGCGCACGCGCTTTACGGCGGGCCACTATGCCGGGCTGATTTTTTTCGCGCGCAACTTCGCGACGCCGCTCGATGTGCAGGCGGTCGCGGATCTGATGGATGAGCTACTCGACGGCTATCAACCGCAGGCCAGCCGTGACGCGGACAGGGACAGTCGGACACTGGCCAAGCTGCCGCCGATCCTGTCGATCGACCACGAAGGGGGGCGCGTACAGCGTCTCAAGGCGCCGCTTACGGTCTGGCCGCCGATGGCTGTGCTGGCATCGCAGCCGGTGCGAGTGGCCGAGGAGGTCGGTCGCGCCATCGCCAGTGAGCTACAGGCCCTGGGCTTTAACCTCAACTTCGCGCCCGTGCTTGATGTCCACACCAACCCAGACAATCCCGTGATCGGGGATCGCGCGTTTGGCTCGACGGCGCAGGTGGCCAGCGACCGCGCCCTCGCCTTCCTGCGTGGACTTGAGCACAGCGGCTGCATGCGAGGCTGTGGCAAGCACTTCCCCGGCCACGGAGATACCCAGACCGACTCGCACCACGCACTGCCCATCGTCCGACACGATGAAGCGCGCCTGCGCAGCGTCGAGCTTGTGCCGTTTGCCACCGCCATCGCCCAGACCCAAGGCCGCACGCTGACGGGTCGCTTGGGCATGATCATGACCGCACACGTCGTCTATCCCGCCATCGATCGCCGACCCGCGACGCTGTCGTCCCGCTGGCTGACGGACATCCTGCGCGGCGAGCTAGGCTTCGACGGAGTCATCCTATCCGACGACCTGGACATGCGAGCGCTGCACGCCGAAAACCTGGAAGCCGCGGGCTTGACCCTGCGCGACGAGGGCGACGTCGTCGTTGAGAGCCTGCTCGCCGGCTGCGACGCCTTTCTGCTGTGCCGCGATCCCGATCGCCAGGCCCGTGCTGAGTCTGCGCTGCGGCAAGCGGCCAGTCAGCGGCCCGAGGTGCGGGCTCGCCTGATCGAGAGCGTCGAGCGCATGCGGAAGTTTCGCGCCACGCTGTCCTGGCCCTGCCCCGATCGAGTGGCGCTGTCGCGTCTGCCCGACCCACTGCACCAGACCCTGCGCGAGCACCTGCTGCTGTCGCTGCACTAGGTTCCCGTGTGTACGGCGAGCCGCACCGCGCCGACGATATGCGCTTAGTCGTCGATCGGTTCGAAGTCGGCTTTCATGGCGCCGCAGTCCGGGCAGACCCAGCTATCCGGCAGCGCCTCAAACGGCGTGCCGGGCTTGATGCCCGACAGCGGATCGCCCTCGGCCGGGTCATAGACATGTTCGCAGATGGTGCAGCGGTACCTCTTGGGCTTGTTGCTCATCGTGATCCTCGGGTGTGCATGGGGTTTTGGGGGACCGGAAGAAAGCGCGGGATGCAGCGCGGGTGACGGCTATGCCGCCGTCGGCAGCGCGGCCAAGATCCGTCGGGCAAATAGGTACGCATCGCCGGGCCAGCGCGCCGAGACATAGCGGCCATCCTGCACAACGAACGCGGCGCTGTCATCGACCGCCGTCCCGCGGCGCAGCAAGTGGATGGGGCCGCGCTCAAAGTCGCGGACCGAGGCCAAGACCGATCGCACCTCGTCTTCGACATACGCGGGATACGTGCGGTAATAGCGACCCAACGTCCACGCAGTCAGGTAGTACGCAGTGCGCTCCATGTACTTGGGCAGACAGGTGGTGCGGCGACCATACAGCACCGATCGCCCCGTCGCTGGATCGCGGGCGCGGGCCAGAAGTACGGTGCCGTGACAGATGGCCCCCAGCGGTCGATCGAGGCGGGCAAACTCGGCCACCTTGGCCTGTAGCACGGCGCTTTCCAAGTACTGCCGCATCCCTTGCGCGTGGCCGCCCGGCAGCACCAGCGCATCGAAGTCAGAAGGAACCATCGCAGACCAGGCAAGCGGCGCGCGGAACTCTGGCGAGGCCGCAAGCTCGGCATAAAAACGCCGGGGCTCGGGATCGGCGCCAAGCTGGCCGAACAGCACGCCGCGCAAGAGCAGCGGGTCACACGCCGGGGACGAGCCGCCACGCTCGCTGGCAAAGACGACCTCGTGCCCGGCGTCGCGGAACAGGCGCCAAGGAACGGCGACCTCGGTGGTGTCAAAGTCCAGGTCTGGAAGAGGAATCAGGATGCGAGCCATCGCGTACGACAAAGCGGAGGAGGCGAAACGAAGCGATCGAGCGCGGCCTAGAACGACAGCGTGATCCCAAACTTCACCGACGGGTACCCAAACGACAGGGTCAACCCGAAGAGCTTCGAGAACATCAGGTTGGCGCCCAGCTCAAACAGCGGGAAGCCATAGATGGCGACGCTGCTCGACGCGAAGCGGTTGCCCAAGAACCACGGCCAGATACCAAAGCCCAGGTTGGTAAAAGCCGATAGGCCGCCGCCTTGGAACATATCGAGGATAAAGAAGCGCCACTGCGCCACCGGGCCGATGGCGAAGCTAAACAGAAAGTCGCGATACCCGAACGCTACGTCGGGAATGAACAAGAAGTCGGTGAAAAAGCCGACGTAAAAGGCGTTGTTGATGCTGGGGATGAAGCCGTTTTGCACGACGGGGAACAGCATCTGAAAGCCGGGGCCCAGCGCGGCATCGCCATAGTACCGGCCATAGCCATACAGACCGTCGAACCAGCTATAGCCGTAATAGGCGTTACCACGGATGTTCAGCTCGATTCCGCGACGGGCGCCCGAGGGCTGGCCGATGACCACGCGCGCATCGGCGTACGCCAGGCTGCGGTCAGACACTGCACTGTCACCAACAACCACAGCGAAGGCAACGACCAGGGACAGGACCAGGGATCGCAGACGCATAGATGACTCCTCTTCAGCTCTAAGAGTAAGGCAAGGGGACGGCTTCCGAGCAAGCTTTTTGCTAGCCGCCCGCGTCCTCGCAAACGAACAAACGCAGGCGCTGAATCTTCGCTTGATTGCGACGGAATAACGCCGTCGGCGTGAACTCGGCGAAGCCAATGCCGTGAGGCCCCGGAGCGCCATCGGAGCCGCTGACGGCAAAGCGAAAGGCGACCGTATGGCCGCTGGCCCGCGGCGAGGACACGACAAACGAGGACCCCGCGGGCACCAGCGCAAGCAGGGCGGACATCACGTCCCCCACCGAGTGCGAGTCCTCGGCTCTGGCGGCCTGCGAGCGAAGCGACGCGTTCGTCGAGATCTCAAGCTGGGCCTGTTCGGTGAACAGGTGGCGCAAGGCCTGTGTCTTGCGGTGGGCAAGCGTGCAGGCCAGCGCTTCGATCACGCGTCGCCCATGACCAAACACCCCCGACGTCAGGCCCCGCATATAGCCGAGCGTGCCCGAGAGGCCCTGGATGCGCAGCATGCGAACGCTCATCTGCGTCATCGTCCACAGACCGCGCAGCCCACCGCCCAGGACTTGCAGCGACATCTGCGGTAGCTCCCAGTACGCGGCCAGCCGGGCGATGCGCAGCTGGCCCTGCTCTTCCGCCAGCTCGTACAGCAGATAGGCATGCACATCGATCGACTGACCGCTTGAAAGCTGCGTGTGGATGATGACATCGCGGGCGACCTCGGCACGCTGGCCATGCACGACGTCGAGCCGGGTATCCATGGCGACTCGGTTGGGGCCGATGAACGTGTCATAGAAGCGCCCCAGCGGATCGCTAGGCTGGCTTTCCTGTCGACGATGCGCGGCCGATCCGACGGGATCTTCGATCACCGCGGCCTGCGAAAACAGCGACAGCCAGCCGGGCCGATCCTGCACCGCGACGCGGGCCGGAGACTCGCGCGCCACAGACAGCAGGCTCGCCGCGCGGGAGCTCAAGAGGGCCTCGATAGACAAAGCGACACGCAGAAAACGACCCAGTGCATGCCTGCTTTTACCGCGCGGGCTGGGTCGCCGTAAACCCCGGCCCCATCCTAGGTCGGCGGGATCGGCAACGCGACGCGACGACGCGCTTCGTTGAGCAGAGCGAGGACGAAGTCGAGTGGGCCGCGCAGTGCAGCGCTGCGCTTCAGCCAGCCCGGCAGCGCGCCTGCCGGATCGCCATAGGCCTCATAGACAACGACCGTTCCGCCGTCTTTTCGTGGGCGAAAGCTCCACGTGCTCCACAGATCGGTCATGCGCACGTGCTGCGGATCGATCGGTACCGCGCGGTCTGCGGCGGCTCGGGCTGCGATGCGCAGCTCTCCGCGATCTCCGTCGCTGCGTGGTGAAATCGACAGGCGCAGCACATAGTCGCGATCGCGGGCCACGGGCACATCGACCTGTTCATAGACGACGATCTCCGTCGCGGTCTGCGCAAGCACATCCAGGCGCTTGATGCGCGGAGCCCACGCCGCTTGCGAGCGCACATCCCAGGCCACCGCGAAAAGCTGCGCCGGCAGTAGATCGGGCACCTGCGCCTGCACCCGCACGATCGGCGCGACGGCATTCGGCAGCTGGCGCGTGTACGCAACCACGTTGCCATCGCGAAAGACCTCGACGAACGGAGGATCCACGGCCGCGTCGGTTGCCTCGCTTGCGGTGGCTTGCGCGGTGGCTGGCACCGTCGCTGGCACCGTCGCTGGCATCGTCGCTGGCATCGTCGCTGGCATCGTCGCTGGCACCGTCGCTGGCATCGTCGCTGGCGCGGGCTGCCCATTCGCCGCCGATCCGCCAAGCCACAACACCAGCGCAGCGGGCTGCGACAGGCGAGGTGTTGTTCTGGGTTTTCCGACGCGCAGCCGCACGATAAAAGCATGGCACGGACATGCCAACGCCGACCGACTTTCTTCTGTACATGACCGGGGCGATCGTGATGACAGCCATCGTGCATGGCCTGCTGCGGGCTTGGCTGGCGCCGCTTCGGTCCACGTCCTTTCGCTCGCTGCAGCGAGCGCTGGAGCTGTTTCTGTCGACGCTGTTCCCGCTCGGCATGCTCGCCCTTTTGTGTATGAATTCGCTGCCGCGTGCTCTGGCTTCGCCGCTTTCCTGGCTGTGCTTTGGCTGGGTAGGGCTCTGTTATTTTCTGCTCCTGTGCGCGCCGCTTACGTGGCTGTTTGTGCCGCTGCTGCGTCGAGGCGGGCGTTCCATGGCTGCCGCACACCGCGCCGCCCGCGGGCTTTGCTGTGGCCTTTCCCTTTCGCTTGCGCTGTATGCAAGCTGGCAGGGTCTGCGAGCGCCTGCGACGGTGCTACGCCGGATCGAGCTGTCTTGCTGGCCAGCATCTCGATCGGGCTATCGCATCGCGCACATCAGCGATCTGCATGTCGGGGCGACGATCGGCCGCAGCCATGTGCAGACGGTGGTCGATGCCATCAACCGGCAGCGCGTCGATTTGGTGGTGATTACCGGCGACCTGGTCGACGGCAGCGTGTCCGCCTTGGCAGCCGAGGTAGCGCCGCTTGCGCAGCTCCGCAGCCGCGATGGCGTGTATCTGGCCCTGGGCAATCACGAGTACTTTTCGCCGACGGAGGACTGGCTGCGGTTTCTGCCCAGCCTCGGCGTTGTCGTGCTGCGCAATCAGCTTCGCGCGCTGCCCGGCTTCGATCTAGTGGGCATCGACGAGTGGTCGGCCGCCGAGTTCACGCCACAGCATCGGCCCGACGTACCGACCGCGCTGATCGGCCGTCGCCCCGAGGTGCCCGCGATCGTTCTTGTGCATCAACCACAAGCCGCGCGGACGCTGCGTCGCATGAACCGCGACGCGCAGCTGCGAGGTCTTCCGCCCGTCGTCGATCTACAGCTCTCGGGGCACACGCACGGCGGCCAGATCTTCCCGCTCGGCCAGATTGCGCGCTGGGATCAGGGTCAGCTTGACGGAGTCACGCAGGCCGATGGACTGGCCGTACACGTGACGCCAGGTACCGGCTATTGGGGGCCCGCGATGCGCCTGCTCAGTCGGGCCGAGGTGTCGATCATCGAGCTGTATGCAGCGGCGGGAACGTCGACAGGAAGCGCAGCGGGACGCTGACGAGGAAGCGGCAAGCCCGCAGCCAAGGCCAAGGCTCGCCGCGATGGACGGGCTTACATGCGCGAGATATTGAGCAGCGCCCGCACGTACGACGGGTACAGGTACGGCGCTTCGGCACCCGGCGCCGTCGGAGCCCAGAAGAACGGAATGTGCTCGGTCTTGCTGGCGCCGATCCACTCGCCACCGACCACCGCGCCCGTCGCATCCAGCTCTAGGATGAAGTCATAGGTCTTGCCGGCGCTGACCAAAGGCGGCGCCGTGTTCGTCGTTGGTGCCGTCTCAACCGCCCAGTCCAACTTCATGGTCACGCGACGGAAGCCAACTGCCGCGGTGTTCCAGGGATAGTCGCGCGTCTCGGCCGGATCGACGGCCACCGTCGCTTCGCGCTTGGTCATCGTCTTGTACTGCGTGATCACGTACTGGTACGCCGGCTGATTCCACACTTCTTCGTTGTTGACGGCGTTGACGGCAAAGCTCTTGCCGCCCTTCTTGATGAAGTTGGTCGCCGTCAAGAACAGCGTGCCGGCGTTCGATCGGCAGTTCGGCTGCACGATGCGGCCGTTCTTGTCGTACTTAAAGTTCACCTTGGCCGTGTCGCAGCGATAGCCGATGAACGTCGCGTCCGCTGCGGCATAGGCTTCCGCCATCAGGCCCGTCAGGTCGCCGGGGGTGAAGTTGACGCAGTCGCTGGCCGGCGTCGTACACTTTTGCAGATAGGTCCGCCCGTCGCGCACGTACTTGCGCACGGTGATCGACTTCTGCGGCGTCTTTTCCGCGATGGCCGAGCCCGTCCAGCCCTGGCAGATGCCAAACCAGCTCTGCACGCCGGGGACATCCTTGCCGTGGTTCTTCTGAATCCAGTCGTACATCGTCTTTTGCTGGCCCGGCTCGAGGAACAGCGTGCCGTACTTCTCGGCCGGCGACGGCGTCGTGGCCCCCATCCAGCGGTTCAGGATGCCGTTCTTCTGCATCGGCCAGTAGTCGCTGGAAAACGGCTTGTTGTCCGTCGGGACCGAGATGGTCTTGCCGATGTCGCTCGTCGGTGCCAGCTCGTCGGCCTTCAGCGTCGGCGAGCCGTTCACCAGCCTGATGAGCTCGATGGGGTTGGTGTTCGAGTTGAACGAGTCGGCCTTGCCGGTCTCTTCCACATCGAATAGCTCGCCGTCGTCGAGCAGGTCATCATTGCTGCAGCCGCTCATCACAAAAAGCGGGGCGAGCAGCGCGAAAAAGCCAGTCGTCAGCAGTCGGTTCAGGGTCATCTCGGTCTCCTTCGGAATCTAGTCGAGGGCGGTGCGGCCAAGCCGGCGGGGCGGCACGCGGAACAGGCAAAGGCCGGCGGGTGAGGATAGAGAAATGGGTGGGACTTCCCCCCCCAGATGGCCGGAACGTAGGCATAGCCCTTGGCCAAGTCAATGCAGAAAGTGAAGCAATCTTCTCGATGAGGCCGGTCGATGAGGCCGGTCGATGAGGCCGGTCGATGAGGCCGGTCGATGGGCTGGGCCCCGTTTCTGTCCGCGGCCAGGTTGCCGGATGTTTGCGCCGCATGGATCCGGGGCTACAGTCCAGGGCATGTCCTCTTCATCACATCCGCATTCGCATCCGCATCCGCATCCGCACTCGCATCGCGGCTCTGGGCTCAGCGACGAGGCACGCGCGGTTCACGCGGCTGCCATTCCCATCGATCTGCACGCCGACACCACCAAGCTGATGTCGCGCGGCTATGACTTTTATCAGCGCCACGATCCGCCCTGGCCGGTGCGCAGCTTTTTTGGCCACGTCGATCTGCCCCGCATGCGCGAAGGCAATCACCGAGCGCAGTTCTTTGGCATGTGGACCTTTCCCAAGCCCGAGCGCGGCTGCACCGAAGACGTCCACCGTCAGATCGACGCGCTTGAGGCGACGATCGCCCGCGGGGACTCGGCCATGGTGCTGTGCCGCAGCGCCGACGACGTGCGCACGGCCAAAGAGCGCGGGCAGGTCGCGGCGCTTCTGGGCATCGAAGGCGGCCAAGCCTTGGGCCGCGGCACAAGCGAGCAAGTGATCGAGCGCCTGACGACATTTGCCCGTCGCGGCGTGCGATACCTGGGCCTGCTGCACTTCAGTCAAAACGCGCTGGGCTATCCGCAGCAGGGCTGGGGCCGCGACCATGAAAAAGGCCTGACGCCGATCGGCTGCGAGGTCGTCGATGCCTGCCGGCGCTCGGGGGTCCTCGTCGATCTGGCGCACATCAACCACCGCGGCTTTTTTGAAGTCGTCGAGCGCCGACCCGGTCCGCTGTTCGTCACGCACACAGGCGTCCTGGGCGTGCAGCGACACTGGCGCAACATCGACGATGATCAGATCCACGCGGTGGCTGAAAGCGGCGGCGTCGTCGGCGTCATCTTTGCACCGCGCTATCTGGGTCAGGACGGCATCGAAGGCGTCGTCGCGCACCTGAGCTATCTGGTCCGCGTGGCCGGCGAAGATCACGTCGGCATCGGCTCGGACTGGGATGGCGCCGTGCGTCCGCCCAAAGGCCTTGAGAGCCCGGCCAAGCTGCCCCACCTGACGGAAGCCCTGCTGCGCGCTGGCTTCTCTGCGACGACGGTCCACAAGATCCTGGGCGAAAATGTCCTGCGCGTCCTTTCGTCGGCTCCACCGATGCAGTTCGTCTGACCGACCGGTCCTGCTCGTCGCACGCCCCGTGCTCTTCGGAGGGCCGGCCTTGTGTTGATACGTAAAAAGCAGACGGACATCGACATAACCGGCCCCGTGATATAAGCCCAGCGAGGTCGTCGCATGAGCAAAAAAGGCTGGGTATTGGGCGGTGGTGCATACATCGAAGCGGGAGAGACACAGTACGCGCTGTCGCTGATCAACCTCGACGTCGAAGCGCCACAGGCCGAGCGGGTGCCGCTTGCGTTCCTGGGCCATGGCCTGGCGTTCGATCCGCGCGATCCGCTGCGCATCGCGGTGTTTGAAAAGAAAGGTCCGGGCGCCTGCATCGTCGATCTGCGGCAGAAAAAAGTGGTGCAGCCGATCGCGACGAAAAAGACGCGGCAGTTCTATGGCCATGGCGCGTTTTCCGCCGACGGCTCACTGCTGTACGCGACCGAGGTCTTGCTGGATCACGAAAAAGAAGGCGTGCTGGTCGTGCGCGATGGACAGACCCTGCGCGAGATAGGCACGCTGCCGACCCACGGCACAGCGCCGCACGACTGCGTGATCATCGACGAGGGGCGCACGATGGTCGTGGCCAACGGCGGGGGCGCGCCAGGCGAAGCCGAGCCCTGCGTGACCTATGTCGACCTGAAGAGCGAAGCGCTGCTCGATCGCGTACCCATCGTCTCGCCACGTTTTAACACCGGACATGTGGCGCTCAGCCGACGGGGCGATCTGGCCATCGTGTCCGCGCCGCGCGATGGTCTGCCGACGCAAGAGCTGGGCGCGGTGACGCTTCGCCCCGTGGGCAAGCAAGCGGTGACGCTGAGCAGGCCGCCGCAGGCCATTCGCCGCATGGTCGGCGAGACTCTGTCGGTATGCATCGACGAGGCGCGCGGGCTGGTCTTGGCCACGCATCCCCAGGGCGACTGCGTGTCGATCTGGGACCTGAACAGCGCCGCACTGGTCGATCTTCACCAGACCTATAACCCGCGCGGCATCGCGCTTTCGCTGGATCAGGCCTGGTATCTGATCAGTCACACGACCGAGACCAGCGTCTGCGTTACGGCGCTATCGACCGAGTCGAGACAGCCGGTGGGCGTGGTGATCGAGCCCAGCTTTACCAGCGGCTCGCACCTGTTTGTCCATCCGCTCGCGGCCTAGGCACGTCGACTGTGGAGCCATCAAACCAAGAACAGCAGCGCTGGTATCGCCAGGTCATCCCGCTTTCGCAGCAGGTGATCGTCGATGTCGGCGCGCATATCGGTGAGCTTTCGCAGTTCTTCTGGGAAGCCGGACAGGGCACCAGCCGCGTCGTTTCCATCGAGCCACTCGCCGAAAATGTCGCCCGCATCCGCGAGCGCATCCGCCGCGTCGCCGCCAAGGACTGGCTGGTTCAGCACTGCGCCGTGTCCAACGAGGCAGGCCAAGCGCGCCTGCACGCGTTTCGTCTGCCGACTGGCGGCTGGAACAGCGTACTTGGCGAGCGCAAAAGCACAGGCGGTCGCGGCGTCTCGCTGCGCTCGGTGCCGACCCAGCGCCTGTCTGCGCTGGTGCCCGATGCGACGGTGATCAAGCTCGACATCGAAGGGCATGAATACGCGGTCTTGGAAGACGCGCTGCCGTCGCTGCCATCGGTTCATACCTGGGCGCTAGAGCTGCACATGGTTCCGGGACGACCGCTTGAAGAGGTGCTCTCGCTCTTGTCCGAGCATGGCTATCGCTTGCTGGCGGCCGGGCGCAGCGCCGATGACCCGCAGGGCCCGTGGATCAGCGCGCCGATCTCGCCCGATCTGGGCTGGGAAAAGATCCCCATCGCCAAGCGACACCACGACGGATCCCCGTTTAAGATGCTGCACCTGATCGCCAGCAAGCGGCCCGCAACGTAGGCTGGCGCAGCGCGCCGATCGCAGCGCGGGTCTAGGACGGTGCGTGATGGGCCGGCAACAGGATCGTCAGGTCGGTGTGCTCGGGATCAGCGACCGGCGGCGGCGCTTCCTTTTCGTCGACCTGGGGCGCAAAGGTCAGGGCCGTGGACACTCCTCGACGCTGGGCGCGGGCTGGCATGGCATAGGGGCCGACGTGGCCGACCCCAGCCAAGACGATCAAGCGGCGCGGCGGACGCGGATTTTCGGGTCCCGGTCGCAGGATGTCAGCGACGGCCTGGGCCATCGACTCGTCCCAGATCAGCTGTGCGGCGTAAAAGCGCTCGAACGCCGCCTCGCGCAGCGCTGGGTCGGCCTTGGGGTCCGCGGGATGCTGGTCGAAGATCGAGCGCACAAAGCGACGGTGCGGCTCGGGCATGGGCCACGGATTGTCGCTCGGCAAGAGCGCCTGCTCAGCCGGAGTCAGACCGCCCAGCCCCCGTTGGCGAACGGCGCGCGGCAGATCGCGCGGCGCGTTGAGCGCGTACATGCGCAGGCCGTGCGTGCGGCAAAAGTCGAACAGCGGTCGATACAGCGAAAAGTCAAAGCCCCACGTGCGCGACCAGTCGACGGCGGCCAAGAAGCCCTGCTCGTCGATCGAGCCAGCCAAATAGGCATCTAGCTGCGGCTGCAGGCGGCGAGGCAGCATCTCTAGCCCGACGGCGACATCGTGGCCATCGTCGGGCAGCCGATAGACCTGGGCCAGCACGAAGAGCTGAGCCCGGTGCGATAGCGCGTCGTTGTGGTGCTCGCCGACATAGATCGCGCGGGCCCTGGCCAGCCGCTGCTGCAGCGCTTCAGAATCGATCGGCGCACCCGAGGTGCCATCGCGGACCACAAACGACAGGCCGCGCTGCCCATGCTTGTGCGGCGAAGCGGCGGCGGACTCGCCATCCGTCGGCTTGGCGGACGATAAAGCAGGCGGCGACGGTGTGGCCGGAAGCGAGCCCGGTGGCGTCGCTGCAGTCGTCGCTGCAGTCGTCGCTGCAGGGGATGAAACAGAGGATGCGGTGGCACAAGCGAGCGAAAACAGCAGCGAGCCGCAAAGCCCCCACAGGCTTCGGCTGCTTAGAAGCGATCGACCCCGGACAGACATCGTGTAGCCAGTGTACGCCGCGCCGAGACCCTGCGGACACTAGGTCCGCGTCCCGGTGCTTTTGATCGGGCCGGCGTCGGCTGGTTCGCTCGCGGCCGGGCTTGGGATCTGACGGCGGATCAGCGCGACAAGGGCATCTGCCCACGCCGGGTCGGCGTTGGGGGCGGGGACCACGGTCATCGACTCGCCGCCCTGGGCCAAAAAATCCTCGCGGGCGCGCAGGCCGATCTCTTCCAGGGTCTCAAGGCAGTCGGCGACGAAGGCGGGACAGAACACGACGATGCGCCGCTTGCCAGCGGCGAGCAGCGAAGACAGCACGTGATCGGTATAAGGACGTATCCAGGGCGTACGCCCGAGGCGCGACTGGAAACAGACGCTGTAGCGCTCGACGGGTATACCCAGGCGCTCGGCCAGCAGGCGAGCGGTGGCGAAGCTCTGCGCGCGGTAACAAGCCGCGTTTTGCCCGCCGATGTCGTCGCAGCAGGTGCTGCGCGTCAGGCAGTGCGGCGTCGCGCCGGGCTGATCCTGGCAGCGCTCGTCATCGGCTTTTCGGATCTGGCGCTCGGGCAGGCCGTGAAAGCTGAACAGCACGTGATCGGGGCGCTCTGACTCGATGATGGGCTGCCCGTGCCGGGCCCAGGCCGCAAGAAAGCCGGGGTCGTCATAAAACGGCGACACAATGGATAGCGACGGATGGCTCTGCCGCGCTCGCAGCCCGTCGAAGACGCCCTCGATCGCGGCGCCGGTCGTGCTGCTGGCCTGCTGTGGGTAAAGCGGCAGCACCACCAAGCGCTGGCAGCCCTGCGCCAAAAGCTCGGTCAGGGCCGTGGCCAGCGAGGGATTGCCGTAGCGCATGCCCAGGCGCACCACCCAGCCTGGGCCCAGTCGGGCCGAAATCGCCTCGGCCAGCGCGCGAGAGTGGACCAGAAGCGGCGAGCCCTGCGGGGTCCAGATTTTCTGATACGCCGCCGCACTGCGACGAGGACGCAGCGGCAGGATGATCAGGTTCAGCAGCAAGCTGCGCGCGATGGGGTGGATGTCGATCACGCGGCCATCGCCCAAGAACTCGCGCAGATAGCGACGGACCGCGGCTGGGGTTGGTTCGTCGGGCGTCCCGACGTTGACGAGCAGAAGACCGTTCATGAGCTCTCGTTGATTCGCACTCCGCGCGTCCTTCGCCGCAGGCATCCACACTGCAGATCACAGGTCGTTGCCGCGTGTGTGCCCGCACGATCGACACAGCACACGCTATCACCTGAGATGCCACGGGCGGAATCGCCAGTTCGCTGCGCGGCGCTTGAGAAGCTGACAGGTTTCGCACTACGCTTGAGCTAGAAAGAAGGACATGTCGAATCCGACGACGCTCTGGGCCCAGTCCATGATGGGACGGACTCTGAAGGGGCACTATCGCCTAGAGGGCATCCTGGGCGAGGGCGCCATGGGCGTCGTGTTTCGCGGCATCAACCTGGCCATGGGCAAGGCGGTGGCGATCAAGATGATGCGCCGCGAGACCTTCGACACGCCGGATGCCGTCGAGCGCTTCAACCGCGAAGCGCGGGTGTGGAGCCAGCTAAACCACCCCGTCATCACGCAGGTGTTCGACTTCGGCGTCGAAGAGGGCCAGCCCTTTTTGGTCATGGAGCTGGTGGAAGGCGTCGACCTGTCCGAGGCGCTAAAGAGCGAGGGCACGATCGATCCGCTGCGCGCCGTGCAGCTTGTGCGTCAGCTCGCCTCGGCGCTGGAGGAAGCGCACCGCTTGGGCGTCGTGCATCGCGACATCAAGCCGCAGAACATGAAGCTCCTGCGGTACAAGCCGGGCGGCAAGATGGTGCTGAAGGTGCTCGACTTTGGCATGGCCAAGCAGGTCAACAAGGTCGATCAGCGCCTGACCGCGCCGGGCATGCTGGTGGGAACGCCCAAGTACGTTGCGCCCGAGCAAGTCACCGAAAACCCCGTCATCGACGGGCGCGTCGACCTGTATGCGGCGGGCGTGGTGTTTTACGAGCTGCTCACCGGCAGCGCGCCCTTTGTCGGCACGCCGCACGAGGTCTTGTTCGCGCACCTGGGCACGCCGCCCAAGCCGCTGCCCGAGACCGTGCCGCAGTTTGTCGCCGATGTGGTGATGCGCCTCTTGCGCAAGCGTCCCGAAGAGCGCTTCGCCCACGCAGCAGCCCTAGAGCTGGCCTTGGAAGAGTGCGAGATGGCGCTGCGGGCGCCGGCTGCGTACTCCTCGGGTGGCTACGTACCGGTGGTGTCGCCCTCGGGAATGATCCTGATGCCCGCGGGATCGGGGTCGGTTCCCGGTGCTGCGCCGTCGGCAAATTCGCTGCGCGGCCTGCCGGCGGGCAAGATCTCGGCCCAGCAGGCGGCGGTGCCAGCCGTCAACGATCCCTCAGGGCCAGTTCTGGCATCGGCCATGCCAGGCAATCCGTCGACGGCGGGTGCGCCATCGATCACCAGCCAAGGCGCGATCAGCGAGGGCAGCGAAGCGGATCTGACGCCGCCGGCTTCGCCTCTTCGGCGAGCCATGAGCGGCGGCTTGTTCATCGGCGTGATGGCTCTGTCCGCGCTGCTGTTCTATGCCGTGCGCCACTCGCTGCCGCTGCAGCGCCTGCTGGCCGACTGGCTGCCCGCGTCCGTGTACAAGGTGCCGCAAGACGAAGCGGTGGCGGCGCGACTGCGCAACCTGCAAGCGCTGCGCGACGCTCGGCAGTGGCACAGCGTGATCGGCGGTGTGCAGGATCTGCAGCAGGAATACGGCGCGACGCTTTTGCCCGAGCAGGTGGCGGCGCTGATGGCGCTTTCGCAGAAGGCGGAAAAAGAGCTGCCCATGCACGAGCTGTATGAGCGCCTCGTCGCGGCCGCCAACCGCCCCGACGCGGACGAGGTCATTCGCCTGTACGCGATGATCGCGACGGACTCGGTCTATCGCACGCTGTCGCAGGCGTATCACGAGACCGCCGTCGAGCAGTACGCAACGGCCCATCTCGCCCAGGCCGAGCAGCTTCGCCTGGCCGGTCACTGCAGCGAGTTTTTGGCCGAAATTCAGCGAGTGCTGGCGACGGCGCCGAGCCATCCGCAGGCCCGCGTGTACGAAAAGCGCGAGTGCCAGCCACCGGTCCCTGCCCCCGACGAGAGCGCGGCGCTACCCAGCGGTGCTGCGCCCGGCTCTTCGTCGACAGCGGTGTTGCCAAGCGGACCCAAGTAAGCCGCCGTTTGCCGCTGCCAGCCGGGTTTTCGACGCCAGCCGATCGCAGCGCTCCAAGCGAGTGCCCCCGTCGGAAAAAAGTGGGTGGACCGTTTCGCGGGGGCGATGGATAGTGCGGTTCCCGCGCCAAGCTCGGGTCCCCGCCCATGTCGCTTACGCACCTTGAGCAGCTAGAGGCTGAGAGCATCCACATCTTTCGCGAGGTCGTCGCCGAGTGCGAGCGGCCGGTCCTTCTGTACTCGATCGGCAAGGACAGCACGGTGCTTTTGCACCTGGCCCGCAAGGCGTTCTATCCCGCGCGCCTGCCCTTCCCGGTGCTGCACATCGACACGACGTGGAAGTTTCGCGAGATGATCGCCTTCCGCGATCGCACCGCGCAAGAGCTGGGCCTGGATTTACGCGTATATACCAATCGACAGGCGCTTGCCGAGGGCATCAACCCCTTTGATCACGGCTCGGCGTACTACACCGACGTGATGAAGACGCACGCGCTCAAGCAAGCGCTGGATCAGGGTGGCTATACAGCGGCGATCGGCGGGGCGCGACGCGACGAAGAAAAATCGCGGGCGAAAGAGCGCGTGTTTTCGCTGCGGGCTCCCGGCCATCGCTGGGATCCCAAGTCGCAGCGACCCGAGCTTTGGGACCTTGCCAACACCCGCCTGCGCGACGGATACACCCTGCGCGTGTTTCCGCTTTCCAACTGGACCGAAGCCGACATCTGGCAGTACATCGCAAACGAGCGACTGCCGATCGTGCCTTTGTACTTCGCCAAGCCGCGGCCGGTCGTGCGCCGAGGCGATGCGCTGATCATGGTCGACGACGAGCGCATGCGACTTCTGCCTGGCGAACAGCCCGAGCAGCGCCTGGTCCGCTTTCGCACGCTGGGCTGCTATCCGCTGTCGGGCGCCATCGAGAGCACCGCCACGACGCTGGCCGAGATCGTCGAGGAGACCTTGGCTTCGCGCCTGTCCGAGCGGCAGGGTCGCGTCATCGATCACGACGGCGCTGCGTCGATGGAGCGCAAGAAGCAAGAGGGGTACTTCTGATGTCTGCGCAGCCGCGAACGGCTTCGTTGCCACAGGGCGCAGCGGTGGCTACGCACGAGCAGGTGCTGCGACCGCCTGTGGCCGCGCAAGAAGACCGCCGCGATCTTTTGCGCTTCATCACCTGTGGCAGTGTCGACGACGGCAAATCGACGCTGATCGGCCGCCTGCTGTGGGATGCTGGCGCGCTGCCGGAAGACACGATCTCGGCCCTGGCGCGCGACTCGCTCAAGCACGGTACGCAGGGGGAAAACCTCGACTTCGCGCTGCTTCTGGATGGGCTTTCCGCCGAGCGCGAGCAGGGCATCACCATCGATGTCTCGTACCGTTTTTTTTCGACGCCGCGCCGTAAGTTCGTGGTCGCCGACACGCCGGGTCACGAGCAGTACACCTGCAACATGGCGACGGGAGCCTCGACCGCGCAGCTTGCCGTGTTGCTGATCGATGCGCGCAAGGGCGTGCTGGTGCAGACCAAACGCCACAGCCGCATCGTGCGCATGCTGGGCTTGCGTCACGTCGTCATCGCCGTCAACAAGATGGATTTGATCGGCTGGGATGCGAACGCCTTTGCCCGTATCGAGGCGGAATACCGTCGCTTTGCCGTCGAGCTTGGCTTTTCGCGCATCGATTTCATCCCGCTTTCGGCGCTGCACGGCGACAACCTGTTACACCCCAGCGAAAAGACGCCCTGGTATCACGGCCCGACGCTGCTGTCGCTGCTTGAGACGGCCGAGATCGCGCAGGCCACCGACGAGGCGCTGTGCTTGCCCGTGCAGTGGGTGAACCGCCCCAACCTCGACTTTCGCGGCTTCTGCGGGCGGATCGCGGCGGGAACCGTGCGGCCGGGCGATCGCGTGCGCGTCGTGCCCTCGGGCGCTTCGTCGCATGTCGAGCGCATCGTGACGCTCGACGGCGATCGCCAGACAGCCGAGCGCGGCCAGTCGATCACCCTGGTGCTTACAGACGAGATCGACATCAGCCGCGGCGACGTCATCACGGCGTACGACTCGCCCGTCGAGTGCGCCGATCAGTTCCAGGCGCAGCTGTTTTGGATGAGCGATCAGCCGCTTCTGCCCGGCAGAAGCTACGAGGCCAAGATCCACAACCGCCGCGTCGGCGCACAGATCACCGAAATCAAGTACCGCATCGACGTCAACTCGGGCGCTCACCTGTCGGCGAAGTCGGTTTCCAAGAACGAGATCGCCGTCGTCAATCTCAGCTTCGATCGCCCGGTGCCCTATGCGCCGTATCAGCAGAGCCGCGCGCTGGGTGGTTTCATCTTGGTCGATCGCCTGTCGGCCGACACGCTGTCGGCGGGACTTCTCGACTTTGCCCTGCGACGATCCTCAAACATTCACGTTCAGGCCGTCGACATCGATCGATCGGCGCGCGAGTCGCAAAAGCTGCAGAAGGCGCGCTGTCTGTGGTTCACCGGCCTTTCGGGATCCGGCAAGTCGACGATCGCAAACCTCGTCGAAAAGCGACTGTATGCCGCCGGCAAGCACACGTACCTTTTGGACGGCGACAACGTGCGCCACGGCTTGAACCGAGACCTGGGCTTTACCGATGCCGATCGCGTCGAAAACATCCGCCGCGTGGCCGAAGTCGCGCGCCTGATGGTCGATGCAGGCCTGATTGTCTTGGTGTCGTTCATCTCGCCGTTCCGATCCGAGCGCGCGTCGGCTCGCAGCCGCTTTGCACCCGGCGACTTCATCGAGATCTTCGTCGATACACCGCTTGCGATCTGCGAAGCGCGCGATCCCAAGGGCCTGTACAAAAAAGCCCGCTCGGGAGCCCTGAAAAACTTCACGGGCCTCGACAGTCCCTATGAGCCGCCGAGCGATCCCGAGCTGCGCATCGACGGCGCTGCAGCGAGCGCGATCGAGGCAGCCGAGCACATCGTCGAGCGCGTCCTAGAAAAGGGACACAAGGACTAGCCAGCGATGCTGGGGTTGGAACTTCACCTGGGCCTAGCGCAGAGCGGCGTGGTGCTTGCGACGGCGCTGGTGGCAGCGCTGATCTCGGGCGCCATCGGCTATGGCTTTTCGACGCTGCTTGTGCCGGTGGCGCTTCTGTACTTGGCGCCGCGCGTGCTGAATCCGGGCTTGGTGCTGGCCGAGATCGCGCTCAACCTGCTGGGCCTGTGGCTGAATCGCCGCATGCTGCCGCGCGTGTTTCGCCGCGTGCTGCCGATGATGCTCGCCTCGATTCCGGGCATCGTGCTGGGCGTCTGGGTGCTCAAGGTCGCGCGGGCCGACTGGTTACGGTTTGGCACGTATATCGTGCTCTTGCCGCTGGTGCTGCTGCAGGCCGCCGGCCTGCGACGACCGATGCGCGCCGGCAGTCCGACCGAGCTGCCCTTGGGCTTTGGCATCGGCGTCCTGTATTCGACGACGACGATCTCGGGCCCACCTTTGGCGCTTTTGTTTTCGAACCAGGGGCTCGCGCAGGACGAATTTCGCGCCTCGCTGGCTCTGTTCCGCGTCGTCGAGTCGGTGGCGACGGCGATCGCCTACCTGGGGCTGGGCTTGTATTCGTCGGAAAGCCTGAGCGTGGCCTGTCTGATCCTGCCGTGCATCGTGCTGGGTGTGCCGCTTGGGCGCTTGCTGATTGGCGCGCTCGATGCGGAACTTTTCCGTCGGCTGTGCATGGCGCTCGACGCCTGGCTGATCAGCTTTGGCCTGTCGCGTCTGATGCTGGCCGAGCGTGTCGCGATCGCCCGCTTTTCGTACGTGCCGCTCGTCGCCGTCGTGCTGCTGGATGCGATCATCCTGTACCGCTTCCTGCGCGCTCGTCGGCTGTCAGCGGTCAGCCCGGCGACGGGCACACACGCGCAGTAACGCGCTGCATCGCCATAGACCGCCTCGTCCGAGTAGCGTGCCTAGGCTGCCTGCTGAGTGGCGCGATCGTCTACGCAAAGCAGAGCGCAAGCTCACTTCTGTTGTTTCAGAAAAAGCGGCCGCAGCGGAAGCACGGGCGAGGCTGCGACTCCGTCACCTGCCGACGAGCAGTTTCCGTTTAGCCGATGGACCGGCAGAGCCATGGATGTGCTGCGCCATCAGCCGCTCGAACAGCGGGAGTGGATCGGCGAGGCTCCCTTGGAGCCAGGCGATGAGGGCGATGTAGTAGAAGGACAGGAATGCCGTAGCGAACAAGTCGGCGCGCGTGGTCGCGGCCTCGTCACGCGCCAAGGACCGTCTCAAGGTGATCGGCGATGGCGCGGGCGCTGGCGCGCTTGCCTTCGAGCGAGACGGGCTCGGCCCCGCGCGTCAACATCCAGGCTCGCTGTCGGTCTGCCTGCTGTTCCTCGCCGCGGCTCGCGATCACGCAGGGGAAGCGGGCAAGGCGGGCGCGGGCGATGTCGAACAACGCCTCGCGCGCGATGCCTTCCTGATACGTGAACGTGACCATGTAGAGCGTGGGATGTGCCTCGCGCACCTCGTCGATGATCTTCGCCGTGGGCACCAGGTGCAGGGTCAGCTCCTGCTTGCCACTCGGGATCTTTCCGTCGACGACCTGCGCGGGTCGGTAATCGGCGACCGCGGCGGAAAACACGCCGGCCTCGTGGCCGTGCTTAAGCTCTTCGGCCACGAGCCTGCGGTACTCGTCATAGGTGCGCGCAACCCGATGAGGCAGGAACGCCGGCACCGGCAGAGCGCCATCGCCGTGGATCAGGAGCACTTCCGCGCCGCGGTGATGGAGCTCGTTGGCGATGGCGATGCCGAGACGGCCGCGGAACCGGTTGGTCATGCGGCGCACCCCATCGATCGGTACCGGCGTCGACCCTCCCGTGACCAGGATGCGACGGCCGCAGAGCGGCGAACGGCTGAGGGCACGCGACACCTCGGCGACGAGGGCTCGCTCATCGGGTAGGTTGTGCTTGCCATAGGCGTCGCGCGGCGGAATCACGCGGACACCGAGGTCGTGGAGCCGCCGGAGCGACTCGACGAGGATGCGATTGTGCAGCGAGCCGTGCATGGTCGGCGCGACCAGCACCGCCGTTTGGCCGCGTTCGAGCCGACCGAGAGCCGAGGCGGCGGACGCGGTGATGACGCCGTCTGCGACCCCGGAGGCGATCTTGTTGATGGTGTTGTAGGTCGCCGGGGCAATCAGATATGCATCGAAGGGCGCGGCATCGCTGAGGTGCTCGGCAGCAGCCGTGAGCTTCTGGACGACGGGGTGAAGCGTGCTCCATTCGAGCGTATCGGCGGTGACGTAGCGCAGCGCTTCCTGCGAAGCGAAGGCGACGACATCCGCGCCCTGGCGGCGCAGCGCACGCGCCACGAAGGGGATTTTCATCGCGGCGATACCGCCAGTCACCAGCAGCGCGACGCGACGCCCGGCGAGATGCGTGCCTTCGGGAAGCACGTCGTGATCACCCAGATCGGAAGGCGTCGGCGCAAGGAGAGTCCAGCTACTCATCCCGCGCTTGTTATCAGCTCCAGGTCGTGTGATCCAGGGGTCTCGCGCCCGTGCCTGACCCTGGTGAGAGCGGCCCCCGATACCATCCTGCGACGCAAAGAGTGCGAAGCAGACAGCGCGGCGCGTCCCGTCGTAGCGCTTGACAGCCTTGGCACCGACGGATGCGGCGCCGCGCAATGCGAGCTGTTCTGATGCACAATCCAGCCGCTGGCTTCCATGCATTCAGCGTCGGAGGGGCCGTCTAGAAACGCCGGTCACATATGCCCTCGGTCTGTCGCTGGGAGTCTTGAGTTGTCGCTGCTCATCTTGCGTTGGACGGACTCAGCCGTAGCGAAGAAATCGCGCAGCCTAGACCGCCCTCAAAAGGCGGAATGGGACGCAAACAGCGACGGGAAGATCCGGCGATCCGGGGGCTGGATGGGAACTAGCTAGAACTCGAAGTTGATGCCGGCGTTGAACGTCAGGTCGCTTAGGTCGAGCTTGTTCTTCTGCGCCCAGCCGCTCATGAACGCACCGTGAAGCTCGATGAACAGCGACACGCGGTTCATGCCAATCTCTGAGTCGATCACGCGCGAGGCTTGGTGATCGATGGCGCTCAGATCGAGCGCGATGCCAGGGTGTACGACCACGCCATAGGTTGCTCCCGAGGCGTCGCGGGTTACCGTTGCGCCGCTGTCGTCTTTCGTGGTCAGCGACGACACAATGCTGGCACTGCTGCTGATCCACCAAAAATACGCGCCGAAGCCAGCCTTGACGTACGGGATCACCGGGATGCGATAGCGCTTGGATAGCTCGTCGAAGCGATAGACCAAAAGCAGCGACACCGGCACCAGGTTGAAGATCGACTCGTCGCCCGAGATGCAGGCATCGTACGGCACCTGGGACTTGCTCACCTTGCCATCGGTACCGACGGCTTCCTTGTAATACGTACGCCAGCCTTCGCCGTTGCCGACGATGCTGCAGGCGGGCCGCGTAGAGCCCGGCGCCGACGTAAATGCCGGAGCGCTGCGACGGTAATAACCACCAGAAAGGCCGATGCCCAGCGAGCCAAAGCGGTTGAGAAACTGGTAGTCGACTTCTCCCTGCGTCAGCAGTCCGCGAGGCGGAACCAGTCCGGCCGGTTCTTCGTTGCTGCCGAAGTAGTCGGAAAACGGCGTCGACGGCGATGTGCCCGACTGGAACACGGCGCTTGAGTCGACGGCCGGGATGTACGGCGAAAACTTCAGCTCAAAGGCGAAGCGTCGCGGCGACTCGCGCAGGCCGCGTGGATCGACGGGCTCAAAGACCTGGGCGAAAGCGACGACGGGAAGCGAAAAAAACAGCCCGCAACAGACGGCGGTGCAGCCCAGCGCAGACACGGCGCGGGGACGCAGCGACCCGACAGGGCGCAGGGATCTACATGGCATGTGCTGGCTCACGCCGACCTCCCGAAAGACGATCGCGGGGCTGGGGCGGCGGCTTGGGCCCGACGACGGCGCAAAACCAGCGGCAGGCTGGCCAGCGCAAGCCACAGCCCGCTGACGCCGGCCGGAGCCTGCCATGGGGCCACAAGCGAACAGCCGAAGCCGATGGGGCAGTTGGCGCTGCCGCTCTCGCAGTACTGGGCAAATGGGTTTGAAACGGGCTTGGGCATCGCTTTCACCAAGCTCTTGGGCGACGAGGGATTGCCGTTGCGATCGATCGCCACCACGGCTAGCTCATACTCGATGTCGTTTTCCAGCCCGTCGACGCGCGTACTAAACGAGGAAGCTCCCATGGCTTGCACGCGGTCGGAACAGATGAAGGCAGGGTGCAGCGAAAACGGCGTGGCCTTGGGATCCAGGGCCGCTTTCGGGATGTCGCTCGTCGGGGCGGGCGGGTTGTTGGCGGCCTGGGTCGGTGGGGGGCGTCGGTACATCTTGCCGTCGACGCAGGCCGAGTAGAAATAGCGCGTGTTTGCCCGGAAGCTCGCGTCTTTGACCGGCTGCGTGGGCTGGTCAGGACGCCGACACAAGACCTGATAAAACTCGATGTCCTGCGAGTTATCTCCCGTCGGAGCCGTCCAGCGCACGGTGATGGCGCCGTCGCCGCTTGAGGCGCTGATCTCGATGGGATCGGGCGGTGGCGTGGTATCGACCGAGATCGGCATCTTGCACGCAGCGGGCGAGCCCGTGACATCGCCGAGCAGCACATACAGCGTCCGCGTCGAGGTGCCGTTGACATCGCAGGAATACGGCCACACCGGCTTGTCTGGCGTCGGCATCCAGTTCACGGTCTTGGGATTGGGGATCTTTTCCGACGCAAACGCGATGTCGATGGCCGCGGTCGACATGAAGCTGCTGACGCTGACGGCGCTGTCGGCCTTTTCGCAGATGCTGCCGGTCTGCGTGCGGTTGGTGGCCGCGGCGCAGTCGCTGGCCCCCACCCAGGCCTCGGCTCCGACGCCGGCCGTGCCCGCAGGGATGGGCGTCGTCATCAGGACGCGCATGCCCAGATCAGACGTCTTGCACTCGCACTCAGCGCGGCCATAGACATAGCCGGCCATGCTCAGGATGGGCTCTTTTCCGACGGTGACATAGGTGGTTCCCTGGATGGTCTGCATGCCGACCATGCCCTCGCAGGTGCCTTTGTCCGTGCTGGTCATGCCGGTGGTCTGCGCCCAAGCTGGCATGGCGACCAACCCCAGCGCGGTCCCGAGCAGCCAGCACCGCTTCGCGTCCTTCCACATCGACCTCATGGTCTGTTTCGTAGAGCAAGAGGCAGACCATCACAAATTTTTGCCGGCGGGCCGGGCCGCACTCGCCAAGCAGCCCGAATCCGTCGAGGTCCACCGCGCTTGCCAGGCCAGGCATCCGCCCGCACGAGCCGAGCAGACAGCCTGACATCGACGTGTGGGCTGGCCCTGACAAACTGTCACGCCACTTGGATGGGTGTGTCTCGGCGGTGATTCCCCTGCTGAAGCGGGCGAAAATTTTGGTACATAATCGGCGTTCGTCGCAGCGCGGCCCGAGTGGCGAAACTGGTAAACGCAGAGGACTTAAAATCCTTAGCCGTCAGGCGTGTGGGTTCGATTCCCGCCTCGGGCACATGGCAGTGCAGGCAGTCTGCTTTGACTTGGATGGCACGCTGGTCGACAGCGAGGGCGACTGCGCCGACGGCATCGAGCGCGCCCTGGCGCACATCGGGCGCGACCTGCGCCCAAGCGAGCGCGACTTTGTCGTCGGACATGGCGCAGGCGAGATCCTGGCGATGCTGCGACGAAACGGCGGCGTCGCGTGGAGCGAGCGCGAGTTCGAAGACGCCGTATTTTCCGCCCGCAAAGCGCTTCTTTCCGAGCGCGGCGTGACCATCTTGCCGGGAGCGCGCGAGATCGTTCGCGATCTGGCTGGGCGCTTTCCGCTGGCCTTGGTCACCGGCTCGACGCGCAGCGAGGCTGAGCTCATGCTGCAGGCGCTAGAGCTAGCCCCGTGCTTTGCCGTGACGCTGTGCGCGGGCGAGTATCCGCGGGGAAAGCCCGCCCCCGACGCGTACCTGCAGGCGGCCGATGCGCTGAGGGTGGCACCGACGCAGTGCATCGCGATCGAAGACTCGACGCCTGGCATCGCGGCAGCTCGGACCGCCGGCATGAGCGTGGTCGCGGTGCGAGCCGGCAATCGCTATGGCCAAGATCAGTCGGCGGCGCATCACCTGCTCGATACCTTACTTGAGCTACCGGCTCTTTTGGCTGAGCTGAGCCGAGCCGCGGTGTCCTGAGTGTCCGCGCAGCAGGCGTTTGGGGTCTGACCATGGCTGCCAGCGACGAGACCGGACGACCTGTTCTTTCTGCCACCGGGGACTCGCATTCGCTGTGGCAGTGGCCCGCAAAGCCGGCCCGACTGATCGGACGCAGCGTCGAGCTGATGCGCCTGCACGGTCTGCTGGATGCCCATCGCCGTGTGCTGATCTGCGGGCCCAAAGGCATCGGCAAGCGCACGCTGGTCTGCGCCTATGGGCATCGCTTTTCTGTGGAGTATCAGCAAAAGAGGCTTTCTCTGCGCTTCACGACGCCATCCCGGCTGCTGGCGCAGCCACCGCCGCCCTGGGATGCCGGCCTGGTGGCGGTGTCCGACGATGATGCAGCGCAGGATGCCGCCGATGCCGACTTTGCAGACCACTTGCCCGCGCTGGTCCGCACGGCACCGCTCGCTCGGCTCTTGATCGTGGGGTCTTCCGCGGCCCTGCACGAGACCGCGACCACGCTGGGCTTTGCGATGCTGACGGTCCCGCCGCTGTCCGTCGAAGACGGCGTGGCCTTGCTGATCGCACACAGCGGACGTCACAGCGTTCCCGCCGCGGAAAAGCGGGCTGCTGCGCGCTTGGTCGAGGCGCTCTGCGGTGTACCGGCTCGCCTGCTGCACATGGCCGATCTGGCCCACGCGCAGGCCCTGCCGTGGAGCGAATGCCTGCGACGGCATCTGATATAGTCGGGACGATGTTGGCTCTGTCCATGCTGCTGGCTAGCGCGCCGCTGCTGTCGCGGCCGGCGCTGTTTCGCCCGCGCTATGGATCGTTTCCGCTGCTTTTGTGCGCCATGTGCCTGTTGTGCGTGCTCTTGATGCGCTATGCGCTGCCGGGATTCCGTCGGCGCGCGACTTGGCTGGCGCTGCTTTTATGCGGCCTTTTGGTGGTGTCGTGGCTGCCGCGATCCGCCGGCCGAGGCTGGGGAGCACGATTTCTGACGCCGACGTTTTATCGCCTGGTGATCCTGCCCACGACGGCGATACAGGTGGCGATCCTGGGATGTCTTTTGACCGCGCCCATTTGGGTGGTCTTGGGGCGACGCGCCCGTCGACGCGTGGCGCAGCTGCCCCTGGCTGAACCAGATGCCCCGTCGCTAAAAGCGGACCCTGCGTCGCCCTCCCCCGCGACGACAGAGCTGCTGCCGAGCACGCGCGAGCCAGCCGGTGCCGAATCGAACCAGGCCCCCACCCCGCCGCTTGTGCGCGTGGTGCCGACCCGCGTCCGGCGCCTGCTGTCACGGCGCGAAGTCATCGCAGCCACGCCCTGGGTCTTGCCAGCAGCGGCGCTTTCGTCTGCCACCTATGGCGCGCTGTTCGAGTCACGGCGCGTCGTGCTGCGCCACCTGCGCATCGCCATTCCTGGCCTTCCTCCGTCGCTGGCTGGCTTTCGCATCGGGCAAGTGACAGACATTCATATCGCACGCGATCTGACCCAGCTTCACCATCTGGAAAAAGCGCTGCGCCTGCTGGCCGATCAGCGCTTGGACATTCTGTGTGCGACCGGCGATCTGTGCGACGAGCCCAAGCTGTACGTGACGATGCTGCGCATGCTTTCGCAGGTGCCGACGCGGCTGGGTCACTTTGGCTGCATTGGCAACCACGAGCTGTTCATGGGCATGGACATCGTGCGGCGAGCCTACGATCGCGTGCCGGTACAGCTTCTGGAAGAAGAGTCGCTGCGGCTGGGAGCGCTGCGCTTGGCAGCCGTTGGATACCCGATGAGCGGGCGCAGTCCCCGGCTGTCGCTGCCGGATGTCCCCGCGCAGCTAGATGCCGCCCTGGCCGAGCGCTCGACGAGCGAGCCGACGACGACGGTGCTGTTGGCGCATCACCCGCACACCTTCACGCAGATCGCGGGCCGCAACATCGCGCTGGTGATCTCGGGGCATACGCACGGCGGGCAGCTTGGCCTGGGGCAGGGCTCGGCGATCGAGAGCCTGTATCCATATGCCCGCGGGCTGTATCGCGGCGCGGGCTCCGTCGAAGCGACCTCGCAGCTGTTCGTATCAAGCGGCCTGGGTCACTGGCTGCCCTGCCGTCTGAACTGCCCCCCCGAGGCCGTCGTCATCGAGCTGCAGCCGGCCTAGCCCCCGCGACAGTCCCATCGCACCAAAGACCCCATGCCGCAGCGACGGCAGCTAGCCAGAGAGGAGCCACAGATGCCCAACGGCTTTTATCCCGTTCCCGGTCTGGATGTGCTGCGCATCCACCGCAGCGAGCAGGGATATCCGCGCACCACCTGGAGTCAGTTCTGGGATCAGTGCTGGGCCGTGACGATGACCGGGCCGCAAGGTTATGCACCGCAGGGGCCTCTGCGCCTGCCCTCGCACACCCCTTCATTTGACGACGTGGTTGAGGCAGCGCGGGGCGTCCTTGCGGCCGACGCGACGCTGTCGCAGACGGCGGCCTCGGCGATGTGGCTCGACTTCAAGCAGCGCGAGGGCGGCGCCGTGGGTGAGTTCTGTGCCTATGGCTTCAAAGACGGCAAGGTCCACATCCTGCATGACCTCTCGGTGGGCGCCCAGGCTCCGCCCGAGTTCTGGCAAAGCGACGGCGCTCATCACTTCGAGCACCCGCGAGTGTTCATCGAGCCGAGCGGCCTGAAGAGCTATGGACAACTGCCGCCAAGCTTCCGCTTTCGCTTCGACGACATGCACGAGCTAGCGGTGAGCAGCGTTCCTCTGCACTACACCAAGCACTGGCCGCCGAAGAACATCCTCGATATGGCGATGCTGGCGCTGTGCCGCAGCGAGAGGAGAGACATCCTGATGGCGCTGTGGAAACGGGACGAGTAACGCGAAAGGTCGGCCTGGCCGAAGGCAGGTGCCCGCTCAGCGTCTGCGAGCCAGAGCGGCGGGCGGGATGCGGCACGCCCAGTCGGCGATCTCGCGCCAGACCGGCCCCATGCGCTCGTCCAAGACCAGGCCCATGTGGTCGGGCTCGCAGGCATGGCCGAATGCTTTACCGACGGTGATATGGGTGATCGGGCCCTGCGTATGGCCGGCAAAGCGCAGCTGACACGCTGGCACCGCAAGCAGCCGATCGCCAAGGCTGGCCACGCTGAGAATCGGTATATTCACGTGCGGCAGATCGGCCAGATACGAGTAACCACTTTGCGCCGTCCAGTCCGCCTGTGAAAGCCAGCGACCCAGCTGCTGCAGATACGGCAGCGGCTCGTCGGCCGTCCCCACCCGCAGCGTGCGCGCGGGCAGATAACCATGGCGCACCGCGGCCAGCACCAGCAGCGGATAGAACACGCGCTTTGCCCACCAGCGTGGCCGGAAGGGCTCTAGCTGCGGCAACCAGACGTTGGCTCCCAAGAGGCCCAGCCCGTCATAGCCCACCGCCTGCGGTTCCGGCCTACGCGGCGAAAAAGGGGCCCGTCCCGCGCTGACGAGCGCCTGCCAAGCCAAGGCCACATGGCCAAACAAGCTGTGACCGATCGCCACCCGCGGCAGCGTGGGAAAGCGCTCGCCAAGATAGGCCGCCACGACCCCCGCATCGTCGACCAGATCGTCGTAATCCCAGCGCGCCCCTTGCCTGGGAAGCGGGGCGCTCTTGCCGTGTCCGCGCTGGTCAAACCAGAACACCACGGCGCCGGCCGCGCGAAGCTGCGATAGCAGGCCTTCTCCAGGCGGCTGATCCAGGGTGCGGCGATCGACCAGCATCGCGTGGGACAAGGCCACGGCCACCTTGGGCTCGCTGGGCGCCCCCGTTGCAGCAGCCGTGCCCGACCGCGACACCGAGGTCGGAAAAAGCAGCTCACCGCGCAGAAGCACGCCGTCACGCGCCCGCAGCTCGACCTGCTCGCAAGCAAGCCGCGTCCTTTCCTGCCCGCCGCTCACCATGGTAGGTTGGATGCTAGGGAAAATCTGCCCATGCCGAAGCTTGTTTACCACGATAGTTCTGGGGCGCGCGGAACCGTCGACATCGGCACCGAGGTGGTGTTGATCGGGCGCGCAACCGAGTGTCAGATTCAAACGCAGGACGGCCTGGTCTCGCGACGCCACGCACGCGTTGTCTATGACGGCTCGTACTGGGTGGAAGATCTCGGCAGCGCGAACGGCGTCTATGTCGGCAGCGAGCGCGTACAGAAGTACAAGCTCAAACCCGGAGACACCTTTCGCTGTGGCCACGTCGAGGTCCGCTTTGAAGTAGAAGACATGCACCGCACGGCAATCGGTGTGTCGCCGGGCATGGTGGTGCCGATGTCGCCGCTGGCTGCTCCGCCGGGACTGAAGGCCGTGCCGCCGCCCAACGCGCCGCCGGCCTTGAGCTTTGCCGAGGCTGCGGCGCAGCAGCGAGCCTTCACCACGAAGCCGACGCCCGCTTCGGCCGCACCACCGGTTCCGGCCGCTCCGCCGGCTGCAGGGCCGCCACCGCCGGCCGCACCACCCGCCGCACCGGGAAGCGATCCTCCCAGCGGCCGCAGCGGCAGCAAGACGGGGGGCATGGCCCCACCGCCCGCCGCGGCGGTCCTTCTGTCGGAAGCGCAAAACCCAGGGCGTGCCGCCGATGTCGCTGCAGCCGAGGTGTCACGCCTGCGCGCCGAGCTAGAAGTCGAGCGCCAGCGTCGTGCCGAGGTCGAGCGCGAGTGCGATCAAGCCCAGCAGCGCGCCAGCGACCTGATGCGCAAGGCCGACGAGGCCCAGCGCGGAGCCGACGAAGCCCGCAGACGACTGGACGAGCTGCAAGTGAAGCTCGACGAGTCGGCGGCTCGCGCCAACATCGCGGTCAGCGAGGGCGATAGCGAGCGCCTGCGGCGTCGCGTCGAGCAGCTTGAGTCCGAGCTGCGTCGAAAAGGCGGCGGCGGCGGGGGCGCAGGCGCAGGAGAAGCGCTGCGGGCAGCAGAAGCCGAGCGCGATCGGCTGCGGACCCGCGTAGGAGAGCTGGAAGCACAGCTCGCACAAGCCGTGGCTGCACAGGCCGCGCCGACGCAGCAGGCCGCTTCGTCAACCGCCAGCGCCGATCAAGACATGGAGCTGACCCGGCTGAAACGTCGCGTCGAACAGCTGGAGTCAGAGCTGCGCCGAGCCCGCGGTGGTAAAGCCGGCAGCGACGATGGAAGCAGCGGCAAGCTGGCCGAGCTAGAGACCGAGCTGCGTCGGCTGCGCGAGGAAAAAGACGCCGCTCTGCAGGCCCAAGGTGGCAGCAGCAAGCTCGCTGAAGAGCTGGCCGCAGCACGCCGCCGCATCGATCAACTGGAATCGGATGCGCGTCGTCGCCCAATGGGCGCGGTCAGCGATGACAAGCGGATTGAAGTGCAGCGGGCCGAGCTGGAAGCGGCGCTGCGCCAGCTACGCGACTGCGAGCGCGAGCGGGACTCGCTGCGCGAGATGGTGGCCCGCGCAAGTGGCGCCCCCGCACGTCCCGCCAAAGAGGTCAGCGACAGCCTGCAGCAGGTCAGCGATGGCCTGGCCGATGTGCGGGCCGCGCTGCGCGCCAGCGGCGATGACATGGCGCTAGAGCAGCTTGAACAGCTGCGCACTGCGCTGCGCAAAGCCTGCGGCCTCTTGGGCATCAACGTCTAGCCTCTGCGACCTGCCCAGCGATGCTTGCGCCGCATCACGAGCGCAAGGCGCGCAGATCCCAAGTCCGGCATCGCCCGTGCGCGAGCGCCAGCCCCGACTAGGGACTGGGGGCGGCGGCGGGCGGAACCAGCGCAGGCGGATCGGGCGAGGCCGTCGGAGTCTGAGCGGGTGGAGCCGACCCAGCAGGGCTCGCGCTGCTTGCGCCGCGCACCTCGCTGGCGGGATCGCTGCGTGTCGCATCGACCGCGGTCAGCCCGCCAAACGGCGCGATCATGGGCTTGTGTCCTTGCGCCGAAAGCCACGAGGTTACCGTCGACAGCTCGTTTTCTGGACGGCTTCCCCACTCGCTGTAGTTGGCTTGCGCCCGTCGCGCTAGCTCGACCGCTCGCACCAGCGAAGGCCCCCGCCCGCGAGACACCGTCCACAGCGCCTGCGCCAGCGCAAACTGCGTCTCGGCCAAGCGGTTTAGGTTGGCCTGTAGCTCTTCGGGTCGCATGTTCTGTCGCACGCTGAGGGCGCGCTCCAGGTACGGGATGGCTTCGCTGCTGCGTCCCATGGCGTGCAGGATGACACCGACGGCGTGCAGGTTGAATGCGATGCGCACTTCCTTGCGGTTGCGGTCGCGCTCACCGATCTCTAAGCCTTCTTGATTCAGCTTCAGCGCCTTGGTCAGCTGTCCTTGACGCGCCAGCACGACACCCAAGAAATAGCGCGCTTCGGCCCGGCGCCAGCCGTCGCTGTCATCGGCTTTTTCGCGGATATCAAACGTGCGCTGAAAGGCGCGCTCGGCTTCGCTCAGGCGATTCAAGTACAAGAGGTTGGTGCCGAGATACAGGTGATAGTCCGAGGTCAAAATGTGCTCGCTGCCCAGCGACTTCTGCACAACGGTCAGCGCCTTGGACAAGTACTCGTGCGCTTCCCGGTAGCGACGCTGATCGCGCAGCAAAAGGCCCATGCCACGCAGCTCGGAAGCGATGTCGGGATGCAGCTCGCCCAGCTCTTTGCGCTCGATGTCTAGCGCCTCTTGGTAATGGCGCATGGCCTGGTCAAAGTTGCCTTGTCGACGGTACACCCCGCCCAGCGTGTGCAGCACTTCGGCGGATTCCGAGCTGCCGCGGCCATAGAGCTGCGTGCGCAGGCTCAGCGCCGACTGACAAAATTGGATGGCGCGATCCCACTGCCGCATCCCGGACTGCACGCGGCAGCGCGCCAGCTCTAGCTCGGCACGCAGCGGCTTGGCATCCGATGGGCTCAGCGAATCGAGCGCAGCGTCGGCAAGCTCGTCCCAGCTCTCGGCTTTTTCCGGCTGATTTAAGCGATAGCCGGTAAGCGCCGTCAGGTGCGTCCAGGTCTGCGCGACCAAGCGCTGATTGCGGCTCTCCATCGCCGAGGCCGCGGCGCGGACCAGCGTCTTTTCCGCTTGCCGCGCCATACCGCTGCGCTCTTCGACTTGCCCAAGCAGGTACCGCGCCTCGGCCAATACCGGCAGATAGTTCAGCTCGGTCGCGCGCTGCACCAGACGGCGCGTCTTGTCGATGACCACGCCATAGCGACCGAAGCGCTGCTCGGCGCGAACCTCGGCAAGCTCGACCACCAAGCGCTCGATCTCGGCCCGCGTCTTGGGATTTTCCGGCAAAGGCGGCGGCGCCTGCAGCGCTTCCACATCCGCGCAGCGCGAAAGCGGAGACAAGTCGTGAACGGCCGTGCTGGCGTTGTCGATGACCACTTCTTCCGGCTTGCGCAGAATGTTAGTGAAGGCGATGACTTCTTCCAGGCGCTCGTCCATGCAGCGTCGACGAAGCTCAAAGATCGCAGGAAGCTGCTCGTCGCGGACGCGGGCCAAGCAGGCGGCGCCGCGCATCTTGACCCAGTCTTGCGTGTACACGTCCAGCGCTTGCTCGACGCGCTCCCAGACATCGGCGGCATAGGGTTTGCCGCTCGCCATCAGCTTGTCTTTGATTTCCTGTTTGGTCTTGTCATCCCAGACACCGCTCAGGCGCGTTTCGAAGCCCCGGCATGGCGTCTCGCGGCTTTCTTTGCGCAGGTTCCACGCCAAGTTGCCGGCCAGAGCCACCATCACCACGGCCGCCATGATCAGCCAGCGCCAGCTGACCTTGGTGCGCTCGCGGTTGAGCGCGGTCAGAAGCGCATCCATCGTCGGATAGCGATCGTCGGGGTTGACGCTCAAGCCGCGCAGAAGCACCTGCCGCATCCAGGTCGGCACGCGCGCTTCGGGCGGTGGCGGCAGCACGCGTCCGCTGACCACGTTGAACCCCAGCGTGGCGATCGAGTCCCCCGCGAAGGGAGCCGCACCGTACAAGGCTTCGTACAGCGCCACGCAGAAGCAGAACTGATCCGTGCGCGGATCGGTCTTGCCCCCTTGGTATTGCTCAGGCGCCATGTAGCGAGGCGTGCCCATCAGCGCGCCGGTCCGCGTCAAGTTCACGCTCAGCATCTGCGGCGTGATGGCCGAGCTAGACGCATCGTGGACGGCCGGGTGTTCGTCGCTTTGATCGGCTCGTCGCGCGAGACCAAAGTCAGTGACGCGGACCTGCCCATCTTTGCCGACCAGGACGTTGTCCGGCTTGAAGTCACGATGCACCAAGCCGACGGCATGCGCTGCCGACAGGCCGCGCCCAGCCAGGGTGAAGGTCTCTAAGATCTGCGCTTGGCTGCGCGGCAGTTCTTTCAGCCAGGCTGTCAGCGTGTGTCCATCGATGAACTCCATGGCGATGAACACTTGGCCTTCGATCGTCCCGACGTCATAGACGGCGATGACCTGGGCATGCTGCAGTCGCGCCATGGCCTGCGCTTCGCGCAGAAGTCGCATGCGCGCTTCGCTGGCCTCATTGCCCACGGCCTCGTTGCGCAGCAGCTTGATGGCGACCTTGCGATCTAGCTCGGGATCGTATGCGGCATACACCACACCCATGCCGCCCGCGCCCAGGCACGAAAGCACGATGTAGCGTCCCAGGCTGGCGCCGCGCGGTAGCTCATCGTCGATGACTTTCTGACGGTTGGCGTTGGGCTTGTCCAGCGCTTCTTCGATGTGTCGCGGAAGCTGCGTGCCGGTGGAATTCGCCGAAGCCAGCGGCAGGTTGGTCGAGGAAAGTGGCCGCGCCACGCGGCTGGATGTGCTCGATGGCCGGGGCGTGGCCTTCGATGCGGCGGGGACGTCGCTTCCGGCACTGCTGCCGGCTCGTTGCTGCATCCCGGCGAGCGTGTCACCGAGAGCTAGCTCACTCTCGGCAGCGACGCCTTGTTTTGACCCAGCGGCTTGGGAGGCCGTCGCATCTTTCTTGTCCGAAGTGTCCATGAAAAAGGCCGAGTCATTTTATCACTCAATGGCCTCGGGCTTGGCACGAAACCTGGCTTCAAGCCCGATGCAGCATACGTCGGAGCCGAGGCCTTTGGTCACGCATTGGAGCCTGCCTGTCCGACGGGCGGCGCCGGCTGTCTGTGTGGCCGCTGGGCCTGCCTGCGCACATACAGTCGAGCTTGCTTACGATGCGCGATCGCTGGGGACCGCGATGTCATCGAGCACCGCGTCGTCGAAGTCACTCGCGGCCCCACCGTCTGAGGTATGCGGAGCATGGCGCTCGGAATGGTCGACCTGCGTGACCTCTTCCGTTCCCTCGCCCTCTTCGTGATCGTCGAAGCCGTGCCCAGACGCGATGCCCGACGTGATGCCTGGGTTGGTGTTTTCTTCGCGGTCGTGACTCATCCCCGAATCCCTTTGTGACAGCTCAGTTCTTTGCCGACGTAGGTCTCAGCGTACTGCAAAGCCGCGGGGTGAGGAATGCCCCGATGCGCATCGACGCGGAGGCATAATTGGGTCATGTCTTCGCTTCTGCTCCACCAAGCCGAGCTGGGGTTTCCCTGGCCCACCACCGACCCTTTTTTGTTCTGCGTTCATCACCTGGATGCCTATCCCGCAGGCAACGATCGGCTGGGTCCTGCGGCCAGTCTGTCCGGGCGCGATCTGGGCCAGGACTTCGCCGGCAAAGACGGCTGGCGCATGTATCACGGACAGGTTGTGCCCGGCTTTCCACAGCACCCTCACCGCGGCTTCGAAACCGTGACCATCGTGCGGCGCGGCCTGATCGATCACGCGGACTCGCTGGGCGCAGCAGCGCGCTTCGGATCGGGCGATGTGCAGTGGCTGACGGCAGGATCTGGCATCGTCCACAGCGAGATGTTTCCGCTGCTCTCGTCCGAAGCGCCCAATCCCGTCGAGCTTTTTCAGATCTGGCTCAACCTGCCGCGCGCTGAAAAGATGGCGCCACCGCATTTTTCGATGCTGTGGGCGCGCGACATTCCAGTGTTTACGCTGCGCGATGCCATGGGTCGCACGACGCAGATCACCAAGGTCGCGGGCCGCCTGCGTCACGACGAGGAAGAACCAGCGGCCGCCCGCCCGCCGCCGCGATCGTGGGCAGCGCGCAGCGAGAGCGATGTCGCCATCTTCTGCATCGAGATGCAGCCCCATGCCCGCGTTACGCTGCCGGCAGCGTCGCATCAAAGCACGGTGCGCACGCTGTACTTTTTTTCCGGCGACACGCTGCAGGTTGGGCCCGACACACTGGCGAAGCCCGTCGCTGTGACGGTGCGCAGCGATCGCGAGCTACCGCTTACCAGCGGCTCTGAGCCCACTTCAATCTTGCTCTTGCAGGGCCGTCCGATTGGCGAGCCCGTGGTCAGCTACGGCCCCTTTGTGATGAACAGCCGCGCCGAGATTCAGCAGGCATTCTTGGATTACCAGCGCACGCGCTTTGGCGGCTGGCCCTGGCCCAGCGATGATCCTGTGCATGGCCCCGACCCGCAGCGCTTCGCCCGTCACGCCGACGGACGGATCGAAAAGTAACCGAGCTATGCTTCCTTGACGTCGTCGATGACGTCGTCGATTCCCAGGGCTGCGGCCGGCGGAGGCGGCACAGCCACGGCGCGCTTCTTCGCCTTGGGATCTTCGATCATCAAGACCTTGACCTTGAAGCTGAGGTCCTTGCCCAAAAGCGGGTGCAGGAAGCGCACCGTGACCTTGCTGCTGTCGATCTTGAGGACCTTGAAGCTGACAGAATTTCCGTCGGGTCCCTTGGCTGCAAAGACCTGTCCCTCGGTCAGCTTGGCTTCTTTGGGAAACTCGGCGCGCGGGATCTCTTTGGTCGGCAGCGACTCTTCGTTGATCGCTTCCTTGGCCGGAATCTCGCCAGCCTTTTCTTGGCCGATGGACAAGCCTTCCAAGCGCTTTTCGATGGCCGGCAGGATCTTGCCTTCACCTTGGATGTACTCGACGGTCGAGTGCTCGATCTTCTCGCCGCCTTTTACCTGCAGATCAAACTCAATGCGAACCTTATGACCCGTTGCGATCTTCATGGCGTTTACTGCAGAGGTTATCACAATAGAGGTCTTGGTTTGCCGCTGCGTGCTGGGATCATTTCGCGCAGGCGCTGCGCACCGCGCGAGTCTGACGGCATCGGCGTGACCGTCCAGAAGCGCTATGCAGCGCTGCGCACGGCAGCGGCTTCGCGGGCGGTGACCGACTGGTTGCGGCCATTTTTCTTGGCGGCATACAGCGCCTGATCCGCGCACTCGATGATCAGGCGCTGCTCGCTGGCGGCTCCGGGTGCATCGTCGGGGAACGTGGCGATGCCCAGGGACAAGGTGCAGCCAAAGGCCCCCTTGTCACTTTGCAAGACCAGCTTCTGCACTTCTTGGCGAATGCGCTCCGCCAACAGCCGACCCCCAGCTTGATCCGTCGATTCGAGCACGACCGCAAACTCTTCGCCGCCATAGCGTGCCGCCACATCGATCGTGCGAACCTGCGCTTGCACCACCTGCGCCACGCGTCGCAGCACCTGATCCCCAACCAGATGGCCATAGGTGTCGTTGATGCGCTTGAAGTGATCGATGTCGCACAGAAGCAGCGTCACCGGTCCACCATGGCGCTCGGCGCGACGCAGCATCTCGCTCAGCCGCTCTTGAAACACGCGGCGGTTCTTAAGGCCGGTCAGCGAGTCGGTGGTGGCCATCGCTTCCATGGCTTGGTACATGCGCGCGTTCTCAAGCGACACGGCGACTTGGTTCGCCAAGACGCCCAGCATTTCGATCTTGCTCTTGGAAAACAGGCGCGGTCGCTTGCCTGCGATCACCAGGCTTCCCAGCGCCGCGCTGCCATAGACAAGCGGCACCACCAGAAGCGATGGATACCCGCGCATTCGCACGTCGGTGTCAAAGATGGGCGTATAGGGATCGCGCAGCTCGCCATTTTTCGGCAGGCTGATGTGGTTCTTGACGGCCATGGCGATCAGACCGGCGTTATCGGGGAAGCGCAGCCCATCGACAAGCGCCATCAAGGCTGCGTCGCCCGTACTGGCCACCACGCGATGGCTGTGCTGCGTCGCGTCGTATGCGGTCAGTGCTGCAAAGTCAAACGCGCAGACCTCGGCCAGGGCGACAAACGCCGTGCGCTGCACGTCTTCCAAGGTCAGCGCGCGAGACAGCTGACTGGATGCGCGATAGAGGCGCTCGTTTTCGTACTTGCTGCGCTCGACGGCGATGAACAAGCGCTCACACTGCAAGCTGCGTAGCACCAACAGCGCAGCATCGGTCAGCAGGGCTTCATCGGCCGCTGAAAACGCAACGTCCCGCGACAGCGCCGATCCCGCATCGCGATCGGCGCACAGCACACCGCACAGCCGCCCTTCGTCATCGAGCATCGGCACACCCAAGAACGCGCCGATGCGCAGCGCAGCGCTGTCAGCACCCACGTAATACGGAAGCTGGCTCAGCTTGGGCTGCGACAAGTTCAAGGGCCGCAGGTTCTTGACCACGGTGCCGAGCACGCCGGCATCCAGCGAAAGCGGTGCATCGCTGGCCGTCGCTGAGTGACTGGTCAGAGCCATGCACTTCAAGCTGTCGCCATTTTCCGGCCGCACAAACAGCGCGCAGGTGTGCAGCGAAAGCGCGTTGCACAGAAGCTCGACGACGGCCTGCAGGTTCTCTTTCAGCTCGACGACGGCGCTGCGCGCGAGCAGCTCTTCTTCCTTTTCACGATCGCGCGGACCCGTCACCGCGCTGCCACTTGCTTGCGTGGACGCGATGCCGCTTGGCACACCGTCCCGTCGCTGGCTTTCTTCGCTGAGCAGCAGGCGAAAGTCGCGGGCCTGCTGTTCCATGGATGCAATGGCGGCGGCGACGCGCTTGCGATGGTCGCCACGCTGTCGCCATAGCTCACCGCGAAACAGCACGAACTGCAGGCCGGCGAATATCGTGATCAGAAGCGCATGCACGACGTAGCGATCGACCTCGGTCGTGCCTTCGCTGAACAACAACAGAAGCTCACAGAGCAGCGCCAAGCCAGCCAGGCTCAGCGCGATCGCCTGCCGTTGGAAGCTGACCAAAAAGGCACAGACCGCGTAGACCAGCGGATGCACCGGGCAGTGGCTGCCACCGACGGCTTGCAGCAAGGCATAGGTCAGACACAGGATGGCGGCGCCGCCTTCGAGCTCTAGCAAGAAACGGCGCCAGGCCACGCTGGATGCGAACTGCGGACGCAGGCGCTCGCCCAGTCGAATGGCCAAGACAAGAAGCGTCAGCGCGGCCAGTGCCGACTGGACATAGGCCCAGGCGCTCGTCTCGGCGCTGCCGACGATGGCGACGGCGGCGCTGGTCTGCGAAAGCTCGGTGGCGGACAGCGCGCGATCGACCAAGTGCGATACGAAAAGCACGCTCGGCGAATACGCGGCCCGGCAAAGAAGGATCAAGCTGACGACGACAGCCAGCGAGCCCGCCCACTGGCGCCACAGCTGCCGTGCAACAGCCAGAGTGCGCGTGCCTAGCGCGCGATCCAAGACGGGGGCCTGCGGCAGTGACATGGGATCCGCTACTCCACCTTGAAGACGACTTCGCCGCTGCGCACCATGCCCAGCTCATCACGCGCCACGCGCTCGATGGCGGCGGGATCTTCTTTCATGCGTTCAAGCTGATGGCGCAGCTCGCGGATGCTGTTCTGCAGGCCCTCGTTGCGGGCGGTCAACGCAACCAGCTCTTGTCGCAGCGTCACATACTGCACCAAGCCCGAGCGCAGATAGAGCTTGTATGGCAGATAGCCCAAAGCCACCGCCAGGCCCAGCGCAGTACCAAGGCGCAGCAACCACACCACGCCGACCCACAGCAGGAAATCGCCGCCATGGCCTTTGGGCCCTCGCCTGCGGCCTGCAGCGAACGCGCCTGCGATCGTCTTTTTCGTCGAGACAACTCGCTCTCGCGGCTGCCCACCACCACTTGCCGTTGCCACAGGACTATGGTGCGGAGGCCGCCTGCAAAGCTCAAATTTTCTGCCGGCGGACTCGCGGGTATCCGACGGGAACGGACCGCACCCAAGGGAAACCAAGCCAGCCGATAAGGAGGTTGAACTAGAATGCAGCATGTCCTTTGCACTGCAGTCCTTTGAGCCGCTCTCCGTCGGAATTCGTCGTCTTTTGGGCGAGCAGTTGGCCGGTGCATTGCTGCAGCTTCTGGCTCAGGCGGCCCCCGCAGGTGAAGGATCTGATCCCGTCGAGGCGGTCCATGAAGCGCGCAAGTGCCTGAAGCGATCGCGCACGCTTTTGCGTCTGATGCGGCGCGCACTGGGCCGCGCGCAAGCGACCACGTTCAATGCCACGCTGCGGGCGGTGGGACAGAAGCTGTCGCCATACCGCGATCAGCAGATGCTGCTCGAAGCCGTTGATCGCTTGGCGCATCAGACGGCGTCCAGCCCGTTTGCCGAAGCGCTTTCGCCCGTACAGGCCGCGCTGCGCTCGCGCTCTTTGCAACAGCCTCTGCCCGACGAGCTACTGCAGACGATCTTGCCCGAGCTACGCGCGGTTGCGGCGGCGCTCGACCACGCGCTTGTCGAGCTGCGCGAGGCAGAGCTGCGATCATCGCTGCGGGCAGGACTGCGCCGCATGCTGCGCCGCGGACAGCGGGCCTATTTCCTGGCGTATTCCGAGCCGAGCGACGAGAAATTCCACGAGTGGCGCAAGCGCGTGAAGGACGTTTACTACACCGCCTGCTTGCTGCATCCCACCCGGCCGCAAAAACTCGCTGACTGGGTCGATGCCTTGGATCAGTTAAGCGAAGATCTGGGAGACGAGCACGATCTGGGTATCTTGGCCAAGACCCTGCACGAGCAGCCACTTGCCGATGCCGCAGCGACGGCACTGACGCTGCAGTTGGTCGCTCGGCGGCGAGAAGATCTGCGCATCACAGCCCGCTTGGGTGGCGAGGTGCTGTATCAGCGCTCTGCAAGAGGTGCCTGTCGCTTTCTAACCCGCGGACTGCAGCGCAAAAAGTCGAAAGCCAGCCCGTTTTTTCCCAAGCGGACAGCCCACTAGAGCGCGCTTAGGCATAGCCCCAGCGACGGCGCAGCAGCCAGTTCAGCGCGAATGCGGATATGGCCAGCAGCAAGACCACAGGATGATGCCAAAGCTCGATGTCGCGCTGCTGGTTGACGCGCACGACATGCGGTGGGTGAAATGGCAGGGACTTCAGCGGGCCACTGTTGCCGCCGTCGCTGAAGCGCCGCGACTCACCCGATGAAGCGGCACTGACCAAGCGCAGCAAGCGATCGTCGGCTTCCGGGTTGTCTAGTTCGCGACTGCTGCCGCGAATCAGAAAGACCTCGCTGTCTTCAGCCGGCCGACCGCCCAGCACAGCACGCGCGACGATGCGATAGCCGCCGGGTGGCAAGCTGTCCCACTCGACGCTGGCTTGGCCTTCTTCATCGGTGCGCAGCGAACGAGCGAGGCTGCCAGCCTGCGGTGCGGGGGATGCACTGCCGGTATCGCTGCCCTCTTCGGTGATGCGCGACAGTGAAATGTTGATGTCGGCGCGCTGGGCTGGGCGATAGTCCGGGCCATAGGCTCGCACCTCGGCGCGTACGCGCTGGCCGCGGCTGTATTCCGAGTCATTGGTCTCGATGCGCAACAGGCGCAGCGATGGATCGCGCACCAGCCAGCGAATGGCCTGCGTGAAAAAGCGCTGATAGGCGCCACTGCGCCCCGATTCGTCGCCGCTGAAAAGCGCGCTGTCACCGGCTGCAGCCCGACGAGCCGAGCGAGGCGATCCCGACTCAGCCCGAGACGCAGTGCCAAAACCCCAGCGCCACGTCGAGTCCGCCTGCAGCGCCAAGGTTCGCCCTTTGCCAAATTCAGCGACGGTCAGAACCGGCATGGGATTGCCGCTGTCATCGCGCAGCTTGGGATGCGAAAGCAGCACGGTTGCCTGCGGTCGCGCTCGCGCCACCAGATTCAGACCTTCAAGCGACGGCAGCGAGTCCCAAATGGCCGCGTTTTCGCGCACATCCAAGCGCAGCGCCGTAACGACATGGCTGCGCCCCGCTGGGGTCAAGCGCGGCTGAAATGCATCGCTATCGATCAGGTTGCTGCTGGCTGACGCGGCTGGACTGGCAGCGCTTCCGTCGTCTGGCAAAAGGACGACAGGAAGGATCTGCGAGAGCTCTGATCCGTAGTAGCCGCCTGAGCTGAAGCTCAGATCTCCGCCCAGCATGGCGATGGCGCCGCCCTCATTCACAAAGGGCACGATCGCGGGCTGCAAAAACTGACCGCAGTACGCGCTGTAGTTGAAGTTGTGCAGGATGACGAGATCGAAGCTGCGCAGCTGTTCTTGAAACAGCTCTTCGCAGGGGAAAGGAATCAGCGAGGTCTCTTCGGATGGAACAAACTCGATATCGCTGGGCGAGCGCAGGATGAAAAACGACACCAGATCGATGTTGGGATCGTGCTTGAGCAGCCCGCGCAAAAAGCGCACGTCCCAGGTTGGACGACCCGCCACATGCACGACGCGAATCTTGTCGCGCACGACGCGCAACACGAACGCGCGGTGGTTGTTTTCGGCGATCGCTTCGCCCGGCAGCGTCGGGATCGAGATCTCATACAGGTACTTTCCGACACGCTCGGGCGTAAACGGAAAGACCACGCGGTACTCGCGTTGACCGGGCAGGATGGCCACTTCAACCGTCAAGACATGTTGACCATCTCGACGCAGTGTGACCGGCAGGTGGCGGCCTTCCCAGCCTGCGGCTTGTGCTCCCAGAACCATGATGTGCGCCTCGACTTCGACGGCCGTGCGCACGAATGCGAACTGATCGGCCAGCACGCGTGTGATCGCGACGTCGCGCAGACCGGGTTTTCCGACGAAGATCGTGTGAACCGGCACATCCAGGGTCTTTAGGAAGCTTTGGGTATCGGCATCGAGCTGATGATCGGCGGCACCTGCTTCGACGGGACGCGAGGCGTTGACATCGCCAGGGCGGGCTGAGGTCTTGCTTGGCAGCACGGGCTCGGTCGCAGCCAAGCGGCCGTTGTCCAGGCCGTCGGATAGAAGCACGATGCCGGCCAGATCTCGCCCGTCATAGCGCTGGCGCACGCTGGCCAAGGCTTCGCGGATGCGCGTCGCTGGAGCGGTGCTGCTCGGTCCGGCTGCACGCACCAGATCGCTCTCGGCCAAGGGCGAGACACGCTCGCCGAAGCCGAAGAAGTCAAGGATGTGATCGTCTCGCCAGCGTCGCAGCTCGCCTGAGTCGCGGGCTTTGCGCAAGACGGTCGCGATGCGCGATGCGCGGGTCTCGCTGCCGCCATCTTCGGCGAGCTGCATTGACTGTGAGACGTCGGCGACCACCGCGATGTGGTTGGGCATGCGCGTGACGTTGCGCAGCTTGAGCGCCGGTTGAAACAAGATCACCAGCACCGCCAGCAAGCCAAGCGAGCGCAGGGCCAAGAGCGCCGCGCGACGTCGCCGAACATCCCCACGCAGAGCCCGAAAGGCGAGCCCAAAGATCACAGCGGCAGCCAGCAACGCAAAGATCCGCACCGGCCAGCCGAAAGGCGCCATCAGCACCACGCGCCACTCGTTGTAGTCGCCGTCGCCAAAGGCGCGCAGGACCTGCCAGGTCTGCCACGATTGAAGGGCCCGCAAGGGGCTTACGGCGTCAAGGAATCCCATCTGGTTGCGTGCTGAAAAAGGTCGGGTCTAGTGCTCGCTGGGGCTGCTCGGCGGCGCGCTCGAAGCCGACGGCGGCGTCGGTACCGTGCGCGTGCTGTCTTCAAAGTTGATCTTGGGAGCCGGTGCCTGCCACATGCGGCGGCGCATGATAAACGGCACGTGTACCTGATCGGCCTTGTAGTCCAGACACAGGGCATACATGGCCAAGTTCACCCCCAGACGAAACGCGTGCTCGCGCTGGGTCTCACCGCCGGGTACCACGTCATGCACCCACTGACCAAAGCGATCGCGCGCCCAGGCTCCGCCGAGATCGTTTTGGGAATAGACGATGACAGCGCGGCCGGCGCGATCGGCCAGGTTGGCGCGATCCTTCGCTTCGCTGGGACGACTGCTGCTGGTACCCGTCGCCGACTGCGGGTTGGCAGGCGACTCGACGGCACCGCGAGCGCGATCCGAGTCGCCCAGCAGAACGGCTTCGATGTGCGGCTCGGCAATGATGCGGCCCGCCGGCACACGCAATAGATAGAAGGCGCGAAACAGGACGTGTTCTTCGGGCAAGCGCGAAAGCGGCCGATTGGGGAACAGGCGGCTGCACAGCGCGCGGACCGACTGATCGAAGCCCCCGCCCGCGCGGCCTTCCGCGCTGTCGAAAATCAGCATGCCGCCCATGACTAGATAGCGACGCAGGCGCGCGAGCTCCTCATCGCTGGGCATGGGAAACGCACGATCGCCGCTCCAATAAAGCAGCGGATGACGATGAAGCTCTGTCAGATCCGAAAGGCGCACGGTCACAGCTTCGGGATTGACCTCAATGGCTGTGCGCTTCTCGATCTCCCACAGCAGGCGGCGCAGCGCATCGGGACGCAGCAGACTGGCGCCACTGCCCTCGGCAGACGTGGCGCCCACGCCGTTTTGCCACTCTAGCTGGGCAAGCTCGATTCGATCGCGACCGCCGAACGCATGCGCCGTCGCTGGCTGGCTCAGCGCCGCCAGCAAGCGCGATCCTGGCCCGCGATCGGAACGCAGCGACCATCGCCCCGGTGCAAAGACGCCCGCAGCACCGCCCGCCCAAAGACCCAAGGCACGCGTCACCAACTGACCCACGAAGCGACGACGTCCCTTGAGGTCAAAGCCCGAGCCAAGCATCCGATCGTCGCGACACACATGCCCCTGGCCGAGCCCACCATCATGCCGGCTGTCGTAACCGCCATACTCGGCCGACAATCGACGCTTCCCGAAGAAAATCAGCAGGGTTGATTTAAGCCCCAAGGTGTTCGTACGATAGCATGAACCTCGGGAGTCGATTCACTGTCGCACAGGGTTGCTACGGGTCCAGTGCCATGCCAGGTCGCGCCACGGACCAACACCGATCACAGGGGGCTTCAAGTCGCCGCGAACACACGCGGACCGCGCGTGCCGCTCAGCAGCGATGCATCGCTCAAGCCGTCTTTGCCTGCGCTTCTGCGCGGTGGCTACACGGCTTCTGCGACGCGACATGCCGTGCTGTCGGTTGCACACGACACGCTCGGTACGTAGCCAACCCGCAGGCAGTCCGCGAAGCACCGAGGGGAATCAGGGGGGTCAGATGGTGGATGAAGAGATCTATTGGCAGGACGTGCTGGATGACATCCGTTCGGGACGAACGAGCGCGCTGAAGTGTCCGTTCTGTCAGCTGCAGACCTTGGCGGTGTCCAAGCGCGAGCGCGTAACGCAAGTCGCCTGCCAGAACAAGGCCTGTCGTCACTATATTGAAGTGGGCTTCGGAGAGCAGTCCGATGAAGACATGCTCTACGACGCCAAGCCGATTCAGGTGGGAGGCAAGCCCTAGGATCGGATATAGTCAGGCCCTGCTGTCAGGTCTGTTGGTTGCGTGCAAGGGGCGTGTTGGCAACAACTTCGACGGCATGGGGCGTGAAAAGGGGGATGGGCGAGCAGCTTTGTGCGGCCCGTCCACAGATGAAGAGGAAAGGCATGGCGCGCAGCTTTTTAGGAAAAGGGTGGCGCTACCCGGTCATGATCGACCGCAACGGCGGCATGGCGCACAGCTCGCTCGACGATCTCGTCCGCGAGTCCATCCTGATCATCCTCGGCACAGCGCCGGGAGAGCGCGTGATGCGCCCATACTTTGGCTGCGACATCCACGAGCTCTTGTTTGCTCCAAACAACATCAACACAGCCGGGTTGGCGGCTCACTACGTCGTCGAAGCGCTGGAGAAGTGGGAGCCACGCATCGAAGACATCTCTGCCGATGCCAACCCAGACCCGAACGAGCCACACAAGCTCCTCATCGACATTCGCTACAAGGTCCGCGGCAGCAACGTGTCGCGAAACCTCGTGTATCCGTTCTATCTGCGCAGGAGTGATCAAGAATGATCCCGACGCCGAAACTCGACGATCGGACGTACGCAGACATCATTGCGGAAGCGGTCCGGCTTATTCCGCGCTACTGCCCGGAGTGGACAAACCACAACCCTTCGGATCCCGGGATCACGATCCTTGAGCTCTGCTCATGGATGACAGAGCTGATTCTCTATCGGCTCAACAAAGTTCCTGACAAGAACTACCTGACCTTCCTCGACATGCTGGGGATCAAGCTGCAGCCGGCGCAGCCCGCACGCGCGCTGCTGACGTTTGATCTGATGGAAGGCGTGGCCAGACAGATCCTGCGCAAGGGTCTGCAGGTCTCGACGCCGCAGGCCGACGAAGAAGACGCCGTGCTGTTCGAGACGATGCGCGATCTGACGGTGGTGAGCGCGCGGCTCGATCGCTGCTTCTCGTACTTTGACGAGACGTATTCCGACAACTCGCTGTTTCTGACCGGCGAGCGGCAAGAGGGCTTCCCCGCCTTCGCAGGAGCCGAGCGCGTCGATCGCTTCCTCTACATCGGCGATGATCGCCTGCTTTCCATCAATGAGTCGACGGTGCTGCGCGTGCGCATCACGGCTCCTGATCATGGGGGCCGCGATCTGTCCCGCTTGCTTGAGTGGGAATATTGGAACGGGCGGCGCTGGCGCGAGCTGCGGATGGCGCAGCTAGAAGTCGAGCGTGGCGAAGTCATTTTTGCCGGCGTCTCGGATATTCATCCGACGACGATCAGCGGTATCAACAGCGTATGGATCCGCGGGCGCTTGGCCGAAGTGCCGAAGAACGTGGCCGAGACCGAGGTCGATACGATCCGCGCCATCATCGAAGTGTCCGGCGAAGGCATCCTTCCCGATCAGGCCTTCGCCAACCTCGACAACAACGTCTTTATTGCGCTCGATCTGGGCAAGAACATCCACCCCTTTGGCACCGAGCCAAAGGCCGATCACTGCCTGTATCTGTCATCGCAAGAGACGCTGGCGCAGCAAGGCGTGCAGGTCGAGATCGACTTCGTGGTCAGCGATCCGCAGATCGCTCCAGCGCCCAAGGCGTCAGACGATCTGATCCTGTCTTGGGAATACTTCGACGGAAAGAAGTGGCGCATCCTCGGCAAGACGACGCCGCGGGGCAAGGCGCCTCCAGGATATGAGCAGAGCGCGCTTGGCTTCGTTGATGGCACCAATGCACTGACGAAGTCCGGCACCGTGCGCTTCCTGCGACCGCCCGATCTGTCGCCTGGCGAAGTGACTGGTGAAGCCAACTACTGGCTGCGTGTGCGCATCGAGACCGGTGACTATGGCGTGCCGGGTGCCTACATGCTCGACGGTGATAAGTGGGTTTGGCGCGACGAGCGCCCGCTGCGCCCGCCTTCGCTAAAGAGCATCGGCATTCGCTACAACACCAACCTGGATCACCTGAAGTACTGCGTCTCGTTCAACGACTTCCGCTGGCGTGATCACTCAGAAGAAGAAAAGAACGAGTACCGTCCATTCCAGCCGTTCCAAGCCATCGCCGACGAAGGCGCCGCGCTGTATCTGGGCTTCAACTCGCGGCTGCCCAACGAGACGATCAGCCTGTACATCCAGTTCGTCGAGACCAATACGCTGGAAATGGACTACAGCCATGCTGAGCACTTGGCGCAGTACTACGCCAAGCGCGCATCGCTATGGGAACCCGAGCAGCGCATCGTCTGGGAGTACTACAACGGCAAGGCCTGGGTGAATCTGGTTGTCAACGATGGCTCCAAGAACTTCACCGAGTCGGGCTTCATCGATTTCGTGGGTCCAGATGATCACGAAAAGTGCCTGAAGTTCACCGAAGATCGCTTCTGGCTGCGCGCTCGTCTTGAAATGGGTGGCTACATCAAGCCGCCACGCGTCCGCCGCATCCTGCAGAACACGGTCGAAGCGGCCAACGTGCGCACGATCTACAACGAGATCCTCGGCTCGTCCGATGGCACGCCTCTTCAGACGTATACGCTGCTGCACGGGCCGATTCTCGACGGGCAGCTCATCGAAGTGCGCGAGATCCAAGAGCCCAATATCGAAGACATCAGTGATCTTGGATCGGACGCATGGCGACCTGCCCCGCCAGAAGATCGCGACCGCGGCTATTTCGTGCGCTGGCGCGAAGTCGAAAGCTTCTTCGAATCGGGTCCCAAGTCTCGCCATTACGTGCGCGATCCACTGACGCGCCAGATCTCGTTTGGCGATGGCGTGCGCGGAATGATCCCACCGCAGATGCGCAACTCGATCATCGCGCGGGAATATCGCGTGGGGGGTGGCTCACGCGGCAACGTCAACGCCTATACATTGACCTCGCTCACGCGCGCGGTGCCTTACATCGAAAAGGTCTACAACGTGCTGCCCGCCGTCGGTGGCGCAGATGCCGAGACCGTCGATCAAGCCAAAGAGCGAGCGCCGCTGCAGATCAAGAGTCGCGATCGCGCGGTCACAGGCGAAGACTTTGAAACCTTGGCCCTGCGCTCGACCACAAGCATCGCCCGCGCCAAGTGTCTGCCATCAGATGAAAAGCCAGGGCACGTCCACTTGATCGTGGTGCCGCGTGGCGATGACCGAACGATGGATCTGACACGCAAGCTGGTGCCGCCGCCTGAGTTGTGTCGATACGTGCGCAACTACTTGGATGAGCGGCGCTTGGTGACGACGATCCTCGATGTCACCAAGCCGACTTATATCGAGCTGTCTTTGAAGGTCACGCTGATCCGCCGCACCGTCGGACAAAGCGAGCGACTGCGCAATGAGATCGAACAGCGTCTGCGCCGCTATCTGCATCCGCTTCTGGGCGGCAAAGATGGCAAGGGCTGGCCGTTTGCTCGCCCGATCTATCGCACCGATCTGGTGCATGTGGTCGAAGACGTGCCAGGTGTCGACGCCATCGACTCGGTGCAGATCTATGACGAAGACCGCCGCATCATGGTTGAAAGCGTCAAGCTCAAGGGCGACGAGCTACCGCACGTGGTCAACGTCGCAGTGATCGAGCGCGTTCGTCAGGAGATGGTCTGATGGTGACCGAGCGAGACCTGCAGCCTCGGATGCTCGTTCGTGTCCCGGACATCGTCGGGCTGCCGCTGCGCAAGGCGCTCTTGCTCATTTCCCACGCGGGTCTGCGGGTCGGCGCCAGGCTGTACAAAGAGAGCTATGAAGAAAAAGACACCGTGCTCGAACAGCGACCGCTGCGCGGGCAGATGGTGTACACGGGCGAAGAAGTCACGCTGTGGATCTCGCGCGAGAGCTACATCAAGTGGCTGCCCGCGATCTATCAGCGCAGCGATGCCACAGGCCGCAACATCGTGCGCGATCTCTTGTGGATCGTGCAGCACCTGTTCGGCTCGATCGAATCGCAGCTAGACAGCGTCCATCTGTACTTCGATTCGTACGAGACACGCGAAGACTTCTTGCCATGGCTGGCCGCGTGGTCGGCCATGATCCTTGAGACCGACTGGCCCGTGAACAAGAAGCGTCGCCTGATCAAAAAGGCGATGGAGCTGTATCGCTGGCGCGGCACGGTCAAGGGTCTGAAGCTGTTCATCGCGCTGTTCACCGGCTTTGAACCGCATATCCAAGAAAACATCTGGCCGTATCAAGGCCTGCGAATCGGTGTCAGCTCGACGGTGGGAATCGATACGGTCATCCTGCCCCCGGTCGACAAAGCACACGCGTTCCTGTGCGTGATGCCCCATCAGTTCCGCGATATCTCGCCCGAGTCGATCATCCGACTGCACGAGATCATCGAGATGGAAAAGCCCGCGCACTCGCACTACATGCTGAAGTTCGAAGAGCCGAAGCTGTCGTTTGAAGAGCGCGCGTTCTATCGCATCGGCATTTCCTCGGGCGTCAACATCGGCGACGAAATCGTCACGCCGCTGCCGACCAATCCCGAGACCGGAGAGCCCGAGATCCCGAAAGAGACCGAGATGCCGCAGCCGGCACCGGATCCATCGGTATACGAGCTGTTTGGCACCAAGAAGCGGCAGCTGCCGCCGATCGTCGGCGCACCGAAAGCAGACAACGCGCCCGTCGAAGGCAAAGAGATCACATCGAGCAAGTTCGGCTTTGAAGGCGCCCGCGAATTCAAGCTGGACGACATCATGCGCGAGCTTCTAGAGCGCGCGGGTGTCTCGACCGATGGCATGGATTTGGGCAGCCTGACAGGTCAGCCCGCCGTCACACCGCCTGTTCAGGGTACGGTGGACGTGGAAGGACATGTTGCCGGACGCGGCCCCAAGATCGATGTCGAGATCGATGCCAAAGTCGTCGATCGCGAAGAGGTTGTAGCAGCCGATGCAGCGGAAGTGGCAGCGGCCCTCGCGCAAGAGGGCGGCAAGCCAACCGAAAAGATCGATGCGCTGCCCAGCTTGAACGAGCTTGAAACGCTCAAGCTCGGCGGACCCGTGGTCAGCGCACCCGAGACCGTGAAGCTGGATCGCGCGCAAGTTCAACAGGTGCAGGTCGAGATGGCTGGCCTGCGTAAAGACAAAGCACCCCGCGTCACTGTGGCCTTGGACATTGAGCCCGAGAAGCAGCCCGCGGAACCAGAAAAGACCGACGGGACGGCCAAGCCGCCCGAGAGCGATTCCAAGAAGTAAATAGCGAGAACCCAGTTCCTAGCGAGGAAGCGAGCGATGGCGACTGAGAGCGAGAGCAAAGTCAAGGGATTCAAGCGGATCAATTTCTTTAAGGGCTTTCTCACCACCGAGCACGATTGGAACGATGCCGAGCGGTATCACATCGACAAGCGCCGCCTGCACAACCGACTGATGCACGCGCCCGGCGTGGTCTTTGGGTACAACGGCGATCTGAAAGTCGTGGCGCGAGCGCGCGGCGATCTGTCCGTCGAGATCCAGCCCGGCTATTCCGTGGACGGGCAGGGCCGTGACTTGATGCTGTGGGACGCCGAAATCAAGACGCTGGTGCTCGAAGAGTACAAGCTGCCACAGACGGTCTACATCGTCCTTCGCTACTACGAGCAAGAGACCGACTTCATCGCGTACAAAGAAAACGCGGCGTACAAAGGTCACCGTCGCATCCTTGAGAGCTGCAAGGTCGAGGTGTCGCAGACCGCGCCGGACATTCGCGAAGAGATCGAGCTTGCGCGCATCCTGCTTGATCGCAACGCCACGCGCATTCGCGATGCTCGCGATCCCAACGATCCGAAAGCCAACGAGATCGATCTGCGCTTCGTGCCGCGCGCTGGTGTCATTGGCAGCTGGCTCGACCCGACGCTGCGCATTCGCTTGGCCGTTCTGCTAGAGCGCCTGCGCCGCATTCTTTTGGCCATGGCTCGCGACAGCAAGGTCGGCACGGCGCACGATGCACTGGCCGGCGTGATCTCGGCGCAGACGCTGCACACGGCGGACCTGCTCGACAACCGCAATGGGCATGAAGTCCTCAACATGCTGTGCGCGCTGCAAGACGAGCTGGTCAAGGACGTCGAAGTCAATCATCCGCAGCTTGGCCAGAAGAAAGAATTCGGCAACTACAAGAAGCAGCTAGACATCCTCAAGGGTCTGCTGAGCGAGCGTCGCAATACGCCGGAGTCCCTCGACAACATGCTGATGTACTTGGCGAAGGCCGGCGATGAGCTGGCGCCGCTTTACACAAGCGGTGAAGCAGCCGAGACGTTGGCTCCCGGTCCGGCGGCCACACAGGCAGCGCCAGTCGCAGGACAGCCAGCAATCGACGCGGGCAAAGGGGCTGCAGCCCAGCCGGGCGATGCCAAAAAGCCGCGCGGCCAGTACGGCCCGACCGAGATCCCGCCCGACGATATGGAACGGATCAAGGGCATCTCGTCCCAGGATCTGCCGATGGAGCTAGAGATCAACGGCGAGACCTGGATCCGCATCGACATGATCAAGGTCATGGACACCGACTCGGAAGGCAGCCACGACCTGAAGATCAACGAAGCGCGCGACTCCTACCGCTCGCGCCAGAAGCTCAAGTACCCCAACGGCGATGTCATCGAGGATGTCGGTCGTGCGCACGTCGGTGGTCATGTCACATACAAGGTCAAGGGCGTAACCCCCGGCAAGCGGCTCTTGGTCGTGCGCCGCATGGACTATGTGTACGGCGACTACTCGCTTGAGTTCGATGTCGACGGCAAGAAGGCCGGCGTCTGCGAGTGCCCAGGCACGGACCGTATCCACCGCTGGCGCAACTGGCCGTTCATCATCGGGGAAGAGTTCATCATGCGCGCCGAGCCCACGATCAAGCAGATCGCCGTCACGGCCGGCCGCGACATCAACATGTTCCGCTACTGGTTCTACCAACCCCGTCAATGAGCTAAACTGAAAACGCGATGTTCGTCGACAGGCTCATAGACACCATCCTTAGGCCGTTCCGCGAGATCACGAACCTCTTCGCGCGGGTCAACCAAACGAAGACTGGCGTGCAGATGGACGTACAGCGAGTGCGCACCGCGCCGGCCTTGGTCCGCCAAGAAATGAACATGGCGGTGCAGCCCTTGGTTCAGACGGGTCGCGACGCTTCTAACTGGCGCGGCCAGAACGCACAGCAGCCGCCACCGAATGCCATGGTGGTGGCGCAACAGCCCGAGAAGAAAAAGATGAGCTGGTGGCCTTGGAGCAAGAAGACGTGTATCCGCTGTTCTCAGAAGCTGCATAAGACGTGGACCCAGTGCCCGTACTGCGGCCAGGATCAGAACGCGCCCGTAATGGGTGGCCCCGCGCCGGGTGCGCAGCCCGGTGCGCCGGGTGCGCCAGGCTATCCACCCGCGCCTGGCATGCCGTATGGCCAGCCCGGCGCGCCAGGGCCCATGCCGACGCCTGGCATGCCGATGAAGACCATCGCCATGGATGCCGCCGCGATCAATGCGCCGCTTCTGGCAAGCGGCGATCGATCGGAAAACGTCGCATGGATGGTGCCGCTCGACGGCCCGCTTACCGGTGAGCTTCTGCAGGTCAAGGGCAAGGCGGTGATCGGCACAGCCGAAGGCTGCGACATCCGCGTCTTTGACGCGTCGATTTCAGGCCGGCACTGCGAGCTCACAGTCGGGCAGGGTGGTCGCTTCCGCATCACCGATCTCGGCTCGCGCAATGGCACCTATGTCAATGACAAGACCATTGCCTCGGTCGAGCTCGTCGACGGTGACAACATCCGGCTGGGGCGAACGACGTTCCGTTTCAAGACGAAGAACTAGAGCAGGCAAACCACGATCATGCGAGCTCGTTCCTCACAATCCACTTCTCTTTCCGCCAGCTTGGTTGGCTGTCCTGCGCGGGCACCGCGTCGTGGTCTGCGTGGGCTCTTGCTGGGCTGTCTGCTGAGCCTGCTCGGCGGCCTGCTTTCTCCGGCGCCGGCCTTGGCTCAAAACGCCAAGCTGCGGCTTGAGCGCTTCGATTTTATGAAGCTGCCCGATCTGCGCCTCTATCTGACGTTCGTCGAAGAAGACGGAACCGTCATCGCCGGACGTCAGGCCAGCGACTTCAAGCTGCTTTTGGATGCCGCCGATCAAGGTGCAGCCTCGGCCGCGACGACCTTTGAAGGCAACAAAGAGCCGATCTTCGTCATGGCCGTGGTGCAGGCCTCGGGCGTGGTCAGCGAGCGCGCCCTGACGGAAGTAAAGAACGGCTTGCGCCGAATTTCGGAAGTGGTGGGCAACACCAACGGTCGCATGGGCGTGCTCAGCTATGCCGGCAACACCACCCGACTGCTAGAGAGCGGCACCGCCACGGAAGCCGATACCGCCATCAACAAGATCGCCATCGATGGCGAAGCCGCTGAGACGCACATGATCGACGCGGTACGCACCGCGATCGACTTGCTGAAAGCGCAGGAAAAAGGGCGTCGCAAGCTGATCGTTCTGTTCTCGGATGGCATCGATGTGAACAACGACAAGAAGCTGTTTGTCGACCTGGGCAACCGTGCCCAGCAAGCCAACATCATCGTCGACACGATTGGCTACAACGAGATCGATCCCAGCAAGCTGCGCAACCTAAACGAGATCGCCAAGCGCTGCTATGGCATCGATCGCTATGCCAAGGCTCCCTCTGAAATCGGCCCGCGCTTGGATGCCATCGTCGACGAGATCCAGAAGCAATACGTGCTGACCTTCCCGCTTACGATTCAAGGCGATGACAAAGAACACACGTTCCAAGTCACGCACGAAGCAGGCGGTCGTCCCGTATACAGCAACGCCGTAAACGAAAAGCTGCCGTCGAAAATCCCGGCGGGCGCGATCAAGCCGCCGGACGGCAAGAGCCGCTGGTGGCTGTGGGCGCTTCTGGCGGCCGGTGTCATCGGCGCGATCATCGCGGCTCTCTTGCTGCGCAAAAAGCCTGCTGAGCCCGTCGCCCAGCCGCAGACGCCCGTGGCATCGAACGCCCCCATGCCCGCCATGAAGGCCAATCGTACGGTGGCTCTGGAAGCGGCCGGCGACATCGCGATGGGCTGGTTGATGGGCACCACCGGCAAATACAAGGACCAGACCTTCAAGCTGAAGGATCGCACCGTCATCGGCACAGCCACCGACTGCGATATCGCCATCGAAGACGGCTTCATGTCGGCGCGTCACTGCGAAATCCGCAAGGTCGAAGGCGGCTTCAAGCTGGTCGATCTGGGCGCCACCAATGGCGTCGTCGTCAACGACAAGCGCGTCAAGGAACACTTCCTGGTCGACAACGACAACTTCCGACTCGGCCGCACCGAGTTCAAGTTCAAGTCGATCTTCAGCTAGGAGAGACGCCATGGCTTCGCTGTTCGCATATGCCGTGATGGCTCTCTCGGGGTTGGGGGGGGCGGCTGCCCTGGTGCTGTCGATGACCGACAGCGGAGGAACGCCGTGCCCCAAGTGCAAAAAGACCATGATGCCGGACTGGAATCAGTGCCTGTTTTGCCAGGCGATTCCCGAGTTCGAGCTAGGCAAGCCGGCCATCCTGCACTTCGTTTCGGGACCGCTGGCGAACCAGGCGGCGGTTCTTGAAAAGCCCGTCGTCACCATTGGCTCGGTGGCGACCAATGACATCGTCATCAACGACCCCAGCATCTCGCGCAAGCACGTCGGCTTTCGCAAAGTCGAAGGTGGGTACGAGGTCGCGGACTTCGGTTCGACAAATGGCGTCTACGTCAATGGCGAGAGGATGCCAAAGAAAAAGCTGGCGATCGGGGATGTCGTGCGGGTGGGCAATACCGAAATCGTCTTCCGTGTGTAGCGCGTAACCGGGGATTGCAGATCCCAGGAGATGAGTACGAAGCATGGGCGCCAAGCTCCTCTATCGAGACGCACAGGGTCGTGATGCCGCGGCGGACATTCCCGAAGTAGGCGGCTTCCTCGGTCGCGCCGTCGAATGTCTGGTGCGCACCGATGACGCGATGGTATCGCGCCGCAACTGCAAGATCAGCCCTTCGGGTGGGCGCTGGGTCGTCGAGGATCTCGGATCCGCAAACGGCACGTACATCACCACGGGCAGCACGCCCGAGCGGCGCGTCACGCAGCGCGATGCTCTGACGCATGGCGACATCATCCGCTGTGGTTCCCTGCAGGTGCGCTTCGTTGAAGTGGCCGATGCGCCCGCGCAGCCGCAGCGACCCAGCATTGGTCAGGCTCCTGCGAATGCGTCGCTTGGCCCGAAACCACCCGCGCAAGGTGAAGGCGAAGAACCCAAAGCCAACCAGCAGGCCGCCCCTGCAGACAAGCCCGCAGAAGCGGCGATCAGCAAGCCCAGCAATGAACAGCTCACCAAGCTGCAGGAAGAGCTAAAGAAAGTCGCGGCCGATCTGGAAGCAGCGGGCAAAGCGGCGCAGGAAGCGCAAGCCGAGCGCGATCAGGCGGTCTCGAAACTGGAAACGATGGAGTCCGAGGTCAAGCGCATGCGCGCCGACCTTTCGACGACCAAAGAAGCGCTGGAAAAAGTCTCGCGCCAGGCCAAGAAAGACAAAGACGAGCTCACAGCCGAGAGCAAAGTCACCGAAGAGCTGCGTCAAGATCTGAAGTCTCTGCGCGATCAGCACACCAAGACCTTGGCGCAGCTGGATGAATTCAAGACCACAGGTGAAGCCAAGGATCGCCAGATCGCTGCGGCCGGCGAAGATGTTCGGCGCGCGAAAAAAGAAGTCGAATCGCTCAATGCACAGCTGATCAAGCTGGCGCGCGAGCGAGACGAACAAGTTCGCAACATCAACACCGAGCGCGGCGACACCGATCACCTGCGCGCCATCTTGAAAGAGCGCGAAAAGATCATCGAGGAGCAGCGCGTCGGCATCGTCAATCAGGAAGCGCAGATCAAAGACCTGCGCAAGCAAGCCGACGAGCTGGAGCAGAGCTCGGCCAAGCTGCGCAGCGAGCGCGATAACCTGCGTGACAAAGCGCAGAAGACACAGGCCCAGGTCGAAGATCTGAAGTCTGAGCTCGACCGCGTACGCGCGATGATCGGACAGCAGGGCGGGGATCAGATCCTGCAGCTGTCACAAGACAACCGCACGCTGCGCCGCGATCTGGATGCCGCGGGCGAAGAGCTAAACATGCTGCGCGATCGACTGCAGAAGTCAGAAACCGAGCTGGTCGAGCAGAGCAAGCTCTTGCAGAAGAACACGGAAGAACGCAAGGCCAGCCAAACACGGGCGCAGCAAGCGCAAGAACAGGCGATCGAGGCGGCCCTAAACGATCTGCGCAGCAAGCACCAAGCCGAGCTTGCCAAGCAGGACGAGGTGCGGCAGCGCTTGCAGCAAGAGCGCGATGCCGCGGTCAAAGATCGCGACGACGTCGAAAAAGAACTGGAAATGCTGCACGGCCGCCAAAGCGAGGCCAACAACTCTGCTGAGGTGAGCATGCAGGCGATCACGACGCTGCAGAGCGAGCGCGATCAGCTGAAGCAGCGCATTTCTGGCCTTGAAAGCGAGCTGCAGAGCCAAAGCCAAGCCTTGGCGCAAGCGCAAGCCCAGGCGCAGAGCGCGCAGGCGAGCGCGGGTCAGGCGGGCGGCGGCGCCTCAACTCAAGAGATGGCAGAGCTCAAAGCCGTGGCCACGTCGGCCTATGACGGCATCACGGAATCGCTGGGCGGCCTGCGCAAGAACCTGGTCGATCTGGAAGAGAGCTTCAACAAGATCGAGCGCACCGTCCCCGACAAAGACTTGGCACGCAAGCTGCGCAGCACGCTGGAAGAAGTCATGAACTGCTTTGATGAAGCGCGCTCACAGATCCGCAGTCTCCGCGCGGTCATCGAATAAGAACGGAAAACCATGTCTCAGGATAAGCCGGTCGCCGCTGCCCCCGAGGGCGAGGAACTGAATCAAAGCGAGCGCGAGGTGCTGGATCTGATCCGCGCCCGCTATTCGCTGATCTATGTCGTTTCATCCGAAGAAGCGCGCGTCGAAGCATCGCTTTTGAAGCTGGCGCGCCGCCGCGACATGAAGTTGGGCGTGTGGTCGATCACGCGCGGCTTCGAGCAGCGCTTCGGCACGCTCAAAGGCGGCGACGTCAAAGATCCGATCAAGGCGCTCGACTACATCAACGCGCAGGAAGGCCGCGGCCTGTTTGTGCTGCGCGATTTTCACGCCTTCGTCAACGATCCAACCGTGGTGCGCAAGCTGCGCGATCTGTCCCATGACCTGCGCAACAAGACGCAGAAGCATGTCTTCATTCTGTCGGCGGTGACCAAGATCCCGCCCGAGCTGGAAAAAGATCTGACGATTGTCGACTGGGCACTGCCCAACCGCAGCGAGATCGCCAAGGTCGTCGATGAGCTGGTGCGTCAGCTGCCGCAGGGCTGCGATCCCGGTCCCGCCAAGACCGCAGAAGGACGCGAAGCCATCGTCGATGCCGCGCTGGGCCTGACGCTGATGGAGGCGGAAAACACGCTAGCCAAGTCCATCGTGCGTCACCGCACCTTTGATCTGCCGACGATCCTCAGCGAGAAGAAGCACATCATCCGCAAGAGCGGCATCCTCGAATACTACGAAGCCGAAGACAACCTCGACAGCATCGGCGGCTTGGAGATCCTAAAGACCTGGCTGACCAAGCGTCGACACGCCTTTACGTCGGAAGCGCGCGACTTCGGTCTGCCGATGCCCAAGGGCATCTTGCTTCTCGGTGTGCCGGGCTGCGGCAAGTCGCTTACCGCCAAGGCCGTCGGGGCCGCCTGGCAGATGCCGCTTTTGCGCTTGGATGTCGGCAAGATCTTCGGGGGCTTGGTCGGCGCCTCGGAAGAAAACATCCGCAAGGCGCTCAAGACCGCCGAAGCCGTGGCGCCCGCCGTGCTGTGGCTCGACGAGATGGAAAAGGGCTTCTCGGGCACGGGTTCCTCGAACATGTCGGATGGCGGCACGACATCGCGCGTGTTCGGCACGTTCGTGACCTGGATGCAGGAAAAGTCCTCGCCGGTCTTCGTCATCGCCACCGCCAACGATGTCCGCGCCCTGCCGCCCGAGCTTCTGCGCAAGGGTCGCTTCGACGAGATCTTCTTTGTCGATCTGCCGACGATGGAAGAGCGCGCCGAGATCCTCAAGATCCACCTGTCAAAGAAGAAGCGCAGCATCGAAGCGCTCGACATGCACCGCCTGATCGAGGCGATGCCAGACTTTTCAGGATCGGAAGTCGAGCAGGTGGTGGTCGGCGCCCTGTACGAGGCGTTCGATGCCAATCCGCACGTGCGCGATCTGACGACCGAGCAGCTTCTGCACGGCGCCAAAGAGATCGTGCCGCTGGCCGTCACCATGCAAGAAAAGATCGCCGACATGCGCGAGTGGGCCCGCACGCGAGCGCGCACCGCTTCGGTGATCAAGTCGCCGGTCTTAAAGAAGAGTCGCGACCGCTTCACGGTGCCCAGCGAAGACGCCGGCCGACTGGATATGTGAGGTCGTTCCGATGAGCCATTTCACGACGGTCGCAACCAAGATCACCAACATCCAGTGCCTGCTGAAAGCGCTGGAGCAATTGAAGTGGAAGTACACGCACGCCGAAGAAGGCGTGACCGTGCGCGGCTGGCGCGGGCAGACCAGCTTGGCCGAGGTCTCGATCAACATGGGCCGCTATGACATCGGCGTCGTCAAAAACGAAGACGGCACCTATGGCCTGCAGGCGGACTGGTGGGGCGTCGAGACCACGGTCGGCAAGACCGAGCAAGAAGTCGTCGATGAGATCAACAAAGCCTATGCCTATCAGGTCGTTGTCACGGCCTGCGAAGAGCAGGGCTATCGCATCGAAGAGCAGGTGCAGGCCGAAGACGGTACGATCAAGCTGTCGGTTTCCAAGTGGGGCTAGGTTCGCCCCGTTGACGTGCAGTCCAAAGGAGATTCCCCATGGCGCAGCGCCGTGAGCTTGAGATCACCATCACCCCAAGCGGGGAAGTCAAAGTCCAGGTCAAGTGCGTGCCGGGCCAGGCCTGTGTGGAAGAGACCAAGTTTCTCGAAGAAGCCCTCGGCAACAACGTCAAGGATCGCCAGCTGACCTCGGACTACTATCAGCCGAGCGTCAGCAATACCGGCGACGTCTACAACCGCAGCTAGCCTCGTTCCGCGCCTCGCCCGCCACCGATCGTACGACGCGCTGCTTCGGCAGGCGCTTCCTGCAAGCAAGCCCGCATAATCAGACCGCGATTTTTCGCGTCCAGATCGACGCTGCCATGGCCCTTTTGACTGCGTTAGACTGCCTGCAGGGGGCTGCACAGATGTTCGAGTTCTTGAGCCCAGCCATCGAGCTTGGGCGACGCGCCATCGAGACCGCGACCGCGCATCCAGCGCAGGTCGATGCACCTTCCGGCACGCCACGCGAAGACGCACCGCAGGGCTTTCTTGGCGGGATGATGCAGTCCGTGGGCGACTTCAGTCGCGGGCTGTCGCAAGAAGGGCTGGGGGCCCTGCTGGACCCAGCCGGAGCCGTCGATCGGCAGCGGGCGCAGCGCGAGCTTGCCGGCATGTTCAACGTCATGAACCCCGAGGACATGGTCTCGCGCCCGGATCAGCCCGACGGGCCCAGCGCCGAGAACACCGTGACCCCCGAGCAGTTTCAGCAGATTGCGCGGCAGTACAGCGACATCCGCCGCGGCCGCACCGATATCCAGTTCAACACCGCTGGCTTGAACAACGAGGACGCCGCCGCCTATCGCCGCGACACCATGCATGATCTTGCATCGATCATGCAGACGAGCGGCGGGCGCGATCTCATCGGCCAGCTAGCCCAGAACGACAAGGGGCATCAGACGACGCTGAGCCCGCTGTTTCGCACCAATGCCGCGGGCAACTACGACCCCACGCTGGGCCGCGACAACACCAATGGCTTTGCTTCCCCCGTGGGAGACGGAGCCAATGCCTATCGCAACGCCGATGGCACCAGCGGGGCCGGCGTCAACTCGCGCGTGCGCTACAACCCCGGCATGGGAGGCATTGCCCCCGCCGATGCCGACCTGTCGCAAGATCACTGGCTGCCGTGGCGCAGCGATGTGCTGCTGTACCACGAGCTTGTGCATTCCCTCGATCAGACGCGCGGCACCATGGATCCGACGCGGGCTGGCACCGATGGCGATGGCGTGTCCTATGACCAGCGCGTCAAGCGCAGCGAGCACCGCGCCGCGGGCCTGGGCATCTATGCCAACGAGCCGATCAGCGAGAACGCCTATCGCCGCGCCCGCCGAGACATCGCCACGAATTCAGGCGGCGTCGGCATACGAGACGGGGACGCAACCATGCCGGATCGTGATACCTACTTCTATCACGCGAGACCGGCACCGAGCCCTGGTGGCGGCAGCGGATCTCCGGGCACGACGCGGCGTGATCCGCACGGTCACGACCACGACCACGACGACGATCACAGGCATCCAGGTGAAGAATGAAGCGCGCCTTCCTCGCCCTCGCCCTCGGCCTCTTTGGCGCATGCAGCTCGGCCAAGGGCACCCCCTCTCCTCAGGCAACGGCCCCCGCAATGACCAACCCTGACCTCGATCTCTCTTGGAGCCTCGGCAAGACCCCCGATGGCAAGCGGCTGCGCATCGAGTACCGGCTGAAGAACAAGACGACGCAGAAGCTGTACATCGCCGATCAGCTCCTGGCCTATCACGAGGGCAAGATCAAGCGCGTACCGACGCGGATGATCGTCAGCTCGGACCGCTTGCCCGGCACCGTGCTGTTTTCACGCGCAGTCGTCGAGACGCCCACGACGCAGTTCGACCATCCCCCTGGAGCGACCGCCCTGGAGCCAGGCGCGACGCACGCAGGCAGCGCCGACGTCGATCTGCCCCTGCGCGGCTGGCACAACTACACGACGCCGCCCGCCCTTCCCAACACGCCCAAGAGCGCCGTGCTCGAAGTCGCCTATCTGACCGGCGCGATCGAATGGGGCGCCGTCACCACCAGCGAGGGCGAAAACGTCACGGTTCCGCAGCTCCCGTCGTATTACAAGGCCGCCAAGCTCGCCCGCTTTGACGTCCGCCCCCTGCCCTGAGTTCGATACACTGCCCCGGCATGCTGCTGGTCATAAGCACGCTGTTCTTCGCCTATGGCGGCATCCCGGCGTTTAACCGGCTGCTGCTGCAGGCCGCGATGGCGTTTTGTCAGGCTCGGCGAGCGCCGCTTTCCGTCTGGGCCTTGACCGATCCGCTGCCGCGTTCTGCTTCGTCTGCGGCGCGTTCTGCTTCGTCTTTGCCGGGGCCCGCGCCGTCGGATCCGGTGTCCCCGGTCGTTTCGGTCGCATCGCCGCACGCACCGGCCGCGGCCGAGCTAGAGCCCCCGTTTTTGCCGGCGTTTGTTCGCTATCAGCCCTGTGGCGGCGATCGCCGTCGCTTGATCGCGGGCGTGCTGGGCGAGCTAGGACGGCCGCTGCCGCTGGTCATCGGCCACGTCAACCTGGCCCCGCTCGGCCTGATCTGGCCCAGGCCCTATGGCGTCATTGCCCATGGCAGCGAGGTCTATGCCCGCCTGCCGCTTCTGCGTCGCCTGGGGCTTCTGCGCGCCGCGCGCGTCGCCTGCGTCAGCGATCACACGCGCGACTGCGTCCAGCGCCTGCAGGGCGTCGCCATGAATCGCTGCCTGCGCGTCGTCAATGCCCTGCCCGTCCTGCCGGCCCTGCCCGCCCCACGGCCCCCCATGGGCCCGCTGCGCCTGTTGTGCATCAGCCGCCTGCATCCTGACGAGCCCAAGGGCATCGATGCCCTGCTGCAGGCGCTCTGCTTGCTGCCGCCGCACCTGGCCCAGCTGACTGTGATCGGCGATGGACCGGCGCGTCCGGCGCTTCGGGCCTTGGCGACGGCCCTGCGGCTCGATGGCCAGCGCGTGCGCTTTCTGGGCGCCGTGCCCGATGCGGTCCGCGATGCCGAGCTGGATGCCTGCGACGTCTTCGTGCTGCCCAGCGAGGCCGAAGGCTTTGGCATCGTCTATCTAGAGGCGCTGGCCCGCGGCAAGCCCTGCATCGCCGCACAGGCCGGCGGCGCCCCCGAGATCGTCCGCGAGGGCGAGACCGGCTTCTTGGTGCCGACGCCCGTCCGCGCGCACATCCCCACCTTGGCCGCCGCCATCGTCAGCCTGAGCGATCCCGCCTTGCGAGCGCGACTGGGCCAGGCCGGGCGGCAGCGCGTCGAAGCCGCCCACACCCAAGCCGCCTTTACCGCGCAAGCCCAGGCGTTCTTTGCCGCGCTGTCATCTCGATCGCACTGACCGATCGCGCCAGGTGAATTTCTATTCATGAATCATTGCTTGCCCTTGGGCCTGCTAGGCAGAATAGGCGCCCGAGAAGGAGACTCACGCCCATGCCCAAAACCTCTGCAGCGTCGGGACGTAAGAAGTCGACCCCGACGAAGAAGTCCAAGAACGCCAGCAAAAGCAAAAAGAAAGCAGCCCGCTCGACCCAGCCGCGCAAGAAACCCAGCGCCCCGAAAAAGAAGGCCGCTGCCAGCCGCACGTCGGCGACCAAGAAGCCCGCAACCAGCAAGAGCAAGAAGAAGCCCGCGCGCAAGGTCGCAGGCAAGAAGCCGGCGCGCAGCAAGGCCACGACCCGCGCCCCATCCGCCGGGGGCAAGGCCCGCAGCACTCGCGCCGGCAGCCCGCGCACGCCGGCTCCCGTGCATGCAACGCTGCGCGAATTGGAAGGGGCGCTGAAAAAGCTGCCCAAGCTCGATATCGTTGCCCCCAACATTCCCGTCGAGCGCCTGGTCGCCGAAGGCGTTGAGCTGGCCAGCGTCGCCTGGCGCGATCTGCGCAAGCTCGAAACCGCCGGACTCGATCACCGCATCGTCGTCGAGCTGGGCAAGCGGGCGCAGGCCCTGTCAGAAGCCCAGGCCGAGCTGGTCGCGCTGCGCAGCCGCGGCCGCAGCAGCGAAGAAGAAGACCTCCTCGCCGAAGCCACCGAGCTGCGATCCGAAGCGCTGGCCGCCGGTCGCCTGGCTCTGCGCAACGATCCCATCGCGCTCAGCAAGCTCGACGATGTCGCCGAGGGCGAGGGGCTCGACGATCTGTTGCAGGACCTGCAGGACCTGGCCGCGCTCTTGCGCAGCTATGCCCGCGCCTACAGCCAAGTCGGCCTAAAGCCCAGCGAGCTCGCCAACTGGTCCGAGACCCTGCGCCTGCGCCTGTCGAAATACATCGCCGAGCGCCGGGCCGGTGACGCCGATCTCGCCGCCGCCAAGGACCTGCGCGACCGCGCCGCCACCTATCTGTCCGACGCCGTCGCCCTGACCCGCTTGACCGGCGCCTACGTCTTCCGCAAGGACCCCCGCAAGCTCTTGAACTACCGCAGCGGCTACAACGCCGAGCGCCGAGCGCGAAAAGGCGATCCCGGCACGCCGCCATCGCCCCCCGCACCACCGACCCCGCCCTCCGACGACAACAAATAGCTCGCTCGACGGGCGCCCCCCACTTCGTACGCGTACGAAGCCCCTCCCCCTGCGTACGAAGCCCTTCCCCCTGCGTACGAAGCCCCTCCCCCTGCGTACGAAGCCCCTCCCCCTGCCTACGAAGCCCCTCCCCCTGCGTACGAAGCCCTTCCCCCTACGCACGAAGCCCCTCCCCCTGCGTACGAAGGCTATCCCCGCTTCATAGGAAGGCCTTCCCCGGATGCGGTGCACAGCGACTTGCACCAGCGGCGCGCTCGGCAGGAATCGAACCTGCGACCCTCGGCTTAGAAGGCCGATGCTCTATCCGACTGAGCTACGAGCGCAGCGAGGGCCGGACTCTATCAGAACGCCGCGGCTGGGGGAACATTTCCTGGCCGGGCTGCGGCCCCCGCGATCGCGACCCCACGGGCCCGGCAGAAGCCTGCGTCCATCCCCCGCAAGATGCCCCGCATGCGAAGCGAAGTGCCCGCCTTGAAACGGGAAGCTTGACAGGGATTGGGAATCCTTGATACCAACCAGGACTCGCCTCGTCTTCGCTGCGTCCGGGGAGGTCCGGTCCGCATGGGTGGACAGATGAATATCTGACCGGCCCGACGATAAGCAGCCCCAGACAGGCCCCCGTCGAACTTGGAAGGAGAGCGTCCGTGAAGCGCACGTACCAGCCCCACAACACCCGTCGCCGCCGTGTCCATGGGTTCCGTGCCCGCATGTCGACCCGCGGAGGTCGCGAGGTCCTGAACAACCGCCGCCGCAAGGGGCGCAAGCGCCTGACGGTGAAAGTGGCGCAGAAGTAACGATCGCGGGTTCCCCTCCTGTCTTGTACGCCCTGACCTGGGGGCGGCGTTTTTTCGTACCGCAAGCAGAGTCCCCCGTCGTTGGTTTCTGCCCTTCGCCTGCCTGATGTCCCAGCCCAGCGTGGCGAGTCCATCGCCTTCGTATCGCCTGCGCAAGCACGAGCGCTTGCTGTCGCGCCGCGACTTTTTGCGCGTCCAGGGCGATGGACAGAAAGTCATCACTCCACACTTTCTTTGGTTTGCCTGCCCGAGCACCGTCGGGATGCTGCGCTTTGGCGTCACGGTCTCAAAGCGGGTGGGCTCGGCGGTCGTGCGGAACCGCGTCAAGCGGCTCTTGCGCGAGGCCTTTCGTCTGCACAAAGCACGTTTCTGCGATCCGCTCGATGTCGTGGCCATTGCTCGCGGGGATGCCGCGACGGTGGCGCTGCGCGAAGTCGAGCGCGAGCTAGCCGATGCCGCACGCCGTTTGCGCCCTTCCAGTCGCAGCGAATCGCGGACCAGCCCTTGCACTCGACAGGGCCCTCGGATTATCTAGAGCGCGTGAAGATGGAACGCCCACTGCCCGCCCTTGTGTCGATGCCGAAGTCCGTGGCCGTGGGGGGTGTCCTTCTGATTCTGCGCCTGTATCAGCGCGTGCTGTCTCCGCTTTTGTCGGCCTTGCCGGGCTCGGGCTGTCGCTTTTATCCCTCGTGCTCGGAATATGCGGCGCAGGCGGTGACCCGGTATGGCGTTCTGCGTGGCGGAGCCCGCGCTGTGCGTCGACTGTGCCGCTGCCATCCGTTTCACAAGGGCGGGTTTGATCCGCTCACCTGAGGAGTCCGAAGTCCCCATGGAAAATGAAAAAAGGGCCCTGGTTGCAGTCGGGCTGTCATTGCTGGTCCTTTTGGCTTGGCCCTATCTGATGAGCCGCTGGCCTGGCTCGCAGCCGGCCCAGGCGCCTTCGACCAGTCAGCCGAACACAACCCCGGCCATTGCCGCGACGACGCCCACGCCGGCACCGGCCGCCGCGGCGGCACCGGCTGAAGCCGCGACGCCGACGGCAATCGCCGAGCAGATCACGACCGTCGAGCGCCCCGGCCTGTATCGCGCGCTGGTCAGCAGCCAGGGCGCGACGCTGGTTCGCTATGAGCTACTCGATCCCAAGTATCGCAGCCGCGATCACCGCCGCCTGGTGCCCAACAAAGCCGGGGGCGCGCCGATTCTGGAACGCAGCCAGCTAGAGGGACCGACGAACCTGCTTGCGGGCTATCGCCCTTCGCTGCAGACGCGCTTTTCCAGCGGCTTTGCCATGCCCGAAAACGCCGCGTTTGTGCTGGCCGCAGACGAGACGCTGCCCGACCAAGGCCGCCGCCTGACCTATGTCCACGAAACCGGCGAGTACCGCCTGCAAAAGACGCTGCTCTTCCCAGCGAAGGCGTATCAGGTCTTGGTGCAGGTGGTGGTGCAGAACCGCAAGAGCCAGCGCGTCGACTATCACCTGTCGGTGTCGCTCGATGGCTTCCAAGATCCATCGCAGAAGCCGGGCGGTGTGTTCTCGGCGCGCGTGCCGCAGAACGAAGCGACCTGGGGCCGCGGCAAGAAGATGTATCACATCGATCTTGAAGGCCTGCAGAACAACAAGGCCGACGCGGACGACCTGCGCGGCGACATCCGCTGGATCGGCATTGGCCAGCAGTACTTCTTGGTCGCGCTGGCCCTGCCCTACGGCGGACAGATCGGCGACAAGCTGGCCCGCGTCGGAGCCGATGGCAACGGCGCGATCAGCGTCTCGGCCGAGCTTGCCGAGCACACACTAAATCCCGGCGAGTCGCGCGAGTATTACTTCACGGCCTATGCCGGCCCCAAGCTGCCCGAGCTTCTCGACTCTGTCAGTGTCGGTGGGCAGACCGCGAACCTCGGCAGCTCGATCGACTATACGTTTGAAGTGCTGGCCCGCCCGATGCTGTGGGTGCTGCGGCAGATCTATGACTGGTGCCACAACTGGGCGCTGGCCATCGTCCTTCTGACGCTGCTCGTCAAGATCCTGCTGTTCTATCCATCGCATCGCGCGACGGTGTCCTCGCAGTCCATGGCTGAGCTGAAGCCGCAGATCGACGCGCTGCAGGCCAAGTTCCCCGACGATAAGGCCCGCCTGAACCAAGAGATGATGGAGCTGTATCGCAAGCATCGCATCAACCCGCTCGGCGGCTGCTTGCCCATCCTCCTGCAGATGCCGATCTATTTCGCGCTGTACTCGATGCTCGGCAACGCCGTCGAGCTGTATCACGTGCGGCTATTTTGGATCTCGGACCTGACGGCGGCGGATCCGTACTTCGTGCTGCCGCTGGTGACCGGCGCGCTGATCTTCGTGCAGAGCAAGTATCTAAGCCCGCTGCCGGCGACGCCCGAGCAGCGCACGATGGTGACGATGATGCCGCTTATGTTCACCGTCTTTACCATCTTTGTGCCGGCGGGCCTGACGGTGTACATCCTGACCAACACGGTGCTGGGCATGGTGCAGCAGGTGATTACCAAGCGCATCCTGCCGCCCAAGAAGATGGATGCCAGCGCCGCAACCGTCGTCGATGCCGCCGCGCCAGGTGGCTCGCCAGCGGGGGCTCCACCCCGACGCAAGGCCAAGGCCACCGAGAAGTCCAAGGGATGAGCACCGCGCGCCCGACCATCGCCGCCATCAGCAGCGGCAGCGGCGGTGGCGTCGGCATCGTTCGCATCAGCGGCCCGCAGGCCGAGTCCATCGCCCGCCGCATCTGCCAGCCCGTTCCTCAGGACCTCGTCAGCCATCGTCTGTATCTGGGCCATGTCTTTGCACCCAGCGAAGCGCCGCCGATACAGGCCCATGAAGCGAATGACGCTGCGCCCTCGCCACCGGGGCTGCGACGGGATCCGCGAGCGGCCGTGGATCAGGTGCTGTTCTGCCTGATGCGCGGCCCACACTCGTACACGGGCGAAGATGTGCTGGAACTACACGGCCATGGTGGAGCGCGCAACCTGCGGCGGCTGCTCGATGCCTGCCTGGCCGCCGGAGCCCAGGCCGCAGGTCCCGGCGAATTTACGCGACGGGCCTTTCTGGCCGGCAAGATCGATCTGACCCGCGCCGAAGCCGTGGCAACGCTGATCGAGGCGCAGTCGGATCAAGCCCTGCGTCATGCGCAGCGGCAGCTAGCCGGTGAGCTGGGTCAGACGATTGCTGAGCTGCGCCGCCGTGTCGTCGAGCTCTTGGCGGAATTTGAAGGCCGGCTCGACTTTCCTGAAGCCGAAGACGAAGACCCCGCCACCGCCGAGCGCTGCCAGCGAGCGCTGCGCGGGCTGCATGCGCAGGTGCAGCGGCTCGGCAACAGCTTCCGTCAGGGGGGCAAGGCCGTCTCGGGTGGCGTCGAGATCGCGGTGATCGGCCGCCCCAACGTCGGCAAGTCGAGCCTGATCAATGCACTGTGCGGCAGCGAGCGCGTCCTGGTCGATGCCCAGCCCGGCACGACGCGCGACTTCGTCGAGGTGCGCAGCGACTGGCCGCTTTCGCCAAGCGATGCAGCCCAGCCGCCCGTCATGCTGCCCGTGGTTCTCATCGACACGGCCGGCCAGCACGAAGCGGCAAGCCACCTGGAACAGCACGGCATGCGCCTGGCACGAACCCGCTTGGCCCACGCCGATCTGCTGCTGTTTGTCGTCGATGGAACCATGGGTATCACGCCGGAAGACGCGCAGCTTCTGGCCGAGCTGCCCGCGGATCGCCCGCGCCTTGTGCTGTGGAACAAGATTGATCGCAAGGGCTGCCTGCCGCCTCCCGAGGATCGTTCGACGGTGCGCTGCTCAGCCCTGTGCGGCTGGGGCTTGGACACGCTGCGCCGCACAGTGGCAGAGCTGCTGGCACCGCGCCTCAGCAGCGACGATGAAGTCTTGGTGACCAGCGCCCGCCAAGCCGCGCTCTTGACGCAGACAGCGACCGCGCTTTCGCAAGCGCTCGCGGCCCTGTCCGATCAGCCCCAGACCGCGACCGTGCTGGTGGCCGGCGAGCTGCGCGTGGCCGCCGCCCGTCTCAGCGAGCTTCAGGGAGACGACGTGCAAGAGGGCGTTCTGGATGCCATCTTTTCCCGCTTCTGCGTCGGCAAATAGCGGCTTTTGTTTTTGACTGCGCCGAGCCTCTTTGTTAGCGTGGCGCAGGTCTTTTTGTCCGATGAGCAGTTCGCCTCTCAAGCCTAGGCTGTTTGAGGGGCGCGGCTCGCCCGCACAAGAGACGACGCAAGGAGCCCGTTGTGAGCAACCAGACCTCCGACTCCACCCCGAACCGCCGCGACGACGACGAACCCGAGCGCGCGATCAGTCGTAAGCCCGTTCGCCCGACCCAGAGCACCGTAGACGCGCTGGCCGATGTGCCTGAGCGCTTCGCCGATCTGTGGCAGCGCTTCGCCGCAAAGGTGATGGCCTATTTCAGCCGGGCCCTGCTGATCACCGTCGGCGGCCTGATTGCCTTTACCGCGGCCTGGGGCATTGGCCAGTGGATGGAAGCGCGCCGCGAAAAAGCCACCGATCTTCTGGGCAAAGCCATTCACATCGCCGAAGCCGACCTGTTGCGCGAAGGCGAAAAGGAAGATCCCGAGGCGGATCCACCGCGCTACAAGACCGCCAAAGAGCGCAGCGAGGCCGTGTTCAAGGCCGTTGATGCACTGAGTCAGCAGTACGGCAGCAGCGATGCCGCCAAGCGTGGGGCCCTGCTCAAGGCTGGCCTGCTGTACGACCAAGGCAAGCATGCCGAGGCGGAAGCCATCTATCGCTCGTTCGTTGACTCGAAGCCGGCCGATGCGTCGCTTTTGGTCATGGCCAACGAAGGTCTGGGCCTGTGCGCCGAAGCGCGATCCGACTTCGCCGCGGCCTTTGCCGCCTTTGATCGCCAGGCCAGCGAGCCCTTTGCCCGCGATCGCGCCCGCCTGCACCAAGCCCGCGTCTATGTGAAGCAGGGCAACAAGCAGAAGGCCATCGACATGTACAAAGAGCTTCTCGCCAAGGCCGGCTCGCAGAGCCCGATTCGCGACGAAGTTCAGAACCGCCTCGCCGCGCTAGAGCCTTAGGCGAGCCGGATGTCGCGTACCGTCTTGGCGAAGTCCTCGTTTCTGGCGCATGCGGCGCAAGGTATCGGCCCCGCGGCGCAGACTGCACGACGGCGACCGCTGCGCTGGCTGTTTCTTGTGCTGTCGCTTGTGTCGTTCCTGCCGGCGTGTATTGGGACGCGCAGCCTGCGGGCTCCTGTGCCGGTGGTCCGCAGCGAATTCGCCGTGGCTCGTGACATCTTGCGCATGCGCTGGAGCAAGACCTTTGCTTCGCGCGTGCCTTTCTTTTCATACAAGCCGCAGGAATTCGCGACCGCCGAGATCAGCGATGACGGAAGCATGGTGTTCATCGGCTCGTCGAAAAAGACGCTGTTCGCGCTGTCTCAGCGAACCGGCGAAGTGCGCTGGCAGCGCACGTTTGATAGCTCGCTGTCTTCGCATCCCCTGTTTCTAAAGGCCGGCGTCGCGGGCCCGCAGGCGCTGCTGCTCGTCGGGGAAGACGCCGGGCAGGTGAGCGCCCTGGTCGCGGACACAGGCGAGCCGCGCTGGACCTATCGCGCCCGCGGTCCGGTGCAGAACCAGCCCGTGCTCGCCGGATCCCTGCTGTACGTCACGTCGAACGAGGGCCGCATCTATGCCCTGGACGTTCGCACCGGAGCCTGGCGCTGGCAGTACGAGCGCGAGGCAACCGACACCTTTTCTGTTCGCGGTCAGGCGGCCCCTTTGGTCGTCAAAGACCGCATCTTCATCGGCTTTCCCGACGGCTATCTGTCCTGTCTGAACGCGGAAACCGGCGAGGTGCTGTGGAATCGTCCCTTGGCCGGCGACGCCTCGCGCTTTATCGATGCCGACGGAGCCCCAGGGCTGATCGGCGATACCCTGGTCGTTAGCTGCTATGCCAGCGGTCTGTTCGGTCTAGACGTCAAAGATGGCAGCGTGCGCTGGCGCTATGAGATCGAAGCCGCTGGCCCCCTGACCGTCGACGTCGAGCATGAGCGCATCTATGTGTCCTCAGCGACGCAGGGCCTGTTCTGCCTGGACAAGAAAGGCCGCAAGCTGTGGCAGCAGGTCCTGCAAGGCCAAGGCGAGCTTTCGCGGCCGATTCTGTGGGGCCCGTATCTCTTGGTCAGCGCCGCCCAAAGCGGCCTGCACATCGCCGATGCCGAAAGCGGAGAGCTTCTGCAGTTCTTTGCCCCCGGCCAAGGCGCCACCGCCGCCCCCATGGCCAAGGGCCGCGATGTCTATCTCTTGTCCAATGCCGGCGACTTCTTTGCCCTGACCCGCACGCACTAAGCGCGGTGAATGAATTCATCCATCGGCCCGGTCTGTTCCTTGGATGATTCCTTTGTTGCGCTCTGGCCGGTCTTGACAAAGTGCCCAGTTCCCGTCGAGCCTGCCAACTAGAGTATGCAATCTGAGCCATCCGCCGCCCCCGCCCGTCCCGTTCGCCGTGTGCTGCGTATCGTCTTGCGCGTTGTGCCGGCGCTCTTGCTTTTGCTGGCGGTCGGCTTGGCCGTTGCCGGGTGCCAAGGATTCGGTCAGCTCACCGTCGGATCACGCCGCGATCGCATGCGGCAGTCACGACAGTGGCACGGCGGTCGCTTCGCAAATCCCGAGCCGCTGAAGAACGACTGGCTGGGCGCCATTTCAGGATCCTTTCATCGCAGCCCTTATGCCGACCCGCAGGCGCCGATTCCGACGGTGAAGAACGCCAGCCAACAGCTTGCAAGTCCACCTGCGAGCGGCCTGCGCGTCACCTGGCTTGGGCATTCGACGACGCTGGTCGAGATCGATGGTCAGCGCATCTTGACCGATCCCATCTTCAGCGACCGCGCTGGCCCGATTCACTTCCTGGGTCCGCGTCGCTGGTTTCCGTCGCCGATCGCTCTTTCTGAGCTGCCGTCGATCGATGCTGTGGTCATTTCGCACGACCACTATGACCACTTGGATCACCGCACCATCCTTGCCCTGATCCGCTCGACCGCGGTGTTCGTCGTGCCCTTGGGGGTCGGCGCGCACCTGGCGTTTTGGGGCGTTCCCGAGTCGCGCATCGTCGAGCTTGACTGGTGGGAAGCGACCTCGATCGGTGCCCTGCGCATCGTTGCCACGCCGGCCCGCCATGCCTCGGGTCGCATGCTGATCGATGACGACGCCAAGCTGTGGGCTGGCTATGCTCTGCTCGGGCCGCAGCATCGCGTCTATTACTCGGGCGATACCGGGCTGTTTCCGGCGATGCGCGATATCGGAGCGCGGCTTGGTCCCTTCGATCTGACGATGATCGAGGTCGGTCAGTACGGCCCGGCCTGGCCCGACTGGCACATCGGCCCCGAGCAAGCGGTCATGGCGCATCGCCTGGTGCGCGGCCGTGTGCTGCTGCCGGTCCACTGGGGCGCGTTTGCCCTGGCCTTTCACGGCTGGACCGAGCCCATCGAGCGCACGTTGATCGCCGCCGCCGCCGCCGGAGTCTCTGTCGTGGCCCCCCGCCCCGGCCAGAGCTTCGAGCCCGCCCAGCCACCCGCCGTCGAGCGCTGGTGGCCGAGCCTGCCGTTTCAGACGGCCGCGCAGGCGCCGATTCACTCGACCCAGGTCGAGTCGCTGTATCGCGAGCTTGCCCCCCAAGCCCCACGGCCATCGACGACTCCCCAAGCCCCGCAGCCGTCGATCACGCCATAGTCCGCGAGCCGACTCGACGCCCTAGCGCCCTTACTTGACCAGCGCCGAGATCGTCTTGAACTCGGGCGTACCGGCTCGGCCCAGCAGATCGAACAGGATGGTTTCGGTGGCGGTCACCGTCGCCCCTGCTCTTTCGGCCAGCACCAAGCCGACGCGCAGGTTTTCGGGATCGCGCGAGCACACCCCATCGTGCGGCACATGCACGCGATAGCCAACGTGTGCCAGGTCGCGCACCGTCTGATAGACGCAGATATGCGCCTCGATGCCAAAGACGATGATCTGCGATCGGCCGCTGTCGACGATGGCCTTGGCCAAGCCCGGATCGGCCCAGGCCGAAAAGTGGATCTTTTCCAGGCGCGGCGTGTTTACCGGCAGCGCATCGACAAGCGCCGGCAGCGTCCCGCCCAAGCCTTTTTTGTATTGCTCGCTGACCAGGATCGGTACGCCCAGCACCTGCGCCCCGCGCAGCAGGTTTCCAGCGTTGTAAACCAAGCGCTCCAAGAGCTCCTCGGGCATGGCCGGAGCCAGCCGCTCTTGCACATCGATGCACAGGATCAGCGCCTGCTCGCGTGACAGCGAAAGCGGCGAAGGCGCGCTCGGGCTGCTTGCGGGAACCGTCATCGTCATCGTCGTCCCTTTGGTGTTTGGTTTTCTGCCTGCGCATCTTACTTCCCCCGCTGTGATACTGTCGCGCGACTTCGTGAGGCCCCCCATGAACGACCCGGTTTCCAACAAGTCCAGCGACGGTAAAACGCATCTCAAAGTGCTCACCAACATGACCAGCCAAGAGGTCCGCGCCATGGCGCGCGAGTACCTGATGCCGGCGGTCTTCAACTATTTCAGCGAGCCCTTGGTGCTGCGCCGCGGGGCCGGTCTGCATGTTGAAGATGCCGATGGCAACACCTACCTCGACTGCTTCGGCGGCATCCTCACCGTCGGATTGGGACACTGCCTGCCCGAAATTTCATCGGCGATCGCCGAGCAGGCGCGCACGCTCGGCCACGTCTCGACGCTGTACCAGCACGAGTGGATCGCGCGCTTGGCGCAAGCCGTCGCTCAAAAGATGCCGGCGGGAAGCGGCCTGAAACAGTCGTTCTTCACCAGCAGCGGCACCGAAGCCGACGAGATGGCCGTCATGCTGGCCAAGAACATCACCGGTCGCCACGAGATCATCGCGCTGCGCCACAGCTATTCCGGCCGCGGCATGTATGCGGTATCGGCCATGGGCCACGCCACCTGGCGTCCGATTCCGCCGCAGATGCCCGGCATCAGCCTGATGCCAGCTCCGTACTGCTATCGCTGTCCATTTGGGCTTTCGTACCCAAGCTGTGATGTGCGCTGCGGCGACGACATCAAGGAAGTGCTGGCCACCACCACCACGGGTGCCCCGGCCGCGTTCATCGCCGAGCCGGTCTTGGGCGTCGGCGGCTTCGTCGTACCACCGCGCGAGTACTTCCAAAAAGTCATACCGGAAGTGAAGAAGGCCGGCGGCCTGTTCATCTGCGACGAAGTGCAGACCGGCTGGGGCCGCACCGGCACCCACTGGAACGGCATCGAGCACTTCGGCGTCAAGCCCGACATCATGACCTTTGCCAAGGCCACCGCATCCGGTCTGCCGATGGCCATCACCGTCACCACGCCCGAGATCGCCGCGGCCTTCAAGGGCCTGACCTTGGCGACGTATGGCGGCAATCCGATCTCGTCGATCGCGGCGCTGGCGACGCTGCACATCATGGATCGCGAAGACATCCCGGCCCGCAGCGCTCGACTGGGATCCAAGCTGCGCGCCGGCCTGGATGCACTGAAAGACAAGCACGCGCTGATCGGCGATGTGCGCGGCATGGGCCTGATGCAGGGCGTCGAGCTGGTCGAAGATCGCAAGACCAAGCAGCCGGCGACCCAGCGCGCGAACCTCTTGCTCAATGTCATGAAGCGCCGCCGGGTGCTCATCGGCAAGGGCGGTCTTTATGGCAACACGCTGCGCGTTGCACCGCCGATGCTCGTCGAAGAAAGCCAGCTTGACGAGCTGCTCAGCCACCTCGACGGAGCGCTTGCCGAAGTGGCGCAGGCGACCGTCTAGCCGCGGCATCCACACGCGACCCGCCGCGCTATTTGCGATCGCTCCCCTGCGGCCAGCGCAAGATGGCGCGGGCCTTGGCAAAGCGCGCGGTGATGCCGACCAAGCCTGGCTCCGCCGCGATGAGATCCAAGATCTGCAGCGCTTGGCGATGATCTAGCTCGCTGCCGACGATGCGCAGATCGCGTGCTGCTTTGCCGACCACATCGCGCGCCTTGGCATCGCCAAGAGCCGACAGCATGTGCTGAAGCTCGCTCAGCGGAATGCGCAGCGCTGTATTCGTCGGTGTTGCCATGCGCGCTCAGCCTGATCCTGCCGTTTGCTAGGTCGCGGCGCTGGCATCCTCGCCATCGTCGACCGGGAACGCCAGCAGCACCGTGGTCGTGTTGTGAAAACCGGAAAAGTCGTCGTCGTTCAGCGCGATCTCGCCATAGCTCTCGAAACCGGCGATGGGCACGCTGCCTAGCTCGGCCGCCATCTCTTTCACGGCGTCGCCAAAGCGGTCGCGCAGGATCAGCTTGCGGCAGCCGCAGTCGACGACCAAGGCACCCGCGATGGCCTTGCCAGCAAGCTGCTCGCGAGCCCGACGCGCGGCCGCTTTGGCGCTAGCCACTTGGCTCTGCGCATCGCTGGCCATGAAGTGAATCGGCGTCCCTTCCGGCATGCCACAGACAAAGCCCATGGATCCGTCGTCGTTTCGAACCAAGGGCATGCGAATGCGGAACTCAGGCCCGGTCTTGATGCCGGTCTCGTATTTCAGGAAGTACTGCAGGATGTCGCTGTTGCCGTGCAGCGTCGATGGATCGATTCCTTCTGCCATCGCGCGAGCCCGCGTCTTTTCGACGAACACGTCCCAGGCTGGCTGGCCATCGATCTCGTACACGACGTTTTCGCGCGAGCGGGTGATGGTCATGGCATCGGACATCGGCTGGTGGCCATGGAACACGCCGATGCCCAGCGGCTGCTTTGAGAACACGATGGCCAGCGACAGCGCATCGCCGGACACCTGATCGTTGCAGCCGACCGCCGTCGCTTGCAGAAGCCAGTCGTCGGCGGCGCAGCCTCCACACAGCCGCACGCCTGGACCGAGCAGGGCCGCGGTGATCAGCGTCGCCTCTTCGCCGACCCCGACCAGGCCGTCGATGAACAAGAGCGCCGTGCGATAGGGATACCCGGCAAGCTCCGTCGGAATATCGGCCAGGGCCTGCGCCACGGCTGCTTCGACATTGCCGCGCAGCGGACGGCCCATGCCGCCAAACACGCGAAAGTCACCCGCCACAGCGAACGCCGAGACCGCGCCGCTGGCATCGCCGGCATCGGTGAATTCTCCGGCGGTGCTGGCGCCGATGACCACAGGCGGCGCGACGCCAGGGGCGCCGGGCAGCGCGGCCCGGAAGGCCGCCATGACCTCGGCAAGTGGCTGTGCCGGCGACGGAAACAGCGCAACCAGGGCCGGTACACGCCCGGAAAGCTGTGTGCTTATCTGCTCAGCCAGGGCTCGTCCCGCCTCTGCAGCACGGCCTTTTTCGAGAGCAACCGCGACCTTCGTAGACATGGCAGCCACCTCAAATTTGTATTCTGTACAACATTTTCGGCGGTGAATAGCGGCGTGTTCGGCGGTCGCGGCCGAGGCGCTAGCAGCGACGGAGCCCAGGGTCGGAAAGCGGCAGAGGATCGCAGGGCTCGCCGAGCCACAGCGCCCGCACCGCTCCGACCAGAAACAGCGAGCCATAGATCAGCAGCCGTCCACGACACGGCGTTTCGACGAGCGCGCGGCGCAGGGCCCAGCTCAGCCGGGGCTCTATCGACAGAGCCGAAGCCCCCAAGCCCAGCGCGGGCAGCGCGGACAGCAGCGCGGCTAGCTCAGCGGCGGGCAGCGCACGGGGCGATGGCGGCTCGGTGAGAACGACGCGCTGCGCCCGCAGCAGCGGCCCCAGCATGTCGGAAACCGCCTTGTCGGCCACGACGCCAAACAGCACGCAGAGCCCAGAAGAAGCAGGCAGTCCGTCGAGAAAATCGGAAAGCAGCGCCGCGCCCTGCGGGTTGTGCGCGCCGTCCAACCAGACCTCGGGCAGGGCGACATCGACGGGCAGATCCAGGCGAGCCCGCAGCGCGGTCTCGTCGAGGCTCGGCTGCGGCCAGAGCCGCTCTAAGCGACCGGGCCAGCGCGTAGCACTCAGGCCGCGAAGCGGCACCGCGGGATCGCGAACCGCACGGCCCAGCGGACCTGGCAGCCGCCCCACCGCGGCCAAGGCCAGCGCGGCGTTGCGTCGCTGATGCGGGCCGGGAAGCGGCAGGCACGCTGCGTATTCACCGGACAGTGCGGGCAGCGCGCTCGCGCCGACTGGCGCTGTGCGTTCGGCGTCACATAGAAGCACCGCGAGTGGCGCGTGAAGCTGCGCCGCAACCTGACACAGGACCGCCCGCGCCGACGGATCGTCGCAGAAGATCAGCGCCGGCACCTGAGGTCGAAAGATGCCAGCTTTTTCGTGCGCGATCGCGGGCAGCGTGTCGCCCAAAAGCTCGGTGTGATCGAGGCCAATGCCGGTGACGACGGTGACCTGCGCATGACAAAGTCGCGTCGCATCCAAGCGCCCGCCCAGACCTGTCTCGATCACGGCCACCTGCACAGGAGCGCTGGCAAAGCACAGAAATGCGACGGCGGTCAGGACTTCAAAAAACGTCAACTCAACGGCAGGTGTCGCCTCGCACGCGGCGCGCACTGCCGACAGCGCCGCGACGAAGTCCGCCTCGCTGCACTCATCGAGCCAGGGCTCTGCAGATGCCGAATCGACGGCGCTTATGCGCACGCGCTCGCGCACGCGACACAGGTGCGGCGAGGTGTACAGGCCAATGCGCGCGACGGGTCCGCCTTGCTGCGCTGCGACCTGCCGCGCGGCAGCGACCAAAAGATGGGCGGCAAACGCTGCCGTCGAGCCCTTGCCGTTCGTTCCCGCGATGTGAATGGCCGAAATGCGCGCCTGCGGATCACCCAGACGATGCAGCACCAGGGCCAAGCGCTCAGTGCCCGGCACGATGCCCAAGCGGCGAAGCTGCGACAGGTACAGAAGACCCGCGGCGTAGTCCATGGCGGAAAGCAGGCGGCTTGGGCCGAACAGAGGGTCTGCGTCCGGCCGACGGCGCTAGGTCAACGAGACCTTGGGCAGCGATGGAAAGGACGAGCTGCGCGAGGCAGCCGGCGGTGGCGGCGCGGGCTGCTTCTGCAGCAAGCGCAGCGTCGTGGCCAACCACGACTTGAGCTCGGCGCGCGGCACGATGGCGTCGATCATGCCGTGCTCCAGCAAAAATTCGGCGCGCTGAAATCCAGGCGGCAGCTTCTGGCGAATCGTCTGCTCGATAACGCGCGGACCGGCAAAGCCAACCATCGCCCCTGGCTCGGCGATGATGATGTCGCCGAGCATGGCAAACGACGCGGCAACGCCTCCCGTCGTCGGATTCAGCAGCACCGAGATGTACGGCAGACCGGCGCCACGCAGCCGTCCCAGGGCGGCGCTGGTCTTGGCCATCTGCATCAACGACAGGATGCCTTCTTGCATGCGGGCGCCGCCGCTTGCCGACAGCACGACGGCAGGGCAGCGATGTTCCCGCGCTCGCTCGTACAGGCGGGCGATTTTTTCGCCGACCACCGAGCCCATCGAGCCGCCCATGAATTCGAACTGAAACACGCCGAACGACACGGCGACACCGTCGATGTGGCCCATGAAGCTGCGAAATGCATCGCGCTGGCCGGTCTTTTTCTTGAGCGCGCTCAAGCGATCCGCATATGTCTTGCTGTCGCGAAAACCCAGCGGGTCGACGGGCGAAAGCTCGGCGTCGTGCTCGACGGCGGTGCCCTCATCCAGAAGCAGGCGCAGGCGATCTTCTGTGGGCAGCGTGAAGTGATGCCCGCACTGCGGACAGCACATGTACGCGGCCTCGATCAGCTGCGAATCAAGGGTGCTGCCGCAGCCCTCGCACATCTGAAACAGCCCACTTGGAACCGAGCGCTTCTCAGAGCTGAGCTCTGTGGCTTTGTTCTTGCGCGACCACCAAGACATGACGGCACGACTCTAATGCAAAACCTCGCCGACGCGGCGATCCGTTTTTTGCGCCGGGGATCGCACCCAGGGGACGGGGGCTCAGCGCTCGGGTGGCACGGTCTCTTTCAGCTTGCGCAGGAGCGTGTTGCGACCGATGCCCAAGATGCGCGCCGCTTCCGAGCGGTTGCCGCCGCAGCGCTGGATGGTATCGGCGACATAGCGAGCCTCGACCTCGTCGAGCGAAAGGCCCGCTGGCAAAAACAGCCCCGCTGGCTTGTCCGTGCCTGCGACGGCCGCAGCGGGTGTCGCAGCAGAACCGGCCACACGCTCGGTCCCGTCTGGGCGGCTCGCACGCGGGGGCTCAGGCAGGGTCTCGCTGGGCGTCGAGGGCGGCAAGGCGGGGGCCACAGCCGAGCGCAGCGCGGGCAAGGACACCGGAAGCGCCAGATCGTGCTCGCTGATCTGTTCGCCCCCACACAGCGCGACCGCGCTTTCGATGCAGTGTTCCAGCTCGCGGATGTTGCCAGGCCACGAGTGACTGCGCAGCCGACGAATGGCATCGACACTCAGCCCGCGCAGCGGCTTTTTGTGGCGACGCGCGTACAGCTCAGCAAAGTGCAGGGCCAAGCGCTCGATGTCTTCGCCGCCCCGTTCGCGCAAGGGCGGCAGCTCTAGCTCGACGACCTTCAGACGGTAATACAGATCCTTGCGAAAGGTCTTGGCCTCGGCCATCGCCACCAGATCGCAGTTGGTGGCGGCGATGATGCGCAGATCGACAGCCAGCGTCTTGCGACCGCCGACGCGCTCAAACTCGCGATCCTGCAAGAGCCGCAGCAGCTTGCCCTGCAGGCTGGCTTTCAGGTCGCCGATCTCGTCGAGAAACAGCGTCCCGCCATGTGCCAGCTCGGCCTTGCCCAGCACGCGCTGCTCAGCCCCGGTGAACGCGCCGCGCTCGTGCCCGAACAGCTCGGACTCCATCAGTCCCTCGGGAATCGACGTGCAGTCGATCTTTACAAAGGGTCCGCGCGCCCGGCTGGAGTTGTAATGGATGGCTCGCGCTGCCAGCTCTTTTCCGGTGCCGGACTCACCGCGCAAGAGCACCGTGGCCGATGTCGCCGCCGCCCGCGCGATGATCTCATAGACGCGGCGCATGCTCGGCGACGAGCCGACGATGCGGTGATAGCGCTCGGGGGCTTGGCCGGTGACGCGCTCGCGCAGCGCGGTCTCGCTGAGCGCGGTCGCCACTTCGCCAGCTAGCTCGCACAAAAGATCGCGATCGCGGTCGTCAAACAGGCCGGCTTTTTTGTTCAGCACCTGCAAGACGCCAAGCACTTCTGCCTCGTCGCCCACCGTCGGATTTGGCCCCAAAATCGGCGCCGCCAAGACCGTCATGGTCTTGTATCCAGTGATGCGATCGATGCCCGCGGCAAAGCGCGGGTGATCATCGGCGTTCTTGGCCGCCACCGGCCGCCGCGTCTGCGCGACATGGCCGGCGATGCCCTGGCCTGGCGGCAGGCGAATCTCGGGAAGCTCGGGCAAGTGGGCGGCCCGCGAGACCAGCTCTCCCGTCGAGGGATCGATCAAAAAGAGCGTCGCGCGATCGGCGGCCATGGCCTGCGCCACCAGATCGACGATGCGCCGCAGCAGCGAGTCCAGATCGACCTCGGTGCGCACCAGATCGAGCAGCGCCATCAGCACCGAGCGGCGATCCGAGCCCACGACTGCCGTCGCAGCCGTGCCGAGAGGTCGCCCCTCGCGACCGTCGCTGTCTCGTCCCAAAAGTCCGCTGCGAGGGCTTTTCGCAGGCATCGACTCCGAAGGTATCACGAACGAAAGCGCGCTCATGCGGCAACCAAGCCGCGGCTGGCTGCGCTGCCGTTCTGCCCATTTGCGGCACGCTCGGCTGCGGTCCCCAGCGTCGCTGCGCTGGTGCTGTCGGTGGCGATGGCGGTGGCGATGGCGGTAGCGGTGGCTGTGGCCGTGGCATGCGCGGCTGAGGTAGCTAGCACCACGGTCTGCCCTTCGCGACAGGCAAAGCTGCCGGGTCGCAGGCTCGCGGCGCGTCGCTCTAGCTCGCGGACTTTTTGGTCGCTGTGCGTCGGGTCGTGGTGGTACAGAGCAAGCTGGCGTACGCGCGCCGCATCGGCCACGCGTACCCCTTCGCTGAACGTCGAGTGCCCCCAGCCCGTGCGCGGCGGCCCGGCAAGACCGGCGTATTCATCGTCGTCATACTGCGCGTCATAGATCAAAAGATCGGCGCCATCGGCCAGCTTGACCAGCTTGGGATCCGGGCAGCTGTAATGCTCGGTATCCGTCGCATACACCACCGAGTGCCCGGCGTAGTCGATGCGATAGCCCAGCACGCCCCCCGGATGGTTCAGCCGCGCGCAGGTCACGGTGATGCCGCCATCGATCGGCACGCGCAGGCCATCGCCCAGCTCTTCAAACGCCAGCCGTGCAGGCACATCGGACAGCCGCACGGGAAAGCCAGGATCGCCCATCTGCGTCGACAGTGCCTCTTCAATTCCCTTGGGACCGCAGAAACAAATCTCGGTGCCGGGAACATAAAGCGGCGTGAAGAACGGCAGCCCTTGCAGGTGATCCCAGTGCAAGTGGCTGTACAAGATCGTTAGCTGCGGTCGCTTGCGCTCACGCGCGAAGCGCTGACCCAGCAAGCGAATGCCGGTGCCGCTGTCCAAGATGATGTGGCGATCGCCGCACACCACCTCGACGCAGGACGTGTTGCCGCCGACTTCCACGGTCTCGGGACCGGGCGCGGCAATCGATCCACGGACGCCCCAGAACGTAACCGAAAACGTCATCTGTGCCCTTCCTTCATGGGTTGCAAGAAAAGGCAAAGCAGCCCGCGTGCCAGACCTAGGCCCGCCGCAACAACCTGCCGTGCGAGGGCGTTTCTCGTCGAGAAATCGCGCACACCTGCGCAACGCCGATCGCGCCACGCCGCCCTGACGCAGCGCGCCATGATCCACCTTCAGCCACCCAAACGGATCACTGATCCGCTTTGGCGCAGCGCGTGATCACAGGCCAGCCAGGCGATCCATCTTGATGCAGAGCGGTCGTCCGCTGGTTACCGGGTCTTTAGCTGCGCGGACAGGATGAGCTGACGCATGGTGCCAACGACCTGGGGCTCGACGAGGGGACCGATGGAGTTGGTCTCTTCGTAGTGGTCGCCTTCGGCTTCGTCGAAGTAGGGACGCGTCTCGTGCAGGACATAGTTGAAGCGCGGCACGATGTAGCCGAGGAAGTCCATGGTCAGGCCGAACGTCATGCGGTGCGGGCGCTCGCCTTCCATGATGTCGATCAGATAGGGCGGCGGTGGCGCCTTGCTGACGTCGGGCGCGTTCTTCTTTTTGGTGTCGATGAACGTGTACGTGCCGGCCTTGCTGCCGTCGTAGCCACCGATGAAGAGCTCGGGATGAAGCTCGCCGGGGTTGGTGATGATCGACACCGGGCCCAGCGTCAGGTACGCGACGCGCGTCTCGGCCGCGGGCAGGTTGGTGTCATCAATCGGCCGGGTCATGTCATAGCAGCAGACCGTGCGCTTGTAGATGCCCAGCATGTTGGCGAAGTGATAGACCGTGTTGGCGATCTGCGGCGCGTACTTGGCGGTGCGAAAGCGCAGCGTGGCGTCTTTGCCCTCGACGCTGCGAGCCTTGGGATCGGCCAGTGCCGTAAGCGCGAAGCCGGCCACGCCTTTGCCGATTAGCTCGGCTTTTTTGAAGCTGTTTTTGGGCACTGGGTTGCCCATTTCGTCGATCGGCGCGACACCGCCACCCGGCCCGATCTGCCCGCCGAGCGCACCCGACACATACAGCACCGGGCCGGCGCCTTTGCTTTCCATTTCTTCGCGCAGAAAGTGGACGAAGTCGGATGTGATCTCGTGATTGGCCGATCCCACGGACTCGGGATGATGCGACCAGTTGACGACGGTGACGATGGGCTTGGGCGGCACGGCATCGCCCTTTTCCAAGAACTGCAGCGTGTGCAGCGTGTTGTCGATAACCACCGGATCGCGGCCATCGCCGACATAGCGACGCATGTCGTGATTCGGCCCATCCTCGACGGCGATCGAGCTGGCACTAAGCCGGGCCGGCCGCAGCGTCTCGCGCGCTTTGGCGATGGCGTCAGCCAGGCCTTTGCGCCACTGCTTTTGATACGCAGGCGTGATGCCGCTGGTCACGAAATCAGGCCCCCAACCACCGACGGTGTCGGCGTTCTGATGCAGGTGCGTGGCATGCAGCAGCACAAGGTCGATGTCATACGCCGCGCCGAGCTTTTCACGCAGCAGCTTTTCGACCTCGGCCGTCTCTTCATAAAACAGGCCGAGCGCATCCATCGACACCAGCGCGACGGTGGTGTTGCCCTGGCGCACGACGATGGCCCGCGCCCATACCGGATCGTGAACGCCAAGCGCCATGCGCCCGTTGCCATAGCCAGCGATCCAGTACGCATCAAAGACGCCGTTGCCGTTGCGATCGGTAAATGGCTCGTCGGGATCGCGCAGATCGTTTTTGTTCTTGTCGTCAAACGGCTCGACGAGCGGCGTCACATCCACTTGGCCATAGCCGACCGACAGCGTGGTGTCGGTGGCTTCGGCGCAGTCTTTGTCCCCTGGGCAGCGCTGATCGACATTCAGCGGCAGCTCATCCGGCAGGCGCGGCACCTCGGGCACTTTCATTTCGTCTTTGTTGTCGGGCGGCGTGTCGCACGAAAGCAGCGGCGTCGCGATGAACAGCGCGCCAAAGAGGGCTGCAGCGCGAAAAGAACGTCGTGCGAACAAGGCGTCTCGGGCGGGGCGGGGCATCGGTTCGCTCCTCGGGAACGGGCGGTTAAGCAGGGCCGAAGACAGCGGCGTGGCTGCCGGGCGGCGAGCATCGCCACATTGCGCGGACAGGTCAATGCGCTTGCAAACATTTGCGTGCGTGCGGCGTGTGTCCGCGTTACCTTGCGTCGCCTTCGGACATGCCCATGACGACGACGCAGATCCGGCCGTGTTTACTCGGCACTCGGCACGTACGAGCCGCGCGGGATATTCGCCAGGACCGCCCGCTGCGGCCTTCGCTGCTGCTTTTTGTGGGGATGCTGGCGATGCAGCCGGCCTGCATGGAATCTCGCGGCGGCAAGACCGACAGCAGCGAGCAGGACGCCGCCAGCCCCGATACGCGACGCGATGGCGGCTCGATGGTTGATCTTTCTGCGGGCGTCGACCAAGGCAGCGACCGCGACAGCGGCAGCGATCCACAGGATCTGGCGGCGATGGATGCAAGCTGGACCAACAACGATCCGTTCGACGCGACAAGCTGCATGGGCGTCCCCATGACCCCGGCCGAAGCGCTGGCCCGCATCGGCACCATGCCGCGCATCAAGCTCGCCGACGCGACGCTGATGCGACGCAGCCGAAGCTGTACCGGCCCCATGCCTGCAAGCTGCGGCTCGTGGGGCACTCCGGTCGTCCACACCCAGCGACTGCTGACGTACTCGGGCGGCGTCACGACGGACTACAAGACGTTTTCGTTCCCAACGCACGTGATCTTGTTTGCGCAGAGCGGCCAGCCCAAAGCGGTCATCCGCCATGAGTCGGACTTCCGCCACGACGCGACGGCCGATACGCGCGGGGTCGTGTTCTCGTTTGGCATGACGCCGATGGAGACGCCGTATCCCAAGATCAACGTCTGGGACTTCGCGCCCGCGCCGTACCGCTATGATGACCTGTTGGCGCAGCTTGGCACCGCAAGTCAGCTTGTCCTTATGGGCACCTGCGCTCGCTTCGTCGTGCAAGACGACATTGCGACCGAGATCGCGGGCCTGTATCGCTTCTAGGAACGGCCGGCCCGCCACGCGCAGCGACGCAGAGCAAGGGACAGGGCCGAGCCTGTTGCCTGTGGCTACGAATTAGCCATGTGCATCGATACGCAATTTCGTATAGTGCCGTCTCCTTTACGCGGACTCTCTCGGAGGTCATCGATGCGGCGGGTTCTTCTTTCACAGGTGGGTTGTCTAGTTTCTCTTCTGAGTTCGTTGGCGCTGCCCCAGGTGGCACGCGCGCAGGAAGGTCCGCCGCGCGTGCAGATCGAGACGATGCCGAGCGGTGCCAACGTCTACGTCGATGATCGCTCCTCTGGCATCCAGTGTCAGTCGGGCCCAAGCTGCAAGCTGCGACTGAAAAAGGGGCCGCATAAGCTCATCTTGGAGCTCGACGGCTACCGCTCGCAGGAGCAGACGATCGCGGTCACCGGCACGCAGCGCTTCAACTTCAAGCTGCTGTCGTCCCCGGCGTCTTTGGATGTGCGCACGCCCGCCACCAACCCCGCAGCGCAGGGCGGTGAGCTCTTCGTCGACGGCAAGCTCAAGGGCGTGGTGCCCACTCATCTCGACGTAAGTGAGGGCAAGCACCTGATCGAGGTCCGACGCAGCGGCTTTGAGCCCTACACCGAACAGATCGAGGTCAAGGCCGGCGAGCAGCGCCCGATCTATGTCTCGCTGACCAGCGTGCCACGCGCAGCCCCGCCGCCGCCGGCCGTCGAGCATACGCCGCCGCCGGCAGCGCCGCCGCCACCGATCGTGGTGCAGATGCCGCCGGCTCCACCGCCGCCCCCCGGAGAGCCGACGGTCCCCGTGGCCATCGTGCCGTTCAATCCCAAGTTCACGTATGTCGCGACGCTGGGTCAGGGACAGGGCTGCGCCACGCCGTGTACGGTTCACGCCGTGCCAGGGCAGACGACAATCTCGGTGAGCGGCCCCGGAACCAAGTTCTTTCGCGAGTCCATCGTCATCCCCAACATCCCCACGCAGATCGCGGTGCAGCACTTTACGCTCAGCCGCGTGATCTCGGGACCGATCCTGCTTACCTTCGGCTTGGCCGCTCTGGCCGGTGGTGGCCTGTGGCTCAGCAGCAGCCTGTATTCGCGCTTTTCGAGCAGCCTCGAAGTGGGCACGGCTGGCTTCACGGTGCTAAACGGCATCGCCTTTTTCGCCGCCGGCATCGGCGAGCTGGCCCGCATCAAGGGCAACCGCGCCGAGGTCCGATCCGGCGCACGCTAGATCGCGCCCCCCCTGCACGACCCCACTGCGACGCCGCCGTCGCTCGATCTGCAGCCCAAGCGAGCGCTGCGCTAGTTCGCAGGGCACGCGCCGCAGGCGTTGACGTTGCTTCCGCAGCTCATCTTGGCCATGCCAGCCGGGCAGTTCAGCGTGCAGTTTCCCGTCGAGACACACGTCACCGCGCAGGTGCCCAAGCAGGTCACGGCACAGGTCGATGCCGAGTTGCACGACGCCTTGCCGCCCCCGCCCAAGACGAACGTGCAGCTCGCTGTGCTGTTGCACGACAGCGTCGATGAATTCCCCGCCTGCACATCGCAGTTCGTCAGCGAGTTGCATGAAGCCTGGCAGTTGTTGCCGCAGCTTGTCTTGCACGTCTTGGTGCTGTTGCACGACGCGTTGCAGTTGTCGCCGCAGGCGTGCTCGCAGCGCGTGCCGCCGTTGCAGGCGCACTGATTGGCGGCGCAGACGCAGCCGTTTGCAGCATCGCTGGAACACGGTGCTCCCGAGCACGCCAAGAGTCCGGCAGAGAACACCACGGCCACAACCTGTGTGAAGAGCCAGTTCGCTGATGTGTGCATGTTCTGAGTATATCGGCGCGACGCGCAAGCCTTGGTGCCGTTTGCGTGACGCGCGGTACGTCGACGCAGTGCATCGCCTTTTAGTGCGTGGGCTCGCGGGGCACTTGGGCCCAGTCGCGGAAGACACGCATGCCAGAAAAGCGCGACGACTGCGGATCTTCAGGCGTCACCAAGTGGATGTAGATGGCCTCAATGCGCTCGGGATGCTGCGTGCGCAGGCGCGCGTAAATCTCGGGATCTTTTTCGCCCGAATCGCCAAACAGCAGCCAGCGCTTCTGCGGCAAGGCAGCGACCACGCGCGTGATGTGCGCCCACTTAAAGGCCATCTGATCGACCAGCGGATCCGACGAAAAGCGCTTGAGCAAAAAGGTGCCAGCGGGAAAGCCGCTGCGCTGAAAATAGCCGCGGATGCGGTCATAAAAACCCCACGGACTGCCCGAGACATAAAAGATCGGGCGCCCCCGCGACAGGGCCTGCAGGGTGTCGGCGGCTCCGGCGAAGGCTTGCAGTTCCCAGGTGCTGCGCGTCACAGCCTTTTCCGCCATCTTGAGCTTGTCGATGACGCCGGTATCGAGCAGCGTGTCGTCGATGTCCGAGATCACCGCCAAGCCCGGCTCGTTGTCATAGACCGGCAGCACGCCTTCAAGCGCCGGGACATGGTAGCGCGCATCGTCGACCTGCAGCTTGACCGCAACCTGCGGCGGCGCAAGACCGACGAGCGGCGAGAGCTCAATGTAGCCGCGATCGTTGCTGCGCACGCGAACCGGCGGGCGATCGCCCAGGTGAACGGACACCGCGGTCCCGCGCAGCGGATCGGCTTCCAGCGACTCCAGCGTTTCAAGCACGCGACGGACCCGCGACTTGCCGGGCTGTGGTGCGGCATCGGGTGTGCCGCGATGGATGCGCCCCAAAAGCACGCCGTCATGCGGGGATGCAAAGCCGCCGAAAAATTCCATCCACCCCGTCGAGCCAGCCAAGGCCGCCGAGCGATCACAGCCGAAAGCACTCAGGGTCCAAAGAACACCAAAGAACAGACAGCGCGCAGCGTAGCGTCGTGGGCTCACGGCGATCTCCTTGGGGCATCGCGGTCGCAACCGAGCAAAGCGACCGCTTCATCCTACTCCGATCCGGGTGCTGCGAATCGGCAGCATCCCAGGTGGCGCAGCGTGCCTTCGCGCTTGACAGGTCCATGTGACTGTTCTCTGTTCGCGGGCGGCTGGAAATTCCCTGCAGGTGCCTCTGGCACCCGCCTTCTTGTCGAGGCCGCTATGTCTGCACCGTCCACCGCCCCGGTTTTCGTACGCCCTGTCCTGTTCGTTGCTGGCTCGCTTCTTTTTGCGGCGGTGCCGATGGCAAAGGCCCAGCCCGCACCGACCAGCGCGCCTGCGACTAGCGCGCAACTGTCCAGCGCGCCCCCGATGGTGCCTGAGTCGACACAGAGCCCCGCGGTCAGCCCAAGCGGAGCCGTCACGGCCGCGCCGAGCCCAGCCCAGAATGCCGCGACCCACCCCACGCCCGCGGTCCCCGCGACGAGCGAAGCGAGCGTGGCGCAGAACAACGCCTGGGGTCTGTGGCCGATTCTGGCGGGCTTTCGCGTCGCAGTAAGCGGCTATATCCATGCTTCGTATCGCTGGATCAGCGAGCCACAGAACTATGCCCTGGTCGGTCGCAACAACGGCTTTCAGCTACCGCAGGCGCGCGTGGTGGCCGATGCGCAGTGGCAGCACAAGCTGGCAGCGCGCGTCTCGGTGGAAGCGGCCAGCGAAGACCGCCTGAGCCAGTCGTTCCCCGGCGGTCAGCTGACGACGCGCTTGCGGGACGCGTACATCACCTGGGCGCCTCTGCGTGAGCTGCGCGTGACCGTCGGCCAGCAGGTCACGCCCTGGGATCTAGAGAGCCTGCGATCCGACGCCGAGCTTCCGTTTGTCTCGCGCAGCGTCGCCGTGGAAGGAGTGCAGCCGACAGAAGGCTTTACGACGCGCGGCCTGGGATCCGATCGCAACCTGGGCATCTCGCTGCACTCGGGCTTCATCGGTCTTGGGCGCGGGACCTCGTTTCGTTACGCGCTGTTTGCCGGCAACGGCAACGGCCAAAATCAGCTGCTAAACGACAACAACATTCCGGCGCTGTTTGGCCGCGTCGAATTCGCGTACTGGGGCAAAGCGGGCCTGCCGCTTGATCAGGTGCGGCCGATGTTTTCGGTGGTCGACGACTTCCGAAAGCCGATCCTGCACATTGGCTTGGCCTCGCAGTGGAACCCGCGCACCGTCGGAAATCTGCCGGATCTGATGCGCGAGACAGATGCCGGCGTGGCGGTCGATGCCGCGGTGTCGCTGCTGGGCGTTGAAGTGCAGGGCGGCTTTCTGTACCTGCGCACGAGCCGCGACACGCTGATGGGCGTGCCGGATCTCGAACGGCTCGGCTTCTGGGGGCACCTGCGATACACGATCCCGCGCATTCCGCTGCAGATCACGCCGGGCTATCGCATCTCAAGCTATGCACCGCGAGCGCATGTCGGCACGCAGCCAGCGACCGAGATGGATGCGAAGTTCGACGCGAGCTATGCGCTGCTCTATCACACGCTCGGTGTGTTCGTGCGACCGACGCGGACGTTCCCGCTGCACGGCTCGCTCGGCTACACGTTCACCAGCGAGCAAGAGCCGAACATCCTCAACAACGACCGCTTTGAAGCCGACATCGTCCTGATCTTTTAGGCGGAGGCGAGGCGCACCATGTCGATCGCACCCATACGAACCTGCGCCGCGCTGCTTGGCATCGGCCTCGCGTGCATCACGGCAAGCTGTCAGCCCGACGCAACGGCGCTTCGTCCACGCGCGTATCGTGTCACCGATCGCGGTCAGCTCATCGGCGGCGGCCCACGCGCACTGGGCGAAGTCGGCGACTACATGCTCGACAACGAGCGCATCCGCATCGTCGTGCAAAACGCCGGATACTCGCGCGGCTTTGGCGTCTATGGCGGTGGCATCATCGACGCCGACATCCGGCGCTTCGATGAGCAAGGCCGCAACGAATCGAACCGCAAAGGCGGCCACGACATCTTCGCCGAGATGTTCCCCTCGTTCTTTTTTCAGGCTGTGGCCTGCGACAAAGTCGAGGTGCTGTCCGACGGATCGAAGGCCTATGACCAGAGCTATGGCCCGAACCACGTCCACTACGACGCGGGCGTGGCGGTGGTGCGCGCATCGGGCGGCGGCGGCGAGTTTCTGATGCTGCTCAAGGTCTTTAACAGCCTGTTTCTGAACTACCTGTTGCCGACGACGCTGCACACCGCGGATGGCTCGTCCGAGCTTCTGAAGTTGGGTCTGCTGCTGAACTTTGACTTCAGCACCTTTGCCAGCGAGCTAAACAAGATCGTCAACGAAAACGCGCGCTATGAAGTCGACTATGTGCTGAAGCCAGGGGCGAGCCACATCGAGATCCACGCGCGCATCATCAACGATACGGCGCGACCGCTGCGCATCCCAAGTGCCGTGCTCGGCAACCCGACGTTTCAAGCGCAGATCGGCGGCGTTGACTTAAGCCCGGTGCGCGTGCCGCTGGGCAGCGTGCTCTTGTATGGCCGCTTGAACAACGTGTGGCTTCCGGGTACGGGCTTCGATCTGCGGCACCCGCTGGATCGCTCGTTCCGTCGTGCGCTGCCGCTGCCGGCGTTTTCTGGCGTGGTCACTGAGTTCCTTGCTTCGGCGAGTCACCGACAAGGCGACCGTGTCAGCTATGGCCTGGCCGCCGCGCCCAGTGACAGCAACTTTGTTGCGCTGAACGCCGACCTGTATCGCAGCGGCGGCGGATTCAAAGACACGTTCACACCGATCGATAAGACCTCGCTCTTGGTGCCGTTTACGGCGATCTCGTTTATCGGTGTGTTCAGCGACTCGATCAAGACGACGATTCCGCCGCAGGGCTTTGTCGAAATGACGCAGTACTTCATCGTCGGAGGCGGCGATGTTGCGGCGATCACCGACGAAGTGGCCAGCCTGCGCGGGCAAAAGACGGGCCGCTATCAAGGCCAGCTTTTGTCGCGCGAAAACGGGCAGCCGACGCGCGATGCGCAGGTGCTGATCTATCAGCAACTTCCGCTGACCACGGCGGCGTTCCCGCGCGATGACGACTATCTGGATGCCGGTCTGCGTCGCTGCGGCATGCAGGGCGAAACCAGCCTGTGTCGGCCGTATTCCCAGGACTATCCCGACGACGCGGGCTTTCTGTCGGGGCGCTTGCCGCCAGGTCGCTATGCCTATCGCGTGCAGGCAGAAGGCCGCGCGCTGGGTGGGTTCGTGCCGTTTGAGATCAAAGAAGGCGAGACCACGCGCATCGATCCCACGCTGCCGCCGCCTGCGTATGTCCAGGCCTTCGTCGTCGATCAGCAAGGGCGGGCGATTCCAGCCAAGGTGACGGTGGTCGGCAGCTATGACCGCGATTTTTCGGACGCACAACGGCGATCGGGCGGCGTCTTCGATCTGCAAGCCGGCGAGTCGTACCGCTATTCCGACATGCTGCCCGACAAAATCGACGGGCAGCGCCGGTACATCGAAGCGACGGGCTACAGCGATGCGCAGGGCCGCGTCACGCTGCCTGTGCGACCGGGCGAGTACACGGTGTACTTCAGCCGCGGCCTGGAATACGACCTGACCTCGACGACGGTGCGCGTGACGGAAGGCAACATCGCATCGGTATCCGGCCAAGTGAGCCGCGCGGTCGATACGTCGGGCTGGATGTCGATGGATGCGCACGTCCACAGCGAAAACTCCGTTGACTCACACATGGATCTGCCGGCGCGCGTGCTGTCCGCAGCCGGAGAAGGCGTCGACATCGCGATCTCGACGGATCACAACTTTGTGTCGGACTGGCGACCGATGGTCGATCACTTGGATCTGCGACCCTGGCTGACCAGCTTCGTCGGCATGGAATTCACGACGCTCGAAAGCGGTCACTTCAACACGTATCCGCTGGAATATCAGGTGGCTCCCGTCACGCACGGCGCGTTCGAGTGGTTCGGGCGACCGCCAGCCGATCTATTCGCCGACCTGCGCAAGCTGGGCGATCGCGGCGCCGGCAACATCATCGTCTGCAATCACCCGCGCGACGCGCAGCAGGGGTACTTTAACCAGTACGGTCGCTCGTCGATCACGGGGGGCACGGTGGCGCAGGGAACATCCAAGCGCTTGGCTGGCCCCAACGGTCCGGCGTTCTTCGACGGCGTGGGGCAGAGCCTGATCTCGTACGACTGCGACGCGCTAGAGCTAGTCAACGGCAAGCTGCAGCACGAGCTGCACAGCATCCGCGTGCCAAGCGACTGGCCAGCCGCCTGTTATCAGCCGCTGCCGCCGGGCTTCGACCCGAAAAAACAGCTCGATCCGTGCAGCGCAAACGGCAAGGTGCTGCGCCCGGCCAGCATCACGTCGGCGCTGGTCCCCGGTCAGATCTTGGTCGATGTCTCTCCCAGCGCGCCGCCGGGCGAGACCGGCCTCGACAACTTGGAAGCGGTGTTCCCCGGTGCCATCGATGACTGGTTCCACATGCTGAACCAGGGCTATCGCCACACCGCCATTGCCGCCTCGGACAGCCACGGCAGCGTCGGGGAAGAGCCGGGCTGGCCGCGCACCTATCTGCAGCTTTCCGGCGATGATCCCGTCGCTGCGACCGCCGAAAAGCTGGTCGATGCCGTCAAAGTCCGTCGCGCGGTCACGCTGTCGAATGGCCCGTTTCTGACGTTTACCGTGGCCGCGGGCTCGCCCAGCCCGCAGAACCCCGGCGTCCCCATCGGGTCTGAGCTATACGCCCGCGACGGCCAGGTGACGGTCAGCTATACGCTGCAGGCCGCGCCCTGGGTGTCGGTGCGTCGCCTACACCTGTGGGTGAACGGCCGCCTGCAGCAGAAGATCGCCGTCGATCCCAACCGCAGCCTGGCCCAGACCGCCGCGCCACCGCAGGGGCCGCTCGTCGGCCAGATCCCGCTTGCGCTGCCGCGCGACGCCTGGATCGTCCTGGAAGCCGTCGGCGAAAAGCCGATGTTCCCCGTGATCACCGGCACCGAGGAGCCGTTCCTGTTGGTCTCGGATGCCGTCGGCGCGCTCGCGGGTCCACTTGGCATCGCCGCCACCACCGACATCAGCGCGGTCGTCGTCGGCAACCCCGCGCCCTATGCCTTGACCAACCCGGTCTGGGTACGGACCGGTGACAACGTCAAGTGGCAGCCCCCTGGCGTCGTGCCCTGGACCGAGATCAACACCGCCGCACAAGACCCGCAGGTCGGCGTCCTGCGCTCGCGCAACCACTGAAACGCGGCCCGCCGGCCTCATGGGCCGGCTTCGGTCGCGTCTCTTTTCGCATCCGCCCGCTGAATCGGGGGCGACGGCAGCGCTTGCGGCGATCGACTAACCGAGAGCCGCGGTTACGGCGTCAAAGCTAGCGCGCAGCGCGTCGTCGAGCTTGTCCGCGTCGCTGCCACCAGCCTGCGCGATGTCGGGGCGACCGCCGCCCTTGCCGCCGACCTTGGCGGCCAGCACACCGACCAGCTTGCCGGCGTGCAGCTTGCCAGCGCCTGCCAGCGCCTTGTCGAGCGCCACCACGAGCGCCGCTTTGCCGTCGATGACGGTGCCAATGGCGACCACGCCGCCGTGCTTTTGGCACAGCTCTTCGGCGACTTCGCGCAGGGCTTTGGCATCGGCACCCTGCACGTGGCGCGCGGTGACTTTGACGCCAGCGACTTCTCGCTCCTCGGCGAACAGGCCGCTGCCACCGGCTGTGGCCAGCTTCTTCTGCAGCGCCTGCAGTTCTTTCTCACGGGTCTTTAGCTCATCGAGCAGCTTGATGGCGCGCTCCGCCACTTCCAACGGACCGACGCGCAGCGCCTCGGCCGCCTTCGAAAGCTCGTCTTGCTGCCGGCTGATCAGCTCTTCGGCACCGTCGCCGGACAGCGCTTCGATGCGGCGGATGCCTTTGGCGATGCCGGTCTCGGAAACGATCGTGAACAGCCCAATGTCGCCGCTTCTCTGCACGTGCGTACCGCCGCAGAGCTCTAGCGAGGGGCCGATGTGCAGCATGCGCACGCGGTCGCCGTATTTCTCACCGAACAGCGCCATGGCCCCGCGGCGCTGCGCTTCGTCGAAGCTGGTCTCTTCATCGCAGGCGACGCTGTTGTCGCGCACCGCGGCGTTGACGATGCGCTCGACGCGGCGAAGCTCGTCTGCGGAAAGCGGCTGGAAGTGCGAAAAGTCAAAGGTCAGCTTGTCGGGACCGACGTAGCTGCCCTTCTGCGTGACGTGCTCGCCGAGGACGGTGCGCAGTCCGTGATGCAAAAGATGGGTGGCGCTGTGGTTTCGCCGCGTGCGATTGCGGCGCGTCGCGTCGACCTCAAGCGTCACTTCGTCGCCGACCGAGATGCGGCCGGACTTGATGCGCGCTCGGTGGACGATCAGATCCGACAGCGGCTTGAGCGTATCGCTGACTTCAAGCTCGGTGCTGCCGACGATGCGGATCCAGCCGGTGTCACCGACCTGACCGCCCGAGCGACCATAAAACGGCGTGCAGTCGACGATCACTTCCAGGTCTTCAGGCTGGCCGGGGCCGGCTTCGACCTGCGCGGTGCTCTCGCCTGCGACGAACAAGGCCAAGACGCGGCCTTCGCCCTGCGTGCCCGTGTTGTGGTCATAGCCAAGAAATGTCGTCGGCCCATGCGCCGAGCGCACGGCGTGATACGCGGCCGCCACAGCCTGATCGCCCGAGCCGCTGAACTTGCTGCGCTCGCGCTGCTTTTTCATCTCGGCATGGAAGCCGGTTTCGTCGACGGAAAAGCCCTGCTCGCGGCCGATCACCTGGGTCAGATCCAGCGGGAAACCAAAGGTGTCGTGAAGCTGAAAGGCGACGCTGCCAGGCAGCACGCGACCACCGCCTTCGCCGGTCTGCCAGTCGCTGGTTTCTTCGATGATGCGCAAGCCGCGGTGGATGGTGGCGCGGAAGCCTTCGTCCTCGGCGCGCACGGCCTTGTCGATCAAGCTGCGGGCCTTGCTTAGCTCGGGATAGACGGGGCTCAGCATGTCGCAGACCTGGGCGCACAGCGTCGCAAAGAAGCCGGCCGGCAGATTCAAGCGCACGGCAAAGCGGATGGCGCGGCGCATGATGCTGCGCAGCACATAGCCTCGGCCCAGGTTCGACGGCAGCACGCCATCGGCGATTAGGTTGGCGGTGGCGCGGCTGTGATCGGCAAGGACGCGCATGGCGACATCGTGTTCGTTCATGCTGCGCGTATAGGACGTGCCGACGGCCTGTGCCACCGTCTGCAAAAGCGGCATAAACAGGTCGGTGTCGTAGTTGCTGAAGTGGCCGTTCTGCAGGCCGCCAAGGACGGCGCAGACGCGCTCAAGACCGGCACCGGTATCGATCGAGGGCGCGGGCAAGCGCAGAAGCGGCCCGTCTTTTTCGCGGCGCTCAAACTGCATGAACACCAGGTTCCAGATCTCAAGCCAGCTGTCGTCGCCGATCTTCGACGGATCGGGCTGGCCTTCGCCGACCCAAAAGTGAATCTCAGAGCACGGACCCTGCGGCCCGGTGTCGCCCATCATCCAGAAGTTGTCTTTCTTGCCGAGCCCAGCGACGCGCGCTTCCGGCATGCCCGAGACCTTGAGCCACAGAGCCCGCGCCTCGTCGTCGGCAGGGATGCCGTCTTCGCCCTTGAACACGGTGAACATCAGCCGCTCTTTGGGCAGGCCGAGCTCGCGCGTCAACAGGTTCCAAGCAAAGTCGATGGCGTCGGCTTTGAAGTAATCGCCGAAGCTGAAGTTGCCCAGCATCTCGAAGAACGTGTGGTGGCGCGCGGTGTAGCCGACGTTGTCGAGGTCGTTGTGCTTGCCGCCGGCTCGCACGCACTTTTGCGCGGTGGCGGCGCGACGGTAATCGACCTGCTTCTGGCCGGTGAAGACATCCTTGAACTGCACCATGCCAGCGTTGGTGAACAGCAGCGTGGGGTCAGATGGCACCAGCGGCGAGCTACGCACGACGGCGTGGCCGCGCTGACGGAAGAAGTCCAAAAAGGCGCTGCGCACCTGAGCAGCGACGACCGGGGCAGAGGCGGACGACGAGGGACGATGGGAACTCATGTGCTCGGTTATATCACGCGCGGCCTGTGGCATGGGCACAGGCAGCGGCGGCAAGGGCCACACGAATGGAGGGCATGTGGGGAAAATTTGCCGCGGCGAAAAACGCCAAGCATTTCGCGGGGTTGCACGATTTATCGGGGTATTCCGAAACAGGGATATACCGAAATATTAATTGCCTGAAAACAGAGATAAAATCAGCGCAGCCGTCGGGAACCTCCTATTTATTAAGCTACTTAGGTGGCGGTTTCGACGCGCCATTATCGATACTCGAATTAGGGGACAAAAATGGGAAGCAACGAGCGCAATCACTCCATTCACCGTCTCGCGACTCCGTGGATTCTGGCCGGCGGCCTGCTGAGCACGCAGTGCGGCCCGCCCGAGATGACCTCGCTGCCCGGCCCACAAAGCAAAGAGGAAGTAAGCCGACCGGCCTCGCTGGTCGGGATGGATGGTCCGTTTACGGCGGCCAAGCTGGGCGAAAAGGTCAACACGTACTCTGCGCTAACCACCAACGCCAAGACGGGCGATACGATGGTGACGGTGGCCAGCGCGGCGGACCTGAACCTGAAGCGCGGCGACCTGATCATGGTCATCCAGATGCAGGGCGCTCAGGTCGACCTGACCACGGTCAACAACGGCAACACGTACGGCTCGGTCATGAACCTGCAGAACGCCGGCCTGTATGAGATTGCCGCCGTCGGAGCCGTCGACAACAACACCAACGTCATCACGCTGGACGGCTGTGGTGGTCTGAAGAACAACTACACGGCTGCGGGCCATGCCCAGGTCGTGCGCGTGCCGCAGTTTTCGACGCTGACCGTGCCGATGAACACGTCGATCACAGGCGACGCCTGGGACGGCAGCAAAGGCGGCGTGGTCGCCATGTACGTCAAGGACAAGACCACGCTGGGCGGCAAGATCGACGCCAGCGGCCTTGGCTTCCGCGGTGGCGCCGTCGACAACACGACGTCGGGTCCGGTGGCGACGTTCGTCAACTTCGCCTCAAAGAATGCCGCAGACAGCGCCGAGCGCGGCGAGAGCATCGCCGGATCCGCCATCGAGTACGAAGTGGGCGCCGGCAAGTTCGGGCGCGGCGCAGCGGCGAACGGCGGCGGCGGCGGCAATGCGCACAATGCCGGTGGTGGCGGTGGCGCCAACGGCCTATCACCCGGTCGTGCGTGGAACGGCCAGGGGATCATGCTGGCGCCGAACAACATTTTCGACATGGCATGGAAGCGCGACCCGTTTGTCACGGCCAACGGCAACACGCTGACCAACTCGGCGGGCGGCGGGCGCGGCGGCTATACGTATGCCAGCGCCAACGAAGACGCGGCCAATCGATCTCCAGGCGCTACCCAGTGGGGCGGCGACAACCGGCGCGAAATGGGTGGCTGGGGCGGGCGGCCAATCGACTACAGCCCGGCGACGCGCGCCATCTTGGGCGGCGGTGGCGGGGCCGGCGATGGCAACAATGACGCGGCAGGTCCCGGTGGCAACGGCGGCGGCCTGGTCTTTCTGGTCACCGACAGCATCGAAGGCACGGGCGGCATCGACGCCAACGGCGCCCCCGGCGGTCGCACCAAGGTCGGCTCAGGCGGCAACGACGCCCCCGGCGGCGGCGGTGGCGGCGGCATCGTCATTCTGACGGCGGCCCGACGCTCTAGCGCGATTGCGATCAACGCCAACGGCGGCGTCGGAGGCAGCCAGTTCATCGGCGGTGCCGAGAGCGAAGGCCCAGGCGGCGGCGGCGGCGGCGGCGTCATCGCAACGTTTGTCCCTGGCACGCAGCCGACGCTCAGCGTCTCGGGCGCGATCTCGGGCATCTCGGATTCAAGCTCAGTGAACGAGTTCAACGTCAACGGCGCGACCAACGGCGCCCCTGGCAACACCGTGCAGTTCACGCTGGCCCCAGGCAACCCGCTGCCAGCGGTCTGCGTGCCGTCCGATCTGGCGGTCACGGCTGTCCACACCAAGGGCACCGTCGCTGCCGGCAACACCATCGAGCTTGTGGTGACGATCACCAACAGCGGACCGCAGCCTGCATCGGCGGCTCGCGTCATCGATTCGATCACCGCGGGTCTGGGTGCCATCAGCTGGACCTGCACAGCGGTCGGTGGCGCAGCCTGCCAGACCGCCATGGGTACCGGCAGCATCCAGTCGATCAGTGACATCCCGGCGCAAGGCTCGATGACCTATGTGTTGACCGTGCCGATCTTGGCCGGCTTCACCAATCCCATCGTCTTTACCTCGGCGGCCAACGTACCGCCGGGCTACAACGATCCCAACCTGGCCAATAACGCTTCGATGCTGAGCTTGCCGCAGGGCACGGTGCCGCGCGCGGACCTGGCCTTGGACATCACCAGCATCCCCAACCCGGCACCGCCGCAGACGCCGATCACGTACAACCTGACCGTAACGAACCGCGGGCCGGGCCAAGCCAGTGGAGCCGGCTTTTCCTACAACATCCCGACGGGCGGCAGGGTCCTGCCGATCACACCGCCTGCGGGGTGGACCTGCACGCAGACCGCGGCCACGGTGGACTGCTCGTACAACATGGCGGTACCGCCGGGTGCGTTGCCGACGGTGCAGATCACGGTGGAGCCGGCAGCGGGCGCGACCTCGGTGCAGAGCAGCGGCACGGTCACGGCACGCGGCGCCACGGACCCTGACCCCAGCAACAACATGGCGACAAACGACACGCCGATCGGCAACTTCCCAGCGGCCGATCTGCAGGTGGCCATCAACAGCGCGCCCAGCCCCGCGATGACTGGACAGGACGTGACCTATACCGTCCGTACCATCAACCAGGGTCCGACGTCCGCGACGGGCGCGGTGCTGCGCTTCAACGTTCCGGCCAACGGCATGGTCAAGAGCACAAGCGTCCCGAGCGGCTGGCAGTGTCAGCAGACCGGCTCGATGATCAACTGCATCTTCGCCGGCACGGTGGCCATCGGCGCGCTGCCCGATGTGCAAGTGGTGGTGACGCCAAGCGCGGCAGCAACCTCGCTGACTGCGACGGCGCAAGCGCTGGGACAGGGCATTGCCGACAGCAACCTGGCCAATAACCAGGCGACGGAAGTCACGCCGATCGGCACCGCTCCCGATGCCGACCTAAGCGTCCAGGTCACCACGTCACCCGCCCAGCCCGAGCGCGATCAGCCGATCGTGTACAGCATCGTGGTCAATAACGCGGGACCGGGCTCGGCCACTGGCGCCACGTTTACGTATGACGTTCCGCCCGGCGGCACGATCGACACGATCGAAGCCCCGGCCGGCTGGACGTGCAGTCAGCAGGGTCAGCAGGGTCAGCAGGTTGAGTGCTGGTACAGCGGCAACATCGACCCCAACGGCAGCACGCCCACCGTCAAGATCACCGTCATTCCGCCAGCCAATGCCGAGAGCGTTCCGGTCAAGGTCAACGTCACGCCCAAGGGCGCGTTTGATCCCAACACCGACAACAACGCCAGCAACGGCACCACCGAATTGACGAAGACCAAGCTGGCTGGCGGTGGCTTCTCCTTTGGTTGCAGTGCAGCCCCTGGCTCGGCTGAGCCGGGCGCCGTCGCGGGCTTGTTCGCAACGCTCCTTTCATTGGTCGGTCTGCGCCGCAGCCGCCGTCGCACACAGGCCTAAACAAACGCCCACATGCCTTCGGTTCCTTCATGTACACAGCGCACCCCTGGGGCCGCAGGGCCCGAGGCGGTGTGCTTGCGGAGTCCACAGCGAGGACACGCTGAGGTGATGGTCACTTCTTCTGGAGATCTCTATGGGTAAGTCACTTCGTTTGGCTCTGACGCTGGCTACCGCGCTTGTCGCCAGCATCGGGCCGCAATCGGTCCAGCCGGCGCACGCGCAAGCGCAGCAGGGCTTTCAGGTCAACCGCTATGAACCAACGGCCGCAGGTGAGTGGTCGTTCTGGGTCGACCATCCCTGGTACTCGTCGATGCGCTACTTCGCGGCGGGCATCACCCTGAACTACGCGCACAACCCGCTGGTCTTTGGCCGCGTCAGCTCGAACGGAGCGTTCACGCAGACCACCGCGGTCATTGAGCACCAGTTCATCGGTCACGTCGATCTGGCTGGCTCGTTCCTCGATCGCGTGCTGCTCACCGCGTCATTGCCCATCACGTTTCTAGAAAAGGGCGACCCCAACGGCGCGGGCGGCGTGCGCGCCAATGACAACATCTCGTTTGGCGATCCGCGCGTCGGCCTGATGATTCGCCTGTTCGGTCAGCCGTACCGCAGCGCGATCTCGATGAGCATCGGTGGCCTGCTGTGGATCCCCCTGCGCGGCCTGGTGGGCGGCGATTCCACCTTGCTGCCTCCGACGGGAAGCGACCAAGTGATGCGCGGCATGCCCAAGCTGGTCTTGGGCGGTCTGGCCAAGAGCGTCATGTGGTCGTTCACGGGCGGCGTGATGATTCGTCCCGAGGCACAGATCGGCAACCTGCGCGATCCGGCGGGTCAGACAGCCGGCACCGAGCTTCAGCTTGGCGCGGCGATCGCATACGCCAGCTTTGAAAAGCGCTTGGCCATCGGGCCCGAGTTCATCGTCTCGACGGCGCTGCTCAACGGCAATGCCTTCAAGCTCGACTACACCAGCTTTGAAGCGCTGCTCGGCCTGCACTACAACATCGCGCGCATCCTGCAGCTTGGCATCGGCGGCGGCGTCGGCGTGCTGCGACAGCCGGGTACGCCCGATGGCCGCGTGCTTCTGCGCTTGGCCTATGCCCCGATGCGCGAAGAAAAGAAGCCCGACGGTCCGCGCGACCGTGATCGCGACGGCATCCTCGACGAGGACGATATCTGCCCCGACGTTCACAAGGGCAAGCGTCCCGATCCCGAGCGCCTGGGCTGCCCGCTCGGCGATCGCGACGGCGATGGCGTTCTGGATCCCGATGACAAGTGTCCCGATGAGCACAAGGGCAACCGTCCCGATCCCGAGCGCCTGGGCTGCCCGACGGGCGACCGCGACAAGGATGGCGTCCTCGACCCAGACGACATCTGCCCCGATGAGCACAAGGGCGATCGTCCCGATGCCAAGCGCCTAGGCTGCCCGACGGGCGACCGCGACAAGGACGGCGTCCTCGACCCGGATGACATCTGCCCCGATGAGCACCAGGGCTCGACCCCGGATCCCGCACGCAAGGGCTGCCCAGCGCCTGACCGTGACAAGGACACCGTCGTCGATCCGGTGGATGCATGCCCAGATCAGCCTGGCGCGCCGAACCCGGATCCGAAGAAGAACGGCTGCCCCGGCTTGGTCGAGGTCAAGGGCGGTCAGATCGTGATCGTCAAGCCGGTGTTCTTCGCCACCAACAAGGACGTCATCCTGGCCAAGAGCTTCCCGGTCCTGCAGTCGGTGGCCGATGCCCTCAAGGCGTCGCCGCAGATCAAGAAGGTCCGCGTCGAAGGCCACACCGACAACCGCGGCAAGGTCGACTACAACGTCGATCTGTCGGATCGCCGCGCCAAGAGCGTCATGAAGTGGCTGACCGAGCACGGCATCGAGTCCGGCCGCCTGGAAGCGCAGGGCTTTGGTCCGAACAAGCCCGTCGCTGACAACAAGACCGAACCGGGCCGCGCCAAGAACCGCCGCGTCGACTTCGTCATCACCGATCCGCCGCAGCCAGCGGGCGTGCAGGTGCAGGACGCTAAGACTGCCGACGTCCCTGATTCGCCGGATCAGAGCGACGGCAAAAAGGGCAAAGGCAAAAAAGGCAAAAAGGGCAAAAAGTAAGCGCTAGGCTCCGCGCTCCTCCGCCTCTCCTCGCTTCGCCTCGCCTCTTCCTTCCTTCACAAGCGGCCTTGCTCGAAACGGCCTGACGCACAGTCAGGCCGACGCAGCGCTCGTGTCTATTCCTGGCACAAGCAGGGCTCGGCGGCACGCTCGGCGAGCAGCTTCTCGACGAAGGGCAGGTAATAGCTCGACTCTTGCCGCGCCTCTAGCTCGCCGTTTTCGACCGCCTGTTCCAGCGCCCGCTTGAGATCGCCGATCAGGCGCGAAGGGGGCAGCCGGAAGTGATCCATGATCACGTTGCCGACGCCCGTCGGCAAAAGCGGAAGCTCGGCATCGGCGCTGCGCAGCGCACAGAGCCGCTGCGACAGACGATCGATGTTCTCAAGCCCCTCTTGCCGGCGGCCCGGCCGACGCGACGTGATATCGGCGCGCGACAAGTCCAAAAGATCGGGCAGGTACTCACCCATCTCACGCGTGAAGCGTCGCACCGCCGAGTCCGTCCACGAATCGAGATACGAGTTCGGCCGCAGGTGATGCAGGATCAAAAAGCGCAGCGTCCGTCGCATCGGCCCGTCGAAGCCCAAGCGCCGCCCGACATCGTCGAACATGCGCGCTCCGACTTCGGAGTGGCGATGAAAGCAGACCTTGCCGTCGGGAGTGATGCTGCGCGTCTTGACCTTGCCGATATCGTGAAGAAGAGCCGCCCAGCGCACGGCGGGGCGCGACTCGGCTTGCCAGACAACCTGCTTGGTGTGCTCCCACACGTCCTTGTGGCGACGGCCGGCCTCTTGCGAGAAGTTCACCGTCGCGTCTAGCTCAGGCAGGCAGGCACGCAGCGCGCCGGACTCTTGCAGCCACTGCAGCCCAGCCGGTGCGCCCGGCGTCATCAAGATGGCTTCTAGGCCACTACGCAGCGCATCCGGCGATAGCTGACCGCGCTCAAGCTGCGGTGACTGCTCTTGCGCGGCCGCAACGAGATCGCCGTACGAGGTCAGCTTGCGCAGCGCCAGCCAGCGCTCAGGCTCCGACGAAAAAAGCGCTCCCACCCGCAACACCCAAGTGGGATCGCTTTTCATGCGCAGGGCAGAGATCTCAGCCAGTGGATCATGTACCGAAGGGGGTCCCGACATGGCACCGATAGGAAGTCGACAAGGAAGACAGAAGGGCGACGAAGCTACGCGGCTCGACGCCCTGACGTCAACCCCCCTGCCCTCTTGTCCATGCGGATCGGCTGCGGCCTCTGCCAGATTGACCCTTGAAGGCAAAACCCTGCGCGACAGAATGTCGCCCGACAAACGACCGAAAGCACGCGCGCCTCGTAGCGTGGCGTCCTTTAGCCCAGCAACCGCGGACTGGCACGGGGTCTGCTTCATCTCACATCATGCTGAGCCTGTTGATTACCGTGCTTCCGCTGTTACCCGCGGCAGCTTCGTGCATCACGCACGCAGGCAAGACCGCCTGTGGCTATCACTGCGTTGCGGCGCATGGCGAGGTGGGCTGCGCCAAGACATCGGCCGGGGTGTGCGGCGCAACGGAAACCGAGCTGCGCTGCTGGGACCCTCCTGACAGCGTGCGCGCTCACTATGGCGACAAGGTGCCGCCGGCACAGTGCCAGGCCAAGCAGGGCAGCCTGGCCTGCGGTTATCACTGCCAAACTCGCGACGGAGGCGAGGTCGCCTGCGCCAACACGCCCGATGGGATCTGCGTCGCCACACCGCGCGGAGTGACCTGCTGGGATCCGCCCGTGACCACCTACTGCGCCGATGACAAGCCGCTGCCTCGTCCGATCTGCGTCACTCAGGATGGCCATGCCGGCTGCGGCTATGACTGCAAGGCGCGCAATGGCGCCATCGCCTGTGCTCAGACCCCTGGCGGGCGCTGCCTGCTTCTGCCCCAGCAGATCCTCTGCACCGATCCCGAGGCCCCCCCCATGTGTGGTAGCCAGCCCTGCCGCCCCGACGAGCCAACAAGCAGCCGCGCATGGTGTCGCCCCAAGACCGGAGACTCGACCCGCTAGCAGCCCTCTTGCCGCTCCTCAGGCCCTCCCTGCCCGTGGCTCCCCCGAGGGCAGCATCGCCCCATAAGCTAGTGCGCGGCGCGAGCGATCAGATCGCGCAGGACCGTCTGCAAGATGCCGCCATTTTGGTAATAGCGAACGTCGATCGGCGTATCGAGGCGTGAGCGGACATTGAACGAAAAGCGACTGCCGTCTTCGCGCTCGACATCGACCTGCACGGCTTGGCGCGGCTTGGGATCAGCGGGCAGCCGAATGCTGAAGCGCTCGCGACCCGTCAGGCCCAGCTTTTCGGCGTTCTGGCCGCTCTCGAAGACCAGCGGCAGCACGCCCATGCCGACCAGGTTCGCGCGGTGGATGCGCTCGAAGCTCTCGGCGATAACAGCGCGCACACCCAAAAGCAGCGTGCCCTTGGCCGCCCAGTCGCGCGAGCTGCCCGTGCCGTACTCTTTGCCGGCGAGGATGACAAGCGGGGTGCCCTCGCGCTTGTAACGCTCGGCCGCATCAAAGATGCTCAAGCGCTCGCCGCTTGGCATGTGGACGGTCACGCCGCCCTCGACGCCCGGCACCAGCAGGTTCTTGAGCCGGATGTTGGCAAAGGTGCCGCGCACCATGACGCGATCGTTGCCACGACGGGCGCCAAAGCTGTTGAAGTCGACCTTGCTGACCCCGTGGCCGCGCAGGTACTCGCCGGCCGGTCCCGCCGTCGGAATATCGCCCGCAGGCGAGATGTGATCCGTCGTCACCGAGTCGCCGAGCAGGGCCAGCACGCGTGCATCGCGGATCGGCACGATGGCATCGGGGGCCAGGCCCATGCTGGTGAAAAACGGTGGTTCTTGGATGTACGTCGACGTCTCGTCGAAGCGGTACAAGTCCGAGGTGGCGCCACCCGCCACTTGCTGCCACTCGGGCGGGCCGTCGAAGACCGTGGCATAGGTGCGCTGGAACATCTCGGGCGTGATGCAGGCGGCAAGCACCTTTTGCACCTCGTCATGCGTCGGCCAGATGTCGCGCAGGAACACCGGCTGACCGTCTTTTCCGCTGCCGACCGGCTCGGTGGAAAGGTCTTTGTCGACGGTACCGGCCAATGCATAAGCCACAACCAGCGGCGGCGAGGCAAGGTAGTTGGCCTTGACCTGCGGATGAATGCGGCCTTCAAAGTTGCGATTGCCCGAGAGCACCGCGGCGGCAACGACCCCACTCTGTGCGACGCCCTTGTCGATGGCTTCCGACACCGGACCACTGTTGCCGATGCAGGTCGTGCAGCCATAGCCGACAACGAAGAAGCCGAGCTTTTCCAGGTACGGAAGCAGGCCGGCGCGCGTCAGGTATTCGGTGACGACCTTGCTGCCCGGCGCCAGGCTCGTCTTTACGTACGGCGCAACGTGCAGGCCCTTTTCCACTGCCTTCTTCGCCACCAGGCCCGCCGCGACCAGCACCGACGGGTTCGAGGTATTCGTGCAGCTGGTGATGGCGGCGATGATCACGGCGCCGTGGTGCAGATCGGCAGTGGCCTTGCTGCCTTCGAGCGCCACCGTCGCTTTCTTGTCCAGGTCGCCGGCCGACAGCGCAAAGCCCTGCTCTTTTGCAGACGCGGTCAGCGCTTTGCGGAACGCGCTCTTGACGTTCGAAAGCGCCAAGCGATCCTGCGGACGCTTGGGCCCGGCCAGGCTCGGCTCGACGGTAGAAAGATCCAGCTCGACCAAGTCGGTAAAGGTTGGCTCGGGCGAGGAATCCGTGCGGAACAGGCCCTGCGCTTTGTAATAGCGCTCGACGAGCTCAACCGTCTCGACGGGACGACCGGTAGCGCGCAGGTATTCGATCGTCGCGTGGTCCACCGGGAAGAAGCCGATCGTGGCGCCATATTCCGGTGCCATGTTGGCGATCGTTGCGCGGTCGGCCAAGGCCAGCGTCGCCATGCCGGGACCGCAGAACTCGACGAACTTATCGACGACGCCTTTTTTCCGCAGAAGCTGCGTCAGCGTCAGCACCAGATCTGTCGCCGTCACGCCCTCGCGCAGACGACCCTGCAGGCGACAGCCAATGACCTGCGGCGTCAGCATGAACAGCGGCTGGCCGAGCATGACCGCTTCCGCCTCGATGCCGCCGACGCCCCAGCCGACCACGCCCAGGCCGTTGATCATCGTCGTGTGCGAGTCGGTTCCGACGACGGTATCTGGGTACGCAACCGGGCGCCCTTGCGAGCCGTCCTTGGTCATCACGCCGCGGGCCAAGAACTCCAAGTTGACCTGATGCACAATGCCCGAGGCTGGTGGCACAACGCGGAAGTTGCGCACCGCGTTCTGACCCCAGCGCAGGAAGGTATAGCGCTCGCGGTTGCGATCGAACTCGATGCGCACGTTGCGCAGCAAGGAATCGGCCGCGCCAGCATGGTCGACCTGCACGGAGTGATCAATCACTAGATCGACGGGAACCAGCGGATTGATGCGCTTGGGATCGCCGCCCAGCCGCGCCACTGCAGCCCGCATCGCCGCGATATCGACCAGCACTGGCACACCCGTGAAGTCCTGCAGGATCACGCGCGAGGGCATAAACGGCAGCTCCACCTCGGCTGGAGCCGGCGCGTTCCACGCACACAGGCGACGCACGTCTTCTTCGGTCACGGCGAAGCCATCGCAGTTGCGCAGCAAGGACTCCAGCAGGACGCGAATCGAATACGGCAGCTTTTCTAGCTGCGGGCAGTGTGTACGCAGCGCTGCCAGTTGGTAGTAGCCCACCGGTCCATGGGCTGTATCCAGCATCGCATAGGCGGAAAAGGGGTCTTTGGTGCTCGTCATGAGCGGCATGCTAGCACGAAAGCTGAGGCGTCTTTCTTCCGCTCTGCCTCGGTTTCGTGGCACAAGAAAGCATGCACGATACGTCCTCCTCTCCGTCTCAAAACCAGAAGCGCAGCGGGTCGCATGCGCTGTTCTTGCGGGCCCGCGCAGTCATTCCTGGGGGCGTCAACTCGCCCGTTCGCGCCTTTCGCGGCGTCGGTGGCGAGCCGGTCTTTGTCGCTCGCGCCCAGGGACCGTATTTGTTCGACAGCGACGGCAATCGCTACATCGACTACGTCGGCTCGTGGGGGCCTATGATCCTGGGCCATGCGCACCCCGAGATCCTCGCCGCGATCGTCGAGGCCGCTCAGTCGGGCACCAGCTTTGGCGCACCCACCGAGCGCGAGGTGCTCTTTGCCGAGCTTCTCTGCCGGTGCGTCCCCTCGATGCAGCGGGTGCGCTTGGTCTCGTCGGGAACCGAGGCGACGATGTCCGCGCTACGCCTGGCCCGCGGCTTCACCGGACGTCACAAGATTGTGAAGATCGACGGCGCCTATCACGGGCATGCCGATTCGCTGCTCGTCGCCGCAGGCTCGGGAGCCGCAACCTTGGGTATCCCCGGCTCAGCGGGCGTCACGCCGGGAGCGGCGCAAGACACGCTGACGGTGTCATGGAATGACCTGCCCGCCATGCAGCGCCTGTTTGCCGAGCACCGCGACGAAAACGGCACGTCTACCATTGCCGCCGTCATCGTCGAGCCGGTGTGCGGCAACATGGGCTGCGTGCCGCCGCAGCCTGGCTATCTGCAGGCGCTTTCCCAGCTAACCAGGGCACACGACACGCTGCTGATCTTCGACGAGGTGATGACTGGGTTTCGTGTTGCCTTCGGCGGGGCACAGGCCCTATACGGCGTCGAGCCCGACCTAACCTGCCTGGGCAAGATCGTTGGTGGCGGCCTGCCCTTGGCGGCCTACGGCGGTCGCGCCGACGTCATGGAGCGCATCGCGCCAAGTGGGCCGGTATACCAAGCGGGCACTCTCTCGGGGAACCCTCTCGCCGTGGCTGCGGGGATGAAGCAAATCGAGCTTCTGATGCGGCAACCCGATCTGTATGCACGGCTCGAACGCACCACCGCCCACTTGGGGCAAGAGCTAGCGAGCATCCTGCGCAGTGCAGGAATCGCTGTCACGTTGAACCAGCTTGGCTCGATGTTCACGCTGTTTTTCTGCGGCGAGCCTGTCCTCGACTACAGCTCCGCGAAACGCAGCGATGCGGCTCGATTTGGCCACTTCTTTCACGCTCTGCTCAACCGCGGTGTGTACTTGCCGCCATCGCAGTTCGAGGCGGCCTTTGTCTCTGCTGCCCACTCCGACGCGGTTCTCGATGAGACCCTCGACGCGGCCCGCGCAGCCGCCCACTCGCTATAGCCGCCCGCGCCGAGCATCAAGGCTGGTCGTCTGGCGCGCTCGGCGGGTGATAGCGAAGGAAGGGAAGGAAGAGGGAAGGAGAAAAGAAAAAAGCCCACTCCGGAGAGTGGGCTTTTAAGGGGATTCTTGGCGGCGACCTACTCTCCCACAGGGTTGTCCCCTGCAGTACCATCGGCCCAGGAGGTTTTA
>JAEUJZ010000189.1 GCA_016794505.1 Myxococcales bacterium
GTCCACCGCGAACCAAGGAAGCCTAAATCACCGTCGAGATGTGGGGCTGGCGCTGCGACTTCGGAATGGATTCGGAACGAAGGGACTCGCGGACTTCAGGACGTATCTGCAGATCAAGGGCGAGGGACTGCACGGGCCGGGCGGCGTGGTGAACGGCTTTAAGGAGTGAACTCCACCGCACCGATGTCATAGCCGGCGCCTTGGGGGCGCGGTGTGCCATAGAAGTCGTGGTCGACGTTCTTGTCAGCGCTGCTGACGCCTACGGCCTTGTCGATCAGGTACTGCATGTTCACCGGATCGAACGGCTTCAGTCGCAGGTCTGTCCCGCTGGGATCGACGAAGCTCGGGTTTTGTTTGATCTGTCCCGCTGAGCTATCGCTAGTTCCCACCACCAGACTGCCGCTCTGGACCGTGCAAGTACCCGAGACCTGCTGCGAGACTCCGTTCATCGCGATGATCGAATTCTTGATCGACACCGCCGATGCATTCTGACAGGACAGGACTTGGGACGTCGCTGTGGTCAGCATGTTCTTGTACACGGTCAGGAACTGCAGGCTGCCTGAGCCGCCTTGCACATCGATGAAGTGGCGATTGGCGCCGACCCAGTTTCCGGTGGCCACCGTGTTGCTGAGGTTGAGTGTGCAGCCCTGAAAGCTAAGGCCGGTGTAGTTGCTGCTTAGCAGCACGCGATCCATGGTCACGCTGGCCATGGTGAATGTCGCGCTGGTTGCCAGGTCTCGCACGCTGCTGCGGCGCAGCGTGAGGTTCGCGCCCGTCCCCACCGTGATTCCGGGGCTCGAAATCACCAGGCCATCGAGCACGACCTTGGCTCCATCGCCGATCTGCAAGGTTCCGTCGTCGGTGGCCGCGACCAACGTGGCCGCTTCACCGGCTTTAAATGAACCCGATCCGGTGATGACCAGCGTGCCGCGACTGGATGTCACGCTGGGCAAGCCGTAGGCGTTGGGGCTGGTCAGCAGCCGCAGGTACGTGGAAGACGGCGGGGTTCCCATCGACAGCCGATCGAAGACCGCAGCGATCGAGCAAAACGGATTCTGTGCGCTGCCATCGGCCGCTCCGCAGCGCTCCAGGTTGGGATCGCTGCTATCGACAAAATAGGAACTGCTGGGACTGATGCAGCGCCCCGGCATCCCAGAGTCCCCGTACACATCGCAGAACTGACTTGCGCAGTCGCTGTTTGCGGTACAGGCCACACACTGATTGGCTTTGCACACCTGTGCCGTCGCAGCGCAGTCCGATTCTGCAATGCAGTTTCCGGCTGGCACTTCCCGTGTCGGTAATGAGGACTCACAGCCTGCGAGAGTCAAGATGCCGACCACGATCGGTCGCAAAAACCAAAACGGATGTTCTGCTGATCTCATGGAACCTCCACCCTGCGCGGGAAGATCGTGCGCTGGGCTCAATAGGAAAGAGCGAACTGGACGCTGCCCGCGCCGGATATCTGCAGAGCAGCACTCGCCTGCCGTCGTTTGCCCGGCAGCGCCAGCAGCACCGTACCGGCCACCGCGCTGGCAATGCCAAATCCCAGAAGTGTGCCGCCAACGCCACGCCCATCGACGACGCGAGTGACGGGTTGCCCTGCAGCGTTGATCGCGGTGGGGCACGGTGGAGCCCCTCCGCCCACGCACGTTCCATCCGCGCGCAACGGAGCGATCGCGCCGGCAATGAGACCGGCTCCGATCAAGAGCCCCGCTGCGCCGAGCGCGATGCGCCATGTGGGGCGCGGCTCACGATCGCTCAAGCGCCCCGACGGCATCGACTGCATGGCCATGTACTGAGCGCTGGCGGTCTGCGGATTGGGCGGCAACAAGACGACTTCTTGCCCGGCCGCTACTTCAAGCTCTTGGCTGGCGAGCGGGGTCCCGCCGAACTCGATGCGATGCACCCCCGGCGAAATCGGAAGCGGCGCTGCAAGCGGCAGGACACCGACATCTTTTCCGTCGACAAAGACGTGGACACCAGCCAGACCCTGGCCAATCCGCAGGCGACCTTGCAGGGTACGCAGGCTCTGGGTCAGGCGATCGACATCCGAGCGTCGTTGCCCCTGCGGCAGATCGGCGTCCGCTCGCGTCGCGATGTACTGCTTGTACTTTTCCAGTGCATCGCTAGCGGGCTGGGCCTGACCTAGCTCGGCATGCAGGCCGGCGATGACAAACCACAGAAGGGGCTTGGCAACGACTTTCTCGTCGACGTCGACCTCGTCTTGGATGTAGCGATAGATCTTCAGAGCGCCGCGCAGATCGCCGGTCTTGCGCATGACCTGCGCTTCACGACACAGCGGCAGCGTACACCAGGACTCGCTGCCAAAACCCTCGCTGGCAGCCGTCCCTGCCATCGCTGGCTGCCCGCTGAGCGGAGCCGGAGCAGGCTCAGGTTCAACCCCTGACTTTTGCCCAAATGCTGGAACAGAGAGCGGCAGCAGCACCCCTGCGGCCAGTAGAGTCATCCGCGCACGGCGCATAAAAACCCCCATAAAGACACATCGTATCATCGCTTGCGGCTGCTTGGGCCTGCATGCTTTTCCGTCGAGAAGATCGCGTTCTTGGTCGCAGGGAATGTCGCGACACGCGGCGAAACCGGGCGCGTAGGCATCGGGCTGCTGTCTTTCGCAGCCCCTTCGCAGCCCCATCGCAGAGACAGGAAGCGTATGATGAGGCTGCTGTGTCTGTTGATCTCAGCAGTGCGGAGGGTGTGTACAAGCTCTGCCCAAACTGCCACTACATTTATCCAGCTGCGGATCGGTTCTGCGCCCGCGATCGCAGCGAGCTACAGATCGACGAGCGCATCTTCGCAGGCAAATACATCCTGCTGCGCAAGATCGGCGAAGGCAGCATGGGGGCTGTTCACGAGGCAGAACAGCCACAAATGGGACGCAAGGTCGCGGTCAAGATCCTGCGCTCAACCCCCGAAGTCATGCTGCGCTTTGAGCGCGAAGTACAGGCAGCCGGCGCGCTGAACCACCGCAATGTGGTCACGATCTATGACAGCGGTCTGACCCCGGATGGCTCTGGCTTCATCGCCATGGAGTATCTGGAAGGCGAGAGCCTGGCGCAGCACCTGGAGACTGCGGGCCCACTGTCGCCAGCCGTCGCGCTGTCAGTGTGGCATCAAGCTGTCCGCGCCATGTCCGCTGCCCACGCAAAGGGCATCGTCCATCGCGATCTGAAGCCCGACAATATGTTCCTAAGCAAGCAGCACAGCGACGAAGGAAGCGAGCCTGTGCTCAAGGTCCTCGACTTCGGAATTGCCAAATTTCACAAGCGATCGGCCCCTGCCAAGGGAACGACTCCTGGAATGATCATCGGCACCATGCAGTACATGGCGCCCGAGCAGCTGCAAGGAGCAGAGGCCGACCCGCGCGCCGATGTCTATGCGCTGGGACTGATCCTCGTCGAGATGATGACGGGCCGACTGCCTTGGGGGCAGAACAAGGAACAGGGCTATGCCCAGTTTGCGCTGCGCATGGTGCAGCCCCCGCAGTCGCTTTCCGAGCTGCGGCCGCAGCAGAGCTTTTCGCCTGAGCTACAGCGGATCGTCTCAGAGATGCTGGGCACGGAGCCCGAGCAGCGCCCGGCCCACGCAGGCGAGATCCTGCAGCGCCTGAAGCAGGTTCCTGAGTTCACTGCGCTGGGTCGTGCTGACCACGCGCCCCAAGCGGAAGCCAGCGAGTCGCCGCGTCCACCGACGCAACAGGTCCGCGCCATGCGCCTTCTTTCGCGCATCGGCCTTTGGGTGCCTCCAAAGCGGCTGCGCTTGCCGCTGGCTGCTGCGGCGGTTTGCTTCGTGGGCCTGGGCCTGTACATGGCTCTGCGTCGGCCCGCAGAGGTCCCGTCGCCGACTCCGCACACGGTGCAAACGCCGAGCGTTCCCAGTCCGCAAAAAGCGCCCGATCCTGTCTCGGAAAAGCCCACGGAGTCTGTGCCTGCCGCGACCAAGAGCAGCAGCCACCGGCCCTCTCATGCCGCGGCACTGCAGGTGCAGTTTGCGGTCACCGATGCCAAAGGTGTGTCGCTAAGCTGCGCGGGAAAGCGGCTGGGCGCGCCGAGCTGCAGCGCGGCTGGTATCTGCAAGTGGCTGGCGCAGGTCAGCACAGGCCAGCGCTGCGTGGCCGAAAAGGGCAGCGGCAAGAAGGTCTTTTCCTATGCCGAGCTGTCCCGCACGCCGCCGGATCGCAAGAACCTGATCCACGTCCTGATCCGCTTTTAGTTCCTGAACGCCAGGCTGACATTCCGTTGGCAATCCATGCCGATTCTTCGACGGAAATAGGCATATATTAGGTTCCTATTCGTATTGAGAAAAGGAAGATGCCTGGGCGGCCGATAGAAATCGCGCCGGCAGCGCGTGATTCCTGCATGATGAGCGCAGTGAACCTCTGACGTTCCGGCTGGAAAGGAGAGCGTATGACCCGGCTGTCCTCCCCACTTCAGAACCTGCAGGATCGATATGAGATCGTCGTTGTTGGCTCGGGGTATGGGGCGGCGATCGCAGCCTGCCGCTTGGCGCGGACCGGACGCAGCGTCTGCGTGCTTGAGCGCGGACGAGAGCTACGTCCTGGCGAGTATCCAGATACCCTCAGCGAAGCACGCGAAGAGCTGCAAGTTCAGCTGCCCGACGGGCACGCAGGAAACAAGACGGCGCTGTTTGATCTGCGCATTGGCCATGACCTGAGTGTCCTTGTCGGCTGTGGACTGGGCGGAACCTCGCTGATCAACGCCAACGTCGCCCTGCGGGCTCAGCCCTGGGTCTTTGGCCAAGAGGCCTGGCCGCAGACGCTGCGCAGCGAAGCCGCAGAGCATGGGCTCGACCGGTACTACGTGCGCGCGGAACAGATGCTCGGCTGCACGCCGTACCCGCAGGAGGCACCGGCACTGCGCAAGCTGGCCGCGCAGCAAGCGTCTGCGCAGGCCATGGGGCGGCCCTTGCATCGCCCGCCGCTTGCGGTCCATTTCCGTCGCGGCATCAACCACGCAGGTGTGCCGCAGGCCGGCTGCAGCTTGTGCGGCGACTGCGTCACGGGCTGTAACTACGGCGCCAAGAACACGACGCTTGTGAACTATCTGCCGGATGCCCATCACCACGGGGCAGCGATCTTCACGGAGATCGAAGTTCGCCACATCGAGCGCGATGCCTCAGGCCGTGGCTGGCGGGTTGGATTCGCGGTCCTCGCCGACAGTGGCGAGATCGTCCATCCGCCGTTTGACAGCCTTGGCGCGGACGTGGTCGTGCTGGCGGCTGGGGCGCTTGGCTCAACAGAGATCCTGTTGCGTTCGCAGCAGCGCGGGCTGTCGCTTTCAGCCTGCGTGGGCAGTCATTTTTCGGGCAATGCCGACTTTGTGGGCTTCGCATACGACTGCCGCGAGCCCATCCAGGGAGTCGGGGCCGGCGCACACTCGATGCGTGGCCGCGAGCCGGTCGGCCCGTGCATCACCAGCTACATCGATCTGCGCCACAATGACGCGCGCCAGAAAGACGCACCGCAGGGCGGCCTGATCGTCGAAGAAGGCAGCATTCCCGGCGCGCTGGCTTCGCTGCTTCCCGTCGCCTTTGGCTTGGCTGCAGAGATCGAGGGTCAGCCCGCCCCGGCCAGCCTGTGGGAGCGCTTGAAGGCGACCCTGCGCGCGGTGCAGAGCGATCTGTTTGGCGCCTACACAGGTGCGGTAAAGAACACGCAGACCTATCTGGTGATGGGGCACGACAGCGACCGTGGGCACCTGCGCCTGGCCGATGATCGGCTGCGCGTCGAGTGGCCAGGGGTGAGCAAGTCGAAGCTGTTCTCGACGATCTCAGCAACGCTGGAACAGGTCGCCCGGCCGCTCGGCGGAACGTATCTGAAAGAGCCGCTGTGGAATCGCTATACGCGGGAACAGCTGATTACCGTGCATCCGCTTGGCGGCTGTGCCATGGCCGAGGATGCAGCCCGCGGCGTCGTCAACCACAAGGGACAGGTGTTTTCTGGTCCCGACGGAACACTGGTGCATCCGGGGCTGTATGTGATGGACGGATCGACGCTGCCGACGCCGCTTGGCGTAAACCCGCTGCTGACGATCTGTGCGCTGGCCGAGCGGAGCTGCGAGCTTCTGGCGGCGGATCGCGGCTGGGTGATCGATGCGTCGTTGCCCACCGCGCCGATCGTCGCGGCTGATCCTGCGATGCTCGGTGTGCAGTTCAACGAACAACTGATGGGCTCGATCGCCGCAGCAAAGCCGCGTACGGCTGGGCCCAAGGTCGAGCGCGGTTCCGACGACAACGCTTGCACAAGGCTTTTGCTGTCTGTGGCGGCCGACGACCTCGATTCGCTGCTTCGGACTGCTGGATACATGGCGCGGGTGTCGGGCACAGCGATGCTGCCGCAGATCTGCGATCGGCCGCTTCGTATCTGCGAGGGGACGTTCCAGATCGTGCGGCCCGATCCCAGTCAGCCCGCGGTTTTCGTGCAGCGATATCGCCTGCCGCTGTCGACGCCCGATGGGCGACGCCTGCTTTTGCTGGGCCACAGGACTTCCGATCCCACGGATCTGCGGGGCCTTTGGCAGAGCTACACCAGCCTGCACTGCTCGCTGCACGACGGTCCTTGTGAGCAGGCGGACCTGTGGGGGCAGGGGCTTTTGCAGAGTCCACGTGCGAGCTTTGCCAAGAAGCTTGCGACGATTCGTGTGCTGGGTGCGCACGCGCCCGAGCCGCGCCTTCACGCCATCGCGCGCGTCGGCTGCGCCTTGGCTGGTCCGCTGTTCGAGACATATGGCAGCGTCGTCAGTGAAGAGCTGCCGTATCATGCCGGTCCGCCACGCAAGAAACGACCGCTGCGCGTCGAGCCTCCGCAGACGCACTACATCGCCAGTGCAGACGGGGCCACGCTGCGACTTCTGCGCTATCGCGGCGGCGAAAAAGGTCCGGTCCTGCTGGTGCCAGGCTTGGGGGTCTCAAGTCAGATCTTTGCGACGGACACGATCGATACGTGCTTGGTCGAGTATCTGGTCGAGCACGGCTTTGACGTGTGGAGCGTCGACCCCCGGACCAGCATCGCGCTGCCCAGCGCTGGCCACGCGGCCACCGCCGATGATGTGGCGAAGTACGACATTCCAGCGGCCGTCGCGCACGTCCGCACCGAGGCTGGTGTGGATTCGCTGCAGACCGTGGCGCACTGTCTTGGCGGCACGGCGCTGCTGATGTCGTTGCTGAAAGACGACGGGCTGGTCGGCGTACGCTCGGTCGTGCTGTTGCAGAGTGCCGCGGATTTTGTCGTGCCCTTGGCCAGCGAGCTAGAGGCCGGGCTGCACCTTCCCCACGTGCTCAAAGACCTCGGCGTGTCGTCGCTGTCCGCGGATCCGGGGCCGGGCTGGGCCGAGCGTCTGTTTGACCGAATGTTGGCGCTGCGTCCGCGAGCGCTCATCGAACACGACCACAACCCGGTCAGTCGTCGCATCACCTTGCTGTACGGCACGCTGTACGCGATTCCTCGGCTGAATAGGCTGACGTATGAACACGGCCTGGCGGAGCTTTTCGGCGTCGCCAACACCGCGGCGCTCGATCACGTCGCGACGCTGGTCGGCGTCGGGCACTTGGTCGACGCGCAGGGACGCGAGGCATACATGCCGCGCTTCGCCGAGCGGCTGCGCATGCCGATCACGTTGCTGCACGGCGCCGACAATCGCCGCATTCTGCCCGAGAGCAGCGAGCGCACCTATCGGCGCCTGATCCAGCTTCATGGATCGGCGCTGTATTCGCGTCACGTGCTGCCGGGATATGGACACATGGACTGCATCCTTGGAAAAGACGCGGTCCGCGATGTCTATCCCCACATCCTCGCCGCGCTTACCCCGCATGCCGACGCGACGCCACGCCGCGCAGCGAATCAAGAGGTTTCATAGGCAGCTGGCGGAAGCGCCCTAGTCTTCAAAGCAGTACACGTGATGCGACGCTTCGCAGGTCTTGGTGGTGCTGTCGGTCCAGCCCTGGATCGAGTTGGGATCGCCGACCGTCGCCTCGACTCCAATGTTGGTGGAGCTCCAGTCCGCGCAGTTCTTTCCCGAGGACGATCCGCCTAGGTTGGTCCCGGTCCAGACAGACTCGTTGAGCGGTACCGGAGCCTTGGTCTCGGTGATGCGGATCGCCGTTTCGGGCTGCGTGGACAGCTGGCCGCGATTGCGAAACACCACCTCGCCGGTCAGCAAAAGCCACGGCCCGCTCGACTGAATGCGACTGATCGCCGCGGTCTGCCCAGTCGGCCCCAGCCCCAGGCCTGACAGCCATGCTTTCCAGGTTCCGCCCAAGCTCTGTGAGTCGGCGGCGCCCTGGCAGACCGAGGTCACACCGTTGGCTTTGTAGCGAACGCTGCTGACGAAGACGCGCTTGGGTCCGCTGCTTGGACCCATGTCACCGCTGCCCATATCGCCTCCCGATCCGGTACAGCGACATGCGTCAAACGTGCCGCCCGCGTTGCAGGTTTGGGAACCCATCCGCCCATCGGAGCACGCACAGGCAACCGACATTCCTGGAACGCAGTGGCCTGCGCCTCCCTCGGAACACGCGACGAGAAAAAGTGGAGACAACAGCCAGCCCAAGCCAAGAACACTCTTCATGCTGTGGTCATCCGAAATTTCCGCTGAATCGTCAAGGCGTGTTCATGGATGCAGGGCATCACCGCGAAGCGCTGCCTGGCTCTGCTCCACTCCGCTTAACTCCTCGCAACAGGGGGTGTTCTTTTGCCGGCGCCCTCCTATACTCGTCCGCCCCATGCCGACACCCGTTGCCAGCGACAGTCAAGCTGCCGCCATCATTGCCGAAGAGATCGCGCTGTGGTCCCGCGTGTCCGAGTTCTTGGCCCGCAGCGCGGCGCGTGCCGGAAGCGAGGCCGCAAGCGATGCCAGCCTGCACGATCAAGAGCTGATCGAGCTGCGTGATGCCATTGCCGAAGCCAAGCCTGAAGATGTGGCGCCACTGGTCGAGCAGATGGCACGCGTCACTGCACTGGCGGCCGGGCGCCGCGGCAAGCTGCTAAGTCCCGTCGATCTGCAGACTCCGTACTTTGCGCATTTGCGCCTGCGCTCGACGCTGGGGCGGGTCGGCCGAGGCAACACTGGACGGTCCCGCGATGTCCTGATCGGCCGACGCGGCTTCATCGATCGCGCTGCTGACATTCAGATCGTCGACTGGCGAGATGCGCCGGTCTCGCAGCTTTACTATCGCTACGACGAGGGCGACGACTACGACGAAGAGGTCAACGGCCAGCCGCTGCAAGGCATCTTGGAAGTGCGCCGCAATGTCACCATTCGCGATGGGCGCGTCTGTCGTATCGGCTGTCCGCAGGGCACGTTTTTCTGCGATGCGCAGGACGTGTGGTGGCAGACCGACGGCGAGATCATCCCGACGCTGGAAGGCGGACAAGGGCTGGCCGCGCGAGCGCCACGACCGACCAGCCCGCCACCGAAGAGCTCGACCGCTTCGCCGCCGCGTCCGGCGCCAGCGCCACAGCTTGCAGGTCAGGTCGACAAGCACTTGCCCGAGATCGCTGCCCTGATCGATCGTCATCAGTTCGATTTGATCAGCCAGCCCGAAAGCGGCGTCGTGGTGATCCAAGGCGGAGCCGGCAGCGGCAAGACCACCGTCGCGCTGCACCGGGTCGCCTTCTTGGCGCACAGCGCGCCAGACCGCTTCCGTGGCAACAAGATGCTGGTCATCGTGCCGACGCCTGCCTTGGTTCGCTATGTCAGCGGGGTGCTGCCGGCGCTCGGTGTACCGGGCGTTCCGGTGGTGACCTGTGCCGAGTGGATGCGGAACCAGCTACGCCGCTTGTTGCCGCACCTGCCGCAGCGGATTCATGGCGAGTCTCCGACGGTGGTGGCACGGCTAAAGAAGCACCCAGCGATGCTGGGAATCCTGCGCGAATACGTCGCAGCGCAGGCAGTTGAGCTACGGGCTCAGCTGGACGCAGCCCTGTCGCCAGAGCTTCCCGAGCGGACGCGCATCTTGCAGATCTGGGATCAGCTCAAAGACCGCCCGCTGCGCTCGCGCTGCCGCGTGGTGCGACAGAACCTGCCGAGCAGCATGGCGCCTGGCGTGGCCGCGCACCTGGATCTTCTGCTGCGTCGCATGACCCGCCGCGCCCGCGATGTCACGCGTGACTGGTCGGAAGTGCTGACGGACTTCGAGCGCTTGTGGCGCGGCTTTTCTGCCTGGCCAGCGAGCGATGCCGACGAAAGTCGCCTGCCGCCGGTCACGCGCTCGGATGTGCAGCAGCTTGTTGAGCACTGCCGCGCCCAACAAGAAGACGTGCCCGAAGAAGCGCAACAGAGCCCGCAGAGCACCGAGCACGAGGGCAAAGAGCGCCCGACGGGAACCCGTCCGCATGGCGACGAGGAGGACGACGACGGCGATGATGACGATCGCTTTCGTCCGGTGGATGGTCGGCCCCTCGACGAAGACAGCGTGGCAGGCATCCTTGATCCCGAAGACCCGGCGCTGCTCTTGCGCTTGCTTCAGCTCAAGTGGGGCGGGCTGGCCCATGGCAGCGGCAAGGGCTTCGTACGCTACGAGCACTTGGTCCTCGACGAAGTGCAGGATCTGTCCGCCTGCGAGGTCAAGGTCCTTATCGACTGCGTCACCAGCGACGAGCCCGCTGCCGGCTCCGAGCGCGGCAGTCAGCGCAGCCGGGATTCCGAGTCCCGTCGTGCCCATGCCAAGTCGATCACCATGGCCGGCGACGTGGTACAGCGCCTGATCTTCGACAACGGCTTTACAAGCTGGGACGATCTTTTGACCATCGTGGGCCTGCCCGAGGTGCGCGTGCAGCGCCTGCGCATCCTGTATCGCTCGACGATCGAGGTGATGGCGCTTGCGCGGGCCGTCTTGGGCCCGCTGGCGACGGCGGCGAATGTCGACCAAGAGCAGCAGGCCGTGCGACATGGGGCCCCGGTAAAGGCCTTTTCGTTCGGCGAAGTCGGCGAGGCCGTCGCCTTCCTGGGCGAGTCGCTGCGCTCGCTGCTGGGTCGCGAGCCGACCGCATCGGTGGCGCTGTTGGCGCGTCATGCGGGCATGGCAGACCTGTACTATCGCGGCCTCGGTCGATCGGATGTGCCGTCGCTGCGTCGCGTCGACAATCAAGAGTTCACCTTTACGCCGGGCATCGACATGACCGATGTCACGCAGGTCAAGGGCTTGGAATTTGACTACGTCATCCTGCTGGACGCGACGGCGAACGCCTATCCCGACACCACCGAGGCGCGGCACCTTTTGCACATCGCGATGACACGCGCTGCGCACCAGCTATGGCTGATCTCGGCGGGCGCTCCGTCGCCGCTGATCCCGGCGCACTACTTCACGGACAGCCCGCCGCGCTGATACGCAGGAATCGGTGGGAATGATTGTCCTAATACGGGGTTATCCAGTGAAGTCACGCAGGCCACGCGCGGTGAGGAAAAAGGAGTGCCACTTCAAGCGATTCCGCTACCGCACATCGTCGTGTCTTTCGACGAGAAAAGCGGCATCCAGGCACTCGAACGCGCGGCGCCCGAAACCGCATCGCCGACGTCTGCGGCGAGCCGCGCCCCGACGAGAAAACCCTGGACTCGCGCGACACGCGCCGCGCCTGGCTGAAGAATCCTGCGCGCCGCCTTCGCTGCCAGTTCACGCCGCGTCACGCGAGCTGGCTCAACCCCATCGAGAAGTGGTTCTCCGTTCTCGCTCGCCGTCTGTTGCGCCGCGCCAGCTTCAAAAGCCTCGACGAGCCAAGCCGCCGCAATCACCCGTTCATCGACCCCTGCATCGCCCCCTACAACACCCGCCTTGCTCGCCCCTATCGCTTCCGCCCCGGCAAAGCCGCATCACCAGCTCCATCCTGAGCAACTGCGCAGCGGGCACGGACTTCGGGGACGCTGACCTAGACCCCGCTGCGTCCGGGGCTGGTTGTGTGCAGTTCGGGGCTGGCACCTGTCTGCGGTGCTTGGTTCCGCATTCCGGCCCGCGCTTGGCTGTCGCGCTGGTTGCGCACCGACTGCTCCTGCGTCTCGTGCAGGTAGCGCCTGCGATCGAGGACAGAGAGACAAAACGGCGTGGCCTGCCACAGTCGGGACCGCAGCACCTGCGGATCGAGCTCAAGCTGCCAAGTCAGGCGCTGGCCCGTCTCGTATTCAGTGACGATGTACTTCCAGTCGCGGCTGATCGCGACCCCGCGCTCTTCGCTCTCGTCGATGAGCACATCACTGCGTCCGCTTTCGTTCCACAGGCGGGTCGTGCCGTCCTGCGACATGGTCAGGATGCGGTTGCCGTCGGGGCTGAAGACCGCAAGGGTCAGTGCGGCCCGGTGACCTTCCAGCACGTGCAGGGCGCCATCGCCATCGCCTTGCATTGAATAGACGCGGGCGCGGCCGTCCTGCCCGCCGACGATGACACGCTGTCCATCGCGACGGACGTCAAAGCCGCAGATCGGCCCGCTGTGCCCTGGCAGTGCCCGCGGCTTTTGCGTCGATGCGCGGTGGCTCAACAAGGCGCGGCCGTCGGGCACCGTCGTCACCTGCCAGTTCCCGTCGGCACTCACGGCGCTGGGCTGGCCGGGGCCCGCCGCGAAAAAGCTCGCGGACTCGCGCGGCGATAGGCCCGTGACGGCGGAATAAAGCCCTGGACGGCTGAGATCGTGGCTGCGAGCCGTTCCATCGCTTGAGACCGAGACGAGCCAGCGGCTATCTGGGCTGAACACGATCTGGGTGGCAACGCCAAGGTGCCCACACAGCCAGTACACGGGAAACGGCGCGGCCACGCGGCATGCCGCTGGATGATCTTCGGCGAAGGTGGCCGCCAGCCAGGTTCCATCGGAGCTGAAGGCCAGCGCGGTGACGCCTCCGTCGCCAGAGAGCAGCGGAACGCCATCAGTCTTGCCCTGCAGATCCGAAAGCAGCACGTCGCCGCTTGCGAGGCCGACTGCAACTCGCTGGCCATCGGGACTAAAGAGGGCAGCGCGGATCGTCTGGCCCTTTTTGCCCAGCCGGCGACCACGGCCTTCGGCATCCCAGATCTGCGCGCTGCCATCTTCCGCAAGGGTCAGGCCGTGCGTTCCCGTCGAGCTAAAGACAGCCGAGCGCAGCGCTGCGTCGTGCCCGGACAAAAGGTCTGGGTCAGCGAGCCGATCGAGCGCATGCACGCCAGCGACGCCATCGGCACCAGCGGTCACGAGCGATAGACCATCCGGGCTAAATGCCACCCGGCGCACCGCCCCCTTGTGACCGCGAACGATCGAGGCCTTGCCGCGTTCATCCCACAGCCGCACGCTGCCGTCTTCGCTGGCCGTCGCGATCTGCGCCGTGCGCGGATGAAAAACGGCACAGACAAGCGGCGATCCATTCCCCGGCAAGACCGCGGGCGAGCGAGCTTCTGTGACGAAGTACACGCGTGCGTTGCCATCGCTGGATGCGACCAGCAAGCGGCGGCCATCACTGCTGAAGTCAAGCCCGCGTGCGGTGCCGATTCCTTCGGCAAGCACCACCGCCGGCCCGCCCGCGACGTCCAAAAGGCAAAGGACTCCCTCGCTGGTGCTCGCCGCGATGTGCTGTCCGTCGGGACTGAAGGCAGCGTGCAGGATGGCTCCGCGGTCGGTAGTCAGCACGGCGTGGGTCAAGATGGCGGTCTGCAGGATGTCGATGGCAAGCGGCAGCCACAGCGGCACGGCACTTGGATCGTGGCTCTCGGCTTCGCGCAGGATCGCAGCCTGTCGCGTGACATCGTCCTGCAAGGCCTGCACCGCAAGCATGCGCAGACAGTCCCGAGCGAAGCGATCGCGCTCTTCGCTTTGCTGATGTTCGTGCTGGCTGCGTTCAAGCAGAGTCAGCGCCGCTTCGCTCAGCGCATCGGGTTCGTGCGTCAGCAGATCGTGGGCTCGTGCAAGCTGCGCCCCCGAGAGCAGCGTTCCTTGCTGCGCGCTCAAGCGCACCCAGGTCTCGACCGCATCCAGATCCGCGTTGAGCTGACGGTCCTCATCGGCCCACTGCGAAAGCAGAGGCCACTTGCGCAGCAGCGCTTCGTGCGCGACCTCGACGGTTTCGTCGGTGCCTTCGCGATCCAGGACCAGCAAGCGGGCTTGCACAAGCTGGGTGAGCATGCGGTCAAAATCGGCAGCGGCTGTGGTGTCTTTTGGTCGTCGGCTCGCCAGTCGAACACGCAGCCGGATGCCCAGCGTCAGCTCGGACAGACCACTGCCCAGACGCACGAGCAAGCGACGCGCCTGCTTTTGTTCCGCGGGGGACAATGCCCCAATCAGTTGGCTCGCGCGGCCGTGCAGCGTTCCCGCAACGCCGCCTAGCTGGTCATAGGCTGCCTGTGTGAGCAGACGTCCGTCGCGTCGCTGCCAAAGGAGATCCAGCGTATCGGCCAGAAGCGGCAGCGCCCCTGGCTCGGAATCGACATCGTGCAGCATGCGCTCGACGAGCCCGGCTTGAAGCTGCAGCCCAACTTGGCTGGCCGGGCGCACGATCACGTCGCGTAGCTGCTGCGGGCTCATCTGCGCGATCGAGACGCGATGGGCTTCGTCGAACAGGATGCGATCGAGGCGCAGCCCTTCGTCATTGAGCACAAGCTCGCCACAGTGACCGACAAAGTCGCTGCGCAGCGTCAGCACCACCACAACGATGGACTCGCTGGCGATGGCCAGGGAAAAGAGCTGCCGTGCGAAGTCGCGCCGCAGGCTGCGATCGGTCGACTGCGTGAATAGCTCCTCGAACTGATCGACGATCAGCAGCATGGGCACCGTGGTGTCGCGATCGATCAGGGCCGCGCTCAGTGCCTGCATGGGCTGGCTGCCGGGCCGCAGTCGACGGAACACGGCACCGGCACCCAGCGTGTCCAGCAGCTTGGGCAGCGCACCGGCAAAGACCACCGACGACTTACCCGATCCCGACGCTCCGTCAACGGCCAGCAAGCGTGGCTGCTTGCGGGTCAGAAGCGACGTTACATCAGCGACGATCTCGGCGACCTCGCGATCTCGGCCAAAGAAGAAGCGCTGGTGCTCAGGCTGAAACGCCAGCAGGCCGCGATATGGACGCAGCTGGATCGGTCGACTGTCCGCGCCATCGCTGGACCGCGCATAGAGCTGCAAGCTCGCCCAGTCGAGCTGCGATGCATCTTGCGCAAGGGCTGTGCGCGCCGACAGAAAGGCCCGCTCGCTGCTGCTTGGTGTGGCCAGCAGTTCGGCATAAAAGCGTTCGGCAAAGCGGATGGATCCAGCGACGGAAAGCGGGTAACGAGAAGCGATCACGTGGGCGATGCCCGCGCGATGCAACGTCTGCGCGATGCTGCCCAACTGACTGCCCAGCGAGCCGGTGTTGCCCCCGTCACAGGCAGACAGCACCACCAAGCGCAGCATGTCGGCAAAGGGGGAAAGGGCCTGTCGCAGTCGCCCGGCGTCGACAGCGACCGCCGGCCCTACGCCACTTTCGTCATCCAGCGCCAAGCCAAAGGTCTGTCCGATGGCGGTGCCGTGGCAAAGCAGGTGCAGGACGGCGATCGGCTGCTTGGCGCTGCGAGCCGTGTGCAGTCGGGCAAGCAGCTTGCTAAGTGAGGCCCGCGGCAGGACATCGGCCGTGGGATCGAAGGCCACGTGACCGCGCTCTGCCGCCGCTTCGATCGCGCCGATCTGCTCTGCGGCGGGAACGGCCCCGCCTGCGGCTGACCAGGCAAACAGAATGCGCTCCGCTTCCGTCGGCGATGCCGGACTGTGCGAGGGCGCTGCGAGCGCTGGCCACTCATAGCGGATCAGCAGGTTCGGCAGCTCGCCAAGATGCTGTCCGCTGTCGCGCAGGGCTAGAAGCTCCCACGGCAAGGCATACAGCTCGGCGGCGGCTGATCGCACCGTCAAGACAACCAAGCGTCCGCTGCGTAGAGCCTGGATGCACTGCGCTTCTTGCAGAGGCCAATCGGTGGGCTGCAAGAACTCGCGCAAGAGCTCGCCAACCCGCTGGACGATCGCGGGATCGCGATCCGGCTGACGCACCGCCTGCAGATCCGCCAGCACCGCGGGAGTCCAGTCAAACCGCACGGTCTCGAAGCGTCCTCCTTCGCGGCGCAGGACATACGGCTGAGCGACAAAGCGAAACGCGAATGGATCCTCGGTCTGATCCGTGCGAGCGAATTCCAGGTCCAAGAGCAGTGGATCGAACAACACGCGTTTCCTCCGATCGCGCAGGAATGGGCCTATGTTCCCTGCTGGGCTAGACGGGGACGACGGCGCTAGGTCGCGCCAAAATCGACATAAAAACGCCAACCTGCTGAAGCGATAGAGAAATATCGGCGCCTGCTCTACGGTGAGGGGATGGAGTTTGCTCGCGCCCGGCCTCTCAGCGAGCGCTTTGCGGTGTTTGTTGCGGGCGACTCTCTGGGCGAGCCAGCACAAGCTGCGGCGCTGGAAACGCGACTGGCTGACGTACTTCAGAAGGGGCGTGCGGCCTGGCCCGAGCTCGCGCTCGCGCTAAGCGACGATGAGTTCTTGCAGTACCTCGGTGAGCGCTTGCCCGAGGGGGCAGTCCGAGCCGGCACGCTGGATGGGATCCATGCTGCCGATCTGTACTTGGCAGCGGCTTGCACACTCGGGCGTCCGCACGCACTGGCTGCCTTTGAGCGGTACTGCTTTGTCACGCTGCCTCTGATCCTCGCTCGATTCTCGACGCAGCCAGACTTCCACGACGAGGTTCGGCAAGCCCTGCGTGAGCGCTTGTTCGTTCGCCCACCGGACCAGCGTGCCCGCATCGCTGACTACGCGGGTCGCGGCTCGCTGTGCGGCTGGGTGCGGGTCATCGCGGTGCGGCTGGCTGTCGACCTGCTGCGCCAGCAGGGCAAGGCTCCGCCTCTGCAATCGGACGATGTCTTGCAGACGCTGGCAACTGACGGAGACACCGAGCTGCGCATCCTATCTGAGCGCTATCGGGAAGAGGTCAAAGTCGCCTTCCACGACGCGTTCGCTGCGCTGTCACCAGCTGAACGCAACCTGCTGCGCTTGCATCACATCGACGGGCTGACCATCGATGACTTGGCCGCTCTGAAGCGCTTGCATCGATCGACCATGGCCAGACGCATCACGCGCTGCAGCGAGCGAGTTGCCACAACCGTGCATCAGCTGCTGGTGCAGCGACTAGGGATTACGCCATCCCACGTCGACAGCATCATGCGCCTGGTGCGCAGCCAGCTCGATCTCAGCCTGGAACGCTGTCTTCAGCCGACCCGCGCGCCGCGGCGTTAGCGCTGTGCGTCTTCAACGAGCCTGCCGCGACACCGTTGCTGGCGCGGCAGCAAAGGCGTGCGCAAGAAAGCGCTCGACTTCAGCGATGCGCCGAGCTCGACCGATCGGCTGGCGACGAAAGATCACCAGGGCCTGCTGCGCCAAGTGCTGCGTGCGCGCGTCACGTTGCCCAACCAGGGCCCGCGCTTCGGCCAGGCGCAGGTACGCATCGCCCAGCAGAATCGCGATCGAGTCATCGCGTTCCAGGTTCGCGACGGCCAGGCTCAGCGTCGCCACCGCGGCGCGCCCGTCGCGCAATGCCAGCTCTGCTCGTCCGACTTCGACGCGCTGCTTTTCGACGCTCCACACATCGGTCACTTGCGAGTGGCTCAGGGCGCGCAGACCCTCGCGGTGTGCATCGTACGCGCGGCGCAGCTCGCCTCGCGCTGCATAGACGCGTCCCAGATCGGCCATCGCCCAAGCGTACTTGACATGCCCGGTCCCCAAGGTTCGCGTCACGATCTCTTTGACACGCAGCGCCTCGCTCAGCGCTTGCTGGGTCTGCCCAACTTGCAGCAGCGCTTGCCCGTGCTGCGCCAGCGCTTCGGCGAGCTCGGTATGCCAGGCATCGCGATGCTGTCGGCGAATGGCGAGCGCGCGGGTGGCCAGCGGCAGCGCCTCGGCTCCTCGCTGCATGTCGAGCAGGATCTCGGATACACCCAAGAGCGCAGAGGCGACGTGGTCATCATCCCCGGCATAGTTGCGCTGGCAGGTGGTCAGCGCGTGCTGTGCCATGCTCAGCGCGTCCTCGAAGTACTCGTTGTAGAAAAGATGCTGTGCCAGCCGGCGTCGGCTGTCTGCGGTCTGGGGATGCTCGGCGCCAACCTGCGTCTCCAAGATCGCAAGAGCCCGTCGCTCCAGCGCAATCGCTTCGGCCCAGACACCCAGTGGTTCCAATACCAAGGCCAAGCGTTGCAGGACCAGCACTAGCTCGGGGCTCTCGGCGCCCAGCGTCTTTTCGATCAGGCTGCGACTGGCGTCGAAGCGCAGCCGAGCTTGGCCATAGCGTCCTTGTGCAAAGTCGATGCTGCCGATCGCGCTCTCTAGGTTGGCGCGCTCCAGCTCATCCCCGCCAAGTCGGCGCAAGGCAGCTTCGGCGTGCTGGACCAAGCGCTGCGACTCGTCAGGGCGCTCCATGCTGTAGCCCACGACATAGACCAGTCCAATCCAGGCCTTGGCCGCGATGCGATCCTGCTTGCCAGCTTCGCCTGCCCATAGCGCCTGGTACAGCGAGGCCTCGGCCGCGCGGTGTTCGCCCAGCGTCTGCTGAATCTCGCCCAAAAGCAGATGGGCCTCGGCAGCCAGCGGGGCGTGCGCCAACGCGCTCGCTTCCGCAGTGACTGCGGTCGCGGCCCGAAGAGCGGTCTGATAGTGCCCTGCCTGATGCTCAGCGCGGACCGTTGCCAAGCGCTGTTCTATGGCTGCGATGCGTGCGCGCAGGCTGGGATCGGCTGGCAGTGGCGTCGGCTGCATCAGCTCACGGGCATCGCTGCAGCTACGCAGAGTGCTGACTGTCGGCACGATGCGAGCAGCGCGTTCGATCAGCTCCGCGTCGGCCTGGGCATACAGCGCAGCCAGCGCCTGCAGGGCTTGCCGCTGCTTTTCCAGACAGTGCATGCGCAAGTCCAAGAGCGCAGTAGATTGCTCGCCGCGCACGTGCGTTGCCTCGCATGCCTCGGCGTGCATGCGCAGCCAGGCTTGAGCGTACGCATCGAGTGCCTGTGAGACACTGCGAAAGGCCGCTTCGGCATAGGCCACGCCCGTCGAGAAAAACGCGCGCTGCACCCGTTGCCGCTGCCCTTGATCCCAGACTCCGACCAGCTTGGCTGATGCGTCGGGACACGACGATGAACGGGCCGGGACGCGGGCCACTGCTACAGCCGAAACCGCAAGCAGCAGCGCCAAGGCCGCGGCCATCAAGCGAAGACGCCACGCGATGGGCTCGCGTCCCAGCGCTGAAAGCAGCGCATCCATGGATGGCCAGCGCTGCGCTGGTTCTGCCTGCAGTCCGCGCAGCACCACGCGCCGCAGCCACGCGGGCCCCGACTTCTTGGACAGGGGACGAACTTCGCCGCGGCTGATCGCCTGCTCTAGTTCAGCGAGCGTCGAACCAGCGAACGGCCGCTCGCCGTAGAGCGCTTCATATAGAGCGATGCAGAAGCCGAACTGATCGCTCTTGGCATCCGCCTCGCCCCCGCGTAGCTGCTCGGGCGCCATATAGGCCGGCGTGCCCAAGAGCGCCCCCGTGCGCGTAAGCTGCGAGGCCCACAGTGTCGCTTCGTGGGAATCAGGCATCGCTGGCTGCACCTCGGCTTCCGTGAGCACGCGTGCCAGGCCAAAGTCCGTCACCCGCACGCGCCCATCATGGCCAACCAGCACATTGTCGGGCTTAAAGTCGCGGTGGAC
>JAEUJZ010000190.1 GCA_016794505.1 Myxococcales bacterium
CACCACCGCCATGACGTCCTACAACCCGCAGGGCATGGCCCCGGCCAACCAGCAGGGGGGCTACCGGGCCACCTTCAATGGCGTCTCGGTGGTGTTCGCCAGCGAAGCGGACTTCCTCAAGGCAGATCGCGCGCTGCGCGAAATGATGGAGTCCCAGCAGGCGGGTCCTGCGCTGGGTGGCGGACCGGCGCTGGGCGGGCGGTGGGGCGGGGGCGAGACGACCAAGTACCTGCGCGCCGGGGGTGAGGGGCTTCAGGCTGTGTCGGCCTTTCTGCACGGACGGGGCATCGCGCGTAAGATCGAGGACTTCGAGGAGGCGATCGAGGACAGTCGTGACGCACGCAGTCAGCTTGACGACCTAGAGCGAGCCGGCAAGTACGCGGATCTGGTCCCCGTGCTGCGTCGGCTGTTTCTGGCCGAGCGCGACGCCACCGAGGCAGCGGTTAGCGCGCTGGACGATCAGCAGCAGGCGGCAGATCTTCAGGCGGGCGGCGGGGTCGCGAAGGTCTTCGCCGAATTGCTGGCGGATAACGGCGGGGCCGGTCGCGCTGGCGGCGGGGACATGACGACGGCTCTGGCTGTCGGCGGCGGAGCGCTGGGCCTCGGCCTGCTGCTTTCGAGCCGTGATGACAAGCGCGGCACGGGCCGCCGCCGTCGTGGTCGCTAAGCACACAACCAACGGAACAAATCGACACTAGGAGACTTCAATGCAAGGTAGCAACTCAGCCCTCACGGGAGCCATGAGCGGGCTCCTCATAGCCGCGGCAACCAGTTGGGCGCGGCAGGACGACGATACACAGCGCCGGCTGCGGAACATCCGAATCGACGCCGAAACGGCGCTGGACGAGATTCGCAATCTTCAGGGGCGCGGCGACATGATCCGCTTGCGCCTGCCGTCCGTGCAGGACTTCCAAGTCGGGCTCGCGCTGGCGAACCCGGCTGCGCCCAGTACTGCCGTTACCCCCCCGGTGGGTCAAGTCCTGCGTCCGAACCTGCGCCAGATGGCGCAGAAGGCGGAAGACTTGCAGTGGCCACCGCGGGTCGGCGTCTACGAATCCAACGGGATGACCAGCCAGCCCGGTGACCTGACGTTCCTCAGCTTGGCGTTTTGCTTCGAGGAAGTGCGGGCGTTCGTCCTGGGTTTGGCGCAGCCTGCCATCCCATTTTCGGATACCAAGACGCAGATCTTCAACGCTGCAAGCGGCTTGGTCCAAGCACTGAACAAGGTCGGCACCAGCCTGAAACTGACCGAGGAAGACTACGCGACCATCTGGTATTCGCTGTTCTCGGGCGGCGCTGGAACTGGCTCGGGTAATGATCCGCACAACTCGACGGCCTTGGCGCCCACCGCTACGTCGGGCCATGCCTCCGTTGCCCTGACGCCGCTGGGCCTGCCCGAGCTAGGAGCCTATCCGTACTATCACCAGAACACCGATCGCGCGTTCAAGTTCCGGGCAGTCGTCACGGGCACTACGCCGTCCGGCACCACGTTTGCTACCTTCAAATTCGGGACGCAGTTCAACCGCGACGGGAAGCCGTTCCAGCCGGCGGTGGCTTGCAGCGATGGCCGCGTCAAGATCACGAGTTTGCTCCCCGGCCAGTTCAGCGTTGAGAACTTGCAGCAGTTCCAGAACGAGAACGTGGACTTGGCGTTTTCCGTCACGGGGGGCTAGCCCATGGCCAAGTCCTACAGTGACCAAGTGCGGGTCATGACGGTTGATCCGGGCGCGCGTTTCTTGGCCGGGGTCTGTGACGAACTGCAAGCCAAGCTAGATGCGCTGACCGCGCGCGTAGACGATTGCTGCCCTGACGGGCCGGCACCGCTCGCGCCGCCTTCGCCGCCAGCTCCGCCTGCTCCCCCCGCTCCAGCGGCGCCGACAACCGACAACAGCTAGGACGGGCTGCGCATTTCGGTTAGCCTCTGGGCAGGAGGTTCGACCGAATGCGCAAGCTCGTCCTAGCCGCCCTCACCCTACCCCTACAGTTCTGCTATTCGGAGCCAGACGTAACGCTCGTCTGTGATGGCTCCCCCTGCTCCGATAGCGATCTTGCAATGCCCAGTGATGACGGCGGTAGTAGTTCCTCTGATGCCGGAACTGACCTGACTCAGCCGCAGCACGGCTGCGCGGCCTCGGGTGGCGCAACCGCAATCAGCCCGACCGTTAGCGCGTGCGCCGGAACCTTCGCCCTGGGTGGCGCGCGAACCCTTTGCCAAACGGGGTGGGTCGTGCCAACCGCCGCCGCAGGCATTGACCTTGCGGCATGCAATCTACTCATCGGGTGGTTCTCAGCCGACGCTCCGGCCTACTGGGTGGGAGTGAAATCGGACGAGCGCTGCGGGACGGGGCCGCGCTTCCAGAACCTGTCATATGGGTGCGGATCTCATGGGACGGTTGGGCTGAAGATGTGCGGGGGATTCGCTCGGTCGATCGATGGGTATAGCGACGGTTGGCAGACGGAGAATGGGGAGCTAGATCGTACCGCCAACACAAACCCGCTGCGTGGCGTGCTCTGCGTTAAGCCCTAGCGGAGCACGAAAAGAACGACGCCAGCTGTCGCCGACCCCAGGCCGAGGGGCAGCAGAGTCCAGGCCGCCAAATTGAGAGCGTTGCCTCTGGCGTTTAGCTCAACAAGTTCCGTCGGCGATATTTGCGCTCCCTGATTGCTTGCTCTGAGCTGGCCGCCTGCGACCGCCACGGCGAGGTCGGCTGCGAGGAGAGCGGACCCCAGGCTGACCAGCAGCGCGGGCAGGACAGGGCTGCGGCGCCCGCGGGGCGGCGCTGGCGGACGCTTCGGCGGCGCTGGCGGTGCAACAGAATCGCCCTGTTCACCAAGCTGCTTGATGAAGGCGTCCACCTCCGCATCGGGCGCGTCGAGTGAGGCCCTGAAGCGCTTCGCGAAGTCAAGCGCTTCTTGGCGGTCCCCGCTCTTTGCGGTCGTCTTCGCCAGGTTCCACAGAAATACCGGGTTGCGGCCCAGTTCATAGCCGGCCTGAAACTCCACCCGCGCTGCTCGCCACTCCCCCGCGCGGTAGAATTGCTCGCCGCGTTGAAAATGTTCCCTTTCGGCTGTTTCCAGCAACCCAGGGCTGCCGCCGTCGCCTCGTGCGGATGCGCTGGCTAGTAGCACCAGCAGCGTCATCAGGGGTAACAATCGCATCTTCCTCTGATAGCACGCTTGCAGAAGTTCTAACAAGTGATTGTTATTAGTTGTATTCTGGCGTTCATTTTTCGGCTACAGTGTTAGGGATGCTCGAGTTGCTCCTAGCCTGGGTGGGGATCGCTAAAGGCGCCGATGACGCGCTGGCCAGAATTCGACAGACAGCGCGAACGGTGGATGGGGCCATCGCGGCTCTGGCCGACTATTCGAGCCGAGGCGAACAGCTAGGGCTCCGATCCCCAATCGTGCAAGACCTGTTGCGCGGACTACTGGCGGCAGTGCCACGACACACAGCCGGTGTAACGCCCAGTCAGGCGCCACGGAGGCCCGTGCTTGATGCCGAGAAGGTTCAGCAATGGCCGCCTGCTCTTGGTGAGTCGGACAGCAACGGCAACCCGCGACGTATCGGCGAGCTTGCGGACCTGGGCCTAGCCCTCACCTTCGAGGAGACCCGCAGTTTTCTGCTGGGGCTGGCGCAGCAGCGAGAGCCGCCGCAAGCGGCCAGTCGTCAGCAGGTTGCGAGAGTCGCCCGAGCGCTTGTCGCCGTCGTCTCGCGGCTGCGCCTGGACCTGAGCCAGTACGAGATTGCGTGGACGCGGCTCTTTGAGGGTTTCGCGGGGCCGCCGGTTGCTGCGGGACCGCCAGGTGTTGCGGGACCGCCGGGCGTCCCCGGCCCCCCAGGGCCGCCCGGCGCTGCGGGGCCGGCAGGCGCTGCGGGGCCGGCAGGCGCTGCGGGGCCGCCGGGCGCTGCGGGGCCGGCAGGCGCTGCGGGGCCGCCGGGCGCTGCGGGGCCGCCGGGCGCTGCGGGGCCGCCGATGCCCGATTTCTCCGTCAATGCCGCAGCCGTCGATGGCGGCTACTCAGACGGCTCGATCGTGCTGCGGACGGGAGCCCGATCGAATGCCACGGGTGCCTTCCATGGCCCCGGCACGGGGAACAAAGCCATCTTCGGCGTACTCGGCTGGCACGGGCTCCCGATGGGCAATCTGGCCTCGGTCTCGTTTACCTGGACCAACATTCACGGACCCGCGGGTCCATTCTACAGCACGGCGTTCGCGTCCTCGGTGGTCACACCCTATCTCAACGTCCTTGTGGACTTCGATCCGCTGGGCGCGCACAACCTTCGCGTTTTGGTTATGCTCAGTGACCAGCTCAACCCCTTGATCACGGGCGCCATCGGAACCTACAGCAATCCGGGGTTTCTGGATGTGCTCACCTATGCATGGACGTCTGCCCAGGATTGCCTAATCGTCGGCTCGACGCCGGGGACGGTTCCCGGCGGGGTGGCTGCAAACGTCACCGTGGGGACCGGATGGCTAGAGCGCTCCTATCGGTGGAGTGATCTGGTCTCTGCCAATCCAGCCGCGACGCTCGTAGATGTCTTCCCCGCGGATAACGGCTATCCGGCTGGCGCAGTGATGCCGGCGATCACCCTGAACTCGGGTGATAGCAACAACACCCTGCGCAGCGGCAAGCGCATCGCCGCGATGTCCGTTAACGGAAGCAACGTACTGCCGTAGCGACGGGAAACAGCGATGGGGATCTTGACTAATGTATCGGCGGGCCGTCCATGAGCCGTCGCGAGCAGCGGGCGAAACTGGTCGAGCTGGCACGGGTGATCTGGGAGCGGCTACGGGCCGCAGAACCCAAGCTGCCGCCCAATGCCGCCGCTGCGCTGAATCGTCCTGTGTATGCCGGCCAGCTTCGCTGGGTGCTCGCCGTGCTGATAGCAGCCGCGCTCGGCTCAAACAGGATGAGCAGCGATGAAAGTAACGACCTAATAGTTTCGCTGGGACTCCAGCCCAGCTTGATCCGGGTATTGATGGCCGAGATGGGCGCGGGCTATGTGGTCGCACAGTTGGACGGACGGCTGGCAGCGCTGCGGGGTCTGCCCCAGGCACTGCTAGACCAGGACCACGAGGCCGCGACGCGGATACTCGCGTCAGCAGTCGGTGGCGGCCTAGCAGAGTGGGCTGAGAGCGTCGAGGTCATTGGCGTGGCCGACGCAATAAGCAAAAGGTGGCCCGATCCCAGTTCGGGCCAGCGACCGCTCTGGGGAGAGCGGCCAGACGAGCCAGGCGCCCGCTTTGACAGTGCCGACTACAAAACACGGCGCAGAAACAGAGAGCGATAATGGACAACGGCAAAACGCAAAAGCCTTTGGTGGAAAGGGCTTCAACGATTCCACAGCTGGACCTTGCCTTTGGTTACTACTGGGTTCCGCAGCCAGGGGCAAAAGCGGAATGGCACACCTTCGTAGGTCAGCCTGACATCTTCCGCCGAGCGCTTGCGGACGCTCTGCTCAACGGGCGGATGCAAAGGCTCTACTTCGCAGCGGACGGCGTATGGGTTGAACTGCCCATCCCCCAACTCAAGACGCTATAGGGCACCCAATCATGGAAGAGTGTCCAGATTGCTTAGACAGAGTAGGTTCAATGCGCAGGCACCGGGCAATCTGCTTAGTTCGGAATGTTCCGGCCCTCGCTGAGCAACTATCCGCCGTCGAGGGGCTTTTGGTCGCGATAGAAGCCAAGAACAATCATGCTTATCGCTCCATAGCCCGCTACACACACGTTGGCGAGGTCCCAGTCGAATACGAAAGCGCCGTTGCGCTGTTTGAAGAGTCACTGCGCGCATCAGTCCGACTACCCCAGATTCTTAAGCTAGTCGGCAGTAATCATTGCCAGCGTGTCGGTAACGTCAATTTGAATGCCAGCATCGTAATGCACCAAATCGCCGAAATCCGAGACATTCTTGCGAAGCTCAGGAAACCGGCAAGAGGGAGAGGCTAATGAGCGATCGGGGCAGCAACTTTGACCGCCGTGACTTCCAGGCGAGATCGCGCCAAACAAGCCAGGGCGAAGAAGCCTATGACTATGTGGTGAAGGCTGGGGATACGCTGTCAGCACTTGCGGAAGTCTGGCTGGGGAGCCCTGCCCGTTGGCCCGAAATCGTCAAAGCTAACCCCGGACGTATTGCCGACCCGGATCGCATCAGGCCGGGACTCCGACTGTTGATTCCGATCGCGGGCGGGCGGGTGGTCTCGGGGCTATCGCTCCCCCGAGACCGCGACCGTCGGGACCGTGTTTTCCTGACCTATCGTAACTTACCGAAGGTCGAGCGGATGGCGTTCTGGAAGCTGCTCGATGAGGTCGAGCAGGGGTTCACCAAAGAGGATGTCGCCAGATCGAAACTTGACTGGCTGCCCACGACTGGTGTGGCGCTGCCACTCAACCACGCCGCTGCGCTTTACCGCGCCTACTCGCGAATGGCCGTGGCCGATCGCATCTCCATCGCAGCCGCAATTCCACAGACCGAGACCGAGTTTGGGCCGGACGACGTGAACGCCTATCAGCCAGAGCGAAAGATCACGGCTGATGAACTGCTCCCGAACTGGGGCGGCCCGGCGAAGGAGCAGCAATGACACGCAAGGTCGGCAGCATTGACCCAGCCAGCGCATCGCCGCCATCCACCTTGGCGACCTTGACCGATGCGGCAGCGCATCCCGCCGGTCAGCTTGTGTTCGACATCGGTCTGGCCAAGACGACTAGAGCGGCCTTGGTTCTGAGCAGGACGGCGGAGCAGAACGCAGCGCTTCCCCGGTCGCCGCTTACGGCACCGCGTGGCAACCAAAAGCAAAGGCGAAGCGTTAGTCGGTAAGTCTTCACAACAATCACGTTGCAACACACTAGCGAAAACACAACCAAGGTTTAGGGGGTCAGGCAATGCGGTATATCTGGAAAATACAAACAGGCAATGAGTGGTTTGCCGGAACCGACTCAAATATCTATCTCACCCTTAATGGCGAGGATGCCATTATGAAGGAGGTGCTGATTGACGATCCCAGTTCGGACAACGACTGGGAAAAGAACGCCCTTAACGTCGGAGCGGTTGAAACCGAGGACTTGGGCGAGATAGTCAGCGGCTTGCTGCGCTCCGACCATAGCGGCGCCCCTCCGACAAACTGGAAGGTCGAGTGGATCAAGATACAGAACGAAGAGGACGGGCGCGAATGGACCGCAGGTATCGGCAAGTGGTCCGACTGGCCCGACACTACAAAAGGCTTCCGGCTTAAGTTCACCAAAACTGACAACGGTCAGTACGAGAAGCTGCAAGCCAAGAAAGCGGAAGCTGCGCGGAAAAAGCAGTTGGCCGATGCTGAAGCGGCGGACAAGGCAAAGCGAGAGGCCGCCGAGGCGGAGAAGAACCGCAGGGCCGCTGACAAGAAGGCGAAGGAAGAAGAAGAGAGAGCCAAATTCGAGGAAGAACTGGCCGAGGGCGACAGCGAGCTTGACCGGGAGCTGGAGCGTGCTCGGAGGGAGGCCGAGCGTGCCAAGAAGAAGGCCGAGCTGGACAAGCTCCGTGGCAACAGCGGCGGTTCGGTTCCCGGTGGGGGTGGCGGTAGCCCGGCCCCTGGTGGTGCCTTCCGAACCTACGAGCTGTTTGGGATTCTGGGGGGTCGCACGGTGCCGCTTGCCCAGGTCGTAACCGTCGATCGCGTCACTGGACGCGCCAACATCGTGCCCGGCGGGTCGGTGCTTGTTGGCGACATGCCTGGGGACGGGTTTGGGCTGGCGGGTTCGCCGGGGCGCTGGTCTGCCTACTATGGTGGCAGATCACCTGCGGAGTTCGGTCTGGACCCAGACAAAGGAGTGCTGGGCTCGGACGGCAGCCGGGGCTGGGTGCTTGCGGCAAGCTTCCTGAGCCAGCTCTTCGGAGCCGGCTGGCGTGCCACAGTGTACTAATGCGACACCCCCGAGGAAAACGCCTTTGTGCCCATCTACGGCTGTCAAGCTGCGATGAGGGGCATTGCTGGCGGGTCGATCGTCGAACGGATCTACTGCTCTGCGACGCTTGCCACCAGATCTTCGGTCAGGGCGGCTGCGTCCGAGTGGACTCGATCGTTAGCCTGGTGCCGGAGCCGGAGAAGCAGTACCAGAATCCGCCCGCTTCTGCTTCGTATGTGCTGGAAAAACGCCAATTTCCGAAGCTGAGCGTGGCTGATGTTGACGCGCTGAGGATTGCCATGGACGTTCACCAGCTGGCGGTCAAGCTTGGCATACCCGGCCAGGACTGGGTGTTGACGGAGGAGTCCCGACGTTGGCGCCAACTCAAGACCCGAATCGAGAGACATCCCGATCGGGCATGCCCCAAGCTCCAAAACGCGGCGGAGCAGCTTGAGTGGGTGCGGCAGCGGCTTGTTTGGACCCGTCGGGCGCTGCGCGAGTTCAAGAACCTCGTCCGGCGGGCTGAACGCTTACTGTCACTCGCGCTGGCTGAGCCCGGCCAGGCGGTACTCTATCGGCGTCGAGCCTACCGAAGACTAAAGCGCGGGCTGGACCAGATCGCCATGCTCATTTACTCGCTCACGGTGCCGCCGTCGCATCTCGGCGATTACCGGGAGAGGGGGAGAGCCGCGTTCGAGGGCCTGAACTACCGTTTCGGTGGTCCCCTTACCGATGCTCAAGTTGCCGCCATCCTGGCCAAGATGCCTTCACTCGGACCCGCAGAGCAGCAGGCGTACAGTTCGTGCGACTGCATGTTTTGCAAAGCTGCGCGCGAGGGTCGCGCACTAACCCCGACCCAAGAGGCCGAGACCTTAACGTCTTGCACATGCGCCTTTTGTAGCTGGGCCAGGCTCGGTGTGCAGCAAATGCCGGCCGAAGTCCTCGCGAGAAGCCCGCAGCTGCTCGAAGTTCGCATGCGCAATGCAAACTGACGGAGGAGCCACATGCACCCTGAACTCGATCAAGACTGCACAGAGATCCGGCTGATCCGCAGCCTAGCGGAGCTGAACTTCCGGCTATTGCGCACCCGAGACCCGAATACGAGAACTCAGCTGCGCGATACGATGCAAGTGCTCCGCCAAGAGCTAATCAAGCTGGTTGAGAACTTCCCAATCTACAGCGAGTCCGAGGTCAAGGAGGCCCAAGCAACGCCGGGGCTGATGCCGCTTGGGGCGACGGCTCGGCTCTGCTAGTGGTCCAAGTGACTTGCACCGTGTTCCCTGAGACGCCCGCTAGCATCCCGATACATAGTGCGTCCGAAGCGAGCCGCCAAGCTGCAATCCTCTTCGCGCCTCATTTCGTTGGCAAGTCGCTCCTCGCGACTCACTGAGGCTTGGGGCGGCAGGTCACATAGACTCACGACTGACTCAGTACTTCGGCCAGCTTGCTCCCCAATTGGCACAGCATGCAGCGCCAGCCCAAACAAGGGCGGCCAGATGGCAATATTCTTCATGCGCCATCCGCATATCACGATGGCGGTCATAGAGCAAGCAGACTTGGGGACGATGGCACCGCCACGCATCCAACACCCGGCAAACAGGAGGGGATTGAAATGGGATTCGAGAAACTTGGGACCTACTACGTCGTGAACGACCAAGACGGAAGGCCGGCACTCTACGACGGATTGCCGCCCGATGAGCGAGACGTCAGGGGGTCAGTCGAAGCATGCAGTCCGCTCCAAGCTCACCTAGCGGCCTTCGGAGTGCTGCCGCAGCTCGATCCCGGCATTGCCGGACTCGTGCTCTTGCTAAACGAGATCCCCGGCATACAGACGTGGTCTTCGTGCGAGGGGCATGTCGGCGACGGCGATCCCAACGCATCGGTCGCGGTCAGTTTTGAGAACCTTGCCGCCATCGAGAATTTCAGCGACTTGATCAGCTTCGTGGTTTCCGACGAGGCAGCGGAATCGGCGGAACCACCGCTGGATCTTTGCCTGGTTATCGACCTGGGCACTCACTTCGGCGATGGTAAGCCCATCTCTTGCAGTCTGGAGCTGGGAAAATACCCGATGGACCGAGCGCGGCCCGGCAAACCACCGGGGCCTCGGGCCTTGCAGAGCTTCACGCGGGAACTCAGGCGGAGGGCAGCGGCTCGATTCCCCGCCGCTGTGTCGGGACTGTCCTAACGCAGCTCGCGGGCGCCTTTCCGCATGCCATCATCCGCGCGCCAGCGTTCTTCGCCGTCGCTTTCGCGCACCAGATAGTCTAAGGCCCGCGGGTTCCGTAGCAGCCTCGCCCGAATGACTGGGGGACGAGCATCGACGACTGTTCCGGATACCCACACGAAGCGCAGGCCGAACTCGACTCGCTCTATTTCGACGTGCTCGCCAATCAGGTAAGGCGCATCCGCCGACTTTAGCCATTCGTTGCGCTGTAGCACCACGCCGATAGTTGCTAGAGCCTCAAGAAGCGCTTGGGTCTGCTTGGAAGACGGCCATGTGTGGGCCGCCGCAAGCAGATCCAGTCTTGCCTGGCTGGCACCGTGCAGGTCACCCTGTCCAATCGCAACGCGGAGTCTCTGTGCCAACTGCCTTGGATGGATTTGGTCGCTGCCATTGAAACCCAGCTATCGAGGCACGAAGCCTTCGTGTATGCAGCCCGGACCACATGCGCATCCCGTTACGTCGCAGCCCAGGATCATCCCATGGATGCGACCGTCGCCCTCCGGGCCGGCTGAGCGATACGAATGTTGGCTGAGAGGATGACCACAGACGCAGACAGGGGATGGCGCCTCGATAGTGGGCTCCGGATCGACGGACCCAGGCTCGAAGGACTCCAGTAGCCGCTCAATGTCAGCGCGTGAGACGTCTTGTTCAGCCAGCAGCCGATCGAGAAATGCGCGCCGGTTACTTTCAGGCAAAGCTGCCGCCAAGCGCACCGCTAGCCAGCCGTATTCTGCACGAAGCAGCTCCCGTGCCCGCGGCATTCCAATCTCATTGGCGAGCAGCTGACGAATCTGGTCCCACCGCATCATTTCTCGATTCTATCGCTTGTAACGACTGCGAGCTGGCGAATCGCAAGTGCCGAAATCGAAGGCATCGGCAGCAGTTCTACTTGACACTCCGCTCAGACTATGTTCCCGAATGACGGAGCTGCCAGGCGATTTCTGCTTGACAATCACGAATGAAAATCTGGCGCCATTGCCGTCAATTTGCTCTTGACAGTCTGGGCAAACTTTGATCATCAAGGTCGAACCTTTGGCAAATTTTGCTATTGACATTCCTTGCAAACTACGAACTCGCCCTGCTGCAAGGATGGCCGCTCGTTGTTATTGCGGCGAGTTGTGGCCTTGACAACACGGTCAGGCCATGAGAACGAGCCCCCAAGAGCCCGTCAATTTTCTGTTGACAGCCTGCTCCATCCATGGGATGCACCACATCGCTTTCCCCCCGATTTCCCCCGATGGCATGCGGCCTTTGTTCCCCGACGGAAAAGACCAACCCTTCAGATCGCGGTGATCTGAAACGCCGAGGGGGAAGAGGGCGACGGATTCCCCCGCCGTCGGAAACTGCGGGGGAATGAGGTAAACCATGCGACGGAAACTTATCAGAGCAACGGTTGCAAAGGTGCTGGATCAGTGCGATCCTACCGCGGTGCGGATCTACGGTCCTTACCCTCCCCACCGGGGGCGGTCCCGGTGGCGGATACAGGTGTATGACGCCAGCACGGGGCGCAAGAAGTCACTGACTGCGGCCAGCCACGAGGAAGCGATGAGCTTGGTGGCAGCCTTGCAACAGAAGATCAAGGAAGCGACCCCGATTACCACCCATGCTGCGATTGACGGGTTCGCGGCCCATAAGGCGTCGCAGTTTCGGAATCCGCGCGACGTAGACGCAATCGCGAAGAAGCTCAAGCTGCTGGTGTCAGACGACCTACCTTTACGATCGCTGACCCCCGAACTGGCCCAGTCCTTCTATTTGCAGGAAGCAAACCGGATTGGCAAGTTTGGGCAGGTAAAGCCCGCGACTCACCACAGCAGACTGCGCTTGGCGAAGGAATGGTGGCGTTTTTGTCAACAGCAGGGTTGGGTCGCGCACGATCCCTGGGTCCGCGTTGCGACGATCGGTCGCGCTAACAGCGGCAAGCCACAACCGACGCTGGACGAAGCCCGCCGGCTCAAGGAGTACTTATTTGCTCAGGCCGAGCTTGGCGACGAAGGGGCGCTGGCACTGCTGGTCCAACTCTATCTCGGTTTACGGCCCAGCGAAGTCTTGGGCTTGCGGGTCGGGGACTGCTCCGACAACTGCAAATTGGTGCGGGTGAATGGAACCAAGACCAAGCTTGCGCTGCGAGACCTAGAATTGGCTGAGCCTGTTGCTGAACTATTGCAGAGACGATGCGCGAGTCTGTCGAACGAGGACCGCATCTTTGCAACGCATCTCAAGCGCCAGCCCGCGCCCCCCTGGATGCTGGACCGAATGCACCGTGCGTGTGCCCAAGCCGGCATTCGCAAGTACTGCGCTCACAGTCTACGGGGCCTGCATTCGTCGCTGGCGCTTCGGGCTGGCGCTTCGACTCATGAGGTTGCGCGCTCCCTCGGCCATGCCAGTTTCGCCACAACCGCCAAGCACTACGCCCACCCAACAGCCGTTTCGGCTGGCCGGTCGGCGGCCCTGGCCAGCGCACTCGACCCCGAAGCCACCAAAATTGACCTGGCAGCGCTACCGCCCGAGATCCGCGCCATCGTGCTCGCCGCCCTCAAACAGCGCTAGATAGGCCGGCATATGCGCGGAGAGAAGGGACAAGGCACGTCGGTCCTCAACAAGTAGCCACAGCAAACAAACGAGAGCCTGGCTTGGTTGGCCAGCCCCCAGCTTGAGCCTTGAGAGATAGCCTTGTGACAGTCCGAGCAGGCGCTCGATCGAGCGTAGAGTTGCTTGGTGGTGTAAGTCGGCTATCAGCCGTTGAACAGCCGCGCGGAGCACCGCGGGCTCGACTCGCGACCTGTCGTTACTTCCTTGCGCCATGACCCACCGCCAGGGCGGCACAAGCCGCCAGTGCGAAGCCACTCGCCACGGCACCAAAGTATGCCGTCGGCCCGAGACGCCAGCCTCCGCTGATCAGCCCGGCGCAGTAACCCGCAGTGGCGCACAACCATCGCTTCGTGCCGCTCCCGCTCAGTACGGGAAGCAGCACGGGGAAGACCATTGCCTCGCCAAGCCCGTGCAGGGCCAATGCCGCTGCGATCGGCAACCGGCCAATCTGCCAAGCAAGCAAGGCGAATCCGATCGCATAGGCCAGCAGCCCGAGGTCAAACCGGAGCAGCCGGCGAGGTAGAACCAACACAAGGCCAGACACCGCCAGTCCGTGTGCCGCCGCAGCCATCCCAGCGGGTAGAGCGTTCTGATCGGCAAGGGTGTACAGCGCTAGCCCTTGGCTCTGAGCGAAATAGAACAGGATGACGCTCAGAATTGCCCCGAAACCAGCTGCCGCGGGCCTCCTATCAGCCGGCTGACTATCGGGAACTGGGCGAGTTGCAATGGCGAAAGAGGCCAGAATGACGAGGAGATAGTGAATACCGGCAAGTCCCAGGCGCGACCTGGCTAACTCGTAAGCGACAGGTCCCGCCGCAAAGGCGACGTTCTGGACGGCGACCCATCGCCGCACATCGCCGCGTTTCGAGTATGCCACCTGGGCGCCCCGTACTAGGCCGAGCCCGGCAACCAGCAGGAGACAACGCGCTACGGGCCAGCGGTGTGTTGGCACAGCTGCCCCCAAAAGAAGCACCAACCCAGTCGTGTAGCGTCCTGCAGGACAAATGGCCGTTACCAAGTAGGAGCCGGCAACCAGCGCGGCTGCGGCTGTTTCGGGCAGAGGGACGCCAGCTTGAGTCAGGTAAGGTCCAGCGAGCACAGCGACTCCGGTTACTGCGCACGTTGACGCGAACAAGGACGGCCAGATCGAAAGCATGCAAAAAGAATCCTTCCAATTCGCAGCGAAGTCAACAGTTTGCGCGGCTTGCCTTTCTTGGGCTCAGTCTGCTAACCGTCAGCGACCCCGCACCGTCCACCGTCGCAGATAGGATGCAAAAAGCATGCTTTCCAAGCCTTCGCCCTCAATCAGCCCTGCCCAGATTCGCGCCGCCCGCGGATTGGTTGGCTGGACTCAGGCGGAGCTGGCCCGACGAGTCGGGCTTCGGCGACTCGCGATCCAGCGAATCGAGCTGGAGATAACAAAGCCGCGGGCGGGGACTGCGGATCGGATTCGGCACGCCTTCGCCGAGGCTGGCGTCGTCTTCGATCGGGGAGGGGCGGTTCTGGGAGCCATGGCCCCCGGCGACGAGTCGCGATAGGGTCGAGTGGCATTGGGGGCAGTCGCGCATCTCAAGGACTGTGGTGCCAAAAACCCAGTCCGGTTTTGGCGGCAGGACTGCCCAGCGGGCTTCGTCGCGCTTTAAGCCTTCGTGGCTGTCGATTGAGCAAGCCGGCAATGGTAGCTCCTGGGCGCAGACCACCCGTCGCCGCGCTGGACAGCGATGCGGCGGATGTGCGACGTTCGCGATTGAGCTGCGGCGCTCTCAATGCGGCCACAGCGAAACTGCACCGCATGTGAAGATACAGAGATAGCTGTGCTTGTCAAGTCACAAATCACTGGGGCACAGATCAAGGCAGCCAGGGGCCTGCTCGGGCTAAAGCAGAGCGAGCTGGCCGAGCTGGCTGGACTCAGCAGACGGGCGCTGGTCGCCATCGAGAACGGACAGGTGCGTCCTCGAAAGGCCAACCTCGCCCGAGTGAGGCAGGCACTGGAGGAGCGGGGAGCCGAGTTTCGTGACGGGGGAGTCGGTCGCGTTCCCAATCAGCCAGCGTAGAGGTAGCTCGTCTCGTCGTAGCGTCTCTCACCGTCGCCTCGGGGGGTCGCGGCGCTGAGTCACGTCCAGGTCGCGGCCAAGTCGCGGACTGGTCACGTCCAAGTCGCGGACAAGTCGCAGACAGGTCGCAGACAGGTCGCAGACAGGTCGCAGACAGGTCGCAGACAGGTCACGTCCAAGTCGCGGACAAGTCGCAGACAGGTCGCAGACAGGTCACAGACAGGTTACAGACAAGGTTCGACCACCCCGAGGGGTGGTTACGTGAATAGGCTCGGCGCCCATTGACGACGGCGGACGCAACGCACCCGCGCTGCCTACCGTCGGTCAGGACCAATAATGCCAGCCCCCAGCGTCGATTCGGACTAACTCCGAAGAGAGTGGTTCGATGACCCATCTTTGTCTGTGACCTGTCCGTGACCTGTCTGTGACCTGTCTGCGACCTGTCTGCGACCTGTCCGCGACTTGGACGTGACCTGTCTGCGACCTGTCTGCGACCTGTCTGCGACCTGTCTGTGAACTGGACGCGACCTGGGCGCGACCCGGCCTTGGCTCTGACCCGGCCTACGGCACACTCCCATTTTCCTGTTGCACATCGGTGTTAATTCCTGTAATTTGAATTGCATATCTTTTGATTGATGGGGGGGACAGATGCACGAGGAGCGACGATGCTTGGCCTGTAGTGGCCCCGTGCCCAGCACGAGCATCCGAGGGACGTTGTACTGCTCTCAGGACTGTAGACGCGCTGCGGATGCCGCCAGGCACCAACTAGCCCGACGTGGCGATCCTGCCCGCGACCAGCGCATCGTAGCGATACAGAAATACAGACTTTGGTTGCTCGGCTTCCAACGCGAGGTCTGCGAGACTGCGCCGCGGTCGGCGACGGGCTACCAGCTAGGTGCTCGCATCCGTGAAGGCGAACTCTTCTGGTTCCCTAGCTGTAGTGGCCGAAACGGCAAGAAGATGCGACGGACGCTCACCCTTCAGTGGGCCAAGGCGGTCGGGCACTTCACGCTCGATCCGTTTGAGCAGCCGTGGATTCCGAAGGCAGGGAACTACCGGGTACGCTACGTCATCGGGGACAGGCCGCAGCCTGCCGAAGAGTCTTTCAGCTCTTTCATCCCGTATGGCGTGCCGATTTGGGATCTGCCTTTTCGTGCCGACGAACTTATCACCGAGGGGCCGTAGGCTATGCACGGCTCGGAGTTTCAGAGCCGCCTCCTTGCGGCTCGCCCACCCAATGCCACGCATTACCGCCTCATGCGTCGCAAGTTCTCGCAGAACAGATACTACCCAGACGAGAGCGAGAAGGCGCTACGCTGCTCCCCAAACTTTGAGTTCCCGGTGGACGCCGAGCCGGGTACGTGGATGGTGATCTTCTACGCCGACGAGGCAGGCAAGGTACGAGTCCAGCATCTCGGCAACAGTCACTACCTGCCCATGGAACTGTCGATGCCAGACTTTGACGACAAGACCGGGCCGGCGGTGGACGCTGATTTCGCGCGGCTGCTGACGAAGGGGGCCAGGCCGCCGGACCCGGTGAGCAGCGATCCAGGGTTGATCGCGACGCGAATCGAAACGCGAAAGCGGGCGTTGATCCGACGAGAGGACAGGGCGGAAGCGAGAGACCTGGCCCGCAAGGGCATGTCCAAAGACCTACTTGAGACTTATTTAGCCAGTCGTTACCTGCGACGGGACAACTATGAACTTACCGACTTGCTGAAGCGGACCCTTGAACCACAAGTCGAGCAAGTCGAGCGCCACTTCGCTCTGATGGAGACGTGCATGGTCACGGCGGCGAAGATACTGGAGCAGGGAAAAGCAATGGTGGAGAAGGTCGCCAGTCCTCCTCCGCCGGTCGATTACACCCCTGTCTTCGCTCAGCTCGCCAGCGCGGCACGTGACATCTTCGTCGTGGCCCTACAGCGGGGCGGTCGTCAAGAAACCCCAATGCTCGGCGAAGACACAGCCGCCGTGGATGCGGGGCTTAGACCAGCGCCCGATGCGAAGCTGGCGAAACTTACCGCAGAACGTGATCGGCTGCGTCGCGAGATCGAACTGCTGGAGAACGCGGCCCGGAAATCCGCTGATAGCGTTCTCGTCTCAGCTCAGGCGAGCGAGGTCACGAGCACGTCGGGGCCAGCAAGGGCCAACAGTGCCCAGCTGACGCGGGCGATGCCCACAGCCCAAGCCTCGCCGAGCGTTGGTGCGCAGCTTGCTGCGGCGGGCGAACAAGCCGCGGACCAAGCAACCCGCGTTGAACCGTCGCCGGGCGCAACCGTCGCGCTGGGTGCGGAGGTAGAAGGCACGAAGAGTAGCGCGGCGCCGACGAGTGCGCCTCATCCGCAGGAACAAACGGAAGCCCATGCCGCGAATGAGGAATTTCCCAAAGACGTATCGCTCCAGACTCCCAGTGGCCCCCTCAGCCTGCACCTACCTGACGGGCTTCTCTCGGGCGAGCTGGCCAATCTACTGGCTGGTGAAATTTGGGATGAGGGCGGCGCCACGGTCTTCCCCACCCTGACAAAAGTCGAGGTGGCGGAGGTTGCCAAGGTCATCGTGGAGCCCCCCAAGATGACTGAAGCCGCGGCCCGGCGCGCACTTGCCAGCGGGGGAGCGATCGAGGCGCTTGGCGGCCTTCTGTTTTTCAACCCCGCCTTCAGACAATTGCTCAGAGGTTCAGGCAAATGAAGATGCACTACGCCACACTCCGCCTGGGCAGGACAGCGACCGAAGCACAGATCAAGGCAGCCTACCGGGCCAGGGCTAGGGAGTTACACCCCGACGCCGTCCCGACGGTCGATCCGCGCGGCTTTGTAGAGCTTAGCGAGGCGTATCAGACGCTAACGGACCCCGCCGCCCGTGCGGACTACGACGCGAGGCTGCTGTCATACTGCCGGAAGTTGAAATGGGTGCTATGTGAAGGCTGCGGACAGCCAAACCGGGTGCCGCGTGTACCTGCCGGCCAAGTAGCGACTTGTGGGCGCTGCCGCATAGAGCTACCGGCAGTTGGAGTCGAGGAGACTCCGCGCAGTCGTCTGCGCGAGAAGGCGATCGAGGTGGCAGTCGAGATCGGCGGGGATCTGCTCGACGTCGCAGGCGACTACCTACATCAGAGGCTTGCGAAGATGCGGCGCGGCGGGGGAGTCTAGCATGTGGAAGAGTCGCGCTGACAAGCTGCCGCCGCCGCAGTTCTTCGCAGATCTGATTGCTCACCTGGGGAACCTCTACCCTGAGGCGGTTATTGACGATGCCCTGGTGCGCCGTCTCTGGGACGTCTGGGTCGCCGAGTGGCGCAACGGCCAAAACGCGCAGGACACGGCCAAGGCCACATGCAGCTGCAATGGCAAGGAGATCGTGCCAAGCGCCGGGGCGGGTCGCGAACTTGGAAAACGGCTGGCTAGGCCGCCCCAGGGGACCAAGCGGGGCGATGTGGTTGGCCCGCAGGACCTGCGCGAAGTCAGCCCCCTAGCAGCGGCACGACGTGATGCCGAGCGAATCGCGGCCAAGTTCGACGACCTGCGCAGGCGGACAATCGCCCTCCTTGCTGAGCGTCCGTGGACCGCGGCCAGACAAGCGCTGCTCGTAAAGCACCGCGATTCGTTGCAGAGCCTGAGCAAGCTGCACGAAGAGGCGGTTGCACGCTATCGAGCCACACGGCAGGAGCGCCGCAACGCTGGGTTGCCGGCGTACTACGAAAAGCCGCTCGGGGCTGTGGGCTTAAACCTGAGAGCGGATGAGCTGCCGACTGCCCCAACTGTGGAGCAGAAGCCGCCGAAGGAAAAGAAGCCGCCGAAGGAAAAGAAGCCGCCGAAGGAAAAGAAGCCGCCGAAAGAAAAGAAGCCGCCGAAAGAAAAGAAGCTCCCGAGGGAAAAGAAGCGCCCGAAGGAAGCCGAAGCCAGTGGAGAGGACTCCGGGGCGGACCAGAAGACAGCCGATTGCGAATGCAAAGACCCCGCGAGAAAAAAGGCAGCGGTGGTAGTGCCCCAGTTGCCGCCGCCATTGCCCATGGCTGCCTATGTGCGCCCAGCCGCGCCCGAAAAGGCGCCGGGCAGGAAGCGTCCGAGCGAGCCAGCGGCACCCGTTGCCAGCCCGGCGAGTCCGCTATCCGAGGATGAGGCCGAGGTGCTGGCGAACCTATTCGCGGCAGCCGCAGACTCGGACGAGAAGAAATGACGTCCTCCGCTGCCAGCGCCGTAGCGAGCGAGGTACTTGCTAGAGCGGCGGCCAAGGGTGTGGACCTTGGGCCGTGGTTTAGCGCCAACTCTGCGCGATTCGAGTTTTTCTCGACTGCGATGCAGTCGGTGCTGCGCAAGCTCCCCCTTCACAGCCTTGCCGACAAAGAACGAGCGATCCAGGCCCACGCCGCCATCAAGGACGCGGTCGCCGCGCGTCGGCCAGAAGCGGAGGTCGCGTGGTTTGAACGTAACCGCCCGCTTCTGCTAGCCATCGCGGCCACACTCAGCAAGCAGCAGCGGGCGGAAGATGCCGCCGTGCTAGCGAACGCCACCCCCGTCGTGAGTGGCGGAGACTCTTTTGAACTCCGCACCCCGGCGGAGCGCACGGAGGCCAATGTTGCGGCGATCGAACTACTCGCCGGCAAGGAGGACATAGAGGACGGCGACCGGGAGTTGCTGCGACGATACACAGGCTGGGGCGGGCTCTCAATTCGGAAGATCGCTCACCGTTTGCCCGAGGGTTGGGTGCCCGACCAGCGGGCGCTGATTCACGAGTACTACACGCCCGAAAGAATCGCGAATGCCATAGCAACAGCGCTGCTGCCGTTCCGCGAGGATCTGGCCGGCAACGGTGGCGGCAATATCCTGGCCCTTGAGCCGAGCGCGGGAATCGGGCGAATGGTGCATGCCTTCGGGCCGAGTGACTGGCCGTTGCTCCGCTGGACCGCGATCGAACTGAGCCCGGTCAGCGCCAAACTCTTGGCAGCAATTCGACCCGACCTTCGGGTACACAATGCGCCTTTCGAGCAATGGGTCGCCGACCACGCCGAGCTGCAAGGTAGTTTCGATCTTGTGGTCAGCAATCCGCCCTACGGGGCGCGAGGCAAGTTCGCTGCCCTCGACCGAAGCAAGGGCTACAACGAGACCAAAGCCTACGCTTACCAGATTCGGAGGAGCCTCGATTTTCTACGACCAGGCGGAATCGGCGTCTTTCTGATTCCGTCGGGCTTCGTGTCCGGGCGTTCCGGGGCTTTAGTGGGGCTTCGCGAGCGAGTCTTGCAACGAGCGCACCTAATGGCGGCCTACAGGTTGCCGTCGCAGAATGAGCGGGGCGAGCCCCTGTTCCCCGGCGCTCTCCTAGTGACCGACTTGGTGTTTCTACGCTCCCGTGGCGGCACAGTAAAGCGCCTACCCGCTGAGGACGAGCCGATCGTCCAGGGACGCTACTTCGAGTTGCACCCAACCCACATACTCGGGAAGGAGCTTGGCCGGGAAGGCGACGACGATGATAGCTCGCGCAGGCCCCGGTTTGGCTATCAGGTAGAAGGCACGTTTAGCGAACTACCGACGATCGTGGAGCGCGATCAATGTCGCTCCTGCGATCTGATACCCGCGACCCGCCCGGAGTCCAAACCCAAGACGCCGCTCCCCGAGGAGGCAGCGCACGCCCTCGCCCTTTCGGTGCGTGTGGCGAGCTATCTGGCGCTACTGAGCCGCAACGACAGCCCCGCCCTCTCTCAAGCGGCGGCGGCCCAAGCCGAGCTGCTGGTGGATTTGCGCAGCTGGCTGGAGCAACCAAAGGAAGCCAGGGATGCGGCGCTGGCCCATCGCAAACGCGAGCCTCGCCTTGCCACACTCGCAAACATCCTCGCCAGCCCGGAACTACTGGCGAAGATCGAAGCAAAACCCCAATTCGAGGAGCAGTACATCGGGGATGGGAACGATGTACCCGGCGTCGCGAGTTGGCTCTGGCGCAAATCCAGAACTCTCACCACGGACCAGCTTGCACAAAAGCTTCGCGACCTGGGCAACGAGATCACGGCACCGGAGCTACTGACCCAGCTACGCAACGCCGGATGGTGCGAGGACCCAGAAGGCCCGTCGCCCCTGCTGCCCGGCGAGCAGTACTACCAAGGAAATCTGTGGCCGAAGTACGACCGTGCCGTGGCTAGGGCGAAAGCGGGTGATGGCGTGGCCGCAACTCAGGCCGCAAGACTCCTAGAGCGCATTGGCCCGGCAAACTACGCCGAAATCACCGTGGAGCCGCGCCTTGGTTGGTTGCCAGTGGGCGTTGTCGAGGGCTGGATCAACAACCTAACTCGCAGCCGGGGCACAATCGCTCTTGAGCGCAACGGCCCGTTCATTACTCGGGCAGGCGTAGACTATCTCGATATCGCGAACGACGACGATGAACTTCGCATCGCTCTTGGCTATCTGAATCACGACATGGCATTTTTTCGGCCCCGCACTAGCCGAGATGAGGATTTAGAGGATAAGCGTACCAAGTTAGCCGCGGCCTATCGTGACCATTTCGTAACGTGGTTGGAGGCGGAGCCCGCATATCAGGCACAGGTTGTCGAAGCCCACAATCGACTATTCCGGGGCTGGATCACGCCGACTTACGATCAAGGGCCGATCGAGATCGCCCGTTGGAATCCACAATACCCACTCTGGCCCTATCAGAACTCGGCAGTCCGGCGCCTAGTGTCCAATCGGGGGGGGGGGTGTTTCTTTGATGTCGGTCTCGGCAAGACCCGAACACTGCTTGGCGCTGTAGCTTTGGCCAAGCAGGAGGGCTTGGCCCGGCGGGTGCTAATCGCGGCGCCGAACAGTCTTGTTTTTAACTGGGCACGCGAGATCGAGAGAGTTTTGCCCGACTACCGCTATGCGATTATCGGCGCCCGCGCGAAGGTTGCACAGCGCGGAACCAAACGGGGGGAGGTTGTGTCCGAGCCAGACACGCCTGCACAACGAGCGTCCAAGTGGCAGCGCTTCCAGGCCGGACTTCTTGACCTTGTGATAGTGACCTACTCGGCCCTGCCTCGGGTGCAAATGTCCGTTGATGAGGTCGTCAAGATTGTTCGTTCCGTGCCGGCCGTCCAGCGCGAGCTGGTATTGAAGGTGCGCGAGGCTGAGAGGCGAATCGAAGCACTAGAAAAGCGCGCGAAAAAAGGAAAGCTCACAGACGATCAAGAGGCCGAGCTAGACGGTCTGCGCAAACAGCTGAAGGGGCTAGTCGGCACAGAGCGGAAGGAAGCTATCCTAGCCGAGCGCGAGGAAGGCTACGCAGCCAAGTATGCCGTCCCTCCGAGTGGCCTGGAAGCAGACCCCGGTGTCTATTGGGAACAACTCGGCGTTGATTTCTTGGCCTACGACGAGAGCCACATAGGCAAGAACCTTTGGACCGCTGGAGCGCGAGAGGGTGGCGAGCCCCGCTTCCTTGGCGCACCGCAGGAGGGAAGCTACATCGCATGGCAACTATACCTGCGCGCCTATCTGGTGCGCCAGTCGAGTGGCAATGCCGGTGTTTATCTCGCCGACGCAACACCAGCGAAGAACTCGCCGCTTGAGTTTTTATCCGCGTTGTCCATGTTGGACTCCGACATTTGGGCCAAGCTTGGAATAACAGATACCGAGCAGTACATTACGCAGTACCTAAACATCCAGCAGCGCCTAATCCAAGACTCCGACTTGCAGCCCATTGAGGCACCTTGCGTCGTCGGTTTCAAGAACCTTGATCAATTGCGCGAGGTGCTGTTTCGTTTTGGTGAGTTCCGAACTGCTAAAGAAGTGGGCCTGAAAATCCCCGAGCCGCGCGTAAAGCGAATCGACGTGCCAATGGATGAGGCCCAGGAAGCGAAATACAAGAGCTACCTTGAACTCTATCAGGCCGCGCTCAGCAACATGGCAATCGACCCGCAAAGCAAGTTTGCTGCGTTGGGACTATTGCAGCGAATGGCGCTGGTCGCCGTCCATTCCCTTCTGGATGAGGGGCCTCCCGGCAGCGGGTCGGCGGAGGAGGAAGTTGCGGTCGCCGACGCTCCCGCCGAGGAGGACTCAGACGAAGTACCACGCCCACGCAAGAAGCTGAATCGAGCGGCGGACCGCTTGCGCTGGACGTTTCGCAACGCGCACCTTGCTAGCAACTACCACAGTCCAAAGCTGGACAAGATAGCGGACATCATTGCTGAACGCAAAGACTGCGGACACATCGTTTTCTTGGAAAACGTCGCAGCGCATTACTGGCTAAAGCAAATCCTGATTGAGAGGGGATTGCAAGCCGATCGAATTGCCGTGTTGAATGGCGAGACTGCCCAGGACCCGGCCACACGGCAGCGCATCGCAGAAGGCTTCACGAACATTGAAGCGCCAGTCTACGACGTTGTTATCGCCAACCGCATCGCCTACGAAGGTGTCAATCTACAAACTAGGACTTGCTCGATCATCCATGGCGATCTCCCCTATGAGCCCGCGACACTACAGCAACGCAATGGCAGAGGTCAGCGTCAGGGCAATCGGTACGACGTTATCGACATCTACTACGTGCTGAGCCAGCGCTCCGCAGACATGGCGAGATTCCAGTTGATAGCTGGTAAACGCGAGTGGATGTCTGCGATTCTTGAGAGTGCAGCGTCAGAGACGAACAACCCAGCCGCCCAGGCCGATATGAGCCCGGAGGAATGGCTAATGTATATGTCTCGCGACCCAAGACGAACACAAGAGCTAATCGAGGCTAAACAGCAGCAGGCTCAGGCTGCCGAATCCCAGCGACTCGTCAAGCTCTATTGGGGCAAAGTGCGTCAAATCGCCCTTCGTCAACGGGACGTCAGGCTTAATCCCGACCCAATCCAGCGGGCGCACATGGCGGCGGAGATTGAGCGAATCGTGTCGGAGCTCAATCAGGCAGACCCGCTGCTGTGGCCGTGGCGAGCAATCGTGCCCGGCCTGGGACGCTATCCGGCCATGACTTTCGGCACGGAACCGGGCGCTGTGTGGGAGTCCGCGGTCCTGGTAAAGCGGCGAGGTGACGATACGCAGTACGGCGGTGGGGAGTTCGGGAGGGTCGGCTATTCGCCCAACACAATCGGATACCGCGAGTACCGCAAACTGGAGTGGTCCAAACTTTCTGCGGTCGAAGCTGAGCCGCTGTGGCGTCATTCGCTGCCGCGGGAGTGGCAGGATGCGCCGCTTGATCTTGAGCAGGAGTTAAGGCCGGCAATTGAGGCATTGCTGTCCAGAATTGAAGTACAAGGTGCCTACCGCTATCGCGAAATGCACATGGAACTGGCCAACGAGCGCTATAGGGCGGACCTATGGAGGCTCTGCGGTATCGAGCTAGCCAGAAAGCTTGTCTTGAGTGATCGGCAGTTTGCCAAGGTGCCCGCTAGGGGCCTACGTCTCGCGACCGCGGAAGACACCGACGCAGTGTATCCATGGACCGCTGACGGCCTACGCGAGTTCCTAAAAGACTGCCGAAGCGCGCAGACGCTCAAGTGGGGCGAGATTGACGAATACACAAGCTTCTGGTGGGGCCGACGGGCACCGCGTGACGCACTAACTGTAGGGGAAGAAGGAGAAGACCATGGCGAAGATGATGGGCAAGTCTAACGACCTTGATAAGGCAATGGCTCAAGTGGACTCTTTGATCAACACCCAGACCGGCGAGCAACGAGCGCTGATGGAGCGGGACACAACCCGAATACAGCGATTCAAGTCAGCCGTCTTGGCCAAGGAGTCTAAGGCTCACCGGGTGGCCGTGGATTTCGGTGGCGGCGTGGCTGCTCAAGTGAGCATGGAACTGCTGAACTGGGGTATTCGAGCCGTCGGGCGCTGGTCGAAAGACGGCTTCTGGGCCAACAACGTCGATCTCCTGCAAGGGGCTCCGCATTTTGTGCTGGGCCTCGGCGTGTACTTCGCTGAGATGCTGACCCGAAACGAACCCAAGGGCGGCGGGGAGTGGATCACGCCGACGCGCGAAGTGGTATCCGAGGCCGCCAAGATCTTCGGCCAGCTGGGCTTCTCCAATCTTGTGCGCGCGATGCGCGTGCGCTGGGGAGACGCGAAGGCGCGAGACGTTGCCCTCGCCGCGGTCGTTCAGGAGAAGGCAGCCCTTGAGCAAAAGCTAGCGGCGCTCCAGGCGGGGAAAGCTGGATGAACATCCGCGAGCTTTTTGGTGTGCCTGGTGAGGGGGCCGCGCAGGCTTTCGCCATGCGCCTGGTCCTGGCGCTGGCCTACGGTCTGCGTCAAGCCGCCGAGAACGACCGCAAGACCATACTCGCGCGGGGATTGCGTGAAATCTGGTTCCTGTCGGTCTTGGTTGTCCAATGGTGGAGCAGGAGCATGTCACGGGCGGAACAGATGGCTACCGACGCAGCCCTCGCCTCGCTGAACCTAAAGCCCCTGGCCAAATCACTGGATCGCGTGGGCGAGCGACTGGAGCCTCTTGCAAAAGCAGCCTACGAGGCCAAGACCGACGCCGCGCTCGCCGGGGCTGGTGTCTACTTCCTTGCCCTATTGAACGAGATCGGTGCTAGCACTCTGGTGACCGCCATAAGCACGTTGCTCGTCGGCAGGACTCTGGATACCTTGTACGAGCGGTTCCCGCCCCAGGGCTGGCTTGAGTTGGAGTTTCGCAACGCGCTCTCAAGTCCGGGGGCTGCGCAGCCCTCGCCGCCAACGGGCGGCGCCGAGCGGTTCGAGCGGGCCGAGCTGGGGCCGAGGTCTCGTGCCACCGGCCAGTCAGATGACTTGGTGCGGGCCTATTTCAGATCTGTCGGATGGTCGGAAAGCGACATAGAGCGGATCTTGCGTGGTCCCTCTGGAGCGAGGACATAGATGGTTCGGCTAGATCCATCGGTTTTCTATCGCGACTTCTCGGCGGCTTCGCCGACGACGGCTTCCCAGCACCTTTCAGCCGCAGCGACGCGGCTGGCCTTATCCGTTGTCTACGCCATCGCCGAGCTGCCAGCCGCTATCTTTGATCAGTTCAGGCAGCTGCTGACCCCCGAAACGCTATGGGGTCTGTGCCTTGTCGTGGCGGCATGGCTGCTTGCCACGGTTATAGGTGGCCCGATTGGCGTGGCAATCAACGGCCTGCTTGCAGCCTATGGCCTATACGAACTCTGGCCTGTGGTGAAGGAGGTAGGTCGTGACTTATGGGCGTGGCTCCGCGGCGCCTACTACGCTGATAACGAGGGCGCACTGAAAGAGGCGGGGCAGCACTTCGCCGCGGCGCTCGCAAAGGGTGGGCTGACCACGCTGGAGGCCATCGTGACGCATCGCGCGTTCCGCGGTGCGGCCCAGAAGATCCGAGAGCGGTATCCAACCCCAGAATGGCTGCGGAAAACCTACGAGGAGCAGCAGCGAAAGCGATCCGAGAGCGAGAGTCCGAAGGATGACGCGGCGAGGAGAACGGATGCAGAGTCCAAGCGTCGCGCAGACGAGTCGAAACGTCGGAATCGGGTCGAGGATACGGTCTCAGGCGCCGCCGCAGCGGTTCTGGTCCCCGCGGGGCGGGGGGCGGGCGGTGCAATCGAGGGGTTGGTGGTCGGGGGGGTCGCAGTCGTTGCTGTTCTGGCGGTTGTGGCCGGGTCAGCTGCGATGCGCAAGAAAGGGCGTGCCGATTGACACGGCATCGTAGAGAGGGACTTGCCTGGCTGATTCCGGCAGCTTTGGTTGGTTCAGCGACTGCGGCGGCGCTGCTACTCGCGACCGCCAAGCCAGACACAGGCCCGGCGACGCCTACGCCGCCGCCCGCTCTGCCCACGATCCCGTGGTTTGGTGGGGCGTCGCGGGAGAACATCGACGCGCTCGCGTTCCTTTTCGCATCCGAGAACGAGCACGGCTCGCTGCTGCTGTGGGCACTGCAAGCCCTGGCCGCCAACACGTTCGCCAAGCAGCTTGGACGAGCGCATGCGCAGGTCAAGTCCATCGCGGACATGCTAAGGAGCGGCATCCACAAGCCGACTCGCAAGCGGCTCTACGGTTTGGCCTGGGGCTCGCAGTACGACAAGAACGCAAAAATCAAACGCTGGGCTGCGACGAGCGCAGGGCAGCAGCCGGGCCGCTTGGCGTGGCACTTCTTCGAGTTCGCCGAGCGACTGCTGAAGAATCAGATCGCGCTTCATGAGCTGCGCGGGAGACGCGGAGAGGTCATGCCGCCTCCGTCGGACTGGGAGCGCATGACGAGCTTTCTGCAATACGAGGGCTTCGGCGAAACCGTGCTGCGCCAAGCGGGTGAAGGTGCTGAGACCGACCCTGCGAAGGTGCTGGCGAGCTGGGGCAGTCCGCGCCTTATCGCGTCGGTTGAGGGGGTGCGGTTCTATGGGGGCTAGTACAATGGACCGAGGGCAGAAGTTTGATCGGCTTGACTTCGATTTGGATGTCGCCGACGTCGATGCTGGCGAAGACGTTCTGGTTGTGCCGCCACAGATGTCGTCGGAGCTTACGGTGCTATCCGAGCGCTGGCGCTGGCCTATCGATCCGCGGCACATCAGGCGGTTAGGCGACTCAGTGACAGACTCACGACCGGGCAAGAATCGCCCGCACCAGGGACTCGATATCTTCGCCAGCGCCCGCACCCGCGTTTACGCCGCGACAAACGCGCAGGTGCTGCGAGTCGTTGATGGTCGCAAGTCAAAAAACCAGACACAGCGACGCGCGGGCTTGTTCGTCGATGTCGTGACAGGCCCAGATGGAAACGGAACCCGGTGGATACAGCGATACCTGCACCTTGGAGCCGTTAGGCCCTTGGTCTCGGGCCAGGCTCTCGCTGCTGGCGACCCAATCGGTGAGGTAGCCGAGCCCTACACGAGCGGGCTTGCCGCGGAGTCCCATCTTCACTTTGAAGCGCGTGAAGTGCGGTCTGATCGGAGCTATGGCCCGCCGGTCGATCCGCGCCGTTTCCTACCGCCCCTGGAAAGGACCACCTAGTATGTCCGAAATTGACGCCAAAGAGATCGGCCTGGGAGTCAAGGATGTTGTCGTCGGTGTCGCCGGGGTGGTAGCTGGGGCCTACGCGGGTGAGGCTGGCGCCAATGCAGTCCTGAAGGCGGGCAGCGGGATAGACCGACTGATAGCCGCAGCGACAGGGGGGGGCGGCACGTCACAGGCACAGAAGTTCGATCGGTCGGGCTTTGAGCCCAAGCCTGCGCTGCCTGGTCAGCCCGCGGCTACCACGTCGGCAGCCCAAGCAGCCGCTTCGCCTGCGCCTGCGCCTGCGGCTCAGACGGTCGCGGTTCCGGCGTCTGCTCCACCGCAGGCCAAGCCCGCCACTCTTGGCGACCGAGAACAGCTTGCGGCACTCCTTACCGGCCTTGGCTGGCGACCAGATCAGGTGGGCAAGATCCTTGATGGCCCAGCAAAGGCTGGCCAGCTGGAAGCGATTGCTCCCATGCCGGTCGAGGGCAATCGGGTGGCGCTTGTCGAAGGGCGCCGAGTAGAAACCGTGGCAGGTTCACCCGAGGTTCCGGTCCCAGCTCGGGCAGTACCCGCCAAGGATGGCGTGGCAGTGATGGCCAAGGAAGGCAAAGCCTTGATGGCAGTCAGCGGGACCGCCGTGCCAGTCAAGGATGCGGTCGCGGTGTTGGCCTACGACGGCACGCGGGTTGACCCGGCCAAAGTTTAATCACAGCTTCGTCGCAGACGGGGCACTGACTATCGACCCACAGGGGGATTCGAGACATGCGCTATCGGTGGGAAATAAAGACGTCGGACACTTGGTATTCGGGCACGGATGCCAGCGTCTTTCTGTCGCTCTCTGGATTAGATGCCAGCATGCGCGAGGTGCAAATCAGCGACCCCGACGCGATAAACGACTGGGAAAAGGGGGACGTGAACCACGGCACCATCGCGACGGAGGATCTGGGCGACATCCAGACTGGCACCCTGCGCCACGATGGCAGCGGGCCTGCCGCGGGCTGGTCCGTTGACTGGGTAAAGGTCACGAACGAAGAGGACGGGCGCGAGTGGACGGCGACGGTCGGAGGCTTCGACACAGGGGGGCGGTTCCCCTTGTTGCGGTTTGCCCGCACGAACGAAGGGCAGACCGATCAGATCAAGCGGCAGAAGGCGCAGCGGGAAGCTGACGCCAAAGCCAAAGCGGAGGCGGACAAATTGGCGGCGAAACGCCGCGAAGCAGAACAAGACGCCGCCCGCGAAGATGCGCGGCTGGAAGACGAAACTCTGCGCAAGCAGCGTGATCAGGACAGGGCTCGCCGCCGAGCACGCGCCGAGAAGCAGTTGGCGGAAGAAGGAACGGAAGCCAACGTCGGCGGTGCAGGGCAACAAGCGATCCAGTTCCGCACGTTCGAGCTTTTTGGCTGGCTTGGAGGCGCACGGGTGCCGCTGCGTCAGGTACTTCAGTTGGATGGAAACGGGCGCTACACGGTGGTGCCGAACGCACGGGTCATGGTGTCGCAGTCCAGCAGCGAAGGCTTCGGCCTCGGGGGTGTGCCGGGCCAGTGGTCTTCCTACTACACCGCCGCGCCCAGCTTGTACGGGCTTGACAACGACAAGGCCGTCCTCGCATCCGACGGTGTTCGCGGCTGGGTTCTTGACAGCAACTTCCTGACGCAGATCTTCGGCGTTGGGTGGCGTGCGGCAGTTTACGAACTATAGCAAACGGTAGGACCGGATCGCCAACGGGGCTATCTGGTCGTCGAGGGGCTGGCCCAAGCCGGCCCAACAGGTTTCGCGGCTGTTCCGCGATGATCGGGGGGGGGAACCTCCCAAGAAAGGGAATGGTTATGGCTAAGGATGTAACGATTCGCGTGACGGGTCAGAACCCAGACGGCACCATGACAGTGCAGCAGGTGGACGGTGGAAACCCGTTCGCCGGGGGCGGTGGCACCACCGCCATGACGTCCTACAACCCGCAGGGCATGGCCCCGGCCAACCAGCAGGGGGGCTACCGGGCCACCTTCAATGGCGTCTCGGTGGTGTTCGCCAGCGAAGCGGACTTCCTCAAGGCAGATCGCGCGCTGCGCGA
>JAEUJZ010000191.1 GCA_016794505.1 Myxococcales bacterium
CCGATCTTGCGCAGGCTCAGACCGCGGGCGTGCAGGTCGCGGGCGCGCTCGGCGGCTTCGTCCTTGTCGCAGATCATCACCCTCGGGATGCTGCGCTTGTAGGGTCGCGGCGTGTGCTTGCCCGCGCGTTGCAGCAGCACACTGACGAATCGACACCCCCACGCCCCGCCGCCCCGCGCCGGGACACCGTCGCTGTTCAGCGTGCGAGCGATGGCGCTGCATCCCATACCCGCCTCACGTAGCGCGATCATCCGTCGGAGAGTGGCTTGTTCCGTCGGGTCTTCCTCGACCACGCGGCGCCCTTTATCGTCCAATTGGCGCGATACGCGATAGCCGTAAATCGGAGAACCTAAGACGATGCCCTTCTGTTTCAAATACTGCATCGCTTCACGGGTACGCTCAGAGATCATTTCACGCTCAAACTGCGCGTAATTGCCCAGATTCATCAAAAGCATCCGCCCCGCAGCCGTATGCGTATTCGCCATGCCACACAGCGACAGCAAGTGATAGCGATCGTGGCGAAAATACTCGTCGACCAGCGCGCACAGATCCCCCAGCGACCGCGACAGCCGATCGACCTTGACGACGACGAGCGTGTCTGCCTGCCCACGGGACAGCATCTTCAGCGCCGCTTGCAACCCTCGACGATTCAGCGTGCTCCCCGTCACCCCTTCGTCCGCCTTGATATCGAGGAGCGTAATCCCCTGAAGCTGACAATACATCGTTAGCTTATCGCGTTGTGCGTCAAGACTCACCCCATCGCATGCTTGCTCCTGTGTGCTTACGCGAATGTAACCAACGGCTATCTGTGAACGCTTCTCATGGCCTGTGTGAGTTTTCATGCCCAGCGTCGTATTTCAATTTATTGGACCTTGCAAGAACATTCGTCATCTGTCGTCGCTGACGATGTGTTGTCGAAGGGTGTATTTCCGGCAAGACGGGGCACGAATTTCGGCCCGACAGCCAACCGTCAGATCGCACGATAGTCAGATATTAGACAACGCAAAGGTAATCAACGCTAGTACATCGGCAGGCAATGGTGCATATTGAGATAATAATCTTATTAAGCGCGGAAGATATCTAAATTTTTGTCAGCGCTGTTCTGTCTGCGCGGTGGGCGCTAATTCCTTTTCAGGGGTCTGGCGAGCGTTTTGCTCTCTTATTGCGCGGGCGAGTCCCTCTTTGATCCACGATTCCATCAGATTGCCCTTACCCCATTTGCGGGGCAGGTTCTCGTCGCGCTTTAGGCGGTGGGCCAAGTCTTCAATCGCGCGCAAATCTTCGGCGTCGAGATTGAGGGACACTTTCACTCGGGGGCTTGTGTGCTGCGGCTTGCCAGCCATGGCGTAACGCTGACCCCGCAGCGACGGAGTGTCAAGCGTTTGGGGTGGGTAAGTCCGCGATTTTCTTGCAGAAAGCAAGCTCTTCGATATCTTGTAATACAGAATCTTGAGATACAAGATTTCATGTTCCAAGAACGGAGAACCCCATGCCACCACAGAACCGCCCCCCAGTCATCGTCGCCAAGCTCGATCTTTCCGATGAGCATCAGCGCACCATGCACGACACCATCCGTCGCAGTCACAGCGGGCGTTGGCCGCTGTGGCGGGCGCTGGCCATGCGCCAGGTCGGGCCGTACATCTTTGAGGCGGCTTGTTGTCCGCCACGGTCGCGGCGAACATCCCGGCGAGCGAGCTTCTGCCTGCTTCGCTGGGAGCCGGCAGCGTGCGCGTTGAAGTGGTACGAGATGCCGTCACGACGGGCGGCGCTCGCAGCGCTCAAGGCTGCGGTAGAAGCTGTCGCACCGACGCTCCTACACGCTGCCTAGCGTGGTCTGCATGCCTGGCTACGGTCGTCGCTGTAGCTGTTCCAGCTTTAGCTGATAGCCAGCGATTTTCGCCGCCGACTTGTCGAGAAGTACCCGTTCACTCGCGGCGTCCAGTCTGCATCGCACTTCCGTCCACACGATCGATTCGTCGCCCTCGTTCTCGCCATCGTAGTAGCGATCCGCTCGTCGCCGGAACGCCAACACGGCGGCTTGTTCAGGTGCCGCAGCCTCGCCCCGCATGAACCGTCCGAGAAGCGGCAACCCAAGCTCTTTCCGACGCTGTTGAAGCTTGGCCCACAGCTCTTCCTCTTGTCGCACCGAATCGGTCAGAGCGTCCCGCCACGGAACTTCATGGGGAGTCGCGACCGTCACAGGGGATGCGCTAGGCGTCGGCCTCTGGCGCAGCTCATTGGCAAGCCGGGTGACGGTGTTGCGTGCTGCCTGCTCCGCTGCCTTCGCCGCGCGTACTTCCTCCTGCAACTTTCCGCGCTCCTGCGCAAAGCCCTTCTCTGCCTCGGCTTTCGCGTGTGCTTTGGCATCATCGAGAGCTTTTCTGTGCTCGTCTCTGCGGTCACGCTCTGCATCTAGACGCTTCACGTTCTCCAAATGCAGCTCGGTGAGCGCAGCTTGCAATCTGTCGGCCTGCTGCCTCGCCTCCTTCGCCTCACGTATGGCCTGAGCCTGGCTGGCGGGGACGTGGGGCTTGGTGAGCAGCGCACACCTCAGCTCTGTGATCTCACCGTTCAGCTCTGTGATCTCACCCTTCAACTCTGCGATCCGGTCCGCCAGCTTTCGCTTGCCTGCGACCAATTGGTCACACTCGCGCTGTAGCCTGCTGATGTATGCATCCTGCGTCGTGCTGCCCTCCGTCTGTCGCAGGCGATACGCACGCACACGACAGCGCACCCCACAGTAGCGATGACCGGATCGTGCATTGGACGGCAGAGCGGTCCCGCAAGCCGCGCACTGCTTGCCCTTCATGTGATTCCCCCGGATTCGATTCAGGATCGAATCTCTCGTTTCAGTCTAGCGACGAAACGGCGTTACATGCCCGATTTCTTGCGTCGATCGGCCGGGGCAAGCGCTGGAATGCGTAGGATTGAGCAGAGGGGCGTGGTGGGAGGAAGGGCGATGCTCAGCCACGGGCGAGGAGATCGGACACGCTGCCGGGGTGCCAGCGACCGCCCGAGGGTGGGAGCAAGCCTTCACGAGTGAGACACGCGGCGATCTGGCGGAAGCTGTGGCCAGCGGTGCGAAGTGCCTGCGCACGTCGGAGGACGCGCACACGCGTCTCTTCCATGCCGTGTGTCAGCAGGGCGCGCACACTCGCCGCGTGCCAGTCGCCGCCGCGCTCGGTCGCGTAGCCGTCGCGATGCAGCACGGCGCCGATCTTGCGCAGGCTCAGACCGCGGGCGTGCAGGTCGCGGGCGCGCTCGGCGGCTTCGTCCTTGTCGCAGATCATCACCCTCGGGATGCTGCGCTTGTAGGGTCGCGGCGTGTGCTTGCCCGCGCGTTGCAGCAGCACA
>JAEUJZ010000078.1 GCA_016794505.1 Myxococcales bacterium
CTTGGGACCGGTCTGTGCGGCCTTCCACTCGACGGTGGTACCGAACCACTGGAGGTCGCCCGTCGGGTAGGTCCAGCCACCGCAGTTGTCAGCGAGGCCGTTGTTCGGCGTGGCCTGGCCGGCGCGGCCGTTGTGCTGCCATGCCGACATGTGAACCCAGGACTGGCCGATGTTCATCGCAGCGGTCACGATGCCCGTCGCGACGCTGTGATACATGTCATAGACCGTACACATCTTGGCCGTGTTCGGGTTGCAGCCCGCGACCTTGCGGCACAGCGTGGCGGCGGCGAAGACACCCGTGACGCCGGCATCGCTGATGGCGCCGTTGGGGTTCTGCGCTGCGCTGTACTGACCGCAGTACGTCGCGCGGGGGGCCGGACCCGTCGGGCCACCGCCCTTGCCGATGAGCTCCATCTGGTACTGGATGATCAGCTTCTCGCTCTCTTCCAGCTTGTCGAGGGCAGCCTTCGACTCCGGGGATTCGTTGTTGCGGTTGGTGCAGAAGACCTTCGTACCGTCGGCGGTGAGCGCCTCGCTGTACTTCTTGCAGTCCGGCAGGGCGGTTGCGCCCGGTGGCAGATCCTTGCAGATCAGCTGGCCGTCCTTGTTGGTGCTAAGCACCTGGTTGTCTCCACTGCACAGGGGAAGGGTGACAAACTCTCCACTGCCGCCGGCATTGTCCTGACCGCAGGCGACCATCAGCAGAGGAGCGAACATCAACGCCGAGAGGCGTGAGGTGAATGGCTGGGTACGCATAGTTCCTCCAAGTCGTCCGCGTTATAGACAGCAAGCAATGGGGAAGCGCTGAGCGCAGCCCACAACGCCTGGACCGCTGGCAAAGTGCAGCGCCTTCGGGCCGGTCTGTGCGGCCTTCCACTCGACGGTGGTACCGAACCACTGGAGGTCGCCCGTCGGATACGTCCACTCGCCGCAGTTATCAGCGAGGCCGTTGTTCGGCGTGGCCTGGCCGGCGCGGCCGTTGTGCTGCCAGCTCGACATGTGAACCCAAGACTGGCTGATGTTCATCGCTGCGGTGACATGGCCCGCTGCGACGCTCTCGTACATCTCATAGACCGTACACATGTGCGCGCCCGAGCCGCAGCCGGCGACCTGCGCACAGAGGTTGGCAGCGCCCGCGACGCCCGTGACGCCGTTGCCGCTGATGGCACCGTTGGGGTTCTGGGCCGCGCTGTACTGACCGCAGTACTTGGCTGCCGCGCCGCCGCCCTTGATGCTGTTGATGGTCTGCTCGATGGTGTTGGTGTCCGACACCACCTTGTTGATGACGTTGGTCACCGTGGTGTTTGCGCCCCCGGTGGCCTTCGGCATGCACTCAAGCTTGCCGTCGTACGCGTTCAGCACCAGATTCGGCGACGTGCTGCAGTCCGGCGGAGCCAGGCCCGAGGTGAGCGCCTGCGTGCAGGACGTCTTGCGCGCACCGTTGACCATCGAAACGCCGATGAGCTGACCGTCTGAACAGTCCTCGAATTCGAGGCCGTCTGGACCGACGATCACTTTGGTTCCTGTCGAGTTGTTGCCACAGCCAGCGAGCAGTGGGACCGCCAGCAGTGCTGTCGTGAGGCTAGTTAGGAAAATGTTTCTGCGCATGACCCCTCCCAGAGGTGTAGTAAGCATTACAGTAATTATCGTCAATGTAACAAGTCAACGAGCATTCCATAAAGGTGCGCAACCGCTGACTTGTTGCAGGCGTACGCGGGGGGGAAACGGCGCGTAGGGGTCTTGGATGGGGGCCTGTGCGCGACGAGGAAGTCGGGCAAACTGGCGTGTGCAAAGCGCGCGATAGGCCCCTAGCCAGGGGCACGGATGGGCAGGGCTCTCGACGGTGGCTACTGGCCGGAAGCCGGCGTATCGCCTGTGCCGGGCGAGTCGGCTGCGGGCGGGTCGACTTTGGTCGCGCCCTCGGCGGGCGGCGTCGCGGTCTTTTCTGCCGTCGAGGTCTCGCTGCTTGGCGGGGGCTCACTGCCGCTGCTCTGCCGCTTGACGGCATCGCTCAGCGCCGACACAAAACCGCCCAGCGCTTTTTCCAGGTCTCCGGCCAGCCGGTCCAAGCGGGTTCGCAGGACGCCCCAGCCTTCTTCGCCTACGTCGCGAAGCTCGTGAATGCGATGCATCGCATCGGGATACTGCTCTTTGACCTGAGCGATTTCTTTTTCAATGACAGTGCGTGCTTGCGCTGTGGCCTGGGCCAGGTCGGCCGCGAGCTTGCTCTGCAAGGAATCGACCTGTTCACCCAGGCCGCTGAACTGCTCCAGCAGCTTGCGGCGCAGATCCTCGAAGTGGGCGGCCGGCGTCTTGGCCGCATCGACGTGGTCCGTTTCCGTGGTGGGCTGGCTGGGTTCCGTCGTGGCGGCGGCTGGCGTCTCGACAGCGCTGCCTGAAGAAGGCGTTTCTGAATCGCTCATGGCATGTGCTCCTGCTGGTTGCTTTTGCGGGCCGTTTCATCTTGCCATAAGCCTCGGGCGCGCGATTTTCCCCCCTGGTCGTCGACTGCAAGATCGATTACAGCTCGATCTCATGAGCATGCAAGCCACCATCTCGGCGAAGCTGCGTAGCGCGCTCTCGCCGCTTCACCTGGAAGTCATCAACGAAAGCCACAATCACAGCGGCCCGTCCAACGCCGAGTCGCACTTCAAGGTCATCGTCGTATCCGAGCAGTTCGTGGGGCGGTCGCTGATCGAACAGCAGCGCATGGTCAACGCCGCGCTTGCCGACGAGCTAAAAGGCGCCGTACACGCGCTGAGCATGAAGACCCTGACCCCGGAAAAATGGCTGGCTGCCGGTGGCCAGATCACGCACGAGACCCCGCTGTGCCGCGGTGGCTCCAAGCACTAAGAGCGTCCCGCGCCCTGGGCCAGATCCCCATCCTGTGCGTCGCCGGTCCTGGGCGCAGGATTCCTTGGTTCCCCTGTTCCAATCCTCGCCGACGATTCGTTAGACTGGGCATCCCATGGCGCGGTCTATTGAGAATTCGGCTGCCCAGCTCGCCATTGCGCCCGATGAGGTGCGCACCACCGCCGAGCTGGCTCGTCTGTATCTAAGCCCCGACGAAGTGGAGCGCACAGCCAGTGAGCTGTCGCGCATCTTGGAATACGCCGCCACGCTGAAGCGGGTCGATGTCACGGGCGTAGAACCGACAGTGCATGCCGTGCCCCAGGACAGCCCGCTGCGCGACGATGTCGTCGGTCCCCATGACGATCTGGCCACGGCCTTGCGCGGTGCGCCGCTTAGCCAGGACCGCTATTTCGTTGTGCCCGCCATCTTCGAAACAGGAGACGAAGGCTGATGAGCACCGTGGATCCCAAGGTCACAAGCGGCCTGGGCTGGGCCCGTCTGTCTGAGCTGGTGAGCGCGGTGCAGTCGCGACAGACATCGGCCGTCGAAGTCACGCAGGCGTACCTGGACCGCATCGCCGCAGACGACGCACGGCTGGGCTGTTTCCTGCGCGTGGCCCATCACGCGGACGATGGCCCCGCTGTATCGGCCTTGGCGCAGGCCGCATCCGTCGACGCTGCCATCGCGGCCGGCCAAGGGGACAGCCTGCCATTGGCTGGCGTCCCGGTGGGGCTCAAAGACGTGCTCTGCACGCGCGGCCTGGCCACGACCGCGGGCTCGCAGATCTTGGCAGGCTGGGTGCCGCCGTATGACGCGACCGTGGTGTCGCGCCTGCGCAGCGCCGGAGCCATCGTCGTCGGCAAGCTGAACATGGACGAGTTCGCCATGGGCAGTTCGAACGAGAATTCGGCGTTCTTTCCCTGTCGCAACCCCTGGGATGTGACGCGCGTGCCGGGAGGCAGCTCAGGAGGCGCCGCCGCCGCCGTCGCTGCTGACTTGGTGCCACTTGCCATGGGCAGCGATACTGGAGGATCCATTCGTCAGCCCGCGGCGCTCTGCGGAGTCGTCGGCCTGAAGCCAACGTATGGCCGCGTGTCGCGCTATGGCGTGGTGGCGTTCGCCAGCTCGCTCGATCAGATTGGGCCACTTGCGCGCAGCGTCGAAGATGTGGCCCGCGCGCTGCAAGTCATCGGTGGCCATGACCCGCACGATGCGACCAGCGTGTCCTCGCCACAGCCCGACTATCTTTCCGCGTGTGCCGATCGGCCCGGCCCGGCCGGATCGAGCCTGCGCGGTCTGCGCATTGGACTGCCCCGCGAGTACTTCGTCGCCGGGAATCCCGACGCAGCCGGCGCAAGCGGCCTGGATCCACAGGTCGCCGCAGCCGTGCAGCAGGCCCTCGACGAGCTACGACGACACGGGGCCGAGCTAGTCGATGTCTCGCTGCCCCACACCGAGTACGCCATCGCTGCGTACTATTTCATCGCCACCGCCGAAGCGTCGTCGAACTTGGCCCGCTATGACGGGGTTCGCTATGGCCTGCGCAAGTCGGTGTCCAAGGGCGAAGCGCAAGCCGCTGGGCGCAGCGCGCTGTTCGACATGTACTGCCGCACGCGCGCCGCGTACTTTGGGCCCGAGGTCAAGCGCCGCATCCTGCTTGGGACCTATGTCCTGCGCTCGGGCTATTACGACGCGTATTACCGTCGAGCCAGCCAGGTGCGAACGCTGATTCGCCGCGACTTCGATCAGGCCTTTTCGCGCTGCGATCTGATCTGCACTCCGACCTCGCCCGTGCTCGCTTTTCGCAGCGGCGAGCGCAGCGATCCGTTGGCCATGTACCTCGCCGACATCTACACCATCTCGTGCAACTTGGCGGGGCTGCCGGGGCTGTCGCTTCCCTGCGGCTTTGCCACGCCGCTCGACGGGAACATGCCGCTGCCGATCGGCTTGCAGCTCTTGGGGCCGACCTTGTCCGAAGCGCTGCTTTTGCGCGTCGGCGCCGCGTATCAACGCATGACCGACTGGCACACGCGCAGGTGCCCGCTTGCGATGGGAAAGGCCGCGCAATGAGCGACTTTGAAGCCGTCATCGGCTTGGAATGTCACGTTCAGCTCGACACGCAGAGCAAGCTGTTTACCGGCGCTGCCACCACGTTTTTTGCCGAGCCCAACGAGCACATCGATCCGCACACGCTGGGCCTGCCTGGCAGCCTGCCCGTGCCCAACCGCCGCGCCGTCGAGCTTGCGCTGCGCATGGGCCTGGCCTGCGGCTGCACGATTCGTTCGCACAGCCAGTTTGCGCGCAAGCACTACTTTTATCCCGACCTGCCCAAGGGCTATCAGATCAGCCAGTACGACGCGCCGCTTTGCGAAGGGGGCTCCGTCGAGTTTTGGCACGATGGAGCGCCGCGCAGCGTCCACTTGCTGCGCATTCACTTGGAAGAAGACGCCGGCAAGAACGTGCATGTGGCGGGCGGGATGGTGTCGCTGCTCGATTACAACCGCGCGGGCGTGCCGCTGATCGAAGTGGTGTCGCAGCCGGATCTGCGCTCGGCCGCGGAAGCTGCCGAGTACCTGCGCGCCATCCGTCGACTGGTGCGTTACCTGGGAATCTCCGACGGAAACATGGAAGAAGGCTCGCTGCGCTGCGATGCCAACGTCTCGATTCGTCCACGCGGCAGCGAGCGCTTGGGCACCAAGGTCGAGATCAAAAACATCAACTCGTTTCGCTATGTCGAAAAGGCGATCGAGTACGAGATCGCGCGGCAGACTGACGTCGTCGTGCGCGGTGGCAGCGTGCGGGCCGAGACGCGTGGCTGGGATGCCGAGCGCGGGCAGAGCCGCAGCCAGCGCAGCAAAGAAGAGGCGCACGACTATCGCTATTTTCCCGATCCCGATCTGCCGCCTTTGCACGTCGATGCTGCGTGGCGAGATGCCGTACACGCCCGCCTGCCTGAGCTGCCGATGGCTCGCCTGCGCCGATACAGCGACGGGCTGGGTCTGCCTGCGCAAGACGCGCTTTTGCTGATCAGCGAGCGCGAGCTATCCGACTATTTCGATGCGGCGCTTCTGACCTGCGGCATCCGCCCGGCGATGTCGACCCTCCCACCGGAGCAGCGCGTGCTGGCCAAGCTCGCCGCCAACTGGCTGTTGTCCGAGCTCTTGGGAGCGCTGCACCGCGACGGCAAAGACCTGGGCCAGTCGCCCATTTCCGCCGCTGCCTTGGGCGAGCTTGTGTCCCTGATTTCCGACGGAACCATCAGCGGTAAGCAGGGCAAGGATGTCTTTGCGCGTCTGTACGCGGGCGAAAAAAGCTCGCCTGCAGCGCTGGTCGATGCACTGGGGATGCGGCAGATCAGCGACCCCGCGATCATCGAAGAGGCGTGTCGTCGCGTGCTTATGGCTCCAGCCAATCAGAAGCAAGTCGAGCAGTATCAAAAGAACCCCAAGCTGCTCGGCTTCTTCGTCGGCAAGGTCCTCGCCGAGACCGGCGGTCGCGCCAAGCCCGATGCGGTCAGCGCCCTTCTGCAGCGCTTGCTGGCCGAGCGCGGCTCTCAATCGCCCTAACCAGGAAAGCGCATATGTCGCGTTCGCCCAGCCAACCGCCGTTGTCTTCGCCCTCGCTTTCCAGCCTGGCCGCGCCGCCTTTGACATCGGGATCGATTCAGCTCGACGATCCGCGCCTGCTGTCGCCGCTGCGCTGGGACGCCGTACACAGTGAGCTTCAGCTTATCGATCAGCTCAAGCTGCCGCACGAAGAGATCTGGCACACCTATGGGGAGCATCTCGGCGTCGCTGAGGCGATTCGCACCATGATCGTCCGTGGGGCGCCGGCCATCGGCATCGCGGCGGCCTATGGCGTGGCGCTGGGGGCTCTGCGCGGCGCGCCGCTTTCCGATGTCATCGCCACCTTGCGAGCCACGCGTCCGACGGCCAAGAACCTGTTTTGGGCCTTGTCGCGCATGCAGAGCGCGGCCGAGCAAGCTCGCGTAGACGGCCGACCGCTGTTTGAAGCGCTGCTGCAGGAAGCCCAGGCCATTCACCGACAAGACATCGAGATGTGTCTGCGCATCGGCGAATTCGGCGCGCCGCTGCTGCCAGCCGGCACCGTGCTGACGCACTGCAACGCTGGAGGCTTGGCGACGGGTGGCTATGGCACGGCGATCGGCGTCATTCGCAGCGCGCTGTCTCAAGGCACGATGCTGCGCGTGTTCGCCGACGAGACGCGGCCGTATCTGCAAGGCGCTCGCTTGACCGCGTACGAGTTCGTGCGTCTGGGCGTGCCGGTGACGCTGCTGACCGAGGGCATGGCCGGTTTCTTGATGGCGCGCGGCGAGATCCAGTCGGTGATCGTCGGTGCCGATCGCATCGCAGCCAACGGCGATGTCGCGAACAAGATCGGCACGTACACGCTGGCGGTGCTGGCGCAGACGCACGGCATCCCGATGTATGTCGCGGCGCCGCGCTCGACCTTGGATCTGGATCTGGCGTCGGGCCGCGAGATTCCCATCGAAGAGCGCTCACCCGACGAGGTCTTGTCGATCGGCAGCCTGCGCATCGCGCCACGCGGGGCCAGCGCACGCCATCCCGCGTTCGACGTGACGCCCGCAACGCTCGTAACCGCGATCATCACCGATGTCGGGGTCGCCAGGCCGCCGTATCACGACAGCTTGGCTCGCCTCGTACGCGGTTAGCCGGCGCGAGCTATTGCGGTCGGGGCAGAGCCACCACGCGGCCATTCTTTTGGTCTGCGATATAAAGACCCACCTCGGTTGCCAGCACCGACGTGGGATTATCAAGGGATGTCGCTGTGATAAGAACGGGGTCGGCGCCCGATGTTAGATTGGGTTGACCGAATACAGCAATAGCCATGGGACCATCTGCCACGATGGGCAAATTGTACATGAGTACGCGATTGTGGCTAGAATCAGCCACAAAGAGCCTATTGCGATCTATGCTTAACCCAATTGGCGAGCTCAGACTGGACGCAGAGGCCGCCGAAGACGCAGAGGCCTCGCCGGTTGGCTGACCAATGACCAGATCCGCAGCTGCTCCGTTCGGGGGATCGAGGGTTTTCCAAACGAGCACGCGATTCGATTTTGTATCACTGACATAGATGGATGAAGCATCCGCTGTGATGGCGCTCGGTTCGTTCAGCGTTTCCTTTGAAACAGCGCCGCCGCGATTCGCCAGTACTCCCTGAAGATCGACCTGCCCGAGAACGATATCTGGCGGCTGATTGTTCTCGGTCGGAAGCTTCTTCCATATGAGAACACGATGATGCCTGGTATCCGCGACATAAATCCGACCGGAGGAAACAAAGACACTTTCTGGGTGATTTAGTAGGCTATCTACAACCTCAGATCCACGATTAAGATTGATCTGCCCGAGAACAAGATCTGCCGGTTGTTGATTTTGAGTGGGAATGCTATTCCAGATCAGGATTCGATTTGTATTTGTATCAGCGATAGCTAATACAGTGCCATCAGAGCTAACGCTATATGGAAAATTCAAACTGGCTGCGTTATCTCCGGGTGGATTGGCGTCTTTGTCAAACGCCGACTGCCCTAAGACCACATTGGGTCGATCATGAGGGCTGGTTGGTAGCATGGGATAGATTAATGCGCGGTGTGCCATATCTTCAAGAACGATAAGCCGATTACCAGCGCGAGCCACACTGATCGGGGACTTAAAGAAACTGCTGCTAACCGGCTGACCCGTCGTCGATGCGGTTGTTGCACTGTTATTCGGTTTTCCCAGAACAAATGGTTGATCAATATATGGATTACAACGAGAGTCCTCAGCGCACAAAACGGAAGTCTGCGGCAGAATATCGCAACTTGTAAGTAAGATAGAAAACCAGAATATTGCACGCATGATATCCTCCGAAGGATGGCGATGTTGAATGGAAGGATGCGGTGTACTTGCGATGCGGACGAGTTATTGCGCCAATCGCGCCAGCCTGGGGCGAGCCCGTGCCGGCAGCGCGACGAGCACCAGGCCGCCCACCAGCAAGAGCCCCCCACTGACGAGCAGAGGGACTCCGGGCGTTACGCCATCGAGGACGGCGAAGCGGCGCTGGCCATCGTCGGCGACCTCGGACACACAGCGGTCAGCGTCGAATGGCGCAGGGGTGACGCAGCGTCCGTGCGCGGACAGGGCGCCGATGCCGAGCCCGACCAGCGCCGCACCCACCCCAGCCGCGCCGAGTCCAAGTCCAGCGCGCCAGGCCGGACGACCCCAGACGGTCGCGCCGCGCGAGTCGGACTGGCGTGGCTCGGTGGGCGACGCAGCGTGCGGCGAAGCGGGCGCAGCAGGGGCGGCCTGCGCAGCCGCGCTGTCGGTGCTGCCAGTGCTGCCAGTGCTGCCAGTCGGCGACAGAGTCGGGCTTGCGGGGCTGCCGGGCCGCGCGGCGTCTCCGCCTTCGCCCGGCTGGCCGGAGCGTGGCGCCGTCGCGCCCTGTCCCGCAGTCGCTGCCGGCTTCTGCGAGAGCAGGGCGAGCTTGGCTTCCGCGACAAACTGCGCCAAGCGGCTGGCGAGCTCGGGCTCGGGGTTGGGCTGGGCTTGGCGAAATCGTTCGTAAAAGTCGAGCGCAACGCTGTGATTGTTCAGGCGATAGTGACACCGGCCAATGTTTAGGAGCAGGCGAGGCTCTTGCGACTGCTCATAGGCTCGGACATACAGACGAAGCGCGTCTTCATAGTGAAGCTGGGCCGCTAGCTGGGTGGCGGCGGCCACGCGCTCACGACAGCTGACGTCGGCCTGACAGCGATCGGTGGTCACCGCTTCGGCCGCGTCTGCGTCTGGGCTCAGCGAAAAGAGCGCCCACAGAGACCCCAGAAGAACGATGCGTCTCGACGGGCAGAGCGTCCCAACAAGGAGCTGAGAGCTAGTCGATGATCGGTGTGGCCGTAGCTTTCCCCGCATGGCGTGGATGGTCCTCTTTTCTTCGCTCGCTGGCCTTGCCGCTCGATGCGCGGCGGCTTGACTTGCTATCCGTCGCTGGGCGGTCCGAGCCTGCCTGCTTGCCCGCTTTGTCCCGAGAGGGCCGACTGGAACCATTGGCGGCCTCGCGCTCGCTGGGACCGACCGACGCGCTTGCGTCGACGGAGCCCACGCCCTGCGGGGCAGATTCCTGAGTGTGCGACGCCGCGCCAGCCGGCGTGCGCGCAGCATCGGATGCCGTCGGTGACGATGCGGCGGCAGCGGGGTTCAACGCAGATCGCGAAGGCTCGCTAGCCGTCCCCGTCGCTGGCGAGTCGGGGGACCGTCGGCCCGCAGAGCCATACCACAGGGTGCCGCCGATGCCGATGAGTAGAGCCGTAAGACCGACCGCCAGGAACCGCAGCTTGCGGCCCTTTTCGCCCGAGGCTGTGGACTGCTGCCCGGTGGCCTGCGTAATGCTGCCGGAAGCGGGGTTGTTGCTCGGTGCAGGGGGAGGAGCCAAGCCCAGCCACGAGGGAATGTCTTTGCCAAACCGCAAAATCCCACCCCGGCTGGATTGGCCTACCGAGTCCGCTTGCGCGGTCTGCGTGGCCACGCCCGTCGAGCCAAGCACGCTGATGGGCTGAATACCGCTGTGATCGACCGGCGCCACCGCGGGCAGGCTGCGCGATGTGGCCCGAAACGGCAGGCGCTCTTGCAGCTCGCTCATTACCTGGGTCATCGTCGGACGCTCTAGAGACACCTTGCCGAGCATGCGCTCGACCAGCTGAGCCAGCCAGGGCGAGACCTCGGGCACGAGCTTTAGAATCGACGGCGGCGGCTTCGAAAGATGCATCATCCCCAGGGCCATCTCGCCCGACGTCGAGATGAAGGGAAGACGCCCCGTCAGCAGACGAAACATCACCACCCCCAGGGAATAGACATCGGTCTGCCCATCAATGATCTGGTCGCCCATGAACTGCTCGGGCGACATATACGCGGCGGTGCCCAAGGTCTGCCCGGTTCGGGTCTTGACGTCGTCGGCGTGCAGGTGTTCTGCGCCCAGCTTGGCGATGCCGAAATCCAAGAGCTTGATGCGCTCTCCTCCCGGTCCAGCCAAGTCCGGCACCAGCATCACATTCCCCGGCTTCAGATCGCGATGCACGATGTTCTTGGCATGGGCTGCTGCCAACACCCCGGCGAGCTGCCAACAGATGGTGATGACCTCCTCCTCGGGCAGGCGGCCACCCTGGCTGGTCAGGCGCTCTGAAAGCGTCTGGCCTTCCAAGAATTCCATGACCAGATACAGGCTGGCGTCCTCGGCGGTCCCGACATCCGAGACCTGAACAACGCCTGGATGGCTGATGGCGTTGACGGCCTTGGCTTCGTTGAAGAAGCGGCGCACGACGTCGGTGCGGTGGGCGTACTCGGGCAGGAGGACCTTGATGGCGACACGACGACCGATGGTCGGATTCAGCCCTTCATAGACGGCCCCCATGCCGCCCTGGCCGATCAAGCGAACGATCTCGTACCCACCCAATTTACTGAACTTCAAGAGCCATTCTCCGACCGAGTCTACGAGCCCTCTCATCAACCGTAGCGAGGAGCCCAAGGCGGACGGATGCCCGCCCGGAGCAGCCTTTGGGCCGTGAGGACGGACAGCCGGCTGGATTGGGCCGGCAGTAGGGGTATGAGCTGGCTTCTAGACTCCTCTGCCTGAATTATAGGGCACTCGCTTTGGCCTCAGCAAGGCAGTTCTCGACGGAAAAACGCCCGCATTGCGCCTGCGGTTTCTCGGACGGCCACGTAGGCAAGCGGTACGAATCGTCGCGTCCGCCGCTTCGGGCTTGCCAGGTTCTCAAGCCTTGATCCCGGCCTCGGCTCGGGCAGAAACGCAGGCGGTACGTCAGGGCGTTGTCCTGTCTGGCGACTGGTTCAGCGCGTTGACGTGGTCGCAGATCGTTGGGTCGCGCGCTGCGCCCAATTCTTCGACACAGTCGATGGCCTGATCAGCCAGGTCGACAGCGGCCCATGCCGAGAGGTGCAAGTGGGCAATAATTCAAAGATAAATAAATACGAAATGTTGATATGGTTCGATATGATGATTTATTGAAGCACAAACGATTTGTAGGCGCTTGAACCGTATCAGGATGGGCCGACCGCAAGTGGGGCGGTCCATCCTGACTAGGCCGGTGGGGTTTCGGCGGCGGCTTTCTTGCTCTCGATGTTCTTGAGCGACTTGCGCACGACCTCGGCGATGTCGAGGACCTGCACCTTTTCTTCGACGCCCGCGTCTTTGACGCCGTCGGTGATCATGATGGTGCAGAACGGACAGGCCACGGCTGCGACCTCGGCACCGCTGTCGATGATCTCTTGCGTGCGGTTGCGGTTCACGCGCGGGCCTTTTTCTTCCTGCCACATGCGCCCGCCCCCGGCGCCGCAGCAGAAGCCGTGCTGCTTGCGACGAGGAAGCTCGACAATCTCGCCCTTTGAGACAGCAGACAGGATCTCGCGCGGGGCTTCGTACACGCCGTTCCAGCGACCCAGATAACAGCTGTCGTGGTACGTCACGCGCTTGTCCATCTTGTCGTCGAGCGTGAGCTTTCCATCGGCGATCAGGCGAGCGATGACCTGGCTGTGGTGCAGCACTTCATAGTTACCGCCGAACTGCGGGTACTCGTTCTTGATGGTGTGGAAGCAGTGCGGGCACGACGTGATGACCTTGCGCACCTTGGCTTCGTTCATTGCCTCGACGTTGGCCTGCGCTTGCTCTTGGAAGATCATCTCGTGTCCTGCGCGGCGCGCCGGATCGCCCGAGCAGCTCTCTTTTTCGCCGAGCACGGCAAAGCGGACCTGGGCGGCGTGCAGCACCTCGACGAGCGCTCGCATCGACTTTTTGATGCGATCGTCGAAGGCAGCGGCACAGCCGACGAACAACAGATACTCGGGCTCGCTGCCCTGTTCGTCGCCGACCGTCGGCACCTTGAAGGCAAGGTCTTCGGCCCAGGCCATGCGATCGTCGGCCGCGCCCCAGGGGTTGCCGCGGCGCTCAAGGTTTTGGAAGGTGCGCTGAAGCTCGACGGGAATGCCCTCGCCGTTGAGCACCAGCGAGGTCTTCATTTGCTGGATCTTAAGCGGGTGATCGATGAACACCGGGCAGACTTCTTGGCAGGCGCCGCAGGTCGTGCAGGCCCACAGCGTCTCTTCTTTGATGCGGCCGCCGATCAGCGGCGGTAGCTCGTCGCCGGCCTTCTCGTCTTCGCCAGCTTTGGCCTCGGCTCCGTCGGTCTTGGGCTGCGCCGCCTTGGCCAAAAACGCCTTCTGCCGCGCCGCCATCTCGTCCTTGAGATCGTGGATCAAGTGCATCGGCGAAAGCGGCTTGTCGGTGTTGTACGCCGGGCAGAAGTTGGAACAGCGAGCGCACTCGGTGCAGGCGTACTGATCCAGCAGCGACTTCCACGAAAACTGCTCGATCTTGCTGACGCCCCAGTCGTTGTCGTCGTCGAGGTTGAGCTTGGGCATGACACCGCGCTGATCGAGGTTGCGCAGATAGATGTTCGGCAGCGAGCCCAAGATGTGGATGTGCTTGGAGTGCGGCAGGTAGTTCAGGAAGAACAAGAGGATGAAGGCGTGCGTCCAGTATCCGACGGTGGCGATGGTGTGCAGCGTGCTCGCTGGCAGGCTCGAAAGCGACAGGCCGATGGCGTCCGAGACCGGGCCATAGGAAAGCTGCGGCGCGGCACCGATCTCGCCGCCATGCATCAGGAAGTGGCTGACCATCAACAGGCCAATCTGCAGCAGGATCAGGCCGGCATCGAGGCTCATTGGAATCAGGCGCGGCTTGAGCACGACGCGACGGAACAGCGCATAGCCGAGCATGCACAGCACGATCAAGTTGAACAGGTCGACCATCCAGTAAAGCCCCGTCGCGATCGGCCCCAGACCGATGGCGCGGAAGCTAAAGGACGGGATCAGGCCGTTCACCATGAACTCGATCGTCCCGACGGTGATGATCATAAAGCCCCAGAAGATCAGCAGGTGATGCTTGCTGGTGATCCCCGATGGCGTGTTGTACGAGACCGGCTCGGCGACCTTGCGCTGCAAAAGGAAGTACAGAATCACCGACGCAATCCGCTGCGGAATGCGGTCGGTGAGCTTGAGGTCATTGACCTTGCCGCGCATGACGGCGGCGGCGAGCTTGCGAACCGTGATGGCGAACGCCACCGACGCGACAAGAAGCAGCAGGGAGAACACGATCGGCTGTTGCATGTTGGGCTCTTTAGGAACTCGGCTCGGATGCGTTTAGGGACGTATGGGGCGCTGAACCTGGAAACAAAGGCCTGTGGATGTTCCGTCGCTGGCTTCGGCCTAGGCTGGGTGCGTCACAGCCCGCAAGCCGCAGACCTTGCACACGCCGTCTAAGTCCAAGACGCCGATGCAGTCGTCTCGTTCGCACAGCGCTCGCGTATCGAAGCCATCGCTGTCGTGCTCATCAGATGTGCTGCGCTGCGAGGGCGCGGCTGACGCGTCCGGTGCGTCTGGTGCGTCTGGTGCGTCTGGCGACGGCTCGGCAGGGTCTGTACTGGCGACGCGAACCACCTCGCCTGGCGGCAGGCTGAGATCCCCGCGCAGACCGCACAGGCGACAGCGGCCATCTGTTCCCAGCACGCCCAAGCAGCTTTCGTCGGGACACAGCGTCCGCTGTTCCCACTCACCAGACATCCCGTTGCAGACGGGCGTACTGGCGGCGGGGGACTGTTCACTTGGTTCGCTCATTTGAGGTTCTTGAACAGCGCGGCCAGCTTCTTTTTGGCATCCTCGGCGCTGCGGTCTTGCTTCCAGCCTTCGCTGTCTTTGAAGGCAAAGTGGGTGCAGAAGTTGCTGACCTCGCGGTCGCGAATGAACGACGCCTCGGGCTCACGGCACTGGTTGTGGACCGAGGGATCGTACTGCTGGCAGTTCTTGCAGACGTGCAGGTCGTTGCCGCAGTGCGGGCAGGTGTCGCGACGGCCCACTTTGACGCCGACCTTGACCTCGAAGATCTGCTCGTTGCCGCACGACCAACAGAAATACGCCATGGGCGGATTCTATGCGCCCTACCAGTTACGAAGCAATTGCGTTGGCGCGCAAACCAAGACGCTGTGGGGTCGCGGTCCGCAGGCTGCGCGAGGCGGATTCCAGTTTTTCTGGCGCACTACGCCGAGGCGAATAGCAGGGCGGCGTTGTTGCCACCAAAGGCGAAGCTGTTCGAGAGCACGACATCGCAGCGCTGGCTGCGCGTCACCGACTGGATGAAGTCAAAGTCAGGAGCGCCTTCGACATGGAAGGCCGGATCGGGCACGGTGAGCTGCGCCGTCGGGGGCAAGAGGCCATACACGATCGAAAGCACCGACGCGACGGCTTCAATGGCGCCCGCCGCGCCCAGCGTGTGACCGACCAGCGACTTGATCGAGCTCACCGGAACCTTGGACACGCGCTCGCCGAGCAGGCTGCGCATGGCTGCGGACTCGGCCGCGTCGTTGTGCGGCGTGCCGGTGCCGTGCGCATTGATGTACTCGATGGCATCGACAGCGATCCCGGCGTCGCGGCAGGCAGCACGCATGGCCAGAAGCGCGCCTTCGCCTTGGGGCTGTGGCGCCGTCATGTGGTAGGCATCGCAGGACAGGCCTGCGCCGATCAGACGGGCATAGACGCGCGCCCCGCGACGACGCGCATGCTCACCCGACTCAAGGATCAGCACCGCGGCGCCTTCGCCCAGGTTCAGGCCCTTGCGCTCGCGATCAAAGGGGCGACATAGCTCGGGCGACGTGGCCCGCAGCGCTGAAAAGCCGGCCGTGGTCAGCGGGCACAGCCCCTCGGCTCCGCCGCAGATCGCGACATCGGCCTGCCCCAGCAGGATCAGATCGCGACCTTGGCTGATCGAAAGCGCCGACGAAGAACAGGCCGTCATATACGTCGCTCGTGGCCCGTGGCTGTCCAGCACGCGGGCCAAAAGATCGGTCACGGAAGCGGGCTGGTGCGCGACCAGCAGCGAGGCGGGCGGCGGCGGTCTGCCGTCTTCGTGCTGTAGCGTGCGCAGATAGCTTTCGGTCTGTTCGGCGCCCCCGACCCCGGTGCCAAACGACACCGCGGCCTTGTGCAGCGCGGCAGCGGATAGCCCGGCGTCTGCGACGGCGGCTAGCGCGGCGCAGAGGCCAAATGCGTCAGGGCGCGAGGCCTGGGCCGGCAGCGCAAAGCTCGCAGGAAACACCGGATCGGGCGCCTGCCCGACGAGATCACTGCGGCAGCCCGTGGCATCAAAGCGGGTGAGCGTCCGAATCGCCGTCTGTCCGCGCCGCAAGCCGGAAAGAAACGCTTGGCAGTCGGGGCCAAAGGCGCAGATGACGCCAAGACCCGTAATCACGATATCGCTGGGGTTCATGAGGATCTTGTTCCTAATCGACGCGTGGCGGTCGCGGCCACAGCAGGCCTGCCGCACCAAGCCCGCGCCGAGCACGCAGCAGCCCAAGCAAGGCAGCCAAAAGACACCAGGAAAAAAGCTCACGCAGCGACGGATTTGACCGATCGGTCAAGCCGGGCGCAAGCTGACACCAGCCGCCGCGAAGCTGGTTGTTGGGCACCAGCGATTCATGCAGCACGGGGGGCACGCGGCAGACGCCGTCGTCTAGGCAGACCAGGCCTTCGGCGCAGCCACAGGCGGGCTGCAGCCGAGCCACAGAAAGCAGGCTGGCGACATCGAGCAGCCCGGCGCCGCAGCCTTGTTGCGGATCGCTGTCGCAGCGATAGCGACGGTTGGCTGTGACGGCCAGAAGCATGGCCAGCCCGCGCTGTCGCAGCGTCGGAGCCAAGCCGCGCGCAAGCGCTGCCGCCGCGCTGACATGCGGGGCCGACTGGGACGTTCCCGAGAGAACGCCATATGTGTATTCATCGTCCGGTTTCTCGCGCAGCCCGTCGTCGCGATAGGTCGACAGCACTCCTTCGACGGTGAAGCCGGCGTCTTCATCGCCGATCAGGTCGGCACTGCCGCCTGGGGCCAGAAGATCGACCCGCGGGCCAAAGTTGGAATAGGCCGCTCGCTTGCCATCGCGCCCGACCGCACCCACCGACACGACATCGTCGAGGCCGCCGGGGGAATAGGTGCGCGCATCGTCGCCGCCGTTGCCGGCCGCAACCACGATGAGCGCTCCGCGATCGATGGCCTGATGCACGGCACGCTGCAGCGTAAAAGACACCACCGGACCCCCGAAGCTCAAGTTCAGCACGTCTGCAGGCCGAACCGGAGGCGGTAGCTCGCCGACCTGAATGCCGGCCGCCCAGCGGATCGCGTCCGAGATATCGCTGTCCGTGCCATCGCCGTTGCGCACCCCCAAGACCCGCACCGGCAGCACGCGGCAGCGCTGATCGATGCCGGCGATTCCCAGGCGGTTTCCCGTCGCTGCCCCGATGATGCCGGCCACGTGTGTGCCGTGCAGGCGACTGCTGTCGATGGTGCCGGTGTCCGTAGGGTCGGCGTCGCGGCGGGTGTCTCCGTCGTCGGCGCTGTCGGGGTGGCTGATGAAGTCAAAGCCCGGCAACAGGCGGCCCGCGAGATCGGGATGGTTGGGCAAGATGCCGGTATCCAAGATGGCGACGACGACGTCTTCCGAGCCGCCGCTTAGGTTCCACGCCTCGGACGCGCGGACCATGGGCAGGTTCCACTGCTGCGAGACGAAGCGATCGTTGGCGCGTTGACCGGGTCCGTTCTTGCGTGTGCCTGCGTCTTGCGGTCCGCCATCCCTTGATCCACCGTCGCTGCTGCCGGCATCTGCGGCGGCATAGCGGATGCGGTCCGGCTCGACGCGGCGCACACGGGGATCGCGCGCCACCTTGGCCACCAGGCTGTGTGTGGCGGCCACCGACGTAAGCACCACGGGATCGATGGCCTGCACAAGCCAGATCTCGCCGCTGTCGCGATCCCAGGGCACCGGCTCGTTCAGGCGGCGAATCGCGCGCAGCGGAGCGTCTGAGAGCACCAGCACGGGCTGCGGTTGCACGGCGGCCCGCGGATCGCTTGCGTCCAGCGGCAAGGTCTGTCCGGGGCGTAGCTCAACCAGCAGCGAGCCGGTCCGCAGCGGTCCGCTGGCTTCTTTTGCGGCCGCAGTCACCGTCGAAGGCGGCGCGCTCGTCGCCGGATTCCGCGGCTCAGCCGACGGACGTCCCGTGCAGCCTGCGAGCAGCACACCCAACCCAGCCCCCAAAAGCCACCGCGCAAGCGAGCGCAGCGACGGCTCAGCTGGTTGGTTTGCGTTCGGTGAGATCCCGGTCCACATCGCGGCCGGCCGAGAGCTTACTAAAAGGGCCTGTGCTCTGCGCGCTTGATTCCAGGGGGGGCGATCTGCTTCACTCGCCGGCCATGGCCACCGCCGCGACCGCATCGAGCCCCGCTTCGCGTATCGCCCTGGGGCGACCGAGCATCACCGAGGCAGAATTCGCCGCCGCACAGCGCGTCTTGGAGTCGCGCTGGTTGGTTCTGGGGGCAGAAAATCGCGCCTTTGAAGAAGAGCTGGCCGCGTTCTGCGGTCGTCGCTACGCCGTCGCGCTGAGCTCAGGGACGGCGGCTCTGCATCTGGCGCTTTACGCCATGCTGCAGGAAGGCGCCGGGCACGCGGACTCGATCCTGGTGCCGGCGTTTACGTTTCCAGCGACGGCCAACATCGCGCGCTTTTTGCCCGGCCAGCCCGAGGTCGTCCTGGGCGATGTCACGGCCGACTCGTTCTGCATGGACGCGCGCTTGGCGGCGAGCTGGCTGTCGCAGCGACGTGGCCCCTGCATCTTGGTCCATCAGTTCGGGCATCCCGCGCCGTGGCCTGACAGCGTCGGCAAGACCGATGAAGAAGCGGCGCCCAGCCCGGAAAACGATGCGCTGATCTTGTCCGATGCCGCCTGCGCCATCGGCGTGCCGGGGGCGATGCGCGGTCGCGCCGTCTGCTTGTCGTTTCATCCGCGCAAGCTGTTGACAACCGGCGAAGGCGGAGCGGTGCTCAGCGACGATCAGGGCCTGATCGAAGAGCTGCGCACGCGGCGCGCTCATGGCTTGGTGGTTCGCCCCTCAAGCAGCGGCAAGCCCAGCCTGCCTGGCGAAGACGTCGACATGCCGCAGCCCGGCTTGAACTATCGCTTGCCCGAGCTAGGCGCCGCCATCGGTCGTGTCCAGCTTGCGCGCCTGCCGCAGCTCATTGCTCGCCATCGCGAGATCGCCGAGCACTATCGCGACCGCTTGTCGGGCCATGGCCTGACGTTTCAGACCGATCATGCGCAGCGCATCTACCAGACGTTTGCCGTGGTCTTGCCGAGCGGACACGATCGCGCGGCGCTGCGACAAAAAATGGCAGAGGCTGGCATCGAAACGCAGGTGGCTTCGTATGCACTGCATCATCTATCGGCGTACAGCGATGCCAAGGTCCTGCGGCTCAACGGCTCGGTCTCGGCGCGTCAGGACGGAGATCTGACGATTGCCAGCGAGCTACACAGCCGTGGACTGGCCTTGCCCCTGCACGCAGAGCTTCGCGATGCGGATATCGATCGCGTCTGTACGACGCTGCTTGCCGCCTTGCAAAAGCCGGGCAGCTAGGCGAGGCCGGGCCCGCTGGGGATACAAGCCGCCGCGACACTTGACCGGATGCGCATCTGCGAGATAGGACTGCCGACGATGTGTACGCACCAGAATGGGCAGCTACCAGGCCTTGTTTCGCGCCAGTTCGACGGGTCATCCCCGCGGCTGGGTAGGTCGCGGCAGTTGCTTTCGTGGGGGCCGCAGGGCAGGTGGCTGCGCGTGGCCTGCTTGGCGCTTTGGGCCTGGCTTTCGGGCGGCATGATTCCGTCGGTCCGGGCACAAGACTACGCCGCGGCCGGTCAGCACTTTGACGCCGCACAAGAGGCCTTTCAAAAAGGCAACTTCAAGCTGGCGGCGCAGCAGTATCAAGCGGCCTATGCGATCACCAAGGACGCCGCGCTCTTGTTCAGCATCGGCGAGAGCTGGCAGCGCGCAGGCGAGTCGCAAAAGGCCCTGGATGCGTACCGCGCGTATCTGCGGGAACAGCCGACGGCGAGCGATCGGGCCGAAGTGGAAAAGCGCATCCAAGCACTGCAAGAGGCACTGGCCGCACCGCCGGCCACGCCGGGGCAGACCGCGACGGGAAGCCCCCCTGCCACCGCGACCTCACCAGGGGCGACGAGCGGCACGGATCCAGCGCGGCCCGCGGGAATACCACCTGCTGGCAGCGCCAGCACCGCGCAGCCGACAGCGGTACCCGACGCCAAACCCGAAGCCAAGCCTGAGGCCAAGCCTGAGGCCAAACCCGAAGCGAAACCCGAAGCCAAGCCCGAAGCACCGCCGACGATTACTCCGCCCGTTGGGGAAAAGCCGACGGCGCTGCGCACAGCCGCTTGGGTGGGAACTGCGGCGGCGGTTGCCTTGGGCACGGCGGGGGCCATCGTCGGCTTGGGGGCACAGAACCGCGCCGATGAGCTTCGCCGCCGCACGACGCTGCTCGTCGGCAATGCTCCGCCGCAGTACGACGAAAACCAGGCCGAGGCCTATGCCACGCTGATGTCCGAAGGGCAGAGCTACAACACGGCCAGCATCGCGCTTTTGTCGGCCGCGGGTGTGGCGACGGTGGCGAGCGTTGTGCTGTTTATCCTCGACTTCCGGCTGCAGAAGACGCGTGCCCAGGCCCGCAGCGAGGCCAAGCCCGGAGTCGCCTGGCTGCCGACGCTGGGCCTGCGTCCGTCGGTCGCTTCGGGTGGGCCGTTGAAGAATCCACAACCCGCGCTCTTGGCTGGGAGCTTCTAGATGACCCTGCGCCCTGTCGCATTTCGACGCTGGCAGACGGCGAGCTTGATCGCGGTCGGTCCGCTCGCTGCGGTGCTGCTGTTTGTCCGCTGCTTCAACCCGTCGCTGCCCACCTGCAGCTATCGCTGCGACACCAAAGATCGCGCCTGCCCGCCGGAATACGAGTGCCGCAGCGACTCGATCTGTCACTTGAAGGGCAGCACCGAGGCGTGCTCGTTCACCTTTGATCTGTCGTCGCCGTCGCTCGACTTTGCCAGCCCGCCGGACCTTGGCAGCTCGTCGGACATGTCGCCCGCGGATATGTAGCAACACGCGGCGTTGCTCCGCGTCAGACGATATGCGCGACTACGGAAATTGTTGCGTGCCTTGTACGGGGGTGCTGGGCGACAGCGGGACGCTAGGCTCGGTAAGCTGCGCGTCGGTGGTCGAGGTCAAGCGGAACGAATACGGCCCCGGTCGACCGTTCGGTGAGCTGAGCGTGTAATAGCCATAGCTCTCGGGCTTGAGGTCGATGTAGCTCGCGCCCTCTTTTAGCTCGACGCGCTTCACGGGGAGACGGCTGTTGCGAACCTGTACACCCATCCACCACTGCGACGTGCCGTCTTTGTATTTGTAAGAGATCGGCCCGCTGACGGCGCACGCGACGGGCTGCCAGGTGATCTTGACGCGGCCCATGACGGGATCGGCGATCTTGGCAAAGGCCTCTTGGCTGAGGTCGAGGTCGCCGCTTTTGCACTCGGGACACAGATCGACGATGCGCACGACGATCTTGTTGGCTTCGCCTTTGGGGCCGGTGACTTCGACGCACATGCCGCAGACGGCGCTGTTCTGCCACTGCGGGCTGTTCATGGCGGCGACCATCAGGTTCTGCGGCGATGGGTCGTAGGAACAGGCGCCTGCCCCCGTCGCGCCGTAATACGTGCCCTCGCCGGTATAGCTCACGCCAAGGCTGGGCTGCGTGCCGGGCAGCTGCTGCGGACCTCCGGTATTGCCGTCGGGGCTGCCGCCACCGCAGGCGACGAGCCAAGCGGCTCCAAGCAGAGAACACGCAGACGCGCGACGTGTGGCCAAAGAATGCGGCAAGCGATGTGACATTTGGCTCCCCTTTTGGTTGCGATGCGGGAGCCAACGTTCCACGTCATCCTCGGCCCCCGAGCCTTTGATTGTATCGACAGCGACCCTCGGCGCGCCGCGTTCTTCCGGCTGCCTACGCGGTGTCCGCGCGGGCCGCTGCTCTCTCGACGAATCGCAGGTTTGGGCTAAGCCGCGGGAAGCGCGGGCGAATCAGCAAGGCTGACTTTGCGGCAGATCCGCGTGATATTCTCGACGGAATCACCATGTAGAGGGCTCTGCCCAGGGGGGAAGGCATGCAGCGCTTTGGCCGTTCATTACTGGCCTTCTGTATCGGCGTCCTGTCGACCACTGCGGTGGGCTGCGGCGCGAACCAAGGCTGCGAAGAGTACGCGACGGCGTACTGCACGCGTCAGGTGGGCTGTTCAAACTTCTGGTCATCGGTCTATGCAGCAGACTTCGAAATCTGCCGCACGAACCGCATGCAGCGCTGCCAGCTAAATACCAAGTCGCCAGATACAAGCTGGACGCAAGACGTGGCGCAGGCCTGCGCCCGCGGCATCAACGCCGAGTCGTGTGATGACTTCCTGCTTGGGGTCCTGCCGCCCGAGTGTCGCGTGCCGGGCAAGCGGGCCGTCGGTGCCCCCTGTGGCGATCGCTTCCAGTGTGACTCGCTGCAGTGCGTTGTGTCGACGGAAGGCTCGCTGTGTGGCGCGTGTGCGGCGCTGCCCAAGCAGGGCCAGTCCTGCGGCACGCTGCGCCTGTGCGACGACGGTCTGCAGTGCGTGACCGATGTCTGTCAGCCGCTGCGCGGGGCCGGCGAAGCCTGCAGCGGAAGCGTTCGCTGCAAGCCCTCGCTTTCGTGCATGGTGGGTACCTGCCAAGACCCGATGCAGGGTGCGGCCTGCAACAGCCAGTTCGACTGCAACTTCCACCAGATTCAGTACTGCGACGCATCGACGCTGACCTGCGAGAAGTACCCGCTGACCGTCGCCAAGGTCAACGAGGCCTGCGGCTCGGCCTTTGATGGCGATACGATCTGCACTCCCGATGCGTACTGCCGCACGGCGTCGTCGGCGGCGTTTGGTATCTGCACCAAGCTGCCGACGGAAGGTCAGCCCTGCGCGACCAGCGAAAACCTGTGCGCAAGCCCGTACACCTGCGTCGGCGGTGTCTGCAAGATCTTCGACCGCGGCTCCTGCAAGTAATCCCCTAAACAACAGCGACGGCACAGGGCCCCCCGACCCTGTGTGTCCGACCGCACGAACGAGCGCCTGGCCTGTTTGGCGGGCCGGCTTGCGACCCATACAGCGACGGCGCTCGCGCGCTCGCGGTGATCGCGACGGTGCTTACGGCGTGATGCGCGTCGGCGGATCGGCGGTGTTGCCCGAGCCGAATGAGCTCACGTAGCGATACGAGATCCAGCCGTAGCCGGGCTGCTTGCTGTGGGTGTTGCCGAAGCGGTCGGTGCCCCAGCTGTTCTTAAACAGGAAGAAGCCCTTTTCCTTAACCGGCTTGCCCATGCTGTCGACCACCGGCTTGCCGTCCTTGTCGACGGTCTGGACTTCCAGCGTGTCATCCCAGCCGACGAGCTGAACCGAGTGACCGGCTGGCTTCTTGCGGCTCTCGGTCTGGTCGGTGCTGTTCGGATAAAGGACATAGCCCTTGCTGAAGTACGTCGCATTGACCGGCAGCGTCGACGCGCGGTGGTTCCAAGCCTGATAGAAGAAGTCCATACCGACGACGACGCCGGACTTCTTTTCGTAAATGACGTTCTTGATCGAGCTCGTCGACACCCAGCGCGAGGCCGGCAGCTTGTACTTGGGCGCCGTCTTGGCCGCGGCCGGTGGCTCGCCCTGCGTCCAGCACTTCGTCGGCTGCGACTCGCCCGTGCAAGCCGGATCCTCGGCGGTGGTCCACGGGTTGGGGTTGTACGGCCAGGCCGACTCGACGGGCACGCCGTACTTCACAACGGCCTGCAGGTTGTAGTTGTCCGAGGAGCCTTCGCTGGTGGTGAACGCCTTGACCTGGACCTTGACCGACCACTGCAGGTACTGCTCGGAAAAGTCAGGCGTGGCCAGGCCCGCCTTTTTGTACAGCGACTCGACCAGGCCCATCGTCGAGAAGATCGAGCACACACCGCGGCGCGACTGGTTGCGCACGGGCGCCTGCAGCGACAGGATGTCGAACTTCGTCGGCAGCACCACGTCGGCCTTGCCTTCAAAGGCGATGTTTTCGTCTCCTGGGAAGTCAGCCTTCAGTGCCGACAGCGAGGCCAGCGGCGCGTCGTTGCCGTCGACCTGATCGGCTGCCACAGGCGGCGACATTTCTTCTTCGGCCGGCTCGCCGCAGCCTGCGGCAGTCAGGCACAGGGCAAGTGGCGCCACAAGCAGCGAGGAAAGAGTCAAACGACGAGGAAGCGAGGATGTTTGCATGTCAGTCTCCTTGAATGAATAAAGCGTCGACGGTAAGCGCCGATGCGCAGCCAGCGCCCAAGGGGCGCAACGGCCCGCGCAAGATATTGCAAGGGGCTGACAATTCAAGGCTTTTCCGGTCTAATGCCGGTCGCCTATGAGCCACGGTCCATCTGAGCCTTCCGACCATTCCTCGGCGGGGAAACCCGCTCCCAAGCGAACGCCTCTTTACGATCGCCACGTTGCACTGGGCGCCCGCATCATCGACTTCGGCGGCTGGGCCATGCCCGTGCAGTACGCGTCGATTCTCGAAGAGCACAAAGCGGTGCGCACGGGCGTCGGCCTGTTCGACGTCTGCCACATGGGCGAGGTCGAATTCGTCGGCCTCGGCGCTGTGGACGCCGTCGAGAAGCTGGTTACCAACGACGTGCGCAAGCTGGTCGATGGCCAGGCGCGCTATACCGCGGTCTGTTACGAAGACGGCGGCATCGTCGACGACTGCATCGTCTATCGCGAGCGGCACGACCGCATCGTCATCGTCATCAACGCATCCAACATCGAAAAAGACATCGCCTGGTTCCGCAAGCACACCGACGGGCGGACCGACTGCGTGCTGCGCGATCTATCGGCCGAGACCGGTCTGATCGCGGTGCAGGGGCCGCACGCTGCGGCGCTGCTCGATCGCTTGGCGCACGAGGCCGGCTTTTCAGCCCTGAAGTCGTTTCACTTCAAGGCCGGTGAAATGCTGGGCGTCACCGTCTGGGCGGCGCGTACCGGGTATACCGGAGAAGACGGCTTTGAGCTGTTCTGTCCAGCCAGCGAAGCGGCGCGGATCTGGGATGCGCTGCTTTCAGCCGGCGGTGACTTTGGCGTCAAGCCCTGCGGTCTGGGGGCCCGCGATACGCTGCGTTTGGAGGCCTGCTTGTCGCTATACGGCAACGACATCGACCAGACGACGACGCCGTACGAAGCCGGCCTGGGCTGGGTGGTCAAGCTCGACCACGACTTCATCGGTCGCCCCGCGCTTGAGCAGAAGAAAGCCGCGGGCCTGTCGCGAAAGTTGGTCGCCTTCGTCATGGAAGGACGTGGCACGGCGCGACATGGCTATCCAATTTTTGCCGAGCCAGAAGGTGGAGCGCCGATTGGCATCGTCACCTCAGGCAGCTTGGGTCCGACGGTGGGCAAGAACATCGGCCTGGGCTATGTGCCGATTGCACGAGCCGAGGTGGGCCAGACTCTGTATGTCGACTGCCGCGGCAAGCGCATCGCCGCGCTGCTCGCCAAGTCGCCGTTTTATCGTCGCAGCGCTGTCTAAAGCGTCAACGAAAAGAGAAGAGCACAATGTCCAAGGACTACCCCAACGACCTGCGGTACACGAACGACCATGAGTGGGTGCGCATAAACGGCAAGATTGCCACGGTGGGCATCACGGCCTATGCCGTCGAGCAGCTTGGCGATATCACGCTGATCGATCTGCCGAAAGAGGGCGAGAAGTTCGCACGCGGTGCGCAGCTTGCGACGGTGGAATCGGTCAAGGCCGTGTCTGATATCTATGCTCCCGTTTCAGGCTCGGTCGTCAAGGTCAACGTCCCCGTCGGTGACAGCCCCGAGATGCTCAACGAAGACTGCTATGACGAAGGCTGGATCGTCGAGCTAGAGATGAGCAATCCGTCGGAAGTCGATCAGCTAATGACCAGCGCGCAGTACGAAAAAGAGCTGAGCGACAACGCGCACTAGCACCCGCCCCGTTGGCGCGCAGGCCGTATGCGCGTGCGCTGCCACGGCAGTCACCGTCACCAAACGAAATCAAAAAAAGATGCGCCACGGAGCCGGCTGGCTTCGGCGGCCGTCGCATAGGGCGATCTCGATGCGATACATTCCTCACACTGATGCAGACATCGATCGCATGCTGCGGGTGATTGGCGCCCCGTCGGTCGATTCGCTGTTTTCGCACATTCCGGCGGCGCTGCGGCACACGCGACCGCTGGATATTCCGGCGCTCGACGAAGTGACGCTGCTTTCGCACCTGGGCGATCTGGGCGCACGCAGCATTCCATCCGTCGGAGCGACGATCCGCGAAGGCGCCGCGCTGTCGTTTCTGGGCGCGGGCTTGACGCCACACCACATCCCCACCGCCGTCGACATGCTGCTGTGTCGATCCGAGTGGTACACGGCCTATACGCCGTATCAGCCGGAAGTGGCGCAGGGCACGCTGCAGGCTGTCTTTGAATATCAGACCCTGGTGTCTGAGCTGTTCGGTCCACCGACGGGTGGCGACGTCGCGCCGTTCATCTGCAACGCCAGCATGTACGACGGCGCGTCGGCGCTGGCCGAAGCGGTGCTGATGGCGCGTCGTGTGACGGGACGCGAGGGCTCGCTGCTGTGCGGAGCGCTTCACCCGCACTATGCCGAGACGGTGCGCTGCTATCTCGCCGGCCTGTGCGAGCCAGGCACGCTGGATGCGCAGCTTGCAACGGTGGCCATGGGGGCCGATGGCCGCGTCGAGACTGCAGAGCTGGAGCGTGCGCTTTCTGAGCGCCGCAGCACGGTCGCCTGTGTCGTTGTGCAGACGCCCAACTATCTGGGTGTCGTCGAAGAGCTACGTGGCATCGCCCAGCGTGTCCACGCCGCGGGGGCGCTTCTGGTCGTCGTCTGCACCGAGCCGCTTTCCATGGGCGTTTTGGCGTCGCCCGGCTCGCTGGGGGCCGACATCGTCTGTGGGGAAGGTATCGGCATGGCCATTCCTCCGTCGCTGGGAGGTCCCGGAGTGGGGCTGTTTGCCGCGCGTGCCGACTTTGTGCGGCAGATGCCCGGTCGCTTGATCGGCGAGACCGTGGATCAAGAGGGCCGACGCGGCTATGTGCTGACCTTGTCGACGCGGGAACAGCACATCCGTCGGGAAAAAGCGACGTCGAACATCTGCACCAACCAGGGCCTGATCGCGCTGGCCTTTACGATTCACCTGTCGCTGCTTGGACGCCGCGGCTTCGTCGAGCTTGCACGCTTGAACCTGGCCAAGGCGGAATACGCCAAGTCGCGCTTGACCGCGCTGCGCGGCTGTCAGCTTGCGGTCAGCGGCCCGACGTTCAACGAGTTCGCGCTGCGCCTGCGTGGTCCCGCCGATGAAGTCGCCGAGCGCCTGCGAAAGCGCGGCATTCTGGCCGGCGTTCCCCTTTGCCAGCCGAGCTTTGGCCTTTCGGGGCTGCCCGACGCCGACAAGACCCTTTTGATCGCGGTCACGGAACGCCATCGCCGCGAAGACATCGATCGCTTGGCCTCCGCGATTGACGAGGTGTGCCCATGACGCAGAGCCCTGCTTCCGCTTCGCCCGCTGCTTCGTCACCGACGGGGCGCGGCCCAATTGGCACGCGCCATCTTTTGCATCAGCAGCCCGCGATCTTTGAACAGGGGACAGCGGGTCGATCGGGCGCATCGCTGCCCCCCTGCGATGTGCCGGCCGTCGATCCCGCGGCCTGCTTCGGCGAGCTATCGCGAGCGCAGCCCGCCGGACTGCCCGAGGTGTCGGAAGTCGACGTGACGCGCCACTTCACGCGGCTGTCGCGCTGGAACTATGCGATCGACATCGGCATGTACCCGCTGGGCTCTTGCACGATGAAGTACAACCCCAAGGTCAACGAGCGCGTCGCGCGCATGCCGGGCTTTGCCGGCCTGCATCCAGCGCAGCCGCTGTCGACGCTGCAGGGCGCGCTAGAGCTCATGTATCGGCTGGAAGAAGTCCTGCGCGAGATCTCGGGCTTTGCCCGCGTGACACTGCAGCCGGCAGCCGGCGCCCATGGTGAGCTGTGTGGCCTGATGATGATGCGCGCCTATCACCAAAGCCAAGGGCGCCATCCCAAAAAGGTGCTGATTCCAGACTCGGCACATGGCACGAACCCAGCATCGGCGTCGCTGAACCAGTTCGAAACCGTGGCGGTAAAGACGGGCAGCGATGGGCTGTTGCATGCGGATGCGGTGCGGGCCGCAATTGCCCAGCATCCCGGCGACATCGCCGGCATCATGATCACCAACCCGTCGACGCTGGGCCTGTTCGAAGAGCAGATCGCCGAGATCACGCAAGCCGTTCACGCGGCTGGCGGTCTTGTGTACATGGACGGCGCCAACTTCAACGCACTGCTGGGCAAGGTGCGGCCCGGTGACATCGGCGTCGACTGCATGCACTTCAACCTGCACAAGACGTTCACCACGCCGCACGGTGGCGGTGGACCGGGGGCTGGGCCCGTCGGCGTGAGCGCTCGCTTGGTGCCGTTCTTGCCGACGCCCACCGTCGAAAAAGACGGCGACAGCTATCGCCTGGATTGGCATCGTCCGCAGTCGATCGGCCGCATGCGCAGCTTCTTTGGCAACTTCGGCATGATGGTGCGCGCGTACACATACATCCGCGAGATGGGGGGTGCAGGCCTCTCGCAAGCGACCGAGATGGCGGTGCTCAACGCGGTGTATCTGCGCGCTCGCATTCAAGACGTGTACCCCGTCTGTTCCGAGCGGCCGTCGATGCACGAGGTCGTCGTCACCGATAAGCGGCTTAAGAAAGAAACCGGCGTGCAGACGCTGGATGTCGCCAAGCGGCTGATGGACTATGGCTTTCATCCACCGACGGTGTATTTCCCGCTGGTGGTGCCGGGCGCGCTGATGATCGAGCCGACCGAGACCGAGTCGAAAGAGACGCTCGATGAATTCGCCGATGCGCTGCTGTCGATCGCGCAGGAAGCCGCGCAGAATGCAGAGCTGGTCAAGAGCGCTCCGCACGGCACGGCGCTGCGTCGGCTCGACGAGACGCGCGCGGCTCGCAGCCCGCGCCTGCGCTGGCTGCCTGCGTCGGCAACGCCCGCGCAAAAAGGCTGAGCCACACGCGGGTCGTTACAGCGGTCGTTCGCTGATCACGGCGCGAACGATCGACGTCAGGCCGTCCAGACCCAGGCTTTTTTGCACCACGGCCCGCACGCCAAGCTGACGCAGAAGCGCGCGATCGCCGCGTGTGCTGCGCTGCGACAAGACGACGATCGGCACATCGCCGGTCGAGTCGTTGCCGCGCAGCGTGGCGCAGACCTCGACGCCATTTAGTCGCGGCAGCGCCAGGTCCATGATGATCAGGCCCAGCGGCTGCCGTTGCGCCTCTTCGAGCACTTGATCTCCGTCGGTGACCATGACGACGTCGGCATCGGGCGCCGCTGCTTCGACGCACATGCGTAGCTGATCCAAGACCAGCGGATCTTCATCGGCCACCAGCACGCGCTGCGGTGGGCGGCGCAGGGTCTTGCGGTGGGCGGCGATCAGCGACGCCATGAGCTCGTCGCAGGTCTGAAAGCGCGCGTTGGGATCGCGGGCCACCGCTTTCAGAATCGCTTTGTCGAAGACCTCGGGCAGGTCGGGCCGAAACACCGACGGAGGCATGGGGTCTTCTTCTTGGTGCTTGCGCAAGACGTCGGCGACTTCGCCGCTGGGAAACGGCAGCTTGCCGGCGATGAGCTCATAGATGCTCATGCCCAGCGCGTACACGTCGCAGCGACGGGCCTCTTCCGGCGTGCGCGGGCGCTGACGGATCTGCTCGGGCGCCAGATAGTCGGGCGTGCCGATGATGTGCGTGCCCGACCCGCGTGAGTCGGTCGACTTGGCAAGGCCGAAGTCCATCAAGATGGCGCGCGGCCCCGGCGCCACCATGACGTTGGCCGGCTTGATATCGCGGTGGATGATGCCGGCGGCGTGGACGACCTGCACCGCGCGGCAAAGCTGCAGGGCCAAGCTGACAGCCAGGTCCAACGGAATCGCATCGTGGACACGCACCGCCTGCACTAGGTACGAGGCCAGCGTCGGTCCGACGATGTATTCCATGACCATGTACGGCACGCTGCGGTGTTCGCCGAGCGTATGCACATGCACCACGTTTTCGTGTCGCACGGCGGCCAGCAAGCGTGCTTCTCGACGGAACAGAGCGGCTTGACCAGGGTGTACGGCGTGCTCGGGTAGCAGCACCTTGATGGCGACTTGGCGTTCGAGCGCGAGGTCTTCCGCCAGGTACACGGCACCCATGGCCCCGCGACCGATCTCTCGCACCAGGCGATAGTTGTCGGCGAGGACCTCGCCCAGTCGGGGAGCCCGCTCCATTGCCTTGGACGCCGTGCTGTCAGCGGTCCTGCCGCCTGGATGCTTTGTGTTCGTGGGAGGCATCGCTGCGGTATGTGCCCTCTGTGTCCCGACTGCGACGCGCTTTCCCCCCCGAGGGGCAGCACGCTGCGCGCGACCGAGACCGGCGTCCTGAGTGTACCCAAGGGTTCCTGGTTCTAACAGAGGAAAATTATTAATCTAAATTACAAAAATTCTATGGATTGATGTAGCCGACTGTAGGACCCCTCGCCTACCGACGAAAAACAGAAAAATTTGCCGGCTTTCGGTCCGAAGAATCAGCACAACATTGTATTTTGCATTACTGATAACATCATTTGCGATGTATGTCGGGAAACGGAATTATGTCCCGGCAAAGAAGGTTCTGCTTGGCTTTGGACCGCGCCGCGCTCGCCGACGCGGTCCTATCGAGAGGGGGAGAGCGATGCGGCTCAATCACTGGTCTGAATCGAGGGCGCGACGCGTGCTGGGAGGCACGGCGCTGCTGTCCAGCCTGGTCTTGTCGACCCTAACCGGCTGTCCGCCCGAAACCATCCGAGATCCATTTGACCCAGACAGCGTCGAGGATCCTGCGCTGGATCCGCGCGGTCAGTTCGATCTGCGTGTCAAGCCGGACATCGCGGGAACCGCCGATGCTCCCGGTGCCTGTTCCTGCCACTACACCAAGCAAGATACCGTCGAGGCGTTCCTGAAGACCGACGCTGAGTACGATGCCATCACGGCCTATGGTGGGGGCAAGTTCCTGACGAAGAACGCCGACATCAGCCCCTTCCTGCAGAAGGGCGCGCACCAGGGCCCAGCGCTGACGCAGCCACAGTACGATCGCGCCCGCGCCTGGCTGCAGGCCGAAGCGCTGGCGCGCGGAACCAACGGTGGCAGCGCGACGACACCGACGGTTGCGGTGCGCTCGGGGGACTTTTACATCAACCTGGAGCCCCTGACCGGTGACCCGCTTTCAAAGATCACGTTCACGATGAACCCGTCGGGGACGCGCTCGTACCTGGTGACAGCGCTCAAGCTGACGGCGGGCCCGACAGCAGACATTCACATCAAGCATCCGCGCTTCATCATCTTTTCGGCCACCGGGGCCAATGCCGATACCAGCGACGCACTCGCCACGGTCGACTCGACGGTAACGGCCAACATGACGGGCAATATCGGCAGCGGCACGGTGCTCTTGTCCAACCTGCCCGCCTCGACGGCTCGCTTGGCCTTGGCATTCGAGGTCATCGAGAAAGTCAACCCGAAGCCCAACGTGACCCTGGCCTGCAAGTCGTATGGCCTGTTCAACCCCGCCGTGAAAGACAGGCTGGCTAGCTGCGCTGCGCTGTGTCACAGCCTGGGGGCTCCTGACTCGCGGGCTTCGCAGGCCACCAACGCCTTCAACATGGCTGCGGCGCGCGGCAGCGTCGAAGCCGATCTGCAAAAGCTGTGTGTCTACACCCTGGGCCGCATCAATCCGCTGGATCCACCCAAGAGCGTGCTGATCCTGCAAGCGGCGCCAGTCAGCGAGGGAGGCACGAGCAACCACCCCTACAAACTCATGGCAGCGGATCTTCCCGGCTTCAAGACAGCCGTGACGACCTGGGCTGCTCAAGAGAAGTAACCGGCCGCTTATTTGCAAGTGAGAGGAAGCATGAAACCTACAATTCGCCGAACCACAGTTTCTTTGGCTCTGGCCGCGGCGGCGCTGGGCGGATGTTCCGGCGGTGCCACAAGTGGTCAGACTGACGTGAAGAACAACGCGTTTCGAGATGGCCTGCCACCGACGGTCCGCGACGGTGACAAGCTGGCGCTGAACGACAGCAATGTCGACTACATGATGGCGCTGCGCTCCGCGGCGCTGAAGCTGACCGGAAACTATCCGACGTTCAGTGAGATCTCTGAGCTGCGCAGTGCGCCGGATCAGGCCGCGACGTATGCGGCGCGCATCGACGCGTACTTGGCCAGCGCCGCGTTCTCGCGTGAGCAGATCTCGTTCTGGCGCAACACCTGACATCGGCGCAAAAAAACCAAAGATTCGATGGGCTTACGACGCACCGCAGCCGGCGTGCGCGGCGTCGTGAGAGGGCCGCAGCGACGGGACACATCGCCCGTTGCGCGGACCACTAGCGGCACACGGGGGGGATCATGGGGGAAGTGATCCGCAAGATGAAAAACGGCGCGTTCATCGGCTGGTACGTTCGCTACGTGGACGCGGATGGCAAGCGTAAGCAGCGAGCCAGCCACCAACCGACGGCGCAGCTCGCTCGTCGCATGCTGGTCGAGATCGAGGCGCGGATCGCTCGCGGCAAGGCGGGCATGGTCGACGATGCTCAGCACAGCAGCCTGTCGCTGAGCGCGCTGTTCACAGAGTTCCTGGCCCGCGTGAGCAGTCCACGGCTGAAAAACCTGGCGACGTATCGCCGTCGACTGCGCGTGGTCCTTGGGCGCATCGAAAGCAAGGTGCCGCACGTCGCCGCGCTGCGAGCCAGCGACCTTCGGCCCGCACACGTGGCAACGATCCGCGATGTGCTGAGCCAGAGCTATCCCAATGGCACCGTCCGCAACACGCTGTCCGGCTTGGGAGCGGCGCTGTCGTGGGCGCTGCGCGAAGGGCTGATCGATCGCCATCCCTGCCGAGGGGTTGAGCTGCCGCCGCCGCCTCTGCGTACCGACGAGTGGCTGGATGCGGTCGAGATCGGCAAGCTGCTTGCTGCGGCCGAACGCCGTGGGGCCACGTCGCTGAAGTGGGCGTCCCGGCACATCGCGATCGCTCTGGGCGTGTATCTGGGCCTGCGTCGAGGCGAAATCTGGGGCCTGCGCTGGCGCGATGTCGATCTTCTACATGGCCGCGTGACGATCGCTCGCAGCTACGCGACGACGCCCAAGAACGGCAAGGCGCGACACGTGAAGCTGCCGGCTGGCCTGGTGCCGATTCTTTCGGCGTGGCGCCAGCGCTGTCCGTCGACAAGCGCGGGCGTTGTCTGCCCTGCTCTTGACCCGCAAGGGCGCTGGCAGCTGCTTAAAGACACGAACCGACCCCTGGGCCTGCCTGAGCTGCTGACCGAAGCAGGCATTAAGCCGCTGCCGCGGGCGTGGCACGGTCTGCGCCACAGCTTTGCCTCGAACTTTTTGCTGCAGGGCGGCAGCGTGCTTTCGCTGCAAAAAATTCTTGGCCACAGCAAGCTGGAAACCACGATGATTTATGCGCACCTGTCGGCCGAGTTCGTCGATGGCGCCATCGAGCGCTTGAAGTACTAGGCGCGACGCGTCTTCAGCGACGCAACGGATGCGGCGGGGCAGCGAAAACTAGAGGTACAGCGACTGGCCGGGGGGCCAGTGTACGCAGGGGGGAATTACATGCCAGGTCCAGCGCCACAGACAGTGGGCCCAGGTGCCAACGACGCCGCGATGCTAGAGCCCGACAACTGGTGGTCAAACGCCATCAACTCAGGTGTCGGCTATGTCATGGGCAAGGGCGGCTATGACACGACGCGACGCGGACAGCAGGGCGACGGGGATGCCACGGGCCGAGCTTCGGGCGACAACTCGTTTTATCGCGACAACGCGTCGTGGATGCCGGGCTGGGGCAACACGTTTGGCCTGGGCTTCCTGGATCCACATGGTCTGCCGAGTGGCGCGACGGCGCAGGATCGCGCGACCAACTACGTCGGACACAACGATCCCACCGGCATCTGGACCGATGTCCGCGCCAACCTGGTAACCAACGAGACCGCGGCCATCAACGCGGCGCGGGCACGCGGCGATACCAACATCTCGTTCGGCGACGTCTACGGATCACACGTCTCGGCCTATTCCGATGCGCAAGCGGCGGCTCGCCAGCGCGATCCAAGCTCGACCGCCGGGAACACATTCATCGACCCGGCGAGCTTCGCCTTGGCCGTCTACGGTGCCCCCTTGATGGAACACCTGGGCATAAACGCCGGCCCGCTGACCGGCGCATCCATCGACATGTTTAACGACCCCACCGACAGCGTCGGCGACGGCTGGGCCAAGCGCATGGGCCTCGCCGCGGGCGAGATCGGAGCAGGCGCGGGTCTGGGCATCCATGGCTTGATGACCGGCAATCCGCTGGAAATGCTCGGTGGCGCGGCCTTGGCGGGGACCGGCGTCTTCAGCGGCGTGTGGAACACCGCGACAGCGATCGGCAACGGCATGACGTTAAGCGACGCGGCAAGCGGCATCGGCAACGTGGCTTCAAGTGGCGCTCGTGCCGTCGGCAGCATGGCCTCGGATGCATGGGACGGGGCCAGCAACGCCGTCTCAGGAGCGTGGAATTCGCTGTGGGATTAGTCGCTGCCCCGCGCCGAAGCGAGAATCCGCGTCCGCCTGATAGACGCACAGCCATAAGCGCCGACCTTGCGATACTCTCGAAACCATGAAGAAGTTGTTCTGCGCTCTCGGTTCCTTCCTGCTTTCCATATCGAGCTGCTCGAAGACAACCCAGCCGCCGCCCGCCCCTGAACCGGCCGAGTGGCTGCCCGAGTCGCTGCCCTTACGTGCGGATGTCAAGAAGCTGTGGATCAACGTCATCCGCGGCACCGCCACCGACGATATCTGGTTGCTAGCCAACGTAAACCTAGAGCGCGTGCAAGAGCGCTGGGTGTTTCACTTCGACGGCAGCCAGTGGACCGATGTGACCACCCAGCTTCCGGCGCGAGCTCGCACCGCGGTCTTCCCAATCAGCAAGACCGATGTCTGGGCCGTCGGGGCGCAGGGGACGGCCGCGCACTACGACGGCAAGACGTGGACGCAGCACCAGATTCCCAACTTCTACTACGACTTCGTCGATGTCTTTGCCCGAGGCCGCGAGGTCTGGGTCGCTGCAGCCGGCGCACGCGTCGTTCATTACGATGGGCAAGCGTGGAACGTTCTGACGCCGCCCGAGCTTGCCGAGACATCGGTGCATGAGCTTTGGGGCACGGCGCAGCAGGTCCTGATCCCGGTGAACACCAAAGACACGATGAAGCACATCGCGCGCTATCGCGGTGGCGTGTGGTCGAAAGAGCCGGTGGGCCCTGGAGGGCTGACTCTGATCCACGGCTCGTCGGATACCGACATCTGGGCGCTCAGTCGACAGGGCCAGGGCTATCACTTCGATGGCACAAGCTGGAAGAGCTTCCCAACCATCGACAAGATCTCGCTGTGGTCGCTATCCGTCGCGGGGCCCGACCGCGCGCTGGCCGTGGGCGATAAAGGCACGATCCTGCGCTGGGATGGCCATGCGTGGCTGCGCAGCGCCAGCGGTACCGAGGCACAGCTTGTCTCGGTCTATGCTCCGACGGGGGGCAAGGCGCTGGTCGGCGGCGATCGCTTGTATCGCCAGAAATAGCGGCCCCCGCTTCGCGCCGTACTTAGTCTCCCCAGGTGCTGTACGGCGACGAGGCAATCACGCTGTCGACGTCTTCATCGGTTGGGCGAATGGATCGCAAAAAGGCATCCAAGACCGGCTGATGGCGCGGCAGAGCGTCCGGGCCACCGACGAAGACGATCAGCAGACGAGCGGTCGGCGCATCCAACAGAAAGTACAGGCGGCCTTCCACCTGCGTGGTCGCGTGACCCTCGGTTGTCGTCGCTGAGTCCGGCTCTGTCACGCGCACGCGGACAGGCATGAGCAGACCCGGATAAGCCGCTGAAGAAAGCGGCTGCACAGCGCCCCGCTTTTCGACGTCGACCGTCGACAAGCTGGTCTGCACGGCGGCTTCGAACTGCTCGGCCAGCGAGCCCTTTTTCACCAGCGGATCCAGCAGGAACAGCGCCGCGCGATCGCGGGCACCGACCGGACCAGGCGCCTGCAGCACCAAGCCGCGACCGTCGCTGGGTAGCTTCGCCGCTGTCCACCTGGAAGGAAGCTGAAAATCGAAACGCATTGTGGACCACTTTATCACCGTCTCGGCTGTGGATTCATGCGTCCCCCATGCGTGCAGCCGTGTGGCAGGCGCAATCGCTCTGCGAACGGCTTCCGGGGCGGCCCTTGCGTCTTTCGGCGAACGTCAAGGTCCACCTAGGGACCACGTGGCGGTTCGGCACGGGCCCCTGCGTCGCTGCCGCCGGACCACGTCCTGTTCTGGCGCAACACCTTCCGCATGGGCACGCAGGACACGGTGGGTACGCCGCCGGCCAAGATGGACTTTGCCCCGACGTATGCGGCGCAGCTTGTGGTCATGGAGCAGCCGTTTACCAACATCGTCACGGCCAAGAGCGGCACCTGCCCGACGTACACCGCCGGCACCAACACCTTTGCCGCGGGCAACTGCGCCAACAACGCAGCCGTCATTTCGGGCGTGCTCAGCGATGAAGGCGTGCAGCAGCAGTTCAACTCGGCGATGGCTTTCCGTCGCGGTCGCTGGGTGCAAGAGACGTTTATGTGCGGCCGCTTCCCGAGCGAGCAGGGCGGCACCCCGGTGAAGTATCCGGGTGGTACGTACAACTCGCCATGGCCGTGGAACAGCATCTCGGGCAAAGAGAGCCTGCCCAACGCCCGCGTCGACTTCCAGGCTGCCGACGTGCTGATCTGCGCCAACTGCCACTCGACGCTGAACCACATCGCACCGCTGTTCGGCAAGTTCAACAGCATGGGTGTCTATGTTGCGGCCACCACCTATCAAGTGACGACGCCGATTCCAGGCGAGCCGGCGACGATCCTCGCTGACTGGCTGCCACCTGGCGAGACCACGGCGTGGCGCCACATGAAGCCGGCGACGACGCTGCCCGAGCTGGGTGACGCGATTGCGGCCGACCCTGGCTTTGCTCGCTGCGTCAGCACGCGCGTCTGGAACTGGGCGATGTCGCGCGGCGACGTGGTGAACGACGGCTTGACGCTGACCGATGCCCTGGCCAATCAGCTGTCCGCGCAGCTTGTGGCCGATGGCTACAACGTCAAGAAGTTGATTCGGCGAATCTTCAACGATCCGTACTTTGTGCGGTTCTAGGCCAAGGCGAGCAAGCGAAGGAGCAATCACATGCGCAAGGTTTCCGATTTGCTTAAGAGCCTGGCGAGCCTCGGTCTGTGTGCCTCGCTAGGCGTTGTTTCATCCTGCGGCAACAGTCAGACGATGACGCCGCCGGAAGAGATGATGATGGTCACCCCGCCCATGCAGGAGCCGAAGCAGCCTGAGATGGGCTTCAATCACGATGGCACGCTCACCCTCGACATCGACCCGTTCAAGGATGGCTTGAACGTGTCCAAGGAAGAGAGCGAGCGGACGCACTCGTGCGGCAAGATCACGTACCGCACGCTGGGCACCATCCTTACCCGTCGCGGCATCAACATGACGGGCGCACCCGCGCCGTGCAACGACGGTCAGCCGTTTGACTGCACGGTGCGCGATCTGTATCGCAATGCCAACTTGGTGCTGGGTATCGCCAACTACCCGGCGCGCTCGCCCGAGTCGGATCGCAGCACGACCGGCGGCGTCGTCAAGATGGACGACATCATGGTGGCCATGGCGGAAGAGCTGATCACCGCAGGCAACCCCACCGGCATGTTCGGCGCCGCCACCGACTGCCCCAACCTGCCTTTGTTCGACGCCAGCAACAAGTGCCAAGCCGATGGCTTCGCGTGTCTGGTCGGTGTGCCGCTGACGCAGGGTCAGCTGGATCAGTGCTCTGGCTCCGTCGCCGGCATGATCAGCGGCGGAATCAATGCGCTGGACGCCAAGCGCCTTACTACGGCCGCCCTGGCCTCAACCATCTTCTTGTGTGACTAGGGAGGGAGACGATGACACGCGAAGTCGATTTGCGGGGTGCCTCCCGCCGAGAGTTTATTCAAGCGGTGATGACCGCGAGCGCGGTGCTGGGCCTGGGCCCGACCCGCGCGTTCGAGGTCTTTGAGGAAATGGGCGGCAGCGCTCTTGCGCAAGCAGCGCAGGTGCCGCGTCGCTCGGTCAACATCGTCGCCGGTACCGGCGCCCTTTCCTGGTTCCACTTCCTGTGGCCAGCCCCCAAGGTCATTTCGAGCTTCCGTCAGGAATACTCGTATGACGACCCGAACCGCGCGACGCGTATCACCGCAGCCGACAGCCAGTATCTGGAAGGCCGTCCGCTGTATGTGCGCAACAAGGGCGGCAAGAAGCTCTGGGACAAGTATGGCGAGCGCAAGCTGGTCAGTGCCTTTGTCGCCGGCTCGCCGAACGCGCACCAGGTCTCGCCAACCGTGGCCAACAACACCAACACCATCCCCAATGGCGTCGGTGGCCAGGTCGGCTTGTTCGCGGCCTCGGCTGCGATCCAGGGCACGCTCAAAGCGCTGGTGCCGGCCATCGGCATCCGCAACGTCGACGGCACGGCCATGCCCTATGGCGCCGCGGGTGGTGCGCCGGTTGTGGCCTCGGTGGCCAACGCCGACTCGATGGTTGGTCTGTTCAGCAGCGCCGCGGCTCGCTTGGTGACCCGGCTTAAGAACAGCAACAACCAGCAGCTCTTCGACCTGTATTACAAGGCCTTTTTGGGCCTGACCCGCACGGCGGACAAGGCGACGTACTCGCGTGCGTATGCCGACGCCAAGCTGGCGGTTGAGCTGCTGGCCAAGAACCTGGGCGAGCAGCTTCGGCCCAAGACCGGCCAGGTCGTCATGTGGTGCGGGGGTACCTCGCCGGTCAACGAAAAAGTGGACGCCATGGCGCAGGCGCTGATCGTCACGGCCAATGCCTTCAAGCTGGGCCTGACCGCACAGGTCAGCTTCCCGGTGTTCAACGACGACCCGCACAGCGCGTTTGCTCAGCTGACGCAGTCCGTCAACATCGTCGACCAGATCCACAGCATGCTCGAATTCTTCATGGACGAGCTGGCGACGACCAACGACCCGGCCTTCCCCAGCCGCAAGCTGTCGGACACCGTGGTCATCACCGTTCACGGCGACACCGGCAAGCGTCCGTTCGACAAGAGCAACTGGCCTGACGATCCACCGGCCAACTGGATCTATGTCATGTCGCAAGGCCGCGTGAAGCCAGGGTGGTACGGCGACATGGTGCCGCCGGGCGGCAATGGCGTCGGCACCGGCACGCGCACCAACTGGGATCCGCAGACCGGTCAGAACAACGCCGGCATCGGCAACCAGATCGTGCTGGAAGCCGCACTCGCCTCGATCCTGTATGCCGTCTCGAACGGCGATGATCGTCGCGTCCGCGACTTCTACACCGCGAACGCCTACGGCGGCACGCAGAACCCGCTGCTCAGCGGCTAACGCTAGGTAGCAGCTCGCCTTCGCAGCCCCTGCGCGGCGGTGGGCAGGGCCTTCGGGCTCGCTCACCGCCGTTTTCTTTTTTACGTCTGCTCGTCTGGCTCAGCCGTCGATGGCTTCTGATCCTCATCCTGTTCGCCCTGGCGGCCAGGAACGACGTAGCGTTCGCCCAGCCAGTTGCCGAGATCCACCATCTGACAGCGCGCGGAACAGAACGGCCGATGGCGATTGTCGACGGAAAGCGAGGTCTCCCCATGGCATATGGGACAGCTCGCCGCTGCGCTGTGACAACCTGCTTGTACATCCGGGATCGTTGCCATGTGGAGGACCTTTCATGCCTTTTGTCGGCGCTAGAAATTCGGCTTCCACCGACGCCGCAACCGCGGCCATAATCGCCGCCGACCATGGCGTTCTATCAAGATCCACCGGCTCTGCAAAACCAGTTCGTCGCGGATGCTCTTTTGCAGGAACACTTGGCGCGCACGCTGCCGGCGCCGCTGCTTTCGCAGGCCCACGAATCGCTGCACGATCTAGGCGAGCGATCCGGCGGACCGCTGTACCGCATGCAGCTTGCCGACCGCCTGAACGAGCCGCGGCTGACCCAGTGGGATCCGTGGGGGCAGCGCATCGACCACATCGAAGTCTCGCCGCTGTGGCAAGAGGCCGCGCGTCTCGCCGCTCGCTTTGGCATCGTCGCTGGCGCGTACGAGGAAGCCCCCGGAGAGCACGCCCGCACGCTGCAGTTTGCGCACGCGTATCTGTTTCATCCGTCGACGGATGTCTATAGCTGTCCACTGGCCATGACCGATGGGGCCGCTCGCACGCTGATCGAGCTTGGCAACCAGCCGCTCATCGATCGCGCGGTGCCGTTCCTGACCAGCCGCGATCCCGACGCGATGTGGACTTCGGGGCAGTGGATGACCGAGCGCACGGGTGGATCCGACGTCGGGCTTTCCGAGACCGTCGCCAAAAAAGACGAACACCAGGGCGCGGGCGTCTTTCGGCTGTACGGCACCAAGTGGTTCACGTCGGCGACGACGGCCCAGATGGCCCTGACCTTGGCGCGGCCCGAGGGAAACGGCCCCGGCGGTCGCGGCTTGGCTCTGTTTTATGTTGAGGTCAAGCGGCCCGACGGTGGCTACAATGGCATTACGGTTAATCGCTTAAAAGACAAGCTGGGCACACGTAAAGTGCCCACGGCAGAGCTGACCCTCGACGGGACGCTGGCGGTGCCGGTGTGCGGATTGGGCGATGGCGTGCGCAACATCAGCACCATGCTGAACATCACGCGCACCTGGAACGCGGCGATGTCGGCGAGCAGCATGCGGCGCTCGATTGCGCTGGTGCAGGACTATGCCCGTCGTCGCGTCGCCTTTGGTGCCGCCATCCTCGACAAGCCGCTGCATCAAGAGACCTTGGCCAGCATCGTCGCCGAAGCAGAAGCGGGCTTTCTGTTGGCGTTTCGTGTCGTGGCGCTGCTCGGGCGCGTCGAGCGCAGGCTGGCCACCGTCGAAGAACAGCAGCTATTCCGCGTGCTGACGCCGCTGGCCAAGCTGACCACCGGCAAGCAAGCGGTCGCCGTCGCGTCGGAAGCGCTCGAAGCCTGTGGCGGGGCAGGCTATGTCGAAGACACCGGGCTGCCCTTGCTGCTGCGTGATGCGCAGGTCCTGCCGATCTGGGAAGGCACCACCAATGTGCTGTCGCTCGATGTGCTGCGCGCCGCACAAGGCCGCGACGTCTTCGCGCTGATTCAGAGCGAGTGCCAGCGTCAGCTGCAGGCGACCTCGGATCCGTCGCTGCGTGTCGCCTGCGCGGTCGTCGAGAAAGCCCTCAAAGACACCGCCGACTGGCTGGGTCAGGTCGCGACCCAGCCCCACGCCCTAGAGGCCGGAGCCCGCGGTCTGTCTTTGACCCTGGGACGTGTGCTGTGCCTGACGCAGCTGCTGAGCCATGCGCAGTGGTGTCTGGATCACGCTCGTGGGGGACGCGCCGCGGCGGTGGCTCGACGCTTTGCCAGCCATGGCGTGTGTCGACTGAGCGATCCAGCGGATCTGACCAGCTCGGATCGCCGCGTCATTTTGGGGCTTTCTTCCGACGGAAAAAGCGCGTAGGCGGGCACCATGCAGTGGTCGCTTTACGAGGAGCTGATCCGACATGCGACGCAGGATTCAGGCGCGCTGCTCGCGGCTCGCAAAGAATGGGAAACCCGCACCGGCACCGTCGGCCCCGATCACGACCTGTACCACGAGCGCAGCGATGCCTTTGTCGAGTGGTTTCTGATCGAGCGCCGGGATGCAGCGGGTCGCACGCCCGTTGAACAGGCGCTGCTGGATGCGCCTCCTTCTGGCAACGCCGCACGCGCAGAGCCGGCGTGGCGCGGCTTGCTGTTGGCGCTGCGTTCGAGCCTGCGCAGCCTGTTTCGCGTCGTGCGCCTGCAGCCAGGAGGTCTGCTGCTCGATGACCTGCTCGGGGGCGCCCGCTTTGCCGTCGAAGAGCGGCGCAGCCTGCCCGGTGTGCAGCCAGGCGACTTGTTTGAAGCCCGCTTGATCCCCGATCCCGATGTGCCAGGACGGCTTCTGCTGGGACGGGCGGTGTTGTTTCATCCGCGCGAAGCGGCCTTGGTCCTGACTCAGCGCGCCGCAACGGCTCGGGTCGGACTGGCCCAGGCCACTTCCAGCGATGAAAACCCGCGCAGCGCGTTTTTGGAACAGCTCCTGCGCTTGCGCCTGAAAGCTCTTACGTACCGCCACGTCAGCCCAGCCCGGATCTATGGGCTGTCCGACGACATGGCGCGTCGCCCAGCGAGCCTCAGTCCCTCGGCGTAGCCCCATAGAAAATCGGAAGCGCACGAGCGCGCTTTGATAACATGTGAGCCGATGCGCGCTCGGGTTCTTTCGCTTCTGGCCCTGCTCATGTCGCTGGTCTTCGACGGAGGGCGGATGCTGCTGCCTTCCGCGTATGCCGGCGGCGCGGCGGCGACGGGCTTAAGCCTGCGCTGCAGCCCCGACCAGTCGGACGTGTTTATCGACGGCGAAAAGGTTGGGCAGACGCCGCTTTCTTCCCCGCTTGTGCTCTCGGCCGGTGACCACACCATTCGCGTCAGCCGTCCCGGTTTTGCGCCGTATATCGATGTCTTTCGCGTCAAGACCGGCGTCCTGACCTCGCTGGAAGTCGAGCTGATTCCGATTTCGGGCGTCTTGCGCGTTACGTCCGAGGGCAAGGCCGCGCACGTGTACGTCGACGGCAAGTACATCGGCGACACGCCCAGCGAGAGCGAGCATCCCGCCGGCAGTCACAGCGTTCGCGTCGAGCTTCCTGGCTACACGCCCGAGGCCTTCACCATCAACTCGGTCGCCGGTCAAGTCATCGAGCGCAGCCTGACCCTGCGCGAGCTACCCGAGGACCAGAACCCGTACGCGCGCAAGGCACCGCCGCCGCCGAAGTGGTATCAGAAGTGGTGGGTGTGGACGATTGCTGCCGTCGGTGTCTCGGCGGTGGCGACCGCGATCATCGTGCCCGTCGTGCTGTCGAATCGAGACTTCTGCGACAGCCGTCTTGACGTTTGCCGCGACGTGCGGACGGCGCAGCAGGGTCTATCGCTGACCGTTCGCTTCTAGCGCAGCGTCACGACGGGAAAGTCGGGAATGGTGATCGGCTTGGCGGTGGCGGGCGTCTGCGCGCCGTCGGTTAGTTCGCGCACGCGCTCGCTGACGTACAGGTCGAGCATGTTGACGGTCACGCGGCCGGTTCGCCGGAAATCCGCCTTGCCGCGCAGACCTTCGAGCAGCGCCAAGGTGAAGGCGCCATTTTTCCAGTCCGGCGACTCTTGAGATGCCTGCCGTCCCGTCGATGCGGCCATGACCACCAGGCCTTGCTCGGCGTGGGTCAGGTCGTCGACAAAGCGCGTCACGTCGCCTTGATTCGAGCCGTCCGGCTTGGTGTCGGCCGCTGGCTCTGTCTCAAGTCCGCGGCTGCGTCGTCCACCCAAGATGTTGCCCGCGTGACAGGTGTCCAAAAACAGCAGCACACGGCTCGGTAGCGCGCTCAACACACGCTGCAGCTCGGTCGACGACAGGCCAGTCTGAGCGAGCCGGGTCATGTCGACGTCATGGGGCAGAAACAAGTACTGACCGCTGCCGGCTTCGTTGACGCCGTGGCCAGCCAGAAAGATCAAGGCTGTGTCGTCGGGGCGCAGGCTGCTCTGCAGCCAGCTAAGGCCCTGCCGGATGCCGCTTAGCGTCGCCTGCTCGTCGGTGATGACACGCGTGCTGACCTCTTCATACAGGATGCGGCCCTGTTCTTTGAGGACGCGCGCCAGATCGTTGGCGTCCTTTTTGGCGTAGCGCAGCTTCAGGGCTTCGCTGGGATAGTCACCGACGCCCACCGCCAGCGCGACAAGCCGGGGCCGACTTTCAGCAGGGGCAGCAAAGGCGGCCTTGGACTGCACGCGCAGCATGGCCGGCAGCGAGGCGCCGGCACTGCCATTGGCGACGACCGCGATCGTGCTTTGTCCCGCCGGCAGCAGCACGGGCACGCTGAAGACCTCGCCGCCCGCGCTGAGCGAGCCGGGTACACCCGATGCATCGCCTCCGCTCGGGCTGACGTCGATGATGCCGCGCGCCTTGCGATCGAGCTTGCCGTTTACCAGCACGCGCACGCCGTGGATCTGCTGCGGGACCGGCGTGTTTACCAGCACGCGCAGAGTGATCTGCCCATCGTTTACGACCGTGCCGTCGCTGGGCGCAAGGATGGTGGCGGTCGGTGGCAGCAGGCTGCGCAAGGCCACGCTCTTGCCGCCCGAGGCGTGCCGGCTTACCGGGTCGTATTGCGGCTTGGCGGGATTGGGCGGCATGCCCTCGCTTTGTCCGCTCGTGCCGCTGGGCGGGTCAGAAGGCACCTGCCCGGCCTGCAGACCGTCAGAGTCCTGCAAGAACCCCGTCGGGTTGTACAGCTTGCTGGCAAAGTGCCGCAGCGGGTACAGCGTCGCGGCTTGAACCTTGGAGGGGTTGAGCAGCCAGCCGACCAGTCCGCCGCCACCGATCGAGCCGACAAAGGTTCCTTGTGGCTGCCACAGGATCCAGCGTCGTCGGTCTTTGTGCAGCACGAAGGCCTGCTCGGCTGTGCCGTCCAGTGCGCTGTACCAGCGGATGCTGCCATCGGCGAGCGCAGCGACGATGCGTCGGCCGTCGTGGCTGTAGTTCACAGAAAGCGCAGGCGCCGGCAGCGGGATCTGCAGGCAAGGCTGCGGCAGCGTCGAGCCGCTGGCGTCTTTATGCGGGCAGTCCGTGTGCGAGGCACCGCGGTCAAAGAAGTAACGACGAAGGGTCTGATTGGTGCCCAGCACGAAGCTCTTCTGATCCGACGCGATCGCAAGACAGCAGGGATCTTCGCCGGCCAGAAAGAGCCCAAAGTCGTCGAGGGTGACCTGCCTTTGATGGCTCCAACCAGACAGGCGGTGCGCGCTTGGCACCTCGGTGCGCGGCGGCTTCAGGTGCGATGGCGCGGGCTTGCCAAACACCAGGCGATGGTGCTGGATCAAGGATTTAAGAGAAAAACCATATGAATCATTCGGGTTATGTCCGTATTTAAGCCAGATCTGCGAGCCGGTCTCGTCGATGTACAGGTCGTCGGCGTCGCGGACCAGCAGGCTGTCGGGGCCGCGCTCTAGCAGCGGCTTGCCGTCGGCAGCCAGAAGCGCAAAGCCAGCCAGGGCATCGCCCAGCAAGATCGAGCCGTCGCCCAGCACGTCCAGCGCACGAAGCGCCGCGGGCTGCACTGACAGCGGCTGCAGCGACAGCGCGCGGTGGATGTGAACACGCAGCACGTGTCCTTTTGTGCCGCTTGCCGTGCTCTGCTGGCCGATTACGACCACGCTTTTCCCGTCGGGGGACCAGTGCATATCGGTCAGCTCGGCGATCGCCTGCGCCTTGAGATCAAGGGCACCGCGCAGCTTTACGCTGCGGCTATCGCGCACCTCGATGCGCGGCGAGCCGCGATAGGACAGCGCCAAAAGACGGCCGTCGGGCGAGACGCGGATGCGCTGCAGTGCGCCATCGACCCGCGGCCCCGCGCCCTGCAGTGTGTCCGGGGATACATAGGTCTCACCGACGCCATTTTTGGCCCCAGCGGGGTACAGCGCGAGCCCGTGGCCTTTGATCGCAAACAGGCGACCGTCGGGGCCGAAGTCTGCATCGAAGATGCCGCTCTGCGGCACGAGCGGCCCGTCTTCGGCCTGCGCGCTGGCGGGCTCTTCGTACAGCGTGGCGGCGCCGCTTGGCAGGGCCAGACCGCGGCTGCTCAGCGACAGCAAACGGCGCCCATCGGGGCTGTATGCCAGGCGCGTCACAAACAAGCGGTCCGAGCTCGTGATGGGTCCCCGCAGCCGATGGGACAAGCGCCCCGACAGCACATCAAAGACATAGACGCCGCCGCTGCGCCCCTGCGGGCTGTCCCAGTAATGCGTCTCGCCACCGACGGCTAAAAAGCGCCCATCCGGCGAAAAGCACAGCGCCGTGACGCGTCCTTCGGGGCCGACGTCTTGGCTGGGCGGGCGCAGCGTGCGCAGCAGATCTCCGCTTTCACGGTCCCACAGCCGCACGACGCGATCGAGTCCCCCCGTCGCCAAGATGCGCCCATCGGGCGATGCCGCCACGGCCGTGATCGCCGAGTGGTGGGTGCCCAGATCGACGCGCAATGTGGCGCGATCGGCTAGCTCGGCCGGCGAGACCTCGGCCTGCGACACGGCCATGTGAACGAGCATCACGTGCAGTGCCGCCAGCACCGGCCAGACGCGGCGGCGGCGCGGCCACCTCGCCCCGATGTTTCTCCCGCTGTGCTGCTTCACGATGAGCAGAACTCCTCGCTTGCATCTTCGCATTAATTGACGGCGTCGCGCTCGTGTTAGCGTGCCGTCATGGTGACGCGGACGCTGTGGGCCCCGCAGGCCCTTTTGCCGACGGGCTGGGCCCGCGATGTGCTGCTTTCGATCGACGAAGCCGGACGCTTTTCATCGGTCCTTTGCGATCAGGGCGAAGCCGGGCTTTCACCACAGATCGAGCGCGCCCAAGGTCCGCTTTTGCCGGGGCTGGTCAATGCACATACGCATGCGTTTCAGCGCGCCATGGCCGGGCTCAGCGACGCGTACAGCGCCGATTGTCGCGACACGTTTTGGACTTGGCGCGACGTCATGTATCGCTTCTTGGCCACGCTAAACCCCGACGACATCGAAGCCATCGCCACCTGGCTTTACATCGAGCTTATGCGCTGCGGCTTCACCACCGTCGTCGAGTTTCACTATCTGCACCACGATCCCAAGGGCCAGCCGTACCGCGATCGCTGCGAGCTTTCGCTGCGCATGCTGCGCGCGGCCGAGCGAGCCGGCATCGCCATCACGCTGCTGCCGGTCTTTTATGCCCACAGCGGCTTTGGGGGCGCTGCTCCGACCGAGGGACAGCGTCGTTTCGTCCATGATGGCGACAGCTATCTGCGGCTTTTTTCGGATCTGCAAGCGCGCTGTCAGCAGCAGACGTTCGCTGTGCCTGTGCGCTTGGGCGTGGCGCCGCACTCGCTGCGGGCCGTGACCCCCGACGAGCTGGCGCGGGTCTTGGCCTTTATCGATCGCAGCGATCCGACGGCTCCCGTTCATATTCACGCGGCCGAGCAGCCCGCCGAGGTGCAGGCCTGCCAAGCGACGCTGGGAGCGCCGCCTGTGGCTTGGCTTCTCGACAACACGCCGCTCGATGCGCGCTTCTGCCTGATCCACGCCACGCACATGACGCCGACCGAGTGCGAGCGCTTGGCCGCCTCGGGGGCTGTGGCTGGGCTGTGCCCGACGACCGAGGCCAACCTGGGCGATGGCTTGTTTTCGGCCCCGCGCTATCTGGCAGCCCAAGGACGCATCGCCATCGGTACCGACAGCAACGTCGGCGTCGACCCCTTCGCCGAGCTACGCCTGCTTGAATATGGGCAGCGCCTGACCCAAGGTCGCCGCGGTGTGCTGTCGCGTTCGGATGCGTCGGTGGCGTCTTCGCTTTTGCGCAGCGTTCTTTCTGGCGGGGCGCAGGCCGCGGCGCAGCCAACTTCGCAGCTTGCAGTCGGAGGGCGTGCCGACATGCTGGCTCTCGACGGAGAAAACCCCGATCTGTGCGGGCGGCAGGGCGATGCGCTGCTGGACGCGCTGGTGTTTGCGCCGCTGCGTGGGCCGATTCGCGAGGTCTATGTGGCGGGGCGTCGCGTGATCAAGGACGGACAGCACGCCGAGCATGCGCGAGCTCTGCGCGACTATCGCGCGGTCGTTTCGCGGCTGCTCGCAGCGTCGGCGTGATTAGGAAAAGCGCAGCGGCAGCGCGCGTCCCACCGCTGGATCGGCGGACGAAAGCTTGGCATACGCCGCCGGATCGGCCCGCTGCAGGTCGCCGCCATTGCGTCCATCACCGATAAGCTGCTTCAAGCCGCGCACCGATCCGTAATAGTTGCTGGCGTCGTGATCGGCCTCGGTGATGCAGCCGCGCACCAGCGATCGCGAGATCGAAGGCAGGTTGAGCAGGCGCAGCGCTGTGCTCCACAGGCCATCGATGCGGTTCTGGTCGGCGGGAAATTCCAGCAGCCCGGCCAGGGTCAAAAGCAGCGCGCCGCGCTGACCTTGCGGCGTCGACAAAAGGCCTTTGGCCGGCAAGATGCCCAGATCCAAGGCGCGGCGGTGTGCTTCAGCTGCGACCAAGAGGCGCTTGAGTTCCCACGCGGCGTGCGACAGATAGCTGTGGAACATCACATCGACGCTCAGGCTGTCTTCGCCGATGCTGCTTCCGGTGTCGTCCTTGGCTTGCAGATAGCGACACACGGAAGGCAGCAGACCCAAGTCAACAGCCGGCACCGTCGACGGATCGCCGCGCGTGACCGGCACATCCAGCGGAGGCTCACGGTGGCTGTAAAAACCGCCTGCGCTGAAGATGTAAAACAGCTCGCTTTCACCGGGAAGCTCGCGCCACAGATCGGAATACTGCGTGACGCGATTTAGGCTGCCGGCTGCCCAGCCCAAGCCCTTGGCCGCATCGCCGCCGATCTGCGACGCCGCCACACCGGGATCGCGTGGGGTCGCGGCGTTTTCCAAGTCCGACTTGATCTCGCGCAGGGTGAAGTCCAAAAAGCCGTCGTAGTAATCGGCTCGGCCATCCTGGTTGACATCGGAATAGCGCGCGACAACCAGCGGGTGCGACGGGCCGACGAACTGCACAAAGCGCGGATCGCTGGACTGCTCGTGGTGCCACTGCTCGCGCTGCATGCGCGCGGAAAGCTGCTCGTGCGTCTCGCCACGGCGCATGCCCTGCAGCAGCGCGACAAAGCAATCGAGCCCTTCCGAGTCGCTGACCTTGCCGCTGCGGCTGTCGGTGCGGAAATACGTCGAGTCCCAGGACGAATAAATATCGGCCTCGGGAAACATCTTGGCGATGGCGAAGCGCGTGGTCAGCCCGGCGCACTGCGTGTTCATCATCAGCTTGTAGCCAGCCTGGCGTACGTCGATGGTGCTGGCCTGCATGTCGAACGCGCCAAGCTGGGCATGCCGATTGATCAGCGAGCCAATGAACTCGCTTGAGCCCATCTCTAGGTTTTCGTCGCTGGGCGAGGCGCTGCGCGCGAACACATGAATGGGCAAGCCCGCCGGGTTGGTAAAGGGGGCCTGCAAGATGCGATAGCGCGAGACCGGCATGGGCAGCGGCGGCAGATCGCTGGGCGCCGGGATCTCTTTGAAGTCGTAGCGCTTCGTCAGGATCTCGCACTCTCCCTCGTGAAAATCCCAGGCTGAGCACATGGCGAAGCGCCAGACTCGCTTCAGCTCGTCGTACGGCGGTGACGGGCGAATCAGGCTCTTGAGCAGCGCCGTCGCTCGCTCGCGCTGGGCAGAGCGAAGGGACGGACCGCGCATCTGCAAAAGCTGAATCGCGTGCGCCCGCAGCGACGGACGAGCCGTGGGGTGATTCTGCTCGCGATCGATCAGCGCGAAGATCGCATCCGCGGCACGTGCCGCGACCTCTTTGAACGACGGATCTTTGCGCAGCGTGGCCACGATGTGTGACAGCACGGTGAGCCCGGCGGAGCGAAGCTGGGCGGCGGTCTGCGCATCGCGCATGGCAGCCTCGCCGGCCACCGCTGCTGCGTCGAGGGCGCTGGCCACTTGTGCCAGCAGGCGCTCAGCCTGTGTCGCGGACAAGCGCTCGCTGCGCACGGCCTGCTCGGGATGGAAGGCGCTCGGCGGAAACAGGCGCTCAAACGTGCTGGTGCGGCGCGCCGAGATCCAGCGGGCCGCCGTGACGAGCGTCGTCAAGGCCACCATGCCCTGCGGCGCCGGACCGCCCTCAGATTCCGCGAGGCTGCCATCGGGAAGCAAGAACAGCGGCGCGGCTCCAGCCCGGCCCGCGTTTAGATCGAGCGGGCCCGGTGTTGGCGCGGCTGCAACAGGGGGCGCGGCTGGCTGTGGCGCTGGGCCCTCACCGGCATCGGCTGCTCCCTCGGGCTCGACGCAGGCCGTTGCTGCCAGGCGACGACGAACCGGCGTGCGGCCGGAAAAGAGGACACTTAGCCCCTTGCCGACCGCGCGGCCTAGGCGCTCGGCTAGCTCGGGCGTCGCGCGCTTTGAAAGCACGACGTAATAGGCTCGATCGCCGGTCAGCAGCACGTGGCTGCCTGGTAAGTGGCGATGCGCGGCAAAGGTCTCGCCCGCTTCTTCGCCGCTGTCGATCAGCGTCGCTGCCTGATCGGGGATGTTGCAGTCGGCCGAGAAACGCAAGAGCAGCGAGGACGGCGAGCTAGCCGCGCTATCGGCAGACGGGGATGGGCTCTCGCGGAGGGGAACACCAGGGTTGCGTGTGGGCATCGCGTCTCCTATCTGCGATGGCAGGCCGCGGCTTCGGCCGAAGGTCTTGGGCTGGGCAGCCCGGCTAGGCCGGGTGCGTGCGTGATACCCGATTCGGCCCCAGGCGGCGCACTTACAAAAACATAAAATATCGCTCGGGAATGTCGTCAAACACGAGCGGTCCGCTGCAGCCTGGACACGACGCCGCAGGCGCGCGGCGCTGCAAGACACCCGTCGCATCGTACATCTCGCGGCGGACATCGATCAGTCGTTCTTCGTCGAGCCCGCAGCGCGGACACAGATACGGCGCGAAGAACGAGACGACTTCGGTGTGCTCAAGCAGGTTGCTGATCGCGTTGGCCTGCTGCACGAACTGAATCGGGCACTCGTACAAGCGGATCTTCGAGGCACCGGTCAGAGAGCGAATGAGATCGATCCACGTCTGGATGCTGTCCGAGCTGATGCGGCGAAACTCACGCATGTGGAAGTGAACTTCGCCACGTAGCTGCTTAAGCGGCGTCAAGTCGACATCGGCGTTGAGCAAGCCCGACAGATAGATCAGCGTCTTGTCCCCGCTGCGCACCATCTTCCAGCGGAAGCTGCGGCCTCCCGAGAGCTGAATGAAGTAGTCGCGCAGCGCGTGGCGGCTCTCTTCAGAGACCCCCTCGAAGCGCAGCGCGACGGCGTGATCCGGTGCGTAGGTCTGGTTGTCGCTGCGCACCACGCGCCCATGCAGCGAGATCTCGCCGGGGCGGCCGGGGATCGAGATACGCAGCGGCAGGCGCTCGCCAAACGGCATCACCCGCGTCGTCCGCAAGAGCATCCCGTCGGGGCTCAGGTCCATCGTCGTGCCCAGGTAGTTGTCGCCACTGCTACCCAGGAACACGTGCGCGCGAACCGGGAAGCGCTCGTGCTCGCGAGCCGCGAATCCCAAGAAGCGGGCCAGCGAGCTGTACAGGTTCGTCGCTTGCTGCGGCCACTCGATGACTTCGTCAAAAAGCTGCAAGGCTCCGGCGGGGGCGGGCGCGCCGCTGGTCAAGACCAGGATCAGCGGCAGCGCCGACGAGCGCCGGCTGGAACGCACAGCCTGACTGATGCTGGCGGCGTTGTCCCCGTCGAGCTGAGGGCCGACCAGACACAGGTCCGCGCCACGTGCGAGCCGCTCTAGAAGCTCCGGCAGCGAGCGCACAGCGACGAGTCGCACATCCTTTCTATGCAGCAGGCCTTGCTGTAGATCGTGCGGCGGCTCCGGCGAAAAAGCGGCGACGATAGTCTTCACGGCCCGATTCTAACACCAACCGCCACAGAAACTTTCGCTCTAGCTGGGGGATGTTGCGGGGGCGCGGCGAGTCACACCAAGGCGCTTGCATCGCCGGACGGCGTCGCAGAGGCCCGTCTTCGTGCCCGTACCCATGGCTATTTCGTTTGCGGACGCGGCCTGAGGTCGCCCCAGCGATGGACTTTGTTGCCGCGGACCTTGCCATCGCCCTTGCCGGTCTTTTTGGGCAGAAGCCCGGCGTCGGGCGAGGTCGGCGTGGCGGGCTTGGTGACCATTGTCTCTGGCGGTGCCTTGGGCGCCTCGGGAACGCTTGGCGGGTTGGGGTTGGGGGACTTTGCGGCCACAGTTGTCAGGTTCGGCGGTTGCGGCATCGCGATGGGCACTGGCACAGGCGGCTTAATGCTGTGCATCCAGATCCACGCGCCGATCCCAAGACCCAGAAATGTCAGAGCTCCTCCGGCCAGCAGCGCGAGTCGTCGTCGAGACGCTGCGGTCTGCGCCGCGATCTCTTGAAAGTGACGAACCGGGACGGTGGCGCCCGCCGCCCGCGACTGTAAGCCGGTCTGTACTTGCACCGCCGAGACCAGCTGATCGATGCGCTCGACGATCTGCTGCATCGTCGGTCGCTCGCTCGCCTCTTTGGCCAAGGCCTGCTTGACCAGAGCCTGCAGCTCGTCGGGAATGTGCGCCGGCAACGGCGGCGGTTCTTTGATCAGGTGCTGACGCAGGATGCCGCCCGTCGTGTCCGAGGCAAAGGGCGCCTGGCCCGAGAGCAGCTCGAACAAGATCACACCAAAGGCATACACATCGATGCGGTCCGTCGGTGTGCTCTGGCCTTCGATCTGCTCGGGGGCCATATACGTCGGCGTGCCCAGCGAAACGCCCGTCGTGGTGTTGCGTGTTCCGCCCTCGGCTTGGTCGAGCTTGGCGATGCCGAAGTCGAGGATCTTGGCCCGCTCACCCGACGGCGTATCGGGATCCTTGACCAGCATGATGTTGTCGGGTTTGAGATCGCGATGGATGATGCCGCGGGCATGGACGGCGGCCAGCGCCGACGCCACTTGTCGTGCGATCTGCAAGACATCCGTCACAGGCATCCCGACGATGTGCTGCCCCGTTGGATCCGAGCGCTTGCTGCGTACGCGATCGAAGCGGCTCCACAGCGACTCGCCTTCGAGGAACTCCATGATGATGCACAGGGTTCCTTCGGGCGTGCGCGTGTAGTCATAGACCTTGACCAGGCCTGGGTGGCCAACCATGCTCACCAGCCGGGCCTCGTCGATGAAGCGCTGCACGAACTTGGGCTCTTTCGACAGGTGCGGGTGCAGGACCTTGATGGCCGCGCGCTGACCGATGTCGCTGTGTACGCCTTCGAACACCGCCCCCATGCCGCCTTCGCCCAGCTTGCGCAGCACTTGATACTTGCCAAGAAGCGTACCGATGAGCGGACGTGTGACGTTGGGGTCCGAGCGCGAAGGGGTCGAGTCATTGGCGGGAGTTCGTCGCCGCGTGCGCTCGTTGTCCGGGGTCGCCCGCCGTTTGCCGCCGATGGGCAGACCGCTTTCTTCTGCTGCTACGGACTCAGGTGTTGTCATGGATGCACTCGGCGTCTCCGCTCCACGTGGAGTCGATGTCGCTGCGAGCCGCGGCCTTGCGTCCCGATGAGACCGCACGCCGCGCAGTCAAAACGAGCCACGCGTTATTGTATCGAGCTTGGCTGACTCGATGTTATACAATCGCGAGCGGACCGCTCTTTCTCGTTCCGTTCATCTATGCACGCTCCTACAAAGAGCAATTTCGTCGGGTCGTTGATTGGCCGCTACCGCGTGACCCGAGCCATCGGTCATGGCGGCATTGGCGCCGTGTACGAAGCCGTGCAAGAAGCCATTGGCTATCGCGCGGCCGTCAAGATCTTGGGCGCTCAGCTGACCAACGATCCGCGGCAGAAGCAGTACGTCGATCGCTTCCTCGACGAGGCCCGCGCCGTCAACCTGATCAACCATCCCGGCGTCGTTCGCGTCTTTGACTTCGGCGAGACCGACGATCACATCGTCTACATCTTGATGGAGTATCTCGACGGTCAGACGCTTTCCAGCCGGCTGGCCGACGGAGCGTCGGGCAAGGGCAAGAAGCTCACGGTGCTGCAGGCGATGCGTCTGGTGCGACAGGTGGCGGCGGCGATGGCCCAAGCGCATGAAAAGTCGGTCATCCATCGCGACCTCAAGCCCGAGAACATCATCCTGGTTTCTGACAGCGATGTGCCGGGCGGCGAGCGGGTGAAGATCCTCGACTTTGGTCTGGCGCGCTTTTTGGATTCGCCCGAGCGACGCACCACGGCTGGCGTCGCGCTGGGCACGCCGATGTACATGTCGCCCGAGCAGTGCTACGGCGGCGATCTCGACGGCAAAAGCGATGTCTATTCGCTGGGTGCCATCGCGTTCGAGATGCTGTGCGGCCAGCCTCCGTTTAACGATCCCAAGCCAGCGCGCCTGATGACCAAGCACGTCAACGAGGCGCCGCCGCAGCTTGGCAGTCTGAACCCGGCGTTGCCCAAGGAAGTCACCGAGCTTGTGCATCAGCTTTTGGCCAAGCAGGCCGCGCAGCGCCCCGACATGCGCAAGCTGGTCGCCAGCATCGACGGGCTAGAACAAGCCGGCAAGCTGCCAGGGGCTGAGCTAGCGACGGAAAAACGGCCCGCTGTCTCGGCGTCTGAGGCCTATGCTCCGACGATGGCGGTTGGCTCGCTGAGCAAAAAGGGCAAAGGTGCTGCGACCTCGCTCTTGGCGCAGCGCCCCGCCTTGCCGTGGATCATCGCGCCTCTGGCGTTGGGCTTGCTCGTGGGTGTCGGGGTCGCCGCGATGGCGTTGGCGAATCGAACGCCACCGCCGCTTGAGTGCCCCCAGGTTGTACCGCCGGTCCCGACGGACAAGTCGACCGCAAGCGACCCCGCAGGCGCGGACGTCAACAAAGGCAAAAGCGAGGTCGCTGCCGACCCAGATCCCGCCAAAAAAAGCGGTGAGCCCGCAGCCCCAGCCACCCCAGCAAAGGGCAAGGGCAAGGGCAAGGGCAAGGCCAGCAAGAAGACCAAGTAAGCTCGCGCTCTTTTTCTCATCCCCGCTCAGTTTTTGGCATGCCTTGTCCTTCCCGTGTCGCGCCACGCTGTTCATCGTCGGCCTGCCGCACGCAGGCTCGCTGTGGCCTGCGGAACGCCGCATTGCTGGGGATGCGACGTTGTTGTTAGGGTAGGAAGATGGTTCTGTGGCGAGACACAGGCGCTGGTGCCTCACGCCCAAGGCGGCTGTATCGCCGCTGGGGGCTGGCCGCTATGGTCTCGCTGGGCCTGCATGTCTTGGGCGGACCGCCTGCGCTGCAGCGCATCTTGCACCCCGCAGAACGTGAGCTTGAGGTCACATACGTCTCGCTCGATGACCCCAGCAGTCCGAGCCAGGCCGCCAGCAGTCCCGAGGAACCCACCCCGGAAGAAGAAGAAAAACCACCGGAGCCAGAGCGCCGCAAGCCGGCGGAAAAGCAGCCCGACAAGAAGCCCGATCCAGTGGTGGTAAAGCCGCTAGAAGTCGTGCCCTTGCCCAACCTGCCCATGGTCGATCAGGACCAGTTTCCCGACGAACAGGACAACCCCGAGGCGCGTTTCTTGGCGCAGAACAACCACCGCGCCGCCGAAGACGTGCAGGCCAAAGATCGCTCGCTGGAAAAAGCCGCGCCGCCGCCTTCGCCACCTGAAGCCACGCCGGCAAATCCTCTTCAGCCCCCTGCACCCGAAGCCCGTCCGGCGCTGGCTGCCGCCCCGCCCCCCGAAGCCCAGCAGCCGCAGCCGGCTTCGGGGCGACGCGACGAGCCCTTGGCCATGCGCGGCGCCCCAGGTCCGTCGGTTGGCGAAGCGCTGCCCAGCGAGCCTGGCGGCACCACCGTCGTCGCCGGTACGCAAGACAGCCAAGTCGGTCGCGCGGGTGGACCGCAAAAGGGGGCGAGCCAGCTCTCGCTTTCCCATCAGCAGTACGACGACGTCGTGGGTCGTGATCTGGCCCAGAAAGAGCGGCGCCAAGGTGCGCTCGCCGAAGTGGCGCGCGTGCCCAATCGCTGGGATCGGCTGGTCGAAAAACAAAACGCCATCCGCAGCGCGCTGGAAAACTTCCTGCCCAACGTCCGCGTCGGAAACCAGAGCGAGCTAGGCACGCGCAAGCATCCCTTCGCGGCGTTCATCACCACCATGCATCGGCAGATCCATCGCTACTGGGGCGATGGCTTCTTGGCCGACCTGGATCGGAAGACAGAGCAAGACGCGTATCCCACTTCGCTGGAGACCGCGATCGAAATTGCTGTGCGCAGCGACGGCACGTTGGCAGGTACGGTGTTCACGCGGAACTCGGGCTCGCTGCCGTTTGATACCGCGGCGCTTGATGCCGTGCTCAGTGCCGCGCCGTTTCCAGAGCCCCCTGCAGCCATCAAGAGCCGCGACGGCAATGTCTATCTGACCTGGCACTTTCACCGCGACGAGCGACAGTGCCACCCCAACTATGTCGATATGCACATCCTGACCACGCCGCCCAAGGTGACGGCACCGCTTGCGCAGCGGGGTGCCAAGGCGCCCGACAAAGCGCCTGAGAAGCCGCAGGAAGGGTCGCTTCTGCGCGGGCCGGGAAGCGGGCTTGCGGCGGCCGGAGCGGCAGCGGGCACAAGCGTCAGCAGCAGAAAAAACGACGACGGGGGAAGCAGCGCCGCCACGGGCAAACAGAGCGCCGCCGAGACCTCGGTCCCCAGCGCCGCACGCGAAGCAGCCGAGCGCTGGCTGGCCGCGTTCCACAAAGGAGATATCGGCTGGCTCAGCGGCCTAAGTGGCTTGCCGTTTGCAGCCGGTGGCAAGCTGGTGGCCGACGACGGTGCGGCGCTGCGCGCGTTCTATCGCGAGCTTGTGTCGGAAGAGTCTGGGCGCAGCCAGGGCATGCACTTTTACACGGCGACGCAGATCCGCACGCGCCTGGGCCGCATGCCACCTGGCGCCGACGAGCCCGACATGGCCTTTGCCTACATCGACTTGCGAGGCGAAGACATCTTGCTGTTGCTGGCACCGACCGATCGCGGCTGGAGCATCGTCGGGCTAAACCGCCAATAGCCGCGGGCTTATTGGCGTGAATCTCCGTCGCTGGCTGGCTGCGTGATAAGCTCGGCGCATATGGCCGCAGCGCTGCACATCGGCTCGACAGGCAGTCATCGGGGCCCCGGTCCGGCCCCTGCGCGGGAACTCGCGTCCAGGGCTGGTGTCTACGCCGCTATGCGCACGCGAGTGGGATCGAACAGACAGGGCCCAGCCGGTTGCCGAGCTGCTTTGGTTGCCTGGGCTGTGCTCGGGCTTGGCGGACTTCTGACGGCGCACGCCGCGCTGCCGCTGCGCTCGCGAACGCCCGCGTCGAGCGCGCCACCGCCTGCAGCCGTCAGCAGCTATCAAGCGCCGGCCCCTGCGCTGGTGCCACCGCCGTTTACCATTGCGCCGCCGCCTCATCAGATACCGCCTGCGGACGCCAACACCAACAGCAACTACAGCCTCAGTCGCGAGGTCATTCGTCGCGTCATCTGGGTCCACGTAAACGAGATCAAGTTCTGCTACCAGCAGGCCCTGAGCAGGCAGCCGATGCTTGCCGGGCGACTCACCGCCGTCTTCCAGATCAACCCCCAAGGCCGCGTGCAGAGCTTGGCCCTGCGCGACAGCGAGATCCCACCGCTCTTGCTACCGGGTCCCGGCTCGTCGCCGCCCATCGTGGCCAAGGCGCTGCCGCTGTCGCAGGCGCCGCAGCTTTTGTCGTGCATCGGGGATGCCCTGCGCATCTGGGAATTTCCGCCGACGCCGTATTACAGCGGCACGACCGAGATCTCGTATCCCTTTGTGCTGAAGCCGCGCATTCCCGATCCGCCGCCGGGCATCCAGGTCTCAGACGATGAGCTTGCGGCGCTGGGCGTCCTGCGCGATCCCGAGCCGCCGTCCGTCGAGATCTTGTTCTGATCAGGCCGCGAGGCGAGCGAACGCTTCTAGCGCTATTCGCGTGACGCGCTTCTGTGTATCCTGCCGACTGCGTGCTCGTCGAGATCAACCCGCAGCATCCTGAGCCTCGCAAGATCCAGCGCGCCGTCGCAGCGCTGGAAAAGGGGGAGCTTATTGCGTATCCCACGGACACGGTCTATGGCCTGGGCTGCGACCTTTTGAACAAGGCCGCCGTCGAGCGCCTGTACGAAGCCAAGCGCATGCCCAAGGATCAGCCCTTGGCCTTGATCTGTGTCGACTTAAGCGCGATTGCTCGCTATGTCGTCGTCGACAACAGCGCCTATCGCTTGCTGCGACGAATCTTGCCGGGGCCATACACATGCATCCTGCCGGCCACGCGCGAAGTGCCGAAGATCATCTCGCCCAAGCGCACGCAGGTCGGCATTCGCATCCCCGATCACGCGGTGCCGCGGGCCATTGCGCAGGCGCTCGGTCGGCCCCTGATCTCGACGACCGCCGCCCTGCATGGAGACGATCCGCTGCAGTGGCCGCAGGACATCGCCACCACGTTTCGTTCCGTGTCGCTGGTGCTCGATGGCGGTCCCGGCGGCATCGTGCCGACCACGATCTTGGATCTGACTGAAGATCCGCCGGTCGTCGTGCGCGAGGGCGCTGGCGACATTTTCGTCATCGGTTGACGCAAGGCTGTGCCAAAGACGCCCGAAGAACCTTCATCGAATCTCATCGAAACCAAGAAGAGCGCAAGACATGCCGACTGACACGACGCTGATCGTGAACCCCATGGCCCGCGCTGGCTGGCTGAAGCAGAAGTGGCCGCTGATCGAGCCGATCCTGCAGCGCACGCTGGGCCCACTTGAGATCGTCTTTACCCAGCGCCAAGGGGATGGCAGGCCGCTGGCTCGCCAGGCGCTTGAGAGCGGCGCCAAGCTGGTGCTGGCCATGGGCGGCGACGGGACGGCGTCGGAAGTCGCGTCGGGAATTCTGGAACATCAGGATCGCGTCGCAGCCGGCGAGCCAGTGGCCAGCTTCGGCATCATTCCGGCGGGAACCGGCGGCGATCTTGGGCGCACGCTGGGGACGCCGCGCGACATCGAGCAGGCGGCGCAAAAGGTCGCAGGCTCACCGGGTCGCTTGATCGATGCCGGGCGCATCACCCACGTCACGCACGACGGACAGACGACAAGCGGCTATTTCATCAACGTCGCAGGCGCCGGAGTCAGCGGGCTGGTCGATGTCTATGCCAACGAGTCAAAGAAGCCGCTGGGCGGACGCATCGCGTACTTTTGGGCGTCGCTGCGCGGCACGCTCCACTACAAAAACGCGCTGGTGCGCGTGCGCATCGACGACAAGCCCGCGATGGAGCTACGCGCCTATCTGATCGCGGCGGCCAACGGCGGCTACTTCGGGGCCGGCATGCACGTTGCGCCGGGCGCCGCTATCGACGATGGACTGCTCGATGTCGTGCTGATCGGCGACCTCAGCTTTCCTGAAAAGGTCAACCTGGGGCGGCATATCTATGCCGGGACGCACATCGACTTGCCCAAGATCTCGTGCCTGCGCGGGCGCAGCGTCACGGTCGAGCCGATCGATGCTACCGACGGCAGCACGCAGGTCCACCCCGTGCTGCTAGACGTCGATGGAGAAGCCCCCGGCCGCTTGCCCGCGACGTTTACCATCCTGCCCAAGGCCCTGCGCCTGCGCGGCTAGCTACAGCCAAGAAAAGTTTTCACAATAAACAAGGCGACACAGAAGATAGAAAGCAATATTATAAAGCATCATAAATGATGCTTATTTTGTTTTGATCATTATTTGATTGCCACGAAAAACGGCTATCCATGAACGTGGCCAAAGCCTGTTAGTTCGTGGCTGCGCAGCTTGCGATAGGCAACTTCCTGGGGCGTGCTGCGCTGTGCAAAGAATTCCAGCTTTTCCAGATATGCTTGCACCGTTGCGACATAGGTCGCGTGCGACCACGTCAGCGGCGCCACCGACATCGGTGCGTTGGTGTACGGATGGACCTGCTCGGCGAGGACTCCCGACGGCAGCTTGTGGGCATCGACCCATTCCAAGATGGCGAGCGCGGCGTGCAGATCTTCGGAGCTCTGCGCTGTGGCGATCAGATAGTCGGCGTACCACAGCGTGCAGATGAACCAGGGATTGCCCGGTACATTGCCGATATCCTGCGAGACCTGGTGGTAATAGTCATTGCTGTACCGCGCCATGCCGCCGACCGGCGTCTTGCACCATAGGTGATCGCGTGTCGCCTTCATGGTTGCTTGCACGCGCGGGTCTTGCGCCGGATATGCATCAAAATAAAACAACCCCCACAGCGACGCATCCACCGTCCCATCCACCTGCACCGATCCCCCGCTGGTGATGTTGATCATGCGGGCGAAGCGGTTCAGTTCGGGGCGCCACAGATAGGCGTCCATGCCGGCGCGGATTTCCGAGGCGGCTTCGTCGTAGCGACGGGCGTTGTCGGCTTCGCCGAAGCTGCGCGCGAATTCGGCGGCAGCGCGCAGGCCGGCATAGACGGCGGCGCAGGTGAACGCCAGGATGCCGCGGCGCTCTTCCCACAGGTCGTACGAGGGCGCGGGCAGGCGCGTCTGCGGCTCGCGATAGCGGACCATGAAGTCGGCGGCCTTGCGCACCAGGCGTCCGTACAGCGGCTTGATCGCTTCCAGATCGCGGTAGCGCTGAAAGTGCTTCCACAGCGCCCAGACCACCAGCGCCGTCTCGTCTTCCTGAATCGGAAGCTGCGGCTTGTCCCCGACGATCCAGGGGTGCCAGCTCGACGCCAGCGACTTGTCCGGGTTGTACTTGTGCAAAAGGAAGCCGTCTTCGGACAGCACGTCGGCGCAGAAGTGAAAGAAGCGCAGCGAGATCTCGGGATAGCCGCACAGATCGAGCGCGTGCGCGACCAGCGCTCCATCGCGTGGCCACAGATAGCTGTACGTGTCGCGATTGAACTGCGTCACGTCGCTGTCATTGGCCGCGATGATCGCGCCGTGGTTGTCGATCTGCGTGCGCAAGATCAAAAGCGAGCGGCGGTACAGATCGACCAAGCTCGCGGGGAGCTCGGCAAAGTCGAGCGGCTCTTTGCGCACCCACAGCCGCCAGTACGATCGCGTGCGCTCGATGAACGATGCTGGGCCACGCTCGACGACTTTCTTGTTCAGCTCGATGGCACCATTCCAACGACCCGCCCACACCGTCGCTGCCACCATCCAAAAATACGCGGTCTTTTGGAAGCCCGATGGAATCAGCGCGTGCGCAGCGACCACCGAATCGACCGCGCCTTGCGCGATGGGATTCCCAGACAGCACGCCGTCGTCTTCGGCATCGCGCCAGGTGCCCTCGCGGCCGGGCTGGCCTTTTTGACCGATGGCGAAGTGCTCGATGCCAGCGCGTCCATCGACCATGACGTTGACCAAGAAATAGCGATCGCCCTTGTAGTGGACAACGGTCTTGTTGCGCGGGTCATACGCGGCGGTGTCGCCGATCTCGGACTCGCTGATGCGGAAGTCCTGGTGGAAGTACAGGCGCACTTCGCAGGCGGCGGGGTTCAAGTTGGTGATGTCGATCTGGCGCAGAAACACCGTCTCGTGAAAGTCGACGGTGTCGCGCAGACACAAGGACACGCCTAGCTCGGGATGCGTCAGCTGAACTTGCGTGATCAGCGTGTCCGGTTCGTACAGCGAGTGAATCGACCAGCCGTGCTCGCGCCCGACCCAGCGGAACTTGCTGCCAACCATGATGCCGAAGCGAAAGGCGTGACCGCCGGCATGATTTTCCTTGCCGACATACGGAAAGTAGACATCGCGGATGCGATGGTCCGCGTCGAAGTTGATAAGTAGGTGGCCGTTGCCTATCGGCAAGTCACGGGGCATCGAGATGACCTCCAGAAGCTGGTCCGGGTCAGGTCATCTTATCAGGCGCTTGCCGTCGGGTCGCCTGCCACGTTTCCGACGAGAGGCTGGGCCTAGGCGCGGGCGATGGTGCCCCAGGTGACGCCGAGTAGCGTGATGGCAGCGCCCAGAAGCCCGAGCGCGCTTGGGTGCTCGGCGAACAGCAGCGCGCCCAGAAGCAGCGTCGCGATCGGCGTAAGCTGCAGGATCAGAGCGGCGGTCACGGCGCGGACATCGCGCAGCGCATGCGTCATGGCCACCTGGGCAATCGCCGAGCACAGTCCCATGGCAACGACCCACGCCAGATCGGTCTTCGTCGGCGGCACCCAGGTCAGGCAGCCGGGCACGGCCATGGTCAGGCTGCCGACGCAGCAAAAGGCCAGATAGATCTCCCAAGAGCCTTCGGTCTGTCGCATCGAGCGCACGGTCGTCACGGCGGCTCCGGCTAGAACCGCCGACAAAAGCCCGATCAGCGCCCAGCCGATGCTGTGGGCCGACAGCGCCGCGCCGGCCGCGCCCTGGGCATTGCCCAGAACCACCAGCGCGACGCCGCCCGCCGTGACCAGCAGCGAAAGCAGCGTGCGGGTGTGCAGCGACTCGCGCAGAAACAGGAAGGAAAACAGCGCGACAAACAGCGGCGAGCTTGAGTTCAGCAGCGTCGCGATTCCGACGGGCAGGTGGGCGATCGCCAAGAAATACGTCAGCACGGCGAAGCTGCCGAACAGGCCGCGCAGAAGCAGCGCGCCATAGTTCTGCGGCCGCATGCGATAGCCGCGCGCGAGCGGCAGCGCCACAACGACGATGCCGACGACGAAGCGCAGCCACGCGATCTGCGGACCAGCCAAGTGCTGCGACGCCCCTTTGGCGCACAGCGCCATCAGCGAAAACAGCAGCGCCGCCACCGAAAGAAGCAGCGCTCCGTGGCGGTGGGGTAGCCCCAAGGCACGCTTTCCGCGCGGCACCACGTCCAGCGGGCCCGAGCTAAGCGATGCGTCGCCGGGCAGAGAGGCCTGCGATGCGTCAGAGGTCACTAGGCAGGCTCAGCGGATTTATCGGTCTTTGTATGGGCCTTTGTATCGGTCTTTGTATCGGTCTTTGTATCGGTCTTTATATCGGTCTTTGTATCGGTCTTTGTATCGGTCTTGGCGTCGGCTTTGCCTTCAGGCAGGGCGGTGGGCGAAGTGTTGAGCGCGAGCTTGCCATCGACGACATCGACCCAGACGTGACCACCGCTTTGCAGCGCGCCGAACAGCAGCGCTTCGGCCAGCGGCTTTTTGATCTCGTTTTGAATCAGGCGGGCCATCGGCCGTGCGCCGTACAGTCGGTCATAGCCCTTGTCGGCGAGATAGCTCTTGGCCGCAGGCGAAAGCTCGATCACCACCTTCTTTTCTTTGAGCTGATCGGCCAGCTGACCGACGAACTTGTCGACGACCTTGCGGATCACGTCGGGGGCGAGCGAGTGGAAGGTGATCCAGGCGTCCAGGCGGTTGCGGAATTCGGGGCTGAACGTGCGCTCGATCGCCGTCTTGTCGAGCGACTTCGATGTGCCCGCGCCGCCCGCGAAGCCGATGGTGCCCTGCTGCAGCTCACGCGCGCCTGCGTTCGTGGTCATGACCAGAACGACGTTGCGGAAGTCGGCCTTGCGTCCATTGTTGTCGGTCAGCGTCGCGTGATCCATGACCTGCAAGAGCACGTTGTAGATATCGGGGTGCGCCTTTTCGATCTCATCGAGCACCAGCACGGCGTGCGGCGTCTTGCGAATCGCGTCGGTGAGCAGCCCGCCTTGGTCGAAGCCGACATAGCCCGGCGGAGCGCCGATCAGCCGCGACACGGTGTGCTTCTCCATGTACTCGCTCATGTCGAAGCGGATGAACTCGACGCCAAGGACCCGCGCAAGCTGCTTGGCGAGCTCGGTCTTGCCGACGCCGGTCGGGCCGGAAAACAGGAAGCAGCCGACGGGCTTTTCAGGGCTACCCAGGCCAGATCGCGAGAGCTTGATGGCCGTCACCAGCGAGTCGATCGCCGCATCCTGGCCATAGATCACGTTCTTGAGCTCTTGTTCCAGGTTCTGCAGCTGCGTCTTGTCGTCGGCGGATACCGTCTTTGGCGGGATGCGCGCCATGCGAGCGACGATCTGCTCGATGTCGGCTGGCCGCACCGTGCGCTTGCGCCCCGACGGCGGCGACAGGCGCATGGCCGCGCCGGCTTCGTCCATGACGTCGATGGCCTTGTCCGGCAGGTGACGATCGTTGATGTGCTTGGCGGCCAGGTCCGCTGCGGCGCGCAGCGCGGGCTCGGTGTAATGCACGCCGTGATGTTCTTCGTAGCGCGAGCGCAGGCCCTTTAAGATCTGGAAGGTCTCGTCGACAGATGGCTCTAGCACATCGATCTTTTGAAAGCGGCGGGCCAGCGCGCGGTCTTTTTCAAAGACCGACTTGTACTCTTCAAACGTCGTCGAGCCGATGCAGCGCAGCTCGCCCGCGGCCAGCGCTGGCTTGAGCAGGTTCGATGCATCCATCGATCCACCCGACACGGCGCCTGCTCCGATGATGGTGTGGATCTCGTCGATGAACAGCACGCTGCCGGGGCGCTTGCGCAGCTCGGCGATCACGCCTTTTAGGCGCTCTTCAAACTCGCCGCGGAACTTGGTGCCGGCGATAAGTCCCCCCATGTCCAGCGAGAACACGGTGACGTCCTTGAGCACCTCGGGGACCTCGCCGCGCACGATCTTCCAGGCCAGGCCCTCGGCAAGAGCGGTCTTGCCGACGCCGGCATCACCGACGTAAAGCGGGTTGTTCTTGCGGCGGCGACACAGGACCTGGATGGTGCGGGTGATCTCGTTTCCGCGACCCACCAGCGGATCGATGCGCCCGGCCTTGGCTTCTTCGACGAGGTTCAGGGTGTACTTTTCGAGCAGCGTCTTTTTGCGGTTCTTTTCGCCGCCTTCTTCGGCCTCGTCTTCGCTGTCGTCTCCGTCTGTGCTTTGGTCACCACGAGCCACGGCCAGGCTGCGCTCGTCCTCGTCTTCGTCTGCGGCGCCTTCTTTGCGCGTGCCGTGCGACAGATAGCTGATGACATCCAGCCGCCGCACGCCTTGCTTCTGCAGCAAGTACACGGCGTGCGAGTCCTTTTCGCGGAACATCGCGGCCAAGACGCTGCCGCTGTCGATCTCGGCTTTGCCCGAGGACTGCATGTGCATGATGGCGCGGTGCAGGACGCGCTGGATGGCCATCGTCTGCTCGGGCTCGCGATCGACGCCCTCGGGCAGCGGGGTCAGCTTGTCCTGGAAGAACTCTTCCAGATCCTTGCGGAGCTGCTTCAGGTCGACGGCGCAGGCGCGCAGGATGCGGCTGCCGGTCTGTTCGTTGGTCAGGCAGTACAGGATGTGCTCGACGCACAGGTGCTCATGCCGACGCTTGCGCGCTTCGCTGAGAGCGGCGAGCAGCGTCGCTTGTAGCTCCTTGGTGATCATGGGGACCGTCCTTTAGCAAGGAACATAATGCCATCCATCCCCCCCGGCTAGATCGGCTGCCGTGGGGGCGACGCGCGGCCCGGCTGGACGGCCCCCATGCGCGAGGTTAGGGCGCGTAGTGCAGGATCGTGCCGTTGGCGCCCGCGGCCCAGATGTTGTTGGCGCCGCTTCCCCAAAGACCAAAGAGCATCGAGCTTGCGCCGCTTGCCCGCGGTGTCCAGGTCGAGCCGTTCCACTGCAGCAGCGTGCCGCCATCGCCAGATACCCAGACGTTGCTGGCGCTTTCGGCCCAGATGCTCTGCAGGAACTGCGTTGTGCCGCTGGTCTGCGCCGTCCACATCGAGCCATTCCAGAACAAGATGCGGCCGCTATAGCCCACCGCCCAGACGCTGTTCTTGCTGGTGCCCAGCACGCGGCTTAGGTCCGACGTCGTGCCCGACATCTGCTGCGTGACGCTTGTGCCATTCCAGCGCAGGATGGTGCCGCCAAAGCCCACCACCCACACATCGTCGGCCGCGCTGCCCCAAACGCTGGTCAGGTACTGCGTGACCGGGCTGGTCACGGCGGTCACGGCGCTGCCATCCCAGCGCACGATCGTGCCAGCATAGCCGACGAACCAGACGTTGTTGGCGCTGGTGCCAAAGACCGAGTTTAGGACCTGGGTCGTGCCGCTGCTGACAGGGCTCCACGCGGTGCCGTTGAAGCGCAGCAGCGTGCCATTGGCACCCGTCGCCCAGACGTTGCGCGCATCGGTGCCCCAGACGTCGGTCAGGGACTGCGTAGTGCCGCTCGCCTGCGCTTCCAAGCGGGTGCCGTTCCAGAACAGGATCTGGCCGCTATAGCCGACAAACCAGATGTGGCTGGCATCGCTGCCCCAGACCGATGTGATCCCCGTTAAAGACCCGCTGGAAGACGGTGTTGCGGTGCCACCGAAGCTCCACTTCACGATCGAGCCGCGGTCGCCGACGGCCCAGATGGGGCCTCCGCCTGTGCCGGACACGCCGTTTAGGTTGCTTGTGGTGCCCGAAGGGACCTCGGTCCAGACGCTGCCGTTCCACTGCAGCAGCGCGCCCGAGTCACCGACCACTACGATGCGGCTTGCGTCCAGGCCCCAGATGCCGCGCATCCGAATGCTAACCCGCGGAGGAAACGCAGGATCGGCCTTCCAGGTCGTCCCATCCCAGCGCAGGACCACGCCGATGCTGCCGATCGGGCTGATATCGCCGGCTGCCCACAGGTTCTTGTCGTCGGTGCCCCAGATGCCGCGCAGGTACGCTATCGAGCTGCTGGCCTGTGCCGTCCAGGCGCTGCCGTCCCACTTCAGGATGGTTCCGCTTTGGCCGACGATCCACACGCTGCGGGCGCTGGTGCCGAAGATGCCGCGCAGGTACGCCACCGAGCCGCTGGCCTGTGCCGTCCAGGCGCTGCCGTCCCACTTCAAGATGGTTCCGCCCGCGCCAGCTGCCCAGACGTTGTTTGCGTCCCAGCCCCAGACGGCGGACAGGCTCTGCGTCGTACCGCTGCTCTGCACGGCCCAGCTTGTGCCGTTCCACTTCACGATGACGCCACCGACGCCGACCGCCCAGATGTTGTTGCGGTCCAGGCCCCAGATGGAAAGCAGGTTCTGCGTCGTGCCGCTTGGCACCGGATCCCAGGTGCTGCCGTTCCAGCGCAGGATCAGGCCCAAGTCGCTGACCGCCCAGGCGTTGCTGGCATCGGCAGCCCACACCGACGGCATGTAGTTGCCTTGGGGCAGCGGGTTTTTCCAGCACCAGCCACTTGCCGAACACACGCCGCGCGCCATGCCGACCGACAGGCTCGCCGTGGCGCGGAAGGTGCTGTACGTCGCCGTCACCGTCGCATGGCCCTTGGCTTTGCCGGTTGCCACGCCGCCCGAGCTAATCGTCGCGACGCCCATGGCCGGAGCGATGTCGCTGATGCTCCACATCGCCAGGCTGCTTAGATCCTGCGTCGTGCCGTCGCTAAACACGCCCGAAAGCTTGAACGTCTGACTCGCGCCGATGGCGATGCTGGCTCCACCGGGCGACAGGGTGACTTCGCTGAGCACCGCGGGTCCGACGGTCAACAGGGCACTTGCGCTCTTGCCCATGTGCTCGGCCTGGATGCGCGCTTGGCCGGGGTTTTTGCCCAGGGCTCGGCCGCCGGCATCGATCGCTGCCACGTCGCTGCCCATGACATCGCTGACCTGCCACAGCGAGCTGGCGCTGACATCGACGCTGCTGCCGTCGCTGTAGCTGCCGACGAGCTGGAATCTCTGGGTGCGGCCTTTGGCGATGCTGGCTGTGCTGGGGCTGAGCGCCACCGACACCAGGATCGCCGGCTTGACGTCGAGCGTGGTGGTGGCGGCAAAGCCGCGATAGGCGCAGCCAATATTGGCTACTCCGACGGAATTGCCCGTGGCTAAGCCGCTGGCATCGACGCTGGCGACGCCGCTGCCCGTGACATCCAGGGCCAGCCACGAGGCGACGGCGCTGACATCTTGGCTGCTGCCATCGCTCAAGCTCGCCGTGGCCTTGAACCGTTGCGTCATGCCCTTGGGAATGCTCGGCGTAAGGGGGCTGATGCTCAGGCCGACGACGACGGCGGGGGTGACGGTGAGCGTCGTCTCGGTGACGACGCCCTGAAATTCGGCGCTGACCGCCGCTTGACCGACAGAGTCGCCGACCACGGTGCCGGTCTCGTCGATGCTGGCGACGCCGCTGCCCATCACATCGCGCACCGCCCAGTCGACCTGTGTCGTCAGATCCTGCATGGTGCCGTCGGTGAACTGGCCGGTGGCGGTAAAGCTGCGCGAGGTGCCCTTGGCTATCGTCGGATTGAGCGGCGCGATGGAGAGGGTCTTGATGGCGGCCGGTGTGACCTCCATCGTCGTCGAGCCCGAGGTCAGCATGTAGCGGGCGCTGATGCGCGCCTTGCCCACGTTCTTGGCCGTGGCCAGGCCAGCCGAGTTGACGGTGGCGACATCGCTGCCGCTGGTGTTGCGCACTGACCACGAAGCGACGCTGGTGACGTCCTGCGTCGAGCCGTCGGTCATCGTCGCCGTGGCCTTGAACTGCTGTGTCAGGCCCTTGGCCACGTTGGGCAGGCTGGGCGTCACCGTGACGGAACGAATCGCCGCTGCCGTCACGACAATCGGGGTGACGATGCGTCCACCGTCGAGCTCGGCGGTGACCTGATAGCGTCCCGGCTGGGACAGCGACACGATGCCGTCCGGCGCCTCGGCCACCGGCTCACCGCTGGGCTGCGTCACGATAAAGCGGGCCTTCTGCGTCACATCGCGGACGTGGCCATCGGGAAGCAGGCTGCGCAAGGTGAACACCTGGGCGGTGCCTTGGCCGATCTGCGGACTGGTCGGCGACAAAAGAAGCTGCGCTCCTGCCTGCGTCCGCGAATCGGGCGTCGGGTGCAGGACCGGGGTCTCGGCCGAAGGGGCCTGGGGATCGCGTGGGCGATCACAGCCGGAAAAGCTCGTCGCGGCCAAAAGAGCCCAAAGCGGCAGAGCCAGCCAGGCAGCGCCCCCATGACCGGGGCCGCTCCGTCGGGGCCGAGCCATCCCGGCGAGCCGCGACCGTCGCACAACCCTACGAAGAACAGAAGAGAGATGTCTCACGAGAGCCGTCCTTTCCTTGCGAAGAAGGTCTAGAGAACGGCTCCGCTTTTATGTCGACCCGCGGCCTACGTCGAGGATTTTGCCGAAAGGACCGTGCCAAACGAGCGATGTGGGGCCCCGGACTCTGAACGCCAGAATTCAGAGGATGGCCCATGGGGGCCTGCGTGCCTTCGCGCGGCTAGGCGTGGGCTTTTTTGGCCTGAAGCTCGGCGCGGCGCCGCTCGACCCAGGCCCAGGCCTCGGCTTCAGTGGCAACGAAGCTCGGGGAGATCTGCCGACTGCCCATCAGACGAAAGGCGTTGGCGAGCAGCGTAATCATCGTGCGAATCAGCAAGCCCGCCCCGAACACCACCAGCTCAATGTGGATGTGGTGCTGCTTGTGCCACTCGGCGTTTTGACGGCGTGCCTCGGCGCTCATCGAGCCGCCGACGGAGGCATCGACGATCTCAAAAACATAACCGTACTCGCGCTCGACCTTCTTCATGTGGTCGAGCAAAGCCACCACTTCGTCCCCCGTGACCTCGCCCCGCGTCCGGGCAAACACCACATCGCCCTGGATGCGCATCCGATGCTTGCCAAGAGGCAGCCAGTCATCCATGCCGATCATCGTATCGTGTTTGCCTCCGCCGCAGGCACGCCGATGTGTCCGTTAGCGTGTGCCTTGGGCGGGTCCTTTTTGTGCCTGAAGCTCGGCGCGGCGCCGCTCGACCCAGGCCCAGGCCTCGGCTTCATTGGCAGCGAAGTTCGGGGCGATCTGCCGACGGCCCAGCAGACGAACGGCATTGATGAGCAGCGTCATCATCGTGCGCATCAACAGGCCCGCCCCGAACACCACCAGCTCGATCTGTAGGACATGCTGCAGATGCCACTGGGCATTTTGGCGACGCGCCTCGGCGCTCATCGAGCCGCTCACGGAGGCATCGACGATCTCAAAGACATAGCCGTACTCGCGCTCGACCTTCTGCATGTGTTCGAGCAAGGTCACCACTTCATCCCCTGTGATCTCGCCCTGGATCTGGGCAAACACCACATCGCCCTGGATGCGCATCCGATGCTTGCCGACAGCCTGCCAGTCCCCCATGCCCGCCATCGTATCGTGTTTGCCCCCGCGGCAGGCAGGTCGACGTGAGGCCACCGCAGCTCATGCCAAGAAATAGGCCACTGGGATCCAGCAAGCGAACGGTACACGGGCCGTGCGCGAGCGCTGTGCGAGCGCTGTGCGAGCGCTGTGCGAGCGCTGTGTGCGAGCGATCGATATGCGCTGTGGAGGAGCGCAAATCGCTGAAGAGCGGCGTGTATTCCCGCGAATCTCTAAGAGAGTCATCCCGGTCTTGGGAAGGCACAAACGTTGCAATTAGGTCCATGAAACGATCGAGTCGCATCACAAGAACATACGCATCAGGATCGTCATTGCGGCCCGCGATGGCAGGGATGGTTGGGCCGTCCCTGCGATGATCGCTGTTGCAGAACGAAGGGGGCGAATATGCAGATTTATCTGAAGTTGGATTCAGCGTTTGAGAACAAAAATAAAAAGAAGGAGGCTCTGCTCAGCTTCGACTTGACGGATGAACACCAAGAAAGTCTCGAAATTTTCTACAGAGATATCACGGATGCAATCCATAAAAACTGGCCCATTCTGGCGGAGTGCGGTTTTCAAGCGTTCTTCTCAAATAAGCCGATACCCCCCTCTGGGCAGTGGGATACGAGTCGAATCAAACCCGCGGCTAACATGGAGCTTAAAATCAAGCTGACTAAAAAGGCCGCCGCTCAGGTGAACCAGGGGATCGTGGCGGCCATTCAAGGCCTGTCAAAATCTAAAGAAAAGATCCTCGTCGTTCCCTGCTCATGCATCGACGATACCCACAAAGGGCAGTCTGGGAGCCGCAAGATCGCTTCGGGACGTTATTTGAATATCGATGAGATTCAGCGACAACAAAAGCTCGACCGGGTCGTAAGCGCGCTAGAGAATAAAGAGAAATTCGCGCTTGTGCTCATTGACCCAGGCTTCGCGGGGGGAGGTAGCCATCAGAAGATGGTGCAGATCGTCGAATACCTTGGGCAGCACTCTGAACCGACGTATACGTTTAGCTCGCAGCGGCTTGCGAACGTGAACGGCGCCACCTTTGCGTGTGGCAAAGTGACGATCACCTATATCGCGGAGGAGGTCGACCCGCCGACCGAGACGGCAATCAAGAACGTGGCGAGCTGGGGCAGTATCTAGCTGCGACCTTGGTGCTATCAGCGCGTTGAAAAAGTCAGCGAGGAGGCCAAAGCGCAAGGCGGAGGAGCGGAGCGTCCGACGGGACGTGAGCACCGACAACGCAGCGATTTGGCCCCACAGCGACTTCTTCAACGCGCTGCTATGGCAGGACGGCACTCTTGGCGGAGGGCAGGACTTCGGAGACCGGGACGCCGTGCTCGGAGTGCCAGCAGAAGACGCGCAGGTCTTCTAGCAGGGCGCAGGAGCGGCGCTCGCTGGCTTGCACAAAGCGAGCCTGGGCTGGCAGGGGAATGCGCTCCACGGCATCGAGCTTCTCCCAGCAGTACACCTGGCCGGTCTGCGTCCGCGCGCACAGGTGCTTGTACCCCGCCGTAAGCTGCACGGCGTCGCGGAGCGTGGGGACTCGGACCGGCTCGCCGCAGCTCGGATCGCCGCCTTTTGAAGGGCAGTGCGCGGGGGGGAAACGAGTCGCGCTCCAGGCTTCCAGCGGCACATAGCACAGCACCTCCTGGTTGGGCAGGATCGCGCAGACCTGTTGCTCTGTCGCGGCCAGCGCAAGCGCTCGCGGCAGCGAGGGCAGCCGTACATCAAAGGCCTGGCAAGTGACCCGCTGTGTACCGTCTCGCCAGCACCAGAAGCTGCTGCCCCCAACAAGCTGCTGGGTTGAGGCCGGCAGCGGACCCAGCTCATGCCGGCTGTCGTGGTTGTGCTCGTCGCCAAAGCGCGCAAGCTCGCCGCTCATCATCCGCACCCACAGCGAGTGCTGGCCAGGCACAACCTCCACCGCATCGCGGATGCCCTCAAGGCGTGTCGGCTCCGCTCGGCCGAGGCCCCAGCAGTGGACCTGGCCCGAGCCTAGAGCGCAGTGGCACTCAGGGCCACCATAGAGCGCGCTGACCCCACGTAGGCCCGCTCTTTCGACCAGCCGTGCAGGCCGTCGTGGCAGCTGACCTCTCCGGCCGTGGTTAGCAGGCAGAGCGCTTGCTTGGGTCCGAGCGCCAGCGTCGTCGGCGCGCCGGAGACCTTGACCAGCACCGGCTCCACCGGCCGCAGTACGGTCGCAATACCCAGGCCCAGGCCCACGCTGACCAGGAAGCTGCCGCCGAGGCTGAGCCAGCGCCGCTGCGTGAAGCGCGCCAGGGTTCCGGCAAGCGCGGCGAAGGCCAGCGGGGCCAGCATGAGCCAGGAGGCGTGGTTTAGCGGTTGCAGGGGCCTGGCATGCACCGTCGGCACCGCTTGCACAAACCCCACCGCGTGCCACCCCAGCATCACATAGCTGAGCCCCAGCCCGACGAACCCCGGAGGCTGTCTGCGCCACACCGCCCAGCTAAGGAGCAGCACCAGCGCAAGCTCGGCGAAAAAAAAGATCAGCGCCCCCGACAAAGAGATCACGAGCAGCGCCATGACGAGCCTACCCAGCGCCTCCTCTGCTTTGGGTGTGCAGCCGGCCAGGCAGAGAAGCACGGGTCCGGCCCTGGCGAGGAGCCCGATGGAGCTGCGCATGGCGTATGAGGGGAACAGGGGGCCCCTCGGGCTGGCGCACTCTTTTCGAGCCCTCCTAGCTCGGTGATTCTTGCCCGAGGAGCGCCGCAGCCTGACGCGCGCTCGCCTGGGCATCGAGCCGCACCTGTCGGCTATGGCGGATGTGGCCGAGCGCTTCGGCTTTGATGTGCCCGAGCTAGAAGTCGCGGTGCGCGGCATGCGCGACCTCATGGCCACCGGCCCCCGTCGCCCCAAAGATCCGCAGGCCCCCCTGCCTCCCACTCCCGCGCCGCTGCCCGTGCCGTAAGCGCAAGACCCCGCGCGGGTCGCGCCTTACCACCACTCATGCCCGATGCCGAAGGCAAAGGTCGGTACCGCCGTGAGGGAGTCTCTGGCCCGCCCAAGCAGCAGCAAGCACTCGGTATAGATTTCGACGCCGCTGCGGATGGTGTGCCAGTTGGCGAGCGGCCGGGTGAAGTTGTAGGCCAAGCGAGCGGTCGGCCCAACGCCGAACAGAGAGGGCCCGCTGCCATAAATCGACAGGTCCCGTATCGAGTACATCCCGCCAAACCCCAGGCCGATGCGTCCGCCCCACGACGCGGTGTAGTCGAGGTTCAGACTGGCCGCTGTGGTGAGCCAGCCCAGGCGTGTCTGCAGAAAGAAGCCGACCGAATAGATCTGCACGCCGGCTCTGCCTTCGAAGCCGGCCCAGGGAAATAGATTGCCGGGGCTGCAGCACACCAGCCCCCCCGCGATGCCGGGGCCACCACGAAAGTTGATCCACGGTCGCTGGGGCGCTGGCGGGACCTTGGCCTGTGCGACGGGCGTGGTTGCGACGGGCGTGGTTGCGACGGGCGTTGCTGCGACGGGGGGCGGCGCAATGCCAGGGGCGCTCTGCTCTGCGTGGGGGGCGCTGCTGGGCACCGTGACCGGCTGTGCCAGCGCGGCCATGGATCCAAAGAGAAGGCAGACAGCCCCCAGATATCCCAGCGAGCGAAGCGTGTAGACGATCCATCCAGGCAGCCACGTCGATCCGTTCGTGAGCATCGATACACCTCGTGGGTCGAGAGACATGCGGTGCGACACCGTCGCCCGTATGGCAGCTTCAGCAAGCCACAGGCCAGCCTCTAGCTAACAGCCGCCCAGCCTCGGATCAGGCGCGGATCGGCCTCGGATCGGACGCAGATCGGCCTCGGATCGGACGCGGATCGGACGCGGATCGGCCTCGGATCGGACGCGGATCGGCCTCGGATCGGACGCGGATCGGCCTCGGTCCAGCCGGCGGTCAATATGCGGCCAGCGTCAGGTGCGGTGACGGTTGTCCGGCGGTGGCCCTGATATGGCTCGACAGGCAGCCGTCTGATTGGCCGCACGGCACATATCCAAGCCCTGCGCGGCGTCTTGACCAAGAGCAACCAGAAGGCGGTGGCTTTTCACCGTTCTTGGAAGCTCATGGCAACCATCGCGAGGACAGCACACAGGCGCTTGGGATGGCGCACCTTGGGGTACGCGGCCGCTCCAGGTTGTTCGGCGTGTCCTGCGTGCTTGGCGATGGCGATGCGGCTGCCTAGTGCAAGCGGCGATAGGGGTCGCTGCTGGCTTCGTTGTCGTCGGGGGGACTGGCAGGCGAGGCCGGTTTTTCGGGCGGTTTTTCGGCTGGTTTTTCGGCTGGTTTTTCGGGGCCGCTGGCCGCTGGTTCGGGCTTGGTTTCGGGCTTTGGTTCGGGCTTTGGTTCGGGCTTTGGTTCGGGCTTGGCTTCGGGCGCAGCGGGGGCCGGGGCCGTCGCCGTCGCGGCCGGGGCCGTCGGCGTGGCTGCGGCGGGAGAGGTCACAGCCGCGGGGGCTGTTCCCGGTGGGGCTGCCGGTGCGGTCGGTGCAGCTGCTGCGGTCGGTGCAGCTGCTGCGGTCGGTGCAGCTGCTGCCGGTGCTGCGGTCGGTGAGGCTCCGGGCACGGCTGCGGTTGGGCTGGTCGCTGCGGCTGGGCTGCCTGCTGCCGTGGTGGCGGGCGCCGAAGGCTTGCTATCGCCCGGCTTCAGCGCAGGCCCTGGCTGCGAGGCCATCGGGCTGGCTGCCGGTCGCAGCGTGCTCGATCGGCCTGGGTTCCCGCCAGAGGAGCGCAGCAGGTTGACCGCAGGCCCGGTCGGGCTGGTCGGTGTCACAGGCGGTGTCGCGGGAGCGACCGTCGGGAGGGCCGTCGAGGTGGACGGACGCGTCCACGCATACAGCAGGCCTACGGTGACGCCGACGATGATGGCTACGCCCACGCCGATAAGCTGCGTCCCATACCGCTGCCAAAGGGGCAGGGGACGCTCTTGGCTTTCACTCTCGTCTTCGTTTGCATGCGGCGGCTCGGGCTCGCGAGTCCGGCTGTGATGGGCGCGCCCGGACGCGGCCCGGCTGCTGGTCGGTCGGCCGCTGGCTTTTTCGTTGGGTCGACGGCTGCGCACAGGACGATCCGAGGCTCGGCCGCGAGCATCCTTGTCGCGTATGTCCTCGTCGTCTCTACTCTCGTCGTCGTCGCTGCTCTCGTCGTCGTCGCTGCTCTCGTCGTCGTCGCTGCTCTCGTCGTCGCTGTCGTCGAGGGCCGCGGCGTCCTTTTCCGCAGCCTCCGCTTTGCCACGGAACCACGCGTCTGCTTCGGCGCTGCGCTCTTCTTTGGGGGCTCCGCTGCGCGGGCGACCCGAGGCGCGTGCCGCGGCCCCACTGCGTGCCGCTGCTGAGCTCGCGAGCGCGGGCTCGCCGCCGGCTTCTTCATCGAGCGCTTTTAGCGACGCAACCAGAAGCGCCGCGGACTGTGGTCGCTCGGCCGGATCCTTGGCCAGCATCTGCAAGATCAGCGAGGAAAGAGCCGGCGACAGCTTGGGGTTTTTGCTGCGCGGATCGGGAACCGGATCGCGGACCTGCCGCAGCAGCACCTGCAGGCCCTGCTGGCCATCGAACGGCACCTTGCCGGTGGCCATCTGAAACAGGATGCAGCCCAGCGAATAGATATCGGCGCGTCCATCGACGGCCTGCCCCGATGCCTGCTCGGGAGCGATGTAGTGCGGCGTGCCAAACACCGTCCCCATGCGCGAGATTGGATCCTCACCCGGCGCCGCGTGTACCACCATCTTGGCGATGCCGAAGTCGACGACCTTGACGACGTCGGATTCGCCCCGTCGCTCGGTCAGCAGGATGTTTTCTGGCTTTAGATCGCGGTGAACGATGCCTTGACCATGAGCTTCGGCGAGCGCCGAGGCGATCTGCGATCCGATGTGGACGATGCGGCGCAACGGCAGCGGCTTGCCGACGCCCAGCACAGCAGCCAAGGGCACGCCCTCGACGTATTCCATGACCAAAAAGGGCACGCCCTCTTCGGTCTGACCGACCATGTGTACGGTGGCGATGTTGGGGTGGTTCAGGCGCGCTCCGGCGCGGGCCTCGCGCACGAAGCGCTTGATGACGTCGGCGTCTTTCAGAAGATCGGCGCGCAGGATCTTGACCGCGACTTCGCGATCCATGCCCACCTGCGTGGCGCGATAGACCGTCCCGGTCGCGCCGTGGCCGCAGACCGACTTGATCTGGAACTGGCCCATCAGCGTGCGGCCCAGAAGCGGCTCGGCCACCGGCACGACGGCGTAGCCATCGACGGGACAGAAGCGCACGCCATTGTCATAGCGCTTACGGCAGTGGCTACATTCGGTCACGAGTTTGGTTGTACCACCTCACCCCGAAACGGAAAAGCCACGACGATGGCAGGGCAGACAGTCTGCGCCGCCATGGCAGATCGCTTCCGAAAACAGCCTCCGTTTAAGCGGCTGCTAGCGATGGCGCAGGCGCAGCCACAGGGCTGCAAGCGAGAGCGTGATCAGCAGCAGCGCCCACAGAACCGGGGATGAAACGATCTGGCGCAGGCGGGACGGCGACGGGCCTAGCTGCGCGGCGAGCGCTTCATCGAGCAGCGGCCGCTGGGTCTGCGCGATGTGGGCCCGCGCTTGACCCAGGCGCACCAGGCGACGATCGACCTCGCGCAGCGACTCGGCCTCGCTGCGACAGGGGGCACAGGTCTGCAGGTGGGCTTCGACCTGCGCCACATGCGGGGCCTCAGGCGCGGGCAGTCGCCTTCTTACTTCCGTACAGGTCATGAAGCTCTCGGGGCTGCAAAAGGATCGAGCCGGCTCCCAAGACGTCCTCGGCGGCGACCAGGTCTCGCTGCAGGGCGCGTCGCAAGAGCTTGCGGCCATGGCTGAGAAAAAAGGCACAGGCTTCTTCGCTGATGCCCAGCACGTCGGCGGTCGTGGCGAGCGAGCGGCTCTGCATGACGACCAGCGCGAGGACAGCGCGGATCTCGGCAGGCAGCGTGGCCAGCGCGTCGGCGATGCGCTCTAGCTGGCCGACTCGTTCGCTGGTGCTGTCCCGTGGGCTGTCGTCGGGCGTGGCGCTGCGCAGCGCGGGGTCGTCTTCGGCCGCGGGATCAAGCGGCTCGCTGCTGCCCATGGATGCGGGGGTCACGCGCAGCCGCAAAAGAGCCAGACGCAGCACACAGCGATCGAGCCACGCCGAAAGAGCAGCCTCGCTATGCGGATCGAGCTCGCCGGAAGCGAGCCTGCCAGCGGGGCTGCGCGGCTCGTTTTGCTGAGTCAGGGCCAGGGCCGCGGCGCACAGCGCTTCCGCGACGACGTGTCGGGCTGCCTGCGGGTCATCCAGCAGCTGCAGAGCGCTTATGTACAAGCGCTCGCGCTGGGCGTAAATCGTCGTCGGTAACTGGCTGCGAAGCGCGACGCTGCGGCCGGTGCCAAGATCCCCCGCCGTGGCCACGTGAGCGCGACGGCCCCACAGGCGCTGCCAAAGCTGGGCAAGGCGAGCTTGGATGCCGACACGTTGTTGCACGACCTTGCCGCTTATTGTCCTTCAGGCGACGACGGCTTGTCTAGCTTGGCCTTGAGGCTGCGCAGGCGTGCGCTGATCTCGTCGTCTTTCTCTGCAGATCCTCCGCTTGCTGCTGCGCCGGGGCCGAGCAGGCGATCAAAGCGAGCGCTGGTCTGCCGATCGCGATCCTCTTGCACCGCAGAGCGCAGCTCGGGCTCTAGCTCGGCCATGGCTTCGGCTTGGTGTTCTTTTTCTTCGATCTCTGAGACCAAGGTGCTGAAGCGATCAAAGGCACTGCCCTCGCCACCGGCCACCTTGTGCGCGGCGCGGGCCCGCGACTTCAGCGCCTCGCGCTTGCCTTTGATCTCGGTCAGCTTGGCCTCACCTGACTTCAGGTCCCCCTGCAGCTTGGCGACGATGCGCGAGTGCTCGGCGAGCGTCGATTCAGCGGCGCCCAGCTTCTGCTCGGTCTCGGCTTGGCGGATCAGCGCTTCCTTGGCGAGGTCGTCTTCCCCAGCCTGCACGGCGCGCTCGGCGTGTTCTTGCCACTTCTGCACACCGCGATAGGCCTCGTCGACGCGCTTTTGCGCCAGCTTCTCTTGCACCATCGCGTCGCGAAGCTCACCGCGCAGCTTGAGCAGCTCTTCTTCCATTTCGGTGATGAGCAGGTCCACTTCCTTGGCGGGGTCCGACAGCTTATCGACGGCAGAGTTCAGGTTCGACTTAATCAGGTTCGACAGACGACCGAAGATCGACATGAGCAAGAGTCTACACTGCCCCCGCAGCGATTCGACTGCGCCGATTGACCCCAGCCCGCCGACGCGGCATGCTGCCACCCGCATGCCGCAGGCCTTGCTGGATATTCGCGATCTGGCCATCAGCTTTCGCCAGAGCCACGCCACGTCGCGTTCTCCCAATGGTGGGTATCTGCGGGCGCTCGACGGGATCTCGCTGCGCGTGCCGCCGCGGATGACGCTGGGCGTGGTCGGCGAGTCGGGATCGGGCAAGTCGGTGACGGCGCTTTCCATCCTGCGCCTTTTGCCCGAGCCGCCGGCCCGCATCGACGGTGGGCAGGTGCTGTTTACCAGCCAGCGCGATGGGGAAGCGGAGCGCGATCTGTTGCGCTGCTCACCGCAGGAGCTGCGACGGATTCGCGGCGGGCATATCGCGATGATTTTTCAAGAGCCCATGACGGCCCTGAATCCGGTCTATACCGTCGGAGATCAGGTCGGTGAATCGCTGCGGGCGCACCAAGCCTTGACCCGCCGCGAAGGGCTTTCGCGAGCGGTTGAGCTGCTCGATCAGGTCGGTGTGCCCGATGCCTCGCGACGGGTACACGACTATCCGCATCAGCTATCCGGTGGCCAGCGGCAGCGGGTGATGATCGCCATGGCCTTGTCCTGTCATCCCGAGCTCTTGATCGCCGACGAGCCGACGACGGCGCTCGACGTGACGACGCAGGCGCAGATCTTGGATCTTCTGTCGCGGCTGCAGCAGAAGCTGGGCATGTCGATGCTGCTGATCAGCCACGATCTGGGCGTCATCGCGACGGTCTGTCAGCACGTCGCCGTGATGTACGCGGGACAGATCGTCGAGTCGGCACCGGCCCGCACGCTGTTTCGTCGGCCGCGTCACCCGTACACGATCGGCCTGTTGACGGCGCTGCCCAGGCTGGGCATGGCGCGCGAGCGGCTGCGCGAGATCCCCGGCCGCGTGCCGCGCCTCAGCGAGGTGGCTCAAGGCTGTCGCTTTGCCGACCGCTGCCCGCATGCGCAAGAGCGCTGCCGGAAAGAGACGCCGGCTCTGCTCGACGAGCACGATCGCATAGCAGCCAGCGAGGCGGGATCGCAGCAGCAGCTTGTGCGCTGTCATTTTCCCATCGAGACGTCGACCCAGCGCCTGCGCGCCATCGATGCCGAGGTCGTGCGATGACCGCGCTCAGCTCGCCGCAGGCCGTGGATCGTGGAGACGATAAGAGTCCGCCGCTGCTTTCGGTGCGCGGTCTGTGCAAGCACTATGTCGTGGGACGGCAGGGCGTGTTCTTTGGGCCGCCCACGCTGGTACGCGCCGTCGATGATGTGACCTTTTCGCTGCGCGCTGGGGAAAACGTCGGCTTGGTGGGTGAGTCAGGCTGTGGCAAGTCGACCTTGGGCCGCACGCTGCTGCGCTTGATCGAGCCGACATCGGGCGAGATCTACATCGATGGCATCGACGTGCGTGGCTTGCGCAGCCGCGAGCTTCGCCGCCTGCGACGGCATGTGCAGATGGTGTTTCAAGATCCGTTCGGCTCGCTGAATCCACGCCTGACCGTGCATGAGCTTCTGGCCGAGCCGCTGCGCGTGCATGGCTTGGTTGAGCCGCCGGCCCGCGGACAAAAAGAGGTCGAAGCCGTCGAGCGCTTGCTGGACAACGTCGGCCTGCCCGCCGAGAGCCGCAGGCGTTATCCGCATGAGTTTTCCGGGGGACAGCGGCAGCGCATCGGCATTGCGCGAGCCCTGGCCGTGCGGCCCAAGCTGATCGTGGCAGACGAGCCGGTCAGCGCGCTCGACGTATCGATTCAGGCGCAGATTGTGAACCTGCTGCGCGACATCCAAGAGCGCGAGAACCTGACGTATCTGTTCATCTCGCACGATCTCAAGGTCGTCGAGCACCTGTGCGAGCGTGTGGCGGTCATGTACCTGGGCCGCATCGTCGAGCTAGCCGAGACCGATGCGCTATACGGGGCGCCGCGACATCCCTATACCGCGGCGCTTTTGGCTTCGGTCGTCGAGCCGCCGCATATCGCCGAGCCGGGAACGCCGCTTTCTGGGGCGCCACGTCGCCGCGAGACTCCGTCGCAGGCTGAGCGTCGTCGCCTGTTCCTATTCGGAGATCCGCCGTCGCCCACCAGCCCGCCTTTGGGCTGCCCGTTTCACCCGCGCTGTCCCAAGTACGCCGAGCTGAAGCAGCCGGATCTGTGTCGCAGCGAGCGACCGGTCTTGACCATGCTGCCGGCCAAGCTGGGCACGGGGCCGCATCAAGTCGCCTGTCACTTCGCCGAATAACGCGCGAAACAGTCGTGGCGCAGCCGCGTCAACGAGGCGGTGTGCGACGCTACTTCTTCGTCGGGTCGGCAGCAGGCTTGGGCTTGCTGGGATCGAGCAGCTTGGCTGGCCCCGGCGCTGGCTTGGGCACGATCTCGGTCAGCAAGCGCGAGTCATATTCCATCGGATAGTCGATCCCCAAAAAGCGAGCCAGCGTCGGAGCAATGTCTTCGGGGCCGCAGGCCTGCGAGTACTTGCCGGGCTTGATCGTCGGGTGCATGAAAAACAGCGGCACATGGCGGTCATAGTCGTACGGCATGCCATGGCCCGTACCGCCGGGGCGATCGTCGACGTAAACGTACGGCTTCATGCGCGCCACGACATGGCCTGAGCGCGGTCCAAAGTACGAGTTCTGGAACAGATCGCGATAGGGATCGCCGCCGGTTTCCGCCCCCAGTCCAGCGGTGCCGCGGGCCAGATCCGACTGCGTGTACACCGCCGTGACCAGCCCGGATGCACCCAAGACTTCGATCACCACGGCGCTGACTTCTTCGATGGTCAGGTTGTGCTCGCGCAGGGTCTTCTCATTCAAATAAAAGTTTGGCGGATCGAAATAGGCCATCAGGTTTTTCACGCCCGGAAACCGCTGCGCGAAGGCCTGATCGAACATCTCGTTCAGCTCTTTGGGGCGCACGCGGCGACCGGGCTGACCGCGCGCGATCAGCGTCTCGATCAGCGGCTGCGAGCCATGGTCTGCTGTCAGCACCACCAGCGTGTTTTTCAGGCCGACGCTGCGATTGACAGCGAACAGCAGCTGATCCAGCACGAGATCGAGGCGCAGCAGCTGATCCATCATCTCGTGGCTGTCGGGGCCATAGGTGTGCCCGACGATGTCCGTCGCCGAAAAGCCCACGGCCAAGATGTCGGTGTGCTCGTCTTGGCCCAGCTGATGGCCGGCTAGCGCTTGGATGGCGACATCCAGCGTGAGCTCGTCGGCAAACGGCGTGCGCCGCAGGTCGTCATAGAAGTCTTTGTCGGGCGGCGCGCTGCGCAGCTTGTGCGGGAAGACGATGTCCTTGCGATCCCACTCGCCCTCGACGGCATCCTTGCCGGCATAGCGCTCATAGAAGCGCTCGTTGGGAATCAGGCGCGTCCACGAGCGGCCGACGTAGCGATCGGCGTATTTCTGATCGTTCCAGTGCGACAGCCAGTCGGGCAGCTTCTGCATGTAATACGTGCTGCTGATGAAGCGGCCTTCGGCGTTTTCATACCAGTACGCAGCGTCGGCGCGTCGCCCGGCCATGAGGATCGCCGCGCGATCTTTCAGCGAGACTCCGACGACCTTGGACTTGGGCGACTTGTGCTTGAGCACATCGCCGAGAGTGAAGCCCAAAAAGTAGTGCGGGGATGCGCCACGGCCGTTGCCCCCGACCGGTGCATGTACCGGATCCTCGACGAGGTTGACCGACTTGCCGAGCAGCTGATCGTACCAACTGTTGGCGATCATCCCGGTGTGCGAGCCGTGCTGGCCCGAAAGGATGACGGCATGGCCTGGGCCGGTCTCGCAGTTGGCGTGGCGATAGCGCGCGTTTTGAAAGTGCGCGCTCGACTGCAGCAAGGTGCGGAAGCCGCCTCGGAACAGCTTGCCGAAGCGATCGAGGTAGTCGTACCGCATCTGGTCGATCGAAAGGACCAGGATCAGCCGCGGGCGGGGTGCGGCAGGCTGAGCCTCGGGCTGTCCTGTGAAGCACAGGCTCAGCAAGGCCAGCAGAGTGGTAACCGAGCGAATTCTCAAGTGTACGGCCGCCGCGAGAGGAGAACGACCCTACGAATATATCAAGCTTGTCTGGGCGACCGAATCACGAAGTTCGTGACGGTGGATTCTTGTGGCGAGGGCGGGTTCTAACGCAGGGTGTTGTACAGAGCGCTCGGTGCGGCCATGGCAAGGCCAGAAGCGGCTGTCGCAGCGTCGGGGGCCGAGATCGCTAGATGCCGAGCAGCTTGTCGATCTCTCTCTGATCCATCGCCTTCTTCGGCTTGGGGGCGGGGGCGGGCGCCGCAGGCTTCGCAGCAGCCGGCTCGCTCTTCTTGCTGCTGCCGCCGCCCTTGCTGCTGTGGTGGCGCTTGCTGCCGCCGGCCTTCTCGCCCTTCTCGCTTTTTTCGCCCTTTTCGTCGCTGGCTGCCGGCTTGTCGTTGGCAGCCACCGGCTCGCTCGGCGTGGTCGGCTTGTCCGCAGCGGGAACGGTCGGCGTGCTCGGTCCCGCGACGGTGGCTGGCGGGGTTGCTGCCACCACCGATTTCTTCGAGATGACAAGAAACATGACCGATGCGAGACCGATCAGAAGGAAAGCGACACAACCACCAACGATGAAGACCCACTTGGGTGGGCCGCTTTGATGGACAACAGGTGCAAACGGATCGCGCGCCATGTTCGGCTGGACTCCTGTGCTCGACGTGAACACGCAAATACTATACCGACCCTCTGACCGCCAAGTGCGGATTGATCTGCGACGCACGCTAAGGGGGCGTAGGCTCTGGCAATTCCGCGACAGGTATTCACCGGGGGGCACGGATTTCGGCAGGGATCGACGCTGAAAACCCGCGCAGTCCGGCTGGGCCCGCTGCTGTCGCGCCCCTGCGTCTATCGCCGCCCAGGGCTTGAGCTTCTGTCGACTGGGGACTTCTGTCCGTAGCAGCCTGACCCGCTGCGGGGAAGCCTGCCTCAGCCTCCTAGGGATTGGGCTCGCGCGGGGCGGGCTCCGCTTGCGGGCCTTGCTCGCGTTCGACTTGGTCGAGCAGCATGTCCAGGCGGGACTTCTGGGTCTTCGGTCCGGTCTTGCGCTCGGTCGGCTCGGCGGGCTCGCTCAGGGCGGCGCGCTCTTGCTCTTCGACGCGCTTTAGCTCGCCGTCTGACAGCACCGGATCGACGGGACGAAAATCGCCGCGACGGTTGCGGGTGGCTTGCAGCCGACGGCTGGTGCTCTCGGGCTCACCCTCAGGCGGCAGCATCGGCAGCGTGCGTCCCATGCCTTTGGTCTGCAGCCGATCGGCGGCGATGCCCTGCGCCACCAGCCAGTTCTTGATGGCCTCAGCTCGCTCAAGGGCTAGGCGCTCGCTGTCGGCCGCTTTGCCTTCTTTGTCTGCGTGGCCGCGAATCAAGAGCTTCTTGCGGCCGGGATTCTTGCGCAGCTGATCGGCCAGCGCGTTCAGCGTTTCGTTGTTGCGCGCGTCGAGCTTGGCGCTGCGCTTGGCGAAAAAGATCGGCTGCAGCGACTTCAGAAACGCCTCTTCCGCGGCTTCGTCTCGCGGCGCTTGCACGGTGGGACAGCCGCGGCGCTTGGCATCGGGCTTGTCTCCTGAAGCCTCGTCGGGGCACTGGTCTTCGCTGTCGAGCACCCCATCGCGATCGCGGTCGGGAAGCGGACAGCCTTTGCGGGCCGGATCGGGCTTGTCGCCCAGGGCTTCTTTCGGGCAGGCATCTTCGTTGTCGAACACGCCGTCGCGATCTTGATCGCCCAAGGGGCAGCCCAAGCGCTTGAGATCGGGGTGCATGCCACGCGGCTCTTGCGGGCACAGATCGTTCTGGTCGGCGATGCCGTCGTTGTCTTGGTCTGCGGCCAGCGGGCAGCCGTTTCTGCGGATATCGGGATCGGCCACGCCTTTTTCTTGGGGACAGGCGTCGTCTTTGTCGGGCACACCGTCTTTGTCAAAGTCAGGAGCCGGCGGCCTGCGGATCGGCGCATAGGCCAGGCGAAACAGGAATCGGACATCGGGCGTACCGGGCTCGCGCAGGATGCCCAGGCCCACGGCGGCGCCGACCTGTACTTGGTGCGCGATGTTGTAATGGGCGCCAAGCAGCGTCTCAAGGCTGGTGTAGTCGCGAGCAAACGCGTTGCCGCCTGTGAGCACGGTGCTCAGCAAGACCTCGGGTCCGATGGCGAAGCGATAAAACAGGTCGGCGTAGCTACCGGACAGGCCCAGCTGTAGCTCGGGCCCGATGGTCACCGTCTGCCCCAGCAGCGCCTCGGCGCGGTACAGGAAGGTGCCCGTGAACGACCAGCGGAACTTGCGATACCAGCCGCCCAGGATGGCTTTGGACGAAACGCGCACCGTCTGCTCGCTGACTTGCGGCGCGATGCTGTCGTTGAAGCGGCGCAGCGGCACCCAGACGGCCGCGGCGAAGTGAACCGAAAACGGCGTCTTGTCGGCGTGTCCGTACAGCCGCACCTGGCCTGAAAAACGGGGATCTCCGACGGCGGCGCCGGCAAGTGGGGTGACTCCGGCCAGGGCTTCGCCGCGCTCAAGCAGCGTCACGGGCAGCGAAAACGACAGGTTCACGCGATCGAACAGCGACGTGGCCAGCTCAAAGTGACCCAAGAGCTGGTGCATGATGATCGGGTCGAGTGTCGCGAAGCTGCCTCGTGAGCTCAAGCGACCCAAGACGAGCGCGTTGTGGCCATAGTTCGTGGTCAAGCCCAGGGCGATGTATCGCGTCGACGAGTACCACGGATGATCGACCATGAACGACCACTCGCCGACCGTCGTGGGCTCGTAGCGATTGAGCTGAAAGCCGATGTTCTGCGCCATCGCGGGGCGTACGAGCCAGGCCAAAAGCAGCGCCGAAAGCGCGCACCAGGCCCGCCATGTCCGTCGCTGCATGGCATTCGAAGAGGCCCGGCGGGCGAGACCTCGGGGCTGCGCGTGGCGGCGATCGAAGCGAGCCAGCACGCGCCTAGAGCCTTCCCTGGGCGGCTTGCCGGCGCCGCGTCGCGCGTCGCAGAGACACGCCAAAAACCGCGAGCATGGGCAGCCCCAGGCCCAGCCACCAAGGCGACAAGCCCATCACGCTTCGGCTCGACAGCGAACAGCCAAAGCCGCCGCCGGCTGCGTACAGCATCGAGGCTCCTATCGGGATGTCCCAGACGGCGGTGTTGTCGATGGGCTTGGACTCGCTGTTGTCGCTGGTGGACACCGTCGCGATGATGCGAATCGAGGTGGCTCCCGGCGGCGGGGTGACGGTTAGGCGCAGCTCAGAGACCTGATCGCGTCCAAGCGGCGTCTGGCGCAGACAGGTGACCTGCTGGTTCATGATGTTGCAGTTCCAGCTATCGGCGAACAGCACGCCACGCAAAAGAGCGCCCGCCGGCAAGGAAAACGAGATGCTGGCCGCCGAGGTCGAGCTTGGCCCCTTGTTGTTCACGTTGAAGATGTACGTCAGGTCTTCGCCGGTTGCTGGCTCTAGCGGATCGGTGCTGACGGAGAGCGTCATGTCGATCAGGCTGCCAGCGACGACATTGCTGCTGGCGCTGCCGACGTTGTTGGCAAGCTGCGGATCGCTGTAGCCCAGCGGCAAAGACGCGGTCAGAAGATAGTTCAGCATGCCGGCGCCCATGCTGCTTGGCACCAAGCCCGACAGAGAAAAGACCACCTCGCCACCGTTTGGCAGATCGATGACGCTGGGCAGGTTGCCGCTTCCCGACGCGGCTGGGCAGGTGGCGCCGCCGTTGGCCGTACACGCCCAGGTCACGCTGGTCAGAACCAGCGGCTGCTGTTCGATGAGGCGAATGTCCGTCAGTGAAAGCGGGCCCAGGTTCTTGACGCTGGCGGTAAAGCGAGCCTGGCCACCGGGCAGGGTCACCGTCTGTCCCGCGGTGACCGCCACTTGGACGTCGCTTGAGATGCAGACCGGATACTGCGCGCCGACGGTGGGAATGGCATCGACACTGGCTTGGCCCATGCTGCCGAATGTGGCGCCATTGGACGGAAACTCTGCGACGGCGACACCGTTGTTGCTGCCGGCTGTGCCGCCGTTGGCAGTGCGTGCGGCCGCCCCTGACACGGTTGCAATGAAGCCGCCACCGCCGCCGCCACCAGGACCTTGGCTGTTGTCGCCGCTTGACGGGCCCGCGCCGCCGTTGCCGCCGCTTGCCTGCACGCTGATGCCGCTGAACGTGCGACTGGGCGCCAGCACCACGCTGCCACCGCCACCGCCGCCGCCGCCGCCTTCGTTTTGGCCGCCTGAGAATCCATTTCCCCCGTTGGCGAACACGGTCCCAGGCCCCGTGATGTCGCGCGCAAACACGAGCACGATGCCGCCGCCGTTTCCCCCGCGTGAGGTTGCCGCCGAGAGGCCTTCCCCGGCGCCGCCGCCGCCGCCCATGTACAGCACGCGATGCGGAACATTGGTCAGCGGTCGGCCGCCACGTCCGCCGACTTCTCGTCGCTGATCGCCGCCCCATGCCGCGTTGCCGGGCGGAATGGTCAGCGCGTTCTGATTCGAGATCGCCGAGCTATAGCCGCCGCGTCCACCACCGCTTGAGCTGCTGTTTTGGTTGCCGTTTGCAGCATAGGCCGGGTCCTGCGCCCAGGCTGCGGCTCCGACGACGTTGTTGTCCATGACGCCGTGTCCGGTCCACTGCACGCCGCTATCGCCATTGCCGCCGCCGCCGCCGCCTGCGCGAGCCACGTTGCCGCCACCGCCCCCATTGGCAGGAGCCCCGCGACCAAAGCCGCCACTTACCAAGCTGGCCTGAAAGCCGCCGACCCCTTCGCCTTTTTCGCCGCCATCGCCGCTGGCTGCCGAACGGTAGTTCGCTGGGTTTGCGCCGTTGCTGGTTGTATCGCTGCTGCCTCCCCGGAAGCCGCGCCCGTTGACATCGATGTTGCCGTTGCCCGAGAAGCGCACGAAGTCTTGCGCAAAGATCGCCACGACGCCGCCCGTGCTGCCATCCCACTGCGGAGCGCCAATCGATGTGCCATTGGGGACGGTGAGCGTGGTGTACTGCGGAACGCGAATGACCTGCGTACGGCCCGCCGCCAGGTAGCTATTGCGCAAGCCGCCGCAGCTTCCGTCGAGCGTCAGATCGTTGCCGTTCACAGCGCTGATCCCGATCAGCTCGTACTGCCCAGCACCGTTTAGATCTAGGATCGTCCCGTATGCCTCGCCGTCGATCGTGTCGAGCGATGCACCCTGCATTTGCATCAGCATCAGCAGGTCGCCGGCCTGCAGCACGCCCAGGTTGTTCACCGACGCGACTGTGATGCTCGTCGAGCCACGGTTGGCGTTGCTGGCCAGCGGGCCATAGGTGTTGACGGGCTGGTTCGGCGACGAGATGGTCTGCGCGCCGTCTTTGCCCAGAAGCGGCCCTTTGCGCTGCCCCAGCGCATCCTCCAAGGCCGCGGGCGTGCAGGCCGAAAGAGCGAGAGCCAGACCAAGGCACCCGTGTGTGAGCCTTCGCAGAGAGGAGCGCATGGAACCACTGTAAAACAAAATGGCGGGCTCATATCGGGCCCAAAAAAGGGGCCTCGCTGCGTGCGACATCAAGACGAATGGCGGTGGTCTGACCCGCGCTGGCCAAGTACAGCGGCAGACCGCTGCAAAGAAGCCGCAGATCCGCAACGGTAAGCCGCTGGCCTGCGACGGAAAATGGGATGACCAGCGGACAGACGCGGAAGTTGCTGCAGCCCCAGCCGCGCTTGCCCCAGAGCAGCTCGGCGCGCTGGCAGCGTGGGCAGCTGAGCGGCGGCATTACCTTGGAACCGGGACTGGTGCTGCCTAGGCCGGCATACGCGCTGGGCGAAGGCGAAGCCGATGGCGCGCTCACAGCGGGCGTGGTGGTCGGCGCAGGCGGTGGGCCTTGGCGACGACTTGGGTGGCTGGGGCTGCGTGCTAACGAGTCGTCGCTGCTGGCGCGACGGGGGGCGCGCTCTGACGGGGCGCTGCGGCGACGGCTGCTCGTCACTGCGGCGCTGCCGCTGTTGCTGCTGTCGCTGCTGCTTGGACCTCGCTTGCGTCGACTGCGCGGAGGGGCTGCTGCGTCGCTGCGCGGCCTGCGGGACGCGCGGGTCGCCTGGCCTTGGGTGCTACGCTGCGCTCGGCTGCGTCGCTGTCGCGGGCTGCCTTCAGGCGGCGGGCTTCGGCGTCGGCTGGTGGCCGCGGCGGGGACGGGCAGTGGTCCTTCGGGCCGCGCTGCATGCTGGATGCGCTGCACCAGATCCGCGACGAAGGCGGCGATGTCGTGCAGGAAGCCCTGCGGCGCATCCTGGCCGCGCGCCATCGCAGACAGCCGCGCTTCCCAGCGTCCGGTCAGCTCGGCCGAGGCAAGCTCGGGTACGGGCAGCGAGTGGATCAGGTCCGCCCCCAGCGCCGTTGCGACAAGCTGCTTGCCGCTGCGCGCGACATAGCCGCGATCGAGCAGCGTCTCGATGATCGCAGCTCGCGTCGCTGGAGTCCCCAGGCCGTGATCGCGCATGGCCTGGCGCAGATCTTCATCGGCCAGCGCCTTGCCTGCTCCCTCCATCGCCGAGAGCAGCGTCGCTTCTGTGAAGCGCGGCGGCGGGCGCGTCTGTTTGTCTTTGCGTGCAAACGTCGCAAGCAAGCGCTGGCCAGCGACGAGCGGAGGCAGATCCTGACTCGAAAACCTGCGCTCGTCGTCCTCGCTTTCATCGGCGTCTTTGTCGGGGCCTGGCTCGTCTGCGCGGCGACTGGCTGGCTGGCTGGTGCTCTTGCGTCGACGAGGGGCTGGGCTTCGCGCTTCGCTTGCTGGGTCCGCCGCATCGCTGTGGTCGGCTCGGCCTGGAGCATCGCCATATCCGGCCACGGCTTGCCAGCCCGCCTGGATGCGCACCCGGCCGCGCGCGTGATAGCGATCCGGCGGCGGGGGCAGCTCAGCCAACACGTCGCGGATGGCGGCATCGGCTGTGGAAGCCTGAGGCGCCAAGCGCGGACGCGCTGGGATGGCGGTCGCCGCGACGGCATCGACGCGCAGGCGGACCTGCGTCTCGCGGAATTCGGCATCGGGATAAAACGCCGCGATAAAGCGCCGGACAACCAGATCCAAAAGCGCAAGCAGCCGCCGATCTTCTGCGGCCAGCGCCTCAAGCCGAGCCGGCGTCAGGTCGACCGAGGTCGGAATGATGGCGTGGTGATCGCTGACCTTGGCGTCGGCGAACACGCGGCGTGGCAGCGTTGGGCGCGGGTCCTGTGAACGCAGCGGCTCGACATGCGGCGCGTACGTTGGGCTGTGCGACAGCGCCGAAAACAGCCGCGGCAGCTGCGGCCCCAGATCGCTGCTTAGGTATCGGCTGTCGGTGCGCGGGTACGTGATCAGCTTGTGCTTTTCGTACAGCGCCTGGGCCAGCTTCAGCGTGCCGTCGGCCGACCAGCCAAAGCGGCGGTTGCATGTGCGCTGCAGCGCGCCCAGATCGAACAGCAAAGGCGGCGGCTCGCGCACGGTCTTTTCGGCGATCTCTTCGACGAGGGCGCTGCCGATCTGGGTATCGCGGGCGACGACGGCATCGGCCAGCTCAGGCGCGGCAAAGCGCCGCCGTTCTCCGTGTGCGAAGTGCGCCACGAAGGACAGAGCCTTGTCGGCCGCACCCCGCCGCGCGTCGGTCTTGGGCTGCAGGCAGGCTTCGACTTCAAAGTAGTCGCGGGGCACAAAGCGGGCGATCTCGTCATCGCGTGCGACGATCAGGCTTAGCGTCGGCGTCTGCACGCGGCCCAGCGATAGCAGCGTCTCGCCGCCGCGCCACAGCGTCACAGCACGCGTCGCGTTCAGCCCGACCAGCCAGTCGGCCTGGGCTCGGCAGCGGGCGGCTGCGGCCAGGGCATCCAGGTCTCGGCCGGGGCGCAGGCTGGCCATGCCGCGGCGAATCGCAGCCTCGGTCAGCGACGAGATCCACAGTCGCTCGATCGGCAGGGTGCAGCCGGACAGCTCATAGCAAAAGCGAAAGATCAGCTCGCCCTCGCGCCCGGCGTCGCAGGCGTTGATCACCGCGGCAAAGTCGCGCCGCCGCAAAAGATCGCGCACCACCCGCCACTGCGCCTGCGTCCCCTGGATCGGCTGCAGCTGAAACGCGCTGGGCAGCATGGGCAGCGACGTGAAGCTCCAGCGCCGCCAGGCCGGCGAGTACGTCGTCGGATCGGCGAGCTCGATCAGGTGGCCGATGCACCAGGTGATGACCAGCGAGTCGCCCTCGAACGGGCCCCCGCTGCGTGTCGGGATCCCCAGCGCACGGGCCAGATCGCGGGCCACGCTTGGCTTTTCACACAGCACCAGCTTGCGCATCGCGCCTTGCCCCCCGTCGCTGCGTTGCCATGGCTAGCGCTTTTGAGCCAAGCGCAGAAGGTTCTTGCCAACACCCCACAGCGCTCGCGCGCGGGTCGGCAGATCGGGACCATAAAGCAGGGCCACGGCCTGTTTCAGCAGCGGAAACGTCGCTGGCTGCACCGGGTACAGCGACATCGCCGCGTGGATTGGGAAGCGATCGCTGACCACGGTCTTTTGCTGGCAGCAGGCGCGCAGACCCTCGCGCCCGTTGATCTTGCCCAGGCCCGAGATGCGCACGCCGCCAAACGGCGCCGACTGCACCATGTACGCGATGCCAAAGTCGTTGATCACCGTCATGCCCGCCGAGATGCCCGCGGCAATGCGCTCGGCTCGCGCCAGATCGTTGCTGAACACGCTCGATCCCAGGCCATAGGCCGTCGCGTTGGCCAGGCGGATCGCTTCCTCTTCGCTGTCGACGCGCTGGATGGTCATCACCGGGCCGAAGGTCTCGTGCTGCACCAGCTCCATCGACGGGTTCACGTCGACGATCACCGTCGGTTCAAAGAACTGCCCCGGCCAGCTGGGGTTTCGCCGTCCGCCGACCAGCACGCGAGCGCCTTTTTGCACGGCATCGGCGATCTGGCGCTCGATGATCTCAAGCTGGCGCGGCATGGTGGTGGCGCCGACGTCGAAGCGACCGCGCTCGGGCGGCTCTAGGCTGGGGGGGCCTTGGCGCAGCGCGGATACGCGGGTGCAGACCGCCTCGACAAAGCGCTCGTAGATACCGGAAAATACATAAAGCCGCTCGGCCCCGACGCACATCTGGCCGCAGGCGGTGTAGACGCCGAGCATGGCGGCAGCGACGGCCTGTTCCAGGTCGGCGTCGTCGCAGATGATCATCGGATCTTTCCCGCCTAGCTCAAGCACGACGTCGGTCAGCGTCTCGGATGCGGCGGCCATGACGCGGCGGCCGTTTTCTGGCGAGCCCGTAAAGAAGATCTTTTCCACGCCCGAGGTCACAAGCGCGCTGCCGGTCTCGCCCGCGCCTGTGATGATCTGCACCAGATCCGGCGAGTGGCCACAGCGGCGCAGCACGTCGCTGATCAGCGCTTGGTAACCAGCGGCCGAGCCCGAGGCTAGCTCGGACACCTTGGCCACCACCGCGTTTCCGGCGAACAGCGCGGGCACGACCGGGCAGAAGATGTTGTGAAACGGAAAGTTCCACGGGCAGATGACGCCGATCACGCCGAGCGGGTGGTACTCGACACGCGCGGTCTTGTGCAGCATCAGTCCCGACGGGCGCGACTCGGTCTTTAGGTCGTCTTCGCCGTGTGCGATCAGGTAGCGGATCTTTTCGCAGACCGGGAAGACCTCGCCCATGGCCGCGTCGACCAGCGTCTTGCCCGAGTCGCGTGAGGCCAGGGTGCAGATCTCGTCCTGTCGCGCGACGATCTCGGCGAGCAGCGTGCGCAGCACATGACGGCGCTGGGCGTAGGTGGTCTTGCCCCAGGCGGCCTGCGCTCGACGGCCGCGCTCGACGGCGGAAACGACCTGAGCCCTGCTGTACACCGGCACCTCGCCCAGCGATTCCAGCGTCGCCGGATCGCGGCAGGGCAGGGTGGCAGGCGCCGAAGGAGCCTCAGGGGAAGCCTGGGGACGCGGCGCGGCCTTGGATGCGGGGGCCGGGTTGGTGCTCAGCATGGGCAAAATTTCCTTCCGTATCGCGGCTGGCTAGTATCGCCGCAGCACGCATTCTGTGAAGAGGAGATCGCGATGACCAGCCTGCATCGAACTGGGTTTCTGCCGGCCCTTTTGGGGACGGTTACGTTGGCATCTGTTTCGTCGGCATCGGCGCAGCAGCCTGCCCCACCACAGCCTGTGGCTGTGCGGCCGGCTCCGGCCGTGGTTGCTCCCTGCCAAGGGGTGAAAGATCCCGCGGTCGCCGCAGAGTGTCGCGGGCTGTTGTCGGGCCACACGCTGATGCCGCAGGTGGTGGCGATCTGCGGCAAGCTGTCGCCGGCCGCCGCCGCAGTAACGTGCCTGCAGGCGGCTGTGGATCGGCAGTACTCGGCCGATGCGCTCGATTGGTGCAGCCGACGTGGCACGGCCGACGATACGGCGCAGTGCTTCAGCCTGACCGGTGGACCCAGCCGCGCAGCGGACGCACCGTACAACGACACGCCAACTTATCCGGTGCGGCAGGCCCAGCCCCCCGCCGGTCAAGCACCGGGATCGTCTGGGGTACCAGGGCCCGCGACGGACATCACGCGTCAGCCGCTTTCTCCGTCGAGCAATCCGCGCAGTCCTAAGCCCGAGGTCGTGCGTCCACCGGGGACTCGGGCGCCAGCGGGCGGCATCGAGCGGGTCGGTCGCGATGTGCGTGGCGCCGTCGAAAGCCCAGGGGGCGACTGGCTTGAGCGCGTGGGTCGCGACGTGCGCGGAGGCGCCGAGACCGTAGGCGGTACGCTGCGTCCGCGGCCGACGAACGACCCAGCCTATGGTCCGGGCCCAACGCAGAGCCCGCCGGGATCGGCGCCGCCGCAGTAATCAGCCGACCAGCGCGCCGCGCACGATGCCGGCGGCGTGCAGATCAGCCAGCGTCGCCGCAAGCGTCGTAAAGGGCAGCCCGAGCTGCGTCGCCAGCGCTTCGTCGAGCGCGATGCCCTGCAGCAGGGCCTTTAGGATCACAAGCTCTTTCGGCAGGGCGAGATCGCGGCGGCTCGCAAGCGAGCGATCGCGCCAGAAGATCACCAGCGCTTCGCGCGCCTCGGGGGCAGCAGGCCGTTCACCGGGGTCGGTATCGAGCCAGCCGACGAAGTCGTGGTGGTACGGCCGCAGATCGACGGTGCTGCCCACGCGCAGCGGCCCGCGCGCGGCGTCGCTCGGGTCGCTGGCATTCGCTTCGTCTTCGTCGGTGGCATCGTCTGGAGCGATGCGCGTCTGCCACTCAGCCCACTCAAAGTCGGCAAGCTCGGCCAGAAAAGGCGGCAGCGCCGGGGCGTTGTCCGCGGCGAGCAGCGCGGCCAAGAACTGCGGCAGGTACACGCCATTTTGGTTCAGCTCAAAGTGATGCATCGGATGGGCGACGAAGTAGCGCTCGACGAGCGCATCCCAGGCCGGCTCGCCCAGCGCATCGACGAAGGCAGCACGCGTCGCAGGAAACACGGTCAGCGCTTGATGGCGGTGGATGCGGCAGAAGCGGCCATAGATGGCAAGACGCTGCGCGTCGCTGCGGGCGCGGCCCGTTGCTTCGTCGCCGTACAGGCGCTGCACGGTCTCTTCGTGGCTGGCTTTGCCCAGCAAGAACGGCCCCACGATGTCAAAGAATGGCTGCAGAGACTGGCTCATCGCTTGCCCCCTGTGCGGTCCGCGCTGCGGGCGCTGGGGACTGCCGAGCCGGCCAGCGCTCGCTCGGCCACGGCATACGCGCGATCGACCTCGTCGAGCACCTGATCCACAGGCGGAATGTCTTGGTCCCACTCGATCAGCGTCGGGATCAGCCGCCCGGCTCGCTTCAGCGTGTACGCATACAGATCCCAGACGGGATCGATGATCGGCCCGATGTGCGTGTCGATAAGGACGTCGTCTTCCCGCGTGTGTCCGGCGAGATGAAGCTGCCGCACGCGATGGAACGGCATGCGATCGATGAAGGCGCGCGGGTCAAAGCCGTGGTTCACGCTGTTGACATAGACATTGTTGACGTCGAGCAGCATGCCGCAGTCGCCGGCCTCAAGCAGCGCACACAGGAACGTCGCTTCGTCGAGGACATCAGCGGGCGGCGTGCCTTCGGGCGGCGGCATATGGGCATAAAACGTCGCATTTTCCAGAAGCAGCGGCCGGCCGACATGGGCCTGCGCCTGCTGAATGCGGGCGGCGGCGTGCTCGATGACCGAACGGGTGAAGGGCAGCGGCAAAAGATCGCTCACCGGCTGGCCCTGCACCGACGAATAGCAGACGTGGTCGCTCCAAAACGGCACCGCATAGTCCTGGCACAGCGCCGCCGTCGCATCGAGCAGCCGAAGGTCCAGCGGCTCTAGCCCGCCGATGTTCAGCGACACGCTGTGCGTCACCGCAGGAAAGCGGTCCAGGCAAGCCTTGAGCAAGCGCTTGGGCCGCCCGCCGAAGCACACCCAGTTTTCCGGCATGACCTCGACGAAGTCGACGCGCCGCTTCGTCGCGGAGAGCTCTTCGGCAAACACGCGCCGCAGCCCGATGCCGATGCCGAAGATGTCTCGACTGCTTGCCTGCGAGTGCGTCATGTCGTGTCCTTGGCGTGGTGCGGGTCGCCCAAAATAAAAAAGGGCCGCGGCCCTTCACGAATGAATGAACCGCGACCCTGGATGCGCTAGCGCGCGAGCTTACTTCTTCTTGTCGCCGCCGCAGCCCTTCTCGCCGCCACAGCCCTTCTCGCCGCCCTTCTTGTCATCGGCCTTCTTGTCGGCCTTCTTGTCGCCCTTCTTGGCGCCCTTCTCGGCCTTCTCGGCCTTCTCTTCGCCGGCCAGCGCCGCCGAGGTCATCGAGCCGAACGAAATCGCCGAAACCAGAGCAATCATCGCCTTCTTGTTCATCTTCTCTCTCCCTTTTTGTCTCGGGGCCCGAGGGCCCGCGGGTTTCGCAGCAGGTCACCATATGTAGGTGTCCGCCACGGCTGAAAACTATAGATGAGTGCTCTGACAAAGGGAACCGTTACAACGGCCGCCACCCTGGCATAGGCTTGGCCTTGGCTTGGCCTTGGCTTGGCCTTGGCTTGGCCTTGGCTCGGATTGTTCTGTGGATTCCCGCGCTTGCCCCTCAGCGTCTGTTTTGTCGGCTGCGTCTGCGCCTGATGCGGTCGCGCACTGGCTGTTTGCCCAGGCGCGCGAGGTCGGCTTTGTCGATGCGGCCCTGGCCCTTGTGCCAGCGGCGGAGGTGCCATCCTTTGCGCTGTATCAAGCCTGGCTGGCCGCTGATCTGGCCGGCGAGATGACGTACCTTGCGCGCGATGCCGAGCCGCGCCGTGATCCTCGCCTGCTGTGCCAGCGGGCCAAGAGCGTGCTGTCGATTGCGGTGTCGTATCACCATCCCGAGCCGCCGCTTGCCGGACCCGCCGATGCGCTGCGCGGTCAGATCGCCCGCTATGCTCGCGCCGAAGACTATCACCTGGTGCTCAAGCGTCGGCTGCAGGCGCTTTCGGACCGGATCGTGGCCCGCTTTGGGGGCGCGCTTTCGTATCGCGTCTGCGTCGATACCGCCCCGCTGCTAGAGCGCGCCGTGGGCGAGCAAGCCGGGCTGGGCTTCATCGGCAAGAACACGCTCCTGATTACGCCGGGTCTGGGCAGCTTCACGCTGCTCTGCGAGCTTCTGGTCGAGCTGGATGTGCCGCCGCTGCGCAGCCTGCCGGGTGAGCCCGTGCGCCAGGGTCTGCATGCACGCTCGCCAAGTCCTGCGCCCAGTCCTTTGCCCAATCCTTCGCCCGATCCTTCGCCCGATCCTTTGCCGGTGATTCCGCAGGGGCCGATCGGCAGCAAGTGTGGAAGCTGCACGCTGTGCCTGGACGCCTGTCCGACGTCGGCCTTTGTGGCGCCGTATCGCTTGGATGCACGGCGCTGCATCTCGTACCTGACGATCGAAAACAGCGGCGCCATTCCCGTCGAGTTTCGGCGCGCGATCGGCACCTGGATCATGGGCTGCGACCTGTGTCAGACGGTCTGTCCATGGAATGCCTCGCCCGTTCTTGCGCAGCGCGCCGATCTTGCGCTTCGCCCGCGTCCGCAGCAGAGCCGGCCTGCGCTTCTGTGGCTTCTGTCCTTGGGGCAGGCGCAGGTGCGACGCTTCGTCAAGCGCACCGCTCTGCGTCGCCTGGGGCGCAATCAGCTCCTGCGCAATGTCGCGGTCGCGCTGGGCAACGTGGGCACTCCGGCTGAGATCCCGGCGCTGTGTGCGGCCCTGGACAAAGAGCCGCCGCTGGTCCGCGAGCACGTGGCTTGGGCGCTGTCTGAGATCGCGCAGCGCCATCCCGAGACCGCATCGCAGGTGCGTCAAGCCCTGCACGAGGCGAGGGCTCGCAGCCACGATCCCGTCGTCGAGCACGCTCTGCAGCAGGCCTTGGCAGCACTGCCCGAAGCAGTCGCTGGTTAGAGCTTTAAGAACGCGCGCAGCGAGATCGACTCAGCGGGCGACAGCACTTCGTCGAGCCAATGGACCGCGGATTCGACGTCGTGGAACGTGCGGCGATTGGGGTTGCCCGCTTCGCGGATCATGCGCGCCACCTGCAGCCCCAAAAGCGCGTTGTCGCTCAGCAGCATCGCGGTGCGCTCGATGCGGGGGTTGTCTTTGCGCATCAGCGCGATCAGCTGGTCTGCGGCCTCGGGCGCAAGGATCAAGCTGGCTCGCAGATCCATGCAGGTCACGACGCGACCCGGCACGTCCTGCAAGAGCTTGCCGATCGCGGCCAGAAACGGCGGAACGTCCTCGGTACCAAACGGCGGTGCGATGCAGATGGTCACCAGCCGCCCTGTCTTGATGTCTGCTGTCCACATCGGTTGAAAATGCTGCGCAGCCCCCGCCGCAACGCGGCACGCCCTGCATTATCTGCGATCGGCAAATCGGCTGGGAAGAGCCGTGCGTTTTCGCGCCGTGTTCTTTCCAGCGATAGAGACGGCGTCGAGGCCGGCGGGACCGCGCTACGTGGCGGGGGATGAGCGATAGGCTAGGCGCCCGAGCTTCTGGCTTGCTGCATTGGCTCGGGCGCACCCGCAGAAACGCCGAGCCTACTTGGTGGCGCCGCTGCCGATGTCTTCCACATCGAGGGGGATGGCCTCGTGCTCGCCGGTCTCGGCTTCAGACAGCGGGGATTCTTCGTCGGGTTCCGACGGCTTCAGCATGGCTTCCAGGTCGGGATCCTGAGCCAGTCGCAAGAACACGGTGTCCGTCGACTGGCTGACCTGCTTGTACTCGGGCTCAAGCTGGGCCCATTGATTGCGGAGCTGCTCAATCTCGCGCAGCTCTTCTTCATCGCGCTTGCTGCGGAAGCGCGGACTGGTCAGTCGCTCTTCGAACTTCGCGAGCAGGGGCCACAGCGTCTGAATGTGTTCGTATAGGTGCGTCGCGTGCCAGTGAAGCTGCTTTGAGTTGGCCTGATTTTTCCCAATGTCTTGACGGATGCTGGGCAGGCGTAGCCGAATGGCCTCGCTCAGGGCGTCGAACTGGCGTCGCTTATGCCGCAGCTTCTGGGCCATGGCCTCCATCGCTTTTTTGGCGGCCGCGGTGTGCGCTTCGAGCGCCTCTTGGTGCTGATGCTGCTGCAGCGCGATGCGTTCGCTGTGGCGCTGCTGCAGAGCGCGCAGCTCTTCGTCTCGACGACGCAGCTCTTTGACGAAGTAGTCTTTTTCGCTGCGCAGGCTGCGGATCTGCAGCTGCAGCCCGGCTACCTCGCCGTTCGCGGCCAGAGGGCCATTGGTATTGGGCTGAAGGCGCGCGTGCAGCTCGCGAAAGAAGATTTTTTGATCGAAGTACGAAAGCAGACGCGTCAAGCGGCTGAGCACGCGCTTGGCGATCGGATCGCTGCCGCTTTGGCTGCGCTCGCAGCGATCTTCACAGAAGGGGTACAGCAGCGTTTCGTTGCTGGCGATTTCGTTGCCGCCTGCCGCGATGCGACGCTTCAGCTGATCCATGCGGTGCCCGTCGAGGTGCGAGCGACGATGCAGGCACGAAAGGACGAAGTGTACGAACAGCAGGAAGTACGCCGAGTTCTTGCTCCACTCTTGGATCTCGCGCAGCTCTTCGGCGTGGTCGCACAGGCTCTCGACGACGCTCTCGATGAAGTCTTTGACGCGCGTGATCGCGTGGGGGCCGTTTTCGATGCCGTCTCGTTCGACCGGCTCTTGCAGCAGAGCGTCGACGGAACGGCCCGCTCGCAGCGCGGACTCTAGCAGCGTGCAGGCGCGCGTCAGGTTCAGCCACAGCTCGTTGAAGTTCTTTTCGTCTTCCAAGCGGCGCACCAGCTTGGCGATGCGCTCTTCGATCTCATCGGGCATGGCCGAGCTTGGAGGCGGCATGGCCTCTTCCAGCAAGACCCCCGGCTGGCTGTCGCGGTTGCTCTTGCTTAGGTTGAGCCGCGCGCAGGTGTAGACCGTGTACAAGGCCATCACACCGACGCTGTACAGATCGCTGGCGACCGAGGACTGGCGAATCTCGATCCAGCGCGGCAGATCCAAGACCAGCACGCTTTCATCGCTGCGCGGCGTCGTACAGGGCAGGGTGCCGAACAGGAATTCGTTGCCGCGAACCGCCAGCTTTTCCAGAAGGACGCGGGTATAGCGACTGTCGCAGAGGAAGTCCTGGCAGTGCAGCGTCGCTGACTTGTCGTGCAGAAGGACCTCGCGTTCCTCATCGCGCGAATCGATGAGCTTAAAGACATAGTCGCGCAGGCGGATCTGATCCCCCGATGTCAGGCGCCAGGTGTCGCCGCGATTGACCAGCGGGTCGATGCCGCTTGCCGACTCTCCGCGACGGTTCATGCTCTGCAGAACCTTTTCCATGTCGCGAATCACTTCGGGATAGACGCGTCCCGACTTGGGATCGATGACCTCGGCCTTCCATCCCAAGCGAACAAAGTACAAGCCCGGCGAGTCTGGACCCGCTGGCTCGCCGATGATCAGCGCGACGTCGGCGTTCTCTTGCTCGACCCCCGCTCGACGCTCGCGGGCATAAAACACGCTGGTTCGATGACGCGTGACCCCCGGCATGGTGGTGAAGCCACTTCCGGCGCCGCCCGCCGACGCTTGATCGTTGGTGAAGCTGCCATAGTCACTCAGCATGTAGTGATCGGCTTTGCTTAGATCACCGGCTGCCATCACGTTGGCGGGTCGCACGTCGGCGTGGATGATGCCTTTGCTGTGCAGCGTGTGCAGCCCTTTGACCACCTGTTCCAACAGGACGTAGTGCTCTTTCAGGCGCCACTGACTGTGGGCTCCGATGCTCAGGGTGCGCTGCAGCGTCCCATCGGCCCACTGAAACAAGACCGAGGGCAGGTGCGCATACCAGATGTCTTCGGGACGCTCTGGATCCAGCATCTGATCCAAGTGCCCCATGCAGCCGGTTCCCTGCGTGCCGCTTGCAAGCTGCCGCTCTGCGGCGTGGCTGGGCGGGCTGCCAACGAAGTAATACGAGTGATGGCGAGAGTCCGAGTCGGGTCCGCTGGCTTCTTGGAAGCAGCGCCAGTCTTCATAGGTCAGAAACGATAGCTGCGACTGCATCGTCGGTGGAAAGACTCGCAGGACCGGCGTGCCGTTGGGCGTTGGCGGCTCGAACTTGACGTTGCAGATGCGCAGGCGCTGGTCTTTTCCAAAGTGGATGAACGGAATGCAGTCGTTCTGTTCTCGCGCTTGTTCTTCGGAACAGCGCAGCAGGGATCGCGGGTCGCGCAGAAAGTGGGCTGTGCGCGTGGTCTCGGTGGGAATCAGCCCTTCTCGGCGCTGTCCGCTGAGCGCCTTGAACACCGCGATGGCCTCGCCGGCCAGGATCTGACAGACATAGGCGTTTTCTTCGAGGGTGTCGGCGCGCAGCCGCGGAATCTTCAGCGCTCCGCGCACGGGCGGCAGGACGGCATCGGATGAGTAAAGCTGCACGATGTAGCCCAGGGCACCTTCCGCGCAGCTGCTGACCACCATGCCTTGATCGTCGACGAGCACATACCACTCGGCGCTGAGATACACGCGATAGATCTGCCGAGCCACCCCCGGCGACGGAACATGAATATCGAGCGGCATCGTGTGCTCGATCAGGGTGGTTTCAAGAACCGGCTGCGGTGTGCGGGGGGACGTGATCGGCTCACGGTGAGCCAAGGCAGAAGCGTGTGAATTGCGTCGACGATCAAGCATGGTTCACCTCAGACATGGCAGGCTGTGCGCGAAACGAAAGCGAGACGCCCCGTCGCCTGAGCGTCACGGTGAGCTCGCCTTCGCTGTCGACAGACAGTAGGTACCCCGGCCCGCTGCGCCCGCTGGGCAGATACAGCGCGGTTCGACGGCGCTGGGCTCCGACCGGCACTCGCAGTCCATCGGACAAGGCCAGCTCGCCATCGCGAGTCAAAAGACAGGGGAAGGCGGTGACGCAGACGTCCAATTCCTGTGTGTGAAGTCGAAGACTTCGGAAGCCGCCAAGGATCGGGATCGGGCAGAGATCCGCAAGCTCAGGAGGGATGCCACGGCGCGCTAGCTCAGCCAGCAGATCGACGCACGCCGTCCCCGGTGCAAGGACCAAGCGGACGAGGTAGGCAGCGTCGGCCGGGCGCGACTCGGCAGCGTCTTCGCCGGGGGCCTGGTCTGGATGCGCATCCGGCAGCGGCTCGCTGTGCAGCGTGGCATCGGATGCGTCTTGGGTCGGCGCGCACGCGTCGTCCTCGCGCTGCGAGTCTTCGGCTTCGACGTGCAGCAGCTTGGCATAGACCACGGCGGGGCTGACCTGGGACAAGAGCAGGTTGATGCGCTCGGTTGTCTCCATTCCTGCCGAGAACTTGCGAAAGACGTCAAAGAACGAGTCCAGGATGAACGCGTCAAGCTGGGCACTTGTGGGGTAGCGCGATTCCAAGATTCGTCGCAGCGTGGCGCGATTGGGCACGCGGATGGGACGATCTGCCGGGATTCCGTTCGCTGGGGGGGATGCTCCCCCATGTGTGGGGACGCTGTTCCTCGCTGAAATGGGAGGATAGCCTCCCTGTTCGGTCTTGGGCGCAGTGGGTTTGGCCTCGTGACGTCCGTCGAGCATGCGTTTTCCTCCGGCTGTTTGCGTGAAGCAGGGGCGGGGTCTTCTCTAAGCGGCTAGATCTGAGGACTACCTCTTGCAACCTACGGTCCAGAAACCTGAAACTTGACAGGACGTTGCAACGTCGATGCAGCCTGCGCAGCGATGGGCTGTGGCGCGCGACGTCTGTGCGCTGCGCGCCTCTGGGTTGAGTTCATATGCCGCCCTGGCGCCGCTCGCTCTGCGCGTATTGGCAGGCACGGGGCGCAGCGTGTGTGTGTGCGTAGCGTGGAAGCGCAGATCAAAGAAGCGCAGATCAAAGAAGCGCAGATCAAAGAAGCGCTCTCACTCCGTCGACCACTATGGGAAACTTAGCGTCGGATCACTCTGCGCACGATCCAGCCATGGCTTCGTGATAGGTCGTTTCACTGCCGTGTCCACAGGCTCTCGTTCTTGCGCAGGCTCGACCCTTTGGGCTTCCCAGCATCGCGATGTGCATACCGAGGTTCGCATGTTGAAGAGTGTTCGTGTCCCGCCACATTTTGAGCCACCGTTTGCCCGTGCCGAGACCTTCGTGCAGCGACTGTTCGACGACTTTCGACGGCAGCCCGAGCAAGGCATGCTGCACGTCGGAGGCGATCGCTACGTCCTGATGCGCGCCGAGAGCTTGTACGCCAGCTTTTTCGACGCACTGGCTGAGACGTTTGGGGAAGAGGTAGCGCGCGAGTTCATCTACAACACGGCGCGCGAGATCGGCCGCAGCGACTCGCGGACTTTTTCCGATCGGCTGGAATTGACCGATGGCGTCGATCGCTTGTCTTCGGGCCCGGTGCATTTCGCACATGCGGGCTGGGCCCTGGTCGACATCTTGGGCGACAGCGCACCTGCGATGGATGACGGCTATTACCTGCACTATTACCACCCCAACACCTTCGAGTCCGAGGTGCTAAAGAAGCTGGGTCGCTCGCTCAAGACCTGCGGCTGCCTGTTCAGCGCTGGGTATTCGGCGGGCTGGTGCAGCGAGGCCTTTCGCGTCGAAGTTCACGGCCGCGAGATCCGCTGCCTGTCGCGCGGCGACGCCGTCTGCGAGTTCATCATGGCTCCAAGCCATCGCTTGAACGACCACCAGAAGCGCCTGCTGGGCTCGTCGCTGAGTGACGCTGGGCCAGGCTCCGACGGGGCCAGCCAAGCGACCTAGGAGAACGGTCCGGTATGGATGGGCTGGGAAACAAGCTACCAAGCGGGGTTCAGCTAGGCCCGCTGTCGCGCGCTGTCTTCGACGTGCTGGCGCGTTACACGGCGTTTCCTTGGCCCGTGCTCTCGGCCCAGTGCAAGCGGGCCGGCTGCATCGCAGAGGCTCTGAGCGTGGCCGATCTGCGCAACCTGATCCCAGCGCTTGCATCCAGCGTCGGTCGCTTCACCAGCCCCGAAAAGGAACTGGCGGTACGCCGCGAGCTGGGGACCTTGACCGGCCGAGGCGACCTACGAGCCTAGGACCCGTTTTTGCCTTTCGTCGGTGCTGTTGTCCCGGTTGGCGGGTTCCGATTTTCGGCTGGGGTTCGGCTCTCGTCCTGGCATGTCGGACGCATCGCTTCGCTGTTCAACGAGCCAGGTGCGGCAGCCCGGCAAGCGACTGGGCCAGTGCCGATTCGGCATAGGGCTGGTCGCGCAGCTTGCCGGCGAAGTAGTCCATGTACGCCTGCATGTCGAAGTGACCGTGGCCACACAGGTTGAACAGGATCGTGCGCGACACACCCTCTTGCTTGCAGCGCAGCGCTTCGTCGATCGCGCCCTTGACTGCATGGTTCGCCTCGGGAGCGGGCAAGATGCCCTCGGCCCGCGCAAAGGTGATACCTGCCTCAAAACACTCGGTCTGGTGGTACGCGACGGCGTCCATCAGACCCAGCTCTTTGATGTGGCTGACCAGCGGAGCCATGCCGTGATAGCGCAGGCCACCCGCGTGAAAACCCGGCGGGATGAAGTCGGCGCCCAGCGTGTGCATTTTGACCAGCGGCGTCAGTCGACCGGTATCACCAAAGTCATAGGCATAGCGCCCGCGCGTCAGGCTGGGGCACGCCGCCGGCTCGACGGCCAGGATGCGCACCTTGCGACCCCCGCGCAGCTGAACCCCCAAGAAGGGGAAGATCAGGCCTGCGAAGTTCGATCCACCCCCCGTACAGCCCACCAGGACGTCGGGGTAATCGTCGGCCAGCTCAAGCTGCAGCAGCGCCTCGTTGCCGATCACGGTTTGGTGCAGCAACACGTGGTTCAGCACGCTGCCCAGCGCGTACTTGGTGTGCGGGTCCTTGGCGGCCACCTCGACGGCTTCTGAGATCGCGATGCCCAGGCTGCCTGGCGAGTCCGGGTGCTCGGCCAGGATGCGGCGCCCGGTCTCCGTCGTGTTCGACGGGGACGCGATGCAGGTCGCGCCATAGGTCTGCATCAGTGCCCGCCGATAGGGCTTCTGCTCGTAGCTGACCTTGACCATGAACACCTGCACCTCGATGCCGAACAGCGATCCGGCAAAGGCCAGCGACGAGCCCCACTGCCCGGCGCCTGTCTCGGTGCTGATCCGGCGTACGCCTTCCTGCTGGTTGTAAAAGGCCTGAGCGACTGCCGTATTGGGCTTGTGACTGCCCGACGGACTCACCCCTTCATATTTGTAATAAATACGGGCCGGAGTATCGAGCACACGCTCCAGGCGGCGGGCCCGAAACAGCGGCGACGGACGCCATTGGCGATAGACCTGGCGCACGGGTTCTGGGATCTCGATCTCGCGCTCGGCGCTGACTTCCTGCGCGATGATCGCCTGCGGAAACAGCGGTGCCAGCGCATCCGGCCCCAGCGGCTGCAGCGTCCCCGGATGCAGCGGCGGCGGCGGCGGCGTCGGCAGATCCGCGACCAGGTTGTACCAGGTGCGTGGCAGCTTCTCTTCCGAAAGAACGTACTTGATGGTGTCCATGGCTGGCCCCTTTCGCCCGTGGCTCTTCGCTCAGTACAGCACGCGACTTGGCGTATCGCAGAACAAAGTGCGCGCCAAGCCTGGCGACAGCGCTCGCGGGGCCCCCTTTTTCATCTGCACCCGCGGACGCGGAGTGCGCGGCGCTAGGCGGGGGTGTCGCTGCGGGTCTCGACTTCGTGGGTGATGCGGGCGATGAACTGCGCAAGCGGCATGGCTTTTAGGTCCGCGCCCGAGCGCAGACGGACCGCGACCTGGCCCTCGGCGGCTTCGCGATCGCCGACGACGAGCATGTACGGGATCTTCTGAAGCTGAGCGTTGCGGATCTTTTTCTGCATCGACTCGCGCGAGTCGTCGACTTCGGCGCGGATGCCTCCACCCAGCGCGTTTTTTACTGCCAGAGCCTTGAGCGTGGCGACGACCTGAGCGGCGTATTCGTTGTGGCGATCGGCGATGGGCACGACCACGGCCTGAACCGGAGACAACCAGACGGGGAAGGCGCCGGCATAGTGCTCGATGAGCACGGCCATAAAGCGCTCGACGCTGCCCAAGATGGCGCGATGCAGCATGGCCGGGCGCGCGGGCTGTCCGTCGGGGGCGATATAGGTCAGGTTAAAGCGCTCGGGCAGGGTGAAGTCGAGCTGTATGGTCGCAAGCTGCCAGCTTCGATCGAGAGCGTCCTTGGCCGTGAAGTCGATCTTTGGGCCATAGAACGCGGCCTCGCCGGCCTCTTCGACCCAGGTGGCGCCGCGCTTGCGAAGGACGGCGCGCAGGGCTTCTTGCGTGGCCTCCCAGCGATCTTTTGTCCCAAGGTATTTGTCGGGCTTTTTTTCGTCCCACAGCGACAGGCGAACGGCGAGCTGCATGCCGAAGGGGCGATAAAAGCCGTCGATGATGTCATAGATGCGCATGGCCTCGTCCTCGACCTGTTCGGGCAGGCAGAAGACGTGGGCGTCGTCTTGGGTGATCATGCGGACGCGCGATAGGCCCTGCAGCGCGCCAGGCACCTCGTCGCGATAGACCGACGTGACCTCGGAAAAGCGCAGCGGCAGATCGCGATAACTGCGCTGGCGGCACGCGAAGATCTGCGTGTGGTGCGGGCAGTTCATCGGCTTCATGCAGAACTCTTCGCCGCCCTTGCCGCGCACGTGGAACAGGTCGTCTTGGAACTTGTCCCAGTGACCGCTGACCTTGTACAGGTCGTTCTTGGTCAGGTGGGGAATGGCGACGCGGGTATAGCCGTGCGGCTCTTGCAGGCCCTGGACGAAGTCTTCAAGCAGGCGACGGACGAGGGTGCCCTTGGGGGTGAATAGCGGCAAGCCGGGCCCGACCAGATCCGAAAAGGCGAAGAGGTCCAGCTCGACGCCGAGACGACGGTGATCGCGGCGCTTGGCCTCTTCGAGCAGCTCGATATGGCGCTTGAGATCGTCTTCGCTGGCGAAGCACAGGCCATAGACACGCTGAAGCTGCGGGTTGCGCTCGTCGCCGCGCCAGTAGGCGCCAGCCACGGTGGTCAGCTTGAAGGCGCCGATCTCGATGCTGTTTGCGACGTGCGGGCCGCGGCACAGATCGACGAATTCGCCGGTCTTGTAAAACGATACGGTGGCGGCGCCGCCTCCCTCGGACACGACGCTGTCATCGCCGGTCTCGGCGGCCACGGCCGTCGAGCCTTTGTCCTTGAGCAGCTTGAGCAGCTCGACTTTGTAGGTCTGATTTCGGCGGGCCATCTCAGCGATGGCGTCGTCGATGGGAAGCTCCTGCCGCTCGTAGGGCAGCTTCTTTTTGCGCAGCTCGCGCATCTTCTGCTCGATGCGATCGAGCTCTTTGGGGCCAAGTGGCGTCTCTAATTCGATGTCGTAGTAGAAGCCGAACTTGATCGCCGGGCCGACGCCGAACTTGGCCTGCGGCCACAGGGCCGACACCGCTGCCGCCAAGAGGTGCGCGCAGGAATGACGCATGCGGAACAAGCGCGCTTCGAGCTCTTCGGGTGACTCGGGGGACGGGGCTTTTTGAGGATCGGCTGGGTCTTCACTGCGGACGGACATCGTGTTTGCTCCCTCGTGAGGTGCAGACGATATCACCGGCCCCGGTCGCAGGTGAACACGGACCTGCACGGCGAGCGCGCCCGGTACAAATAGCTGACAGAAGGGATGGGGGGCCTCTATAGTGTCCAAGTCTTGATGCACGCATTCTTGCTTGGAGTTTGGTCCGGGCTGAGCCATGGGCTCGACGTGGGGAGCCTGCCTTTTTCGGCGCTGTCGCAAGCGCCGAACGCATCCGTTGTTTCGCTCGCGGATGTCGCGACGCATCCGGCGGCGGGGCCGAAAGCGGCGCTGTGGGTAGGTGGCTTGGCGGCGGGGCTTTTGGTCGGCGGGCTGATCCTGATCGGCCTGTACATCTATCTGCGGCGCGCAGGGCAGAAACCGTCGTTGCCGGCGTCCAAGGGATCCGCGGGTGAGCAGCCCGCCCGACGTGCGGAGCGATCCCCCGAGAAGCCAGAGACAGAGTCGAGCCAACCCGTCTCTGCGGAAAAGCCAGCAAAGCCTGCGGCAGAAGCCAAGGCGGCGAAAAAGCCCGCGCGAGCGGACGGCGGGGCGCTGCAGGCAGGGCTGCAAAAGACGCGGGCCGGCTTCATCGCGCGCCTTGGCGAGCTTCTGCGCAAAAAGCAGATCGACGCAGATCTGCTGAATCAGCTGGAAGAAGTGCTGCTGACGGCGGACATCGGGGTCAAGACGGCTTCGCGCATCTTCGAACAGGTACGCAGCAGCCTGTCGCGGCAAGAGCTGAAAGACGAAGCCGCGGTGTGGTCAGTCATCAAGGCCGAGTCGCGCAAGCTGCTATCGGTGGATGCGCCGCCGCTCGACTACGCACGGCAGAAGCCGTTTGTGCTTCTGGTGGTGGGGGTAAACGGCGCTGGCAAGACGACGACGATCGGCAAGCTGGCGGCGCAGCTTACGGGCGAGGGCAAGAAAGTCATCCTGGCCGCAGGCGACACCTTCCGCGCGGCTGCCGTCGAACAGCTTGAGATCTGGGGCCAGCGAGCCGGCGTGCCGGTGGTCAAAGGCAAAGAGGGCGGCGATCCGTCCTCGGTGATTTTCGAAGCGATCAAGCGGGCGCAAAAGGAAGGGCTCGACGTCGTGATCGCCGACACGGCGGGCCGCCTGCACGTGAAAGCCGAGCTGATGGAAGAGCTTGCGAAAGTGCGACGCGTGATCAAGAAGGCCGACCCGACGGCCCCGCACGAGACGTTCCTGGTGCTGGACTCGACGAACGGCCAAAATGCGATCGCTCAGGCGCGAACCTTCAAAGAGATGCTAGAGGTCACGGGGATCGTGCTCACCAAGCTCGATGGAACGGCCAAGGGCGGCGTGATCTTGGGCATCGCACATGAGCTCGCCGTCCCGGTGCGCTACATTGGAATCGGGGAAAAAATTCAAGACCTGCGTGCTTTTGACGCAGTGGACTTTGTCGATGTGTTATATGAGCAGGCCGATCCGACCGAGAACGAAGCGAGAGAGAACTAGAATCATGGGCCGGCCTAGCAAGCAAGACCGCTCTAGTGGCCCGTCGGTAGATGCTCAGAATTGAAGTAACCGTGCGAACAGCTTGATTGACGCAGACGGTGCATGATATCGTTTCCCCCCGGTATCCCGACTATGGCGATACCGGCCTAAATCGGCGTTACGCGAGGTAAGCATGAGGAGACTGGCAATAGGCCTGTGTGTGTGGACGGCGACGGCACTCACGCTCTCTGGCACAGACAGGCTCGCATACGCGAGGGAGCAGCAACCGGCGGCAAGCCCGGAGGCTCCGGCTGATAAGCCCGCCGACCCCCCCGCGGAAGCCCCGGCCGCATCCCCGCCGGGAGAGTCCGCCACGCAGGAAGTCGCGGGTGCCAAGACGCCTACCGAAGGCGTGCAGATCAAGTCGCGATGGGATGACATCGCTGTGTTGCCCCGCCGCTACAGCCTGAAGGCGAAGCGCGTGGAGCTGATGCCGATGTATCACTTCACGCTCAACAACCCGCTGATTCGGCACCACGGCTTCGGTGGCCAGCTCAACTACTTCCTCAGCGAGGCGCTGTGGCTGGGTATTGAAGGCACTGGCTATCTGTCGCAGCAGTTTAGCGGCTCGGACGGGACGTACTTCCTGACCGGAGCGCAAGACAAGGTGCTGCCGGCGGTGAACAAGCTGATCTTCTCGGCGCTTCTCGACTTCGGGTACGTGCCGGCTTATGGCAAGTTCGCGCTGTTCAACCGCGCCATCGTCCACTGGGAAGGCTACGTCAACCTGGGTGTCGGCGCGTTTATGAGCGAGGTCATCCCGGTCAAGCGATCGGACCCCGCTTTCCAGAACATCAGCGCCATGGTCAAGGTGGGGGTGGGCTCGCGCCTGTTCCTGACGAAGTTCATGACGCTGAACGCGTTCCTGTCGCTGTACGGTTACCCCGACACCTTCGAGCCGGTGGCAAACGTCTCCTACAACCGCGACACCAACGGCGCCTGCCGCGATTACTACACGGGCAAGCAAGCCGGTACTCCAGAGTTTGAAGCTGCGTATGCCTCCTGCCGCAAGGCCAACGGCAACACGACGCTGTCTTTGGATGTTGTCTTCGGGTTGGGCTTGTCGTTCTTCTTGCCGCCGAAGTTTGAGTACAAAGGGCCACGGTAATTAGGAGCGAGGGACACATGCGGACGCAACGCTTCATCTTTTCGGTTGGAGCCCTCGCACTGCTTGCCGCTCCGGCACACGCGGACAGAGGGCGCAATCCCCTGGCAGGGCAGCCTGCCATCCGGCATCGGGTTGAGATGCGCAAGCTGCGGCTCGAACTCACGCCGCAGCTTATGCTGTCGCTGAATCAGCCATACCTGATCGGCGTCGGCGGCGGTGGCGCACTGCAGTTTCACCTGACGGACTGGCTGGGCCTGGGGGCATCGTTTCACTACACAGCGAACTTGGCGGCGCCTCTGGTTGGGCGCATCGAAGAGGCTCTGCCTCTGAACTACGCCGGTCTAGGAGACCCCTCGTCGGGTCTGCGGCAGCCAAGCAAGCAGATGTTCCGAGACCACCTGATCGGCCCGTCGATGCTGATTGGTGTGTACGGCACGCTGACGCCGATTGCTGGCAAGTTCTCGCTGTTCAACACGCTGTTCGCCAAGTACGACTTCTATGGCCTGATTGGCGTCGGCTTCGCGATGCTGAATACGCCTCTTTCGAGCGGTCAGACGGCGTACGCGGACACCGGGGGCCGTATGCTGGCGGTCAACTCGACGGCGTTGGGCACGGCGAATGACGTCAACCTTCAGGCGCCCGATCCGTTTACCGGTTTGCGTCCAGCAGGCCTGTTCGGCATCGGCGTACACATGTTCTTCAACCACTTCATTGGGTTGAACCTGGAGCTTCGCGACTACCTGTACAAGTCGAACCCAGGCGGCCTCGATGTCAGCACCTCGGACAACAACGGCGACAACTCGCCCGTGCTGAGTGGTGCGGACGAGTACCTCGTCAGCAACCTGTACTTCGGCTTGGGCCTGACGATCATGATCCCGCCAGGAGCCAAGATCTCGCGCTAGTTCGCTAGGCTTGTTCCGCCACACAGACAGCGGCATGCTGCAAGGCATGACCGCTGTTTCTGTTTTTGGCGCCTACGTCGCGGGTCGCAGCTGCACAAGCGGCCCAGCACGCGAGATTCGGTCGCCCTATGACGGCCGCGTCGTCGCAGTGGTTCACGAGGCGGGGGATGCCGAGATCGACGAAGCTCTTTCCGCTGCGGCAAGAGCGGTGACGCAGACGCGGGCTTTGAGCAGTCAAGAGCGCGCAATCATCTGTGCCGAGGTCGGTCGCCAGGTTGCTGCCTGTCGCGACGATCTCGCGCGCTCGATTTGTGATGAAGCAGGCAAGCCGATCCAGGACGCGCAGGCCGAGGTTGATCGCGCGCTGTTCTGTTTCGAGCTCGCGGCAGCCGAGGCGTCGCGCAGCGCGGCGGAAGGGGAGCTACTGCCGATGGATCTGCGGCCCGCCGGCCGCTCTCGCATCGGCTTGGTGCGTCGCGTGCCCGTCGGAGCCGTGGCTGCAATCAGCCCGTTTAACTTTCCGCTGAACTTGGCCGTTCACAAGGTGGCGCCTGCGCTGGCTTGTGGCTGCCCGATCGTTCTCAAGCCCGCTTCGCAGACGCCGACACCTGTGCTGCGGCTGGCCGCGATGATCGCCCAGACGTCTTGGCCCAAGGCCGCTCTGTCGGTGCTGCCAGCGGGACGAGCGGCGGCAGATCGCCTGGTGACCGACGATCGCTGTGGGCTGCTTTCGTTCACAGGCTCGGCCGTCGTCGGCTGGGACATGAAGGCCCGTGCGGGTCGCAAGCGCGTGGTCCTAGAGCTTGGGGGCAACGCCGCCGTGCTGATCGACGACAGCATTCAGCGCGAAGACCTGGACGCCATCGTTGAAAAACTGGTCTACGGTGCCTTTTCGTACGCGGGGCAGAAGTGCATCAGCGTGCAGCGCATTTATGTAGTCACGGGTTCCGACAGCGGGCTGTTTGAGGAATTCCAGCGTCGCTTCGTCGCAGCGACGGCGGCGGCGCGCTGCGGAGACCCGCGCGATCCTGAGGTCCTCGTTGGCCCGATGATCGATGCCCAAAACGCGCAGCGCATCGAAGGCTGGGTCGAGCAAGCGCTGCATGCAGGCGCGGTCGCGCTGTACCGAGGGGGGCGGCAGGGCAACGTGGTGGCTCCCACCGTTCTTTCGCGGGTGTCGCGCGACGCCGCAGTGTGCTGCGAGGAAGCCTTTGGTCCCGTCTGCGTGGTCGAGCAGGTGCCGTCGTTTTCGGCCGGCATCGCGGCGATCAATGACTCGCGCTTTGGCCTTCAGGCCGCCGTGTTTACGCGCGATCTCGGCCACTCGCTGCGCGCCTTTGACGAGCTAATCGTCGGGGCGGTCATCCTAAACGACGCGCCAAGCTTTCGCATGGACCACATGCCGTACGGCGGCGTCAAGGACTCGGGGCTTGGGCGCGAGGGCATCCGCTGTGCGATCGCTGACATGACAGAGCCGCGGCTCTTGGTTGCCAGCGCGCTTCTGGATCGCTGATCTAGACGCTTGCCGGGACGCTTGCAGGCTTCTTCTTGCGACGGAAGGCCACGCGCGGCAGGCGGAAGCGCGGCTTGCGAGGAGCGCGCGGAAGCTGGACCTTGCCGCGCACCGGCTCTAAGAAGGGCAGCGCCGGAATATCGACGGGGGAGGGCTCGGCCAGATCGTCGATACACGCGGCCCGGCAGAACGCGTCTTCCGCTTCCGGCGAAAAGTCACCGGCCTGGAAGTAGTCGAGCGCCAAGCGGCAGAGCTTCCCCAAGCGATCTTCGGCGGCGACAAAGAAGGCGCGACAGTCGAAGACATCGTTCGTGAAGTAACGTTCGCGCAGGGCATCGGTGCGGCAGCGCAGGCTGTTTTTCGCCACCCACGGCGTCGACAAAAGCAGCCCAAACTGCTTGAAGTTGCGGACCCAGCGACAGAACTGCAGAGCCTGCGGTGCGCTGCCATAGGCGCCGCGATAGGCGTTGAGCGCGACATAGACCAGCGAGGGCTCGATACGCGAGGTCAGCGCCGTTCCGCGCTTGGTGATGCGCGTCCTTTCGGCAAACGCCGGGGTGCCGATCGCATCGTCGCCGAAGCGCCACAAATGAATGAACAGCGCCTGGTATTTTTCGGTCATGCGGTGGTGCGTGCTCTCGTGCCCACCGAAGCGGGCGACATCGCGCCGCGCGCAGTAGTTGACCAAGGGATGCATGGCGAGATCGATCGCGCAGTGGGACAGCAAGCCGCCGATCAAGGCCAAGCGCTCTTGCAGGGTCAGAACGGGCGCGCTGCGCACGACGCGAATGTAGCTGGCAACCAAGCGATCGGGGCGCACCGAGTGGATGCGGTAACCCCAAGGTTCGTCGAGAGCTGGCGCGCCCAAGCCATAGCGGACAGCCTCGAAGACCATCGGCGCGTAGTAGTAGGGCAGGTCGTGGAAAATCGAGCCGAAGCGGGCATACGCAGGCTCGGCGGCGCAGGCTCGGCGTATCTCGGACGGAACGCCGGCATTGTGTTGAACCATATCGCCAAACGTCAGGTGAAGCTGTGGCGCAGGCATGGAGGCGATTCTAGCAATCTCTCAGACGAGACAAGCGCAAAACGCGACGGGCGCGGGCAATTTTTCCGTCGAGGAAATCGGAAGGTCGGATGAGCGAATCCAGCGCCGATGGCGCCGTGGGTGATTCGCGATAGAGTCCGGCCCATGTCGCAACCGATCTTGACTGCGGCCTTGGTGCTGCGGGTGACGGACTACAGCGAGTCGGACCGCATCGTGACCTTGCTTACCGAGACGCACGGCAAGGTCTCGGCACTGGCGCGTGGGGCCAAAAAAAGTCGCAAGCGCTTCGGGGCAGCCCTTGGCCTGTTTGGCTGCGGCGAAGCGACGCTGCGCGAGCGCCGCGATCTGTGGCTTTTGGAAGAGCTGCACGCGCAGCGCGGGTTTCTGCGCTTGGGGCATGAGCTGGGGCGCTTCTCGCACGCCTGTTACGCCTGCGAGCTATGCCAGCAGCTGTGCCCGCCGCATGAGCCAGAGCCGCAGGTCTATGCGTTGCTGCGGTCGTTTCTAGAGCGCTTGGATTCGCTACCGCTCGCCGACAAGCCGCCGATCCCGCCGCTGCGTACGTTTGAGCTGAAGCTCCTCGATGCGGTCGGCCTGGGTCTGTCGCTGCGCCACTGCGCCGCGTGTGGGGCTGACATCGTTGCGACGCTACGCGCCGAGAGCTCCCCTGAACGGGGCCCGCTGACGCTGCGCCTCCCTGGAATGACCAGCGTCGGCCTGCCGCCCTATATCCCGTTTGATGTCGAGCGCGGCGGTGTTCACTGCCCAGCCACCTGCTTTGGCGGACCGACGCCGCACGACCTGGGGCTGATCATGTCGGGGCGTTCGGGGGGCCTGCCGCTTGCGGTCTGGCAGGCCTTGGTCGATCTGGCTAGCCGGGAAGAAGACAGCTCCTTGCAGGCTGCGGCCTTCACTTCTGCAGGCGCTTCATCGCCGATCGCCGCGGCCAGCACAGAAGCAGCGATTCCGCCTGCGATCTTGGCAACCTGCCGCGATGTGCTTTTGGCCGTGCTGCGGCATCACCTGGGCCGCGATCTGCGCGCAGTCGAGTTCATCAGCAAGCTCAATCACTCGCTGCTCTAACCAGAGCGTCGGCTTGGGCGGCCACCTTTGGATGTAGGACGTGCGCCCGCGCCGATCACGCCAGCCCCTTGACTCTCCTGCCAAAGAAACGATACCGTTTCACCATGCGATCTCTCTTCGCCGCCGCTGTCCTGTCCTGTACATGGGGCTTTTTGACTTGGGGCAGCGCACCCGCTCAAGCCGCTGAGCTGACCGACATGGCCAGTTCCTTCGAGAAGGACAAGGTCTTTGGCTTCCGCTTCGGTGCCTCGTATCAGTTTTCGTACAAGACCGCTCGCATCATGCGCGAGTCGGTGCCGTATCTGCAGAACCCGACGACGAAGAGGTATCTGGAGCAGCGCTTCTTGGGGCCGCGCGGAAACAGCCTAGAGCTGACCGAGACCGTCCCCGATCTGACGTACACGCAGCGACGGCACGCGATGTCGATCGACTTGGCGATCGGCCTGTTCCAAGAGCTGCAGCTTGGCGTCTCGCTGCCACTGGTGTTGCGCGACGAGCGGCAGTACAACTTCGATCGCGAGGCTGGATACAACACCTGCGCAGCAACTGATGCGGCCTGCATTGCCGAAGCCTCGTCGACGGTTCTCGACGGCATCTATCCTGTGCAGCCTGCCGATCAAGCCATGGCGCCGGATGGCTCGCTGCTGTTTCGCGCGCCCGTGCGCGGCGGGTCGGGCAAGGACATGCTCGACACCATCAACCTGTCGTTGATGGGCGCACCGGTTTCGCAGCGCCGTGATCCGACGAAGCCGACCTGGGTCATCGGGCTCGATGCCCAGATCTCGATCGGCACGATCATGGGATACGACACGACACGGCTGCGCCTGAAGACCGATGCGAATACGCCCGCCGAGCAGGCGCTGATCGACGCATCGACGGCGCTGGATCCGACGGGCAAGGCCGGCTGGGGTGGCGTATCCGATGGCTTGAACCGCTTCGTGATCAAGACCGCGCTGTCGCACCGCTTCCGCTACGTCGATCCGTACTTGGGCCTTTGGTACATGATTCCGCTGGCTCGTACCTGGGATAACGCCAACTCGCCGTGGAAACAGGACCTGGGTTTTGCGCAGAAGCGTGGCGCGCCGCAGCAGAAAGCGGGGGCCACGTTCGGCTTTGAAGCGACGCCGCTTGAGAACAAGAAAAAGGGTCACCGCTTGGCGCTCGACTTCCGCGCTGGCTTGACCTTCACCTTCCTCGGCAAAGGCTATTCCGAAGCGTGGGAGCTGTTCTCGGCATCGAACGCGCTGATCTGCGACGACCAGACTGCGCTGCCGCCCCAGTTCAACTTCGAGGATCCAAACGGTCCGCAGGATCCGATGAGCATGCGAAAGTTGAACACACAGGGCTATTTCAACCCGGCCTGCCGCACTCCCGACGATCTGCCGAACGCAGCGGTTCCGCGCCTGCCTACGACGGAAAAGCGTGCCACAGGGTACTTCCAGAAGCCGTACAACGGACTGACAGTGATCGAAAACTACCTGACGTTTAACGCCGACGTCGGCATCGTCGTCGAGCTTTTCCGGCATGCTCGCCTGCGGCTGTCTGGTTACTACCAGCGCGACCAAGGCCACGGCATCACGCAGGATGACGCCGGAACCATTGGCTATCCGTCGGATGCGGGCGATCGCGTGACGGTCAACGGCGGAGTCAACGGGGGTCGCGGCTGCGATCAGTTCCGCGTCGATCTGAAGTGCCCGTACGACTGGAACCCCGCGTATCGCGCGGTCATCAACCAGCCGGGTCGTCGCTATCGCGTCGAAGACATCAATGTCTATGGCGGCTCGGCGATGCTGCAGGCGTTCTGGTAGGCCACAGCAGCGAATCACCTGCGACGCTGCGTGCGTCCGCTCGCTCCCGCTTCCTTCCCGACCCTTCCGCTTCCTCCTCCGCTTCCTTCGTCCCACTTTCTTTCCAGCCGTGCAGACCGTTCACAGAGGTGACATGGCGCAATGCCCGCCGTTCCCGACGGCGCGCGATGCAGCACGGCATGCGATGCAGCACGGCATGCGATGCAGCACGGCATGCGATGCAGCACGGCGCGCCTAGTAGCGCAGCGGCAGACGGAAGCCGGCTTGCACCTTGAAGCGGTTGATCGTGTCTTCCAGGAACGAGAAGCCGCGCTCGATGCGCTCTAGGCTGACTTGTCCGACGGTGATATCCGAAAGCTGCAGCTCGCCAAAGCCGCGATAGCGATTGCCGACCGAGCCGAACAGGCCCCACTCGGCTAGGCCGCACATGCGCAGGTACAGACCAAAGCGCTTGCAGAGCTGCACGTCAAACGAGCTGACACCGAACTGAATGCGCACGGTGTCGAGCCGCAGCTTTTCACGCAAGGGGTCGGTCACTTGGTTGGTCAGAAGCTGACTCGAAAGCAGCTTGGCTGCGGGGTCGCCGTACTGCAGTGCGCGCGGGTTGTTGCCGGCTACTCCGACGGTGCGGCGTGGATCGCTTCCGGACTCGCCCAGAACCAGGAAGCTGGCGCAGTCGGCAGCGCTCATGTTGTCGGACGACAGGCAGTCGATGCGCAGCTCTTTGACCTTGCCGCGCAGGGCCAGCTCGATGTTTCGCTGCTGCGCGTTTTGATCGAGTTCACGTGCGCTGCCGCGGATCTCAACGAACGGGGTCTCGGGCCAGCGCGCACTCGACGAAAAGTCGATCTTGCTGTCGCCGCGGACCTGAAATTCGCTGCGCAGGCCAGGGACGTTGAAGAAGCCACTCTCGACGCGGATGACGCCGTGCATGGCCACGTTTTCCAGCGGGCCGTTGACGGCGAAGTCATTGGTCGCAAGCCGCAGATCCGCGATGTTGTTGAGCACGCGGAAGGTGCCGCGCGTCCGCACGTTCAGGCCCAGAAGCAGGCCCGAAAGGAAGGGATCACCTTCCCAGAACGGCGCTTCTTCCTCGATGACGCGGCGGGCCGACAAGAAGCGCTCGGTGAGGTCGAAGTCCTGCATATAGCGGCCCGAGACGACTTCGACGTTGCCGAGGACGCGCATCTCGTCTTGGTTGCCGACGATCTGCAGACCAGGGGCGGGCGTGGTGACCTCGACGTTGTAAACACCTGCGACGGTGTGGCGGACGTTTTCCAGCACCACGGCTGAGCGAACGCGGTCCAGCGCCTGATACCAGTTGGGCCGCATAAATCCACCCAGACCGCTGTGCTCGATGCGGCCATTTAGCTGCACGCGCCCGTCGCCATCGACCGAGCCGCTGAGAGGCTCGCAGCCGGGCGGGTCGTTGATGTTGCCGCTCACGCAGCCGACCAAGATGCGTCCCGCTTTGCCGCTGCCAGGGCGGAAGGCGATGGTGCCGTGCGCGAAATACAGCTCGTGGAAGCGGCGCAGGTTTAGGAAAAGGTCCTTGGCGACGAGCGTGCCTTCGGCGATCGGCTCTACGAAGCTGCCGGTGATGTGCAGCCCGCGCAGAGCCAGCTTGCCGCGTGCTTCGGCTAGGTTGCGCGCAAACTGCCACTGCAGAAGCTGCGCTGAAAGATCGCCGTGCAAGCGGAAATCAATGCTGCCAAAGCGCAGAGGCGACAGGCTTTGCAGATCGACGGTGCCATCGGCCATGGTCTCGGCTCCGTCGACAATGGCGCGCAGACCATGCAGCGTCGCGCGACCGGGCGTCAGATCGAGCACGCCCCCTTTGACCTCGATCGGGGTATCAATGGCGTTGGGGATAAAGCGGGCGTCTTTGATCTCAGCGCGACCCAGCAAGCGCAGGCTGTCTGACTTGCCGCGCAGCGCGACATCGACGAGGGCATCGCCGTGGGCATGGCGGAAGCTCGCGCGCAGGAAGCTTTCGAGCAGCTCAAGCCGAATCTGGCCGCGCAAGCGCAGGTCGGTGTCATCGGGGCTTAGCAGTCCCTGCAAGCTGGCCTGGCCGGAGGTCTCGCCATGGGCCGCCGTCGTGCCCGGCCCGCGCACGACGGGGTTTGCGCTGATGTTTTGGCGCTGACTCAGAAGGACGACCTGTCCTAGCTCCAGATTGCGACCGTCGGTGCAGAGCAAGACATCGCCGCGATTGTGGACCCGATAGCGCTGCTCGTCGCCTTCGTCGTCATAGGCGTGGATCTCAAGCAGCAGGCGGCCCAGGCGCAGCGTGGCCGCTACCGGCAAGCCAAGCAGCTTTTGCAGGGGGCGCGTCGCAAGCTGTGGGCAGCTGGCCTGCGCCATGGCTCCGCCGTTCGCTGCAAACAGATCGCGGGGATCGTCCCCGAAGCGCAGCGTCAGCGATCCGCTGCTGAACGCGCTGACATCCCCCAACTGACGTAGGTCGGGCAGCAGGCGGCCGAGCACCATGTCGCACGCAGCCGAACGCGTCGTGTTCGCTTCGCTGGCGGGCGATGCCGCACCGTCGCTGCGTGGCGATGTCGTCGGGCTGGGCTTGCTGTTGCAGCCAAACAGGATCCGCAGCTCGCCGCGCGGGTGCGCCGGGTCCAGATAGACCAAGCCATCGACGTTAAACTCGTTGAACAACTGACCTTGGACCAGGGTTCCCCCGTCGGGACGTTCGCTGAACTTCAGCTTGCCTTGATTGAGAGCGAGAGCCGTGACGGCCATTCCGAACAGCGAAAACAGCGGGTCCGGTTCGCTGGGAAGCAGGCTGCGCGTGGGCTCTGCGCGGTTCGACGCGCGACCGCTGATGGTCACGTCATCGACCTGCAGCTGCCCGTCGAGCCGAGGCAAGAGCGGCGCCGTTGCGCCCAAGATTCGCACGGCGCCCGACAGCGTACCGCCGAGATCAAACGGCAGACTCGCAACTCCCGGTAGCTCGCGCAGCGGCACGCGCGAGGGCTTGAGTGTGAAGTCGACGAAGCGATCTCCGTCGCGTCGCATGACTGCTGAGGCGTTGATCTGGCCGCTGCCCATCCGGGTCGACAGGGATCGCAGGGTGATGGTGTTGGTGGCTAGCTCGGCGTCGAACAAAAGGTCATGCAGGCGGCTGCCTTGTACCAGAAGCGACGGTACACGCGCGGCGAGGCTGCCTATCGGCTTGCCCCAGGTGCCGGTCAAGCGGATTTGCCCGTCGAGCGAGCCGGCGAGCGGCGCCACAGAGCGCAGGACGTCGAGGTTGATGCGCTCAAGCTGGGCCGACAGAGTCATCGCTGGATCGGCGGGGCGGCTGCTTACATCTTGCAGAAACAGCTTCGTCGTTCCTTCGCCGCGGACGCTGCCCAGCGGGCCCTGCGCTTGCAAGCGTGAAACGCTCAGCGTGCCATCGCGGAGCTCGAAGCTGGTCGATGCGTCGGTGAAACGCTGACCCGCCAGATCGATGCCAGCCAGCGATAGCTCGCCAGCCAGAAGCTCGGGGCGGGCCAGGCGACCGGCGATGCGGACCTTGACCTTGCCTTCTTCGGCCGAGGAGCTGACGCCGGCAGCTTGTCCGACGAACTGTACGATGCGGCCCACCGATGCGCCACGCCCGCGCAGCTCGAACGCCGGGATGTCGAGCTTGCCGTTTTTCATGCCGACGCTGCCGCGCTCGACATCGACGGACAGCACCTCGCCATTTAGATACAGACCACGAAAGCTGAGCAGATCGGGGTTGTACAGAAAGCTGCCCGTCAGCTTGACTTCCTTGGGCAGGGGATCGCGGCGGGCGATCCGTTCCAGCGTGGCTTCGACGCGCTCGACGCTGACGCGCTCGGGGTGCGCCTGCTTGGCCAAGTGGCCCGAGGCGCGAAAGGCACCGCGCAGCTTGCCGGCGACAAAGGGGCGCAGGAACGGCGGCACCAGCTCGACCTGCGCTGGATCGGTGCTGGTCATCGAGATGCGCGCCGACCACGGCATGTCTCCGACGAAGCTGATCTTCATCGGCTCGGCGCGGACTTCACCACCTAGGGCCTGACCGACGATGCGCGACATCAGAAGCTCGCCCCCGATCAGCTGAAATGGTGTGCTGGCCTGATGGATGGCAATGGTCGCGACTTCGGCTTCAACACCGCCAACCTGCCCTTCGATACCGACGCTGCGCTCTTCGGGATCGATGGGATAGGGCGTCTGGTGCCAGGGCTCGCTTAGGCACGGTGCGGGGCGACCGCGCGGAGTCTGCGGCAGCGTCGATGAAAAGGGGCCAAAGAAGCGCACGCGTCCACGTGGATCGCCGCTTTGCTTGATCAGGCCTCCTGGGATCAAGCCCGCTAGCTTGGCGCCGTGCTCAAACGAGAGCTCAAGGCGGACGCCGGGATCGCAGTAGGTGTCGAGCAGGCTGCCGTCGATCTCGACGGTGGCCCCGGCCGCTTCTAGCTGACCGCGAAAGACAAGATCTTGACGACGGCTGGCGCGAGCGCCGAAGCGGCGCAGGGCGATGTTGCGCAGGGGGAAGACGAATTCGCCCGCCCCTTCTTTGGTGCCCAGGACAAGCTCGCCCTGTTCCGCCGTCGCTTTGGCAATTTCATAGACGAAGCTGATGAGACCGGGGCGTGTCTCGGCGGCGTCGGTGGACATGCGCAGGGTGGCGGTGCCGGTCAGCCCGTCGACATGCCCGTGCCAACCGGAAAAGGCCATCTCGTAGTGCGCGTCCTGAATGGTGACGCCGGGGCTGTCGACCAGAATACGGACATGGCCCGGAGACGGCGGGGCATCTTCTGGCTTGGGCTTGCGGCTGCTCATCGCCGCGACGATGTTCACTTCGGTATACGGCGTGCCGACGGGGGGCACGACGACGCCCGGCGGGCGCGGCAAGGAAATGGGATGGATGCCTGCCCAGGCTCCATGCACGGTTCCCGAGGCGAAGTGCAGCTCGATAAAGACGCCACGACCAAAGGGGGCACTGACCGCCGATCGCAAGAGCCCTCGCACGAGCTCACCGACGTACATGCGGGCCTCGACGCGCTTGGCCTTCATCACCAGAGCTCCCGTCGGGTCGCGCAGCTCGAAGTCTTGCCCGACGACGGGCGCTTGCGTGTTGAGAATCAGCGATCCCAGGCTGCTCCAATAGTCATAGTGCGCAGAGCCCAGCTTGAATTCGCCGCTGACCTGGCTGGTGACGATCTTGGTGATCAAGCGACCCAGCGAGCGATCGTTGAGCGCCATAAACACGGCAAACCACAGCAACATGACCGCAGCCGACACCTGCACCACGCGGAGCATCAGCGTCCGCTGGAGAGGAATGATCGTCGGAGAGGACAGGGCCTCCTGGCCTTGCTCGTCGGTCACGGTCGGTAGCAGAAGCTTAGCACGCTATCCGACGGGCTGACACAGCGCAGGCGACGACTTTCCAGAGAGGAATTCAGCGGTCCCGTTTTGCAATTGCTCGGGCCAAAGCGGGCTGACTATGCTGGTTGAATTTGCAGCCCGCGAGCTTGCGTGCTCGCAGCCCGCACCAAGCAGAAAGAGGAACGGCATGTCTGCGTCGAGTCATCCAAGAAAGCGCATCGCAGTGATTGGGGCTGGGCCGATCGGCCTGGAAGCGGCGCTGTACGCGGCGACGCTGGGCCACGATGTGACGGTGTATGAGCGCGGGGACATCGCGCAGGCCATTGCGACGTGGCGCCATGTCACGCTGTTTTCTCCGTGGCGGATGAACACATCGAGTTTGGGGCGGTGGGCTCTCAAGCAGGCGGGAATGGCCATGGGGGGTGCGGATCTCGATGAAGATCGCTGTCCTACCGGGGCTGAGCTGATCGAACGGTATCTGTTGCCGCTGACGCAGACACCGCTTCTGCGTGCGCGCATCCGGCCGCAGCAGCGCGTCGTGGCGGTGGGGCGACCCTGGCTGCTGAAGGGCGAGCGGATCGGCAAGGCAGCACGGGCCGAGCACGGCTTTCGCTTGCTGATTGAGCGTCCGAGCCATGTCGCGGGCTCCACCGAGGAAGCGGTGGCTGAGGCCGACATCGTGCTGGACTGCAGCGGTACATTTTTCTGCCCCAACGCGCTCGGACAAGGCGGTATCTATGCCGTCGGTGAACGCGCGATTTCTGAGCGAATTTGGCGCCACGTGCCAGATGTCTTGGGGCGCGATCGCGATCGCTTCTGCGGGCGCCGCATCTTGATTGTGGGCGGTGGGCACTCGGCTGCCACGGCTGCGGTGCTGTTCGGTGAGCTTCTGCGTCAGCCAGGAGGTGCCGGCACGCATGTGATCTGGGCGCATCGCGAAGAGCCACCGCAGCCGTATCCCGCCGCGACCCTTGCGATGGACGATCCACTGCCCGAGCGTCGCCGTCTGCACCTGGCGGCCAATGCCGTGGTCAGCCAGCCCGGTCTGCGCTATCTGCCAGCGACGGTGGTACACGGCCTGCGGGCTCGCAGCGATGGCGCGATCGCCGTTTTCTTGGCGCGGGATTCCCGAGGGAATCAAGCACAGGCAGAGGAAGCGAAAGCCACTGCGCCAGACGACGGTCAGACCGGCTCGCACGAAGTCTGGGTCGACGAGATCTTGAGCCTAACTGGCTATGGGCCTGACCGATCGATCTATGACCAGCTGCAGGTCCATGAGTGCTATGCGAGCCTGGGTCCGATGAAGCTCGCGGCGGCACTCTTGGGCGCAAGCGGAGACTGCCTGGCACAGCCTGCCCCTGGGCCCGAGACGCTGCGCAACCCAGAGCCCGACTTTTTCATCGTGGGCGCCAAGAGCTACGGTCGGAACAGCGCCTTCCTGCTGCAGCTTGGCCAGGCGCAGATCCGCAGTGTCTTTCAGCTGATCGAGGCACAGCCCGCTTTGGATCTGTATGCTGAAGCGTCTTGTGATGCGTCGCCAGACCCGCAAACTCATACATCCCTTACGGATTCTTCGGCAACCCACCGACGATCCACCGACGCTTCATCCGCCGCCCATACCCCAAGCTGAGCGCACGCCCCAGCCGACCGATTAACCACAGGATGAGCATGTCTGCATCACAGAGCTCGGCAGATCCATCGTTGCTGAGCACGCACGTCCCAGCCGAGTCACCGACGGTTTCGGCACGCCATCGCACGTCCTTGCAGGCCGGCCCATCGGTTCTGGCCGTGGCCTATGCATCCTGTGCCTTGTCGATCACTACGTCGCTGGTGTTTTTTTTGACCGGGGTTTCGCCCCTGCCGGTGCTTCTGTACTTTCCTCTCAGTCGGCGTTTTGGCTTTTCCGGTCCACTGGGTGAGCTGAGCATGGACTACTACGGGCGCTCGCTGGTGGCGCTGCTGGCGGGAGCGGCCGCGGCCTTGGTGGTCTATTTGCTGTGTGGGGCGTCGAGCCGGGTGCCCGCAGGGACCGTTTCTTCGACGGACGCCGGGACGGCGGAGAACCGCGATGAGATGAGCGACCGCCTTGCGCTGCTTGCGACCTATGTCGTTACAGCTGCGGTACTGGCTGCTGGGCTCTTTGCCTACCAGCTGGGGACACGTGTCCCGACTCCCGAGCTGCCACCGACAGCGGCACCGAGCCCTCGGATCTGATTGCTCTGCCTCTAACGGTTAGGATATATTCAACTTAGTGGATACCGGGCTTCATCCAGGCGTGCATGACAGCGCGCGTCGTCTCGGTAAGGGCGCCGACAACCCAGTGGGCCGCCGTCCACTTACCAACCGTGCGGTCGTCTTGTGGGCGGCCGGCGTGTGCTCGCTGGTGCTGTCTGCGCTGGCCGGCGTAGCGACGGCAGTGCCGCGCAAGGGCAGCCCGTATCAGAAGCTTGCACTGCTCACGCGGGTCATGTCGTACGTAGAGCAAAGCTATGTCGAGGACGTGGACGGCGACGAGCTGATCTATGGCGCGGTCAAAGGCTTGGTCGAGACGCTGGATCCCCACAGCGCGTTCTTGCGACCCGAGCAGTACCGCGAGATGAAGAACGACACCGCCGGTCAGTTCAGTGGCATCGGCATCGAGGTCGATGTCCGCGACGGTGTCTTGACGGTTCTATCGGTCATGGACAGCACTCCTGCGGCGCGGGCTGGGGTTGCGGCCGGTGATCAGATTCTGCGCATCGACGATCAGCCGACGCGCGGCATGACGGACTATGTCGCGCGCATGCGCGGAAAGCGCGGCTCGACCGTTCAGCTGCTTTTGCAGCGTCGAGGCCAGCGCGATACGCGGCTGCTTTCGATCCAGCGAGACCTGATCAAAGTCCGCAGCGTCGAGTCCTTCCTGCTGGAAGCCAACTACGGCGTCATCAAGGTCAAGCAGTTCACCGAGACGGTGGATCGGGATGTCGACGCGGCGCTGGCTGCTCTTGAGAAAGAGTCCAGCGGCAAGCTCTTGGGGCTGGTGCTCGACTTGCGCAACAACCCCGGTGGGCTGCTCGACCAAGCCGTGCGGGTGGCAGACATGTTCATCGACAGCGGCTTGATCGTTCGCACCGAAGGTCGCAATGGCCGTATCCTAGACGAAGAGCGTGCGCATCAGCGGGGTACGCGGGGTGACATCTCGATCATCTGTTTGGTCAACGGCGGCTCGGCGAGCGCCGCGGAAATCGTCGCTGGAGCGCTGCAAGATCACGGTCGTGCGCTGGTGATGGGGACACAGACGTTTGGCAAAGGCTCGGTGCAGACGATCATCGAGCTAGAAGACGGCAGCGCGCTGAAGCTGACGATCGCGCGCTACTTCACTCCGTCGGGGCGATCGATCCAGGAAAAGGGCATCACGCCCGACGTCGTCGTCGAACAGGTAAAGCTCTCCGAGCTAAAGCCGCAGAACAGTGAGGAGCCAGTGCAGAAGGAACGCGATCTGCACGGCCACTTGAAAAACAAACAGAGAGATCAGATAGCGCGGCGGCCTTCTGGGCCCCCTGCCGGCTATGCAGTCATCGCGCAGCACTCAACGGGTGGCGAGGACTATCAGCTGCGTACGGCATACGACTATCTGAAAGCTTGGAGTATTCTCTCAGCTCGTCTGCTTCCCAAGCGCTCTACGCCAACACCGGCACATGTGGCGGGCGGGGGACCAGCGACGAGCCCTACCGGAACCGGGGAGAGTGTGGGTCGGAAGTCTTCGTCTTTGGAGCTGCTGGAGCAGCCGCCCGCTCCGACGGCGGAAGCTGCTGCGAGCGGTGCGGTCGGCGTGCCGATCGGGCTCTCGCCGCAAGCAGCCCCCAGGACGAGGAAGAGCTCGACAAACGGATTGACTTCAGGGCTGTCAGGGTTGATGGATGAGGGCAGATAAGGTCGGTCGGTTCAGGTGGGTTCTGTGCTGGGCTGAAAAACCTGGCACTCGATGGAGATGCACTCTGGACGAGTGCTTGACCCTCAAGGGGCAGGGTCCTAAAATCGCAATTGCCGTATAAGGCTAGCTATGTGCCAGAACGCGGGCCATGTATAAGCTCATCATCGAGGACGACGAAGGGAAGACGACTCCGGTTCCCATCATCCGCGACGAGATCACGATCGGGCGGAAAGAGGGCAATACCATTCGTCTGACTGAGCGAAACGTGTCTCGCCGACACGCGCGGATTATTCGGCAGAACAGTGCCCTGTATGTCGAGGACCTGCAGAGCTACAACGGCGTCAAGGTAAACAACGAGCGCATTCAAGGCAAAGTGCCGCTTGGCGACGGCGATGTCATTGTCATTGGTGACTATCGACTGTCGATCAAGCAGGACAAGGCCGAGGCGAAGCCACCCGTAGCGGCAGCCCCTGGGCCTCAACCGGGTGCTGCGTCGAATGCGCCGACGGTGGCTAACCCTGCGCTGCAGGCTTCGGCGGCCCCGACGGTACAGGCTGCGAATGTACCGCCTCCCGCGGCGCAGCCTACCAAGGCCCCCGACAAACCAGCCCGCCTGATCGTTGTTTCTTCCAACTTTGCGCGTCAGGAATTTCCACTTGAAAAAGCGGCCATGGTTATCGGCCGCACCGACGACAACGATATCGTTCTGAACCATCGCTCGATCTCTCGCCACCACGCCAAGATCGTGCGCGAAGGCGATCACTTCCACGTCGTCGATCTGCAGAGCGCCAACGGCGTGCGCGTCAACGGCGAGGACTACAACAAGGTCGAGCTTCGCAAAGGCGATCAGATCGACCTGGGCCATGTCCGCCTGATCTTCGTGCCGCCCGGTCAGGACATCGATATCCGCGACAAGATCGTGGATCTGGATGGGGGTCGCTCACCGGCCATGACGATCGGGCTGGTGGTTTTGCTGCTCGCGGTGCTGGGCGGTGGTGCGTACTGGTTCTTGAACAAGGGACCGTCGGTGGATCCCGAGTCGGAAGCTGCGAAGGCACTTATCGACGTCGAAAGCGACATCCAAGCCAAGCGCTGGACGGACGCCGTTGACAAGACCAGCAAGATCCTTACGAACCCGGCCGTCTCGTCGAAGATTCGCGAGTCGGCGTCGGCCAAAAAGAAGCTCGCTGAGCAAGAGTCGAAGTCCAAGGGCATCTACGATCGCTTCGCTTCATCGGCGGGCAGCGGCAACTATGACAAAGCGCTGGATGCCTATGCCGAGATCCCTGGCGACTCTGTGTATCGCCAAATTGCTCGTGAGCAGTACGATCAGATCTTCCCGCTCTTCGTCGAGAATCACCTGAAAGCAGCCGAGGAAGCGCGGGGGCAGGGGCGCTGCGCCGAGTTCCAGAACCATGTGCAAGCGATCTTGACGATCGAGCCGAAGCAGACCAAGGCTCTGGCCGTCAAAGAGCGGTCCTGCAAAGAAGGCAGTGGCTCTGGCAGCAGCGACGCTGTGGTCGCCGAGGCGGGCAGCAAGCCCGAGCGCACCAAGGAGCCGCGTCATCGCTCCAAGGATCCGGGCGAGAAGCCTGAGAAGCCGGAAAAGCCCGAGAAACCGGAAAAGCCCGAGAAGGCCCCCACCGTCGAGCCGACTGGCGATGTCGATACCCGTCTGAGCGAGGCGCAGACCGAGTACGTAAACGGCAACTATCAGAAGGCGATCGAGATGGCCAAGTCCGTGCAGAAGGGCAGCATGGTTCGTGCGTGGCGCATCATCGGCTCGGCCGCCTGCAACATCAAAGACCTCAAGCTCGTCAACGATGCGTACCGTCGTCTGGATACACCGGGTCGTCAGTATCTGGTCTATGTCTGCCAGCGCAACGGTATCCAGAACGCGGGCTCGCAGTTCAAGCTCGCCGAACCATAGCCCCTCTCTCGATTCTCCCTCCCCAGGATTCGTCTGTAGCTGCTAACGAGGAACATCGCGCCCCGAGGCGCGTTCGCTTTTGCGGTGTTCCTCGATCGCCGAGCTAAACACGTCGACCAGACGCGTGTCGAACTGGATGCCGGACACGCGCTCGATCTCAATCATGGCCGCGTCGTGCGGGCGCGCCTTGCGATAGCTGCGATCGCTGGTCATCGCGTCGTAGGTATCGGCGATCGCCACGATGCGACCAATGAGCGGGATGTTTTCACCGATCAGTCCCTGTGGGTAGCCGCAGCCGTCCCAGGCCTCGTGATGACAGAAGGCGCCTGGGATTAGCTCCTCCATAAAGGGAATCGGTTCTAGGATGCGCTTGCCCTTGGCCGGGTGGGTGCGAAACATCGCGACCTCTTCCGGCGTCAGCTTGCCTGGCTTGTTCAGCTTGTCGCCGCGGATGCCAATCTTGCCGATGTCGTGCATCAGCGCCGCCCAGCGCAGCTTTTCCAGATCGTAGTCAGACAGCGTCAGCTTGCGGCCGATCAGCTCGGCGTACTTGCTGACGCGCTCGCTGTGCCCGCGGGTGTAGCGATCCGACTCCTCCAGTGCTCGCGCAAAGCCGACGATGGTGGCGCGAAAGTGCTCGCGCAGCGTCGTGTTGGCCTTCTTCAGCTCTTCGTTTGAGGCAACCAGCTCTTCATACAAGCGGGCATTTTCGATGGCCGCCGCGGCGCGCGAGGCGAGCACTTGCAGCAGTCGACGATGGCCTTCGCTGAACTTGTAGCCGCGCGTGTACGAGTACGCGTTCAGCATGCCAATGACGTTGTCGTTGACCTTGAGCGGGATCGAGCAGAAGGACACCAGGCGCTTGTCTTTGGGCGGCTCGGCGAAGTAGCGCAGCGCGCGAATGCCGTGCGCGAGCAGGGGGCGCTCTTGCCGATGCTGTTCGACGATCGCCGAGAGATTCAGCTCGCCGACGCCGCTGTGGCTGCCGTACCAGTTCAGATCGGTCTGGGCATTCTTGCTGTACTTGCGCGTGCGCTCGACGAATTCGCCGGTCTGCAGGTTCTTGAGCGTCAGCGTCGCCACATCGGCGAGCGCCTCGACCAGCGTCGCTTCCAGCACCATGTCGAGGATGGTGTCCAGCGACAGCGAGCGGGCCATGGCCTCGGTGATCTGGTAGATGCTAACCGCTTCTTTGAGGCGGAAGTTCTCTTGCTCTAGGCGCTGCCGCTCGATGGCGCGGCGGATGACGCTGGTGACGTACTCTGGCTTGAAGGGCTTTAGCAGGTAGTCATAGGCCCCTTTTTTCATCGCATCGATGGCCGTCTCGACGGTGCCGAAGCCGGTCATGATGATGCACAGCACGTTCAAGTGCAGCTCGTTGATGCGCGACAGCAGCTCAAGCCCGCCGATGATCGGCATCTTCAGATCGGACAGCACCACGTGATAGCTACGGCGCTGTAGCTCGTCGATGGCGACGCTGCCATCTTCAACGGCGCGCACCGAGAAGCCTTCCAGTGACAGGTAGGTCACCAACATGTCACGGACAACCTTCTCGTCATCGACGATCAGGACTCGGATCGGCTCGTCGCCGCTAGCTTGCGGTGGCGGTGGGAGCCCGTTCGCAGCGTTCTCCATGGGCGGAACAATCTAAACGCAAGGGGTACTCGCAAGCAAACAACCGCTATCTCGTCGGAACACACAGACCATGGCGCCGCACGCCCCGGCCCCGCGCTTGCGACTGCATCCTGATAGCATGGGGGCGAGGAAACGCATGTTTACACCGCCGGTCGATGTTCCTGGGCCTCGAATTCCGCACCTGTCCATGGTTCGTTACATGCGGGAACCCACGGCCTTTCTGCGCGACTGCGCCATGACGTATGGCGATCCGTTCCTGGTCCATGTCTTTGGGCGCTGGGTCGTCAACATGGCGGATCCCGAAGGCGCCCGCGCCGTGTTCACGCTGCCGCCCGAGGCGACGCAGGCGTTTCAGCCGCGGACTCTGGCGCCGCTTCTGGGTGAACATGCGCTCATTTTGATCCATGGCGAGCCGCATCGTCGCGATCGCAAGCTGCTGACGCCACCGTTTCACGGCACGCGCATGCGCGCCTATGCCGAGCTGATTCGCCGTCTGACCCGCAAGCACAGCGAGGCCTGGCCACTGGGGCGGCCGTTTGACATCCAAGAGTTCACGCAGGCCCTGACGCTGGAGATCATCATTGAGGCCATCTTCGGCGTCATTGAGACGGAGCGGGCGCGTCGCTTTCACCACGCTGTCTCGGCGTTTATTGCGCAGTTCAACCCGATGGTGTTGAGCTTGGCATCGCTGCGCAAGGCGCTGCCCTGGTTGGTTGAATCGTCGCGGCCTTGGCGCTTGGCGCAGAGTCGGCTTTCATCGCTGCGCCAGCTGCTCTTTGCAGAGATCAGCCAGCGTCGACAAGAGCCCAGCTTCGCGCCGCGTGAAGACATCCTGAGCTTGCTGGTGTCTGCCCGCTACGACGACGGATCGCCGATGTCCGACCAGCACATCTGCGACGAGATGCTGACCTTGCTGCTCGCCGGCCACGAGACCACCGCGCTTTCGCTGAGCTGGGCGTTCTTCGAGCTTGGGCGCCACCCACACGTCACCGAGCGTCTGCGCAGCGCGCTTGCGAGCATGGCTTCGCCCGAAGACGCCGAGGAGCTTTCGCGTCTGCCGTACCTGGATGCGGTCTGCAACGAGATCCTGCGCATGCACCCGGTTGTCGCATGGGTGCCGCGCACGCTCGTGGCGCCGATGGAGTTCCGAGGCTATCACCTGCCGGCGGGCATCGCCGTCGCGGTTTGCTCGTCGCTCATCCACGAACGACCCGACATCTATCCCGAGCCGCACGCATTCCGGCCTGAGCGGTTCATCGAGCGGAAGTATTCGCCCTTTGAATTTCTGCCGTTTGGCGGGGGCAATCGACGCTGTATCGGCGCCGCGTTTGCCCTGTACGAAATCAAGCTCATCCTGGCCGACATCCTACGCTGCTACGACGTCGGTGTGACGCGCCCTTGGGCTATCCCAGCCGTCGAGAGACGCAACCTAACCTTGGGCCCCAAAGGCGGCGTCGAGGTGATCGCGCACCGACGACCGTGAGCCATAGAGCCGTCGAGTGCTCTGCTGGCTCTGCGGCGCAACTATTCCGTGCCAGCCGGCTCAGGCAGACGGGGCGCGGGGGCAGGGCTGCGCTTGTTGCCGCGCTGTCGCATCTCTTCCAGGTACAGCTCGACGTTTTCCTTGATGTCTTCAGTGAAGTGGACCTTGTTGGCGGCAATCTCACGCAGCGAGGTCACGGCCGCTTTGTTCTCACACTCGATCAGAGCGCGGGCGCGGCGAGAGAGCATACGGGCGCGCTCTGCAGCCAAGATGACCAGCGCAAAGCGGTTCGGGACCTTTTCAAGGCAATCTTCGACGGTAACGCGAGCCACAAGGACCTCCAGATAAGCGGATCAGGAAGGCTCATTGTGTATTCAAGCGCTCAGGTTCTGTCAATTGGCAGGCTCGCTGGGCGGTGCGGCTTGCGGGCTGGCCGATGGCTTTTCGCTGGCCCCTTCTGCGGGCTTGTCGGTCTTTTCCTCGTCGAGCTTCAGGGTGACATCGAGCTCGGTCTTGCCATTCCAGTGCAGGCGCTTCTTTTTCTTTTGATAACCCGGCAGGCGCAGCTCGACTTTTACGTCGGTATCTAGGGGCTGCTCGTTCAACTCAAGCGGTGTCTTGCCGATGAGCTTGCGCTGGATATAGACCTCGGCTCCCTCGGGGACCGAGTTGATGCGGAGGGTGCCGGTGCCTGCGACCTCTTCCGCTGCGCTGCGCTGGCTTGTGGCTGCGGCCCCGGAGCCGTCGCGGCCAGCCCCAACCAGAGCTGGGGAGGCCTCTGCACCGGAGGCAAGAGGCGGCGGTGGCGGCTCTTCCTGTGGTGCATCGTCAGGGACCCACAGAACCGGCGGTGGATCGACGGCAGCGACGCTGGCATCCGCGACCACGGGCGGCGGTGTCACCTGGGCGATGCGCGTCGCAACATTCCATGTGATGACCGACGAAAACGTCGCCGCACCTACCGCCGTGACGACGTAGCCCCAAAGACTCCGACCGCGCGTCGAGCCAACCAGCGCGGCGCGATCACTCGTCAGGGCGGGAACCATCGAGCTTGATGAGGACGCGATCGCTGAATGGGACTGGGACGACGCGGCGGGCAGCGCGGTCTGCGACGAAGACGACGGCGACAGCACGACCCGTGCTTCCCCTGAAGCCCCTGCGTGTGCGGGGGCCTGGTGTACGGCGGCGGATGACGAGGGTGACAGGCCCTCGTGCGTGGCCTCTTTCGAAATGGCATCGACGCTGTCGGAAGCGCCGATGACCAGGCGCTGTGGATCAATCTGCGGGTACAGGTCGCTCTGCGTCAGCTCAACCTTGGGCTCGCGGAGCCTGCTGGCTCGATGGGGAGACTCCACGTCGATCGTGTTTTCACTTACGATCGGGGTCGGCAAGCGCTCAAAGGCCAAGGGCCGGTGCGCGTCGAGCGAGCCACCTGCTGCCGCTTTCCGTGCCGGCCGGCCGTCGGTCACTCCTTCCGTGTTCACTTTGTATGCGGCGAGGCGCTCTGTGAAGTCTCCGGTCGGGCCGGATGGTGTACTGCGCGATGCTGCCCGACGCTGCGAGGCTTGCTGATGCAGCGGGTTTGTCGTCTCTAACAGCTCTGGATCGACCTCGGTCTTGCGATCGTCGCGGCGCATCGTGCGGGCCAGCGCATCGTCACGTGGCGAGGTGGTGGCAAACTCGGCAATGTCGATGCTGCCGCTGTGGCTGGCTCGACGGGGACGCGTAGAAAGGCTGGAGTCGGTGCCGTTTCCGACGGCGCTGCTGTCGGCCAGCAGGGCCAGAAGCCGGCTCTGCGACTGAAAGATCAGGCTGTTTTCGTCGTGAACGCCGATGCCCAGGCGGCGAATTTGGTCGCTGCTCAACCCCACCGTCGGGCTGTTATCGTCGCGGGCGTCGGTGGGCGAGAGCGCCATCGCGCTCATCGTGGGGTCGCTGAGCCGGCTGCCCTTGCGCTGACTGTCCATGACCTTGGTCACGAACTGCCCCAAGTCCGAAGTACTAAAGTTGGGAGCGTACTTGCTCAGAAACCCATCGAGTGCCGAGGCGAAGTCCGCCGCGGTCTGATAGCGCTCGTCGACGCGCTTGCGCAGTGCCTTCATCGCGATATCAGACAAGACCTGTGGAATGTCGCTGCGTCGTCGGGTCGGTGGGCTGATATCTGCTTTGCGAACGAGGCCGAGCAGGCGGTCGATGTCCTCGTCGTAATAGAGCATCTCGCCGACCAGCATTTCGTAAAGCAGGATGCCTCCGGCGAAGACGTCGGTGCGACGATCGATGATGCGCCCCAGCGCCTGCTCGGGGCTCATGTAGTAATACTTGCCCTTGATAATACCGGCCTGCGTCTGCTCGGCGCGATGGGCGGCCTTGGCGATACCAAAGTCGGTGATCTTCACCGCTCCTGAGAACGAAAGCAGGACGTTTTGCGGCGAGATGTCGCGATGCACGATGTGCAGCGGACGCCCATCTTGGTCTTTCAGGCGGTGAGCAAAGTCGAGGCCGCGGGCGACCTCGCGAGCCACGTACGCGCACAGCTCAATCGGAAACGAGATGTGCTTAGCCGACGCCCGCTGCTGCACCTTGAAAAGGTCCGCACCGTCGATGAATTCCATGACGATGTAGTACTGGTCCTTTTCTTTGCCCAGGTCATACGTGTGGACGATGTTGGCGTGGTTTAGCTGCACCGACAGACGCGCTTCGTCGATGAGCATGCGTACAAAGTCAGGATCGTTGGCGTTGTCGCGGTGGATGACCTTGATGGCCACGTGCCGCGTTGCCCCTGTGCTCGATTTGTCGTCGGAGTTGTTGTTGCCTAGCGCGATTTCGGCAGGAGCGCTGGCCAAGTAAATCTCAGCCATGCCCCCAACCGCGATCTGACGGAGCAGCGTATACGGACCAAGCCGCCCCGTCAGCACCTAGCCTTTCCCCGTCTTTTGGTGGTTGCCCGACATCTGCGACGGGGAACCCGCCGGATTGGCCGAGCCAGGATAGACAAAGACAGAGAGAGCTCGCAGCGGCGTCAGCGTACCGCAGTCGAAGGTGCAGACGACCTCGGTCGCCATGCCGGGCGCGATATTCACCACGTACTGCGTCGCTGCGTTCGCGATCAGATAGATGCCCAGGCCCGCGCCATAGGTCTTGCGATCGATCTGATTCGGGCTGCGCAGGCACTTTTCGATGTACCGCAGGATCGTCGCCTTATCGAGGCTGCCAAAGCGATCACGTACCGAGACCGCGAACATGTTGTCGACTGCGGCGTAGCGAATCGAAACGGGGCGCGGCGTGAGCTGCTCGATGCGATCCTTGGCTTCGACGTGTTCAAAGACGCGCTGACCGCGATCGTCGACGGGCGCATCATATAGAGCATTCATCAAGAGCTCGACGCAGACCGTGCCGATCTTGTCGCGGATGCGATTGCGCACCCCGACCTTTTCGGCGTATTCGAGCACTTCCGTGATGGCTTTTTCGCGACCTTGGTAATCGCGCAGGCGAGTCAGGCTGACCGATGTGCCGGGCGGCAGGTACTTTTCGACGCCGAACAAGTCGCCCGAGACAAACTTGGCGATCGTCACCTGCAGCAGAAACGGCGTGCGCGCGTCGTTGGTGATGACGTGGCAGATGTGCGGGTCGTGCATCAGCGTCACTTGGTCACCCAAGGGGCGCGGCGGCGTGACCGCGATGATCTGCGCGGACTCACGCAGCTTGCTGATCAAGGCGCGCAGGGCAGGCAGGTTGCCGTCCCAGGCGAACACGACCAGGCGATGCGCGACTTGCGGTCCGTCGATGGCGCCTAGCCCGGCGACGCGGACTGGAAGGCCCCCACCGCGCTGGACCGCGAGGGCAAGGGTTTCGCGGAGTTCGGCGTCTTCCGAGACGACCAAGACCCGCTGGCTGGGCACGGCAGGCTGCAGAGGAGACTCCACCCTAGACTAACTAGTGAGGACGCGAAGATACCTTTTATCGAGGGTATTAAATTTCTCCAAAGAGTCAACGACTTCGCCACGCGTGCGATGTGGAGGCAGGCTGGGCGGTCGCGAAGCCAAGCGTTTGGCGTGGCTGCGCGTGCGACTGCAAAACCGCTTCAGCCCGGCCGCGTGACCCAATACACTGGATGTTTCGATGGGGGACAAGGACCGAGCCTGGCAGCCTTCCGAGCCGAAGAAGCAGGCAAGCCAAGACGCCATGGCCAAGACCATTCCGTCGCAAGGGGATGGAATCATGGCGCCCGCGTCGCCCGCGTCGCAGGTTGAGCTCTTGCAGAAGACGTTTGCCGACGCAGCGCCGCCGTCGTCAAGCTCGCTGCCGCCGAGCAGTGATCCGGGGCAGCTTCGCGGCAGTACGCACCTTGGGCGCTATGCCCTCTTGCGCAAGCTCGGAGAAGGCGGCATGGGCGTAGTCTATGCCGCGTACGACGAGGAGCTCGATCGTCGTGTCGCGCTCAAGCTGATTCATCCTTCGCTGCAGGGCGACTCGCAGGTGCGGGCGCGCATCTTGCGTGAAGCGCAGGCCCTGGCGCGCGTCTCGGCACCGAACGTCGTGACGATTTATCAGACGGGCGAGGTCGATGGTCAGGTCTTCATTGCCATGGAATTCGTCAACGGCACGACGCTGACCAAGTGGCAGTCCGAGCCGGGGCGAAGCTGGCAAGACATCCTGCGCATGTACTTGGACGCCGGGCAGGGCTTGCTTGCCGCGCACCACGTCGGCCTGATCCATCGTGACTTCAAGCCTGACAATGTGCTGATGGGCAAAGACGGTCGGCCGCGGGTGGCAGACTTTGGCTTGGCGCGCATGGACAACAAGTCCGGCAACGTAACCCAGGCGAGCGGCCGATTATCGACGGTGTCACGACCAGGGCAGCAGCAGCCGATCATGGCCAATATGACCCAGGCCGGGACGACGCTCGGCACGCCGCTTTATATGTCGCCAGAGCAGCACTTGGGCGAAGCCACCGACGCGCGCAGCGATCAGTTCAGCTTCTGCGTGGCGCTGTTCGAGGCCCTGTATAAAAAGCTGCCCTTCGCTGGCAATAGCGTCGAGGCGCTGGCCTATAACACCATCTCGGGCAAGGTGCAGCCAAGGCCCTCGGGAACGCAGGTACCGACGGTGGTGCATCAGGCGATCCTGCGCGGTCTGTCTGCGGCTCCGGCTGCGCGCTTTCCGTCGATGCGCGAGCTCTTGGCAGCGCTTTCGTATGATCCTGCGATCGATCGTACGGCTGGTCCGCGCGTTCGCCGTCGCGTCACCAACAACATGATCGCCTTTATGCTGATCGCTGCTGCTGGACCGACGGTTCTGCACCGTCTGGGACTCAGTGAGTTTTTGGCATCGCTGGCCATTTCGTTTGCGTATTTGGCGGTCTTTGTCTTTATGGCCATCCGCTTCCGTCGGGCCCTTAAGAATCCGTTTCATCGCGGCTTCCTGGTATACGGCACGGTCTTTGGGGCCCAGGTCCTGACGATCCAACTGCTTGGCCAGTTTGTAGGGCTGACGACGTCTCAGGTGGCGACGCTCGATCTGGTGGCGCTGTCGGCGATGACCTGCGTCGCAGCGGCCTTGGTCCTGCCGCGCATGTGGACGATGGCGCTGCTTGGGATCTTGGCAGCGATCGTCGCTGCGCTGCAGCCGACGTACGCCCAGCACTTGTCTTCGGCGGTGGTCGTGGTGACAACGATCGTCTCACTGCTTTTGTGGAATCGTGCTGCGGCGGTACGTACCCCGCGCTCGATCCCTGGAATGCTGTCAGCGCCTGCGCCTGCGTCGAAGCCCGAATAAGACCAATCGGGCCTTGCGGGACGGTGCTCGCTTCGCGATGATGCCGGCCCACTCTCTAGGCACCTGCCTCAGGCACAAAGATGATTCGCGATGCCAGCTTTCGTCCGTTTTTGCAGCTTCACTCGACGCGCGTGCGACAGGCAGAGCCGGCCCTGACCGAGCAGCCGTTGGTTACGCTGCAAGCTCGCTTGCGCCGAAACGAGCTGCGAGCCCACGATCTGGTCGAGGCGCATATCGCGCAGATCCAAGCCGTAAACCCGGCCCTAAACGCCGTGGTCGTGGATCGCTTTGCGGCAGCGCGGGACGAGGCCAAGGCCGCCGATGAGCGCCTGCAATCGGTGCGTGATCCCTCGACGCTGCCGCCGCTTCTGGGCATTCCATGTACGGTGAAGGAGTTCTTTGCCGTGGCTGGCCAGCCTCAGACTGGGGGCATGGTGGCGTATCGCGATCGTCGCCCCAGTCAGGACTCCACCGTCGTCGAACGCTTGCGGAACGCGGGCGCCATCATCGTCGGTCTGACCAACGTGCCGGAAGGCGGCATGTGGATGGAGACGTGGAACAAGCTCTATGGCCGCACGCAGAACCCGTGGAACGTCGACCACACCAGCGGCGGATCGTCGGGAGGCGAGGGCGCCATCGTCGGAGCGGGCGGTGCAGTGTTCGGCATCGGCTCGGACATCGGCGGCAGCGTGCGCATCCCGGCTGCATTCTGCGGCACCGTCGGGCACAAGCCATCTGGCGGTCTGATTCCGCTGACCGGTCACTTCCCCGAGAACATCCCCGGCACCAATTACCTGTGCGCTGGACCCTTGTGTCGACGGGTGGGCGACGTGATGCCCATCTTGCGCGTGCTCTCGGGGCCGGATGGACGCGATCCCGACTGCCGACTGTCCGCAAGCTCGCTCGGCGATCCGCAAAAGGTCGACCTGGCGAAGGTGCGTGTCCTGCCCGTGCCTGAGCCGCGCGGCGTACGCGTGTGGCCGGTGATGCAGGCGGGAATCCAGGCGGCGGCGGCGGCGCTGGGACGGCGGGGCGCGCAGGTGTTGCCGCCCAACTTGCCGGATCTGGGCGAGGCTCTTTCGGACCTGCGGATCGCATTTCTTTTGTGGTCCGATGCGCTCACCAGCGACGCGCCGATGACGTATGACCAGATCTTGTCGGATGGCGCAGGGGTGGCCCTTGGGCGTGAATTCTGGCGCCTGCTGCGCGGCCAGAGCAGCTACATATTCCCGTCGCTGATGGTGATCTTTGGCGATCGCGTCTCGCGTCGCTTTATGGGCGGTCAGAGCGGTCTGCGCTATCGCGATCGTCTGCGACGCTTGCACGACCGCCTGGATGCGCTGCTCGGCGAAGATGGCGTGCTGATCTACCCAACGTACAGTCGACCCGCACCGCGGCACTATCGGCCGCTCTTGACGCCGCATCACGCAGCCTGCACGGCGCTCTTCAATGCGCTGGGCTATCCATCGACCGTCGTGCCGCTTGGGCTGTCGGCCCAGGGCTTGCCGCTTTCGGTGCAGGTGATCGCGCGTCACGGACACGATCATCTGACGCTGGGCGTGGCGCAGGCGCTGGAAGACGAGTTTGGCGGTTGGCTCTTGCCCTCGTCGCTGGCTGCACCCAGAAGGATCTAGCCATGGCCCAGGGCCGGCCGCCCCTTTCCGCGCTGGGCCCGGTGGGCGAAGAGCTGCTCTTTGCCTGCGTCGCAGCCGAGGCCGAAGGGCCCTTGTTCAGCTTGCGTGGCAGCTTGGCCCTGCAGCGCTCGCTGCGGCGCTGCTTTTTGGCGCTGACGCAGGGCAACGTGGCCCCGGCGAGCCTGTCGCGAATTGCCGAGCGACTGCGTACGCGCAAGGAAGCCGCAGCCGATCGAGTGACCGAGCTGTCGCGGCTGTACGGGCGCTATCGCTCGTTGCTCTCGGCCTCGGGGGCCAAGCTGGACAGTGGACTGGCGTTGCTGCGGCAGCTGCATGCGCTCGCAGAGAACGCGCCCGCGGCGCTTTGGGCACTGGGTCTGTCCGCTGCGTTGGATGGGCAGGGTCAGCTGGTGATCTCCGATCTGCATCGTCTGCCGAGCTGGGATAGCCTGCCGACGCTGCATGCGGTTCTGCAGGTCTGCGCCACGCTCTTTGGCGAGTCATCGGGCCGCGGGGCTCGCGTGCGCCTGCCGCAGCTTGAGGACGCGGACCCGTCGCTGGGCTCTCCAGAGCGCTTGGATGCAGCGCTCAAGCTGGTCTTGGAGCCTCTATATGAACGCCATGATCTGCCGCTCGAAATCGACTGGCATCCGCTGGGTCCTGCCGTCGCTGAGGATGCTGCAGAAACCGCGTGGGGGCGCTTTTTGCGCGGGCTGTTTCGGCCCGCCAATGCCCAGCCGCTGGTGCGCGCACAGGAGCTCTCTTCAGAGGTGCTGAGCGTGACTGCCCAGCCGTCGCCAGCCGTTGAGGCGCGGGCGGTTGCTCGCAGCATTCGCGATCGCATCGCTGCCGGGACACCTGCCAGCGAGATTGCTGTCGTCGTCGAGGATCCCGCTAGGCGGACGCGCCTGGAAGCGGCATTGCGTCGGTACGGCGTGCCGCTCGAAAAGCCCGTCGAGACACGCAGCTATTCCGATGGCGCAGGTCGCTGCGATCTGCCGCCGCCTTTGGCGCTGCCGCTGTCGATCTATGACCTGTTGCAGCAAGGCCTGCCGCGTGAGGGCCTGCTTGCGATCATCACGTCTTCGTATGTTCGCCTGCCGCTGCCCGACGACGCTGCCGACGCATCCGCCTTGGCGCGAGCGCTGCGTGGAGCGGGAATTCGCGCCCTATCGGGCAGCACGCAAGAGGAGCTGCAGCGACGTATTCGCGAGTGGCTGCGCCTGCAGAACAGCAAGCATGGCCACGGGGGTGCGGTGGGGTCGCCAAAAGAGCCTTCTGAGCCATCACAAGGGCCCGGTGATGCGGCTACGCCCGTCGAGATACGCCAGCTTTCCGGGCTTTTGTCCGAGCTCTTTGCGCTGCCACAAAACGGCACGCTGCGCCAGCACGCGCAGGCGCTTTTGCGTCTGTGCGAGCGTCTGCGTCTTTTTGATCAGGCGTTGGGTTTTGCAGGCGCCCTCCTTGAGGGCGAGGCGCAAGCCGATGCCGATGCCTACGCAGCCGGTGTGGCTCTGGCGCTCGCTCGCGATCAGGCCGCGGTGGCTGTGCTGCGTCGGGTCTTGACCGAGCTTCCAACGCGGGCCGATGTCCTGCGGCTGAGCGAGCTGCAGCTATCCCGTGAGCGTTTTGCGACGCTGCTGCGCGCACTGTGCCTGCGGCTGTGGGCCGATGCGATGCGCCAGGCTCGGCCACAAGGCGATGCCGTGCATGTAGCCGGGCTGTTTGATCTGCCGGTGCGGCCGCGCTCGGTGCTGTTTTTTGTCGGGCTGATCGAAGGCGAGCAGCCGGCTACTCTGCCCGAAGATCCGCTGCTGAGCGACGATGATCGCAAGACCGTAAACCGGCTTTTGGGGCAGGCTGTGTTTCCCCTGTCGCGCCATCGCAGCGACGCTTCGCCCCTGCGCTTTGCGGAGCTGCTCGCCCACAGCTCGGCCGCACACCTTTCGTATCCGCGCGCCGACGAGGAAGGCAGGCCGCTTCTACCATCGTCCTTTGTCGCTGCGGTGCTGCATGCCGCCGGTCGCGAGGGTGGGGATGCCGACCGGCACGTACCGGCAGAGCCCGCAGCGCGCATCCCGCCGCCTGAACAGGCACGTCACCCGAGTGAGCTTTGGCTGCATGCCGCGCCGGCATTTTTCCACGGCGAGTCAGCGGATGCCGCGGCACGCGTGCTGGCCAGCGCCCTTTCTCGGCATCAGCGGGATCGGCGCCGTCGCTTGCTTTCTCGTCTGGGGGTTGAGCGAGCGCGTGCTCAGTGGTTTTCGTCGCTATCTCAGCTCGACGGCGATCCGAGGACAGCCGGGCACATTCTTTCTTTGCAGAAGGACGCGACGCCGGAAGCGAATCCTCAGGCGGCTGGGCCCTTCTGTGGGCAGCTCACATCCGAGCGCTTGATCGCGGCCTTGTCAGCGCGCCTGCCTGGGTCCGCGAAGCGTCCGCTGTCGGCCTCGGCGCTTGAGGACTATGCACGCTGTCCGTTCCGTTTCTTTACCTATCGCGTGCTGCACGCGGCACCGATCGAAGAAGGCAGCGACGATCTGGACCCCCTGACCAGTGGCCGTCTGCATCACCGTGTGCTGGAGAAGTTCTTTGTCGTGCTGCGCGATCAAGGCCGCCTACCGCTGCGCGGGGACGAGTTCGAGCGAGCTCTGCTGCTGCGCATCATCGATGAAGTGCTGGTCGAGTTCGACGAGAGCGAGCGCACCGGACACCCGACGCTGTTTCGCGCGCGTCTGCGGCGTCTGCGCAGCGATCTTTTGCAGCTGATCGAAAAGGAAGCGCGGGAACCGATCGAGCCAGGCTGTTTGCCGACGCTGCTTGAGCACCGCTTTGGTCCACTGCGCATCGCCGCGCAAGACGAGGCGAGCCATGCAGAGGGAGCAGAGATCAACGAGCAGAGCGACGGGGCGCTGCACATTTTCGGCATCATCGATCGCATCGACATCGGTCCCGGTCGTGCGCTCGTCTTGGACTACAAGACGGGTCAGATTCGTCGCTATCAGGACTATCTGCGGGCACAGCTCTTGGTGACGTCGTTTCAACTACCCCTTTACGCAGCGGCGGTGAGGGCGGATCCGCGCGTGCAAGCCTTGGCAGCGGGCGGCGCTCGTCAAGGGGACGAAGTGGCTGGCTCCTCTGAGGCGGGGCTGCAGGTCAGCGCACGCTACTACGCAGTGCGGCAGGCGGCTGTTAGTGCGCCGCTTGCAGACGACGGACTGTTCGCGCTGTCGGGTGCAGAGCGCAAGCAGGCCGGCAAGCACAATGTGGCCGAGGTCGCATATCGTTTGTGGCGTCAACTGCGCAGCGGCGATTTTCGCGTCGCGCCAAAGACCTGCGAAGGCTGCGGAATGGAAGCCGTATGTCGTATCGGCACCGCATCCATCGATCGCGTGACGCAGAGCGAGCCAGCGGAAAGCGAAGCAACCAGCCAGGTTACGGACAGCAGACGGTCCAGCAATCGCTCGGGCCGTGGAGCAAACCGCTCGGCTTCCGCGAGCTCCTCTGAATCTGCAGAGGACTCGTAGGCCGCAGTTTTCGACGCAGATCGCGAGGCGGCAGCCCGTCTGAGCGGGATATGATCGCTTCATGCCGACGTATCGCTTCGACGCGCGAGTGCCTTTTTGGACCCGCCATGCGCTGGCGCTGTGCTGGGCGATCGGGCAGGCCGGCTGTTCTTCCGGCGGCCCAGCGATGGACATGCCGCCGCCCCCTGCGAATGCCATTCGCGTGGCTCTCGGTCCGTACGCGCTTTCGCCGGGGCAAGAGACGACGGTCTGCGTGACGGGCTATCTGCCCAACTCACTGCCGCTCGACGTCGTACGCATCGAGACGCGGCAGACGTACAGCCATCACATCATTTTCTATCGCGAGACCGAAGGGGTCCCCGATGCGCCCGTGCCTTCGGCGTGCCCACCCTTGGATCTTCTGAGCACCAGCCGCGCCGCGCTGTTCATTGGCGAGACGCCGACCGCGAGCATGGATCTGCCGACGGGAGTGGCCTATCGCTTGGGATCCAAGGCGCCGTTTCGCATCGAAGGGCACTTTCTGAACGCCAGCATGCAGCCGCAGCAAGCGCTGGCCGAGATCTTTTTGTCGCCGGCTCCGTCGGGAAGCGCCATGCAGGAAGCCGATATGGTGTTTCTTTCGGCGAGCAGTCAGCTGAACAAGAGCTACGACGGTCTAAAAAGTGGCCTGCCACCCATGCGCGAGACGACGCTCGATTCAGCGTTCTGGGCGCTGCCGTCGGACATGCAGGGCAGCAAGTTCTTTGCGCTGACCTCGCATCAGCACCGCCTGGGCACGCACTTTTCGATCAGCAAGACCTCGGACGCAGGGGCCGTGGGGCAGGTACTTTACGAAAATACCGACTGGGAACATCCCAAGTTCCAGGTGTATCCACACGAGGCGCCGCTTTCGTTTGCGCCGGGCGAAGGCTTTCGTTGGGTCTGCACGTTTCGCAACACGACGGCGGGTTACGTGAAGTTTGGTCAGTCCGCCGAGAAGGACGAGATGTGCATCCTGTGGGGCTATTACTATCCGTCGCAGGGGTTTCGCGTCGAGTTCCTATAGCGAAGGTGCCGCCGACCGAGCGCCGCGCGGCTAGCGGGCGAGTAGCTTCTCGGACAGCTCCCACAGACGACGGGCGGTATCGAGGTCGTTCGACGCACGACTGGACCGCGCGGGGCGGCACTTGACGAAATAGCGCCCGGTCTCGCGCTGCACGTCGGGGGAAGTGGCCAGATAGATCGTCGTCTTGGCGCCTTCCTCGGGGCTGATGGCAAAGACACTGCCGAGCTTCATGACAAGCTGCATGAGCGGACTGTTGTTGAGCCCAAAGCCACTGGCGACAAAGCCAGGATGCAGGCAATTGACCGTGACGTTGTCGACGCTGCGCTGCTGCAGCCGACGCGCCAGCTCATACGTGAACAAGATGTTGGCCAGCTTGCTTCGGCAGTACACCGGGAAGCCGCTGTAGCCGCGCTCGTGCATGATGTCGTCGAAGTTGAGCCGCCCAGCGCGGTGATGAGCGTTCGAGGCGACGTTGATGATGCGCGCCGAGCCGTGGGTAGCAGCGGTCTTCTCGATCAGAGCGAGCAGCTCTTGGGTCAAAAGGAAGTACGCGAGGTGATTCAGGGCAAAGGTCATCTCGAAGCCGTCAGGTGACAGTTGTCGCGACATGAACAGAGCGCCCGCGTTGTTGATCAGCACGTCCAACCGATCGGTGCGCGACTTCACATCGGCCGCCAGCTTGCGGACGTCTTCCATGCGCGAGAGATCCGCCAGTAGAAGCTCGATGTTGGGGTTCTTGCTTTGCGCCTTTAGTTCAGCGACCAGGGCGCCGCCACGATGGGCATCACGCGCTACCAACAGCAGACGGCAGCCCGTTGGGGCGAGCTCTTGGGCTGTGACGCGTCCAATGCCCTGTGTGATACCGGTGATCAGGCAGGTACGCCCGTTTAGAGACCAGGAATTGTTTGCCATAGACAGAGTGGACGAGCTCGCCGGGCACGCTGTCAAGCAGAGCGGACATCGGCCAACGACTTGCGGAAAACGTGGCAGAGCGCTGGGACGCGGAGTTCCCATTGCTTCGACCGAAAAAAATCAGTACGCTGTCTGTCTTGCGTCGAGCAGGCGCGCACAAAGTTCTTGACACGACGGACCGCGAACAGTACTACTCACAACCCTCACAGGCTGGCGCCTGTTGACGACCCATGCTGGCGTAGCTCACTTGGTAGAGCAGCTGACTTGTAATCAGCAGGCAGCGGGTTCGATTCCCGCCGCCAGCTTCTACGGTTCTTTGACAGATCAACTCAAGACAGCGCGAAAGCGACTCGCGGAGGGGTTCCCGAGTGGCCAAAGGGAGCTGACTGTAAATCAGCCGCATTCATGCTTCGAAGGTTCGAATCCTTCCCCCTCCACCATCCGGTTGAGTCTCGAAAGAGATTGGCCAGAGCAGTTGCAGCAAAAGTCTGATGCGGGTGTAGCTCAGTTGGTAGAGCTCTAGCCTTCCAAGCTAGACGTCGCGGGTTCGAACCCCGTCGCCCGCTTCCAAAAATCGCGTGCCCACGTAGCTCAGTTGGTAGAGCGCGTCCTTGGTAAGGACGAGGTCTCCAGTTCAATCCTGGACGTGGGCTCACAAATCCATTCGGTGAGGAACAGCGATGGCACGTGGTAATCGAGCTCTTGTGACGCTTGAGTGCAAAGACTGCAAGCGCCGCAACTATCACACGAACAAGAACAAGCGCACGACTCCAGACAAGCTGGAGTTCAACAAGTACTGCAAGTGGTGCCATAAGCACACGTCGCACAAAGAGACGAAATAACCGCGCTCTGTGATGCAGCTTGCGAATGCAGGCTGCGCTCCGGAGCGCGTCTAGGCGAGTGGCTCAGTTGGTAGAGCGGCGGTCTCCAAAACCGCGGGTCGGGGGTTCGAGTCCCTCCTCGCCTGCCCATCGATGACAGACTGCTTTGGCGCAGTCGATCGTGCCCTCTGTAGTGCTGTACTGAAAGACCAACATGGAACGCAAGTGGGTACATTTTCTATACGCGATGACCAGCCTGGCGCTGCTGTTCTTGCTCATCAAGACCGGCGCGTGGGTCTGGGAGTATTTCGCGAAGCCCAAGATGCTCCTCCTCTATGGCGGTGCGACGTTGATTACCGGCGTGGTGGCGTGGCTCGCTTGGCGCAATGAAGAGTTGTTCAACCTTGCGTCGGAAGTCGTTGCCGAGCTGAGCAAAGTCGCATGGCCCACCCGTCGCGAAACGGGGATGGCTACCATCGTGGTCATCGTTACGGTCATTGTGGCGTCGCTGTTCTTGGGTATCTTCGACGCTCTCTGGGCGGCCCTGACGGCTGTCCTTTACGGATAGGACCTCGCCTGTCAAAAAAAGAAATACTTTCCAATACATAGAATTTGCTCCTATAAATGGCCAGCGGAAGCTTGTAGCAGGCTGAGGTAATCGAGTTGGAGAGGCGTTCGCAGCAATGCGGCGATGAATGAGATGGCTCTCAAGTGGTACGTCGTGCATACCTACTCAGGCCACGAGAACAAGGCCCGGCTGGCCTTGCTTGAACGCATCAAGCAAGAGAGCATGGACACTGAATTCGGCCAGGTCCTGATTCCAACAGAGTCTGTCCTTGAGATGGTCAAGGGCCAACGCCGCACGACCACCCGAAAGTTCTATCCTGGCTACATGTTCGTGCAGATGGCGCTCAATGAGCGGACCTATCACCTCGTCAAGAACACGGCTCGCGTGACGGGCTTCTTGGGGGGGACAACGCCGACGCCAGTGAACGAGAAAGACATCGCGCAGATTAACTCGCAGATGTCGGAAGGCGCGAACAAGCCCAAGCCGCGTGTCTCGTTTGAAGAAGGCGAGAACGTGCGCGTTATCAACGGTCCGTTTGCCAACTTCGCCGGCATCGTTGACGAAGTCAAAGCCGAGAAGCAAAAGGTCAAGGTTCGGGTCAGTATCTTTGGCCGCGCCACGGCCGTTGAGCTGGACTTCGCTCAGGTCGAAAAAGCCTAGGAGCGATCGGCTCGAATCGCGCACGCAGCAAAATCGAATTTCCCAACACCACCATCGATATCCCACCGGGGGGTGACCCCGGACTAGGCAAGCTCGGAATCAGCGCAGCGCACATTGGGAACCCGCCGGCACAATAATCTGCTTGTGTACAACTTGCAGTTGTGCCATACGAGGGCCCGCGTTGCAGTCCGACACGCCTAACGATCGAGCGAAAAGCAAACAGCCATGAAGAAGATCACCGGTTACGTCAAGTTGCAGATCCAGGCCGGCAAGGCCAACCCCTCTCCGCCCGTCGGTCCGGCGCTCGGTCAGCATGGCGTCAACATCATGGAATTCTGCAAGGCGTTCAACGCCCGTACGCAGAACATGGAATCCATGACCATCCCGGTGGTGATCACGGTCTATTCCGATCGCTCGTTCACCTTCGTGACCAAGACGCCGCCGGCCGCCATTCTGCTGAAGAAGGCGGCTGGCCTGTCGCTGACCAAGAAGCCAGGCTCAGGCTCGAAGACCCCGAACAAGGTCAAGGTCGGCAAGGTCTCGCGCAAGCAGATCCGTGAAGTCGCGACAGCCAAGCTGTCTGACTTGAACACGACAAACATCGAGAGCGCGATGCGCACCATCGCGGGCACGGCGCGTTCGATGGGTCTGGAAGTCATCGACTAGGTCGTTCCCAAGCCGTCCCTTATGGACGCAGCCACCGCACTGATCAGCGGTAGACGCGCGATCCGTCGCCGTCGCTAGAGGAGCCCCATGGCCAAGGTTGGAAAGAAGTTTGCGGCCGCTGCCAAGCTAGTGGACCGCCAGAAGAAGTACTCGATCAAAGACGCATTTGAGCTGTTGCCGAAGACGAAGATCTCAAGCAAGTTCGACGAAACGGTCGACCTGGCAGTCCGCTTGGGGGTCGATCCCAAGCATGCGGATCAGATGGTCCGTGGTGCGGTTGTGTTGCCGCACGGAACCGGCAAGAGTGTGCGCGTCGCTGTCTTTGCCAAGGGCGACAAGGTCAAGGAAGCGCAAGAGGCCGGCGCGGATGTAGTTGGCTCCGATGACTTGGTCGCTCGCATCCAGAACGAGAACTTCCTCGACTTCGACGCTGCCGTGGCGACGCCGGACATGATGGGCTTGGTCGGTAAAATTGGCCGCCTTCTTGGTCCTCGCGGCCTGATGCCGAACCCGAAGGTCGGAACGGTGACCACTGATGTGAGCCGCGCCGTCCGGGAGTTGAAGGGGGGCCGTGTTGAATTCCGTGTCGAAAAGACCGGCATCGTGCATGCGCCGATCGGCAAGGTCTCATTCGGCTCGAAGAAGCTAGAAGAAAACGGGCGTGCCCTGGTTGAGCTCCTACTCAAGCTCAAGCCGCAGACGGCAAAGGGGACGTACGTCAGGTCAATCACGATCTCCACCACGCTAGGACCGGGCATCAAGCTGGAGCCGAATGAGCTTCAAGCTGCTCCGGCCTAACGAACGCATACCCAACGAAGCGCGGCAGTCGTCGCCCAGTACTGGATGCATGCTGCATCACGGACGGGGATGGTGCCGCAGGTCAAAGATGGCAGGCGCCGCAAGGCTTAATCTCCTGCCGAGACACGGAGCCCTGGAGCTATGAATCGGGACGAAAAAGCGCAACAGATTGCTGAGCTCAAAGACAAGCTGCACAAGAGTGCGGCGATTGTGCTCGCTGATTATCGCGGACTGACAGTTCCGGCGGTGACGGCGCTGCGCGAAGAGTTTCGCAAGCAGCAGTGCGAATACAAGATCTACAAGAACACCCTGGTCAAGCTCGCCATCAAGGGAACGCCCATGGAGAAGATGGGCAAGTACCTGGAAGGCCCGACGGCGCTGATCTATTCGTGGGACAGCCCCTCGGTCGCCGCCAAGATCGCTCGTGAGTTCGCCAAGAGCAACGACAAGTTCAAGATCAAGGGCGGATATCTCGAGGGCAATGTTCTCGACGACAAGGGTGTGCTGGTCGCGGCCGATATGCCGGGCAAGGACGAGCTTCGTGCCTCCTTGCTGGCGACGTTGGTCGCGCCTGCTACCAACTTGGTTCGCACGCTCAACGCTGGTGCGCAGAATTTCGCTTTCGTCATCGATGCACGGAAGCGGCAACTGGAAGCCCAGGGCTAATGGCATGTCGCAGGCCGCTGGCTTCACTGTGTGATGTCGCGGCCGGACGTGCTCCAACTTCGAGGAGACAACGAACATGGCTGAAGCAAACTTGGATCAAATTGTTGACCAGCTGTCCCACCTGACGGTCATGCAGATCGCCCAGCTCACCAAGCAGCTGGAGGACAAGTGGGGCGTCAAGGCCGCTCCGGTGGCCGTGGCAGCTGGCCCGGCGGCTGGTGGTGGTGGCGCGGCCGCCGCTGAGAAGCCCGCTGAGCAGACAGAGTTCACCGTTGTGCTAAGCAGCGCGGGCGCAAACAAGATCGGCGTCATCAAGGTCGTCCGCGAGATCACGAGCCTGGGTCTCAAGGAAGCCAAGGATCTGGTCGACGGCTGCCCGAAGGAACTGAAGGCGGGTGTGCCCAAGGACGAGGCTGAAGCGATCAAGAAGAAGATCGTCGAGGCCGGTGGCCAGGTCGAAGTCAAGTAACGGAACGGCAAAAGGAAGCTCGGCGCTGAGACAATTGCTTCACAAACGCCAGAGCAGCGTAAGAGTCACGAAGACGGCTCACAGGGACACGTGTCTCTGTGAGCCGATTACCCATTTCTGAAGCTCAAAGGGCTTCAGCCTACGACGGACGAAAAGCCGGTCGGAGAAAGGATCTCTATGGCCTCGGTGATTCAGAACAATTTCCGCGTTCGAAAAAATTACGCGAAGATCACCAAGATCATTGACATCCCAAACCTCATTGATATCCAAAAACAGTCCTACGAGAAGTTCCTGCAGAAAGACCTGACGCCCGATCAGCGGGAAGAGGTGGGTCTGCAAGGTGTCTTCCGTAGTGTCTTTCCTATCAAAGATTTTTCTGAGACCTCCTCGCTCGAATTTGTCTCGTACCACCTCGACAAGCCCAAGTACGACGTCGATGAGTGCCGCCAGCGGGGCATGACGTTCGCGGCGCCGATCAAGGTGGTGATCCGCTTGGTCGTCTGGGACACCAACGAAGAGACGGGTCACCAGTCCATCCGCGACGTCAAAGAGCAAGAGGTGTACTTCGGCGAGATCCCGCTGATGACGGACAATGGGACGTTCATCATCAACGGCACCGAGCGCGTCGTCGTCTCGCAGCTACACCGCTCGCCCGGCGTGTTCTATGACCACGACAAGGGCAAGACCCATTCCTCGGGCAAGCTGCTTTACAACGCGCGCGTCATTCCGTACCGCGGTTCGTGGCTCGACTTCGAATTCGATCCCAAGGACATCCTGTATGTCCGCATCGATCGTCGGCGCAAGCTTCATGCCACTGTGCTGCTTCGCGCTCTCGGTTTCTCGACGGAAGAGTTGCTCAACTACTTCTACGCGACCGAGAGCGTGTTCCTGGACCCGGCGGACAAGCGTTACACCAAGTCTGTCGAGTACGATCTGCTGCCCGGCCAGCGGGCAACCCGCGACATCCGGCACCCAGGCAGCAACGAGATCCTGGTCAAAAAGAACCGCAAGTTCACGCGTGCCGCGATCCGCAAGCTGCAAGAGTCCGGGATCGATCGCCTGCCGGTTGAGCCGAGTGAGCTTGTCGGAAAGGTCGCCGCGCACGACGTCGTCAACGAGACGACCGGTGAAGTTCTACTGCAGTGCAACGAAGAACTGACCGAGGCCAAGCTCGACGAGCTGCGCGAGCATGGCATCACGCAGTTTAAGGTGTTGTTCATCGACGGCCTGAACGTCGGCAGTTATCTGCGCGACACGCTCATCGCCGATCGGTTGAATACGACCGAAGATGCGCTGATGGAGATCTATCGCCGCTTGCGTCCCGGTGATCCTCCGACGCTGGAGACGGCGGCTCAGCTCTTCGACAACTTGTTCTTCAACCCCGAGCGATACGATCTGTCCAAGGTCGGTCGCTTGAAGCTGAACTACAAGTTCAAGATCGATGAGCGCCTCGACAACTGCGTGTTGACCAAGCGCGACATTCTAGAGACGGTCCGTTACCTGATCGATCTCAAGAATGGCAAGGGCGCGATCGACGACATCGATCACTTGGGCAACCGCCGCGTACGCGCCGTCGGCGAGCTGATGGAAAATCAGTATCGCATTGGCCTCGTGCGCATGGAGCGCGCGATTAAAGAGCGCATGAGTATGTCGCAAGAGATTGAGACACTCATGCCGCACGATCTGGTCAACGCCAAGCCGGTGTCGGCCGTCGTCAAAGAGTACTTCGGCTCGTCGCAGTTGTCGCAGTTCATGGATCAGACGAACCCGTTGTCCGAAGTCACGCACAAGCGTCGCTTGTCGGCTCTCGGTCCCGGCGGTCTGACCCGTGAGCGCGCCGGCTTTGAAGTGCGCGACGTACACGCCACGCACTACGGCCGTATCTGCCCGATCGAGACGCCGGAAGGACCGAACATCGGCCTCATCGCGTCGCTTTCGACGTATGCCCGCGTCAACGAGTTCGGCTTCATCGAGACGCCGTACCGCCGCGTTGTCGAAGGTCGCGTTAGCGACGACGTTGAGTTCTATTCCGCGCTGCAAGAGGAAGGTCACTTCATCGCGCAGGCCAACGCGCCGGTCGGCAACGGTGGCAAGTTCCTGGGCAACACGGTGTCGTGCCGTCATAACGGCGACTTCGTGCATGCGCGCCCGGAAGAAGTCACGCTGATGGACGTCTCGCCCAACCAGTTGGTGTCGGTTGCTGCCTCGCTGATTCCCTTCCTGGAGCACGACGACGCCAACCGCGCGCTGATGGGCAGCAACATGCAGCGCCAGGCCGTGCCGCTGATCCGCACCGCTGCACCGCTGATTGGTACCGGCATCGAGGGCATCGTCGCCCGTGACTCTGGCGTTACGATCGTCGCCAAGCGTGAGGGCATCGTCGAGTCTGTCGACGCCAGCCGTATCGTCGTGCGTCCGCTTGAGCATGACGAGCATGATCTTGCGTCGGTCAAGCCCGACATCTACACGCTGATCAAGTTCCAGCGCAGCAATCAGAACACCTGCTTCAACCAGAAGCCGATCGTCCAGCGTGGCGATCGGGTGCGGCCCGGTGATGTACTCGCCGACGGTCCCGCCTGCGAAATGGGCGAACTTGCGCTGGGTCAGAACGTGGTCGTCGCGTTTATGCCCTGGGGCGGCTACAACTTCGAAGACTCGATCCTGTGCTCAGAGCGCTTGGTCAAGGAAGACGTCTATACGTCGATCCATATCGAGGAGTTCGAGTGTATCGCCCGCGATACCAAGCTCGGCAAGGAAGAGATCACGCGTGACATCCCGAACGTTGGTGATGAAGCGCTGCGCGATCTCGACGAGTCGGGCATCGTGCGCATTGGCGCTGAGGTAAAAGCCGGCGACATCTTGGTCGGCAAGATCACGCCCAAGGGCGAGACGCAGTTGTCCCCGGAAGAGAAGCTCCTCCGCGCCATCTTCGGAGAGAAGGCTGGCGACGTCCGTGACAGCTCGCTGCGAGTACCGCCGGGCGTGCAGGGCATCGTCATCAGCGCACGCGTCTTTGCTCGCAAGGGCACAGAGAAGGATGAGCGCGCCAAGGACATCGAGGACGCCGAGAAAGAGAAGCTCATCACCGACCAGCGGGATGAGGTCAAGATCGTCTGCGACTCGTACTATGCCCGCATGCGCCGCCTGCTGGTTGGCAAGACCACAGCGTCGCGCTTGATCGACGACAAGGGCAAGGTGCTCTTGGCGAAGGGTCAGGTGCTCGATGAAGCCGGCCTAGAGCAAGTGCCGGCTCGTCAGTATCGCGAGATCCGCGTCGAAGGCGATGGCCGCGTCGAGCAGAAGCTGGAGCAACTGAGCCAGCAGCTCGAAGACGACATCCACAACATCGAGGCGTTCTATCGCGACAAGGTCGCGAAGATCACCAAGGGCGATGAGCTGCCACCGGGCGTGATCAAGATGGTCAAGGTCTACGTGGCCATCAAGCGTAAGCTCGCCGTCGGTGACAAGATGGCTGGTCGCCACGGAAACAAGGGCGTTGTCAGCCGCGTGCTGCCGGAAGAGGACATGCCCTTCCAAGAGGATGGCACGCCAGTCGACGTGGTGCTGAACCCACTGGGCGTTCCTTCGCGTATGAACGTCGGCCAAATTCTTGAGACGCACTTAGGCTTGGCAGCGCTGCAGCTTGGTCGTCAGCTCGATCGTCTGCTTTCCAGCAAGTACAACCCGGAGCAGCTTCGCGATCGTCTGAAGAAGATCTATACGACGGAGCAAGCACACGCCTTCATCGATGCGCTCGATGCAGAGGACCTGCGCCAGTTCGCGGTCAAGCTGCGCCGCGGCGTACAGATGGCAACCCCGGTCTTCGACGGCGCCAAGGAAGAAGAGATCAAGAGCGCGCTGACCATGTCGGGCATGGCGACGACCGGCCAGATGCTGCTGTTCGACGGCAAGACCGGCAAGGCCTTCGACCACGATGTCACTGTCGGCGTCATGTACATCATGAAGCTGCACCACTTGGTCGACGACAAGATCCACGCTCGGTCCATCGGGCCGTACTCACTGGTCACACAGCAGCCGCTGGGTGGCAAGGCGCAGTTCGGTGGTCAGCGACTCGGCGAAATGGAAGTCTGGGCCATGGAAGCCTACGGCGCAGCCTACGCGTTGCAGGAGTTCCTGACGGTGAAGTCCGATGACGTCGTTGGTCGCACTCGCATGTACGAGTCGATCGTCAAGGGCGAGCACAACCTAGAGTCCGGCCTGCCGGAGTCCTTCAACGTGCTCCTCAAAGAGCTGCAGTCGCTCTGCTTGAACGTCGAGTTGATCGAAGACCCCAGCACGCCCGCCCGCGACAATGCGCCGTCGACGGTGCAGCAAATGGCCCGTGAAGTCGCGGCGAAGATCGGCGCCTGAACGAACCAAGGAGAGATTCCGTGAAGGATCTTTTTAACTTCTTCGAGAAGCCCAAAGACCCGCTTTCGTTCAGCGCCATCCGCATCAGTCTGGCGTCTCCAGACAAGATTCGCGAGTGGTCGCATGGCGAGGTAAAAAAGCCCGAGACGATCAACTACCGCACGTTCAAGCCCGAGCGTGACGGTCTGTTCTGCGCAAAGATCTTTGGCCCGGTCAAAGACTATGAGTGCAACTGCGGCAAGTACAAGCGCATGAAGCACCGCGGCGTCGTCTGCGAAAAGTGCGGCGTCGAAGTCATCCAGTCCAAGGTCCGTCGCGAGCGACTCGGTCACATCTCGCTGGCGACGCCGGTCGCGCACATTTGGTTCCTGAAGTCGCTGCCGTCGCGCATTGGCAACCTGCTCGACATCACGCTCAAGGAACTGGAAAAGGTCCTGTACTGCGAGTCGTACGTCGTTGTCGACCCGCGCAACAGCGGCTTGCAGGTCGGCGAGCTTCTTAGCGAAGAGCGCTACCAGAAACTCAGCGAAGAGCTGGGCGACGAAGCGTTCGAGGCCCGCATGGGCGCCGACGCCATTCGCGATCTGTTGATCAAGATCAACATCAACCAGCTCTCGGATCAGCTGCGCAATGAAATGCGCGAGGCGACCTCTGAGGCCAAGCGAAAGAAGATCGCCAAGCGCCTCAAGGTTGTTGAGGCGTTCAAAGAATCGGGCAACCGTCCCGAGTGGATGATGCTGGAAGTGATCCCGGTTATCCCACCGGATCTGCGCCCACTGGTTCCACTCGATGGGGGCCGCTTTGCGACGTCCGATCTGAACGATCTGTACCGTCGTGTCATCAACCGCAACAACCGTTTGAAGCGTCTGCAAGAGCTGAACGCGCCAGAGATCATCATCCGCAACGAGAAGCGCATGTTGCAGGAGGCGGTGGACGCGCTGTTTGACAACGGCCGTCGCGGCAAGACCATCACCGGCCCCAACAAGCGGCCGCTGAAGTCGCTGTCCGACATGCTCAAGGGCAAGCAGGGCCGCTTCCGTCAAAACCTGCTCGGCAAGCGCGTCGACTACTCGGGCCGCAGCGTCATCGTCGTCGGTCCCGAGCTGCGGTTACACCAGTGCGGTCTGCCGAAGAAGATGGCGATCGAGCTGTTCAAGCCGTTTATCTACAACAAGCTTGAAGAGCGCGGCTTGGTCACGACGATCAAAAGCGCCAAAAAGATGGTCGACAAGGAGCGTCCCGAAGTCTGGGACATCCTGGAAGAGGTCATCAAGGAGCACCCGGTTCTGCTCAACCGTGCTCCGACGCTGCACCGTCTGGGCATCCAGGCGTTCGAGCCGGTGCTGATTGAAGGCAAGGCGATCCAGATGCACCCGCTGGTCTGCGCCGCTTTCAACGCCGACTTCGACGGTGACCAGATGGCCGTCCACGTGCCTCTGTCGATCGAAGCGCAGATGGAAGCGCGCGTGCTCATGATGTCGACCAACAACATCCTGAGCCCTGCGCACGGCAAGCCGATCATCATCCCGTCGCAGGACATCGTCCTGGGTCTGTACTACATGACGCGTGAGCGCCTGTTTGCGCGCGGCGAGTACCGTGAGACCAAGGGCAAGGACGGCAAGGTCACAGGCCTCCAGGGCGTGTACAGCTCGCGCGAAGAAGTGCGCATGGCGTACGACCACGGCGAGCTGGAACTGCAGGCGCGTGTCAAGGTGCGTATGCTAAACCCGACGGGAACCACGCCGGGCAAGTACCAGATGGTCGAGACCACCTGCGGTCGCGTGCTCCTGTACGAGATCATGCCGACGGAGCTGCCGTTCCGCCTCGTCAATCGCGTCCTTGGCAAGAAGCAGCTCGCCGATCTGATCGACGCCTGCTACCGCCAGGGCGGCCAGAAAGAGACCGTTCTGATGGCCGACAAGCTGCGCACCCTCGGGTATACGCACGCGACCTCGGCGGGCATCTCGATCTGCATCGACGACATGCGCATTCCGGCGAAGAAGAAGGTCTTTCTCGACAAGGCCGAAAAGGAAGTCGCCGAGATTGAAGACCAGTACAACGAGGGTTTGATCACCTCGGGCGAGCGCTATAACAAAGTCGTCGACATCTGGGCCCAAGTCGCTGAACAAGTGGCCGGCGAGATGATGAGCGAGATTGGGACGACGATCGCCAAGGACGAGCGCTCTAACGAAGAGAAGCGGCAGCCTTCGTTCAACCCGATCTTCATCATGGCCGATTCCGGCGCTCGCGGATCGCAGCAGCAGATTCGTCAGCTCGCGGGTATGCGCGGCCTCATGGCCAAGCCCTCAGGCGAAATCATCGAGACGCCGATCACCACGAACTTCCGTGAAGGCCTCTCGGTGCTCCAGTACTTCATCTCGACGCACGGCGCACGCAAGGGACTCGCAGATACGGCTCTCAAGACCGCCAACTCGGGGTACTTGACGCGTCGTCTTGTCGACGTGGCACAGGACGCGATCATCGCCGACTACGACTGCGGCACGCTCGAAGGCATCGAGATGACGCCGCTCGTCGAAGGTGGCGAGGTCATTGAGCGCATTGGCGATCGCATTCTTGGGCGCGTGGCGCTTGAAGATGTCGTCGATCCGTACAGTGGCGAAGTGTTGGTTCCCGCCAACAGTGAGATCAACGAAGAGCGCGTCGCAGTCATCGAGAACGCGGGCATCGACAAGGTCAAGATTCGCTCGGTTCTGACGTGCCAGACACGCCGCGGGATCTGCGTGCAGTGTTACGGCCGTGACTTGGCGCGTGGCTACGTCGTCAACATCGGTGAAGCCGTCGGTGTCATCGCCGCGCAGTCGATCGGCGAGCCGGGCACGCAGCTTACGATGCGCACCTTCCACATCGGTGGCGTCGGCCAGGTCCGCATTCAGTCGTCGAACTTGGAATCGCGAAGCACAGGCATCGCCCACTTCGAAAACGTGCAGAGCGTCGAGAAGACCAATCCCAACGCGGCTGAGCCACACCAGCGCAAGTACCGCGTCGTGATGAATCGCCATGGTGAGCTAGTCATCCGCGACGAGGCGGGCCACGAGCGCGAACGATACGGCCTGACATACGGCGCCAAGCTGTTCGTCAATCATGGCGATCGCGTCGAACCCAAGATGCTCCTCTCGGAGTGGGATGCCTTCTCGCTGCCGATCCTCACCGAGGTCGCAGGCGGCGTGAAGTACGGCGACATCATCGACGGCGTGACCATGCAAGAGCAGCTCGACGAGCACACAGGGCTCTCGCGCAAGGTCATCGTTGAATCACGCGACGCAGATACGCGTCCTCGCATCACGATCAAGGACGACAGCGGGAAGACGCGCAAGATTCCTGGCACCAACCAGGAGGCGCGCTACTTCTTGCCGATCGGCGCCAACATCAGCGTCAACGAGGGAGACAAGGTCGAAGCGGGCGACATCATCGCGCGCATCCCACGCGAGACCGTCAAGACCAAAGACATCACGGGCGGCCTGCCGCGCGTCGCTGAGCTCTTCGAGGCGCGCAAGCCCAAGGAGCACGCCGTTATCTCCGAGATCGACGGAATTGTCTCGTTTGGCAAAGACACCAAGGGCAAGCGCAAAGTCATCATCACGCCCGAGATTGGCGAGCCGAAAGAGTACCTGATCTCCAAAGGCAAGCACCTCTCGGTACGCGACGGTGATCGCGTGCGCGCAGGTGAGCCTCTGATGGACGGCAGCAGCAATCCTCACGATATCCTCAAGGTGCTTGGCGAAAAGGCGCTAGCCAAGTACCTCGTCGACGAAGTGCAAGAGGTCTATCGTCTGCAGGGCGTCAAGATCAACGACAAGCACATCGAAGTGATCGTTCGCCAGATGCTGCGTCGCGTGCGCGTTGTCGACGTCGGCGATACCACGTTCCTTGTCGATGAGCAGGTCGAGCGACACCTGTTTGAAGAGCAGAACGAGCGCGTGCTAGCCGCTGGCGGTCAGCCTGCTAAGGGTGAGCCGCTGCTGCTTGGCATTACCAAGGCCTCGCTCTCGACGGAGTCATTCATCTCGGCTTCGTCATTCCAAGAGACGACCAAGGTGCTCACAGAGGCGGCGATTCAGGGCAAGGTCGACTATCTTCGCGGCCTCAAAGAAAACGTCATCATGGGTCGCTTGATCCCCGCCGGTACGGGTATCCCAACGTACAAGCGCTTGACGATCGTTATCGATGATCCAGAGCGCCAGGTGATCGCTTCGCGCAGCGACGGAGGAGTCATTCCGCCGATCGCCCTAGAGACACCGATCGAGACCGCGGAAGCGGCCTCCGCAAGCAAGGTCTAGCCGTACAAACCTGAGAGGTAAAGCGCACAATCTCCGAGAGAGATTCTGAGAGAAAAGCAGAAGTTCGATCTTTTGCTTGACTCACTTTGCGACCTCCGTATACTGCGTTCCTCTTCGCGATCGGCTGGATGTTGTGTGTGTTCGCGGAGTTGGCGCTTCGAGTAGAGACGAAACAGTCAGATGCCGACGATTAACCAGCTCGTAAGAAAAGGCCGAGTAAAGCAGGTGCGGAAGACCACCGCGCCAGCTCTCAAGGGGTGTCCGCAGAAGCGCGGTGTCTGCGTGCGCGTCTATACAACGACACCGAAAAAGCCGAACTCGGCTCTGCGCAAGGTCGCCCGTGTTCGCTTGACCAACCAGATCGAGGTCACGACCTATATCCCTGGTGAAGGTCACAACCTTCAGGAACACTCGGTGGTCTTGATTCGCGGTGGCCGCGTCAAGGACCTTCCTGGTGTTCGCTATCACATCGTGCGCGGCACGCTCGACACTGCAGGTGTTGCCAACCGGCGGCAGGGCCGCTCGAAGTACGGCGCCAAGCGGCCCAAGTAGTAGACGAGGAAATCCATGCCCCGCAAAGGTGAAGTTCCCAAGCGCGAAGTGCTGCCTGATCCAAAATTCACGGAACAGGCTGATGAAGTCCGCCGCCGCCTGACCAAGTTCATCAACACCGTGATGGTGTCGGGCAAGAAGGCGGTTGCAGAGCGCATCGTGTATGGCGCTCTCGACAAGGTCGGCGACCGAGCCAAGGAAGATCCAATCAAGGTCTTCGAGAAGGCTCTGGGCAATGTGAAGCCCAAGCTAGAAGTAAAGTCTCGTCGCGTGGGTGGTTCGACGTATCAAGTGCCTGTAGATGTTCGACCGGAGCGCTCACAGGCATTGGGGATGCGCTGGCTGGTCGCGTATTCGCGCACGCGTGGCGAAAAGACGATGACCGAGAAGCTTGCGGCTGAGATTCTCGACGCAGCCAATAATCGCGGCAATGCCGTCAAGAAGCGCGAAGACACGCACAAGATGGCTGAGGCCAACAAGGCCTTTGCTCACTACCGATGGTAAGTGGCGCTCGCAGCGGGTGTTGGTGATCGCCAAGCCCGCGTGGTCTCGCCAGGACTAAAGGTTCGGATCGCAGAAAGAGGCGGCGCTCAGTACAAAGAGGCTGGCGCCTGAGCACATAAGGAAATCGCAATGGCTAAGGAAAAATTCGTTCGCTCCAAGCCCCACGTCAACATTGGCACGATCGGCCACGTTGACCATGGCAAGACCACGCTGACTGCGGCCATCACGAACGTCATGGCCAAGAAAATGGCTGGAAAGTTCCAAGCCATCAGCTATGACCAAGTTGCCAAGGCTTCCGAGTCGCAGGGTCGCCGTGACGATACGAAGATCCTAACTATCGCCGTTTCCCACGTTGAATACGAGTCGGACAAGCGTCACTATGCGCACGTCGACTGCCCAGGTCACGCTGACTACGTCAAAAACATGATCACGGGTGCTGCGCAGATGGACGGCGCCATTCTGGTGGTCTCGGCCGTTGATGGCCCGATGCCGCAGACGCGTGAGCACGTTCTTTTGGCGCGCCAGGTCAACGTGCCGCAGTTGGTTGTCTTCCTGAACAAGGTCGACGTCAACAGTGATCCAGAGCTCCTTGAATTGATTGAGCTCGAAATCCGCGAGCTGCTCAACAAGTACAAGTTTCCCGGTGACACCGCTCCCATTGTTCGCGGCTCCGCCCTTCAGGCTCTGAATGGGGTGCATAGCGACATCGCTGACGGCGCCATCTTCAAGTTGATGGAAGCATGCGATTCGTTCATCCCTGAGCCGGTTCGCGAGACGGATAAGCCGTTCCTCATGCCAGTGGAGGACGTGTTCACGATCTCGGGTCGTGGCACCGTCGTCACCGGCCGCATTGAGCGTGGTATTGTCAAGGTCGGTGAGACCGTTGAGATCATCGGCTTCAGTGAGACCCGTAACACCGTTGTCACGGGTGTTGAAATGTTCCGCAAGCTGCTCGATCAGGGCGAGGCGGGTGACAACGTCGGTTGTCTACTGCGCGGCGTGAAGCGTGAAGAGATCGAGCGAGGCCAGGTTCTGGCCAAGCCTGGCAGCATCAAGCCTCACAAGCGCTTTAAGGCTGAAGTCTATGTTCTAAAGAAGGAAGAGGGCGGGCGCCACACCCCGTTCTTCACGAACTACCGGCCGCAGTTTTACTTCCGAACCACGGACGTTACTGGTGTGGTTCGCCTACCTGAGGGAGTGGAAATGGTCATGCCGGGTGACAACATCCAGATGACCATCGAGTTGATTACGCCCGTCGCTGTCGAGAACCAGCTACGCTTCGCAATTCGCGAAGGCGGCCGCACGGTCGGCGCGGGTGTCGTCACCGAGATTCTCGAGTAGAACCGAACCCTCGCAACCGATAGAAGCTCGACATGACGACTCCGAAGATCCGAATTCGGCTGAAGGCATACGATCACAAGTTGCTCGATCAGTCAGCCGGAGAGATCGTAGACACCGCGAAGCGGACCGGTGCAAAAGTTGCAGGTCCGATTCCCTTGCCGACGAAGATCAATAAGTACTGCGTGCTGCGCTCTGTACACATCGACAAGAAGTCGCGTGAGCAGTTCGAGATTCGTACGCACAAGCGCCTGCTCGATATCCTTGAACCGACGCAGCAGACACTCGATGCGCTGATGAAGCTCGATCTTTCAGCCGGAGTCGATGTCGAGATCAAGACCTGAACCCTGAGGAGAGGACGCCTGCACTCAGTGGGTGCTAGGCATTGATTCCGGCACGGCCCGGCCGTTCCCGCGAACGAGTGCGAGACGGTCGGGCGCCTGCGCGTTTACGCGTGATGTGCCGAAGTAAGAGACCCATGGCTACTTTCGACGTAGTGAATGCCCAAGGGCAGAAAGTGCGGGCCATCGAACTCGATGACTCGGTCTTTGCTGCCGACATCAAAGAACATGTGCTTTGGGAAGTCGTAAAGCAGCAGCTTGCTGCACGACGTCAGGGCACCCACTCAACCTTGCACCGCGGGGAAGTTCGCGGCGGCGGCAAGAAGCCGTATCGCCAGAAGGGAACCGGTCAGGCTCGCCAGGGTTCAACGCGAGCGCCGAATCACTGTGGTGGTGCCAAGGTTTTTTCGCCGAAGCCTCGGGACTACGAGTATTCGCTGCCCAAGAAGGTCAAGCAGGCCGCGCTCCGTTCGGCTCTGTCGCTGCGTGCGAAGGAAAAGCAGCTGATCATTCTTGAAGATGTGAATTTCGAGATACCCAAGACCAAGCAGGCAGTTGCTCTGCTGAAGGCCCTCGGTGGAGCCAAGGCTCTGCTCGTGGCTGCGGGCGAGAGTACGACGCTGGCCAAGTCGATGCGTAATCTACAGAGCGCGAAGTATCTCGCCGTCGAAGGTCTGAATACCTACGACATCCTCAAACATCCCTCGCTGATCATCACTGAGAAGACAGCGAAGGCTATCGCGTCGCGGCTTAGCCTGCGGTCGGCGTCGTAAGGGTGCTGCGATGAAGCCACATCAGATCATCAAGCGGCCGTTGCTGACGGAAAAGAGCAATCGTCTAAAAGAGGGAGGCGGTCAGCTTGGCGCGGACCAAGATTCTCTGCGGCCTCAGGTTGCTTTTGAGGTGCATAGCGACGCAAACAAGATCCAGATCCGTGATGCGGTGAAGGCCTTGTTTCCAGATGTTCAAATTGCCGACGTCCGCACCCTGATCGTGCGCGGCAAGGTGAAGCGCATTGGCCGTTGGATCGGTCAGCGGTCCAACTGGAAAAAGGCCATCGTGACCCTGCAGGCCGGCCACAAGATCGAGTTCTTTGAGGGTGTGTAATGGGCATCAAAGTTTATAAGCCGACTTCGCCCGGTCGACGTGGAATGACCGGGTTTGACTTCACTGAAGTCACCAAGGATCGCCCCGAGAAGTCGCTGACGAAAGGGGCCAAGCAGCCGGCAGGCCGTAACAATCAGGGTCGAATCACGACTCGGTTTCATGGCGGCGGCCATAAGCAGCGCTATAGGACCATCGACTTCAAGCGCAAGAAGACCGGTATCCCAGCCAAAGTGGCGGCTGTTGAATATGACCCCAACCGCACATGCCGAATCGCCCTTCTGCACTATGCAGATGGCGACAAGAGCTATATCCTCTGTCCTGATAAGCTCACCGTCGGTGATACGGTTATCTCGGCGAATAGCGCTGACATCAAGCCGGGCAACTCCCTTCCGCTTCGTTTCATTCCACTTGGAACCCCGATCCACAACATCGAGTTAAAGATCGGTGGCGGTGGCCAGCTGGTTCGTTCGGCTGGGAGTGCGGCTCAGCTGATGTCCAAGGAAGGTGATTGGGCTCAGGTGCGTTTGCCATCCGGCGAAGTTCGTCGCGTGCATATGAGCTGTCGCGCGACGGTCGGCCAAGTGGGTAACTTGGACCACGCCAACGTTCAGTGGGGCAAGGCCGGTCGTATGCGCTGGAAGGGCCAGAGGCCGCACAACCGTGGCGTGACCATGAACCCTGTCGATCACCCGATGGGTGGCGGCGAGGGTCGTTCGTCCGGAGGTCGTCATCCCTGTTCGCCATGGGGCATGCCGACCAAGGGATACAAGACGCGAAAGAACAAGAGCACGGACAAGTTCATCGTTCGTCGCCGCGGAAGCAAGGGGTAAGGCTCGATGGCTCGCTCGATTAAGAAAGGTCCGTTCGTCGACAAGCACCTCCTCAGCAAGGTGGTCGAGGCGAACCGTAGCAAGTCGAAGAAGGTCATCAAGACCTGGTCGCGACGTTCGACAGTCACTCCCGAGATGGTCGGACTCACATTCGCGGTCCATCAGGGTAAGAAGTTCATCCCGGTCTTTGTGACCGAGAACATGGTCGGGCATAAGCTCGGCGAGTTTGCGCCTACGCGAACCTTCCACGGTCACTCCGGGGACCGGAAGGCGAAGACAGCGGCGCCTGCGAAGCCGGCGGCCCCGGCCAAGAAGTAGCACTTCGGTGCTCGGTAGAAGGACGCCATGGAAGCCAAGGCCGTTCTGAGACAAGTTCGAATCTCGCCTCGTAAGATGCGCATCATTGCCAATCTGGTGCGAGGCCGCCGCGTGGACGACGCAATGGCAATGCTGAAGAGCACGCCGAAGCGGAGTGGTGAAGTCATCCGCAAGCTGTTGCTTTCGGCCGTCGCCAATGCGGAGCACAAAGGCCAGACTGATGTTGACTCGCTTGTGGTGCGCGGCTGCACCATTGATAACGGGCCAATCATCAAGCGCTGGATGGCCCGCGCAATGGGTCGTGCTAACCGCATTCAGCGACGCACCAGCAATGTCACCATCGTCGTCAGTCAGGCAGAGTAGCCACAGAAGAAAGACTGGAAAGTAGGCGCAATGGGCCAGAAAACGCATCCCATCGGATTCCGCCTCGGCGTAATCAAGAGCTGGACCTCGAAGTGGTACGAGGAAAAGAACTACGCCAAGTGGCTGCACGAGGACATCAAGCTCCGTAATGAAATCCGCAAGAAGCTAGCGCACGCTGGCATTGCAGGCGTCGAGATTGAGCGGGCCGCCAACAAGGCCAAGATCAACATCTATACTGCGCGTCCCGGCATCGTCATCGGTAAGCGTGGCGCTGGAGTTGAGCAGCTAAAGAAGGACATTCAGGCGCTGACGGAGAACGAGGTCTTCCTAAATATCCAGGAGGTCCGCAAGGCGGAGACCAATGCGCAACTCGTGGCGGAGAATATCGCTACGCAGCTTGAGCGCCGCGTTGCCTTTCGTCGGGCGATGAAGAAGGCCATTCAGACCGCCATGAAGTTCGGCGCCAAGGGCATTCGCGTGTCCTCGTCGGGGCGTCTTGGTGGCGCTGAGATGGCTCGGTACGAGTGGTATCGCGAGGGGCGTGTGCCGCTGCACACGCTGCGCGCAGACATCGATTTCGGTTTTGCAGAAGCCCACACCACGTACGGCGTCATCGGCGTGAAGTGCTGGATCTTCAAGGGTGAGGTTCTTCCCACCCGCTCTGCACCCAAGGCTTAGGAACAGGTAAGCATCCATGCTTTCTCCCAAAAGGACAAAGTTCCGCAAGGCGCAAAAGGGCCGACGGCGCGGCCTTGCCAAGGGCGGTTCCGAGGTTTCATTCGGTGACTTCGGCCTGCAGGCAGCGGAGTGCGGGTACATTACATCGCGCCAGATCGAGGCGGCTCGTATCGCCATCAGCCGCCACGTCAAGCGCGGTGGCAAAGTGTATATCCGCATCTTCCCAGACAAGCCCACCACCAAGAAGCCCGCTGAAACCCGCATGGGTAAAGGCAAGGGTGCTCCAGAGGATTGGGTTGCCGTGGTTCGTCCGGGTCGAGTGATGTACGAGCTCGAAGGTGTTCCTGAAGAGTTGGCCCGGGAAGCCTTCCGGTTGGCGCATCACAAGCTTCCCATCGCGACGCGCTTTGTGGTGCGTGGAGGTGCCCTGTGAAGCGGACCGCTCTCGTTCGTGAGATCCGTGAGTCGTCTGAAGACGAGCTCCGCGGACGGCTCGGTCGACTAGAGACTCAGCTGTTCAAGCTGCGCCTCAAGCACTCGACCAATCAAATTGAAAACACCAGCCAGATTCGTAGCACTCGTCGCGAGATCGCGTGCGTGATGACGATCATGGCCGAGCGGCGTCGTGCCAAGCAAGCCGACGCGAAGCAGTCCTAGCGATAGGCCCTAGGCAATCAAAATGAGTACGCAGAAAAGCCCGGCCCAAGCCGCAACCGGCACATCGACGAAGGCTACCTCGAAGTCCACTGTTGCCAAGGCAGCAAAAGCTGCTGCTCCTGCGCAGGAGACGCCTATGGCGCAGCCTAGCAAGAGCGATCCTGCAAAGGCTGCCGCCTCGGCTCAGAGTGCAGATGACGAGCGAGGCAGTCGTCGCCACATGATCGGTGTCGTGACCTCGGACAAGATGAACAAGACCGTGGTCGTGCAGGTGACACGCCGCGTGCGTGAGCCCAAGTTTGGCAAGTACACGGTGCATCAGGCCAAGTACAAGGCTCACTCCGAGGACAACGGGGCCCATGTTGGGGACAAGGTTGAGATCGTGGAGTCTCGTCCTCTATCCAAGGACAAACGCTGGCGCGTTGTGAAGTTGATTGAGCGCGCCCGCCGTGCGCAGTAGTTCCGTGATATAAGGTGCGGCACCGCGGGCAGAGAGTCCGCGATCCCTCCTGAAATGAGACGGCTACAAACCGTTCGCTTGTTAGGTTTGCCATGATTCAGATGACCACCATTCTCGATGTCGCCGACAACTCGGGTGCAAAGAAGGTCTTTTGCATCAAGGTACTAGGCGGCTCGAAGCGAAAGTACGCTTCTCTCGGAGACGTGATTGTTGTCTCGGTGAAAGAAGCGATTCCAAACGCCAAGGTAAAGAAGGGCGACGTGGCCAAGGCGGTCATCGTTCGCACAGCCAAAGAGGTCGCGCGACCGGATGGGACGTACATCCGCTTTGACACGAACTCTGCCGTGCTGATCAACAAAGAGAACGAGCCGCTTGGGACCCGTATTTTCGGCCCTGTTGCTCGTGAGCTTCGCGCCAAGAAGTTCATGAAGATCATTTCGCTGGCGCCAGAGGTGCTCTAATGCAGCGCATTCGAAAGGGTGACCTGGTCGAGGTCATCGCCGGCAAAGAGAAGGGCAAGCGAGCGCGGGTGCTTCGCGTGCTGCAAAAGACGCAGCGAGTTGTCTTGGAGCGCCTGACCATGGTGAAGCGGCACACCAAGCCGACCCAGAGCAATCAGGGCGGCATCCTAGAGAAGGAAGGTACCATTCACCTCTCGAACGTGATGCCGATAGACCCAGGGACAGACAAGCCGACGCGCGTGAAAATCCTTGCCAAGGATGGTGCACGCTTCCGGGCTGGCAAGTCCGGCACGGTCATCGAGGCAGAGAAAAAGTAGCGACCTAGAGCGGTTCGGGACCCGTTGCATATCACGATGCCCACTGGGAGTGGTCTTCAGCGACGGAAGCGAACGGAGTAATCATGGCAGACGCAAAGAACGAGAAGCCCGCCAAGAAAGAAGCAGCGGCGAAGGATGCGCCGAAGACTGCTCCGGCTAAAGAGGGCGCCAAAGAAGCAAAGGAACCTAAGGCTGCAGCCAAGGCAGCAGGCGGCGGCAAGGGTCGTGATAAGGGCAGGATCGATGGTACGCCCAACGCTACGGCCGAAGATCAGATCAAGCGCTCGGCGCCGCCCCGCCTGCGTCAGCTTTATGACAAGGAAGTGGCCCCCAAACTCATGAAGGAGTTTGGGTACAGCAACAAGAATCAAGTGCCGCGTCTAGTGAAGATCACGCTGAACATGGGCTTGGGTGAGGCGATAGGGAATCCCAAGATCATCGACCATGCCGTCGAAGAGATGCGGTCGGTGACGGGTCAGCAGCCGGTGGTCACCAAGGCTAAGAAGTCGATCGCGACGTTTAAGCTCCGCGAGGGGCAGAAGATCGGCTGCATGACGACGCTCCGACGCGAGCGAATGTGGGAGTTCTTCGATCGCTTGGTCTCGTTTGCGATGCCGCGTGTTCGTGACTTCAAGGGAATTTCGCCGCGCTCGTTCGATGGCCGTGGCAACTTCTCGATGGGCGTTCGCGAGCAGATCATCTTCCCTGAGATCAACTACGACAAGATCGACAAGATCAAGGGTCTCAACATCACCATCGTCTCGACTGCGAGAACCGATGAAGAGGGACGCGCGCTGCTGCGCCACCTCGGAATGCCGTTCAGGAGCTAACCTATGGCCCGTCTTGCGAAGCAATGGCGTGCAGAGAACAACGTCTTCAAGTTCAAGAAAGTCGATAAGAACGGCAACGTCAGCTCCGTCCGGCAGCGCAATCGCTGCGCCTCGTGCGGACGTCCGCGCGGGTTTATGCGCAAGTTCCAGCTGTGCCGCATCTGCTTCCGCAAGATGGCGTCGCGTGGTGAGATCCCCGGCGTCGTCAAGTCGAGCTGGTAGCCAGGCCCTACGGTGAGAAAATGACCGATCCAATTGGCGATATGCTGACGAGAATCCGCAATGCCATGATGGCGCGGAAAGAGACAGTCACGCTGCCAGCATCGAATCTCAAAGAGCGAGTAGCGGAGATTCTGCGCGACGAGGGCTATGTCCAGTCTGTGGCGCGCGGGACGACCGATCAAGGCAGCGTTCTAACCATAGGCCTACGCTATGGGCAGGACAATCAGCACGCGATTCAGTCGATGCGCCGTGTTTCGCGGCCCGGCCAGCGAATTTACGTCCGACACACGGCGATCCCGCGGGTTCGCTCGGGGCTCGGTGTATCGATCCTGTCCACCTCGCGTGGCGTTCTGACGGACCGTCAGGCACGCAAGCTCGGCGTGGGTGGCGAGTTGCTGTGTGAGGTCTGGTAATGTCTCGCATCGGAAAGAAGCCGGTCCCAGTTCCTTCCGGCGTAAATGTCACCATCAAGGACTCGCTGATCGCTATCAAGGGCCCTAAGGGCGAACTCAAACGTTCTGTGCCCGCAGGTGTCAGCGCGAAGCTCGAGGCTGGCCATGTCCAGGTCTCGCGCCAGGGTGATGGCCGCGAAGAGCGCGCCAGGCACGGCCTGTTGCGTGCGCTTGTGGCCAACATGGTCAAAGGCGTCACCGACGGCTATACCCGTCAGCTTGAAATCAATGGCGTTGGGTACCGAGCAGAAGTCGTCGGTGGCAAAGTCAACTTGGTTGTGGGTCTGTCACATCCGGTGGAGTTTTCTCTTCCGACAGGTGTCGCCGCCAAAGCCGAGAAGGTAAAGAGTACGGTGAACAGCGGCCAGGACGCCGTGTTGCTCACGCTGACGGGGACGGACAAAGAGGTAGTGGGCCAACTGGCTGCACGCATCCGCAATGTCCGCCCGCCAGAGCCATACAAAGGCAAGGGCATCAAGTACCTGGAAGAGACGCTTCGTCGCAAGGTTGGTAAGACCGGCGCAAGCTGATTCCGCTCGTTGGGGATTTCCCACTTCCGTAATACGCCTGCTGCATGGCGCGGTGTTTCCTGCCCGAGAGGGAGCCGCTGTCTTGACACGGGCAGTTTAGACACGGTGAGAACATGTCAGCGACGAAGATTGATGCGCGGCTCAAGCGCAAGAAGTCCATTCGCAAGCGCATACAGGGCACAATGGAGCGCCCCCGACTTTCGGTGTTTCGCTCCACCAAGCACATCTATGCGCAGGTCATTGATGATGACAAGCAAACCACTCTAGCTTCAGCGTCGTCGCTAGAGCCCGAGCTAGAAGCCTCGTTGAAGGGCCTCAAAAAACGGGATCGGGCGAAGCACATCGGCAAGCTAATCGCTCAGCGTTGCCTATCCAAAGGCGTCTCACAGGTCGTCTTTGACCGCAATGGCTTCATCTATCACGGCCGTGTCTCGGCGCTCGCTGACGGTGCGCGCGAGGGCGGACTCAAGTTCTAGGAGACCAGCGTGGCGATCAATTTCAGCGAAGTGGGCGAGCTAAAAGACCGCGTCGTCTACATCAACCGCGTTGCCAAGGTCGTGAAGGGTGGCCGCCGCTTTAGCTTTTCAGCGCTGGTGGTCGTGGGCGATGGCAATGGTCATGTCGGCGCCGGTCTCGGCAAGGCCAATGAAGTACCCGAAGCCATCCGTAAAGCCACAGACCAGGCCAAGAAGGGCCTCTTCAAGATTCCTCTGACCGACGGTCGTACGATCCCGCATGAGACCATCGGAGAGTTTGGGTCGGGTCGCGTTTTGTTGCGGCCTGCATCGCCCGGTACGGGAGTCATCGCGGGCGGGGCCGCTCGCGCAATGCTCGAAGTTGCAGGCATTCAGGACATCCTGACGAAGTGCATCGGCACGTCGAACCCGCACAACGTTGTGCATGCCACGACTCAGGCCCTGCAAGGGCTGCACGCGCCGGATGAAGTTGCGCGTCGTCGTGGTAAGACCGTCGAGCAACTGCATAGCAGCTAGAGCATCACGCAGCTGGGGCGCATGTGCATTCATCGCGCATATGCTGCCCTGTGCGGCCCATCGCAATAAACAAGGGAACTTATCATGGCGCTGAAGCTGAAAGTGACTTTGATCCGCAGCGGCATCAATCGCCCTGAGGATCAGAAGCAGACCATCAAGGCGCTTGGACTGACCAAGATGCACCGCTCCAACGTCCTCAAAGACACAGATGCTGTGCGTGGCATGATCCGCAAGGTATCGCACTTGGTAAAGGTCGAGCCCGTCGAGTAAACGCAGATCGACGTCGCCGCTTGTGCGTGCGTCGCGAAGGATAGAACAATGGGTACAACGCTACATACCCTGGCTCCGAACGAAGGAGCAACCAAGCCCCGCAAGCGCGTGGGGCGAGGCCATGGTTCTGGCACGCACAAGACCAGTGGCCGCGGCACCAAGGGCCAGAAGGCTCGAACCGGTCACCACGGTATTCCCAAGCCCGGTTTTGAAGGCGGGCAGACAGCCATGGCGCGCCGCCTGCCGAAGCGCGGTTTCAACAACCCCTTCCGTCGGGAAGTATTTGCCATCAACCTGGGTGATATCGCAGCCCGCTTTGGGCAGTCGAATGCGGCGGTTGGCGTGGATGCTCTCAAGGACGCGGGGATGGTGCCTCGGTCTGCCAAGATCGTGAAGATTCTGGGCAGCGTCCGCGAGGGGCAGACGGTACCGACGGGCCTAAAGGTATCGGCACACCTGATCTCGGCCTCTGCGAAGGAACACCTTGAGAAAGCTAAAGGCTCCTTCGAAGTGCTCGCTTTGCATGTGCCGAAGCCTGTAAAGCGGCCTGAGAAGAAAAAGAAGAAGTAATCCCTTCACTGCGCGGCTCAACTGTTGGTGCTACCGGCGCCAACGATGGGCTGCGACAAAGAGAAGAAATGGCGTCGAACATCGCCAACATTGCCAAGATCCCCGAGCTGCGGAAGAGAATCTTTTTCACGCTGGCTCTGCTCGCGGTCTATCGCATCGGGGTCTTTGTCACCGTGCCGGGCGTCGATCGCCAGGTGATGAAGAACATTTTGAAGTCCGCCTCGGGTTCGTTCCTGGGGTTGCTCAACATGTTCTCTGGTGGCGCACTAGAGCAGCTCTCGATCTTCGCGCTGGGCATCATGCCCTATATCAGCTCGTCGATCATTCTGCAGCTGTTGACGGTCGTGTTGCCGGTGTTGGATCGCTTGCAGAAAGAGGGCGAACAAGGGCGCCGGAAGATCAATCAATACACTCGATACGGCACCATCGTTATCTCACTGGTGCAGGCGTTCTTTATTGCGCGCTGGCTAGAAGGCAATAATCGCAGCTTCTCCCAGTTCGGGTCCGTGGTGCTCAATCCCGGTTTGGGGTTTGAGCTCCTCACGATGATTACGCTGACCACGGGAACGGCCTTTATTATGTGGCTAGGAGAGCAGATTACCGAGCGGGGTATAGGCAACGGGATCTCTCTGATCATTTTTGCCGGCATCGTAGCCCGGTTCCCAGACGCAATGACGCAGCTCTTTCAGAAGTCCTCATCCCAAGGGGATATGACGGTCTTCGAGCTGTTCTTGGTTGGTGGCATCGTCGTGGCGGTTATCGCGGCGATCATCTTCTTCGAGCGTGGATACCGCAAAATTCCGGTCCAATACGCAAAGCGTGTGGTAGGCCGGAAGGTCTACGGTGGACAGTCGACTCACCTTCCGTTGAAGATCAACGTCGCAGGGGTTATCCCGCCGATCTTCGCTTCGTCCATCCTGTTGTTTCCTGCGCAGCTTGCGGGATTCGTTCAGTCATCGTGGATGCAGCGGGCGGCCGATGTTCTGAACCCTGGTGACTGGCGATACAATGCCCTGTACATCGGGCTCATTATCTTCTTTTGCTACTTCTATACGGCCGTCACCTTCAATCCAGTCGACATCGCCGACAACATGAAGAAGTACGGTGGTTTTATCCCAGGCATTCGACCAGGGAAAAAGACGGCGGAATACATCGATCGCGTTCTGACGCGATTGACGTTTGGCGGCGCGCTTTACATCTCTGCGGTCTGCGTGTTGCCAACGTTTATGCAGCAGAAGTTCAAAGTGCCGTTCTACTTCGGCGGTACTTCGCTACTGATCGTCGTCGGGGTGGCCCTCGATACAGTGCAGCAGATTGAGAGTCACCTCATCACTCGCAACTACGAAAACGTAACGGGTCCTAAGGGCCCGCGGATTCGTGGTCGGATTACCCGCGGACGCTAGCCGGATTTGGATAGAACGATGCAGCACAACATCTATCTGTTTGGGGCGCCGGGGGCAGGCAAGGGAACGCAGGCACAGCTCTTGTCCGAGAAGTTGGGAATTCCACAACTTTCCACGGGTGACATGCTGCGCGCTGCTCGCAAGGAAGGCAGCGAGCTGGGCAATCGTGTCGCGGCGTTGATGGACGCAGGTCAGCTCGTGCCAGACGAAGTCGTGATCGAGCTGGTGAAGCAGAGGTTGGCGCGTCCCGATCATCAGGCCGGCGTCATCCTTGATGGCTTTCCGCGCACCATCAAGCAAGCCGAGGCCTTGGATACCATGTTTGCCTCGACTGGCCGCGCGCCCCTGCAAGTGATTTCCGTCGAGGTGCCATTCGATGAGATTCGCCGCCGCCTCGCTGGGCGTCGCTGGTGCAGTCGCTGCAATGGCACGTTTCATGTCACCGACAATCCGCCACGGCCGGGCCATGTTCCTGGCTGCGATGTGAGTTCGTGCCCACTGGAAGTTCGTACCGACGATCGCCCCGAAGCGATCGAGAAACGCCTTCAGGCGTATAGCCAGCAGACGGCTCCGCTCATGGACTACTACCGACAGCGAGGAGTGCTTCGCGCTGTGCAGGGTACCGGTCCAATTCAAGAAATCTTCGCAGCTCTGCAGGCCTGCCTGTCGGCCTAGTGGCCTTCTGGGTCGCGCCCTTCCTCTCTTGAATGCGTATCTATTACAAGACTCCATCAGAGATCGAGAAGATGCGCGATGCCAACCTCGTCGTCTGCGAGGTGTTAGATGCATTGGAAGAACGCTGTCGTCCCGGTGTATCCACGAGCGAGCTCAACGAGCTAGCCGATCGAACGCTCAAGAAGCTCAATGCAACGTCGGCCTTCTTGGGGTATGGCCATCCTCCCTATCCTGCAGTTCTTTGCACTTCGATTAATGAAGTTGTGGTTCACGGTATCCCTCGCAAAGAGGAAGTGCTGAAGGATGGCGATATCGTCGGTATTGACTTCGGTGCATTTCGCCAGGGCTTCTGCGGTGACTCGGCACGAACGGTTATGGTAGGCAAGGTCCCTGATGCCGCCCGGAAGCTGGTTGAGGCGACACGGCATGCCCTGGACCTGGCGATTGCGCGTTGTGTGCCAGGGAACCGGCTGCAGGACATCGGCTGGGCTGTGCAGTCCTTCGTCGAGCCGCTTGGGTACTCCGTCGTGCGTAAGTTTGTTGGCCATGGGATCGGCCGCGCCATGCATGAAGACCCACAGGTGCAGAACTACGGCGAGCCGAACAAAGGAATCCGACTGAAGCCCGGGCTTGTGTTGGCGATCGAGCCCATGATCAATGCAGGCGGTCCCGACGTAGAACTTCTCGACGATGGCTGGACGGCGGTAACCCGCGATCGGCAGATATCCGCTCACTTTGAGCACTCCGTGGCGATCACAGACAACGGTCCAGTTATCCTCAGTCGCCGCTAAATCCGCGTCGCCAAAGTATTTTTCTTGCACGCGAATTTTTTTTGCGTTACATCAGGCAGCCACGCCGTAAGCAGTGGCCCGAAATCCACGTCGCCGGAGCAGACGATGAAGGTAAGAGCGTCCGTCAAGAAGGTATGTGAGAAGTGCAAAGTGGTTCGCCGCAAGGGCGTTGTGCGGGTCATTTGCGAAAACCCCCGTCACAAGCAGCGACAAGGCTAAAGTACAGATTCCCCGTCGACACGGGAAGCCTCGGAAACGGGAAGGAAGACTCTGAATGGCTCGTATCGCAGGCGTAGACCTTCCGCGCAACAAGCGCATGGAAGTTGCTCTAAGGTACATCTATGGCATCGGCCCCTCGCGATCGCGCGAAATCCTGGAACGCGCGGGGATTAGCTTTGACAAGCGAAGCGATGACCTAGACGAAGCGGAAATTCGCAAGATTCGCGATGTCATTGAGGCTGAGTACAAGGTCGAAGGCGATCTTCGTCGCGAAGTCTCCATGAACATCAAGCGTCTGATGGATCTCGGATGCTATCGCGGACTGCGGCATCGCAAAGGCCTGCCGGTGCGGGGCCAGCGAACGCATACCAATGCGCGTACCCGCAAGGGCCCCCGCAAAGGTGGCTTGGCTCGCAAGAAGCCGACTGCGGGCGGCGCGGGCTAGTTCCGGGGATACGAGGCTGCTGCTTCGGACAACGACTGCAGAGCGCCTGGGTCCTCACTGCATCACGCTTGGGCATAGAGGCGTGCGTGCGATAAACCGGCGCATGAATGGATGAGCATGACGGCGAAGGCAAAAGTTAAGAAGAAGGTTCGCAAGAACATCCAAAGTGGCATTGCCCACATTCAGTCTACCTTCAACAACACAATCGTCACGATCTCAGACGTGTCGGGTAATGTTGTCGCGTGGTCGTCTGCGGGTGTGCGCGGTTTCAAGGGCTCGCGCAAGTCGACGCCTTTCGCGGCCCAGCTTGCTGCAGAGGATGCTGCGAAGAAGGCAATTGAGCACGGCATGCGGACAGTCTCTGTGCTGGTGAATGGTCCCGGCGCGGGCCGTGAGTCGGCCCTGCGTGCGTTGCAAGCGGCTGGCTTTAAGATCAGCCTGATTCGCGACATCACGCCCATACCACACAACGGCTGTCGGCCACCGAAGCGCCGTCGCGTCTGATTGGGCTGCCGTTCCGCAAATGACCTAGGCCAACCCGGCCTGCGGAAAAGAATCGAAGGGATCTCATGGCTCGATATACAGGACCTGTCTGCCGGCTTTGTCGCCGCGAAGATATGAAGCTCTTCCTGAAGGGCGATCGTTGCTACACGGACAAGTGTGGCTTTGAACGTCGCGCGTATCCTCCAGGGCAACACGGACAGAACCGCCGACGAAAGAACTCAGACTACGGCGAGCAGCTGCGTGAAAAGCAGAAGGTGAAGCGCATCTACGGTATCGCAGAGCGGCAGTTCCGCGGTTACTACTACCGTGCGAGCCGTATGAAGGGCGTTACCGGCGAGAACTTGCTGCAGCTCTTGGAACGGCGCTTGGACAATATCGTGTATCGCCTTGGCTTCGCCAGCAATCATGCCGAGGCGCGTCAATTGGTCCGCCATGGCCACTTCTCGATCAATGGCTGCCGAGTGAACATACCCTCGTATCTCGTGCGCGCGAATGATGCGATTGCGGTACGTGAGAGCAGCAAGAAGATGCCGCGCTTGGCAGAGAACCTGAACGCCGTCGATCGCCGAGGTGTTCCGCAGTGGTTGGAACTTGACAAGGACAACTTCCGTGGTCGCGTGAAGGCGATGCCCGGCCGCGAAGACCTGAAGATGGAAATCCGCGAGCAGCTCATCGTCGAGCTGTACTCGAAGTAAGCGATCGACCGCCGCAATCCTAAGCGGATCAAAGAGCTCTAAAGCCGAGATTCGGAGAGTATGAGATGTCTACTGCGCAGGTGAATCCAGCGGTCGTGTCGCGCAACTGGCGTGACCTCATTCGACCCAAGGCGCTCGAAGTGGACAAGGAATCGCTGACCGCTACCTACGGTCGCTTCTCCTGCGAGCCGCTAGAGCGCGGCTTTGGCACCACCATCGGCAATAGCCTGCGCCGGGTGTTGCTGTCCTCGTTGCAGGGTGCCGCGATTGCTGCCATCAAGATCGATGGCGCACTCCATGAGTTTCAGACGCTGCCCGACGTTGCGGAGGATGTCACCGACATCATCCTCAACCTCAAGGACGTGCTCATCAAGATGCACGATCCGAAGACGCGTGTCCTGCGCATCGACAAAGAAGGGGAAGGCCCCGTCACCGCGGGTGATATCCAGGCGGTGGATGGGGTCGAGATTCTGAATCCATCGCATCACATCGCAACGCTATCTCGCGGTGGCAAGCTGCATGCCGAGCTAGTGGTTCAGATGGGGCGTGGCTATGTTCCGGCAGATCGGAACAAGCAGCCCAACATGCCCATCGGCATGATCCCGATCGATGCGCTCTACTCGCCGATCAAGAAGGTCAACTATGTGGTCACGCACGCTCGTGTTGGCCAACAGACCGACTACGACAAGCTGACCTTGGAAGTCTGGACCGATGGCTCCGTTCGTGCGGATGACGCCGTCGCGTACGCTGCCAAGATCATGAAAGACCAGCTCACGATCTTCATTAACTTTGAAGAGACGTTTGAGCCCAGCGACGAGCCAGTCTCGGAGGAGCAAGAGAAGCTCAACGAGAACCTTGACAAGTCGGTGGATGAGCTGGAGCTGTCGGTTCGATCTGCGAACTGTCTGCAGAACGCCAACATCCGTTACATCGGCGAGCTTGTGCAGCGCACCGAGGCGGAGATGCTGAAGACCAAGAATTTCGGCCGGAAGTCGCTCAAAGAGATCAAGGAGATCCTCGGCGAGATGGGGCTGTCCCTTGGCTTGAAGCTTGAGGGGTGGATCCCTCCGGCGCAGCGCAACAAGGCGTAGGCAATCCAACAAGCGTTGCAACTCCCTGGACCACGAGACAAGGAACCTGTGTCAGCCTGCTGGCACGTAGGAACGGGCATCAGAGATGCGTCACCAGAAATCAGGAAGAAAGTTTGGTCGCGAGTCAGCACACCGACGAGCGATGTGGAGCAATATGGTCGCTTCGCTCATCGAGCATGAGCGGCTTGAGACGACCGTCGTGAAGGCGAAGGAGCTACGTCGTTTCGCTGAGCCGGCGATTGCATGGGCCGTTTCGGTGGGGCAGTTGCTCTCTAAGGACGCCGAGAAGCGCTCTGACACCGAGCGCGTGCAGATCGTCCATGCGATGCGCATGGCGCAGCGAGTCGTGAAGGCGCGTCCCGCATTGCACAAGCTGTTCGGTACGCTGGGACCCCGGTACTCTGGCCGTCACGGCGGCTACATGCGGATTACACAGACGGGCTGGCGTCACGGAGATGCAGCCCCGATGGCGATCGTTGAGCTCGTGGATCGCCCCGCCGCTGAAGCGACGGATGCCAAGTAGTCATTACTGACCCTCCGCTAGATCTCGTCACCTTGGGCCCTTTTCTGGAAGGGCTCTATCTAACACTTCTGCTCGTGTTCGCTCTGGTTCTAGTCGAGCCATAGCAAAGCGTTTACAACCTTCCTCTTGCTTCTCCCGGCGTCCTGACTGCGCAGGTGGTAACTAGTTCGCCGGCTCGATGAGGTCGTTCCTCAAGTCGGTATCGCGTTGCGCGCTCAGCGATGCATCTAAGCGTTGGTGTTCCTGACCAAGCTGACGCGAAGACGGCGCCTGTGTTTGCTAGGTCGGCTGCGAAAAGTCCGTTCGCAGCGACAGCGCTTGGCCGACTCCCCAGCTCGCCTGCGAACGCGATATGATGTGAACCTCACGGTTTATGGTCGGAGGCCGCATGTCGTTCGGTTCCATGTTCCGCAGGAAGTGGGTTCTCGGGGGGATGCTTGCGCTGTCGCTCGCCAGCGTTGTTCCGTCCGCGCAGGCCTTCTGTGGGTTCTTTGTGTCTGGGGCTGATGCATCGCTGAGCAACAACGCCTCGCAGGTCGTGCTGTTGCGCAAGGGCAGCCGCACCGTGCTCAGCATGTCGAACAACTACAAGGGACCGCCCGAGGACTTTGCCATGGTGGTCCCGGTTCCCGTTGTGCTGAAGAAGGAACAAGTTAGGACGCTGTCGCCCGACGTGTTTCGCCGCGTTGATCAGCTAAGCGCGCCGCGCCTCGTCGAGTACTGGGAACAGGATCCTTGCTATGTGCCTCCGCCGATGCCGCCGCCCGGAGCGGTGGCCTATTCTGCCGTCCCCTCAGCACCCCCGATGGAGTCGAGCGCCGGTCGCTTTGGCGTCACCATCGAAGCCAAGTTCGAGGTGGGTGAGTATCAGATCCTTATCCTCTCTGCGAAGGAGTCAGGCGGTCTGGAAGCCTGGCTGCGTCTGTCGAGGTACAACATCCCCAAGGGGGCTTCGCTGGCCTTGGCTCCATATATTCGCGAGCAAATGAAGTTCTTCGTCGCCAAGGTCGACATCAAAAAGGTGCAGCGCGACAAGCACGGCCTCGTGGTGCTGTCCCCGCTGCGCTTCGCCTATGACGCGTCCGAGCTGCGGCTGCCGGTGCGCTTAGGCCTTCTCAATGCCGACGGTGCGCAGGATCTGCTGGTCTATGTTCTGCATCCGAGCAAGCGCTTCGAGCTCGCGAACTATCCCAACGTCTTCATCCCGACCAACATCGAAGTGGCCAACGAGGTTCGCAAGGACTTCCCCAGCTTTTATGCCGAGCTCTTCGATGAGACGTTGCGACGAGCTGGCGGACGCGCTGTGGTCACCGAGTACTCCTGGCAGACCACTTCGTGTGATCCGTGCCCGACGCCTCCACTTGAGGCCAGCGATCTGTATACGCTCGGCGACGAGGATTTCGTCGCTGCCGCGCAGCCAGCGGGTGCTGCAGCGGCTCCCCCCGGAGGGCCGCCGCGTGCTTCGCGAGGCGTGCCCTTCTTTGGCAGCGCGCCGAGCTACGTTTTGACCCGCTTGCATACGCGTTATGACAAAAAGACCTTGGACGCGGACTTGATCTTTCGCGAGGCGGATCCCGTTGTCGGCGGTCGCGCCAACTGGGAAGGGGGGCTGGGCGATCAGGGGGCGCAGGTGCAAAAAGGCGGCGAGTCGAACTTCCAGGGACGCTACATCATTCGCCACTACTGGGAAGGCGCGGTGAAGTGCAAGAACCCGCGCTATGGCCTGTGGGGCGGGCCGCCAGGTCAGGGATACAACCCAGGAGGCTCTGGGCCCGTGGAGGCGGCGCAAGACCTCGCGAACTCACCGCGGGGACGTGTAAAGTTGCCGACGGTGATCGAGAGTGGCCTGCCTGCGTTTGGCATTCCGGCGCGTCCCCGTCCGCTGCGTCCCGGCGAAGCCCCGCGCCGCTAGCGACAGAGCCCGCGTGCTGGCAGATAGAAAAAGCCAACAAGCTCGCAGATCCGCGCTAAAATAATCGCCAATCTTTTCAAGGAGTTTTCACGATGACGGGCGCCCGACTATCACTCATTGTCTCGGCTGCTGCGCTGCTGGCCTTGCTACCAGCCTCGGCGTCGGCTCAGCGGGGCAGCGATCCGGTACTTTCCCTCGGGGTGCAGTCCGCAGGGAAGTTCGATGCCAAGCTCAGCGCAGGGCTGCGGGAGTCGCTGGCCAAAAGTGGTGAGCTCTTGGTCCAAGATGTCAAAGTGACTCCGGCTGAGCGGCTGTGTACCAACGCCGAGTGTATGACCCAGCTCGGCGGTCGCGAGGGAGCCAAGCTGGTGGTGAGCACGCAGCTGCGGCCGAGTGGAGCCGGATCGCAGTACCTGACCACGGTGGTCTTCGACGTCGCCCGCCGCGTGCCGCATGACGAGCATGGGGTCTGCGATCGCTGCAGCCCAGAGCTGCTGAACCGCGCCATCTCCGAGCTGGCCGAGCGATCTCTTCGCAACTATCGCGAGCGGGTGGCGGTGCTGGCTGCGCCTGCGCCGACTGCTGCGGCCCCTGTGGCTGCTCCTGGAACGGCTGAGCCGCCGATGCCTGCATCCGCTGCGACGGCTGCGAGTCCAGGCCAGGCCGTTGCTGCGACACCGGCCCCAGCCGGCGAGCCAGCCACGAACAGTGAAGACTTCTGGGCGCGCATGCCAAAGAACCGCAAGATCGCCGCCGGCATTCTGGGCGGGGCGCTCTTGCTGACGCTGATTCCGACGGTGGCCTTGCATGCGACAGACGGACAAGAGACCGGCCTGTCCTGTCGCTCGGCCCCCTGCATTCTGCACAACCAACCGCTGTATATCGGCGGGTATGCGCTCAGCGGTGCTCTGGCCGTTGGGCTGACGCTGACGATCCTGTGGCCTACGGGCAAGGGCTCGTCCTCGACAACCGCGAGCGCGGTGGAGGTCAAGTAAGATGCGACGCAAGCACAAGGCAGCAACGACTCTGGCGGCAATGGTGGGATTGACTTCGTTGGCGCTCGGCGGTGGCGTCGGGTGTTCCGTACCGCTGTGTGAAGAGCGACCGGGAGATCCCCGCTGCATGGCGGATGGTGGAACGACCGCAGACTTGGCCGTTCTATCGACGCGGCTTTCCAAGAATGGTGGGCGCGTGAACGTCACCGCCAAGGGCGCGACCAACGTCAAGCTGGTCCTGCCTGGCAACCTGGAAGTCGGCTGCACCGTCGACGGATCCGGCAGCGGTAGCTGCGATGTATCCATGACTCAGCTCGCAGCCGTGACGCCTGGTCAGATCAGCGTCACTCTCAAGGCGGGCGACAAGAGCCTCTCCGCCAAGCTTCGCGTCTTTCAGCCCCCGACCTTCATGGACGCCACGGGGATGAAGGCGACGTATAGTACGGGCGCTCGCCAGCCCACCTGGGTGCAGGTCGCGAAGGGCCATGTGTTCATGTCTGAAGACAGCGCGACGAACCGGCAAATAAACGAGTACATGATTTCTGGAACGACCATACAGTCGCTTCCTGATCGTGAACCATTCGTCAATACGGTACCTCTGTCGACGGTTCTTGACGTCAGCGAAGGCCAAGTGGTGCGGGCGGGGTTAAGCGGGGCGATGTTTGCTCTTGAGAATGCCGACTTGGCCGCGACGACCGATGTGTACACCTCGTTCAAGATGGTGAACTTGACCAAGGTGAATGCGCTCTCGGTGAATCGCGATAGCACGGTGATGGCGGTGGCCGGAGAGGGCGCCGATGCGCCGCTCAAGGCGTTTACGGTGCCGACGCCGGGCCAGACGAACTCGGCGGCCGTGATCCTGAACGGCGGCTCGCAAAAGGCCGTCATGCGCGTCGGCGTAGGCAAGCTGACCGACATGTCGACGGTGGACATCGTGGCCGCGCACAGCGATGGCGCCAGCGTCTTCCTGCAGAAGACCGGCATGGCCAGCCCTTCGCTGGATCAGGCGCTGTCTTCGGCTGTTGGGTCGAAGCTGATCGGTCCTGGACTCACGGCGATGGCCCTTGGGGATATCGATCGCGATGGTCTGGATGACGTGATCGCAGCCCAGGGCACCAGCATCATCGTGCTGTCCATCGACGGAACGACGGTGACTAGCACGCCTGTGCTGTCCAGTCTGCCCGCTGCCGTCGATGCCATTGCCGTTGGCGATGTCAGTGGCGATGGCAAGCCGGATCTGGTCATCGCGCAAAAGACCGGCGCTATGCTGACGGTCTTCCTGAACCAGGTGCAGTAGGCCCCGTAGCTCTCCTGGCTTCCTTCTCCCTCTGCCCGTATTCCCGTGATATAGACTGAGGCGATGCCGTTATCGCCCGGCCAGGTCATCAACGACACCTATCGCATCGAGCGCCTGCTCGGAGCGGGAGGGATGGCCGAGGTATATGTCGCGGCGCACACCCGCTTGCCCCGACGCTTCGCGATCAAAGTGATGAATGTCGAAGCCAGCCAGCGGGCGCCATTTTTGGCCCGCTTCCGTCGCGAGGCCGAGATTCTGGGCATGCTGCGAAACCCCCACATCGTCGACATCACCGACTGGAATGCGCTACCCGATGGCAGCCCGTATCTGGTGATGGAGCTTCTCGACGGCGAAGATCTGGCGGCACTGCTTGGGCGTCAGCGAATCTTGCCGCTGCCACAGGCGTTGGCGCTGACGGCGCAGATCGGCGAGGCGCTGGCTGCGGCGCACGGCGCGGGTGTGGTGCATCGCGATCTGAAGCCAGGGAACATCTTTTTGTGCCGAAACGGTGCCTTTCCGCAGTTCGTCAAGGTGCTGGACTTCGGCATTGCCAAGCTCGCACAGGTCGATCGCACACCGCTGACGGCAAACGCGTCGCTGATGGGCACGCCCGGCTACATGGCGCCCGAACAGGCGCTGGGCAAGGCGAATGAGGTCGATGCGCGGAGCGACCAGTTCGCACTGGCCGCCATCGTGTACGAGATGCTGGCGGGACAGCCGGCGTTTTTTCGCCCCGGTGACTCGGTGTTCAACATCCTGGAGCGGGTGATCCACGAGGATCCTCCGCCGCTCAACGAGACGCAGGCCAGTGCCGCTGTCAGCCGAGCCGTAAAGCGTGGGCTCAGCAAGAATCGTGAGGCTCGCTTCCCAAGTGTTCCAGAGTTCTTGGCGGCCGCCGGAGCCACGCGACAGCTTGCCTATGGCCAGGGGGCCGTCGCTGCCCCGCCCATCACCGTCGATGAGCGCGCTGGTGAGTTGACGCACTCGCCGGGAACGCGTCGCAAGATCTATGTTGCGTCGCTGGTTGGGGTGGCGCTGACCGCTCTTCTGGGGGGCTCCTATGCGATCTTTGGTCGCGATGTGGGCAGTGAGCCGAGCGCGCCGCAGCCTCGTGGGTCTGACCCGGCCTTGGCCCCATCGCCAGTGGCCAGTCCACCTTCGACGCCCCGCGTCGGCCCCGCGCCGGTCCACCCCGCGGGAGCAGCTGAGTCGCTGGGGCCGTTGGCAGCGCCTGGGTCTGCAGGTGTGGCCGTGCAGCCCGCCGCAGGCCCGCCATCCGACGAGGCGGAGCCGTCTGCGCCGGAGACCGCTGCCTCGCTGAACAAGGCTTCCTCTGCCAAGTCTGGCGGCAAGCCGGGCAAGGCGGCTTCCCCCCGACGCTTCGTGGTCACGGGGACGCGTAGCCCGGCACAAGATCTGGCCGTGACGATCTGCGCTCGCAAAGAGCTCGCTCAGGCCAACCTGGCCACGGGGGCGGTGATCAAGCTGGAGCGCAGCGGCACGCTGCAGATCGTCGAGGCCCCCGCCGTGGTGCATCAGACGGGGTTTGGCGCGTGTCTAAGACAGGCGCTGGCCAATTTCCCGCAACACTTGATCCCATCGGAAGTCACCGTGCGAGTGGGCAAGTAATGGGTCCTCGTTTGTTCCGCGAGAGCATGTCATTCCGGGCGTTCGAGCGGGCAGTAGGCCCAGCGTGTGCGTTCATTCGGGGGCTGCGTGCGTGCCTGGGGGCGTTGGCTGTTCTTGCTCTCGTCGGCTGCGCCTCGAACGAGGCCGCGCTTGTGAGCCTGCGGACCGAGCTTGCGCAGCAGCGCGCCGAGCTAAACCAGCTACGCAATGAGATGAACGACGGCCTGACGCTGGCTCTCTGCAACCCAGAGCTACGACAGCTTCTGGAAGACGTGCAGCGCGAGTGCATGCAGCCAGCAGCGTCGGGTCCCGCGGCACCTCCGGGGGTTGGGCAGTGTACGACCAAGCAGATCCGCCCGGCGGTGATCTCGGCCGATCCAGAACATCGCGGGCGCTTCCTCAAGCTGATGTCGCACCTGCCACACGAGGTTGTGTACATCGCCAAGGGCGGCACCGAGGTGGCCCCGTATCGCTTGGATCGCCTGCATCGCTTGGTGCGCCGTGCGCTTTTGCAGAGCACGGTTTTTTTGGTTGTTTCGTCGCCAGAAGACGGCGAGTCCGAAGCGCTGCGTCGCGCCGAGATGGTCGAGCGCATGCTGCGTGATCGGCAGGTTGACGCCAGCAAGATCCGTCGCTGGCTGTATGCCTATCCAGCGACCAAGCTCGACATCGATCGCGCTGCCGACCTGCCAGGCCTGGGCGAGAGCCGCGATCTGTTCCGCGGCGTCTGGGTCTTTCGCGCCGACTGCTGACGCCGTCCGCCTAGCGATGGCAGCGTCTCGAAGGGCAGGGGCTATTCGACGTAGTTCGAGTCGTCGAGCAGATCCTTTACGGCCTTGCCTAGCTCGACACTGCCGAAGATCCAGCGGTGCAGCGTGGTCAGAATCGGCATGCGCAGCCCATTGGCGTCGGCCAGGCGGTGCGTCTCGCGGATCATGTTGACGCTCTCGCAGGTGCCGCTGATCTCTTTGAGCGCGTCGGCAACATCGATCCCTGAGCCGAGCTGCATGCCCAGCTGATAGTCGCTGGCATCCCGACGCTGACTGGCCACCATCAGTCCACCGACACCGGCCAGCCCGGCGAACGTTCTTTCGCGCCCTCCCAGGGCGGCCCCAAGCCGAGCGAACTCGGCCGCACTGCGCGAGACCAATACAGCCCGTGCCGCGATCCCGAACTCCAGCACTTCGCAGACGCCGCTGGCCAGCGCCACGACGCAGCTCAGAGCGCGCGAAAGCTCGACGCCAATCAGGTCGCTGCTGCTGTAGATGCGCAGGGTCGGGCAGGAAAGAACCTGGCGCACGGCGGCAGTCACGCCCTCTGTGCTGCTGCCACAGACCAGGGCCGCTGGGCTCCACTCCTCCAGATCCTCGGCGAGCGCGGGGCCGGCGAGCGCGCCGATCCGCGAAAGGGGCGTCTCTTCTTGCACGATTTGCGAGATCAGGCGGGCGGGCTGTCCGCTCTCTCCTGCGAGCAGGCTGCCGATGCTGTGGACCAGGATCTGCTGCGGTCGCAGCACGCCTGCGATTCGACGCAGAGTCGAGCGCACGGCGGCCGCGGGCACGGCCAAGAACAGAAGATCAGCGGCCGCGACATCTTTCAGCTCGCTGGGCACGCTGCTGTGATCTGGCTCGTCATCGGTCATGGACAGACCGGCAAACGAGCCAGCACTCATGATGGTCGCTTCTTCGGCGTTGGCTTTCAGCGACGAGCGCAGCGGCTCTGCCGTCGGCGGGCCAGCCAGCGCAGCGAATGAGCCAGCGCTCATGATGGTCGCTTCTTCTGGCTCGGCTTTCTGTCCACTGCCCGCGCGCATCGGGCGCATCGAACCGCCGAGTCGCGCGCTGAGCTGATCGGCCAGCGAGCTGCTGCCGCCCATCATGGTCGCATCGTCGCTGTCGGCTTTGATATGGGCCTTAAGTGGCTTTAGAGCGCCGCTCAGCGAGCCCAGGCCCATCATGGTTGCATCGTCGCTATCGGCCTTGAGGACACCACGAGAAGAAGCCGGTCCGACGACGCCCATCATGGTTGCATCGTCGCTGTCGGCCTTGAATCGCCCGCGCCCTGCACTGCTTGGCCCGACGGCGCCCATCATGGTTGCATCGTCGCTTTCGGCACGAAACGCGGGCCGTGGCGTGGGACCGCGATCACCGACGGCGCCGCGCGGTGGCACGTACTGCGAGACGCGCTTGATGATGCCGCGCTGCTTGCGCTGGTTCTGAACGAGCAGGCCCATCAGCGCGCGGGCCCAGCGCCCGCCACCAAGGACTGCAACCGAAAGCTCCTTCATTACTGCCTCCCGATTACGGAGTCCCCCACGGGAGCTCCCCCCAAGAACAACAGGAACCGCATTCTCCCTCGCAGGGCACAGGGCCCTCCAAGGTCATCCACGCATCATATCAGCTTGCGGGAGGGGAAAGATCGCTCGTCTTGTCCGACACAGACCTTGGTTCTGCCTGGGATGCGGTCGCTGCTCATGCGCAGCCGACGCGTCGGGATCGTTCGGGCAGAGCCCGTGTTCAGCGCAGCCAACCTCAAGCACGGCGTCTGAAAATTCCCGCAGGCCGGTTTGCCCTTTGCAGTATGCTGAAACGACTCGTCAAAGGGGATCTGCATGCGCTGGCTGGTGCGCGGCGACATCGACGGTTTCTTCGGCCTTGCTCTGGACAACTTGGTTCAGTTTCTGCTGATCGACAGTCTCTGCCGATTCGTTTTGGGCTTGCCGCCGGACCTGCTGTACGGCCGCATCTTGCCGGGGGCGGCGGTCTCGCTGCTCGTCGGGAACGTGTTCTATGCCCGGCAGGCGATGCAGCTTGCCAAAGAGACCGGCCGCAGCGATGTCTGCGCCTTGCCGTACGGCATCAACACCGTCTCGCTATTGGCGTATGTCTTTCTGGTGATGCTGCCGGCCAAGCTTGCAGCGCAAGCAGCAGGAGCCGCCGATCCAGCGCGGGTGGCCTGGCAGGCCGGCTTGGTGGCGTGCTTGGGCTCGGGGCTGATCACCATCGCCGGTTCTTTTGTCGCCGAGCGCGTCCGCAAAATGACGCCACGCGCTGCGCTGTTATCGACGCTGTCGGGCATCGCTTTGGGCTTCATCTCGCTGGGCTTTTTGTTCCGCACCTTCGCCAATCCGCTCGTCGGTCTGACGACCCTTGCCATCGTGCTTTTGATCTATTTCGGTCGCGTGCGCTTCAAGGGCGGCCTGCCGGGCGGCTTGGTGGCCATTGCGCTCGGCACGCTCTTGGCGTGGGTCACGCACATGGCTCCCGTCGGGGAGCGTCCAGCCGGAGCGATCTCGCTGCACCTGCCGCTGCCCGTGCTGGGCGATCTGTTTTCAGCTCTGTCGAGTGGCGCATGGCTGCGCTATCTCGCCGTGATCGTGCCGATGGCGCTGTTTGACCTGATCGGCTCGCTGCAAAACGTCGAGTCCGCCGAGGCTGCAGGCGATGCCTATCCGACGCGCCCCGCGCTGATGTTCAACGGCGTCGGGACCGTCGTGGCGGCGCTGTTCGGATCGTGCTTTCCGGCGACGATCTACATCGGTCACCCCGGCTGGAAAGCGCTGGGCGCACGGGCTGGCTATTCCATCTTGAACGGCGGCTTTGCCACGATCGTCTGCTTGACCGGCACGCTGGGTTGGCTGGCGTGGGCGGTGCCGATCGACGCGGGCATGGCCATCGTTCTGTGGATTGGCATCGTCATCACGGCGCAGTCGTTTCAGGCCACGCCCAAAGAACACGCGCCCGCTGTCGTCCTGGGCCTGCTGCCCGGCGTCGGAGCCTGGGGGGCGCTGATGGCCAAGAGTGGCCTGCGCGTCGCGGGCTTTGGCTCGCCCAATGGTCCCGAGTTTTCCGACAAGCTGGTCCCCGCTTTTGTCAACGCGGGAACGTACATCCAAGGCGCCTTCGCGCTAGAGCAGGGCTTCATCTTCACGTCGATGCTGCTTTCTGCCAGTACCGTCGCGGTGATCGAGCGCCGCTTTGAGACGGCTGGCAAGTGGTGCTTGGCCGGCGTGCTGTTCTGCGTCTTGGGCCTGATTCACTCGTATCGCTTTACTCCGGCGGACACCGTCGTGAACTTGACACCAGCGTGGTGGCATGCCTTGGGCTATGCCGCCATGGCCATGGTGTTTTTCTCGGCCCGTTTTCTAACCGAACCCAGCGATGGGGCAAGCCACTAGGTCGGCATGAACGCATCGGTCTTTATTCTCTCGTATCCGTCGGTATCGAGCCTGGCTGCGGGGGCCTCAGGGCTGCGGCAGGCGCTGGGGCAGTGGCTGGCGCTGTGCGATCACATCGCGCGGGCGGGGGGCACGATCCTGCTTCTTGACCCACCGGATGAGGCGCCTCGATCCGCCAGTTCAGCGACGGAGCTATTGGCGACATCGCGGCTGGGCAGCGTGTTCGTCGGGGCCCGCACCGATGGCAGCGTCGATGCCTTGTTTCTGCGTGCCCGTCGAGACAGCGAGGGTCCTGATGCCGCAACCGAATCCATCAGCGCGCAGCTTCGCCGCTTTGGTCTGCGGGTTCGCGACGCGGTGCAGCGCTGGGGCGGCCAGGCCGAGCTAGTGGGTCTGCCGCGCAATCGCTTCATCGTCAGCTACGGCGCTCGCTCCGACGAGGAGTCCGCCGACGAAGTCGCCACCTGCCTGCCGCTTGGGGCTCACTCGCTGCGTGTGAAGGTGGCGGGGGACAGCGGTCTTTCTGCCTGCACGTACCTGCAGTCTGTTGGAGGCAGCAGCGTGCTTCTGATTGACCAGCGCGTCATGCCCGGCGTGACCTTGGCCCAAGTGGCGGCGTTTGCCGGGGACAAAGTCCAAGTGATCGGCGTTGGGGCCGAGGATGCGGCGGCTGGGGCGACACAGATGCTCTGCGTCCATGGCACGGTGCTGGTTCCGCCGGGAATCTCGACGACGCTGCGCGGCCACCTGTGGCGGACTGGCTTTCAAGTGGTCGAAGTCGATCTGTCTGCGCTCGGTGGGCCTGCCGTCGGGACAGGGCCGCGTGCCTTCGTTGTCGCCTGGCCGCAGTGTGTTCTCGACGACACCCTGCCAACCTATGCCACTCGTCGCGGTGAGCTGTATCGTCGGCTCGAAGCGCTGCCCGCCGCCTAGCTGCCGCGTGCCGATTTTGGGTTGTTTTTCTGCATCCGTAAAATCACTTTTTCTCCGTCGCTGTTTTGGCTGAAAATCCCCCGCCCAGAGTTGTCAGACCCACCTGCCATACTGTCTTTCTTCCGACGAAAGGATGAACGACATGCAATGGGTTCAATTCGGCCAGGTTTTTTCTTCTCTTCGCGTGCGTCTTGGCCGTCAATTCCGTCGCTGGCTGCGCGCATTTGGACTGCACGCATCGCCCGTGCGAGGTCCTGAAATCGACGCGTATCAGGCGCTGGCTCGCCTGCGCCGTCGCCGTGCAGTCAAGCCTGGCTCCGTCGCTGATTCGTCGCAGCGGCTGGGCCTTACGGCGACCGCAGTCGACGATCCGCAAGTAAATCTGCGCATCACTCTCTAAGCTGCCACTGTCCTTGTCGGCGGCGGCGAGACGCATTAAGGTAGCCGCTTCCCTCGCCGCCCAACATGCCAGAGCAATCAAGCGAAGTTCCATCCTCGACTGAATCGGACCAACACGGTCCCGACGTCCCGCCGAAGCGGGCCATCCTGGTCAGCGTGCAGCTGCCCGAGATCGACGACCTCGCCTTCTCTGAGTCCCTCGACGAGCTAGGTCGCCTAGCCGAGACGCTGGGCCTTCAGGTCAGTGGGCGCGTTACGCAGCGACGAGGCAGCATCGACGCTGCAGCCTATCTGGGCTCCGGCAAGCTGGCTGAGCTGACCGAGCTGGTCAAGTCCGTCGACGAACCGACGGTAGTGCTGCTCGATCACGAGGTCTCGCCGTCGCAGTCGCGCAACGTGCAGAAGGAATCGGGGGCGCACTCGGTCCTCGATCGCACGGCGCTGATCTTGGAGATCTTTCACCGTCACGCCCGCAGTCGACAGGCCAAGCTGCAGGTCGAGCTTGTCCGCCTGCAGTACATGGCGCCGCGTCTGCGCGAAAATCAGAAGCTCGGTGACCGGCAGCGCGGCGGCATCGGCGGCAAAGGCGCGGGCGAGTCGCAGCTTGAGCTGGATCGACGCAAGCTGCGCGATCGGGTCGCTGAGCTGCGGGCCGAGCTGTCGGCGCTAGAGATCGAGCATCGCACGCGCAGTGCGCGACGGCAGGGGCTGCGCCGCGTCGCTTTGTGCGGCTATACCAACGCCGGCAAGTCGACGCTGTTTCGCGCGCTGACCGAGAGCGAGGTCTATGTCGCCGACAAGCTGTTTGCGACGCTGGACACGACGGTGCGCGCCCTGCATCCGCCACCGCGGCAGCGCATCTTGCTGTCGGACACGATCGGCTTTATTCGTAACCTGCCAACGCAGCTTGTCGCCTCGTTCAAGACCACGCTCGACGAGGCGCTGGAAGCCGGGCTGATCCTGCACGTTGTCGACAGCGCCGACCCCGCTTGCTTGACGCACATCGAGACGACGCGCAGCGTGCTGTCCGAGATCGGCGCCGGCAGCGTCCCCGAGCTGTTCGTGTTCAACAAAGCCGACAAGCTCGATGATGGCAAGCTGCCCGCGCCCGTCGAGACGTTCCTGGCCAGCTTGCAGCACTCGGCGAAGGACGAAAAAGAGGGCGGCTCCTCGTACGCCGGAGCGCTGCGCATCTCGGCCAAGAACCCCGACGATGTCGCCCGCGTGCGGCAGGCCATCATCGACTTCTTCGATCGCGATCACGTCGAGACCGAGATCTTCGTCCCCTATAGCCGGCAAGAGCTGCGCGGGGTGGTCTTTGGCAACAGCGAGGTCCTGTCCGAGCGCTTCGACGAGCAGGGGATCTATTTCACCGTGCGCATCGACCCGATCGCGCTGGCGCGGATCTCGCCTTCCCTGCAGCCGGCTCCCGTTGGGAACTTAAGCAGTAATACGAATAAAGAGGAGTAACGAGAGACATGGTTATGCAGAAAGGGACGAAGATCCTTCCCGCGGAGGGCAAGCTGGGCGTTCTGCTGCCGGGCCTGGGGGCGGTGGCCACCACGGTGATTGCCGGGGTCGAGGCGGTGCGTCGCGGTCTGGGCAATCCCAAGAAGAAGCCCATCGGCTCGCTGACGCAGATGGGGCGCATTCGCTTGGGCAAGCGCACCGAGAACCGCAACCCGTATATCCGCGACTTCGTGCCACTGTCGCAGCTTGAGGACATCGTCTTTGGGGGCTGGGACATCTTCCCCGACAATGCCTATGAAGCGGCGGCCCATGCCGGTGTCCTTTCGCGCGAGGACTTGGGCGAGCTTCGCCCGCACTTGGAAGCCGTGCGCCCGATGCCGGGCGTCTTCGATCCCTCGTACGTCAAGAAGCTGAACGGCACCTTTGTGAAGCAAGGGGCCAGCAAGCGTCAGCTTGCCGAGCAGCTTATGGTCGACATCGCGAACTTCAAGCGTGACAACGAGCTTGCACGCTGCGTCGCTGTTTGGTGTGCCTCGACCGAGGTGTATCAGCAGCCAAGCGCATGTCATGCCTCGCTGGACGCGTTTGAAAAAGGGCTCGACGAAAACGACGAACACATCGCACCGTCGGCGATCTATGCCTATGCCTGCTTGAAGTCAGGCGTGCCCTATGCCAATGGCGCGCCCAACTTGTCGCTCGATTTTCCGGCGATGATCGAGCTGGCCAAGCGCCAGAGCCTGCCGATCTGCGGCAAGGACTTCAAGACCGGGCAGACGCTGATGAAGACGGTGCTGGCGCCGACGCTCAAGGCGCGCTGCCTAGGGCTTGAGGGCTGGTACTCGACGAACATCCTCGGCAACCGCGATGGCGAAGTCCTCGACGATCCCGAGTCGTTCAAGACCAAAGAGATGAGCAAGCTCGGCGCGCTCGAATACATCCTGCAGCCGCACCTGTACCCCGACCTATACGAGCACTTCCACCACGTCGTTCGCATCAACTACTACCCACCACGCGGCGACAACAAGGAAGGCTGGGACAACATCGACATCTTCGGTTGGCTCGGCTACCCGATGCAGATCAAGATCGATTTTCTGTGCCGTGACTCGATCTTGGCGGCGCCCATCGTCCTCGATCTGGCGCTGTTTATGGATCTGGCGCAGCGAGCCGGCATGTCGGGCATTCAGGAGTGGCTGTCGTTCTATTTCAAGACGCCGATGACCGCGCCCAGCCTGTATCCCGAGCACGATCTGTTCATTCAGCTGATGAAGCTCAAGAACACGCTGCGCTATCTGCGCGGTGAAGAGCTGATCACGCATCTCGGCGCTGAGTACTACGACTAGCGACAGAAAAAGCCCGATCGACGGGGAGCGTTGGGGGTAAATCTTCTTGCCTGCGCGGGGCGTGCGTGTCGCTTTCTCGACAAGTCATAGGGGACGGCGTATCAAAAAAGGACATGCGTCGCTGCGCAGTCTTTTCGGTCCTTTGGTTCCTCGCGTGCGGTCTGTTTCTCGACGGGAATGCGGCGGCACGCGGCACCCGCGGAGCTGCGCTGGGGCGGGGTCATGCCGCCTCTTTTGCGCATCGTCCAGCTGCCAACAAAGGCAAGCGGGCGGAATCGGGGCGCAGTCCCCACGCCAGCGCGGGCAAGTCGCTGCAGGGCAAGCGCCGCGCCGCCTCGCACAAGCGGGATCGCCGCTCGCGTCGACGGCCACCAGCGCCACCGCCCATGCCGACGCGCATCGATGTGCTGGCCGCCGATCACGAAAGCGGCCTGGTACACGTGCAGCTTACCGGGCCGGCTCGGCCGCCCCATGCGCGCTTGTTTGTGCTCACCGATAGCCGCGGACGTCGCTTTCTGCCTACCGTTGCCGAGTGCGATGCGCTCGACGGAGAGTCGGCTGGCCATGCCGAGGCAGATGCGCCGCTGCCGCGCTGGCGCTGCACGATGAGCATTCCCGCGGCCTACCGTCGGGCGGATCTGACCGGGGTAGCGATGGAGTGGGGCGACCGCGTTGTTCAGGCGCTGCCCGGTCAAGTGAAGGCTCGCTGGGCCGCCGCAAGTGGCGTAGCGCTGCCTTCTGGGACCGCGCCATCTGCCTCGGAGTCCAGCGAATCAGGCCCACCTGCGACGCCTGCGACAGAGCCAGGCGTGGCTGCGGGTGATTCGGCCGCGCCTGCTGCCTCGGGGGGCGGGCAGCCAGTCCCGACGGATGGCGGGCGCAAAGAAGGCGAGCCCGAGGAGCCAGAGCACGAGCGCGGCGAGCCGGAAGACATCGGGCCCGAGTAGCCACGCGGCGGGTCTGCGCACAAAAACGCGGCATATCTGGCCGCTCTGCGTCGTCGATTTCGCGATATCATGAGCTTCATGCTCGACGCTGCGGTGCTGCCGCTTGCTCTGACCGCCGAAGATGCCAAGAAGTGGGTGGCAGAGCAGATCCCCCTTTTGGGATCGATGCGCCTGTCGCTCGAAGAGGCCTCGGCGCTCCACGTGCGGCTGCATCTTCCGTACGGAAGTGAGCTCTGCAATCACACGGGGGGCTTGCACGCCGCGGCCCAGCTTGCCGCTGCGGAGACGGCCGCTCTGGTCATCGCGTACCTGCTGTTTCCGGTGGGCGGCGTCGTCTGCAATAGCAAGGCTGTTGACCTGCGCTTCCGCAAGCTCGCTCGGACCGATCTGTGGGCGACGGCACAGCCCGAAAAAGGCGCCAGCGAGTCCGCGACGCTTTCGGTCCGACTGACGGCCGAAGGCAAGGTCGATGTGCCGGTCCTGGTTGCGCTGGTGGATGGTGCAGGCGAGCGGGTCGCAGACGGCACCATCACGGTCAATGTCCGTCGCCTCTAGATCCGCGACCTGTCCGAAGCTCGGCCACTGTCCGAGCCTCGGAATCATTGCCGTCCGATAACCGGACGCCGCCCTTTTCGACTCGCCAACGACACGCCGTTCTCGTCGAGAAGTTGTTGTGCGAGCGCCCTATGGGGCTTGGCACGGTGACTGCACTGCAGCGGTCGCGTCGTACGACAGAGCGCAAGCGCAAGAACGGTTGGCGCGGTTGCCGATCCTTTTGCGGCCCCGTGCAGGTGCGGTGACGGGTCACCCCGTCGGGCTGGGGCCTGGGTTGGGCGTCGTCCCGCCATTTCGTTGAACCATCAAGCAAGGAACTTTCCACGATGATCATGGCTCAATCACATCCCCCAAGCGGAGCGCGCACGGCGAGCGGCTCGCATCCTCCCGGCCTCGCAGCCGCCATCAGCAGCGACGCCATCCGAAGCGACCTCAGCGGCATGGAGCCGCTCTTGCGGTCGCCAGATGACCACGCCCAGCGCGCTCCTTCAACCTGGAAGGTGGTCTACGCCATCGTCGAGCGCGGTCCACGCAAGCACTGGCTGCGCATCGGTATGGCCTTTGTGAACCGGGATGGCTCGCTGAACGTGCGGCTCGATGCCATGCCGATCAGCGGTCAGCTGCACATCCGCGACAACCCGCCACGCGATCCCCGAGACAGCCTCGGTGAGTCCTTGGCTCCGATGCCGTTTGAGCGCGAGCCTGCAGCGCACAAGTCGCGCAGTCGGGCCCCAAGCTCTTTGACCCACGATGCCTAGCCTTGCCCGATGCGAACGCAGCCGGGTGCTTCGTTCGCTCGTGCGGGCCGCACTCCATGCCAACGCAACCCCAAGCAACCACGAACCACAGACCCTGGAGAATCCATCATGAAAACGATCCGCCCCCTGCTTGTTGCTGCCACCTGCGCGATGCTCAGCCTGTTCTGCGGCCGACCCGTGCTTGCCGAGTCAGCCAGCAAAGCCCAGCCAGCCTCGACCGTCGTGAGCCGCGGCGCTCAAGCGCCGACCTCGGCGGTCCCCGGCGTCGTCAATATCAACGAAGCCAGCAGCGAGCAGCTTCAGCTCTTGCCGGGCGTGGGCCCCAGTCGTGCCGAAGCCATCGTCACGTATCGCAAGAGCCATCCCTTCAAGCGCGTCGAAGAGCTGACCCGCATCAAGGGCATCGGTCGCAAGTCGCTTTTGCGTCTGCGTACTCTGCTCAGCATCAGCGGGCCGACCACGCTAAAAGAGCGGCCCGCCAAGGCTGCGGCTGCAAGTCCCGTCGCGCATCGGCAGACCGGCTCGCTGCCCGCGAATACCTAGACACGCCACGCGACCGCCATACTGCGAAGGGATGCTGGGCCGCTCGCTTCGCTCTGGCGGGTGTTCGCTAGGCAGACGCCTCGGCGTCGTTGGCCATGTGAACGATCACCACCGTAATGTTGTCGTCACCGCCGCGAGCGTTGGCGAGGTCGATCAAGATCCGCGGCGCATCGCTGTACAGCTGACGGCTCATCACTTCCGCGAAGTCATCCTCTTCCAGATAGTTCGACAGGCCATCGCTGCACAGGATCAGACAGTCGCCAGACTGCACCGGGCAGATGGTTCCGTCGACCTGCACCTCGCGTTCGAAGCCGACTGAGCGCGTGATGATGTGGCGAAAGCGCGACTCGCGCGCCTCTTGTTCCGTCAGAAGCCCTGCCTTGACTTGCTCTGCCACCCACGAGTGATCCGTCGTGATCTGGCTGATCTTGCCGTCGCGATACAGGTAGCAGCGCGAGTCTCCGACGTGTGCCACGTACGCTCGCTGCGAGTGGACCAGTACCGAGGTCAGCGTCGTACCCATGCCGGCCAGATCGGGATCGCTCTGAGCTGCATCAAAGATGGCCGCGCCGGTAATGAACATCGCTTTCTGCAGGTGGGACAGGACCTCGTCTTTGCCGGCTTGACGTCGCGGTGGCACCAGCGAGTCACGTAGCTTCTCGACAGCCATCCGGCTCGCCTTTTCCCCCGCGCGATGCCCTCCCATCCCGTCAGCCACCGCAAACAGGCTGATCTGTGGAGCCACGAGGTAGCTGTCCTCGTTATGCTGTCGCTTACGGCCGACATCAGAGAGGGCATAGGGGATGAGGCGCATGAGGATCCATTAACACGGACCTCTCTCGGGGCAAAGCCCGATCCTTGCGTCCTCGGACCCGTATCTGACCGGCTTAGCGGCGCACTCGGGCTGTGTGGTTCGGCACCTGAACATCCAACGCATGGACTGCGCCCAGCAGGACACCGACATGCCTGCTCAGGGCCGCACGGTGCTCGGCCACGCCGTCTAGCTCGGCGTGTCGCAGGCGCCGGATGACTTCGTCAAGCGCGCACGGGGGCTGTGGTCGACCGTGCCGCTTTTGGCCTGGCAGAATGCGTGGCCTTAGCCGCTGCAGCCGTCGGGCCATCGATCGTGCGCACTGCACAAGCTGGCCCGCCCAGATGTGATAGCGATCTTCGAGCTCTACGCTATGGGCACCATCCAGCCAGTCATCAAGAAGCAGGACCCCTTTAAGGGCACGCAGATCGTCGTGCGACAAGCGCGTGGACTGGGTGGCGAGCCAGCGAAACAGCGGCCGGTCGCTCGCCGCTTTCTCGTCGACGCGCAGGCGCAGCAGGGCCGCATAATCGCAGCGCTCTCGTTCCGTCAGAAGCAGCGGTAGAGGCAGTCGCGGACCCGTTAAGGCCGCTAGTGTCAGCGCCTCTAGCGCGGCGAGCTGATTTTCCGCTGTCGCCGTCAGTGGGGGCAGAAAGCGAAGGAACGCCGCGAGCTCGCTGCATCCCGATAGAGAACCGCCTTTTTTTTGACGCGTCGAGGGGTGAGCATCTGCAACCAAGTCACGCAGCCCGCACGAGACCGCGTGTGAGCCATGGTCCGCGATCAAGATGCGTCCTCCGGCAAGGACTCGGCGCAGAAGCCCCGGTGGCAGCGTGTCCGTGCGGTGCTGCGCATGTGTGGGAACTTCATGCGGCGCCAGCGAACTTTCGGCGCTTCGCGACGGAACATAGACGATGTTCTGCACCTGTGTTCCCGCCCAAGGGCGAGCCGGCACGCGGTGGCAGAGGGTCAAAAGCACATCTCGACGCGCTTGTGCCTCACGCACCAGACGAAGCTGCTTGGGTGTCAGCTCGGGACCTTCGAGCGCGATGCCGAAGGGCAGGGCTACTCGCAACAGATCCTGCGCGTGGCCACGAGCGGTCAGCGACAGCGCGGCGAGCGCCGCTTGGCTGCGTGACTCGAATGCGGGCGATGAGCGCTCGCACGTGTCGAGCAGGCGATGCAAAAGGCGCAGCATCTGGCTGCGCTGCGGCACCAGCACCAGCGTTGGCTCTCGGCGGCGTACGAAATCGAGCAGCGAGTCTGCAAGCTCACCTGCGCCGTGCCGCGGAGCGCGATGGATCCCATTTGATGCAGCAAACGCCACCGGCTGGAGGTCTTGTCTATCGACGGTCGTTGGCTGCACCGGGAACCCGGCCGCTTTGGGGCCATCGGTCAGGCTGCCCACGACAGGCGGCTCTGGTTCTGGGCCGAGGAGGAGCTGGGCGGCCAGTGGTTCAGCGAAGCGGGCGATGGCCGCTTGAGCCTTGCCGTGATCGCAGAGCGCCACGACCGGCAGCGACGGAGCATGTAACCGCAGCCAGCGCAGCAAGCGGGCCAGCCAGCGAGCGTGTCGTGGGTGTAGCAGTCGGTCTAGGTCGTCGATCAGAAGCAGGTCCAGGTCTGCCAGGCTGCCACGATCCCGATTCAGCCGTCGCAGAAGCTGACCCAACGAAACGATCCCAGCCTTGGCTTCATCGGGCGAGAGGACGTCTGACAGCGCTTCGCGCGTTTGTCGTCGAAAAGAGCGGCCGTGGCGCACAAGGATCGCGCGCTGACCGCGGTGGTACGCATGCAACAGCAGCAGGCTGGCCAAGCTGCTCTTGCCGGTCACCGCGCCCGAAACAACCAGCCAGTGCCCTCGCGCTTCCTCGATCAAGCCGGCCCGCAGTGCCCGAACAACCAGCGGAGACAGCAGCAGGGGCTCTGCATTTTGTGCGCTCCCCATGCGTAGCACCGCCTCGGCGGCGTGGACTTCATGCGGGACCAACCCAAAGGCCGCCAGGTCCGAGACGGGCATGCGCTCCTCTGCGCGGGCGTTGCAACCGAGGGGGGCAGGATTCATGAAGTGAGCTCGCTGCGTTCCATGCTGGCTGTACTCGACCTAACCAAGCGGTAGAAACTTCTTTGGCAAGGTCAGCATACCGCGCGGCCGGGATTGGGAACAAGGGGCATCAATCTGCAGCCTGGGTCTTGGCTGAAACGAGGCGCCAGAATAGCTGCCTGCGATCGCGCTGGATCCGACGGTGTGATGGGCTAGAGAGCTAGACGGACAAGCGGGCGCTGGCCGCAGGGCCGCCATTCCGAGAGGGCGCGGTGAGTCTGATTCTGGCTAGGGTGTGCTGAGCGCAGGTGAGGCCTCTGCGCCGTCGGGTGAGTCGGCGGCGGGGGACGCTTCTTCTTTGGCTGCAGACGGGGGCGGGCCGGTGATCAGAAGCGGTGCGGTGCCATCGACGTATTGCTGCACCAAGCCGCGATCGGTTGGCTCGACTTGGGGTCGACGCTCGCCAATGGCTAGCAAGAGCCCACCCACCCCAATGTGCAGAGCCGAAAGCGAGAGCATCAGCGCCCCACCGCCGATATCGGTGATCGCCCGCGTGGGTGCTGCACTGCCGACAGGGTCGAGGCCCGTCATCATGCCCACGAGCAGGTAAGGCAATCCCATGCCCAGCGTAATGCCACCCACATAGAAAAGCGGAGGGCGCTCTGCCGCTCGCACGCGAAAAAAGCGGCTGGGGCGGGCCGTGGCGCGGGCAAACTCTTCCTCGCTTAAGGCGAGCGCTTGCCGGCGGACCAGAACCGGCGCCCGATCGCGCTCACGCACCATGGGAAGCTGGGCGCCTGGGCGCAGATCGGTCTGCAGCGTGCTTAGCATCTCGACCGTACGACGCGGCATTAGGTATGGCTCGGCAACCTGGCAGCCTTCGCACAGGGCCATCGCCAAGACCCAGCCGAGCGGGCAGCCAACGCGCGGTGTCCGTCGGAGAGCGGTTCCACTTCTGGCTTGCTTGTGGCAAGCATTGGCTTCCCGTTCCGAGTGAGGCGCTTCGTCCGTGTGCTGCGTGCCTCGCGTTTGTGGCATTCACTGCATTCTAAGAGCCAATATGTCCCGGACAACAAGCCCGAACCCGATGCCGGGCGCAAGACGCCGATCCTTCGCGAGGCGCAAGCAGGGGGGCCCTAGAGGGGCTGGCCCGGTTGGCGGATCGCTTTCGGTCCACCCGCCCAAACCAGACTCGGGCTATAATCCAGCGAGACTCACCAGAAATTTTCGATTCGAAAGGGAAGGGAGCAGCGAATGTACATCCTGGGCTCTGCCAATCCATCCTCGGTGCAGGATGCCGTGCGGCGACTTCCATGCGGCGTGCGAGCGACCTTTAACCATATCGCGCGTCGAGCGCTGCATCGCATCTTGTGCGCTGTGGCGCTGTTCATCCTCTTGGCCCCGAGTGCGTCGCAGGCAGGACAGATCGCGGTGGGCTTGCTGGGCATCGACGGAGCGAGCGTTGAACCCGGCATGGGTCAGGCGCTGACCGATGCCTTGCGCAAGCACCTGCCCAGCTTGCCCAATATGCGCGTCGAGATGAAGAGTCAGGACCTGTCGGAAGTAAAGCTGGTCTTTGGCTGCACCGACGAAAAGCCCGCCTGTATGGCCAAGGTTGGGCGTAGCTTGGGCGTCGATCGCCTGATCTTTGGCTCAATCCGCAAGCTGCCGCAGGCGACGACGTATACGGTTTCGCTGAAGCAGCTCAATGTCGTCGACAGCACCATCGAAAAGTACATCACCGAAGCGGTGCCGGCCGAGTCGCTGCGCCCCGACAGCCCACAGCTTCACGAGCTGGTTGGACGCTGGCTGCCGGCGCTGCTCAACGACTCGTCGCGCGGCGGCTTCCGCATCCTGACCGAGCCAGCCGGGGCCAGCGTGCAGCTTGACGGCGTACCGCTGGGACAGACGCCACTTGCCTTTGGCGAGGTCGAGATCGGCGAGCACACGGTTCGCATTGAGAAGCCAGGCTTCCCTCCGATCACGCGCACGATTGTTGTACGCGGTGGCCAGAACGATGAGCTGTTCGTCAACCTGATGAACCCTGGCGAGGTCGCGCGGACACCGGCTCCGGCCACTGCCTCGACGGAAAAAGGGGGCATGCTGTTGAGCAAGCCGGTCAGCAAGGGCTTGCGCATCGGCGCGTTTGTCGCGGCGGGCATCGCAGGCGTGGCGGCCATCTCGGCAATTGGCACGTGGCGAGCCTATAGCGGCGCGCAGGATGCCGCCTCGATGCAGCTGAACCCCCTTTACGATCGGCTAGCGGCCAATGGGATGCTCGGTCAGTACACGAACTTCTTTGGCAGCTCGCAGGCGCTTTCGACCTGTGCATCGGTCGCAACTCTGATGGGCGACGCCAACTATCAGGGCTATCTATCGGAGTGTCGACGTGGCAACTCGCTGGCTGCAGCGACGACCGGGCTGTGGGTGGTGACCGGCGTATTTGGTGCGCTGAGCCTGACCGCAGGCCTGCTTAGCTCGCTGCGCAGCAGTGATGTCAGTGACGGTGCAAGCCCTGCGAAAAAGGAAAGCCAGCCGCCGGCCAACCCCGGCCAGCCCGGTCCTCGCTTGGTTGGTATCTCGCCAGCCATCTCGCCCGAAGGCTTCGCCGCCACTGCCACCGTTCGCTTCTAGTCCACCGGAACCTCTTTCTTCCCGCGCGGGGCTTCGCTCGATCGAGATTGAGCGAAGCGCGGCCCGAACGCGCCCCCCGAGCCACAAGCCGTCGGCATCACTGCGGAATTGACGACCCATCGCTCGCTTCGTAGGATGCTGCCTTGGGTAACCAGCGCTGGTGCTGGACGCCTTTTCCCGTCGGAACGGCAGTGAACATGGCTGCCGTTTCCTCACCTACGGCCCTGGCCATATCAGCTGGCTTGGCCCCTTGGAGGAACCAAGATGAAGACGCTCCTGAAGGCTCTGTTGGTGTTGCCGCTTCTGTGGATTGCCGCGGGTTGTGGCCCGAAGGCGCAGCCGGCGCAGACGAACCCCAGCAACACGCCGCCGCCCGCCTCACAGCCGACGCCGTCGAGCGTGCCGGGTGGTCCGCCCGCGTAGTTCGTCTGAGACTGGCTCTGGCCAGCCAAGGCAGCACCCTGTGTGGGGCGCTGCCTTTTTTTGTGCGTACGGCACGGGTGGCGCGCTGTCCTAGTACGCGGTGTAGCGCGTCTCGGGCGGCGGCGGCGGGGCCGAGCTTGCGGCCGAGCGAAATTCCAAGGTCAGAAGTCGTGCGACGCGCACTTTCATCCCCGAGCGCAGCGCCACTTCCTGCCCCTTGGGCACCGCGTGGCCTTCGACCTCGGTAATTTGGTCGGACACCGAGCGCAAGACAAAGCCCTCGGGGCGCCTGCGCAGCTCAAACTGGAAGCGGCTGATCTGCAGCGCCGTCTGCTGATCGGGTAGCTCCAGCACGATGTCGTTGGCCGGCACGCCGTTGATGTCGCGCAGGCGGCCAAAGCTGATCAGGTCTTGATCCGGCAGCGGTCGTAGCTCGCGCATCTCGACCAAGTACACCGCCGAGGGAAAGTTCGCTGTATCGCGCCACTCCAGCGTCAACACCTCGACCGGGCGGCCGATGCCCTTGAGCTCAAGTGTCTTTAAGTCACGGCAGCGCATGCGAAAGCTGGGCAGAAGCTCTTGAAAAGCGGCGCGCGTCACGCGGATCTCGCCGGCACTCGCTGACGACGCGACGCGGGCGCACAGGTTCACTGCGTCACCCGAGACCAAGAAACCATCTGTCAACACTTGGCCGAAGTGAATCCCGCAGCGCACCGCGAGCTGCTGCTCGCGGTTGTACATCGTGTTTTCGCGCATGATGCCGGTCTGCAGCTCAACCATCGCTTGACGCGCGGCATCGGCGCTGGGAAAGCAGGTAAAGGCGCCGTCGCCCGCCGTATCGACGATGCGCCCTGCGACAGACGGCAAGATCCGCTGCAGCAGATCGATGTGCCGCTGCACCAGGCGGCGCCCCGCTTCGTCCCCATACCGCGCGAAGTATTCCGTAGAGCCGGCAACATCGGTAAAAGCCAGCGCCAAAGACTTCTCGAAGCGACGCTGCAAGGTCTGCGACAGCTGCGTCTGCAACTGGATAATCTCGGTCAGCGTCAGGGAGTCTAGATCCCATTTCATCGTTGCCCTCCGGCGCGGTGGCGGGCCGCTCCCCAGCAGTCTTTGCCACCCATACCCGGCGGATGCAGGCAGCACGCGCCGAATACGTCGCCTATGTTAGCGCAACTCGGCTGCTTCCTTCGGGGCGTTCCCTTGCCGCGGAATGACTTCCTGGGGCTTTGGCCAGGACGGCAAGCCGAGTACACTGCCGCCCTTGGCATGCCGAAAGCCGCTTCCGAGAGCAGCCTGCACCGTCTCTCTGTCTCTTCCGGTCCGGGGGAGGCGCTGCGTTCGTCGTGGCTGTCGTTGCCGCACCTAAGTCGAGCCAGCGCCGACGAGCTAAGCGAGACGCTGGTGTGGGCGCCCCGGCCGGGCAGTCGCGCCACCTGCTTGGTCGGACGTCGCATCGGGATCGGTGGCTTTGCCGAGGTCTTCGAGGCCGAGCTAAGCCTGCCGCACAGTGGCGGACCAGCGACGGTGGGGGGCGGCGTTCAGAGAGTGGCTCTTAAGCGGCTCTTGCCCAGCTTGCGCGGCGATCCTTGGCGCCAGCGGCAGCTGCGGCGAGAAGCGCAGATCGGTGCTCAGCTCAACCACCCGAACATCGCGCGCGTGCTGTCGCTGATCGAGTTTGGCGGCGAGCTCGGCGATGAAGTCGCCCTTGCCATGGAGCTGATCGAGGGCTTGCAGTGCAATCACCTCCTGCACCGCTTGACGCAGCGAGGTCTGCGCCTGCGGCTGGCCACGATCTGCCGCATCGCCGTCGGCCTGTTTTCAGCGCTGCGCTATCTGGAGGATCCAGAAGACAGCCGTGAGCGATCCGGTCTGGTCAGCCAGCGTCCGATCGTCCACGCCGACATCAGCCTAGAAAACCTGATGGTGACGCAGAGCGGCGAGATCAAGCTGATCGATTTCGGGATTGCCGCCGAAGATCTATCGGCTGCGAGCAGCGATCCCCTCGACGACGAGGCCCTGACCAGCTTGCACCAAGTGGCGGGCAAGCGACCGTACCTCCCTCCCGAGGGCATGAATCGCCAGGGGCCCTCGTCGCAGAGCGATCTGTACGCGGCCGGCGTGTGCTGCTGGGAGCTCTGCACAGGCTGCCGCTTTCCGGTGCTGCCGCGCGGGGTCAGCGATCGTGAGCTGGGCAGCTTGATTGCGTTTGCCGCACGCGGTCAGCCCGAGCCGCTGTGGCAGCTCCTCAAAAGCTGCCTGGCCGTCGATCCTGTGGCCCGGATGCGCTCAGCCAACGAGGGTCTGCAGCTTGTGCAGAGTCTGATGGCCCACGACGCAAGCGCGGTACCCCAAGCGGACCTCAGTGGTCTGGTTTTGGCAGCCAGTCGCGCCGTGGCCGAGCCAGCTCGCCTGAGCTTGTCGCAAGAGCTCTCGACGGTGGTGGAGTCGCAAGACTATCTGACGACGCTGGTTTCGCGCCTGCGCTTTGCGTTCTGCGCCGAGCGGGTCCTGGCCTTTGCGCCCCGCTCCGTTCCACAGTCGGATGAAGCCAGTGCGGTAGACAGTTGGTGTGATGTCGACGCTGAGCCCAGCTTTAGTCTGCGGGCCGAGAGCAGCGAGGTAGCGCCCGACGGTGAGGCCTGCGATGCCGCGCTGTCCGAGATGTCGACCGCGGCGCAGGCCCGCCTGCCTGACCAGGCCCATCTGCGCGAAGCCTTAAACGTCGGCGTGGTCGAGGCTCCCGACGGGATGCTACTGTTTCGCGTGCGACCGCCAGGCGATGTCGCGCATGTCCTTGCCGTCTCGGCCGGACCAGGAGCCGTGTACGACCCGATGGCGCAGGCGCTGCTGCGCAATCTGCTGTGCCCGATTCCTGGCTAGCGCTCGTTTCTAATCGTCCTCTCATTTGACGATAGCGCCATAGTTCGTTGGATAGAATGTATGGGATAAGCAACATAGTCGTCTGTGGTTGCCAAACTCGTATTATCCAAATCGAATACGCGAATCTTCGGAAGCGCTTTCTGCGTCGCGTATGCTTCGCGATCAGCACATCGACGAAAGGCACGTTATGTCAAGCACGCAAGCAGCTGTGGTTCTCGGTGCATCGGGATCGGTCGGCAACGCGCTGATCAAGGAACTGATTCGCCATGGATCGTTCAAGCCCATCCTGACTCTGGTGCGTCGCTCGCAGCCCGAGCTGGTCGCGATGGCACATGATGCGGGGGCCGAGCTGCGCGAGGTGCTGATTTCCGCCATGGATCCGGCCGGCCTGGAAGCCGCGACCACAGAGGCCATTCGTTCCCTCGCAGGCGATGTCGTCGGGTTGAGTGTGTTGGGCGTCGGGGCCGGCACCGCGAAGCTCACGCTCGACGAGCATCGCGCGGTCGACGTGCAGCTGAACGCGGCCTTTGCAAGAGGGCTGAAGGCATCTGGGCGCGTCAACCACCTGGCATTCATGTCCGCCGCTGGTGCCGATCCCACCGCGTCCACGAGCGGATCGGGGGCCGCGGGAATGGCGCGCTACGCTCGCGTAAAAGGCGAAGCCGAAGAGGCCGTGAAACAGAGCGGCCCGGCGGTCGTGAGCATCTTCCGCCCGGCGATGATCATTGGCTCGCAACACACACCGCGGCTGCTTGCGAAAGTGCTTCCCGTGTTCTCGTTCGTGACGCCCGCGAAATACAAATCCATCACCGTCGAGCAGATCGCAAAGGCGATGATCGCGACGTCCGAATCCCCGCCGGCAAAATCAGACGTCTACCATTACCCCGAAATGATGGCGCTGAATGGGTGATTGCCAGTGTTTACGCGCTGCAGCCGGATGCTCATGCGCCGCACTAGCTCAACCTGCGCCAGGCCAAGCGGCCCAAGGAATTCTTCGACAAGCACCTCCCCCGGAACGGTCGGGAGGCGATTTCTTGGGAGCATGAAGGCTCCTCCTATCCGGGATAGTCGCAGATGCGCACGTCGCTGGCGTGCCCATTTGCAAAGCAAAAGACCACGCGAAACTGATACTTGCCGTGCAAGCGTGAATATCGCGTCCGGCGCTGCGGGCTGCGGATGAACGCAGGCATGCCCGCGCGAATCTCCCCCCGCACAGGCTGCAAGCCCGAAGTGGCCAAGCGGCCAACCCCTGCACCTTGGCCGGCTGGGGTCGCGTTGTTTAGGACGCGAGGCCAAGCATCAGCCCGCGCTGTGCTGGCTTGTGCATGCGCTCGCCGACGCTGCGCACCGAACAGGAGCGAGGCTCTCCCCAGACAAAGCCCAGCGCCTCCGATGGCAGCATCTGAGTGTCACTGGCCGAACCGTGGGGCTTGCATCGTATGTCAGTTTTGACATAATCGATCCCGGAGAGAGCGCACCATGGATCGCGAGAAACGAACCCGTTTACAGGCTGCTGGCTGGAAGGTTGGCAGTGCTGCGGACTTCCTAGGTCTGTCGCCTGAGGATGCCTTGCTGGTGGACATCCGTGCGCGGCTGGCGTCGGCGCTGTCGACTCGCCGCGCCAAGCAACAGATGACGCAGGCCGAGCTGGCCCGCCGCATTCATTCCAGCCAGTCGCGTGTGGCCAAGATGGAAGCGGCCGACGGCTCAGTCTCGCTCGATCTGCTCATCCGCTCGCTACTGGCTCTCGGCGCCACGCGCAAAGATCTGGCGACCGCCATCGCTGGCAAGTAAACATCGCTGACCTGCCGCGCAGGTCTTCTCCCGTGCCCGCTCGCAAAACACGCCCCACACTGTCCGCAATCGAAGTTCAAAGCGACAAGCCGCTGGTCTGGCTACACGGTGAAGTGAAGACGCCGCCGTGGTCCCTGGAAGCCCGCCGCGAAGCGGGCTATCTGCTGCGCCGCTTGCAGCTTGGCGACCTTCTGTCGCTGCCGGCCTCGCGCCCCATGCCTAGCATCGGCCCGGCGGTGCATGAGCTACGCATCAAAGACCAGACCGCCGAGTGGCGCATCGTCTATCGCATCGACGCGGACGCGATCATCATCGCCGAGGTCTTCCACAAAAAGACCCAAGCCACGCCACGCACCGTGATCGCAACGTGTCAGCGAAGGCTGCGACAGTACGACGCCGCTGCCCATGACCCCGCGCGCCCGACCCAGCAGCCCGCGCAGCACGAATAGTCTCCCCTGGGATGAGACCCAGGCTGCTGGCCAGCCAGCCCTGTGGCTGTTCCACCCTCATCGTTCAACCACCCCGACGAGAAGATCGCCCCCTCGGTCTGATCGGCGAGTACGCTTGCCGCGTCGTGCGTGCTGTCCGCGCAGTCCGCGCAGGTTCTTCCCGCCCGCGCTATCCTGCGCCGCGCATGCGCCGACCCAAGCTGACCGCAGGGCAGGAGGGCGAGGCCCGCAGAGGAGATTTACAGCGCAGCCGAAAAACAAGGCATTGCCCGTCGAACCCTGCGGCGAGCCAAGCGCGATCTCCAACTTGAGGATCGCCGGGATGGCAGGGTGTGGCTGTGGCGCCTGCCGAGTGAACCGCAGGCGATGCGCAGCCAGCCGGGGGCGCGATGATGCCGAGCTGGCCAGCCCCCTATGCTTGGCCAGGTGGCCACTTGGCCAGTTGGCCAGCGTTCCCTGCAGCTAGGCCGGTGTGGCTGCGGCCTCGGACATGCGCCCCCGCCGCCGGGGTAGCTCGCGCGAGCCGATGCCGAACGCCAGCCAACCCGGCGACAGATCGAGCGCCTTGGCCAAAGCTTCCGCCGTGGCGAGCGTGGGCATGGTTCCGCGCTCGACATTGCCCACGGCGGTATGGCTCAGCCCGGCCAGCTTGGCGACAGCCAGCACAGACAAGCCGCGCGCTGCGCGTTCCGCAGTCAGCCGGTGCGCCACCGCTTCGCAGCGCAGGCCCCTTGGCAGTGGGCCCGCTTCCCCTTCGATGCCGTAGGCCAGGAAGGCCGGCGACAAGCCCAGGGCATACGCGATGCGCTCGACCGTATCCAAGCGCGGGATGCGCTCACCGCGCTCCATTCCCACGATCGCCGATCCGTCTGGGAGCGAGGCGAGCCGCGTCAAAGGCTGACGTTTCAAGCCAGCCAGCCGTCGCGCCTTTTTCAGACGGCTACCCATACCCCAATGGAGCGGATTCTTTCTTCCTCGAACCACGCTCCTCGGTAGCACGCGCGCTGCGGTGCGGCCTAATTGCGATCCCGTCAGATAGGATGCCATGATTTTATTGCAATCGATGGGACGTTTAGGTAACAACAGGTCAAGGGCTCTGTGGCCCGAAAATGAAACAGGCTCGACCGTCCTGAAACAGTCGAGCCCACAGCCCGCGTCGGATGCAGCCGGCAAGCGAATATCCGACGCGAACGGAGGCATTATGCCTTGTCACGTTCCTGCTACAAGTGTTTCCCGTCGTCGTCCCCCGTCGCTGCGGCTGAGTCCGCCAAAGGCTGTCGCTGTGCTCGACTTGGCTCAGCCCGGCGAGCGCGATGCGCATGATCTTTTGCGCCGCTTCACCACGGGCCGCTGGCCGCTGTGGCGTGTGCTCGGTCTGCGCCGTCGCGGCTCGCAGCTTCGGGCCGCTGTGTGCTGGCTGCGCGGTGGCCAGATCAACGGCTACTCGCTCGCCGAGCTGAGCCTGGTTGAGCAAGCTGTGTGCTGGCGCGACATGGCCAGCGCCGTTGCCGCTCGCCAGGCATTGACCGAGGGCGACAGCGCCACCGCCGCACCCATCGAACACGGGGGGACGCTATGAGCGACACACCCAAGATCCGCTACCTGGGGCCGTACAAGTTTCGCGGCCCGTGGCGATGCCAGTTAGTCGAGGGCGAGCGTCGCTTCTGGTTGTCGCCTGAGAAGACTCCCGAGCGCGCGATTGCCGTAGCCGAGCGCAGCCTGGCCATCACCGTCGCCCGCCAGCCGCTGACCATCGAGCAAGCGCTCGAGAACTACCGCCAGTACAAGCTGCAAGTGAAGGGCAACAAGCCCAGCAGCGTGATCACCAGCATGCACCGCCTGCGCAGCTTCTTTCGTGAGCCTGGACTGGCCGTCTATCAGCTCACGCCGCATCGCTGCGCCGGCTACTATCGCCGACTCGTCGAAAAGCAGCGACCCGACACACACCGCAGCACGCTCGCCGAAGCGGGGACGTTCTGCCGCTGGCTGATGAAGGGCCATCAGCTCAAGCTCGACCCGCTACAGGGGATCGAGCCGGTGGGCCGCAAGCGCAAGGGCAAGCCGCAGCTTCGCTTCGATGAAGCGCGCCGCTGGTGGACCGTGGCCGAAGCGCAAGCCCAGGCCGGCGAGGCGGGAGCCATCGCGGCGATGATGACCCTCCTTATGGCGCTGCGGGCCAGCGAGATCACAACCCGCACCGTCCGCGACCGGGACAACGGCGGCAGCCTGCTGTGGATCCCCGAGGCCAAGACCGAGGCCGGCAAGCGCACCGTGCGCGTCCCCAAGGTGCTGCAGCCCTACCTGCTTGAGCTAGCCCGCGACAAGCTCCCCGGCGCCTTCCTGTTTCCCGGCAAGCTCGGCGGCCCTCCCTATCGCGCCTGGCCGCGCAAGTGGGTCCAGCGCCTCTGCCGCCAGGCCAAGGTCCCCGAAGTCTGCGCCCACAGCATGCGCGGCCTACACGCCACCCTCGCCATGCAGCAAGGCGAATCCCCCGAGCTTGTCGCCCGCGTCATGGGCCACGAATCCCCCACCATCACCCTCACCAACTACGCCGCCCCCGGATCCGCCCAACTAGCCACCGCAGAGCGCGCGGAGGCTGCGCTGCTGCCGAACTAAGTCGCCGTCCGCTGCGTGCTGGGTCACGCGACTGAGGAGGATCGGCGGACCCTAGCTGGAAACTCGTACACAAGCCTAAGCAGCATATCCGTAAATGTAATAATCATATTTGCTGATTCTGAATTTATGATCAGAATTTCATGAGTTGCTTCATTTGCCACTTCCCTAATCATATCAATCCAAGGCCTACTGTCAGGGGTAATATATCGTTTCTCGTCTAAATAATTTACATAGTAGACGAAATTTTTATTCTTATCCGCTCCCTTCTCTACAGCGACATGCATAAGAATCTTGCGGCATATCATTACCGCTGCGGTATGGGCCCCAACTGTTATGGCCCGCCGAGCTTCCTCGAATAGAGCGGCGGTGTCGTCTGGGACATGCTCAACCGAAGAGCCCGGTAGTGGTGCTGGGTGTTGTCCGTCTGCACTGTCGAAATAGGTAGGGCGCTCGCAGCCTGGGCAAACGAAAATCCAGTGAAATGTAGGGCTCTCCGCTAATGTGTCTGCCTTCATTAGACCAATGGTTGATTGCACTATGCTCTCGCAGTATCCGCATTTATATTTTCGCGGTACTGCCTGCTCAATAAATTTCCAACGATTAACCTCATACCACATACAAGTTCCTCGGACTTTATGGTCGACGACAAGAGCGGCGAGTATGCGGAGTGGGCCTTTTCACACCGTTTTCACAGCCGGTTTTTCAAGCCCAGAAACACCAAACCCCGCCGGGTTCACCGACGGGGTTTCTTGTGGAGCTGAGGGGAGTCGAACCCCTGGCCTCTAGAGTGCGATTCTAGAAACCTCCGCCTGGAACATCCGTTGAAACATTGTTCGCCGCTGCGAAGCGATAGCCGATTCCGTCGGCGACGAGTGAACAACGATTCGTTCCGGGAGGGCAAGCTTTTTTGCGTGTGGCCGGAGGCTAACTGCGCCGGCTTCCTCCACCGAGGAGCGCAGCCGCGAGTACTGCCAGCCCGCCGACGATGCCGACGGTCACCAGCCCGGCCACCAGCCCGTCGCCGGCCCCGCTGCTCGGCGAGGCGTGAGCGTCCGCGTATCGTGTTGGCCGTGCCCCGGCCTGGGCGTCAGCGTAGCCGGCTTGGAACGCCGTCGATCGGGTGCTTGATGACGGATGCGAACAGCCGGAGTAGTTGCAGCCGATCGCCGCAAAGACGATCGCTCCGAACGCCGAGGAAACGAGCCCGAGACGCCCCACGAGCCACCCGGCCCAGTAATCGGCGGCGGCTTCGGCATGACTGTCATAAGGCGAGCGGTAGCCCGCCCACTTGAGTTCGTGCCCGAGCTCATGGGCGAGTACCAGTACCCGCACAGCATGCTCGACATCCGCGAAAGCGGGAACGTTACCCTGCCGGGCCGGTGCTGACGCCAGGCTCTGCCAGATGTTCCTGGCCAACTCGGCAAGTTCAGAAAGCCCGAGCACGATGACGCCGTGGGCAAACCAGCGTCCGCCGCCGCCGCCGGAGCGATCGCGACAAGCTAGGCGCGGCCGGCGACGCGGTTGAACAGCGTCTAGCATGCGCTCGTAGATGAGCTCCAGCTCAGCGGGTGTCCCAATCCATTGGGAATGCACCCAGCGTCCGCTGAGCTGCAACGCTTGGCCGGATGCGAGTTCGTGATAGTCGTGTTCGCTGCCGGAGCAGCCCTGACAGTGATTTTCGGTTCTCCGATGGTTCCTCAAGTGCGCCCCCTTTTGGGTGTTGGTTCTTCCGAGTGGCAAGACATCTGTAACAAGTTCCCGTGTCAACTCCCGTCGGGAGCGCGCCGACGGCTGCTCGGTCGCTCTCGCTGCATTGGGCCGGTCGGGTGAGGCTCCGCGCTCGCCAGATAGTGAGCGAGCGTGGCTACACCGGCGACGGCGGCAACGCTGGCCAATGCGGCGGCGATGGCGCCGGTCGTGGCTGCAGAGGAACTGTCGGTCGCGATTTTTTGGAGCCGAGCGCTCAGCGAGGCGACATCGGCGACGGCTTTTTTCAAGGCGTCCCGATGGCGCTCGAGGTCAAGCTCGGTTTCGGTCAGCCGCGCCTGCAGCCGTTCCACCGCGCGCTGCAGTTCTTCTCGCTCGGAGACAGCCGCAGCGAGCTCGCGGCGGAGTTTCTGGATGGTTGCTCGGTTTTCGACTTCGTCCGCGTCGAAGTGCCGCAGGCGCCGTTCGAGGTCGGCGATCCGCCCCTCATAGTCAAGGAGAGTCTTGACGACGGCGTCGTAGGTCGCGCGGGGCACGACTGATGAGACTGCCGCCAGGCGAGCCTCGGCATCGGTGCCGGCAACGAGTTCAGCGGGAGTCAGCGCGAGAGCGACGGCGAGCGTCTGCAGCGTATCTGGCGCCGCACTGCGTTCGCCCTTGATAATTCGAGAGATGGTGGAGCGTTCCAACCCCGTCTTTTCGGCCAGCCATGCTTGATTGCGCTCCGGGCTCTTATCCAAGAGAGCCTGCAGCCGCTGGCCGAAGCGCATGCCGTTGTCGGGATGGTCCACCATGAGTCCATGCTCTGTTGCCGGTTGAACTTTGTCAATACAGCTGTTCGTATCAACAATGTTGCCTGGCAACAAACGGCTACGTTCCGACGGTCCTTCACGTCATCCTAGTATCACGTCCCTGAAGTCCTTGGCATTGATGGTGCTCCTTGTTTGGGGAAGAAACAGGGAGTCCGGGGGTTCCTCGACACCATCGAGCGCAGCGTCCCGCATGACCTAGATGTGCACCTGGTGATGGACCACTACAGCACACAGAAGACTCAACTGATCCGTCGCTGGCTTGCGAAGAGGCCCCGCTTCCACGTGTACTTCACGCCCACCTCGTCCTCGTGGATCAACTAAGTCGAACGCTTCTTTGCTCTGCTGACCCAGCGGCAAATTCGACGGGGAACGCATCGCTCCGCGCAGGACCTTGAAGCGGCGCTGCGCCACTACATCGACGAACAGAACCACAGCGCCAAGCCCTTCGCCAAGACCGCCGACCAAATCCTCGAAAGCGTCGAACGCTTTTGTCTGCGGACTTCAGGTACGGGACACTAGCTTCGTCTTAAAGTAGAGAGTCGTTCCAGGATCTGGTTGGCCTCTCGCTCCAAGTAGCGATTCTGGCAGCGCTTAGCCAGCTCAAGAGCATTGTGTGCGCGTGTCTTAGCCAGTTCAGTTTGATGATGCTCGGCAGCAATCTTGGCCAGCATCGCCCACGTCCTAGACTGTCCGCCCAAGTCTTCAGACTCCTCAAACAAACGAATCGCTAGCGAACACCGGCCCTCTGCCGCTGACCAATCACTTCGGGCTACCTCCAACTCGCCGAGTCCGAGAAGGACATTGGCCTGTCCCAAGCGATCGTGTTGATTTTGGAACAGGGTCAAAGCCGCATCGTAATCGGCGCGAGCCTCCAAAAAATGGCCAGCTCTTCTTTGCAGACCCCCGCGCGCCAGAAGGACGTTGGCCATCCCCTGAGGAGACTTCATTTCCTGGAACATCTCTAGGGCCGCCTTGTAGTCCTCACTGGCTCCGTTCAGATCCTGCCGCCGCTCGAACAGGCCCCCGCGCGCCAGACGAGCGCTAGCCTCCCCGAGCTTATCCTCTGCCTTTCGGAACAATGTAATGGCAGATTCGTAGTCACGGAGGGCTCCCGCTTGGTCATCCTGTCTGATGCGCAGGTCAGCACTCGCTTTCAGGACGTTGGCTTGGCCCTGCCAATTCTCCACGTCCTTGAAAAGCCTAAGTGCTTCGCAGTAGTCGTCACGGGCCTGCTCCGGCTGCCCCTGAAAACGCCGTAACTCTCCGCGAGCCCTGAGAACACTAGCCTCTCCCAGACGATCCTTCACCGCTCGATACAACGTAAGAGCTTCTGCATAATCATCGTGGGCTTTTTGTAACTGAGCACGGAATCGCCAAAGGTCACCGCGGACCAGAAGGACATTGGCTTGACCCTGGCGAGACCCCACTTTCCGATACAGTTGAAGGGCCGCTTCGAAGTCTGCCATGGCTGAAGGCAAGTCATTCTGTCTGCGCCGGAGGTCACCGCGTGCCTTCAGGAGATTGGCTTGACCCAGGAGAGAGTCCTCAACCTGAAACAGCCGCAGGGCTGCGTCGTAGTCCTCGCCAGCCTCCTTTAGTTGCCCCTGGAAGCGGTGCAGGTCGCCGCGCGCCTTCAAGACGTTGGCTTGGTCAACGCCTGCTTGCACGGTCTTGAAGAGCATCAGTGCGTGGTCAAGATCTGCCCGAGCCTCGTCGAGCCTTCCTTGGAAACGACGTAGCTCGCCGCGCGCTTCGAGCACGCTGGCCCGCTTGAATAATTCGCCTCTAGGCGGCAAAAGCTCTATGGCAAGGGACAATAACTCATCCCGCTCTTGCAACAACTGCTCCTCTTTTCGATATTGATTAGCATGGACCAATGCCATGGCAACAGAAGCACCGCCGCTGGCACCTTGCCTCCAATCGCCAATATCCAGGCCATCAAACCGCTCTCGGACCTGGCTCCAACGCGACCTGTTGAGATCTACATCTGTTCCTCGCCTGGCGACAATCGACGCCCCTAATTTCTCCATCGCGTCGGCGACACCTGCGTGAAGCTCGTCCCACCATCCCTCTTTCCCTCGCGCAAGAGCTCGCGCATGCTCTCGCAGTTGAGGGTGAAGCCAGTACAGGCCACTCCTCGCCGTCACTTCCACCAAGTGGGCTCGCAGCAATTGGTCGAGGATTATGGCCACCTGGATCTCTGTTTCTTTTGTCGCAACGGCTAAATCATGCGCAGTTGCCCCGGCAGAAGAGAACATCGCCAGAGAACAGAATATCCGTGCTTCCGCCGGTAGCAGTCCGTCCAACGAGCCATCAAGAAACGGTATTGTTCGCTTATGCTGGCTTTGCTCGTTAGGATCTAATAGACTCAGATACTTCTGGCTATGTCGGTAATCTACCTGCATGCCGGCAGCACTCAGCACCACGTTCATGGGAATACCGCCTATCCGGCTGACTATCTGTTCTATAACCTCCTTCTTACCTGCAGGCGGGTGGGGCAGTTCAAATGCGATCCTGCAGAACAGTTCCAGTGCATCGCTTTGCGGCAATGGTTCTAGGCGGATGCGGACACAATTTGGCATGAAATCTCGCACTCGTGTGGTACACAGGATGTGCCATGTCTTGCTAGGCTCCAACTCCAGCACTGCGTGTGGCTCTGTCGCATTATCGAGCACGAGCAGACCCCGATGAGATGCCAAGTGAGCTCGCATGAAGCCTACCAGGTCTGTCACGGTGTGCTCCGGTCTCAGGGCAAAGCCTGGCTGAGCGGTCGCAATCATTGTGGCTAAGGCTCTTCGTGAATCCCGCTCGGGACTCTCTAGCCATAGAACCGTCCTGCCTTCGTCCAGTGCTTTGTAGGCAAGCCAGAGTGCCAACTCTGTCTTCCCAATATCTTGATCTCCCTCTAAAACGAAGATCTGCGGGGCCGCCTCTTCTTGGAGCCAACTCATCAGTTTGTCCCGTTGCCCCGCACGACCAGTGAAGGACTTCTGTGGAGTCCTCTGTGGCCGGATTGACTGCACGCCAGTCGCACAAGGCGGTGCCTGTGTCTCACGGGGTGAGGTCTCGCTCGGTTCAACGCACTCTGGAGGGGGAACGTACAATAACGGCAATACCCACTGAGGGTCTCTGACCTCAGTGGCGCATCGTGCGCGTGAAAATGCGGCTTCTAGCCGACACCCTGTTCCAAGATTTTCAAATAGCTTTTGAAAGAATTTCAGTGCCCAATGGACTTGCACTGGGCCTCGAAACCCCAAAGAGGCCAAGGCTACTTTGCGCCATGCTAGCCCTTGGGCCATCCCGGCACCCGGATCATCATCCGGCACAGCTGACAAGCAGGCGGACAGCAGCACAACTTGCACCGGCTTCTCGTGCTTCTCCTTCGCGTTGGTTAGCAGTTGCACGAGGTCGATGCCGGAAAGCAGGATTTTGTCACTATCATGATCGGGGCGTAGGAGTAGGGACCCGTTTGCATCGGGGTCACCTTGACCGTGACAAGCCACATAGAGGATATCTACAGGTCTACTCAGTAGTGCATCCTCGAGATGTTGTCGTGTCGCGCTGTTGAGAACCTGACATTCATAGCCGCCCGCCCGTAAGGCACGCTCAAGGATTTGAGCATGCTGCTCAAGCTCCTCCTTGCTGGGGCTTGGTTTTCCGTCCGCGTGAGCGGTGACTAGCAGCGCGCGAGAACCACGCCCCAAGCGGAGATTGACGGCCATCGCATTGGAATGGCAGCGCAATAAAAGGCGATTAACATCAAGAAAGACGAAGTCTTGCTCATCATGAAGGAGCTCTACAGGAAGGTCGGCGAGCACAGCATCGCCTCGGGCAAAGATAGTCAGCAGGAAACGCAGCGGCAGGTTGCTCTGCTGTTTATTAACCTCTAGGGCCAGCAAATGTGTGTGCAACTCTGGAGCCGCGAATAGTCGGGCTCTGATGAGCTTTCCGATCGCTCTCAGGTCGCGAAGATCCAAACATCCGGGCCTAAGACGAGAGATAACATCCTTCCATCTGAAGCCAGCCGGTCTCCCCTTGAATGCCAGGTCAGCGTCGGTCAAAGGATCGATATAAGCCTGGCTCCACCCCACACTGCTCGACAACGTGACCTGCCACTTAGGATCCTGCCCGGGGACCAGTCCGATAACCAATCTCACATCGATCATTTTGAATTTCACGAGATCTTTCGCTGCGTACCGTCTGGTTCGCAGGAACCGAGCCAGAAGTCGGAGCCCTCTACCCGAGCAAAGGTTCGCGGGGTATGCGAGGGCCAAACAGCCCCCTGCTCTAGCCGGTCAATGACCTGATCCACAGGCCCATTGGGGATATCGCCAACGGGAACCCATGTACCAGTGTTAATGTAGCAAAGATTATCCTTCTTAAGAGCCCGGGGACCGTGCGTGTGGCCAGCGATGACCACGTTGGCGTGCCCCAATGCGCAGCGTGAAGCCGCGACCAGAATAGGGTCTGAGCCATCGCGGGCCAGGCTCTGGATACCCCTGTTTTGTCCCAGAAGCTCTATCCATGTGCGCAGCAGCCAACGACCAACGCCGCTATGGCTAGCCAAGGTATCCGCGGCAGGAGAGCCCCACTGAAACCAGTCTTCGAGCCCCGCCAAAAGAACCTGCTGGCTGGCCGACGGCTCCTGGCTCAGCACTTTCGAGAGCGCGCCGGCCAGCACTTCAGAGACATCCGCGGGTTCATGCACTGCGGGCCTCTGGTCGGCGCCAAAAAGCTCGACGCTCGCGTGGAGCTTACTCTCAACTTGGTTGCGCAGCAGTCGACCTGTAAGGTTAAAGTGGGAAACAAGAAAGTCGGTAGTTCGCTGGTAGTCGAGGTACAAAAGCAGGGGAAGAACGGCGTGCAGTTCGGGTTTGATCTCGAAGATCCAAGGATATATGTGCTGTAAGGGGGCGAGGATTTGGTAAACTAGGTCGGACCCGGCAGGGAGCACTATGTCGCGGCCCTTGAGGATGGCTTCACGGTCAATGGCGTTGGATGGATCCCACCGGTCACCGTGGACCACCCAGATGGAACCCGGCAGAGCCCGCCCGTAGACAGGCCAGCGCTCCCCTGGGCCAGGGAGTAGCGTCTCGTCATACCGCACGGAGCCTACACGACCGATCGTTCTCTCAAAGACCTCACGAACCGTGGGGAGCAGCACCTCTGGGTCGTGGTTCCCAGACAGAAGCGTGATTTCATGCGAGGGCTCGCTGGCAAACCGACGGAGCCCTGCGACCACGCTCTCCTGGGCACCCTGGACCACTTTGTCCTGGGCAGCGAGGATGGCCGCCATGTGCTCGGCGGCTTTGCTGGCGGAGAATCCAGTGTAGCCAGGGGTAAGCAGGAAGTCGAAGGTGTCGCCAGCAAATACGAGCTCGCATGGCCCTGCTTGTGCCAACCTGCCGAGGAAGGCGGTTAATGCGCGCTCCTGTTTGAAGACTGCCCTGGTTGCAGCCAGATGGATGTCCGACAGGATGACCGTACACGGCGTAGTCACAATGCCGAGCAGTCTACCATTCGGAAGCATGAGAGCCAGCTATCCCTTCTGGAGCACCAGCCGCGCCAAGAACGCAGTCCAGGCATTAGGATTGTGTTCTGCTGGGTGGAGCTGTCGCCGCCGGCTGAAAAGCGCCGCATAGCGCCGGAAAACGCGGCGGTCGGCGTTGGAGGTGCCGGTGAAAAGCGCGGGCGGAGCGGAAGAAGCGCTAGCTCGCAGAGCGTTCAGCGGTGTGGGTAGGACGAGGCGCCGCGATGCGCTCGCAGAAGGCTCGTCGAGGGGCTTTGCTGTTTGGAGACCGAGCGGTTTGGCAATTCATCGCGCTTTGCGTAAAGCCGCTCCCAGCGTGGCTATGGCCCGGCCTGCTGTCCGTGTCGCGGCGGCGCATTGGCTCGCTGGCGTCGTGCCTTGGCGCGATACCTGGCTTGCCTGCGGCGAGGAGACATCCGACGACAGTTCAGCAGCCAGCCGTCGGGGTTTGCGCGTCCGCAGCGCAGGCAAGCCCACGGCGCGGCGGTCGCTGACGAAGGCGAGACGCGGGGCAGCGGGGCCGAAGTGGGTAGCGTAGGCCGCGTCACGGAGTGAGGCTCAGCCGGAGGCGCTGGCGCAGGCCAGCTCGCGGGACCGGAAAGGCGGGCTCTGCGGCGTGCGGCGTATGCACGCTGGCGGGCCGCGTGCTTGAGCCGTCCGGTCTCGGTGCGTTGGTATCGCTCACCCGCCGCGCGAAGGGAGCGCCGTCTTGCCACGAGGCGGCAAGATGCACTGCAGTAGCGCTGACCGCGGAAGCACGACCCGCAGAGCTGGGTCAGCGTTCGACACACCGCGCACAGCAGCTTGCCGTGCGCCTGCGCTGCGGCTGCACGACGGGCAGACGTCGTCGCGGTTCGTTTCGTACGCTGACTATGCGAAGCATGCATGCCCGCTGCTTAAGGTGGCCGGGGCGCCTAAGTCAAGCCTGGATCGCGGCAGGACTGCCGGGTCGCGCGCTCCTAATCCGCGACGATGAACACAGTCAGAAACGTGCAGGGGTTGATGCGTCAGCCAGGTCCAATCAGCCCCGTTGGAGCAGCCCCGCTGTGCGCCCACTCTGGGGCTGCCAGGGGGCCGCTCACATCCAGCGTGGCGCCAACTTCCGACGGATCCGCGACGCAACAAGGCACCCCAAACCAAAAAAATCGATGAAGGAAACGCGCAAATAACCGACACCCTCAACGCAGATGACCCGCGCTTTCCGGCACTATGCTGCGGGTTGAGAGCGGCGGCTACAGGAGCCAAGGTGTTGGCCTGCCGATCTACAGATCGGTTGATTATCTACATAATAAACACTAACGAGATTTCGAGTACTACAAAAGGTACGCGGGGACTTTTAGTGAATTGCGCAAGAGAGGGCAGTCATTAATTATGTCCCTCGCTGGAAGCCTGCATCTGACGCAGACGAGCAGCTATCAAGTCAAGCGTTCTATTATCATTGATCGATCTGGCAAGTTCAGCGGCTTTGTCATACCAGCCTAACGCATCACCGTGTGCGCCTATACTAGCCGATATGTCACCCAGCCGAAGTTGAGGAATGAGCATTAAGCCACGAGCGCCGATCATCTGGGATGCCTGAAGAGCCTTTTCGTAGCAGCGGATAGCGTCCTCATTACTATTGATTTGACGCTCTAAATCACCTAGTTCGCAATAGCCGAGCGCATGCCATGAATATTCTCTGGTTTTTACGATCAGGCTCAGGCCCTGTTCGCAGGCTGAACGGGCGGACGCAGTCTGTCCTAACCGCCTCTCAATTCGGGCAAGATCCAAGAAACTTCGTCCTATGAGGATCAAATCCTGGCAGCGCGATGCAATTGTTTGGATTTTTTGAAAAAGCTCTTTTGCCTCAGCGAGTCTTCTTTCGTTTTCTGCCATTGTGGCCATTTGACGATAGCAAGTAATCTGCCCCTTTTCATCTCCTGATTCCAAATGAAAACGTAGCGCATCATGATAATGCTGTGCGGCTTCCGTTGTTTTCCCCATTTGTTGAAAAACAGAACCTATCTTCTCCTTGGCCACAGCGATACATAGAGAAATACTATCATTTTCTGCTCGATCATTCGCTTCTCGATAGAAGCGCAAAGCCTGATCATATGATTGGGCGCCTTTATATAAATCGCCAAGCCTGAGGCAGACATCGACCATGGCGGCCCTATCCCCCAGTTCCTGGTACAGACGGAGTGACTCCTGAAGGAAGCCAGCGGCCTGCCCCAGATCCCCTTGGAGTCGTGCCAGTAGAGCCAGTTCTCCCTGCACTGCTGCTGCTAGCGCCCCGCTGGGTTCTGCTTCGAGCAATGCTTCTGCGTGCGCCCATGCACGCTGGCAGTTTGCTCGAGTCGCCGAGGCATCTGACACAAGCTCCGCCAGCAAATGAAACTGAGCGCGATTCACCAGTAGCAAGAGGCTTGGCTGACCTGAATGTTCAGCGAGCAAACGGAGTTGTCGTAAGGAGTGTTCCTTTTGAGTATCCTCAGCATTACCATCGGCCGCAAAAACTTGGAGAAGGAGTGTCAGCCAGCGTTTGGCGCTGCCAAGAACGGGTTCAGCAGTGGTTTGAAGGTCTAGTGCTCGCCGAGCGACCGTTAGGGCGCGGCGTAGATCCTCTGTCTGGGGGGCGCGTGTGCCACTACGTAGCACACGGTCAACAAGGAGCGCTATTGTTTCCGCAGCGTCAAGGAGCTCCGGGGGAAGTGCCTCCGCATGACAAAAGGCTCCCATTCCCACGAGAGCGGGCAATTCATCACTGCTATGTGAGCGATGTGAGCGCAATCTCGGAGCCTGACTAGCGGTTGCGAACTCAAGTTGCAACACACACACCTTCCATATCACAGGACCACTCCGTGCATCGAAATTATACCCAGTTCCAAACATCTTGCAATGGTCTCCCTCGGAAACGCTTAAATATCGCAAAGTTGGATGCGCGAGCGTGCAAGGAGTCGGCCACCGGGTCATGAGTGGAGCTGATGCGCGCTCAAATCTGAGACATTGCTTCCACTGTAGGGGAGAGATGACCCGGGCCGGTGCAGCTCGCGCAGGAAATTCAGGGACGCAACCTTATCGGGAAGCATGCGCTGGAACTCCAGCAGGTTTGCTGAAAATCCGGCAGAGGACCTTCGGCGCTCTTCCGTCGCTACCTATTTGGCTGGGTACGCATAGTTCAAATGCTACTCACGTGTATTGTGCGTAGATCTGATAGGCCGGTGATACTCCCCATCCTGGATCCATCGCTACATCTGGCAGATAGTCAAGCTTGCTTTGCCATGTAGTCTCTATCCAGTTGGTTTGAGCGGAAAGTAGAGTGCTCCCAGGAGTATCGCAATGTCGTCTCCCTTGAGCGCCCTTCGCCGAATGCTCTCTACCTCGGCTCCCATACGGAAACTTAACGAGTTCGAATGCATCGTGCGGCTCCCTCCACTGATCAATGTGCTCCGAGTTCTGTAGGCCCCTGGAGCTCCTGGAGAGTCTCATAGTATCGCATGGCTCGCTCCTATGCGCGCTCAGATCCAAGAGAGCTACGGCGCGACTCCCCGGAGGAAGCCGAGAAAGTCCATGAGCACCGAATAGTTGCGTGCAACGCTGTTGCCCTTGCGCATGCTCCAGGCGCTCAATCGAGAGAGGTATCCAGGAGCGTGCAAGCGCATCGAGAGGCCCCCTCCTCTGTTGCCCTCCCTTCAGCGTCTCCAAATCATGACTTCTGGAAGACTGCCTAGAGACTTCAAGCTGTTTGCTTGAAGCCCGCTCATGTTCACGAAGCTCGGAGATGTCTAATTCTCGGCCTACACTAAGCAGCATAGAGCACCTATGAGCGTCCAATAGCTCTTTTGCTAGGTTAAATCTATCCAAGAATTCTAACCATTTACCGCCAGACGAACACCGACGTACAGGTATTGACTCAAGCTCAAGAGCAGTTAGTCCTGGCAATAGAGGCTCCGCCTGTGACCCACTCCAGCTCTCGCATTGTTCCAAGAGTAACATTCTATCGTCCGGGAAAGAGGCAAGAACCATTGTAGCCCATAGTTCGCAGCCGCGAGGACGCATTAAATCCACATTTGTTACTAACTTCATTGTGTTGTTTTCTTCGACCCCAAAAATTAATTGTTCTATTATCCACTTTTGCATGACGAGCCATACAAACGATCGCCCGTAAGGCCGCGGCTCGAATATGGAGCCGGCGTAATCTAGTAGTACCTCGTGGTTATTCCAGTCCGCGGACGCACGCTCTGTTTCAGCCAGGCCAACCGGTCCCGGATTGGGCCCAGGCCCAGCGGCGAGACGTAGCATAATGGCGCCGCCGTGCAAGATGAGGGCCTGGTCGCGCAAAAATTGCGCCAAGGAGGAGCAGAAGAGCTCATGACTGATCACTTTCAGATCGAATGCGATGTGGTTGGGCTGATCGGGACGAGAGGCTAGCCCGGCCGGCAGCGATTCGACCTGAACTCGGCGGCCGGCAAGCTTGCTTAGCTCGCTACTGATCGCTTCCAGCGCGTAAGCGATCAGAAATGCCAGTTGCTCTTGGCTTCGCTGCTCGCCGCGGACAGCTGCCGGCGTGTCTAGGCGGGCGGTCAGAAGCAGGCTACCTTGATCGGTCATCGTCTTCATCCTTCCACGCCAGTAGATCGCGCCGCTTTCAGCGAGCGCTGCTGATCAAAAACAATCTGAAAGTCGGCCACGGTCGTCATTTGGCCCAATCGTCAGCGAGCGTCGTAGGGTTGTCAAGCGACAGCCGTTCCACTTCGGGTGTTTCTCGGACGGTGTGCGCGGGAAATCACAGGTGTAGCTTGATGAGTTTGGCGGACACAAATACCAGCTCGTTAGTCCGTCTTGCGGGTGAGGCGGTCGGGCACGTCGGTGGCGTGGCTCGAGCAGAGCCAGGCATGAAGCGTAAGGGCGGCGGGCGAAAAGCGCGGCAGTTTGGGATCCGGGCTGTGCTTGTCATAGCCGGATGGCGCAGCGTCGACGAAGGCATCGTGGACCAGGATGCGATGTCGCTATTCATGGTGTTCGCTCTGACGGAAGCACTGGATGAGGGCGCAAGCGGGCATTTTGTCATCGTCGAAGACCCACAGCGCGTGCCAGCGATCTTGTTCGGTTCCGCGGCGGCTGTGTTCTCGGACGTCGATCGTGCAGACCAGGACGGCGCGCTTTTTCGGATTCTGTGTGTCGGCCAGCGCGGTGATGGCCTCGGTGAGCTGGATGACTTCTGGGGGCGCAGCGACGAAGGGACCGGGTTCTTCGAGGCGCTGCCAGGCTTGCGCAAGGATGTGTTTCCAGGCGGTGACGTAGCGCAGGCAACGCGGCATGCGGACGAGGGTGTCTTGTTTTTTGCCTCGGTCAGCGACAGGAGCGCGTTTGAATCCTTGGCGGCTCCGGCGTCGAGAAGAACACAGACGGGGGCGCCTCGCAGACGGTCGCGCAACCTTTGCAAGAGTGTCTTGGCGAGGTCGGTGAGCTGGGCGTCGCCGGGCGACACGACGAGGGACAGCAGCGCGCGCAAGCCGACGTGGACGCCGAAGGTCAGCTTCTCGACGGGCATGTGCTTGTTGCGGATGGTGTGATAGCCCCGCTTGACCTGGATTTTGCGGTTGAAGCCGGGGATTGCGTGCTCGTCGATGCTGCGGTGTGCAGGTCGCGGCGCGGCAGGTGCGGCTCGCTCTGGCGACGGAGTTTCTCAACGGACTGGAGGGAGACTTGGCGGAGCAAAGAGTCCAGGCGATTGACGGAAAGGACGCGGCGACCGCCAGTGAGGGTCGCGAGTCCTGTGTCATGCAGTCTCGAGAAATGGAAGATGCGGGGGATGCCGAGGACCGCTTTGAAGAAGAGGGACAGCACAAGGCGCGGGAAACTTGTGGCTGCCGCTTGAAGCTACGACAACGCGCGATTCACGCCGCGAGCCGGGTGTTGATGATGGGCTCATCCGCCGTTGGCTCAACACCGACAACCTCATCGTTGCCCAAGCCTAGCCCCGCCGATTTCGATTGACCCGACCGCAGGGGATATGCTCCATTCCGTCGGTTCTACCCCCTGATGATTCCTTCCCCTACCCACGCACCACGGACAGAGCGCCGTCGTTCCGAGTCCAACTCCCTTCGTCGGAGACATGGCTCGAACAACGTTACGACGACTGGTACATGGCCGGTGAACGGCACTATCTGGGCCGTGCTTACTACTCAGTCCGCTACCAACGACAAGTATTCTGTGGTCGGGGGCTTGCCTACATATCTCGTTGGACTTACTGTTGAGCACAGTGAAATTCCGTTATGAGCACCGCTAGTATTCATCCGTTCGTCTGCATCGACCGCTTTCCCGTCGGGGTAGCGGCGAGGCAGCGTGCGCACGAACTGGCGCGGCGAGAACGCGCTGATAACGATCGCACTGACCAGTTGGCCCGGTTGGCGCTTGACGGCCAGCGGTTCTGGCAGTCGGGGCGGGTCTTGCGGGTTGGTTTTCTCGACGGCTCGCGAGCGCTACACCGAGCCGTTTTGAACGTAGCGGGTGAATGGACGCTTCACGCCAATCTCACCTTCGTGGATGTCACCGAAGACGCACCCTCGTCGGCTGAGCTACGGATCGCCTTTGCCAAGCATCCGCCGAGTGTCTCCTGGTCATATTTTGGCACTGACGCACTGCTCATCGCCTCCGGTGAACCGACGATGCACCTCGGAGCTGCGGCAGCGGGAGCCAGTACGCCGGAGGCATGCGGGGCGATTCTGCACGAGTTCGGTCACGCGCTGGGATTCGTGCATGAGCACCAGAGCCCCGCGAGTGCCATCCCGTGGAATCGGGCAGCACTCATCTCATTCTATAGCGGCCCACCGAACTACTGGAGCGAGGAGCAGATCGAACACAACGTCATCCGGCGCTACAGCGCCGCCGCGTCGCAGTACACGAGCTTCGATCCCCTGTCGATCATGCTCTATCCGATCCCCAAAGAGCTGACCGACGGCGTCTTTGAGGCGCGGCTCAACTACTCTCTATCAGCGACGGACTGCGCTTTTGCAGCGCAGGTCTACCCCAGGCGCTAGCCGGCCTTCAGTAAACCGCCATGAGTTCCCGTCCACCGCACACGCTCGACGACGATCTGCTACTGATCGTTACCCGTGCGTCCGACGGAAAATTGCAGATCAGTCCTTCCGGATCGAGCATCCCCTCCCGACGTTTCACGATCCAGCCGGTGCTCTCTGCCGAAGACGAGAAACAGTTCCGTTCCTACCTCGATGATTTTTCTCGGCGCTCGGGCGGGCACAGCGAAGCCGAGAGCTATGTTGAGCAGCAGCTTGAGCCTCTGGGACTGCGCTATTACGAGGCACTCTTCGCCACGCACAAGCATCTCAAAACGTGGCTCGACGAGGCGCTGCGTCGCCAGTCCGGTCGCCTGATCATCGCGAGCGATGATCACCTGGTACATCGCGAACTCTGGGAAACGCTGCGCGACCCGCGGACCGGTCGCCCGGTGGTACTCGATGGTGTGGCTGTCGTACGACGGCTCGTCACCAGCCGGTTTCGCGCTGTCCGCGAGGGACACAGTCGAGCGCTTCGAGTGCTGCTCGTGCCGTCGCGCCCCATCTCGCAATCGCCGACGCGGGCCGCATCCCGGGCCGGCGCCTTGAAGCAGATTCTGGGCGAGGACGCGTTGGCACTCTGTATGCCGGCGACGTTTGCGCAACTGAGGGAGGATCTGGCCGCCGCGCGCCAAGCCGAGCGACCATTCTCGGTGGCCCATTTTGAAGGGCACGGCAGCCATGTGCCCGCCGAAGGGCGCGGCGGGCTCAGTTTTGAGGACGAATCCGGAGACGTGGACGCGGTCACCGGAGACCGACTGAGCCAGGCATTTCCTGATGCAGCGCTGGTTGTCCTCGAAACCTGTCACGCGGCGGATACTGTCGCGCCCAAGGGCAGTTGGGATGCTGCCGCGATCCGCTTGATTCGCTCGGGTGTGGCCACGGTCATCGCCACTCCGTTCAACGCGCATGTCGATCAGATGGAGCGCTTCATGCCGGCGTTCTATGGCGCTCTGGCTGCCGGCCGGTCGATCAGTGCGGCCGTGGGAGCGGGGTGTATCGAGCTGCTGAATGCGCCAAACCGTCGACCGATGCCCGGTGCAGCACCGGTCCCGCTTAGGGACTGGTGGGCGATCCAGCTCTACCAGCAGGGCCACGATCTCTCGTTCGCGCCGAGCGTTGCGCCGAAGCATTCCGGGCAAACGCCCGCGATCGTAGCGCCCCTGTCAGGCACCACGCTTCCGGGGCCAGTGTCGGCGTTGAGCGGGCGACCAATGGTGGGCCTCGGGGTTAGTCGGCTCTTTCGGTTCGGGGGAATGGCAGCGGCTTTGGCTCTCGTCCTTCTTGGTGCGTATCAGCTGGTGGCGACCCAGGGCGCCCAGCAGGACGAGCGGCATATCCGCGAACTCTACGAGCGCTGCCGAAACGGAAACGCTCACCACTGCGCTGAAACTGAGCGCGCACTCGTGCGCTACCGACTGGCGTATCGCGATGCGTTTTCCATCGAGAGCGCCTACTGGCTCGGCTTGCTCAAAGAAGACGGGCGCTCCGGGCAGAACGACTATCCCGGAGCGCTGGCCGCGTACGACGAGGCGTGCCAGCAAGGTTATGCGTTGGCGTGCTTGAACCATGGCCACATGGCCGAGAACGGTCGCGGACTGCCGACCGCCGATCTCGCCATGGCGCAGCAGGACTATGAACGCGCTTGCCGCCTCGGCAACCTGGACGCGTGCGCCAACGCCGCGCTGGTTCTGCGGTCTGCCATCGACAGCGAGGCGCGGGCGCGCACCAAGCCGCATGCGATGGAGCTCTATACTCGCGCCTGCAACGATGGCAAGGGCGTGCCGCGCGGCTGCGTGGGACTGGGGACGCTTCTTGAAGAGCAGGGAGACCGAGCCGACGCCTACAAGTGGTTCAGCTTGGCCTGCGCGCAAGATGACCTGCTCGGCTGTAAACGTCAGGGCGACGTCACGACGGACGTGAGTGCTCGCCGGAGCAGCTACGGCAAAGCCTGTGCCCCGCTCGACCGGCGCGAGGGGGCCTGCACAGGATGCATTCCCCTGGCGAAAAGCTATGCCGGCGAGGAAAACGCCGAGGCGGCGGGCGAAGCGTACCGACTCTACGAAGGCTTGTGCCACTCCGGCTGTACGAGCGGAGAGCCGACGGCACTGTCGTGTTGCCGGAGCCCGGAGGTGCGCGGGCAGGCGTGTCTGTGGCTGGGCTGGACCTACGAGTTCGGCAAGTTCGGCGTCAGGAGCGACCAGGCAGCAGCCGAGCGCGCCTACCGCCAAAGCTGCGCGAGCGGCAATCGACGGGGATGTTCACTGCTCGAGGAACTGACTGCGCGGTAGCGCGGGCTCAGATGCTCAGAGCCTCGCGCTGTTATCGTGTAGCAGCTTGCGCCAAGCGCTGCGGAGCTAGGTAGCGACTATACACGAACCGCGCCAGGGCGAGCGCGTTGCCAAGGCCACCCCACACGCTGGCATAAGACCGGTTGTGGGTTGGCGCGGGACTAAGCAAAGCGTGGGTCGCGTGTGCCGAATGCTCGGGCGGAACCGTTGAGGCGCGAATGGTCTTGCCGTAGCGGCTGCTGACCGAGCCATCCTCATCCTGCTCGATTTCACGCTTGACGCGCTGTTCCCGTTCCTTGGCGCTCTCCTTCTCGCCGCCCTTCTCCGCCGGCTTCGTACCGGATGAAGTCTTGCCGTCCTCGCGCGGCTTGCCTCCGACTTCCTGGTCCGAGGAAATGGCCTGAACCTTCTGCGCCCAGCCAACGGCAAGGAGCGAAAGAGCGGCGATAGCGGTGAGGGTGATGACGAGCAACCATCTCATGCGAACCTCTCTGGACCGTCAGGCCGGGGTTGCATCTGTTCGTAAAACGAAGCAGGTCAGAGTGTGCTGCTGTCAAAGACGAGATGGGACTTCGCAGGACCACCGGGGTGTGCTGTCTGAGGAATGACACCCGCGAGGCCGGATACGTTGATGGGGCTAGTCGAGAGAAAAACGTCTCAAAGAGCTGTCCCGAAGTACTTCTAACTACTTATGAGCAATGACAGGTAACGGTCAAGCGGAAAATTACCAATAGGCAAAAAATCGGGCCATGATTACCTGTCGCGTCCCATGAGGAAGACGACGCCCGAGCCGAGCGCGACGAGTGCTTGGAGGGCGAAAAACTTCGGGTGCGGCCAGTCTCTGAACACGCCGCCGACGAGCCCGGCAAACCACTGCCCTGCCGCGACCGCAGCGCACCACAGCGCCGCCGAGAGCGCGCGATGACGAGCCGGCAGCGCCGCGGTGGCGAGCTGCAAGCTGGTTGGTAGCACCAAGACCTCCCCGATCGTGATGACGAGGAGTGCCAGAACGAGGGCGAGAGCTTTGCCTTCGCTTGCCCTGGCCAGAACCTCTCCGATGAGGAGCACGGCAAAGCCGACCGCGGTTGCGGCACAGCCGAAGAGCAGTTGCCGCTGGGGAGCTAACTGCCGCGGATGGCGCCGACGTGCCGCGGCTATAACCGGCATCAGGAGCACCGTGAAGACCGCCGGCAGCGCGCCAAACAGGCTTGGCGACAGCAGAGCGCCATAGAGCTTGCGGCTGCGCAGTTCGCTCGCGTAGAGAAGCAGGCTGCCGCCGACTTGGTGATACGCAACGCCATGCACGACAACGGCTACGAGAAGGAGGACGAGGGCTTGGATTGAGCCTCTTCCCGCATCGCGCAGGCGCTGGGTTGTATCGGTGCTACTGTTGTCTCTCGGGTCCCTGGTGCCAGAAACCAGTGAGCGGTAGCCCAGAAGGACCGGCAGCGCCAAGGCGACGGCGACCGCCGCAAGCCCAAAGGCAGCCGGCCAGCCGCTGACTTCCCTGGCGAAACTCCCGAGGATTGGCCCGAGTGCAAGGCCGACGTTTGCCGCGAAGTAGTACCACTGCTCGGCGGCGAGTTCGGCGCCGACCCGGCCCACCTCTGCGGCGAGGCTTGGTTTGAAGAGACCATGCCCAACGATAAGAAGGAGGCCGGGAAGAAGAAACTGCTCGCGAGGAGCCGCGGCCAAGAGCGCATAACCGAGAGCCAGTGCTGCCGCACCGCAAAGCATGGCCGGGGTCCGCCCGATGAGCCGGTCAGCGAGGGTGCCGCCGGCAATGCCCGCGAGGTAGGTCAGGGCCTGGAAAGCGCCGAGCGTGGCGAGCGCGTCAGGCGCAGGAACGCCGAGCGCTTCAGTCAGAAAGAACAGGCCGAGCGTGGCGAGGAGGCCCGCGGCGGTGCGCTCCAAGGCGACGGCGAGCGACAGCAAGAACAGGCGATGCGTTGAACGCGAGGACACGGCACGGCTCCCAGCGGCACAGCGTTGAAGGGAGGGACATCCGTCCAACGCACCGTGCGGAGTGCGCGCCGAGAGCCGCACGAAAGAGCGTGCTCATCTGTTAGTCGAAAAACCGACTAGAGGCAAGTCAAGAATGGGGAGCTTATCCGCTCCATGCTACGGCGACGGAGTGGGAAAAGAACCGCTCGCCTGCCTCGCTATCGGAGAGCGTCTCTTTGAGGCGCGGCAGGCCGCGGGTCTCGGCATGCTGGCGCTGGCTCGCCGGGCCGGACTGGCGAACGCGACGGTAAACGATATCGAGAAGGGCCGACATATCCCGGCGGCGGACACGATTGAGCGGCTGGCGCGGGCGCTCAGGGTGAGAGCTGGGTGGTTGGCGTTTGGGGAGGGAGAGCACCTGAGCAGCGAGAACAAACGGCGTTCTAAGCGTACGCAGAGCAGTGTTTAACCGCCGCACATGCGGGATGCTTGATATCGTTTATAATAGTTGCTATTATTATAATAAATTATCCTACGAATTGTTCCAGGGTTCCCTCATCTCTTCGTGAACCTCCCACCGCAGAAAGCCAACCAGTGGGTCAGTCGCATTCTGCACACGCCGGTCTCCTTCATCACCGCTGAGCAACGCCTTGAGACGAATCGTGAAAGCACTCCGGCTACGCATTATCAGCGTGCCAGCAGACCGGTCGAGCCAGGAGACAAAGCAGATACGGTTTGGCGGCAGGGACGTTGTTTGTTTATGAAAACAGCGGCGAATCCATAGTTCGTGCGACCACGCCTCCTGCTTAGACGTCCGTTTATACAGCTGTCCATAATCAATGAAGATGCCGAACATCGCTTGCGTGCGACCGCGAAAGAGCGGTCCAAACCGGAGCTCGTAACTCAGGATGGCATCGAAGACCGGCCCTTCAAACTCAACCTCGAAGAGCCCGAAGCCAGTTACCGAGCGGTCGTCACCAAAGATTTTTCGAAACGGCCGCTCGGGGTCGTGAAGTCGGTCAGACCAGTGCCAGCGACTGTTGACGCGTCGGAGCAAGTGCTTGGCCTTGAGAAACAGCTTCATCAAGGGCCAGCGAGAAAGCTCCTTGGTGCTGTCGGAAGCGGCTTCCAGCACGGCCCCGAGGATGTCTGCGTCGGCCTCGTTTTCAGCAAAGGCGTAGGCCGGCACGCCGAACGCTTCGGACACCTTGCGAATGGTCTCGCCGTAGATAACGTGACCCTGCCTGATGCTCTGAAGGGTCTTGACCTCGACGTTGAGGGTGTGGGCTAACTCCGCATCGCTCTGTCCGGGGAAGTGTTCACCTACCAGCGACTCGAACGTCGGGACGAGGACGCGGTAGGAGCGGCGCAGATGGGGGTTGAGCGTCTCTTTGGGGTCCACCGGCATGAGTCACCTGCGACATGGGCAGTTCATGTCCAGTGTAGGCGACGGAGACGGGAATTTCTTCCTCAGTTCGACGCCTACTTTTCCGCCATGGGGTTGAGGGGAAGTTTCGATGTCACTTTGGACTATCCGTTTCAGAGGGACGCTGACATTTTGAAGTTGGCAGAAACCTTACCTGCTACAAAAGCATCAATACTATTAACGCTGCAACTTCGCAGCAGAAGGGGACTTTTATATGAGAAAGTTTATCGTTACCGTGCCTCTGGCTGCATTGTTAATGTGCATAACGATAGGTTGTGGACAGTCGCAGAACCAGCATTCTGCTACGGCATCAGACAGTATGCAGATTCTCGCGAACTACACAGAGAACAAACTACATATTCTCGCACAAGGCGACTTGTTAGCAGTGGACAAATTGCCATCGCCAGTGTCTCAGAGAATATCATGGTTAATAAAACACAACAAAAACCGGGGGATACAAATCGTCGATTATGGGCTCCGCTTGTCAGTTCTAAGTGTAAAGCCACGGCAAGACAGTGAAGAGATAATCATTTCCGAAGAAATTACCCTCAAAACGACTGAAGACGAACTGATAAGCTTTTCATACGAAAAAGAGTACCATGAAATACTGATGCGCTCCGACGTAATTTATTCAGACACTGAAGTTAATATCGACCATCCAGACTTTGATAACGTACTTCAGATGTCTGAACAATCCTCCAAGGTAGTGCGATTTTTACCTGATAACCCGTACGGAAGGAAAGCTCAATCGCAATCACACACCAATTCACCGCAGATGCCAACTAGTGTGGACACGCCATTGTACTTGATTGCTTCTGCGGTCAAAAAATACGCAGAAGATCATTGTGAAACTGGTACGTACAATTCACCCCCTTACCATATTTACGCACAGGATTGTGCCAATTTTGTTTCGCAATGTTTGCTTGCTGGCGGACTATCGCAAATTGACAACTCGGCCAAAACAGATAAGGCTCGTTACGAGCAGGCACGATATTGGTGGTTTAACAATGGTACTACCTATCCAAGTTCGCTATCATGGCGGGTCGCCGACGGGCTGGGAAATCATCTTTATGATCGATATGGGTCATCGCCGACTGTGCACTGGGTTTGGGAGGATGCTCATGTTGGCGATGTTATCGTCATTGACCGTAACCATGATGGAATATGGGACCATACAATGATAGTGACCACGGCCGAACGGAGTTCATCCGGGGCATTTGTCCTTAAAGCATCTGGCCACACTAATGATAGGTGCGATAAGGATTTCTATGCTCTCGCCGGCAGCTATGGTTGGTGGATTCAGATTATCCACGTTTCATAGCCAGCGGTTCGGGCAATTATAAATAACCTGGCAACCAACCTCATAGGCGTAACGCAAAGAGGAGCCGTCTCACGACAGGCTCCTTTTCTAATTACCCCAACTCAAACACCTCTCCGCAGCTCTCACAGCGGATGCGGGTTTGCTCCAGGGTGGATTTGGCGACGCGGATGATGAAGGGGCACCGGCAGACCGCTTTCCGGCTGCGAGAGCCGGGGCAGTCGTCCGGTGTGGTATCCGCGTCGCCGGGGATGAGGACTTCAGCCAGGTGCTGTATCAGGCAAGTCGCAACAGGAGGTCGCGAACGACCTCATGAACTTGCTCCGGTCGTTCGATGACGATATGTTCTGCGTTCGTCGGGGTAACCGGCCATAGGACCCGTTCTCTGATATCAGAAAAGTAGCTGTCCGTTGGTTCAGCGAATATCTCCTTGGGGCCAGTATCGGTGACATCTAGTGTCTCAAAGTGGCCAAAATCCACGGCCTGGTTTTCGCCGAGAAGCCCGACATCGGCAATGATCTCCTCGGGAACATGGGGGCCTGTATACAATACCGCGGTCTGCAAACCGAGACGAAGGTGCAGATCGAGTGTTGCTGCGAATCGTTCCGTCGCAGCACGATTCATGCGAGCCGGATCGACGATGAAAGTACGCCGAAAACCTAGAGCAGACGAGCCGTAGTGTCGGCGACAAACAGCTTGGTACTTGGCACTCATGAGCAAGACGCTTTGATAGACGGGGTTTGCGCTCAGCCAGCATGTAAATCCGGTCGCAAGCCCGCTCACATCTGTGATGAGTAGCTGCCTGGCCCTCGACTGGAGGGCGCGCTCGTATCGGTCGATGTATTGAGCCGTGATGCGGATGCGCGTTGCAGCATGAAGGTCAATGGAATTCGTTGCATAGGTGAGCGGCGCTGCCACCGCGAATTTGGCGGGCATATCCGCTGCTGGCCGCCGGTCTGCCTCCGTCGTGGCTTCGGCTCTCGTGATGCGCGGTAGGGTCAGGGACACACCGGTAAGAGAGCGGTGGGCCAGCACGGCAAGGCCGGCCAAATCCTTGACCCGCGTCCGACTGGTTCCGTAGCGACGCCCCAAGTGCTCCTTGTCAACGCTGCCCCACTCCAGCCAGCGAAGGAACAGAACTGCCTCGATTCGGCTCAGCTCTTTCTCCGGTGCCGGCTGATAGCCAACTGGGCCGTAGTGACGCTGGTAGATGTCCTGAACGACTTGGCCCCTGACGCCATCTGCGGCAATGTCGGCTGCCTGGAGATGATACCAAGCCATATCGACGTGTGCCGCCCACAAATCTTCCAGTTCTCCGAGGTCGTTTTTCGCAAAGAGCAGATGCCACAGTGGTGGGCATTCCCCTGGGGCGGGCTGGGGTACATGCCGGAAACTCGCCCGCCGGTTGCGCAGTCCCATCAGGAAGCGGCTCGACTCCTCGTGTATTCCTCGCAGTCTCTGCGGGGCTTTGGAGACGTTCTGGCCCATGTTCCGTAGTCCTTTCGCATGCTTACATTAGTTGGCATGCTTCTTTCGCCACTTATGTATAACAGAACGCAAACAGAAGCATGACATATGCTGCGAACGACTTTCAATAAGAAAGCGGCACACAACAGTGGAGACTGATGGAGGCAATGTGATATAATATAGGTATAATGATTCAATTTATGAAATTGCATTCAATTATCCATGTTCAAACTAAAACGAGCAACGTGATCAACCAAGCAACAACAAGGAGAAAACTCATGACGTTCCTACGAGTTCTACTCATCTCGTTCGGTATCGTGGTTGTACTGGTTGGCTGTAGCAAGAACGATACGCCCGCGTCATCAGCAGAGGCAGGATTCTTGAGTATCGCTATCCACGATGCCCCAGACCCCGTAGTGCAGAGTCTTTATGTGAGTCTCGCCTCTATCGCCGTGCGTTCAGGGGCAGGCGGTGGGTGGACCGAGTTCCCGGCTAACCCGGCACCGTTTGATCTGCTCACGCTCCGGGACGGACGGGTGCTCACGGTATTGACCAACAAGTCTATCCCAGCCGGTGACTATGACGAGCTTCGGCTGGTTTTCAAAGACAACCCTGTGGCTATGGTAGATGGCAAGCAAGTGTCGGTTGACGCACCGTCTGCAACCTCCTCAGGCTACAAGATAAAAGGGACATTCACCATTGCATCTAAGGCTTGCACAACCATCGCGGTAGATTTTGACGCTAAACAGTCACTCCGACCGCATCCCGTGAAGGGATTCATGCTCCGTCCGGTCATAAGGCTTGATAATATAAAAACAGCCGCATGTTCCCCTGAACAGCCACTCAGAACACCCGAGGAGACATTAGAGGGATTTGTGCGAGCGCTAGAAACGAATGATTCAGCATTGGCCATCACATTCCTTTCTGCGTCCATTCGGCCTATGTTTGAAACGATTTTACCTAACATCGATTTGCGCACTATTGCGGAAGATTATCGCACTTTTCCTCCACAGAGGACTGATGACCCAATTGCGGATGATGAGCGCGCAGACTTTCTTTCAAAGAGAAAGACTGATGGAAAAGTGATTTACGTACCACTATCACTCATAATTGAACGGGATGCCTGGAAAATTTCCGAGTTCTAAGAAACAACCTGCAGGAGCGGACCATGAGTCGAAACGTAGCTATGATCATTGTTTTGAGTACCATGTTCCTTCTAATAGGGGGCAACGTAAGTGCGTTTGCTCCGATGACCAAGACCTTTGGAGAATCGACACATCCCTTAATGACACGAACCGCTTTCATGCGTGCTGGAATTACCAATATAGATCTTGAAGGAGCTGCAGCGGATGGAACCATAGAAGAGGATACTGGCCCAGACCGGATGGCAGGGTGCTTTATCCGCGCGTTTAATCATTTTTATGATCCGCAGCATCGGCAACCATTTACTTGTAAGACAAGCCTCAACGTGTTTCAACCATCGTTTAGATGGCTGATTAGCAAAGATGCTCAAATGGGCATTATTCCGTTCAGTGCTATTTCCAACGTGCATGTCGTCCTAAATTGCCCCAAGAAAGATTACCCGAACATTCGTTATCCGGGCGGCGATGCATCATGGCAATCCTCCTTGGATTGGCTGCATAATAATGATCCCTCTGACGGATTAACTCGTGTCGAAAAACTACGGAGAGCCTATAAGGGCTTAGGGCACGCTCTCCATCTGCTTCAAGACTCTGGGGTCCCCGACCATGCGCGCGGTGATGACCATCCTGCTTTTTTGGAAGGGGCAGTTGACCCGAGCGTGCTAGAACAATGGGCCAAAGCTCCAGGGCGAGTATCTGAGCTAGAAGGGTTAGTCAAATACCCAACCATGGTTTCCGACCCTGTGAGCGCAATTAAGCTAGTGAGTTCTTTTGCCTCCTCAACATTCTATAGCTATAGTACGGTCCCGCCTGCTTCGTGCGCTTCTTTTAAGTCTCCGCTGAATGAGGCCAAGGAGAAGGACATCACCATATCCGCGGAGACCGCAAAATTGCTCGGCATGGGCTCGATTGAGCTTACCTATAAGTATGAAGTAGTGCGTGTTCGGTCACCTGGGCGCGTTGTGCATATACCAGGCATTTCCGGGCTTGACCCAGATGAGATACCCATTTGTCGTCCGAGTACATTCCATACGCCTGTCGGTAGTGTTCGTGTCTGTTTTGTCGATAACGTCTTGGTCAATCACTATACATGGCGAGTCATCGGCACCTTGGTCGTCGAGGCTAGTTGGGGGCTAGTTGAGCATTTTTCAAAAGAACAGGGTGCTATTCGAATTGAAGACAATCCTGACCCTGCTGCGCCGCGCATACCCTGCGATGGCCGTAAATCCTGCCTCGTTGGTCCGGAGTCCTACTGGCATTCTGTAACCACGGGTTCTGCGGGGCATAGTTGGACTACCAAGAATAACGATGGACAGTGCCATCCCGACAGCGTTTTCCCAGCCGGTCGCGAGCGGCGCATCGAGAACTATGCAGTGTGGCGACTATCGGCCCCCTTTGAGAGCAATTATGTCGTCCAGGCGTATGTTCCTCCGGTGACTGGGCTCACTAAGAAGGCGCGTTATAGTGTCTGCGTCGACGGACGGGCAACCTGCTATCAAATCGATCAGGCGGCGGTGAGCGCATCGGCAGACTCATGGGTTGATTTGGGCATACACCAACTGACAGAAGCCTCCTCGGCGCGTGTTGCCGTGCATGACCTCGCATGCGGCTGGGATGGCACGACTCTGAGTTGCGAGCGTTATGGGACCACTGCCATCGGCGTTGATGCTGTGCGTTTCAGACCGACAGCTAAACCCGTAGCTTCCGTCCCAGCACCTGCGAACTGTTTGCCGGATGAAATCATGCTCTGCAAGGACGGGACGCTGCCGGCTATCCCAATGATCACTTGTCCGTAGCAGGAGTGTCAGCGGGTTTGAGTAATTTGGATCGAAGACATGGAATGGATATAACGGTTCTGGGAGCTAAATGATTGGAGCAAGATGCTGTCAGCGCGACAGCTGCCTCATCCTAAACAAAGCAGGAGCTGCCCGAACGGGTCAGCTCCTTTTAATTACCCCAACTCAAACACCTCTCCGCAAGTTTCACAGCGGATGCGGGTTTGTTCCAGGGTGGATTTGGCGACGCGGATGATGAAGGGGCACCGGCAGACCGCTTTGCGGCTGCGAGAGCCGGGGCGGTCGTCCGGTGTGGTATCCGCATCGCCGGGTTTGGGCGGTGTTTCAACACCGCTTAGGGCGACAGGCTTGGCACGGTGGATGAGGACTTCGGCCAGGTGGCGGATGTCCTCGTCGTAGCGCAGTTTGGTTTCCTCCTTGAGTTTGGTGAAAGCGTGGCCGTAGGTGCGGGAGAACTCGACCGTGAGGCCGAGCTCTTCGGCGGCCGCCTTGAACTGGGTGTTGTGGTACTGGCTCTTGGTGCAGTCTCTGATGCCGCGCTCGAAGTTCTTGGCGTGGGCGGCTTCGTGCAAGAGCGTGCCGACGATATCGCCCGGGTCGCGGTCAAGGTGTTCAGCGACGACCACGACTTCGTGGCTGTGATGGTTACCCTCCTTCTTGCCGCGCCACCGAAGCGGCGCAAAGTGCCCCAGAACTGACAGGTCGCGGCGGCTCGACGGGGCGGCGAGCAGCATGACGCCGGGCACATCGGGATGATGAACGCGAATGCGGCTCCAGATGCGCGTGAGTGCTTCTATCAGCACCACGCTGGTTCGCTCGTGCATGGTGCGGTTCCTTTCGTGTTGGTGTTAGAACTCCAAGCCGGGTGACTCGGGTGTTGGTGCAGCCTCCTCGGGCAACTTCAGGTTGCAGGGATGGAAAGCCGCGAGCAGTCGAATGGCCTCGGCGATGAAGTCAGCGCCCGAGACTTCGTGGTCGGGATTGCCGCCGGGAAAGAGCGCGTCGATGAAGCCGATAAGGATGCGGTCTTTCTCCGGGGTTCGCATGGTGTCGAGGGTGGCGAGGACGCGGGCGCGGTACTCATCCCTGGTCATCGTTCACTCTCCTGCCGTTCAGCCAAGCGTTGGAGCGCTGCGCGTACGTCGCTGTCGGGCAACTCTTCGACCAGGCGGTCAAGGTCGCGTCCGGTCAGCGGTCGTTTCAGAATTTCGCTCCACCACTCGACAACGTAGTCGCCGAGCGCGTCAGTGAGTGCCCGGCGGTCATGGTGTTCATGCAGCTCTGGGGCGAAGTCGGCGAGCAGTTTGAGCGCCGTGCCGAATGCCGTGAGCCTCTCGGGACCGCTACCATTCTGGGCGCCGAAGAGGCAGACGGCGACCTTGACGAGCAGAGTGTCTTTTAGTGGCTCCGGTAGCTGTTCAACGTAGAGCGCGAGCCGTTCCGCGTAGGTTGCTTCAGACATCGCTCTCCTCCTCGTCAAAGCGGCAGGGAAGCTGCTGCTGGTCGGCGATGTTTCGCATCCACCCATTCGCAAAGTCGGCCTGGTCGCGCTGCTCGCGGGCGTTCTCGTGTTCGATGACGCCCTCGGGAGTGATGTCGAGACCGATGCGATACACGGCAAGGCTGTCTTGCTGGAAGGTGCAGGCGTAGACCTTGCCGTCTTCGGCCTTGAAGAACGTCATGTCCGGGTCGGCCATGACATCGCCGTTCTGGATGAAGTTGTGGGCGATGCTGTAGTGCCGCTCGGTCAGCCGGTCGATGGACACGGCCATGAAGAGACCTTTGGCGTTGTCGATTTTGCGAGCGCCGCCGACCTCGATACCTTCGGTCAGGTGGTCGAAGACGGCTTGAGCTTTCGGGGACAGTGGTTTTAGGGAACTCATGGGCATGGGGATTCCTTTTCGGCTCGCAGCACCAAGCGGTTGCGGGAGCGGTTGCTGCCGACGGTGTTGGTCCGGCGGTGGGGTCGATGGCCTTGGGGCGAGTTCGCCCCGGGCGGCTCGCTTCCCTACCCTCCGAGCGGGTAGAGGGCTTCCTCGTAGGTCGAGTAGAAGCAGCCGCGCGCCAGGATGATGTGGTCGAGGAGCGGAAGTCCGAGCAGGACGCCGGCCAGTTGGAGCCGGAGCGTCAGGTCTAGGTCACCGTTCGACGGATGTGGGTCGCCGGACGGATGGTTGTGGAACGCAATGAACGTCCGGCAGTTCAGGCGGACCAACTCGCGAAAGACGTCAAGCGTCGAGACTGAAACGCGGTCAAGCGTGCCGATACCGACGCAGCGGTTGGTGAGTACACGGTAGCTGGCATCAAGACCCAGTACATGAAATTGCTCGTGGTCTAGCGCGGCGATATGAGCGACGAGGTGTGCGGCATCACGCGGCGAGCGGATGGTGGGCAGCTCTGCTGGCGCGGCATGCTCCTCGGCTGCCGGTCCGGTGGTGGTCATGTGTTCCTCCCAGGGAACGGCGCGGCGTCAGGTATGAAGCTGCCAGCCGTGAATGGGGACGATGGATACGGCGAGCGTCGGAGCTTCCCCGGAGCCATGGCCATCATGCGGGCCATGGAAGATGAGCCCGCCTGAGAACCAGTGCTGCCATACGCCGTCTTCGCCGAGCGCTTCGATTTGGAAGCTGAAGGAGAAGGGCGCGTGGTCGTGAAACAACGTCGCGCGCGTGATTTTGGGATGCGCGAAACGGTCGAGGAAGGTGAGCTGTTCTTCGAGGTGCTTCCTCAAACCGAGGCGGTCCGCATGAGCCCGCGCTGCCGCGAGCCGCGTTTCAACGCGGGTCGTGTCAAGCATGGCAAACCTCCAGGATGCGGTAGGGTGAACGGGCTGAGAGCTACAGGGCGGGTGACTTCACTTCGGTACGCCGACGAGAAAACGAGATGTCCGCGATATCGAGCCGACTCATCCCGTTCACCAGCCAGCGCAGGGCCTGCGGCGAAAAGCTCTCGGGCTCGGTGCCCTCTTCGAGCTTCACGATGCGCACCGGCACCAAGGGCGCGAGCTTGTCTTTGGCTTTCGCTGCACCGCTGTATCCGGCGTCATTGCCGTCGAAGAGGATGAATACTTCTTTGGCGTCAGCGAGGAGTCGCGCCTGGCTGTCGGAGAGTTCGCAGCCCATGGGGGCAACGACGTTCGTGAGTCCCGCTTCAGAAAGCTTGAAGACCGAGAAGAACCCTTCAACGAGGATGAGGCCGTGCTCGCCTGCTTCAGTCTTCGCGCGATGCAGGTTGTAGAGGACGAGTTCCTTCTTGAACCCTTTGGGGAAGCGGTACTTGCCGTGTTCCTTGATGTCCTGCGGCTTGAGGCGTCGTCCGGCGTAGGCAACAAGCTGCCCTTCGTCATCGTGAATCGGGATGGCAATCATCCCGCGCAACATCCCGCGCGAGCAGTAGCCGATGCCGAAGCGTTCGATGGTCGCGGGCTTCAGCGCGCGGTCGTGGATGAGGTGCGGATGGTCGCCCTTCAGGTCGAGCTTGACGTTGAGCGGTGCGTTCTCTTCCGGCGCTTCTTCGTCATCGCTTGGGGTCGGGGCGCTTCGCTTCCCTTCATCGTTCGCCGTTTTCGTCGGCGCCGTTGGCTTCACAACGTCTCTCGTTCCTTCTCCACTCAGAAAGAACGCCTGAAGTTTGAGCGCCGCATCGCGAATGCTGAGGTCTTCCTTCTTCGCGACGAGGTCGATGGCGTTGCCGCCGCCCTGGCATTTCGAGAAGCAGTGCCACAGGTTCTTATCGAGGTCGGCGTGAAAAGCGCGCGGACTGTCGCCGTTATGAACAGGGCAGGGTCCGATGAGCTTCTTGCCGTCGCGATGGAGATTCTCCAGGCGGTAGAACTTCAGGAGCACGTCTTCTATCGAGACGCGCTTCCGAATGTCCGCAAAGTTGACCCAGTTGTTCTTCATGATTTCACCTCCTTTCCGTCGATTGCTTCGGCGAGAGCGCCGAACTCTTCGTGGGCGACGCGGCGCACGTCTTCGTCGAAGAAGTCTTCAGCCGAACGGCCCTGGTCGAAGGCGTCGCGCGTAAACAAGAGGTCCGGCAGGTCGTCGTACCCGATGCCAAACGCGGCGCGGGTCAGGCGGTCCACCTTCCTCATCCACGCCCGGTACCCCTGGTCTCCGGTGCGCGGCTCGTCTGAAACGCTTCCGTTCATTGGTTCTCCTTTCGCGTTGAGGGAAAGGAGGGCCTCCGAGGTCGCTGACCCATTGGTCATTGGGCCTTGGACATTGGGATTTCCCACTGAGCCCTCCTCTCTGAGCGCGAGCCGAGCGCCTGACCACGGCCCAGCTCGCGGGTGGCGAGCGCGGGTCAGCGCACTCGCGGCAACGGTCGAGGTGGCTTGCCGACCGTCTCAGAAAGGAAGGCTGCGGTGGTTACACACCGCTCGCTACAGGGCGCCCATCATCTTGGCGATAGCGGCTTCGACATCACGCTCGCTCTGGCAATACCGAGCGCGCGACTCGTCTCGAATGCGCCGCTTCAGCAGCTCAGCGTCTGTAACCGCGGACGACGCGGGCAGTGTCCGCGCACTGAACGGCGTGAGCTGTTCCCCGCGGGCGAGAAGCTTCACGGCGGTGTGGTAACGCGGGAGTGTCATGAGGTCGGCGGCAACGAACGGCGGATTGAACTCTGGTTCCAGCGCTGTGGCATCGAGTCCGCCGACGCGAAAGATAACCATCGTGCCGACGTTGCCGATGACGCTCGCCTGCATGCTGTCCGTAAGCTGTCCGAGATACTGATGCGCGAGGATGAGTCCGAGACCGAACTTGCGCGCTTCTGAGAGCATGACGCCCACCGAGTCAGCGACGAAGTTTTGGAACTCATCCACGTACACCATGAAGGGTGCTCCCCCGCGCGGCCGTTCCATCGCGGCGAGCTGCACCGAGGACAGCAGCAAAGCGCCGAGCAGGTGGCTGGCATCCTCGCCGATGGTTCCCGTCGGGAGACTCGCGAGCATGACCCCGCGCCGCCCCATGAACTCGATGAGGTCAAGGCGCGAGCGTTCTTGCCCAATGATGTTCCGAACGATAGGGTTCGCTGCGAAAGCGCCGAGCTTGTTGAGGGCCGGTGCCACGGCATCGCTCTGGAGATTCTTCGAGTAGCCCGGGAACTCTTTCACCCAGAACTGCCGGACCACCGGGTCGGTGATGCGCGCGACCACTTTGCCGCGCAGCTCGCTGTCGGTCAGAAAGCGATAGAGAAAGAGGAGCGTCGCTCTCGGGTCCCCGGCCACAGCCAGGATGGCGTTCCGAAGGACGTGTTCAAGGCGCGGCCCCCACGAGTCCGCCCAGTATTTGCGAAAGACCGCGATGAGCTGAGCCGTGAGGAGTGCCGTATCAGGATGCAGCTTTCGTCCTTGGCGAAAGACATTGAACGACACCGGAAAGGCACGGTCGCTCGGGTCAAACAGGAGCACATCGCGGATGCGGCCCTCGGGCATGGCGCCGAGCACCGCATCCACGACATCGCCGTGCGGGTCGAGGAGTACCAGTCCCTCTCCGCGCTCAAGGTCTTGGCGGATGAGGTTGAGTAGCAGCGTCGATTTTCCCGAGCCGGTCTTCCCCAGCACATACAAGTGCCGAAGACGGTCGGTCGGGAGGAGTCCGAAGCGATGATGGCCGCGGCGAAACGTGGTTTCGCCGAGGATGAGGAGCGGCACATTGTGGTGACGGTAGTGGGACACATGAAAATGGAAAGATACGAGAGAGCCAGCAGCAGCACGATCAGCTCGCGCGTTGAGAACAAACGCCGTCGGTCAGCACATCGCTAAGCAAGGGGCGAATCAAGGTTGTGCGTTTCCCAGTTGAAGAAGCGATACACTACCGGGATTCCGTATCGCTCCCGAAGGAGCCTGAGATACTCCTCGTCTTCACTGACTGCGGGGCAGTTGCCGACGACGACGAGCTCGGGTCGCGGGTAAACTCGTTGGTAGTGCGCGTATTCGAGAAGTTGGCCGAGGGCGAGACGGATGCACTGCTTTGCGCTGCGCTCCGTTTTGATCTCAAAGAGCACGGTGCGATTCTGCAGATGGAGCGAAAGATCGACCCGGTTTGATTCATACCGAGCAGCCTCGCCGTGCGTGTGACGCAATGTCTCGAAGAGCAGTTTTTGAATCCTGTCGTGTACTGGATCAACGACGTGACCGTCACGTGGGGGATGATAGCGGAGCTCGGTGGAGCGGAGACGTTGAGAACTGGACGGTGAGACTTCGCGGGGTGTCTCGACGGTAACCTGTGGAGGCGGGCCTTCCGCATCTACGAGCAGCGGATGGTAACGGTGCTGCCGGTGAATCTTATGCGCCCTCGGAACGGGAACTGACTCCGGGTAGAGAGCTACGTCCTGCGGTTGGAACCGAACATTGAACGTATCATTCGGAGTAAACAGGTTCTCAGACGCCGACGGGATGTTGGCGTGCATCAGTTCCTGTTGCATTTCAGCTAGCCATCCAGCCTCCTTGAAGTGCTCGAACACCTGACGGCGCTCCTCAGCTTGGGGCACTTGGGTGTTGCGGATCTCACCAATCCAAACTGGGTTCGCTCCAGGACGGCGCGTGTACAGATAGATGACTGGGATCTGCCGTCCCTCGTAGGTGGAGATCAGCTTGTGAATAGGCTGCAGCGCTCCGTAACGGAAACCATCGACGAGGCGCGTCATGTCAAAGAGCCATTCCTCATGGCCAAATCCGTGCGCAGCGTAGTAGGTCTTGGAGGCTTCTCGCGCTGAGCCCGTCGGACGCCACCAGGAGGCGGTATTCCAGCAGATCCGACAGTGCAGCTCAGTCTTGGCCATCTGCGTCTCCTCTCACGGTCCAGGGAAGGTTGGCAAGCGACTCTACCTGAGCAACAACGCTGAAGCGAGTGGCGCTCATTCACACAGCAGGGGTCGCGCGGCTCACGGTGCAGTGGGTGTTTCCCGATGGGCCATGGTCAACGTCGCCGACGTTCCATCAGCCGATAGCCAAGGTGTGGCAAGTATTGACGTGGCACTGAGGCGCGGATAGTCATGGCCGGAGCGGCCCTTCTCCTGATACGCCCCAAACCAGAACAGCCGGCGACCATGCGCGAGTTTCAACGCCACCGATTGCAGGTGGCGAGCGCGCACCTCTGAGGTCGTCAGAAACAGCACCGCGCGCAAGTCGCTTGTGCCGTAGGCCGCGCGAAAGAATCCGGCGCGATGAAGCTCAACATACCGCCGGAGCTTGTGGAGGAGACGGCCGTTACCGCCCTTCACATCAGCGCGCACCACTTCGAGATAGAACGTCTCCGTCGTGCCGGTGAGGGTGTGCCGTAGTTGAAAGCCACCGTCGGGCACTATCGCGTTGGTTATCCGGGCCGACTTTCGATAGACCCTGAGCTGAGCGAGAAACACGCCTTCGTGCCGAAGGTCTGAGAGCTCCAGACTCCCGCCCGAACGGCAAGCCACCGCGAGCGCCACCAGCACATCGGTCACAATCAGGTGATGTTCGAGCGTCAGGACGCTCGCGTTTGCCGGCTCTTTCGTTGAAGGTGCGCTTCGGTCGGCGCGCTCAGACAAGAGCCGCACACCACGCCGCGTCAGCCGGTAGATGGGCTGGCCCCGGTGGAGCGGCGGCGCATGCTCGCCATCCATGACAAACGGCACATACAGCCGCTTCAGGTAGCCGTGCCGATGGAGTTTCTGAAGCCTGACCTGGGCCACGCGCAGCGACACCTCAGGAAAGAGCAGTGTTCGCACATGGTCACTGCGCAGGAAGCGGTGTTTATCCGCCGCAGCGAGGATCGCGAGGTCGCGCGGCTGTAGCCGAAGACCGCTCTGCTGTGCCGATGATGGTGGTGTCATAGGAAAGGAAGGGAAGCCCAGAGTCGGGCTATGCCGCGCCGGGCTTCCGCTTGCTCAGCTCGCGCTTGGCGCAGGCGAGAGCTCGCTGACATGCGGCACCGGGCGGTGCGAGACATCGCCAGGGCGCTCGTCGTCCTTGGGTTCGCTGTCACGAATGTGCAGCGTGCCGTTCACCGGCAGCGCGTCGAGGACGACATTGTACGAACCGTCTCGGTTCACAAACGCAGTTCCGATGCGCAGCCAGTGGGACCGGCCCTTCGGACGTGGGGCGACGGTGTAGACCGCCTTCCAGGTCGGGGCTTTGGAGGATGGGGAACTCATAGATGCTCCTTCGTAGAGGGTGAACATCCGCTGTTCGACCTTGCAGTGCCTCGCCTAACCTCAGCGAAGGCTGTCAGCGGAGAGAGCCAGGCCGACCAACGGTCAGCGCGGCAGCACTCCGCGGGACGTTCGCTCAGCGGTACACGCCGCGGCGCGGTCGTCCCGGTTTACCGTTTGGGTTCCCGATGCCCGTCAGCATCCTGGCCCCGATGAATATCGGGGTCCATGGTGATGACGGACTCGGGGTAGCCCGCTGCACGCTCCGTCGTGGGGGCCCTGGCTCCCCGACCCGCACGTTCTCACCGCTTCGTCCGGTTCCACACCCAACGCGG
>JAEUJZ010000081.1 GCA_016794505.1 Myxococcales bacterium
AGACATTCGCGTCGCGACGTGCCTTAAACACCAGCAGTAGCAGGCGCTGCGCGGCATCGATCTCGTTGCCAACCAACGCAGTGTCTTGCTCCACCGCTGTCAGGTTCAGAAGCTTCTCGCTCGTCCACGGCTCGCCTTGCATGGCAGCCTTGATCGCCCCCAGTAACTTTTTCATCGCGCCCCCCGCGCTTGCATCACTTGGCCGTCATTTGATCTGCGGAATCGGCAGCTCGACCCACACACCGTCGGCGGCAAAGTAGAGCCGAGTCATCCGCTTGTTCATCAGTGAGTCGGCCAGCGCCTGCCGAAAGATGTCGGGGCGCCCCACGAAGGTGTGCCACTCCGGCTTGCTGCCGGGCTCGGGCTCCCAGTAGTACCCAAAGGCGAGGTCCAACTGCGGCACCGTGCTCGCACGCTCAACGAGCGGCTTGCTCTTCTTCGCTTCTGGCATGTCATCTGCCATCACTATCTCCTTCTGCGCTATCGCTTCTTGCGGCGAGCGCTGTAGTCCGCGTGATCAAATCGCTCCCCACGTTTGGGCGTCGTCGTGCTCGGTGCGTCAGGAGCTTCCCCCCACAACGAAGGCCGGCCCGCATTCGGATCGGGAAAGCGACGCACCAGCGCCCACGCGGCCTGAAGAACATCCGCCCCTTCGAGCCAGTCATTCAGCGAACGCGCGGCATCGGGCCAGCCGTTCACCGCGCGCGCCAACGCGTCGGCGATGTCGTCTTGCTTCGCGCTGGTCAGGACACGCGGTAGCTCAGCAAAGCGAGGCAGCAACGTATCCATGTGTGCAACGACATAGCCCGCCCCCATCTCTGCCATCAGCACACGCTGCACATCTGGCTCCAGCCCACGAACGCGGCCCAACTCGGCAACATCAGCTCGCTGCGAGCGGTTGATCCCCAGCGCGGCCGCCATCATCAATGACAGCACCCAGCGCAGATCTCCATCGACCACCGGACGCCGCAGCACGGCCTGCGTGTTTGGCGGCAGCTTGGGCAACGCCACACCGAAGGCTCGCCACATCACCGTGGCCAGCTCGACGAGCTTCGACCGCTGCGCGCTGCGACTCATGGTCGCCCCGCCCAGCGCAGCATCATCCAGAACGGTTTGCCTGCGGTGCCTCGGGTGACCGCCACGCCGACGCAGCGGCGATCCCCGGCGCCTGCCTTCGACACTGCGCCGCCTGCATCTGGCGTCACGTCGTCATCCACCGCGACCGTGCCCGATGCTTCGACTTCGACAATCGGCCCGAGCGGCATCGCATGGCCGTAGTCGGTCGTGCTAATCGCGCCCTTCGGATGCGGCAGAACAATGGCATGCGCGCGTCGTCCAGCGCCAGGCAGCTCGACTTCCCACACGCCGTCTTTCTGAACGCCCGTCAGCCGCACCCAGCGCCCTTGCGTGATGCTCCCCATCTTGGAAATGACTGCAATCTTGTTCATGCGCGCAACCTCGCTCGCAGCACCAGGCCGCTGTGATTCCAGAGCGCATTGGATGTGGCGCTGATCCGGTCGCCTGCGTTGACACTCAGCGTCGCCGCTGAAGACGCAGCCACCTGGCCAACTGGAACCGTCAGCGTCACTGGGGTCGTGCTGGGGAAGCCTCCCGTACTCGGTGCGCGAAGC
>JAEUJZ010000117.1 GCA_016794505.1 Myxococcales bacterium
CTCGGCGCCATCGATCCCATCCTGCGCGAGGACGGCTGCGTCTGGACCGATCCGACACCGCGCCAAGCTTCATACAAATGGTTCTGCATCGGAACGCCCGATCCACAGAACCCAGGAATGATCCTTCTCGATAGCGGCGGCCGTCTTCCCGTCGGCACGCACCTGTGGGAACACGGCACATCGCTGCGCATCAACGACGGAACGAAAGTCGCTGAGATTCCGCTGACGGCGCGCCTGCACAAAGCCGTTCTCGACTACGTCGACGGGCTGATGCGCCACGATCCCGATCCCAAGCTCTGTGAAGGGAAGATCGATCCGATTCCGCAGGGCATTGATGCAGGCTGGGCTGCCGTCGTTGCGAATGACGACTTCGGCGGTCGTGCCGCCGTGCTCGGGATGCAGATCTATCGCGAGATCACGTGCAACCCAGAGGCGCAAGGCGCGCAGTTGTTGTTGCCGTTCTTGGGCAAGCTCGGCGGCCGCGGACCGCTGCGCACCAAGCCGAGCCTCGCAGAACACATCGATCCGCCGCTTAAGCCAGGGCAGGTGCATCACGCGATCTCGCGGCGGGTGCATCGCGCATTAGAGAGGCATCGCGTTTTAGCTGGTCACTATCAGGCGCGCGATCCACGATTTGTTCTGCAAGCCGCGGATGGCAATGCACATCGCGGGTATCAGAGGTGGCATCAGGATCTCGATCAAGAAGTGATGAACTGGATCGAGCAGAACCGACTCGCTACGCCCGGAGAATTTGAGGCCCATCTACGATCGTTATATGAGCGACCGGAGTTGTTGCAGCGCTTTCCGCGAGGGTTTGAGGCAGTGAGCAAGACGGGCGAGAAATGAAAGCGATTTATCTTCTAAACTGGCGGGGCAAGGTCTATGGCGAGGCGACGACAGATTTTGTCCAGGCTGAGCCATTCAATACCGGAACGGATGAGGACAACTGCCCCGCCTGTGGGGGGCCCGTGGGAATGTGGTCTTGGGAGCCGCCACTGCGCGTCGAGTTGGAGACCTGGGGCAGCCACTTCGGTGATATGGCCTTCGGTCCCGGTGGCGACATCCTGATCAGCGAGCGCTTCAAAGACCTGTGGTTGAAGTCGGGATTGATGGGCCTGGAAGGGTTTGATCCGGTGGAGATCGTGAAGGTGGTGCGGCGCGGCAAGCGCTTCAAGGATTCGCCGCCCGCATATGTTCGTGTCATGCCGCAGCGCTCGCAAGCGGCGCTCGATTTTGTGGCCTCAGGCATGCAGTGGGTGAAACCACCGTCGCCGCGCTGTGATGTCTGCCGCGAGGGCGGAATCAAGAAAGGCTGGGAGCGGATCGTGCTGGAAGAAGAACCACGCGAAAACATCTGCACGGTGCGCGGCTTTGGCGAGGTACTGGTCGACGAGCACTTCAAGCGGTTCGTCGAGGAGAATGGGCTGTTGAATTGCCCATTGGTGCCGGCGGAGGAAGCGGCGCACTGGTTTTAAGGGGCGGCGAATTGGGGGGCTTCTTGCTATAGGGCGGCGAGGTGGGGGCGCGGCAGTCGCTAGCGGCTGGTCGACGGGATCGGCAGGGGGGGCAGCATGGCCTGCACGCGCCGCAGGGCGGCTCGGCGCAGCGCTTCTTCGACGCTGGGGACGTCGCAGTCGGGATGGCGCGGCAGCCAAAATACGACGGCGAGCTCGGCCTTGTCGGTCACGTTGAGCAGGCTGACGCGCGGCGCGGGTCGCTCGATGGCGGGCGGCTCGATGGCGCCCAGCTCCGACATGAGCTGCTCGCTGAGCGACTCGATATCGAGCGTCGCGGGCACGGTGATGCGGACCTCGGCGCGCACGGCATCGCCGTGGGTTTGGTTGACGAGCCGACTGGATACCAGCTCGGCATTGGGGACGATGAGCAAGCTGCCATCGGCCATGCGAAAGTGGGTCGCGCGCATGCCGATCTCGATGACTTCGCCGCTGTCTCCGCTGGGTAGCTTGACGCGATCGCCGACGCGAAACGGGTGATCAAGGGCCAAGACCAAGCTGGCGATGATGTTCGACAGCGCCTGCTGCGACGCCAAGCTGATGGCCAGCGAGGTGACACCGAGCGCCGCGATCACCGACGAGATGTTCTGGCCAAAGTGATCGAGGACGACGATCAGCCCGCTCAGCCAAAGCACCATGGACAAGATGCGCTGGATCAGGGTGATGAGCGTCGAAGAGCCGGCATCGCGAGGGCTGGTGCGGCTGGCCAGCGGCCCGGTCGAGCCAGGTTCTGGGTCGGGACCGACGCTGCCGTGGTCGGGTAGCGGATCAGGCCAGGCCAAGACCGGACGCAGCACATGGTCGATGATCATGCGCGCCAAGCGCACGACGCCGCGCGTGCCGATGGCCGTGGCAATGACGAACAGCGCACCGGCCACCCAGCGCGCCGGACCCTTGACCGCAGGCCAGGCATCCTCGACGGCGTCGGCGATGCCCGCGAACAAAACGACCCAGCGCAGCGTCGGCGCGATGAACTGCAAGATCTGCGACAGCAAGACCTGCCCGCGCCGCGCCGCCCACAGTCCCAGCCGACGCACCACGGCGCCCAGCAGCCAGGCCAAAAAGAAGGTCACCACCAGGGCGACCAAAAGATGCAGGAACCACAGAAGCGAAGCCGAGACGGGAAACCAGCGCAGAAGGTGGCCGTCGATCCACTGCCCAAAGGACTCGATCGGGGCCTGCATCTTGAGCAGCGTCGGCGTGGTCTGTGCCGGCGCTACGCTGATCGGCGCGGTCGAGGCAGCCGCGGGGTTCACGCGACGCTCCTAGGCCTTGTCGCTCGGCTGCAAGCGACTCTTGAGCAGCCCCTCGACGGACACGATGGCCTTGCTGAAGTCTTCGATGCCCTGCGCGAGCTTTTCTTGGGCCATGCGGTTCTGGGCGTGCATGGCTGAAAAGCTCGCTTCGTCGCTGGCGATGCGCGACAGGCTCAGGCTCTGCGCGTGTACAGCCGACAGCTTGCGCGGCAGGGGGGCCCGCGTCTCGGCCAGCTCTTTTAGAAGCTTGGGCGCAATCGTCAACAGGTCGCAGCCGGCAAGCTCGGTGATCTCGCCGATGCTGCGGAAGCTTGCCCCCATCACCTCGGTGCGATAGCCGAAGTGCTTGTAATAGTTGTAAATCTGCGTCACGGACCGAACGCCTGGATCCTCGGCGGGTGGATAGCTGCTGCGGCCTTCCGTCTTGAGGTACCAGTCGAGGATGCGGCCGACAAACGGCGAGATCAGCGTCACGCCCGCCTCGGCGCAGGCGACAGCCTGGTGGATGCCAAAGAGCAAGGTCAGGTTGCAGTGGATGCCTTCTTTTTCCAGCACCTCGGCGGCGCGAATGCCTTCCCAGGTCGCGGCGAGCTTGATGAGGACGCGCTCGCGGCTCTGCCCGGCGGCTTCGTACTTGCGGATCAGCAGGCGAGCCTTTTCGATGCTGGCCGCTGTGTCGTACGATAGCCGCGCATCGACCTCGGTCGAGACGCGACCGGGCACGACGGCAAGGATGCGCAGCCCGAATTCGACGGCCAAGTGATCGAGGGCGATGGCGGCGGTCTCATCGGCGCTGCCGCCGGGTCGCTGGCCCTTGGCGAACGACAGCGCGCTCTGCACGACGTCGGCGTACTCGGGCATCTGCGCTGCGGCCTGCACCAGCGAAGGATTCGTCGTCGCGTCATACGGCCGGAACTTCTCGATGGACAAGAAATCTCCGGTGTCTGCGACCACTTTGGTCATCTCTTTTAGCTGCTCAAGCAGGCTCTTGGGTTCCACGGTGGCGTCAGACGGTGCGACGGAGTTTTCCATGTCTCGGACCTCGTTCTAAGTCGTCTCAGGGTACGCGATCCAGCCAGGCGAAAGAAGCCTGGGCACGCAGCGCCGTCCCGCCCGATGCAGGCCCGATGCAGGCCCGATGCAGGCCCGATGCAGGCAGCGAGACATGGCCGACGTATTGACCGGGATCGCCGTGCCTTGATAGCGTGCCGCGGTGAGCTTTCCGGGGCGCTCGTCTGTGCTTGCGGTGTTGAAGATGCGCTCCCTGGGGGTGCTGCTGGCCGTGCTGTGCCTGTACTGCTGTCGCCACGATCCAACGCGACAGATCATCCAGAAGCTGCGCACCGTCGAGGACGTGCAGCGCGTGTATCGCCAGCTGATCTGGCCGCCCTGGCAGCTTGTGCGGACGTATGTCTCGGCGGAAGACGACGTCCATCTGTACTTCGAGTACACGCGCGTCATCCTCGGCGAGGAGCCGGACTCGGCGTACATCGCAAGCTGGCAGGCGACCAACGACCCGCGCTTTATCAGCGAGCTTCACCAGGCCCTGACGCGCAAAAAAGGACTGCGCCTGCCCTATCGCGATGTGCCGATCATCCTGCCGCCGGTCGCGCTCGCGGCCATGCTGGTGCCGCGGCTTTTCGCCGACACGCTGGGTGGTTATCGCATCGGCTTCGCGGCGTGGATGGCGGGGCTGCACCTGGGATCGCTGTACATCGGCTGGCAGCTCTTGCGTCGCCTGCGACCGCCGGGCGCGCATCGCCAACGTCAAGCGACCGACGAGCCAGCCGGCCTGCGCGCGTTCTTGTTCCGCGCCGCGGCTGCGACGGCGTGCATGGGGCCGCTTCTGGTCGGGCGCTATGACCCGCTGCCGACGTTCTTTGTCGTGCTGGCCCTGTGGCTTTTGCTGCGCGGCGTTGGTGCGGCGGCGGCGCTGATGCTGCTTCTGGGAGCCGGCTCGAAGCTGTTTCCGCTGTTTCTGGTGCCGCTTTGGGCCGCGATCATGCTGGGGCAAGGCGCTCGACTGCGGCGACGCTTGCTGGGCTTTCTTGCACCCTTCGCCCTGGTCTTCGCGGTCGCGGTGCTGGGATTGATCCAGCAGGGCAAGACCCCCGATGTGCTCTTGGGATCCATCGTCCTTTTCGGCAAGCGCCCGATCCAGATCGAGTCGCTGCTGGGATCGATCCTGCGCCTGTCCGGCAGCGGCCTGGTGTTCTCGTATGGCTCGGACAATGTGCAGCTGGGTCGACTGCTGTTTCTGCCGCAGCTTGTCGATGCGCTGAGCCTGGTCGGAGCGCTCGTGCTGTCGGCGCTGGCCTTCGTGGGCAGTCGGCGGCTCGCGCGCGAGGACGAGGCGGCGCTGGGTCGCTTTCTGTGCCACTTCTCGCTGACGGGCTTGCTGCTGCTTCTTCTAAGCAGCAAGCTGCTTTCGCCGCAGTACTTGGTGTGGGTGCTGCCGCTGTGCGTGCTCGTGCCAGGCCTGCCGCTTGCTCGCGCCGAGCCAGGCTCGCGCATGTTCCGTCTGTACTGCGTCGCTCTGGTGCTCACGCAGGTGTACTTCCCATACCTGTTCGCGCTGGTGGCGCAGGGCGTGCGACCGCTGCTTTGGCTGGTGCTGCTGCGCAACCTGATCCTCCTCGCGGCGCTGGTCACGCTGCTGCGGCCGAACGCCTGGCTCCGCCCGCGCGGGGGTCCGCCCGAGTTGCCGCGCACAGGCCTCTAGCTTCGCGGCCGGAAGTCGTGCCATAACGCGTCGGCGATGCACGAGAAGAAGTTCTCCCGCTCTGCGGCCTTTTATGACGTGGACGGCACGCTGATCCGCACCAACATCGTCCATGCGTTTGCCTATTACGCGATGAATCAGCCGACGCTGCCGCGCTCGGCCTGGGCCAGCTTGAAGACCGCGGCCTCGATCCCGCTGTTCGCCATCGCGGACAAGCTGTCGCGCAAGCTGTTCAACCAGATGTTCTATCAGTACTACGCCGGGCAGTCAGAAGACCGCCTGCTGGTCTTGGCCGAGGATCTGTTTGAAGAGGTCATCAAGCCCGCCATCTATCCCGGCACGCCGGATCTGATCGAAGAAGCCAAGCGCGCGGGCTGCCGTCCGGTGCTGGTGTCCGGCGGTCTCGACTTCACGGTGCTGCCGCTGGCTCGCTATTTGGGGATCCCCGACGTCCTCGCCAACTCGCTGGAGTTCGAACGAGGCTATGCCACGGGACGCTTGGGCAAGCCGTTTGTGGCCGGTGCCACCAAGTCCGCGCTGATGCTCGACTTCGCCAAGAAACACGGCCTGGATCTGGGGCAGTCCTGGGCGTATTCCGACAGCTACAGCGACTATCCCATGCTCGCGGCCGTCGGCCGACCGACCGCCGTAAATCCCGACACCCGCCTGCGCATCGTCGCCCGCAGCTACGACTGGCCCATTATCGATCTGCGCTAGCTAGGACATCCAGGCGAGCCCGATCGCTGCGGGCTATGAGCTGGTGCGTTCCGTCAGAGATGCGAAAGGCCGCGGGCTCACCCTGCTGCGCAACACATGGGCCAAGCCCTTGTGCTGACACACACGGCTCACGCCCCCATCGGCTGCCCGCAGTATTCCGCCCAGCCCGGCCTGGTGCCAGATCGTGTGGATCAAGGAAGCCTCGATGCGGCCGCTGAAACAGGCGGTGGCGAGGGGCGATGCGAACACGGCGCCGCTCATCGTCGCGCTGCATCGCGCGTATACTAGGGCCCTCTGTCTAGATCGGGCGGATCTAGCTGTGCTGGTACAGGCAGCGGCCAAGCTGCCCAGCCTGGCATCGGACACGGACCTGCAAGATCTAGCGACCCGACGGACGTTGCAATGAGCACGACAGAGCCCGCACCGCGCATCCCGTGGTTTGAAGGCCGCAGCATCCGCGTCTTTCAAGAGGCGGAATTCATCGGCTTTCGCGCCGCCAAAGGCCATGCGTTCACATCCCCCAAGCGATCCGCAACGCTGTACCTGCGGGACGATTCGATCGAGTCCGTGGCGGTCGCGGCGCTGCCGTCCCCTGACTGGGTGGCGCTGCAGATCCACGGCGACTTTCGCGAAGGCGAGCTGCCAGACGACATCGCATTCGATCCAGTGGCCGCCGAGGATGCCGCTGCCGTTGTGGCGCTGCTGAACGATCGACTGAAGCTGCCGCGCGTGCCACCGGTCCCGGAGCCCATTTACCCCCACCGGCTGACCCAGACGGGACCCAGTCAGCTGCCCGACGGAGCGTGTATCCGCGTGGTGGGTCAATACCGCCCCGTACACTTGGAGGGGCCCGACTTTGAAGGCGCGAAGCTTCGAGGCCATCCAGCCCTGCTGAAAGGACTGGTCAAAGGCAGGCGCTACGCCGTTACGGGAACCTATGATCCGGGCCTTCTCTCTCGAAGAACCGAAGGCCAGGCACTGATCGTCGGCTGCAATGGCCCCGCGATCTATGTTCGCAGCATCCAGCCCGAGCCGAACGGCCAGCGCCTGTCGCCGCTTTCCTGCTATGAGCCGCCGCCTTCGCCGTTTCGGCGCGGTCCGGTCTGGGCCTGGCTGCACCCCGCGGAATATCGCGGGCATGAGCAGTACGAGTTTTCCACCCGTCTGGACCCCGAGACACGCATCGTCGCTGCGCTGGATGGCGCAGGCGGAGACCGCACAGGTCACTGGGCCGCTCGCGTGGGCTTGCTGACGCTGGCGACCCTGATTCCCGAGCCGTTCTATCAGCCCTTCCTCGGGGCTCCCGCCGAGCCCACACCCGAGCCGCGCGAGGACTTCGCGGCGTGGGTCGCGTGGCTTGTGGATCGCAGTCCCCTGCCCCGTGAACCGACCGCGTTGCTGAACGCGCTGGGTCGGCGCATCGGGCATGTGCTGGAAGAGATCAACCTGCGCGGATACTCGCTGGGCTTAAGCGGAGTGATCGCGCTGATACAAAATCGCCGAGTGACGCTGGTGCGTCGCGGCCTGGCGCGGGTCTATCGGCTGCAAGGCGGTGAGCTGCAGGTCTTGCTGTATGAAGACACGCTGGCGCGCCACCCAGAGTACGTGACCAAGCCCGACGCGCTGGCCGCACTTGGGGGATTTGGTTCCACCCCGATTTCGTTGTTCACCCCGAGTGACAGTCACGTCGGCGCGCAGCCGCTGGCAATCGACGTGCAGCCAGGGGATCGACTGATCGTTGCGCTGGGCAAAGAGCTGCTGTCCGCCCTGGCCGACCCAGCGCGCGAGCGCTTGCTGGCCGCCTCAGAGCCCAACGTAGTGGCCGGCATGCCCGCAACACGAGACATGGCGCTCGACGGCTGGGGCGTCGTGGCCATCGATATCGATCCCTCTGCGGAAAACCCAACCTAGATAATACTGAAATATAAGCAGTTTTATATTTAATATCAGGGTCGACTAATTAACTAATTCATTCATCAAAGGCCCAGGCGCACAGACGTACCGGTTTACGCCGTCGTGGGCAGGCGTTCGAGGATGCGCTGGCAGACCAGATCGGGAGCTTCCAGCATCGGCACGTGTCCTTTGCCAGAGAGCACTTCCAAGGTCCAGTCCGGGCGCCGCGCGTGGACCCACTGCGCAGCCGACAGCGGCACGATGCGATCGCGCTCGCCGTGCAGGATGTGCGTCGGCACGCGCAGATCCGCGAGGGCGCCGAAGTATGCCCCCGCCCGCAGCGCGGCCCACAGGCACGAGCGCACCGCCTGCACAAACGCCGGGATCGCCCAGGGCAGCGTGGCGCGCTCGCTGGCCAGCTCGCGGTGGGCCTGCTTGACCGCGGCGTCGATGCAGGAGGGATCGACAGCGATCAGCGAGAGCAGCCACTCGACCACGCCGGTTGGGCCGAGCTTTTTTAAGCGGCGCCGGTACAGCCACGGTCCCAGAAGCGGCAGGCCCGGCAAGAGCATGCGCGCGGTGTCGCGATCCATCGGCGTAAACGGCGGCTGCGGGATCAGCGGACTTAGCAAAAGCAGCGACGACACCAAGTCTGGCCGCGCCGCCGCCACGCGCAGCGCGATCAGCCCGCCCATCGAGTTGCCGACCAAGACCACGGGCCCGCGGGCCTCTTTCTGCACCAGCGCGGTGACTAGCTCGACCTGTCGCTCGATCGTCGATGTGCCCAGCCAAGGCGTGCGGCCATGCCCCGACAGATCGACGGCCATGCTGCGAGCGCGCCCGCGCAGGCGCGGACCCAGGGCGAGCCAGTTGACGTGCGCACCGCCCAGACCATGGATCAGGACCACCTGCGTGGGCTCGTCGCGCGCTGCTTCGTCTGCAAAGTCCGCGACAAACACTGGCTGCGCAAAGCCGGGAAGCGCAACGCGACGCCCGATAAAGGACGAAAGTGTCTGCATGCCGGCATTGAAACACACAGAGACCTCGGACTCGGCTGGGATGTCGTAAGCTCGTTGATGTTCGTCCCATGCCGCCGCCTCCGTCCGACGATCGTCCGTTCGCGCCCCCGCAGCCGGCGTCGCTTTCGCCGAGCCCTGCGCCTGCGCCTGCCGCCGATCCCGCCCTGGCCGAGACGCGACCGCACGCCGACCGCGCCCAAGCGCCGGACCGCCCCGTCGACCCGCTTATCGGTCAGTGCGTGCGCGCGTATCGCATCGTGCGCGAGCTTGGCCGCGGCGGCATGGGCGTTGTCTACGCCGCCGAGCACGTCGACATCGGCCAGCGCGCGGCGGTAAAGACCTTGAACCTGCAGCGCCTGGGGCCAAGCGGCAGCGACCCGGCGATTGCCCAGCGCTTTCTGACCGAGGCCAAGGCCCTGGCCATTGCGCGACATCCCGGCCTGGTGCAGCTCTTTGACTATGGCCAGCTTCCCGACGGCACGCTGTTTCTGCTGATGGAGTATCTAGAGGGCGAGTCGCTGGCCGATCGACGCGAACGACAGCGACGGCAGGCTGCGGATTCGGCACCGTGTCAAGCCATGGCTCCGGTCGAGGCGGTGCGCATTGGCCGACAGCTCGCAGACGCCCTGGGGGTCGCGCACGAAAAGGGAATCTTTCATCGCGATCTCAAGCCCTCGAACGTGTTTCTGGTGGCCGACAGCGAAGCGCCAGCCGGCGAGCGCGTGAAGATCCTCGACTTTGGCTTGGCGCGCATTGCCCAGACAGCCGATGCGCCGGCAGACGGAGCGCCAGCCAGCCCCGCCCGCACATCGACCAGCGTCATCATGGGCACGCCCCTCTATATGGCGCCCGAGCAGTGCCGGGGCCTTGCGCACGCCGATGGGCGGGCCGATGTGTATTCGCTGGGCGTGCTCTTGTATGAGCTTCTCGCCGGCACGCCGCCGTTTACAGGGAACACCACGGGCGAGCTGATCGCGATGCATATCTATCAGCAGCCAGTGCCGCTTTCGCGACGAGCCCCTGGCGTGCCACGCGATCTTTCCGCTCTGGTCATGCGCATGCTGCGCAAGGATCCCGAGCAGCGCCCGTTGATTTCCGAGGTCGGCCGAGTGCTGCGCGCCATCGAGGCCAGCGGCCTTGCGGCTCCGGCGCGACGTCCGCTGCTTGCCGTTCTTTCGCTGGTCGTGACGCTGTCCCTGGTCGCGGGCGGCCTGATGTGGTGGCGGCGCACGCCGATGCCAGCGGTCGTCCCATCGCTTCCGGCGCCGGTAAAAGACCTGCCGAGCGTCCGCGACATGGCGGGCGCTGGATCCGTCGAGCCCTCGCCGCTCGTCGACGCACGCGGCAATCCCGACGCCGCGGCGCCGATTCTGGAAAAGCCGGCTGCGCTGCCCTCTTGGACCGCACCGGCCAGCGCGACGATTCCAGGCAAGGGTTCGGCCGCCAAAGAGCGCCCGCTGCGACCCCGCGCAAGCACAGGTCCTGCGGCTGCCCACGTCGGCACGCCGGCTGCAAAGCCAAGCGCTATGCCTGCCGCAGCGGTCTTGCCCGCCCCACCGGCCCAAACGCCCCCCCCACGCAGCGGGAGCCCGTCGCCCAGCCCGGCGGCCTCGCCCGACGAGGACGTGCATGTCCCAGCGCTGCGCTGAGCGCACAGGCCAAGCCCGGTCGATCTCCGAACGTCGGCGCGATGCCGGCCTGGCCTGGAGCGGCCTGTTCTGTGTCGTGGTGGGGCTGCTGCTCGCGCCCCCCGCGGCTGGACAAGGCGCCGAACCCCAGGCCGCGCCGCCGAGTCCCGCGACCACAGCAGCGACGGCGCCACCGACGCCGGCTCAGCTTCCCCTAAAAGAGCTGACCGAGCAGGGCATTCGCCAGTTTCAGCACGGCGAGTTCGACGCGGCCATCGAGTCCTTTTCGGCGGCCCACGTGGTGAGCCCGAACCCGATGTTCCTGTTCAACATCGCGCAGGCCCATCGCAAGGCGGGTCGTCCGCGCGAGGCGCTGACGCATTATCAGCTCTTTTTACGTAAATCACCCGATTCGCCGCTACGCCCCGAGACCGAGGCCTATATCGCGCTGGTGGAAGCCCAGCTACAGGCCAAGCAGCACGCGGCACAGACCGTGCAAAGTCCAGCCGGTCATGAGCGCACAGCCGCCGAGCCACCGACCCCCGCCCCGGCCCCAGGTAAGAACGACGCCCCCACTCGCCCGGTGTACAAGCGCGCTTGGTTTTATGGCGTGCTGGCCGGATCCGCCGTCGCCGTGGGGCTCGCCGTCGGTCTGGGCGTGTACTTCGGCACGCGGCCGCCGTCGACCACCTTGGGCATCGTCGATCCGGTCTTCTAGCGACGTACGCAACCAAGCCCGCAGTCGGGCGCGAATGTCCCGTCGGAGCCTCGCCATGAACCCGCAAACCAGCCCTCGCAATCCAGCGCACCTGCCCGTCGCAGGTGGGCCGACCTGGCGACTGCCTGCTCGCCTGGGGCCCCTGATTCTGGCCCTGCTGGGCGCGCTTTTTTCAGGCTGCGGCGCCAGCTATGCCGGAGACGGAACGCCGGATCTGGGCACCCTGCTGCGGCCGGACTGGGAACAGGATCTGCCGACGGGAGCAGGGCCAAGCGCGCTGGCTGTGCTCGATGCGAACGGTGATGGCCGCCTGGATGTGGCCGTGGCCAACGGAGTCGACGGCACGGTCCGCCTGTACCTGCAGAACGATGGCCGCCTGCTCGCGGGAGCCGATTATTCCGTGGGGCGCGGGCCGGCCGCGCTGGTCGCCCTGCACCTCGACGACGACAACCGGCTGGATCTTGTGGTCGCCAATGCCGCCGACAGCACGCTGTCGACGCTTTTGACCAAGGGCCAGCCCATGGCCGGCTTTGCCCCCGGTCCCCTGCTGCCCATCGAGGACAACCCCAGCACCTTGGCCGTAGGCGATCTCACCGGGGATGGTATCGACGATGTGCTGGTGGGCTGTGCCGGATCCGAATCGGTCGTTGCGCTGGAAAACAAGCGGCAAGCCGGTACCCTTACCAAGCTGTCAACGCTTTCGCGCCTGTCGTCGGTGCGAGCGCTGGCGCTTGTGCCGCTCGATGCCGGCCAGCCCAAGCGCTTGGATCTGGCCGTGGCCCGCGCCGATCGCGAAGAGATCGCCCTGTTCCAAAACGACGGCCGCGGTGCCTTTGCCCAAAGCCCGATGACGCTGCGCCTGCCTGCGGGCAGTACCCCGGTGGCGCTGGTCGCTGGCAACCTGGATGACGATGCGCAAGCGCGCAGCGATCTAGCGATCTTGGATCATGGAAACGGCGACGTACACATCGCGCAGTCGCTTGGCCCGGTGCAGTTCCGCTTGGCCAGCTATCACGTCGGCGAAAAACCAGCCGCGCTGGCCCTGGGACAGCTCGACAGCGACGCGCGGCCCGAGCTTGCCCTCACCGACCCAAGCGGCGAGCGCGTGGGCACGCTGCTCGGCAGCAGCGACGCAGCCGGCAGTCCCCTGCCCATCGGTTACTACGCGGCGCCCGGCTTGCCAGCGGCACTGGCCATCGCCGATATCGACGGAGACAGCCTGGGCGAGCTCTTGGTGCTGTGCCGAGCCGCCGGGCTGCTGCGCGTCCTTTCGCCACAGAGGTCCCTGCGATGAGCCGCACGCGACGGACCCCGCGACCCGCTCTTAGTCTGCGACGCAAGGGCCCGCACGCAGCCATGATGCTGGGGCTGCTTTCGGCCTGCAGCGATCCGCGCCCGCTGGTGCTGATCGATGTCGGCCCCCTGCCCGCCCAGCCGGCGCGCCTGCGCGTGTCCTTAAGCTATGACGGTCAGCCCGCTCGCGTGCCGTCGCCGATCTTGTTTGATCTACGCGCGCATCATGCCGGAGACACCGCCAGCTTTGGCGTCCACCTGCCGCTTGGCACCAACGGCGACTTGGTCGTCGGAGCCGGTGTTCTCGACGAGGCTGGCTGCCTGGCGGGCTTGGGCACGGCGACGTCGACCCCGATTGCCGCTCAGCCTCGGGTGTCGCTTGCGCTGCAGGCGCCGCCCAGCGACGTCCCCAGCGAGGCCCGCTGCAGCGATCCCGAAAAGACCCCGCTGCTCTTGCGCGTCACGCCCCGCGTGCTGGCCAGCCGCGGCGACGATACCCGCCTGCACTTGTTCGGCTGGGGCTTTGTGCCCTCGGGCAGCGACTGCCCCATCGTCACCATCGACGGCAACACCGCGCCCAATGTGCTGTGCCCCTCGTTTGCCGAGCTAAGCGTCGATCCGCCGCCGGGCGTCGGGCGCGTTGGGCGCGTCCCGGTGCGCGTCCTCAACCGCACCAACGGGCGGGCCAGCACGCGTCGCGATCTGTTTGCTTATTTCGCCAAGGACATCGTGCTGACGCCGGCTGCGGCCGGACCGGTGATGCTGAGCAGTGCCATCTCGGGCGTGACCGCTGCGGACCTGAACAGCGACGGACGAGCCGATGTCGTGGTGGTGCATCGCGCGGCCAGCCGCATTTCCGTGCTGCTACACGACGGCAGCGGCGATGCCAGCGATGCCTTTCCCGCCGCGCTGCAGGCCAGCATTTCCGTCGGTGTGCGCCCGAGTAGCGCCGCCGTGGGCGACCTATCCGGGGATGGCCTGGCCGACCTTGTGATCAGCAACTCGGGCGATGGCACCCTCAGCGTGGTGCAGCAGCAGGCAGCGGGCCCACTCGCGCCGTTTGCCGTCGCTCGGCACAGCCGGATCTACGCCAACTTGGAACCGGATGCCCTGGCGCTTTTGCATGCCAATCGCGACGGTCGCTTGGATCTCGCCGTGGCCAACCGACTAAGCGGCGACATCAGCGTGTTTGAAAACGATGGCAGCGGCAGCTTTGCTCGCAGCCTGCAGCGCGACTACGACGTCGGACGCGGGCCCACCAGCCTCGTGGCAGCGGACTTCACGGGGGACGGGCAGACCGATCTTTTGTGCAGCGACGGCAGCCGCGAGACCTTGAGCCTGCTTGCACACAGCGGCGAGCGCGAGTTTTCGCGACAGGCACTGCCCGCCCCCGCCGGGGCTCGCGCCGTGCAGATCGCCGTTGCCGACGTCGACGGAGACGGACGCGCTGATGTGCTGCGCCTGATGCCGAGCGGCAGCATTGAGCTTTGGCGAAGCGGCGAAGCCGGCGCGCTCGACAGCAGCGAGGTCTTTCGTGCGCCCGCCGATCTAGCCGCCTTTGCCGTCGTCGATCTCGACCTCGATGAGCGGCCGGATGTGCTGGCGCTCAGCACCAGTCAGGCCAGCGTCTATGTGCTGCGCAACCGCAGCCGATACGGCACCGGCAGCGGCCTGTTTCAGCTCGCAGCGACGCTGCCGGCCGGTCCGACTGGCTCGGCGCCATCGGCCTTGGCGGTGGCTGACTTCGATGGCGACGGCTTGCCCGACGTCACCGTGGCGCGCAGCGGCGACAACAGCCTGACGTTCTTCAACAACCGCTCGCAGTAACCGACGCAGCCGACGACGTCCTGGCCGCGCACGTCCAGCTGGACACCGCCTGTGGCCGAAAGCAACCACCGCCCATTCCCGCCTCCGCCTGCCTGGCCAAGAGGCGTCCGAAAAATCTAGCTCCGAGTCAGCCCGGCGGCCTGGACGACCTGGCTCCAGCGATAGACGACGATGCGATAGTTACACTGGTCTGCCACCGCGATATATCCCTCGTTTTCTTTTCCATCATAATAAGTAGCCACAGAGTCCGGTGAACACAAATATCCCGGTGAATTATATTCTGCTGGATTCAGCTCGTGTTTGCGAATCAATTTCTTATACGCTTGATTCTCAAGGCTAATCACTGGGGTATGTCCGAAGAATCCGACATAGCCGCTGCGGCCACGGCCGGCGCGGTCGAGCTCGGCGAGGTCATCGAGATCGCGGTTGAAGACGGCCGGGTTGGTGATGTCGAAGACATGGACGTGCCCGGCGAATTCGTCGACGGCAAACAGATAATCGCGCATCAGGCTTAGCCCTTCCGGTGACCCCGAAAAGATCGCCCAGCTTCCGCTGAACACGCGCTTCCCGGAAATCGCGTTGTCCTTGGGATCCAGCCGTGCGCCAATTGTTTTGTTTAAGAAATGACCGGTTTTTAGGTCAAATAAATGAACGACATAATCAAATTCGCTAGCGACATAAAGAGTCTGCCGGCCCTCGTCGAGGGCGATGCCTTCGGCGTTCTTCAAAAAAGGCTCGCGGGCTGCCCGCTGAATGGGGAACTGCCATGCGGGCTCGCGCTGGCCCGTAGAGCGGTATTTCCGCACCTCGTTGAGCTCGGCGTCGACGGTATAGATGTTCGATTCGGCGTCGATGGCAATGCCGCCCAGCTTCTTATACGCGTCGCCGCCCAGCGGATCGCGCGGCAACAGCGTGTATTCCGTCGGGTCGAGCGCCGCTTTGTCCTTCGGTGCAAAGGCGTACGCGCGGCCGAGCTTTTCATCGGTGACGAGCACGGTTCCGTCGGGAGCAACCGCCAGATCGACTAGCTCGCCCTGGGGCAGGGTCTCGGCAGAGCCCACGCGCGCACGCTGCGTGCCGGTCTTTACATCCCAGATCTGAAGGCGACGGTTCTGCGCATCGGTTGCCCAAAGACGACCGCGGCGATCGAAGGCAAGACCGTCGGGATCGACGATGTCTTCGGGACCGTTTCCTGGCTTGCCACTGCCGAGCACACGATAGGGCTCGACCGCGAGCCGGTAGCGCTCGCGCTGCGGATCTAGCTCGGGGCTCTTTACGGGGCCGGGCTGAAACGGTGGATACGCACGCGGGCCGGACGGGGTGGCCTGGCCCGGCACGCGCGCCGCATCGGATGGCAAGAGCGCCGCGGCCAGCGAGGCGAGCAGCGAAGCGAAGCGCGAGACAAGACCCACGCGCAGCATCAGCTCGGCGCCCCCGAGACAAACTCGGCGCTCTCGGCACGGCCCATCATGGCGCTGATCGCGTCGAGGATCTGCTCGCGATACGAGCCGACGCGATCGACAGAGCGGAAGCCGTCCTTGCGCAAAAGGCAGGGCTTGAACAGCCCATCGACGCCCACCCGCAGCCCATAGATGCCCTCGCCACAGCCCTGCGACACGCTGCAGCCGCTGCAGAAGTCGGTGCGCAGGCGGCCGCGACCGATGTTTTTGACCAGCACGACCGAGTCACCAAGCTGCCACGTGGTCTTGTGCCCGCCCACCGTGTCTTCTTCGCGCACGTACGTGGCGCCGCGCCCGCGCAGCTTCTGTTCGATCTGATCGGGATCGATCCACGGCCCGCGATAGAACATCGGCTCGTCGCTGAAGCGCACAAGCGCAATGACCTTGAGGTTCAGCCGCTCGCGCAGGATAAAGTCGAGCACGTCGTCGAAGTGCAGCAGGTTGTGCGGCCCCAGCGAATAGTTCACCTGGGTCTCGTAGCCGTGCCGGCGCAGGGCCGCGATGTGGTCCATGACCTTGCGCGCGTTGCGCCCGCCCAGGTCCTGACGAAAGCGTTCCTCGTCGGTGGTATGCAGGCTGGCAAAGATGGCGTCAAGCGTCGACAGCTTGGGAACGGCAAGCAGCCTTTCGGCCAGCAGGGCATTGGTGTTGAGCACGGTGCGCGTCGCCCCACGGCGCAGTCGCTGCAAGAACGGCACGATGTCGGCGCGCGAAAGCGGCTCGCCTCCGGTGAGGTTGATCTGCACCCCGCCCAGGTCGGCGTAGGCTTCGATCATGGCGTGCAGATCCTCGTCCGAAAGTGCGGGCTCAAGGACCTTAAGCTGCGGCCGCGCCCGCGGCTTTTCCAGCGCGCTGTGCCGTCGCGGATTGGCCATGCCTTCGTTGTGACAGAAAAAGCAGTCCAGGTTGCAGCGGTTGATCACCGCGACTCGAAACTTGCCGCCCATGCGATTGAATGTGGAGAAGCGTTCAAGCCGAATATCGTGGGATGCTGCTGCACTCATCTGGCCCCCCTGTGATGCATGCAACACGGCCAACCGCGTGCGAAGTGCGAAGACAGCTTCAGGCTATCACAGGCCAAAGGTGCGCTTGGCGTAGCCCGATATGGCGGGCGATACGCGGCGTAGCTCATCAGCCCAGGTGTCTTTGTGCAGACGCCGCTCAAAGCGAGTGATCTCGCGCTGATAGTCCGCGATCAGCTTCGCCTTCAACGCCGCATCGGCAAACGAGTGCTCCAGGCTGTCGCGACCGATCTTTACGATCTCGTCCCAGCGCAGATCGAACGCGGTCACTGCGGTGAAGTATTCGTCGGTCATGTTCGAATCCCAGGCGCCGCGATCGTCGGTATTCAGGCAGACCGGAATGCCCAAGCGCAGAAACTCGGGAAAGGGGTGCTGGCGAATGCTGGGCACGTACGCAAGCAAGAGGTTGCTGATCAGGTTGACCTCGATCAGAAAGCGACCACCGCGCAACAGCAGAAGCGTCGACGGATCGCCAAGCAGGTTGACGGCGTGGCCGATGCGGCGAGCGCCCAGAAGCAGGCTGTCGCGAACCTCGCTGCCAGACGACGTGCTCTCGCCTGCGTGCAGCGAGAGCGGGATGTCGCCGTAGCGCTCGCGCATGCGCCGGAACAGCGGAAGAAAGCGCAGCGCTGGACCGCGGTCATCCTGTTCGCGTCCGGCATAGCCCACGCCCACCCACAGATCGCGATGGCGCGCGACGAGCGCAATGGCCTGTTCCAGCCGTGCCTCGGCATCGGGATGCGTGCGCACGACGATGGCGATAAAGCGCGCGGTGACGCGAATCCCCTGCGCGGCGGCGTCTGCGAGCGCACTGCGCAGCACCTGCACGCTCTGCTCGACATCCATCGGCTCGCCGCGGGCGGTGTGAAAGCGCGGACCGGTCCCCTGAATTTCGACATAGCGCAGGCCTTCGCGCCCGAAGCGCCGCAGGTTTTCGATCAAGAGCGCGCGGGCCAGGTTGGGATCGCGCGCAAGCTCGCCATGCCGCGGCCCGATCTGCTCGAAGAACTCGCTCTGCCCTTCTCCCGGTCGATCGATGCGCAGCGCGGACATCCACTCGGCCTGCTCGCTTTCGGACAGCGCGGCCAGCGGGACATATTCCTCTTTGCGACAAGGCGAAAGCTGCTCATACGTCGCGCGCTGGACGGTGTGAAAGCGAACCGGCTCACGTCGCGGGTCGATCGATGGCGAACCCAAGGACGAGATCGGCGACGGACTCGACGGCGAAAGCGACGGCGAAAGCAACGGCTCCGGGGGGCAGTCGCGCGGACGCAGGCGTGTGTAAAACGCGTTGCCGCGCGTGACCTTTGGATCCACCGCCACGCGCAGCCAGTCCTCGGCAAGATACGAGTGGTTGAGGTGCTGGTGCAGATCGCCCCCCTTGGGCACCTGCTGCAGCAGTCGATAGAGCTGATCGGCGGAGGCCGTCTTCTTGATCTGCTCGAAGCGCTCGGCAAAGGAATCGGCGTGGACCGGCGGCGAAAACGCCGCGACGATCAGCGCAAGGACGGGGATGTGAATCGAGAAGTTCGAGAGGCTGGAAGGGCGCGTCCAACTCGGCATGGACAACGCTCTAGCGTGGTTTCGTGCGCGATGCGCGACACAAACGACACAGGCGAAGGCTGACTGGCGCGCCCTTACACGCGCGGCGTAACGCGGCGCATCAGCAGCAGCGCCAGAAGGACGCTAAGCGCGCCCAGACCGGCAAACAAAAACATGCTGGCCGTGTACGACGCCGTGCGATCGCGCAGGGCTCCGCTGCCCCACGGCACCAGCGCCAAGGCAATCGACTGCAGCATGACCATCAGGCCATAGGCCGTCGCCACACGGTGCTCTGGCACCAGGTACCCGATCTGCGGCCACAGCGCGGCGGGAGCCAGCGAAAAGGCACAGCCCAAGAGCACAAACGCCAAGAGCGGCGGCAGGTGAGACAGCCCCAAAAGAAGATACGCAGGCAGAAGCAAGATCGCCGCGACAAGCAGCATGCGGTCGCTGCGCTTTTTGCGATCGCCGCGATCGAGCAGGCCGCCGAAGAGGGGCGACAACACCACAGTCAGCAGCGTCACCAGGCTGCACAGCCGCCCCGCCGTCGCTGCCGAGAGCTGCCACTTTTCACCGAGGAAGTCAGCGGCCAGCGCGGTAAACGGGAAGAAGGCCGAGTAGAAACAGACGCAGAACGCGGAAAGAAGGTAGTACGTGCCGCCAAAGCGCAGGAACTCGGCGGCGCGGGCGAGCAGGCTGCCCGGCTCGCTCGTCGCTGCGGAGCGTTCAGGCGGCGAGGAATCTGGCCGGCGACGGTCCAAGATCACATAGACGACGTTGCCCAGACCCGACAGCACGCAGACCCAGAACGCCGCCCACAGCGCCGCCGAGACCCCGCCGAAGCGGGCCGCGATGTCAGCCTCGGTGGCAAACGACAGGAGCGATCCGATGCGGGCCATGGTCAAGGTCAGGGCAAAGGCCAGCGCGAGCTGATGCCCGCGAAACCAGCGGCTGATCATGGCGTTCTGGCAGACGGCCAATGACTCGGCGCCCAAGCCCAAGAGGGTTCGACCGATCACCATGCAATACAGCACCGAGCGCCCGGCGGATCCGTCCGCGCTGCTGCGCAGGCTCGGCGACAGCGCCACCAGCGCCGACCCAACGACGATCAGCGCCGAGTAAAGCAGGCTCGCCTTGCGCGTGCCGATTCGGTCCGCCAGCATGCCGCCAAACAGCACCATCACCACGTTGGGCCAGCTATACACGCCGTACAAAAGTCCGATGTCAGCGCGGGCGAGGCCCAGCTCGCTGATCAGCAGGGGACCCAGCGCCGCGACGCTGTCCGCCGCGAAGTAGCCGCCAAAAAGCAGGACGGCGATGAAGGGCAGCATGACCAAGCGCGGCGGCTTTTCAGGGGCGGGATCCATGGGTCTCGACTGAGAACTCGGTCAACGCACCGTCGCACAGGCGGAGCACGCGGGCCGATTGGGAAGTGACCAGCGCAGCGACAAACGGCCGGTCGTTGGTGGCAAGGATGGTGGACTCGCGGCGCTGTTGCCGCTCGACCAAGAGCGCGTGGATGAGCTGCACTCCCTCGGGATCGATGCCGTTGGTCGGCTCGTCAAGAAGCCACAGCCAGGGATCGCCGATCTGTGCGGCCAAAAGGCAGACGCGCTTGCGCTGTCCAAACGACAGCGAGCCCATGCGCTGCTCGACGGTGGCGCTGACGTGCAGGCGGTCATACTGGGCAGAGCTGGGAAGCGGAGCGCCCTTTAGCGCGGCGACCAGCGCCAAGAACTCGCGCACGGTTAGATCGGGCAGCGGATCCGATGCATCGGGGACATAGGCCACATGCCGTCGAGCCAGGCCGCCACCGCCGCGTAGCTCGATGCCATCGAGCAAGACCTGGCCCGTGTCCGGTTCAAAGATGCCAGCGAGTACGCGCAGAAGCGTCGACTTGCCGCTGCCGTTTTCACCGACGATGACGACGAGATCACCGTCGCTGCAGGCCAGCTCGATGTCACGCAAGACACGGCGCGCGGCCAAGCGCTTGCACAGGGCGCGGACGACCAGGTTCACAGATCATCCCCGGCGCGACGCGCCCGCTCAGAGCGCAGGCGTTCGAAGCGGAACGTGGGCAGGACGCAACGAACCGATGCCTCGGTCCCGACGAAGGCGGCCAGGGCCCAGGGCAGCAGCAGCGCTTCATGGAAGAGCCACGCAGACACGATGCACAGCGGTATCACAGCCAGCAGCAAAAGCAGCAGTCGATCGCTGTCTTTGGCTGTGCCTTGCGCCGTCAGGCGCAGACAGGCCTGGGCCACCGCAGCCGCAAGCGGGCCCAGCACGACGGGCAGCCCAAGCAAGCGAGGCAGCGCCGCAGCCGGCGGATCGAGCCACAGAGCCAGGACGACGCCGTGCAGAAACGACAAAAGAACACCCAGCATGGCCAAGGCCACAGTAAGCGCCAGCACCCGCCTGCGACCGTCGAGTCCGGCCGTCGCAAGCAGCCAGTCGAGCTGCGCTTCCGCCCGCAAGCCAGGACCCGCCAGGCTGACCAGCGACAAAAGCAGAGGCACCGAGACGAGGCCCAACGACAGCGTGTTCTGCTGGTCCAGCGCAACGACCGCGTTGTTGCGGATGGCAAGCGCGGCGATGGCCGCAGAGAGCAGGCACAGAAGGACTCCGCGCAGAAGAAGGGGCCGCTGACCACGCCCAAGCAAAAGGACATACGCGAGGGCCAACGAAAGAACGGCTCCCAGGCGCGGCGTGATCAGCGTGGGCCCGGCGCTCGCGGCTCGCTCAGGGGCGCGGGCATAGGCGGTCGGCAGCGCCAGCCCCAGAAGCGGCACGCTGGCGACGAGCAGCCAGCCTGGCGCAAGCGGCCACAGCAGGGATGCGAACACGGCCGCGACAGCTGCCAGCGCAAGACGCGGTCGTAGGCGCGCGACCAGCCATGCATGCAGGGCGACGGCTGCCCACAGGACGGCCAGCCCAGACAGCATTCCTTCGCCGCGGGCGTGCAGCACGATCCATGGCAGCTCGGCGAGCCCCAAGAACACCGCGTGAACGCCCAGGACCTGCGCTCGCGACACCGGCAGGGTGCGCAGAAAAAACAGTCGGGGCTCGCCCAAGATGGCCTGGGCTGCGGGCAGGCTGCCGACGAGCCACAGTCCCCAAAACGACAGACGCAGCGGGGTACTGCGCCGCAGCAGGGCCGTCAGATCGGCAGCATCCATGCCATTTCCGCCGAAGGCCAAGCCACAGGCGATGGCGACCGCGAAATAAAACGGTGCAGCCCGTCGAAAGGCCGCGCGCCCGGCGGTGACGCCGACGGCGAAGAACAGCGAACGAACGCGGGTTGTGCGGGATGGCGATGCGCCTTCACTCATGTCAGGCGCCAAGGCAGGAAGCAGACCGGGGGAACGCTAGTTGGCAGCGGCGCAGAGGTTGGCGAGCCACTCGGGCATCAGGCCCAGGCCGAGCACCAGAAGCGCCGCGATGAGCACGCCGACCGAGAGCGCCGTCGACGACAAGGGCTCGCTGGCTGGCTCGCTGCTCGGAGCCGGGGCGCGGAAGTACATCGCGGTGATGACGCGCAGGTAGTAGTAGACGCTGATCAAGCTGTTGGCGATGCCGATCAGCACCAGCGGCAAGAGCGACGGCTTTTCCAGCGCGACACGGAACAGATAGAACTTGCCGAAGAAACCAGCCGTCGGCGGAAAGCCGCCCAGCGACAGCAGGAAGATTGTCATGGCCAGCGCGCCGGCCGGGTGGCGCTGCCCCATGCCCGCCCAGTCGTCGAGCGTCAGGCGCTCTCCACCGCGCAAGTCACGGCTGAGCCAGCCGACGACGCCCATGGCACCGACCACCGTGACGGTATACGCCGCGAGATAAAACAAAAGCGGCCCGCGCGCCGAGTCACCGACCACCGCCATCGCGATAAGACCGATCAGCAGATAGCCGGCGTGCGCGATCGACGAGTACGCCAGCATGCGCTTGATGCTCTCTTGATGCAGCGCCGCGAGATTGCCCAGGGTCATGGTCAGGATGGCGATGCCGTACGCCGCATGGACCCAGCCGGTGTACGCCTGCAGCGCGTTCTGCGAGTCGCCGAGCGTCACCGCAAACAAGCGGTACAGCCCAGCAAAGGCCGCCGCCTTGACGCCGGTCATCATGAAGCCGGACACAGGCGTCGGGGCTCCGTCATAGGTATCGGGCGCCCACATGTGGAAGGGCACAGCCGCGACCTTGAACAGGAACGACACGAAGATCAGCATCCAGCCGATGTAGAACAGCGGGCGACTGGCAAAGACCGGCGCGCGGCTGCGGATCTCAGACAGAAGCGTCGTCCCGACCGAGCCATAGACGAGCGCAATGCCATAGAGCAACAGACCCGACACGAAGGCGCCGACCAAGAAGTACTTCATTGCCGCTTCCGCCGAGCGCTGCGACTTGCGCCACATTCCGGCCAAGACATAGACGCCAAGCGACATGATCTCGACGCCGAGGAACACGGTCACCAGGTCGGCGGCCATGACCAGGATGACCATGCCAGCCAACGAGAACATCACCAGGGCGTAGTACTCGCCCATCTCAAGACCGTGCGCACGCAGGAAGGCTGGCGCGGTCATCACACCGAGGATCGCACCGACGATGCAGATGCCGCTTACAAGCAGGCCAAAGCGGTCGAGCACCAGCATGTCGCGATACATAAACACGCCGTGGTCACCGTGAATCTGACCCGGCAGCCAGGCCACGACGGCGAGGATGCCCAGCAACAGCAGCACCGTCACCGGCATCAGATACCCGCGCGAGCCAGCCACCGGCAGCGGGTACGCTTCCGAGGTCTCGGCCGGCATCTTCTTTTGATAGGGCGCGCCGACTAGCTTCGAGCGCGAGAACGCGTCGAGCAGCATCAGCACGAGCCCCGCCACCGTCAGAAGCAGCAGGGGCGCGCTATTTTGCAGATCAGCTACGTCGAAAGTCATCTCTGGCGCTCCAACCTATTTCGCCGTCGGTGCGGGGTGTCCCGCGGGAAGGGCCGGCTTGCCGTCCGCCGCTGGCTTGGCATCCGTGCTGCCCAGCATGCGCGGGGCATCGGTCGCCGGACCGGCCGCGTTCTTTTCTTTGAAGGCCGCCAAGGTCTTGACCACGGCTGGGTCGATATCCGAAAGGAACGTCGACGGATAAATTCCCAGCCAGAAGGCCATCAGCAGCATCGGCAGCATGACCAGCCCCTCACGCAGGGTCAGGTCGGGAAGCTTCTTGTTAAGTGGGTTGGTCAAAGGTCCCAGCATCGCGCGCTGGAACAACCACAGCATGTACACGGCGCCCAGCACCACACCCAGGGCACAGATCGCGCCCAGAAGCTTGGCATGCTCGACCACCGCCGGAATGCCGATGGCGTCACGCGTCGCACTGAACGTACCGAGGATGACCAGGAACTCACCAACGAAGCCAGACAGACCGGGCAGACCTACCGAGGCCATCGTAAAGATGAGCAGCGTCGCCGCGAAGTACGGCATGCGCTGCCACAGGCCGCCAAACTCATCCAGGCGTCGCGTGTGGCGGCGCTCATAGATCACGCCGACCGACAGGAACAGACCGCCGGTCGAGATGCCGTGCGCCAGCATCTGGTACATGGCTCCGTTCACCGAGCGCGGGTTGAGCATAAACAGGCCCAATACGACAAAGCCCATGTGCGCCACGGACGAGTACGCGATCAGCTTCTTGATGTCCGGCTGTGCGAATGCCACCAGCGATCCATAGACGACGCCGATCACCGCCAGCCACTGCATGTACGGCGCGCACTCGGCGACTGCGCTGGGGAAAAACGGGATGGCATAGCGCAGCAGGCCATACGAGCCGAACTTGAGGAGCACGCTGGCGAGGATCACCGAGCCTGCGGTCGGCGCCTCGACGTGCGCATCCGGCAGCCAGGTGTGAAGCGGGAACAGCGGCACCTTGATGCAGAAGGCCAGCGCAAACGCCACGAAGCACAAGAGCTGCTCTTGCGGCGTCAGAATCAGGTTGCGCATCGTGTCATAGGCAAAGGACCACTGGCCCGTCGCCTGGTGCGCCTTGATGTACATGTACAGAAGCGCGATCAGCATCAGCAGCGAGCCGACCATCGTGTACAGCACGAACTTGATCGCCGCGTACAGGCGCCGCTCGCCTCCCCAGATGCCGATGATGAAGTACATCGGGATCAGCATCACTTCCCAGAAGACGTAAAAGACGAATAGGTCGAGCGCCAGGAACGCCCCGAGCATGCCGGTCTCTAGCACCAAGACGGCAATGATGAACTCGCGGACCTTTTCGGTGATCGCGTTCACCGTCGACAGCAGAACCACCGGCATCAGGAAGGTGGTCAGCAGCACCAGCCACAGCGAGATGCCGTCGATGCCCAGGTGAAAGTGAATCCCCAAGCTTGGAGCCCAGGCCCACTTGACGACGTGGTTCATCGTCGCTGGATCAAAGCCTGACAACACCAGCAGCGACACCAGAAAGGCCGTCAGCGTGACTCCGATACCGATGCCGCGGTGCAGGGCCGCTTCCTCGCGTGGGACCACTAGGCACAAAAGCACGCCGAGCAGCGGCAGCAACGTAATTACAGGCAGGATCATGCTCATGGTCGCTGCTCCCTACTCCACCGTCACCGACAAGGGCTTGCGCGCCCCCAAGATCCAATCGGCAGAGCTCTTGCCGACGTGCCAATCCGGGTCATGGGCTTCCACGACGATGCGGAACGTACCGGCGTTCTGATAGTCGTGGAAGAAGCCCTTTTCGGCGTGGCGGACATTTTCTTCGTCGAACTTGCCATCGCCGTCCCAGTCAATGCGATAGACGAGGCGGTTGTTCGGCACCTTGCCCTCGCCCAACACCAGATTCACCCGGCGCCCTTCCTTGGTGATGCTGCCCTGCACGCCGCGGTACGGCAGCCAGAACGTCGACAGGAACAGCACCGCGGCCGCCCCCAACACCACCGCGATCAGATAGCGCTGCACATCGCCGTTCTGCAGGCGACGCGTCCGCGTCCCAAACCAGCCGACCAGCGCCGGTCCCACTTTGGTGAGGCCACCGTCGACGATCACCGCATCGGCCACGCGCCACAGCACGCGAGCCAGCATCTTGAGCGGACGGACGAGAACCAGGTCGTACAGCTCGTCGACGAAGTACTTGTTCCAGAGCAGCGCGTACACCGGCTGCAGGCTGTTCTTGACGTTCTCGGCCGCTTTCGAGATGCCGCCGCGATACAGGCTGGCCGCAAGACCGATCCCGGCGATCGAGATGATCGTCGCGCCGGCCATAAGCCCCCACTCCAGCGCGTGGCCGTGCGGCTCGGGGCTGGCCGGGACAATCGCGGGCACCAGCCAGTGCTCAAAGAAGCCGGTGAAGTGCTGCACCGACTCGGGCAGGCCGTGCGACATCACAGCCGGCACGCCAATCAGACCCGACAGCACCGCGCCCACCGCCAGAACAACCAGCGGCAGCGTCATCTCGGGCGGAGACTCGTGCAGGTGGTGTTCTTGCTCGTGCGTGCCGCGGAATGTGCCCGTGAACACCATGAAGTACAGGCGCCACATGTAAAACGCCGTGCAGAACGCGGCCAGCGTCAGCGTGCCCCACAGGAACTTTGGGTACAGGTTGATCAGCATCTGCTGCGTCGGGTTCGCCGTATCGGCCATGACGAACTTGCTGGCGAAGGCTCCGGCGAGGATCGCGTCTTTGCTGAAGAAGCCGGCGAAGGGGAAGATGCCGGCAATCGCCAAGCAGTACACAAAGAAGGTCCAGCGCGTGATCGGCATGTGCTTGCCAAGGCCACCCATCTTGGTGATGTCGCCTTCGCCGCCCATGGCGTGCATGACCGAGCCGGCTCCCAAAAAGAGGCCGGCTTTGAAGAATGCGTGCGTCATCAGGTGCATGATGCCCGCGACATACGCGCCCGAGCCGACACCGACGAACATAAAGCCAAGCTGCGACACCGTCGAATAGGCCAAGACCTTCTTGAAGTCGCGCTGGACGATGCCAATCGTCGCTGCCATCAAGGCTGTGATGGCGCCGATGCCCGACACCAGCATCTGCGCGGCGGACGGCGTGATGTCAAAGATGCCGTGCGTGCGTGCCACGACATAGACACCCGCGGTGACCATGGTCGCGGCGTGAATCAAAGCCGATACCGGCGTGGGACCGGCCATCGCGTCGGGCAACCAGACGTACAGCGGAATCTGCGCGCTCTTGCCCATGCAGCCGATGAACAGGAACACGGCCACCCAGTAGCCCGCCGGCCAGCCCATCCAGAACGGCCTGCGAAGCTCGTTGAGCAGGCTGCCCATCTCGGCGTACTTGACGGTGCCAAGCAGCGTCCACAGGAGGCAAATGCCCAGCAGGAAGCCGAAGTCTCCGACTCGGTTGACGATGAATGCCTTGCGGCCGGCGGTGGCGTTCTTGTCTTCCTGATACCAGAAGCCGATGAGCAGATAGCTGCACAAGCCGACGCCTTCCCAGCCAACGAAGGTGACCGGCAGCGAGTCGCCCAGCACCAAGATCAGCATCGAGCCCGTGAACAGGTTCAGGTAGCCAAAGAACCGCGCATAGTCCGGCTCGTGTTCCATATAGCCGGTGGCGTAGATGTGAATCAGAAGCGCGATCCACGTGACGATGAGCACCATCACCGCCGACAGCCGATCGAGCATCAAGCCCGCGGCTACGTGCAGGTCGCCGGCCGTGATCCAGTCCTTTTCAAAGAACTGATCGACCAGCATGCCCTTGGTCGGCAAGTCGTGACCCAGGATCCACACTGCCTTGGTGGCCACGAGGGCGGCTCCGGCGACGGCGCCACAGGCAATCAGGCTGACGATGCCATTGCCCAGGCGACGGCCGAAAAGCAGGTTAAGCGCCGCCCCCAGAAAGGGCAGAAGCGCGATCAGATAGAGCGGATAATTCTGTGTCATGGGCGACCTGGATGAATCCGCCGTTAGAACCGCAAGAGGTTGAGTTCGTCGAGGTCGGTGCTCTTCCGGTTGCGGAAGAGGCCCACCACGATGGCCAGGCCGATGGCCGCTTCAGCAGCCGCCACCGCGATCACCAAGAAAGCCAGGGCTTGGCCGCGCATGTCGTGCTGCGCGCGAGCAAACGAAAGCAGCGTCAGGTTGCCCGCGTTCAGCATGAGCTCGATGGACATCAGCGTGATCAGCGCGTTGCGGCGCAGAAACACGCCCATGATGCCGATGCCAAAGATCACCAGGCCCAGCACCAGGAAGTGATTCAAACCAATCGTCATCAAGGCGGTTAGGAAATCCATGACTAGTGGCCCCCTGCGCCGTGTCCGGCCGCATGCGCCCCGCTGTCCCCTTCGTCGGCCGCGGGATCTTTGGGCTGCTGATCGAGCGGCAGATCGTGAACCGAGGTGGGCTTGGCCACCGTGCGCGTCAACACGACGGCGCCAATCACCGCGATCAGAAGCAGGATCGAAACTGCCTCGAAGGGGAACAGGAACTTGGTGAAGAAGTACTCAGCGATCTCGCTCACCGAGCCGAAGTTTGGCGGCGGCGTACCCGCTCGCTGAGGCAGCGGCGGCCTGGCAAAGAACAGAAGCTCACCGATGCGCACCAGCAGATAGACGACGGCGCCCGTGCCGAACGCCTTCAGCACCGGACTACGCAGGGACCAGGGCTCTTCCTCTTCGCGGTTTAGCACCATGACGACGAAGACAAAGAGCACCATGATGGCGCCGGCATAGACCAGCACCTGAATCGCCGCCAAGAAGTGCGCCGAGAGCAGCGCATAGATGCTGGCCAGTCCGAAGAACGTCGCGACCAGCGACATGACGGCGCCGATCAGGTTGCGGCGCGTGATGGTCACCAGCGCACCAGCGACGGTCAAGGCCGCCAACACCCAAAACGCCCAAGCCGGGCACCACGGAACTGGGTCTATTTTGCCGGGAATCCTCTGCGCCTGAGCCACTTGTGCCAGCAGGCTCGGAAGGCCTGTCGCGGCACTACCCATCAAGCTTGCGATGCCTGTCATCTAGTGTGCTCCCCCATGGGTGTGGGCAGCCGCCGGCACGCGGCCGGCTTTGTGGTTGGCTTCGCCGGTCGCTGCCGCACGCTCGAAGTCCGCTCGGAACTTGGTCAGAAAGCCCATCATCGGCCACGCTGCGGCTTCCCCCAGCGGGCAGATCGTGTTGCCGGCGATGCCGTACGAAATCGAGGACAGAAGCTCTAGATCCTCCAAGCGGCCGGCGCCGTTTGCGAGTCGCGTACAGACGCGGGCCAGCCAGCCTGTGCCCTCGCGGCAGGGCGTACACTGACCGCAGGACTCATGCGCGTAAAAGCGCATGATGCGCGCCGTTACCGCAACGATGTCCGTGCTGTCGTCCATGACCACGATGCCGCCCGAGCCCGCCATCGTGCGCAGCGGTCGACCCGGCGCCAGTTCGAACACCTGGCCTGGCCGCACCATCACCGGCTTGATACGCGGGTCGCTCATCAGCGCATCGAACTCGATCGGGACATCCAGCTCGTCGATATCCAAAGGAGGCATCGACGACCCACCCGGAATGACCGCCTTGACCTTGCGCCCACCCGGCACGCCACCGCAGACCTCGTCGATCATCTGGCGGAAGGTAATGCCGATCGGCATCTCGAAGACACCGGGCTTGTTCAGATGGCCGCTCATGCAGACCATGCGCGTGCCGCCCGACTTGCCCACCCCGAGCTCAGCGAACTTGGCACCGCCATGCTCGACGATCCAGGGGATGTTCATCAGCGTCTCGACGTTGTTTACGATCGTCGGCTTGCCGAACAGGCCCTTGACCGCGGGAAACGGCGGCTTCAGACGGGGCCAGCCGCGGCGCCCCTCCAGCGAATTGAGCAGCGAGGTCTCCTCGCCGCAGATGTACGCGCCGGCCCCGCGATGCACCGTGAGATCCATCTTGAAGGTCCCGACGGCGCTGCGCATCTCTTGGCCCAGGAAGCCTTTTTGATATGCCTCGTCGACAGCGGCCTGCAACACGGCCACTTCGCGCATCATCTCGCCGCGGATATAGATGTACGCGTGTTTGCAGCCAAGCGCGTACGAGGACAGGATCATCCCTTCGATGAGAAGGTGCGGATCCCAGAAGATCAGCTCGCGGTCTTTGCAGGTACCGGGCTCGGACTCGTCGGCGTTGCAGACCAGATAGACGGTGTCGGCGCCCTTGGGAATGAAGCTCCACTTGGTGCCGGTGGGAAAGCCCGCGCCGCCGCGGCCACGCAGGTTGCTCTTCTTTACTTCGTCGACGATGGCGGCCGGCGTCATGCCCAGCGCCGTGGCCAGGCGGCTGTACGCCCCGTGCTTCATCGCGACTTCGATGCTGGAAGAGCCCGCAGTGCCGAACAGGCGCGTAACGACCTTGGTAGTGCGATCGGCTGGCATGGCTTAGTGCTTCTTCTGGCCGGGTGTTTGGGTTGCGCTCGCAGACGCCGTCGCGCCGTGGCTGTGTGCCGGCAGCTTGCGGCACTCGGCGAGTGCCTCTTCGACCTTGTCTGGGGTCAGGTTCAGGAAGTACTTGCGACCGCAGATCATCGCCGGAGCATCGGCGCAGGCCGCCAAGCACTCTTCCTCGATCAGTGTGAACTCACCGTCTGCTGTTGTGCCGCCAGCCTTGACGCCGAGGGTCTGTTCCAGCTTGTGCAGCGTGTCGTATCCGCCACGGAGCATGCACGACACGTTGGTACACATCATCAGCACGCGTTTCCCGACGGGCTGACGGTGATACATGGTGTAAAACGTCGCCACGCCGAAGACGTGTGACTTCGGCAGCGACAGGCGGTCGGCCACTAAGTCCAGAACTTCGTCGGACAGATAGCCAAACTCGTCCTGAGCCAGGTGGAGCACCGGCAGGCACGCCGCCTGCGTGTTCGGATACCGTCGGCAGATGTCTTGGATCTTCTGCTCCGCCTGAGGGGAGAATGCAGTCGCCATGTAGTGAGGCCCTTTATCCTGGCAAGCGCGGGAAAGGTACTGTGATTGTCCTTTCGGTGTCAATCACCGACTGCAGAGGCGCTGCGGACGGGGCCCAGGCCGGACCATGGTGCGCGGGCCCAGTACAAACACCCCGCGGCTGGGCTTGACACGATGGACCGATGCAAGTCCTTGCCCTTCGCGTCCTTGCGACTCTTTCCCTGGCATGCGTCAGCCTACTTGGCAGTCCGGCCGCGCACGCCGCTCCGTTTGCGGTGACCGGCCCCTGCTATCTGCTGCCCTCACGGAACGAAGCCGCCGAGCCGGACAGCTTCGACGGGGCCGCCTCTGGCTTCGTCGGCGACCGCGATGGCGACGGCGTCCGTGACCGCGCGATCCATCTATTCCCCGATCGGCCGGGCAACGATGTCCCAGGTGAGTATCACTTCCTTGTTATGCGCGGCACCTGTGGCCATTGGGTCGGTGGCTTTGTCTCCATGCAGCCCGAGCAGCTAGAGGTCGGGGACAAACCGGTACAGGGGCTAGGCCCGGTCATCGCGACCTCGCGCGTGAGCGGCGGCGACGAAGCCACGCAGTACCACTTCACCGGCCAGGGCTTCTATCCAGCCCTGAAACCTGGTTGTCGAGCGACGGGCTGGCGACCCGGACCTGGCCGATCTCCGCATCGACAAGCCGACGACCGCGGAGGTACGGGCTGCATCGAGCGCGTCGATGGCTCTGTGATCATCCGAAGCTGCGAAGGCGTGCAGTTCTTTTTCAGCAAGCCCAAGGGCACCCTCACCCGCATCGAATTCCCCGCCTCTTCCCCGGCCAGCCCTGCCAAAAAGTAACGAGTCGGGCCGCGCATCCCCGCGTCCGCAAAATCCCGCCTTGCACGGCGCAGGCGTGTGGTAGGTTCCGCCTGCCCATGGAACTGCGAACCTTTTCCTACATCGACATCTTGCAGCCGCAGCTCACTGGCTTTTTGCAGACGGTGTCCCAGGGCTTTCTGCCCCTGGAGCGGCAGGCCTCACTGTTCATCGAGATCGCGCCCGGCATCGCCATCAACAAGCTGACGGACGTGGCGCTCAAGAACACGCGCGTCATCCCCGGCATGCAGATCGTCGAGCGCGCCTACGGCCTTTTGGAGCTGCACTCGTTCGATCAAGGCGAAGTGCGACAGGCCGGCCAGGTCATCCTGCAAGCCATGGGTGTCGATGAGTCCTCGCGCATGAAGCCCAAGATTTTGTCGGAAGAGACCATCACCGGCATCGAGGGCTATCACAGCCAGCTCATCAACCGCTTCCGCCACGGCGACATGATCGCGGAAAAGCAGACGCTGTACCTGATCGAGATGATGCCGGCCGGCTACGCCGCGGTGTGCGCCAACGAAGCCGAAAAAGCCTCGCCCGTTCACTTGATGGAAGTCGTCAGCTTCGGCGCCGTGGGTCGCCTGTGGCTCGGCGGCAACGAGGCCGAAATCGCCGAGGCTCGCGCCGCCATCCTCAACACCCTCGCCGGCATCACCGGCCGCAGCGTCAGCTAGCTCACATCCCGCGCCCGCCGCAGCACTCGCGCTTCAGACGGCACTTGGGTTGTTCCGTCGCTTCCAGACGACCGCGTCGACGATGTAGTGATGGAAGGTCAGCGTCAGACCCAGCGTAATGGCGCTGGGCACCAGAGTGCCCGTCCAGATCGCGTCGAGGCGCATGCCCAGCCGAGGCAATAGGTAGTAAAACGGCAAAGCGAGCGCGATCGACGCCAAGCCGTACAGCGCCACCCGCAGAACGCCCGGCTGCGACAGCCAGGACAAGGTTTGCGCCTGCGGGTCGATCCCTCCACCAAAGCGGCGCCGGTTGTACAGCCAGACAAACACGATGTACTGCACGTTGTGCCACACGTTGACCAGCAGCCAGCCCGAGCACAGCTCGTCGATCAGCACGTAGCCGCCGACGTACACCACGAAGTGCGACAGCATGTACAGCGTGTGCCCGACGGCAAGCTCGCCGCGCCGGTACGCCGCGATCCGCTGCACCAGCCAGTACAGCCAAAGCCCGATGCTAAGCCCCGCTGAAAGCGTCACCCAAAGGCGCGGCACCGACGGCAGCCAGAACGGCTGAAACAGAAACTCGGTCGGCTGCTGCGCGCAGCGATGCAAGAAACCCCACACGGCCACCGACCACAAGGTGGTCTGCGACAGCCATGGCCGATCCCAGGGCAGCCCACCCGCGCGGTGGCGATACTGCTGCGCCAGCCCCCAGCTCTGCCGCACCGTGTGGTGAAGCTGCCCGACGAAGTACAGCACGTACACGCCCAGAATCCCGTACGCCCGACCGACCGAGTACAACCCCAGCAGCACCAGCGGTGGCACCAAAAAGGTCAGCCAGCGAAAGCGGGCCCGCTCCTCGGGACGCCCAAAGAGCCGCGTGTAGGTCGCCACCAAGTGTTCATAGCCGAACAGCCAGGTGTGAACGGTCAGCATCGGCCAGAACCAGTCGGGCCAGAGCACCGTAACGCTCGCCATGGACGTCGCAAGCAGCGCGATCCCCAGGATGAAGCTCAGATCAAACCGCGGCTCATAAAGCCACCCGGTGACCACTCTCGATGCGGCGTGCCCCATCTGCGTCTTCCTATCATTCCAGACCCCGCACGCACGGTGGGAGGCCTTGTCCATTTTTTCTTTCCCCGTCGCAGACTGCAGCCCCGATCCACCTTCGCAGTTTGCGCTTGCTGCCCGATGCGCGCCTGGCATATGCCGAGCCGCGGAGGTACACGATGAGCGCTCACTTCACGAAGCAAACCACGGCCACGCTGCGACGAACGTCTTCGGCCGCGTTGACGCTGCTTCTGTGCGCAGCAGGCTGCGGCGCCGAGCTTGCGCCCGAGCCGACTCAGCCCGGCATCGAGACCCTGTACGCGGCGGGCGCCACATGGGCGCATCCGTTTTCGTCGCCAAGCTGGCGCGTCGGCTTTGACCTCTACAACTCGGCACTCAGCTGGAGCCGCTCGTCGTGCTTTGGCACCACCATGGACAAGATCAAGCACGCAGGCGAGGACTGGGGCGGCAGCACTAGCACCGTCGTAAGCGCCGTCGGCGATGGCCAGGTGATCTATGCGGGGCTTGTGAACTATCCCGGCCATGTGGTGCTGATCCGCCACGATCTGACCGATGCGCAGCGACGAGCCCTTGGCCTGAGTAGCCCGGTTGTGTACTCGCAGTACGGCCACCTGACTGGGCTGGTCGTAAGAGCCGGCGACAGCGTCCGCACCGGACAGAAGCTCGGCACGCTGCACGACCAGGCATCCAACACCCACCTGCACTGGGAGATCCGCAGCGCCGAAAAGCCCGCCTTGTGCGGCACGACGTATTGGGGTCCCGGCTACACCGGACCGGGGACCACCGCCACGGCCTATGGCTACCTGAACCCGAGCGCCAGCATTCGTGCTTTGCAGTCGGCAGGGGGCGGCACAGGCACGTCCTGTCCCAGCGGAGACGGCCTGTACTGCGGCGGCAACGGTGTCACGGGCGATGCTGCAACCCTGTACCGCTGCCTCGGCGGCGCGCTCAGCGTCTCGCAGGTCTGCAGCCATGGCTGCGAGCACATGCCCACCGGCACCTCCGATCGCTGCGCGGCCGCCCCTGGTTCCTGCTCGGTCACAAACGGCCTGTACTGCGGCGGCAACGGCGTCACAGGTGCCGCCAACATCTTGTATCGCTGCACCGACCGTGTGCTGCGCTACGTCGAGACCTGCGGCAAAGGCTGTGAGCGCCGCCCCACGGGTACCCCGGACCGCTGCCGCTAGGCCCCCCTCCTTCCCGCATTCCCTTTTTCATGGCTGACTGGTTCTTGCGCCGTGTGCTGCTGCATGGCCTGCCCCCGGCGACGGTGCAGGCGTGTCTGTCGCAGCGCGAAGTGCGAACGCTGCTGCGCTTTCGCTTCGCCTATCTGTTCGCCTTTCACGGTCCGGTGCTCATCCCGCTTCTCGAAGCACTGGGAGGCCAGCAAGACCCGGCGCTCTCGGTGCTGTCGCTGGGTGTTGCCAGCGTCGCCATGGTTGTTTCCGACGTGCCGACGGGACTTTATGCCGACCGACAGGGCTCCAAGGCGGCGCTGCGCCTGGGCCTGCGCCTGTCGTGCATCGTGCTCGTCTCGTTCTTTGCGCTGACCATGGCCCGCGCCCACAGCCTGCAGCAGGGGCAAACCGGTCCGTGGCTGCCGGGCATCGTGGGCCTGCTGGTTTTGGAAGGCGCCATCGGGGTCAGCCTGTCCCTCTTGTCGGGGGCGGACACCGTGCTGTTTCTTGGCGTGCTGCGACGCGCCGGCATTCAAGGTCTGCAGAGCACGGGCAGCGAAGGGCTCGGCAGCGCCATCCGCTACATCGGCACCATGATCTCGGTCGCGATCGGAGCGCTGCTCTACGACCTTTCGGCGTGGCTTCTGCCCCACCCCGCGCTGCGCCTGGCGCTGCAGTCGGGGCTGTTCCTGTTGACGCTGGGCAGTCAGCTTGTGGCGCTCAAAGCGCTGCGGCAAATCGCCGAAGTGCCCTCGCTGACCACCGCCCCGCGCAGCCGCCCTGGATTCCACGACGTCGTCCGCGGGCTGTATGCCCTAACTCGCTTTCCCGCTTTTGCCGTCCAGCTTTGGCTGCTGTGTCTGCTGTCGGCCATCGCCCTGTTCGCCGTGTACCTGTTTCAGTCGCCGCTCTCGCGCTTGACCACCGAGCTTGTGCAGACCTCGTGGCTGTTCTGTCCCATATACGTAATCACCGCAGTATTGGGCTATTGGGCCTGCAGCCGCGGCTCGCGCGATGCCCACCGCGTCCACGATCGCGATGCTGAAGCGCTGACACCGACGGGAAATCTGTCAGCCGCCCGGTCCCCAGCGGCTGCGACAGAGCCCAACACTTCGCCCGCGTCGCTCGCCGATCCCCCGGCGAGCCTGGCCATCACCGCCCCGCTGACCGGGCTCGCCCTGGGGCTGTTACTTCTATATCCACTTGTAGATTGGGCTCGACTGGCTTGGCAGGGACCGGCTCCCTCGCTTTCCAGCAGACTGGGCTTTGTCGCCGTCGCTGCGGCAAGCTGCCTGCTCTTCAACTACATCCGCGGCTTCGTCGAGCCCTACTCAGCCGCGACGCTGGTCCGCTTCACGCAAGCGCATGCGCTCGCCGTGCCGGCGTCGATCATCAGCGGCTTTAACTCGCTCAAGCGCGGCATGCACTTTTTGCTCAGCGTGCTCTTTTATGCCGTGCGCACACGCGGCCCTTCGACGAGCGGGCTCGATCGCGATCACGAGCTATCGCGCATGCTGCTGTACGTACTGGGGGGGCTCTTGCTGCTGGCGTTGCCGGGACTGTGGCGGCACAGGCTGCGCCCGCCGCCCATCGGCTCGGGGACTGGAGAGTCGCTCAGTGCTTGAAGATGGCGCCGTTGGTGCCGTTGTTTCCGATGATCCACAGCCCACCGGCTCCGTCGCCCCAGATGCCGGTCAGCGTGTATCCCCCGGCCGACAAGGTCCCCGTGCGATCGGTCATGTTCATGCTGCCGCTCTGCCACTGCCAAACTTTGGGGTTGCCGCCCTGTGAGCCGACGACCCAGACCTCGTTGACGTTGCGAACCCACATCGCCGTGAACGTCGCGCCGTTGACTCGTCCCCGGCGAAACATCTTGTCGTTGGCCGCCGTCAGATCCGTATGCCCAAGCTGGCCGTCCGCCGTCAGAAGGTACGCGTTCTGGTCATCGACCCCCGACGCTGCGACAAAGTTGGGCGAGCCTGCTAGGTCCATATTCGACAGCTGCGTGCAGGCAGTGGCCGGGTTGGTGCCTTTGGCAGCTTTGAAGCCCTCACCGACGATCAAGTAATAGCTTGAGCTAGCCCAGACCCCCGTGCTCTTGACGCCCCCGGTGCAGGCCGTGGCGGTCGTGGACCAGGAGGGGGCGGTAATTGGGGTCAGAAGCAGGGCCCGAGTGGTGTCGTCGCCCGCCACAAGAACGCTGGCCCCGGCGCCACTGCGGCCAAAGATCGCGCGCTGTGGGGTCAAGGATCCGGTCCCCTTGTCGCTCCAGTTGCCTGCAGCCGTCGCGCCATCGGTGCTGACGAACACTCTGCCGTTGGCGTCGGCGACGTACAGGTTGTTCGCGTCCTGAACCCACAGCGATGTGAAGTCCATTGCCCCCGTGGCAGGGGCCGCGGCGGCGGCAAACTGCGTACCGTTGGTCGACTTCACCACCGTCGCGGAGGCACCCACGACATAGATATTCGTGCCGCCACTGGCGACTCCCGAGATGCCGTACAGCTTCGCGGGCGCAGTGCCCGGCGTCACGCTTGCCCAGGCAAAGGGCGTAGCCATGTCGCCAGGCGCCATGTCGACAGGCGCCATGTCGACCGGCGGCGCCGCCATGTCCGGGGTCGCCATGTCCATGGGCAGCGCCATGTCGGGAGGGTTGGCTCCCGACTGCAGGACGCTCAAGTCAAGGCAGCCAGCAAGGCCCAGACACAGCATGGTGTAGCGATACGCGTTGCGCATCTAAAACCTCCCGGCGATCCCTAGCGAGTTCGGCCGAATAAGTAAGGAGACCTTCTTCTCTCGGTTAAAAAGTCCAAGCTCCAGCGGCAGGACCACGGCGGTGGCCACCGCAGCGACGGCAGCCAAGCCAAACATGGCGTACCCAGCGTTCAGCGGAGTCCGCACCGAGCCCACTTGATCATCGGTGCAGTCGGGCTTGCAGCCCGTGGGGGCGGGCTCCAAAAGCGAGTTGTAGCGTGAGGTTGCGACGCCGACTGCGACACCACCAAACACCAAGAACAGAGCGGTTCCGCCCCCCAAAAGCGCGGTGGCCAGTGGAAACTTGCGACCGCTGCTCGGCGTCGGCCCCGCAGTCGGTGGCGGTGGATCTTGTGTGGGCCCGGTGCCAGGCTCGGGAACCCCTCGCTGTCGGCGCTCTAGGCTTTCGATCTCGGCGCGGATACGCGGCGCTGCGGGGTCGTTGGGGACGGCCGCCAAGAACTCGCGATAGTGCGCAATGGCTTCCTTGGTGCGCCCCATCTTCACCTCGCAGCGCGCGAGGTTGAAGATCAAGTCCGGCAGCGCAGCGATCTCGTACGCCGAGCTGAATTCGATCCACGCAGCCTCATATTTTCCTTCACTGTAAAGCTGCTGGCCGCGCTCAAAAAATGTCTTGGCTGCCACGATCTGCGCCTTGGACAAAGGCGGAGCCGCCGGGTGCGCCGTGAGCGAGGCATCCGCTGGGGGGCTTGCGTTCGCGGCAGCGTGGGTTGGCGCTCCCGCGAGCGCGAGCCCAAACACGAAGGTGAAGCCGAGCGTAGAAGCAGAGCGAAGCATTCGTGGTCCTTCCCGTGATCGGTTTGCGAACCCCTACGGAGATCCCAGGATCAACACCCAGCGCCCCTCGGCAACTCCAAGGCCCAGGCGTGTGAACTTGGCATCGAGCAGGTTCTTTTGGTTCTGGGGATTCTTCAGCCAAGCGGACAGCGCCCCCTCGGGCGAGCTGACCCCTTTGGCCAGCGCGACCGCCAACGAGCCCGCGAAGCCCTCTTTGCGAACCAGGGCATCGGGCGTCTGTCCATCGGGATTGCTGAACGCGAAGAAGTCGCGCTTGACCATGTCTTCCGCGAAGAGCTGCGCGACGGCGTTTAGCAGCAGCGACAGCTCGACAGCGGGCGAGCTTGCAGCGGCGCGCTGGCTGTTGAGCTGCTTCATGAAGTCTTCGCGCACCGCAGAGCCAGCTTCGATCTGCGGTGCCGCCAAGATGACCGTCCAGTAGCCCTTCTGGACACTGATGCCCAGCTCGCGAAGCTCGCCGTTTAGAAGCTGCTGCTTGTGACCCGCGCTGCCCAAAAAGATCTTCAGGACGGCCTCTGCATTCGTCGGTCCCTTGGTCACCGCCGGGAAGGTGCGGCCCTTGTAGCCGGCCTCTTTCAGCCAGCCTTGGATGCCGCGCGCCTCGGGGTGGTCATAGGCCAAAAAGCCCTTGCTCGCCATGTCGGCGGTGTGGCCATCGGCCGCCTGCTTCAGCGTCGGTACCACGCGAAACGGAGGCAGCTGTGCCGCGCTGCGCTGCGCGTTGAAGGCGGCGACCAAGTCGCTCTCTAGCTCGCTGTCGACTTTGGGCTTGACCTCGCTCATCGCGCCCAGAAGCAGCGCCCACTTGCCGTTGAACATGCCGACGCCAAACGCACACATTGCCGAGTCGATGATGGCCGCGCGAAGGGCCGCACTCTTCAGCCACGTCGCGACCGTCTCGTCGACGTCCTCGATCTCCGAGAGCAGCATGCGCACCTTGCCCTCGTAGCCTGCGGTAATCGAGCGCTGGTTTTCGTCTTTTCCGTCGGGGTTGATGGTGGCAAAGAAGCTGCGCGCCGCCATGTCCAGGCAGTGAACCTGGGCCTGGTGGTTCAAAAGCGGGTGTTCTTCCAGCGGCGGGACGCGACACGACAAGCGCTCGTCGTTTACAAGCTGCCGTACCCGCGTACGCAGCTTGTCGTCGATCACCAGATCGGGCTGCCCCACCAAAAGCACCCAGTGGCCGGCGAAGGCTCCCACCCCCAGCTCGCGATAGTCCTTTTCCAAGAGCGATGGGCGCGTTGTGCTGTCGGCCAGCCAGTGCCGGGTGGTCTCTTCGGCATCTTCGGTGCCGCGTCCCAGCGCCACCGCCGTGCGACCCGAAAAGCCCAGCCGCTTGACCCGAGCCTCTAGATCTTCGCCGCCGTTCTGCCCCTGAAAGTGGAAGTAGCCTCGGCGCACCATGTCGTTTGCGTGCTCGGCTGCGGCCTGCATCAGCTTCGGCGATGGAACCAGAAGACGCAGACCAAGCGGCTTGCGTGCCTCATTGACCAAGGTCAAGACCGTGCGAGCCATTGCCGTCAGCCCATCGTCTGTTGTCGAGGCTGGACTGCCTGAAGCGGCAGGCGCTTGCTCAGCCATGGATGCGTCCTTTCTTCACAAAATGGTCCGGTCGGATCGTATCACGCTCATCGCGAGCGAGTCATCGCCAAATCTCGCCGCTGCTGAGAACGCCCGAGCCCAGCCTGCGCCTCGGCCACTCGCGCCTCGGCCACTCGCGCACAGCCCCAGACAAGCGGGTCTGTGGCGAGCCGTCCCACGGACCTCTCGGCTGAGAGTGGTTGACCCCTGCCTGCTCGATCCATAGCATCAAGCCCGGAGGTTGCCCCCCTATGCTGCACAAGCCCCATAGACCCCGATACGTCCGCTTAAGCGCGGAGCACTGCCGAGCGCTGCTTGGCGAGGGCGCTGTTCTTGAGCCATGGATGGTGATCAGCGGCGGTCGCTTTGTGGCCAAGCAGCGCCTGGCCATGATCGGTCCCAAAGGCCGCATCGACGGTGTGGCCATCGTCGGCCCGACGGTCACCGAGACGGAAGTCTCCTTGGCCGACCGCGACGACGAGCGACTGGGAGTCGCCGAGGCCCCAAGCCGTGGCGTCATCTTGGTGGGCCCGGCCGGCGAAGCCAAAGTCGCGGCTCCCGAGTAGTCTCCTGCCATTTGGCCGCGCCGCAGCGACGCAACGCCACCTGCGCTCGCACCCCTTCGTATCCACGCCGTCTGCTTTTGATAGGTCCAACACACCCATGGCTATCCGCATCAATCGCGTCTATACCCGCACGGGAGATCGTGGCGAAACCGGGCTGGTCGGCGGTCGCCGCGTCGGCAAAGACGATCCGCGCATCGACTGCTATGGCACCGTCGACGAGCTCAACGCCACCATCGGGCTCGCCCGGCTGCACAGTCAGTCCCCAGCAGCAGCCCATGCCGCCCCATCGAGCGCCGAGACCGAGCCGAGCGTCGCTGAGCTGGATGCCATCTTGGCCCGCGTCCAGAGCGAGCTTTTTAACCTCGGCTCGCTGCTGGCCACGCGCTCAGAAGACGTGCGCCCAACGCAGCCCGTGATCAGCCCGCGCCACGTCGAAGCGCTGGAGCGCGAGATCGATCGCTTCAACCACGACCTGCCCGAGCTGCGCAGCTTTGTCCTGCCGGGCGGCGGTGCGCTGGGTGCCTATCTTCACCTGTGCCGCACGGTCTGCCGACGAGCCGAGCGTCTAGCGGTCGCGCTTTCCCGACGCGAGACCGTGCCCGATGTGGCCATCCACTACCTGAATCGCTTAAGCGATGCGCTGTTTGTCTGGGCTCGCTTTGCCGCCAAGGCCACGCAGCAGCCCGAAATTCTTTGGCAGCCCGAAACGACATGAACGAGCTCAGCGATGACGCGCTGATGCGTCGCTATCAAGACGGAGACAGCGACGCATTTGACCAGCTGTTCATCCGCCATGCGCGAGATTTACACATCGCGCTCTGCGGCCTTTCAGGACGGCAGGAAGCCGCGGCCGGGCTCAGCATCCAGACGTGGCAGAGGGTCTGCCGCCTTCGCCATGCCTTTGACGGGACGCAGCCATTTCGCAGCTGGCTGTTCAGCCACGCCACCTACGTACGTCGCGAGCAAGCCAGGCCGCAGTCGGTCACAGCCAGCCAGCCCGGCGAGCCACGGCCGATCACCGACGGCGCATCGCTTTTGCACGCGCTGTGCGCACTGCCCGACAGCTATCGCGAAGTCGTGGTCTTGCAGCGCTACGTGGGCCTGACGCACGCCGAGATCGCTTCCGTGCTCGGCGCATCCGAAGAAGCCGTGCTGCAGCGCGGACGCCAAGGCGAACAGCTACTCGTCCAGAGCCATGGCGAGGTCCCTTCGAAGTCGCTGATCTCTGTGATGCCAACCACGCTCGATCACATCGCGCGCTCGATCCTGCCGATTGTTTCCCAGCCCCGGCCGTCGCCCGTGCCGCTGTCGCTGGTTCTAAGCTGTCTCGTCTTCGGCCTGGGCTTGGTCCTACTCTTGGTTCGCTTGCATCGATAACCCCGTGCAGAAGGAGCGTCCATGGCGCTGCCCACAACCTACTCATTCGAGACCGAAGAGCACGCGGATCTGCGACGGCAAGTACGCCGCTTCGCCGAGCAGCAGATTGCGCCGCATTCACATCACTGGGACGAAGCCGAGGAGTTCCCGCGCGAGCTGTATCGCGAGGCTGCGGCAGCCGGTGTCCTTGGGGTGAGCTATCCGCCCGAGCTTGGCGGTGCCGGCGGTGATCTGACGCATGGCCTGGTGGTCGCCGACGCCCTCGTCTATCACGGACGCTCGGTTGGAACGGCCGGCAGCTTGGGCAGCCATGCGATCTCGTTGCCGCTGATTCTCAACCTCGGCACGACGGCGCAGAAGGAACAACACATCCCGCCGGTTCTGCGCGGCGAAAAGATCGCTGCACTCGCCATCACCGAGCCTGGTGCCGGCAGCGATGTCGCCAGCCTGTCGACCAGCGCCGTGCGCGACGGCGATCACTACATCGTAAACGGCAGCAAGATCTTCATCACCTCGGGCTGTCGCGCCGACTTGGTGGTGGTGGCCGTGCGAACCAACCCCGATCGATCTCTGCGCCACCTGGGCCTGACCTTGCTTGTGATCGAGCGGAACACGCCCGGCTTCGTCGCCAGCCGCAAGCTGAAAAAGACCGGCTGGTGGTCTTCCGATACCGCCGAGCTGTCCTTTTCAGACTGTCGTGTCCCCGTCGCAAATCGGCTGGGCGAAGAGGGCTCAGGCTTCTTTGCCATCATCCAAAACTTCGCCGCCGAGCGCCTGCTTTTGGCCGCCCAGTGCGTCGCCGTGGCGCAGCTTGCCTATGACGAGTCCGTGGCCTATGCCAAGACCCGCGAGGCCTTCGGCAAGACGCTGAGCGGCTTCCAGGTCACGCGCCACAAGCTCGCGGACATGGCCACGCGCATTGTTCCCATTCGGTCGCTGGTCGGCGACTTGGCGATGCGCTTGGCCCGCGGGCAGGCCAGCATGGCCGAAGTCGCGATGGCCAAAAACGCCGCCACCGATATGTGCAGCTTCGTCTGTGATCAGGCCGTGCAGCTCCATGGCGGAATGGGCTACATGCGCGAGACGCTGGTCGAGCGCCTCGATCGCGACGCACGCCTGTTCCCCATCGGCGCCGGCACCCGCGAGATCATGAACGAGATCATCGCCCGCGCCGAAGGATACTAGAACCCATCCATCGGGAAGAGCCCCCGGTCTCGCCGCCACCGCCGTTTCCATAGACGGCCCAATGGTGCGGGCGTTACACTCAAGCTTCATCGGAGAAGCGCATGGCGGATCGTCCACACTCCATGGAACGCCTGAGTCCTTTGCAGCGGGAGGGCGGTGCGCGGCTCGACGATCCGTTCGCGCCTCTTTTGGCCGATCTGTACGAGGCGGCGCTTTCGAGCCCTGGCGAGCTCCCGCCGGAGCTTCGCCTGGCCGCGGCACAAAACCACGGGCTGCCGCCTGCGCTGGCTGGGCTCGTCGACAAGATCGCGCACCACGCGTATCGAGTGAACGACGACGATGTCCAAGCGCTCAAGCAGGCTAGCTACAGCGAAGATCAGATCTATGAGCTGGTCGTCTCGGCCGCCGTCGGGCGCGCTTGCTCGATGGCCGAAAGGGCCTTGGTCGCCCTTCAGGGCTCGCTCGCCAAAGACAAACCCTAGCTCGCAGGAGCCAACGCATGCGCCTGTCCAACGTCGAAAGCGGACATCAACTGCGGCACAAGTTCATGCTGCAGATCATCAAGCTGTTTGGCGGCGGTGCTCCCGACGTGGTCAAGCTGCTTATGTATCGGCCGTCGACCTTTGGCGAGCCGTTTTCGACGCTGTGCCAAGCGATCTTGCGTGGGCCATCCGGCTGGACAGCCGGCGAACGTGAGCTGTTCGCCGCGTTCACATCGCGCATGAACACCTGTCTTTTTTGAACGCAGATCCACGGCGCGGTCGCGTCGATCGAGATCGGGGACGAAAAGACCAAGGCCATCTTGGATGACTATCGCAGCGCCGACATCCCGCCGCGCCTGCGCGCCATGCTGACCTTTCTTGAAAAGATGACGCTGCATCCCGAACAGCTCTCGCCCGCCGACGTGGATGCCGCACGCAAAGACGGCTGCCAGCCCGATGAGATCCGCGATGCGATCTATATCTGCGCCGCGTTCAACGCCATCGATCGCATCGCCGACACCATGGGGTTCCGGCTGCAGGACGACAAAGCCCTGCGCAAGTCGGCCATGCGCCTGTGGACGCACGGCTACTTACTATAACGCCGCAAGCGCTGCGATTTTTCCGCAGCAATCAGCCAATCAAGATAATCGAGTGCGATTGCGTATTTCTTCAATTCTATTAATCATTATTTCACAGACAATAATCCTACGTAAGACATTTGTTTGATAATTTATCAATACCTTCTAAGGCTCGCGATCTGCGTCGCGCTCGACGCGGCGTGTGATGAAAAGCGCGATCAGGCACAGGGCCGAGATTCCCAGACAGACATACGCCACTTCATGCCCCAAGGCCTGCGGCGGAATCAGCCAGGCCTCGGCGGCCCACTCGAGCGCGAAGAAGAATGCGAAATAGCCCAAAAGGTATCGTGGGCGCCGCCACGCGCCATGGCGAAACCCAAACAAGAGCGTAAAGGCCAGAGCCACCGACAGCGACACAAAAAATGGGCTGCCGAGCGCCTGCGCGGATCCGTCGGCGGCGCGCGAGCCATCCAGACTCGCAGCGCTTGCACCCTTGGGATGGCATGCGAAAAGCCCCGCCGAAAGCCACAGCGCCAGCGACTCACCGAGCAAACGATGGGACCAGCGCGCGAAAAACAGACGGCGGACGAAACGAATGGCCATGATGGGTTCTCGCCGCACGATACAGAGTCTGCGGCGCAGCGGCCATCCTTCTCGATGCTGCAGCGACGCCCGGTGGCGTCGGGTGGCGTCGGGCGACAGCGCGCTGCGTTACGGCGTGTCGAGCTGGATATCGCCGCTCTGCGTCGACAGCTCTAGCGTGCCGGTGCCTGCACCGAGGCGCGTGGTCCACTCGGTCGCCTGCCCCGGAACACGCTTCATCTCGACGGGCAGGCCCTCGGCTCCCGAGATCTCGCCGCTGTGCGAGCGCAAGCGAATGGCAAGCGCGTGCTCGCCACGTCGCGCCAGAAGCACGTTGCCCGAGACCGTCTCGGCGGTGATCTTGCACGTGGCCAGACGACACGGCCCGGACAGCGTCAGATCTCCCGAGACCGATGTGTAGCGCAGCGCCTGCCGGATCTCGCCTTGGATGTTCAGCGCCCCCGACGTTGTCTTGGCGTCGATGGCGCCGCGGACCTCGTGAAGCTCGATGTCGCCACTCACCGAGGTGAGCTTGGCCGCCTGGGCATCTTTGACCGAGATCTCGCCGGACTCGCTGGTGATCGCGACATCCCCCTTTACGCCCGCGACCTGCACATCCCCCGAGGCGCTGCGCACATCGACTCGGCTGCCTTCCGGCAGAAGCAGGCGCAGGTGCCCGTCGGGCAGCGAAGCGCCACCGCCAAAGTCCAGCCGCCACGCAGTCTGTCCGGCGGCCGGCGGCAGCCAGCGCACGCTCGTGACATGGCTGTCCTCTAGCGTCACCTTGGCTTCGTCCTTCGGCCCCGCTGCGATCTCGACTTCGGCAGCCAGCGTGGATAGATCCAGCGCGATCGGCCCGGTGACCTTGGTACTGCTCAGCACGACGCCTTCATTGTCAGCATCCGAGACGGACACGACTACGCTGCCGCGCTCCGCTGCTCCGCCAGCCGCCGCCGATGGATCGGACAGCGGCTGCATCGTGCTCGGTGACGCAGAAGGCGTGCTGCGCAGGGGCGACAACGGACTGATGGCGATCATCCCCAGGACCGCAGCCGCCGCACCCGCGGCCGCAAACCACTGCATGCGCTGACCACGAAACGCCCCGGCCAGCACCCGCGAAAGCCCGCGCGGAGCCGGATCCTCGTGTCGCAGTCGATCCGCGATCTGCGCCTCGATTCGCGCCCAGACTTCCGAAGGCGGTACCCCGCGCGCTCGCTGCGCGAACAGATCACGCTCAGCCCGCAGCCAGGCAAGCTCGCGCGTGCAGACCGCGCAGTCATCGGTATGCGCCGAGATCAAAATGCCGCGGTCTTCATCGAGTGTGCCGGCGATGAGCGCTTCGAGATCCGAGACAGTTGGATGCGTATTCACGAGGAACCTCCCAGATAGCGCAGAAGCTGCGAGCGAAGCTGCAAGCGTCCGCGGTGGATTTCGTTTTTCACTTTCGACACCGACCAGCCCATGACCTCGGCGATGTCTTCGTACGCAAGGCCGTGATCCAGGCGCAGCAACAGGGCGCTCTTGCGCGGCTCACCGACGTGCGCAAGCGCCTCGGAAAGCACGCGGTCCGCTTCGGCCCCCAGCAAGACCGCATCGGGAGTCGGCGCCTCGTCGACAGCCTCGACATCCCTGTTGGGTTCGTTCAAGCGCCGCGAAAAGTCTTTGCGCGCCCGGCAGTGTTCCAAAAAGACATTGCGGGCAATGCCAAACAGCCACGAAGACAGCCGTGCTGCATCGCGCAGGCTGCGCAGCGAATCAAAGGCGCGCAGAAAGGTCTCTTGCGTGGCGTCATCGGCGGCGGCATCGTCGCGCAATAGATCACCGAGATAGCGCCGAACCCCCGGACTGTGCCGCAGAAACAAGGCTCGAAACGCTGCGCTGTCCCCGCGCTGCGCTCGCCCCAGCAGTGGATCGTCGATGCTGCGAACCTGCGAGTCATCATCGGCCACTGCCGCAAGCGGATGCGCAGTCTGCACCAGCGAAAGAGCCCGTTTGCCATCCATGTCGTCCGTATGTGCAGGATCGGCCGCGCTGGTTTCAGTTTTTTTTCGCCCGCGGAAAAAGAAACGAAAGGACACGAGGATTCTCAGGCGATGGCGCGGCCGAGCTAGCGCTCGTGGCGGGCTGCGCGGTGATAGGGACGCCCCAGCGCCCACGGGGCATCGTCGAGCCGCAGCGTGGTTTCCGACTGCGCACGGCGCACGCGGACGGTCTGCAGGGCAAGCACAGCCATGGTCATGACATACGGCAGCATATCCAAGACATACGTCGAGCCGGGACCGCGCAGAAACGATCGCTCAATGAAGTCGGGCAGCGTGACTCCTTGCAAATCCAAGGGCAGGCGACGAATGACGCCAAACAAGAAGGCGCCCAGCGCGACTCGACTGGGGCGAAAGCGACCGAAGATCACCAGCACCAAGGCGATGAAGCCCTGTCCTGCCGACAGACCCTCGACCCAGCCGGGTGAGACAGCCAGGCTCAGGCTGGCTCCGGCGATACCAAACAGGCCCGAGCCAATCACCACCGCAAGCACTCGCAGCCGCAGCACCGAAAGACCCATGGCATCGGCCGCGCTGGGATTTTCCCCGACGGCCGTCAGATCCAGACCCAGGCGGGTGCGCGAAAACACCAGCGCCGTGATCAACCACACGGAAAGCGCGAGCTCCAAAACGATGCTGTGCTGCGACAGAAGTGGCCCCAAAAGCGGCACCGCAGAAAGGGACGGCAGCGCGATCACGGGAAGCTGCGCGGCGACTTTTCTGGCTTCCACCAGGGGCGTCCCCAGCATGCTGGCCAAGCCCGATGCCACGAACGAAAGACCCAGGCCGGCAATCACTTGATCGACGCGCAGACCGACGACCAGCGCCGCATGCAGCAGGCCGCAGATCAAGCCCACCGCGAGCGCGCACAGAAGCCCCATAAACGGACTCGCTGTCGCCAGCGTCGCAGCATACCCCGCAAGCGCGCCAAGAAGCAGTGTGCCTTCGATGCTCAAGCAAAGGACGCCGCTGCGCTCGGCCCACAGCTCTCCAAGCGCCGCAAAAAGCAGCGGCACCCCGCGCAGAACGCCGGCCGCAAGCAGGTTTTCCAGAAAGACGCGGACGGTCATGGCAGATCCTCGCTGTGATCCGATTTCTGGGCCGCGGTCGCGGCAGCCGAAGCCCCAGAGGGCTCGTCCGAGGAGCCTGCCTCGGGTCGCAGCAAGCGAGGCCGGCTGCGCAGAAGTGCCTCGCTGGCCAAGACCGCCATCAGCACGACCCCTTGCAAGAGCAGCGGAATGCCACCCGGCTGGAGCTCTTGCCCGCCGACCAGAAGACCGCCAAACAGGATCGCCGCTGGAAGGATCCAACGCGGCTGCAGGCCCGCGAGCCAGGCGACGATCAGCGCTGTAAAGCCATAGCCCGTGGAAAAGCGATCGCTCAGTCGATGCACAACACCGCTGACTTCGCAGAAGCCGGCAAGTCCAGCGCAGGCGCCGCTCAAAAGCAGCGCCCAGAGGATGTCGCGCTCGACGGGCAGGCCAGCGGCCCGAGCCGCTTGTGGATTGGCGCCCAGCACGCGCAAGCGATAGCCAAAGCGACTGCGCGAAAGGACGAGGCCGAAGAAAACGACACACAGCACGGCCAGCACGAAGCCCAGGTGAACCGTCAGCCCGCGACACGCCGGAACGCGCTCGGCCAGATCAGAAAGGCGCGGCAGCCACGCACTGCGCGGTAGCTGCGGAGTCAAGCCAAAGCCCCCTTCGCTCCACGGGCCAAAGACAAAGGAACGCAGGCCCAAAAGCGCGATGTAGTTCAACATTAGCGACGATAGAAGCTCGCTGACCCCCAGCCACAGGCGCAAGAGCGCGCACAGTCCAGCCCACAGCGCCGACGCCACCGCCGCGCAAAACAGCATGGCAATAAGCAGGATCGGGCGTGGCGTGCTCGCGGGCAGCCCGTGCAGAACGACGCCGACCGCAGCCCAGGCGCCGACCAGAAGCTGACCTTCTCCACCGATGTTCCACAGGCGGGCGCGAAACGCGAGGGCCGATCCCAGCGCGCACAGCGCAAGCGGCGTCGCGCGCACCAGCGTGTCCGACAGCGCCGGTACGTCGGCAAAGCTCGCCGTGAAGATCTGTCGATACGCCAAGCCAGCATCGACACCGGCCGCGGTCAAGACCAGCGCAGCGACTGCAAACGCCGCGCCCAGCGACGCCAGCGATCGCAACAGGCGCCATCGTCCACTGCCATCGCGATCAAGGACGGGCTCGAACACCAGGCGATAGCCACGGGGCAAGGGCAGCATCAGCGGGCCTCCGGCTTGGGATCCTGCGCTGCCAAGCCGCTGATCAGACGGCCCAGGCGCGTCATCGCAGCGGGCGGCGTACAAAGCGGTGCCGCTGGTGTCGCTGCGCTCCAAGTCAGCGCGACTTCACCGACGATGCGGCCGCGGACCAGAGCGCCAACGCGATCGCACAGCGCAACCAGCTCGTCCAGCTGTTCCGACATCACCAGGATGGCGCAGCCCTGATCGCGAGCTTCGAACAGCAGCCTGTGTACGGTCTGCATCGCGCCGATGTCCAGGCCGCGGCACGGATACGCCGCCAAAAGCAGCGTGGGACGATGGGCCAGCTCACGCGCCAGGATCAGCTTCTGCAGCGTGCCTCCCGAAAGCGAGCCGGCAGGCGGATCTTGCGCCACGATCGATTCCGGCAGCTGAAGCGGCGACAGCACACGCTGCACAAACGCTCGGATCGCTTTTGGGGACACGAGCAGACCGCAGCACCCCGCGAGATCGGGTCTGTCGCTGTGTGTCAAAAGCACGTTGTCCGCGACCGAAAGGCTCGCCGCGCAGCCCTGCGCATAGCGGTCTTCGGGAATGCTGGCAAGGCCCTGTTTCCGACGCTGTGCCGCCGAAAGTGACGCAACTGAATGACCATTCATTTCCACAGATCCACTGCGCAGCGGGCGCAGTCCGCACAGCACATCGCACAGCTCGCGCTGACCGTTGCCGGTCACGCCAGCCACGCCATAGATCTCGCCGGCTGCGATCTGCAAGGACAGGCCCCGCAGCGCCTCGCTGCCCAGCGGTCCGCTGGCGTGCAGATCGACGATCCGCAGCACAGGCGACACCGGCCGATCCGGCGGCGAATCGACGGTCAGGGCCGTGCCGGAACGCTCAGGATGGCCGGCAGCGCCAGCCGTGTCGGGGCTTCTTTCGCCCAGGATCTCGGCAGCGATCGTCCCTTGGTCGGTCTCGGCCACGGGCACGGCCATGCGCACGCTGCGCCCCTGCCGCAGCACAGTCACGCGGTCGGCCAGGGCAAAGACCTCGTCGAGCTTGTGGCTGACATAGATCAGCGTCCGCCCAGCGGCGCGCAGCGAACACAGCACCTGACGAAGCTGTTCCGCCTCGGCTGGCGACAGCACGGCGGTCGGCTCGTCCAAGATCAGAATGCGCGCGTCGCGATAGAGCGCTTTGAGGATCTCGACGCGCTGCTGCTCGGCCACGGACAGATCGGCGACACGCCGCCGCGGATCGACAGGCAGCCCGTGCTGCGCCGAGAGCTGCGCCAAGCGCTCGGCCAGCTCGGCGTACACACGCCGCGACAGCCACCACGGCCGCGCCTGCCCCAAAAGGACGTTTTCGACGACGCCCAGCTTGGGGATCAGCGAAAAGTGCTGATGCACCATCGCGATCCCGTGGTCCGCCGCATCGCGTGGCGAGCGCAGCCGCACAGCGCGCCCGTCGAGGAAGATCTGCCCACTGTCGGGTGCATACAGGCCGCCGAGGATCGACAGCAGCGTGCTCTTGCCAGCGCCGTTTTCCCCGACGACGGCATGAACCTCGCCACGCGCGACCTGTAGGCTGGCGCGATCGCAGGCCTGCACACCGGGAAAGCGCTTTGCGATGTCGCGTAGCTCAACGGCCAGATCGACCTCTAGCGAACCCGTGCTCATGACTCACTTGCGCGGCAGCGTGCCACGGATGCCTTCGACCAGAAACGACATGCATACGCTGCAACCCGAAAGGCCCAAAAGGTCGCTCTGCGTCGGCTTTTGTCCCGCTGCAAGCACGGTCCGTCCCGTCTGATCGCGCAGCGGACCGGCAAACACATCAAAGCGCGAAAAGCGCCCGGCCCGTAGCTCGCCAAGGATCGTGCGCACCTGCTCGACGACAGCGGAAGGGATGTTGGGATTGGGCACCTCGCCCTCGGAAAAGCCGCTGAGGCCGACCAAGCCACTCTGCGCATCGCCATAGATCGCGCCCGGCTTCCAGGTCCCGGCGCGAAGCGCTTGCACCACGTCGGTGTACACGACTTCCCAGCGCCAATAGGTCGAGGTCAGACAGCGCTCTTTCGCCACATCGCAGGCAGTCGGAGAGTCATAGCCAATGGCATAGCGTCCCTTCTGCGTCGCGACCGACAAAGGCAGCGTGGTATCCGCCCCAGTGACGACGACGTCGGCCCCAGCCGCAAACAGCGACTCAGCGGCTTCCTGTTCGCGGATGGGATCGACCCAGGCGTTGATCCAGCGCACGTCCATGGTGCAGCCGGGGCAGGTCTGCTTCATGCCGAGCGCGGTCGCGTTGATCAGGCGTACGACTTCGGGAATGGGAAATGGCGCGATGTACCCGACGACCAAGCGACCGTCGGCCTGAGCCCGCCCGCCTGCGATCAGGCCGGCCAGATACTTCATGTCTTCCATGGCGCCAAAGGCGTTGCCGAAGTTCGTGCCGTTCTGCTTCCAGCCCGCGATGTGCAAAAACGCGCGTTCGGGAAACTCGGCAGCGACGGTTTCCATCGCGTCCATGTAGCCAAACGAGGTGCCGACAATCAGGTCAAAGCGCTTGCGCGCCAGGCTGCGCAGGACGTGCTCGCAGTCGGCGCCCTCGGCGACGTTTTCGACATACGCCGTATGGATGCCGGGGACCTTCTGCACCAGCGCGCGGCGCCCCAGATCGTGCGTGTACGTCCAGCCTCCGTCGCCCACCGGTCCGACATAGACGAAGGCCACGTTGAACAGCCCCGGCTGTGCCGTCGGAATCGAGCGCGCCCGCCCCCCTGCCCCTGCCGCGGCCGGATCGGCTGTCGACGACGCCGTGGGCGAGACGGCTGTGCCACGTGCCGCTTGGCGCTTGCACGCGGCCCCCGAAACCAGCGCGGCCAGCAGGCAGCCGAGCGACAGGATCCGCCCCCCCGCCGAAGCGACCGTCCAGCAGCCAACGAGACCCAGCGACGCGGGACGACTACACGGAATGGGCATGGCGACAGGCTCCAAAGCGGTGACGAACACACGCGGTACGCGGCAGCGCAGAGCCACACAACACCGCCGACGAGGCTCTGCGGTACACGATCTTGGCGAATCGTAGGCGGCGACGCAGCATCGGCCAGGCCGTCGGCACAGTCAATCGCTCTGTGATTCTTTACAAATTAAAGATCAACACAAGCAAATAGATATAAAATTTATCTGTCTATTTATCTTTTTGCATTTCACGCCACCGACGTGCGGTGCTGTGCGGATCCGCCGCCGGCTGCGCTGCGGCCTATTTCACGCGGCTGACCAGGGGATGCGCGGCGAAGTGGGCGGCGACATAGTCGCGAAAGGCCAAGATCTTGCGCGGCACGTGCTGCGCCGGAGGATGCACCAGATACAAGGCGCCGCTGTCAATGCAGACCCGTGGCAGCACGCGCACCAAGGTCCCCGCCGTGACATCCTCGCGCGCCAGATACGAAGGCAGCATGCCCAGGCCCAGGCCGGCGCGCACGGCTTCCAAGATGAACAAGATGTCGTCGCCCAGGATGTGCTGGTGCTTCTGCGAGACGCTGGGCAGCGTCGTGGGCCAGCGATGCATGCGCATGCGCACCCACTGATGCTCATCGAGATCCTCGGTCGTGCGCGGCGTGCCCGAGCGCGACAGGTAATCGGGAGCCGCATAGATCTGCATCTCGATATCGCTGAGCTTTTTGGCCACCAGCGACGAGTCCGCCAGCTTCGGCCCCGATGCGCGCAGCGCGATGTCAAAGCCCTCGGCGACCAGATCGACCAGGCGATTGGTCAGACGGATATCGAACTGCACCGACGGATAGCGCAGAGTGAAGCCAGCCAGTAGGGCCGGCAGAAGCCAGGTGCCCAGATCGGTGGGCGCGGTCACGCGCAGCTCGCCTGAGGGCTGCTCTTCCCGCTCGGGCAGGCTGCCGACTGCTTCGCGCAAGGCGACCAGCTGCGGCGCCACCTTGCCGTACAGTGCCTTGCCGGCGGTGGTCAGGGCAACGTGCCGCGTCGTGCGCGAAAACAGCTGAACGCCCAGCGAGCGCTCAAGCCCTGCGATGCCGCGGCTCACCGACGATCGGCGGACGCCCAGCTTGTCGGCCGCAGTGGAAAAGCTCTCGCACTCAGCGACGGTGGCAAACAGCGACAACAGGTTCAGATCCATTGATGCGTTTCCAGCAACAGTTTGGTCAATCTTCTGCCTCTAGTGCGTTGGCTGCAACGATCTCATACTGTCCCTGCACGCGATTCTCGTGTGCAGACCACTCTGCAGCGCAGCCGCCCACCCCACGAGGAGCCAAGCCATGTCCGAACCCGTCGCCAGCAATGGAAGCGCAGGCGCCACCGCAAGCAGTCAGCCAGCCGCCGCTGGCAAAGGTCTGAACACCGGCCTGTGGTTGGCGCAAGGGCTTCTTGCTCTCGCCTTCGGCATGGCCGGCACCTTCAAGCTGGTGACCCCCATCGCCGATCTCGCCGCGAAAATGAGCTGGATACAAGACGCAAGCCCGCTCTTGGTGCGCTTCATCGGCGCCTCTGAGCTCGCCGGAGCCTTGGGCCTGATCCTGCCATCGGTGACGCGCATCCTGCCCAAGCTCACCGTCTTGGCGGCGCTTGGGCTGATCGTGGTGATGGTGCTCGGGGCGGGCGTTCACCTGATGCATGGCGAAGCGAACCGCCTGCCCGTCAACCTCTTCCTCGGAGGGCTGGCCGGCTTTGTCGCCTGGGGTCGCTGGCGCGTCGCCGCGATTCCTCCCCGCTCGTAGCGGCTCTCGCCGCGCGCGAGGTCAACGATGTCTGCCCGTTCTACCCATCCATCGGATCGGCCCACAGCCGCGACGGATCGCATGCCTGTGGCCTTTGTGCCGCATGGTGGCGGCCCCTGGCCCTTCGTCGATCTCGGGCTTGATCCGGCCGAACACGCGGCGCTCTCAGAGTACCTGCGCTCGCTGCGCACGCTTCCCCGTCGACCGCCGCGCGCTCTGTTGGTTCTTTCGGCCCATTGGGAAGAAGCGGTTCCGACGGTCATGACGGCCGAACGACCGCCGCTTCTGTTCGACTACCATGGCTTCCCAGCGACGGCGTATCAGCTGACGTGGCCGGCCCCCGGTGCCCCTTGGCTGGCCGCCCGCGTGCAGGCGCTGCTGCGAGCGGCCGGGATCCCCAGCCGCCCGGACGCGACGCGCGGCTTCGATCACGGCACCTTTGTGCCGCTGCTTCTTTCGTATCCCGATGCCGAAGTGCCGACGATTCAGCTATCGCTCAAGCAGGGACTCAACCCGGCCGAGCACCTGGCCATCGGTCGCGCCCTTGCCCCGCTGCGCGACGAAGGCGTGTTCATTCTGGGCAGTGGCATGAGCTTTCACAACCTGCGCCTGTTCCGCGATCCCCGCGCCCCGCGCATCGCCGAAGACTTCGATGCCTGGCTGCGCGCTGCCGTCACCGCGCCTGCGACACAGCGCGATGCGCTGCTTACGCAGTGGGCCTTGGGTCCCAGCGCCACCTTGGCCCATCCCCGCGCCGAACATCTGCTGCCGCTTTTGGTCATCGCGGGGGCCGCGGGCGACGATCGCGGCGTGACCGCCTATGGCGGCACAAGCTGGGGCGTGCGCCTGTCCGCCTATCACTTCGGAACGTAAAGGGAACGCACCAAACACAGGGGTCATGGGCGCTGTCCCCTGCTCGACCCGCCGGCCGCGCTGCCGACGCCATCCCTGGGGAATTCTCACCTCCGACGGACGGATCGACGGCTACGATAGCGGCATGGTGGGGCAACCCGGTGCCACTCCGACGGAATTCAGCAGCCTGTTTGTCCCGTCGGACGCTCCGCTCCTCCGCCTTGCGCTTTGGCCTCCTCGCTGACTTTTTCAACGCGCTGCTAAGCGATGGCATCAAGCAGCCGCCGCGCCTGCGCTGCGCGTTGGCCGTGCCCGCGGCTCGGTGGCTCCGTCGCTGGGCTGGTCAGGTGCGCAGCGTCAGGGCGTGGGCCAGGTGGGCCGCAACGAAGATCAGCAGGCACCACAGGCGCGTGCCTCTGAGCTGCTTGTTCAAAAGGTCGGTCTGCCCCGCCTCGCTGAGCGCCAAGAAGCGCACATTGATAATCAAGACTGTGGCGAGTCCTAAGTAATTAATCAACATAATTCGATCCGCGAATGTAAGATAGCCAATCGGCGGAATCGACGAAGTCATATTGATATGAAACAGCACCGAGCCGACCAGCGCCGACGTCGTCAGGGTCAGTCGCTGCGACGCCTTGTCGGGGCCCATGAACAGCGCCAGAAAGCCACTTAACGCGATGATCAAGGCCGGCGTCAGGTTCTTTAGAAACGCGCTGAGCTTGGGCCGCGTCACCGCGATGGTAAACGTCGCGCGAGAATAGCTTTGCCCATACACCGGATAGGGGTCGCGGTCGATCTGCACCTGCCAGGTCGGGGCGAGCCGCCAGCCAACGACGATGGCCGATGGGTGGATGCCGGTCATGCTGGGGTCGGGCTCGTACACAAGCTGATGGTCCTGCAACAGCTTGTCTTCAAACACCACCTGCAGCTTGTGCGAGTCAAACGGGAACGAGCGCAGATCAAGCTGCGACACCAGATCGGCGCGCACGCGAAACACCTTGAAGCGCGGGTCGTCGTCGTTCTTTTCAGCGGTCGAGCGGCCGTTCAGGATGTCAAAGCTGCTCGGCTGGCAGTCGCGGTCGCAGCGAAACGAGACGTAAAAATCCATGGCATACGTGCCGGCGCCGATATCGAGCTTGCCGACGTTGAGCAGATAGACGCCGATGCGCACGCGGGTCGGCCCGCTTGCCTCCGTCGAGCCAGTGGGGCCGCCATGCGGTGCAAGGGATGCGGGGGCAGCCCCCGAGGCGGGCGAAGTTCCCGACGACGAAGCAGGCTCGCTGGCGGCGCTGGCCCAAAGCGGCACCACGGACAGAGCCACGAGAAGCGAAAGAAGCAACCAGAGCCCCACCGAGCCCAGCCTGCGAATCTGCTGCAGCATGTCGTTTGACTGCCCCCGCGCGATGATATCCCAGGCGACCTGCCGCGGTGAACGGCGCGCGTCCGCATCGCCGTGCCTCGCGGCGGCCAAGCGGGGCGACCCAGCGCGGCGGCCAAGCGGGGCGACCCAGCGCGGCGACCCAGCGGGGCGGCGGGACCGCGCGCTGTGTTCGCGCAGGTCGCAGCGCCGCAGCCTTTGACCGTCGGGCGTCATCGTACTTGCGAGAGCGGCCCCCGGCAGGACACGATGGATCGCTTGTCGGCATCGACGGTCCTACGTGCCTTGGGGTCTGCATGGGCTGCGCGGGCGTGGCCGTGGGCGCTTTTGGGGCTGTGCTGCGGGCTGCTTTGGCTGCTGCGTTCCGGGTCGGCGGGGGCCGTGTCCGCTGCGCCGACATTGCCCGACGCTGCCGAGCCGGTTTTCGTCGAGCTACGGGCCGGGCAGGCCCTTGACCTGGTAGAGCACGCGCAGTTCGTGGTGGCGCCGGCTCAGACCTCGCCGGACGTGCTGGCCGGTCCGCTGTTTCGCCCACGCTTTGTGCCGCTGTCTCGCTTTGTGCGGTCCGCTGACGAGCGCTCGATCTGGGCGCGCGTGCGTCTGCGTGGTCCGGCGGCTGAGCGCTGGCTGCTGCAGGTGCCGTACACCGTCCTGCGCGGCTGGGATGTGACGCTGTACCAGAAGAGCCACGGGCGCTGGCGGGCGAGCACGGTGACGCGCTGGACCACCATCGCAGCCCGCCCGACGCAAGACGCCGGAGCCGTCTTCCCGCTGGAATCCGTAGGCCCCCAGGCCCAGGAAATATATGTCTGTTTTGAGCAGGTAGTCCGCAATAACACCACATTGTTCCGTGCCGGGTCTTCGCATGTACTGCCCGAACGAATTTTTTACTATTATCAGAGTGTTGATCTTATTTTCTATGGCATTATGTTTGGTATGCTAATGATTATGTCTGTGTATAATATTATGATCTATTTTTCCGGCCAAGATCGGAGTTATCTTTGGTTTTCTTGTACGCTTATCGGTTATATCCTGTATTTTCTTGAACTGCAGGGCATCGCACTCTATTTCTTTTTTCGCGAAGCCGACTCCTGGCGTGGCTGGACACCGACGATGTCGATCGCGGGCTGCATTCTGATGACCGTCGGGTATCCTCATTTTTTGTTTAGTTATATTGGAATTAAAAAAGAATTCAAAATCGAACGCATCGTGATTTATGTCAGTATAATTGTGATTTCTGTGTCGATTATTTTATCTTATTTTTGGATGATCGAATTTCATCACTCTGATTTTCGCATATTTAACTATTCAGTGCTGCCTCTTGTTCTTGCGAGTGCGGTAATCATCGTGCGGGCTGCGCTGCAGCGGCGGCGCGAAGCGCTGTTCTTTTTAGCCGCGTCGTTCGCCCTGATGGCCGGAGTCACGGTGCAGGTGTTGCTGAGCGTGGGCCTGCTTGGGATCAGCCTGTGGTCGCGATACACGATGCCGATCGGCATCTTGCTGCAGGTGGTGGTGATGGCGGTGGCGCTGGCCGATCGCCTGCGTCTGACGCGCCTTGCCCTGATCGAGCGCGAAAAGTCCGAGAGGCTGCTTCTGACCATGCTGCCGGCGCCGATCGCGCAGCGCCTGAAGGCTGGCGAGTCGCCGATCGCCGACCGCCACGCCGAAGTGACGGTGCTGTTTGCCGACATCGCTGGCTTTACGCCGCTGTCTGCCGAGCTACCTCCCGAGCGGGTCGTGCTGACGCTGAATCAGCTTTTTTCGCGCTTTGACGCCCTGACGCGCGAGCGCGGTCTGGAAAAGATCAAGACCATCGGCGACTGCTACATGGTCGTCGGTGGCCTGCCTTTGCCGCGCCCCGATCACGCCGAAGCCGTCGCGGACCTGGCCTTGGCGCTTTTGACCGAGGTGCAGAAGCTCGACGCCGAGGCGGATGCCGGGGTCACGATCCGCGTGCGCATCGGCATGCACTGCGGCTCGGCCGTGGCGGGGGTGATCGGCACGACCAAGCCGGCCTATGACCTGTGGGGCGACACGGTGAACACCGCCAGTCGCATGGAATCCCACGGCGAGCCGGGGCGCATCCAGTGCAGCGAAGCCATGTATGCCCGCCTGGCGGATCGCTTTGTGTTCAGCGAGCGCGGCGAGATCGAGATCCGCGGCAAGGGCCGCATGCGCACGTTCTTTGTCCTGGGACGTCGCAGCGAGCCGGCGGCCTGAGTCGCTGTGCCGCGACCGCGCCGGGCGTGGTATGCAGCGGCGCCATGTCTGCTCTTCCCGCTGCCCCTTCGCCGTCCGCGGCCGTATCCCTGCCCGAGGCTGTGCATTCGTCGCCGACCGATCCCCAGGCGGTGTACCAGCAGCGTCTCGCCGCGGCGCAGGCCGAAGCAAAAGCCTTGGATCGACGGGCGCTGCGCATGGGCCTTTTGCGCTTTGTCTGCTTTGCGGCGGCGCTGCTTTTGTGCATCGCGGCCTTCGATGGCTGGCTGAGCGCGGTGCCGCGGGCCGTGCTGTGGCTTTCGTTCGTCGCCGCCGTGCTGGGGTTTGTCGCGCTGATCTTTCGTCACGCTGCGGTGCTCGATGCGCGCGATCGGGCGCTGCACGCGGTCGAGGTCAATCGCCGCGGCCTGGGGCGGCTCGACGGCAGCTGGGCGAGGTGGCCGGCGCGCCCGCTGTCGTCGGTGGTGACGCGTCCACCGTATGCCGACGATCTGGATCTGTCGGGACCGGCCTCGCTGCAGCTTCTGTGCGATGCGACGCACACCGAGCCGGGCGAAGCGGCGCTGTTCCGCGCCTTCTTTCGCGCCGCCAAGCCCGAGGTCGAGATCGGCGCCGTGTCCGCCCGGCAAGAGGCCGTGCGCGAGCTAGTACCGCTTGTCGCGCTGCGCCAGGCCTTCGAGATCGCGGGTCGTCGACTGGGGGGATCCGACGGATACAAGCCCAGCCCCGAGGCCTTTTTGCGCTGGGCGGAAGGGCCGGCCCGCGTACAGGCGACGGTGCCGGGACTGCGCCTGTGGGCTCGCTTGCCGTGGCTGTCGGCGCCGCTGCTGCTGCTGCTGCTGCTGCGTCCCAGTTGGGGACCGGTTCTGGGCGGGCCGCTGCTTGTCCTGCTGGTGCTGCAAGGCGTCCTTCTGCTGGTGACGAGCGGCGCGATCACGCGGCTGATGACGACGGTCGCGTCGGGCGAGGTCGCGCTTTCGGCCTATGCCGACATGCTAGAGCTTGTGGTCGGCGCGTCGTTTGCGACGGCCGAGAACCGGGAGCTGCAGGCGCTGCTGCGCGCGGAAGGGCACGGGCCAGGCCGGTGGATGCGACGGCTGCAGGGCGACTACAGCTATCTTGAGCTGCGCCGCAATCCGCTGGTCTGGTTGCCGCTGAACCTGATCTTTTTGTGGGATCTGTTCTTTGCGCTGCGCATCGAGCGCTGGCAGGCCCAGGTTGGCCCGCGGCTGCGCGGCTGGCTGTCGGTGCTGGGTGAGCTGGAAGCGCGATCGAGCCTGGCGACCTTGGCCTTTGACCATCCCGACTGGGCGTGGCCGGAATTTGTGACCGACCCGGCGACATTTGACGCGCAGGACTTGGGGCATCCGCTGCTTTCGGCGGTGAGCCGCGTCGGCAACGACGTGACGCTGCCGGGGCCGGGGCGGGCCTTTTTGGTCACGGGTTCGAACATGTCGGGCAAGAGCACGCTCTTGCGCTCGATCGGCCTGGCTCAGGTGATGGCGCAGGCGGGGGCGCCGGTCTGCGCGCGGCGGCTGCGGCTGTCTCCGCTGTCGCTGCGCACGGTGATGCGCGTCGACGACAGCTTGGCGCGCGGGGTGTCGCATTTTTATGCCGAGCTGCAGCGCCTAAAGAGCGCCCTCGACGAAAGCCGCGGCACGCCGCCTTTGTGTTACTTACTCGACGAGATCCTGCACGGAACCAACACGCGCGAGCGCGAGCTTGGAGCGCGCCTGGTGGTGCGTACGCTGTGCCAGCGCGGCAGCACCGGGGCTGTGTCGACGCATGACCTGAGCCTGGCGACGCTCGCCGACGAGACGCAGGGCGCGGTACACAACGTCCACTTCACCGAGATCGTTGAAGGCGAGACGATGCGCTTCGACTTCCGACTGCGCACCGGCCCGGTCCAGACGACCAATGCCCTGCGTCTGATGCGGCAGGTCGGCATGGACCTGGAATGGGACCTGCTGCGCGAGATCCCGTAAAGGCGGCTTCATGGCCGAACATGAATGGGTGATAAATAAATGGATAATTGAATCAGCGAATCAGAAAAAGTAATATTAAAATTTAACGCAGTTTTCTAACTGCGTTAAAGTCAGGCGACCCTTGGCCAGCATCATGCCGATGTTGGCGCTCTGGCGGGCGACAAAGACCACGATGTGATCGGTGTGCTTTTTGCCGCGCAAAAAGACGTGCAGCAGGTTGTCCGAGAAAATGATCATCTCTTGGAAATAGTGCCGCCCATCGTCCTTGAGGCCGCGGACCTTTTTGAACATGCGTTCGATGGCCGTGACATTGCTGCCTTGAAACAGGTCTGCCGTCGCTGCAGCGACCAGATCCAAGACCTCGCTGGGGTGCGAATCGACGGTCTTTACGGCCAGCAACATGCCCGTTGTCATATCGACATAGCCGGCGGCCACGCACTCGGGTAGGTCGCGAACTGCTTTGCTAAGCGTATTTTCAAGATCCTGCATCGGGCTGTCTCCTTTGTACGTCCGGCGCGGAAGCGGCCGAGGGGGGCGATCCAGAGCCATCGCGGGGGCCATCGTCCGAGACATCCACGCGGGCCCAGCTGCGGTCCGAGGCGGCGCTGCGAGCCGCGGGTGCGCCGTGCTGCGCGTCGAGCACGGCGATGTCGTGCGGGGTGTTCGCGCTGGGGTCTTCACCGTGACAGTAGGTCACGAACGGGCCGGGCGGATCGCCGTCTTGGCCATAGCCGGCGGCACTCGCCGCAAGGATCAAAATGGCGCGCTGTTCGGCTTCACCCTGCAGAAGCTGCAAGAGCCGCGGCTTTTCGTGGGCGTGGATGCCATGCAGCGGGTCTTCCAGAACCAACAGATCGGGGCACAGGCTGGCGCAGCGCACGATTTCGATCAGCCGTCGCTCATGCGCGTGCAGATCGCAGAGCGCGACCTGCAGCTGCGGCAAGAGCTCGGGAAAGCCAACCTGCTCGATGCGCTGCGCAAGCGATGGCAGCGACGATCTTGCACGGGCACGTGGCGGGCTGTGCGACCCCTCGTCCAGATACTCGCGCGCGGCCCGAAGCAGCCAGCGTGCTTCCCGCAGCGGCGACACAGGCAGGGCCGAGCGGTCGCTGACCAGGTCGCGTCCTGCATAAAGCGCGCTGCCCTGGACGGCAAACAGCGGGCTTAGGGGGCCGCACAGCACACGCAGAAGCAGGCGACGGTGCGTGTCGCTGCGGCAGACCAGCAGGTGCAGCCCGCGGCGGCCGACGGTCAGCGACAAGGGGGGCAAGAGCTCGCGCCCCCGCAGCGAGGCAGACAGGCTGCGCAGCTGCAGAAGCGGCGCCTGGTCGTCGGTCCGGGCGGATGAAGACGAGGCGCTGCGCGTCGGTTCGCCCGCCGGCAGATCGGGCGCTGGCTGTGGCTGGCTGCGCTGGCTCTCTAGCGGCGAAGTGGGCTGGGGCGCGGCGACAGGCGTGAGCTGAAGCGCGCCTGGCCCTTGGAACGGGTCTCCGTTCGTCGTCGGCTGCATCGGCTGTTGGGCCTCGACGAGATGCCGGGGCGGAGCGGACAGCGCGTCGAGCCGGCTGTGCAGCGTGTGCGGTGTGGCCTGCGACACGTCGCTGTGCGGCGCAAGCAACAGCACGGCACGGCGTGTACTTTCCCGCACCAGAAGCTCGATGAGGGCCGCGGCCTGCGATGGGGAATGCCCGCTTTGCGGATCGTGCAGGCAGAGCAGCTTGGGCTCGCTGACCAGCTCGCGGGCGATCGCCAGGTGCCACCACTCGGCCTGCGACAGCACAAGCGGTGGCTGGCCGAGTGGGCTGTCTAAAAAGGGGCCAAGGTGAGCGAGACCTGCCTCGCTCAAGCGGGCTTGCAGGGCCGGGCGCGGAAAGGCGTGGGCGGCGGCGGGCAGAAGATCCTGCAGCAGATAGCGGCGCAGCGGTTGGCTCGACGGGGAAAGGGTGGGGCCCAGCACGGCAGGGCGCATGCCGCGCCCCAGAAGATCGTCGTCAAACCGGGCTTCACCGTCGAAGGACCAGCCGGTAGCGGCGCGATTTCGACCGCTGAGAATGCCCATCAGCGCTGTCGCGCGTTCGCGATCGTCCTCATGCAGGGTATGCAGGCCGCGACGCGGAATGCACAGATCGATCGCCGGCAGCACGGCTCGCCCCGCGTACGACGCCGAAAAGCCGCGCAGCACCAGCAGCGGCTGCGTCGCTAGGCTTGGATCGAAGGCAGGCACCGGCTCGATCACCGCCGCTTTTTCTTGGGTCTCTGGCGAGGGCTGAGACGGCGGCGTTGGCAGGGGCGCGGACGGCGAAGCGGCGAGCGGCTCTGCGGGCGTCTCGGACGGCGATGTAGCGATTGACGGAGAAGGCGGTGTAGCGAGCGTCTCGGACGGCGGTGCAGCAAGCGTCTCACGCTGGGGCGCAGCGCCTTTGTCAGAAAGCGGTGCTGCTTGGGCGACGCTGTCGTGTCGGCCGGTGCGTTTCGTCGGCGGCTCGTTCGCTGAGGCATCGACGCCGCGCTCGGCGGCTGGCGCGGGGCCGGGCGGATCTTTGCTGTCGGTCTCGGCAGTCGCTGTGGGAAGCCGGACGGTCTCGCGGGGCGGGCTGTCCAGCTTTGGCTCGCGTGCGACGCTTCCCAGATCCGAGCGCGGCGGGATATCCGGGAGCGGCGGGGCCTTGGCCGGTACATCCAAGACTTCTTCGACCGACGTCGGCGCGATACCGGCGGCGAGAAGCCACTCGGCCGCTTCGTCAGAGCCCAGAGCCACCGGGCTGCGGTCGCTGGTCTGCGTCCGCTTGCTGGGCGGTGTGTCGTGGCTGTGTTTGGGCGCATAGGCCGTCGCTGGGCCGCTTAGAGCCGCCGCGGTGGTCGCCGACAGCGGGGCCAGCGCAGCCAGCGCCGAAGGCGACAGCGCACTTTGATTGGAAAACAGCGAAGGCGAAACGTTTGAAGCTGAGGCCACGCCTTCTAGAGATCTGTAGAGACGATCTAGTTGGTTATTTTGATAAATAAGCAAAACAACATATTTTTCGCTGCATACTACATAATAGCTGTGTACGGCAGTGGACCCGAGCGCGGCCGCCGAGATGCCCCCTGGCTCGGTCGAAGGCAGGCGCAGAAGGTACTGAGCCAGGCCTTGGCCCAGCATGCCGAACTGGGCCACGGTGTTCGCCTTTCGCTCGGCCATCCGCGTCGTCATGATGGGCCAGGGGCCGTCGTGGCCGTCGGGCTGCCACTCGAACAGCCAGCGCTCTTCGGTGCTGCCGGGCGGTGTCTCGTACAGGCGGGCGGCCGAGTCGGTGTAGCGCACGCTGCCGTGCCGGCCAGCGGCTAAGAGCAGCTCGACGACCGAGAAGAAATAGCGCTCGCCAGCCAGACGCTCAGTCGGGTTTGGCTGCTCGACCATGCGAATCTTGCCGAGATCGCAGAGCTCGGAAATGCGGCGCAGCGCGCGGGCCGTGACTCCGCACAAACAGCGACGGGCGATCAGCGGGATATTGTGCAGCTGAAGGCCCTCGGTCACGCTGAGCGGCTGCCCCATGAGCAGCTTCTGCAGCGTCGGGGCCACGGGGGCGCCTTCGCGGAAGAAGGCTTCATCGATGTGCGTGTCTCCTTCGACCTCGGCAGCGATTCCGACCATGCCGGCGTCCAGGCTGATGCGGCCGACCAGCTGGTCGCTTTCGCTGTGAAACGTCAGCGCCCGCACACGGGGTGAGGCGGCGACTCGCTCGATGACGAGCAGCAGCATGGAAAAGCGACGGAACCGTTCGAAATAAAAATCAGACACCCTAGCTTCCCAACTCGCAGTCGCCACCCCGACTGCCATGCTCATTGCGGGCGCCGCCCTGGCGCCGAACGCAGACGATCATAACAAACCTTGTAAAGCCACTGACGGCGGGATTTTGCAGTGATGCACGCGTTCCAGTCGGACCACGACTGGCGCAGAAAATGCCATTTGGGCAAATGCCCAGCGGACGGAGTACCGGACCGAAAATCGTGGCTTGTGGTCCGTGCCGCATCCCCTGAAAATGGCCGGCAGAGGGACGGTGCGGAATGCCCCGCCGCAAGCTGGTCAACCCGGACGCTGCTTCAGCCGTTGCGAAACGGCGCATCGTGGTCGTCGATGACCACGCGATCGTGCGCGAGGGATTGTGCGAGCTACTTCAGCGAGAGCCGGATCTGCAAGTGGTTGGGCAGGCGAGCCATGCTCGCGAAGCGGCGGCGCTGTGTGCGCGTCTGCGGCCCGACTGCATCCTGCTCGATCTGACGCTCGGACGGGACAGCGCCTTTTCGCTGATCGCCGAGCTTCGCGCCGCTCATCCACGTACCGCGATCTTGGTGGTGTCGATGCACGACGAGATGGTCTTTGCTGAGCGCGCTCTGCGCGGTGGGGCCAACGGCTATGTCTGCAAGCACGAACAGATGCAGGTGCTCTTGACGGCGATTCGGCGCGTTTTGGCTGGCAAGACGCACGTGTCCGAGCGGGTCAACGAGCTGCTTCTGCGTTCGTTTCATGGACCGGCTTCGTCTCCGCGAGAAACCGCCGGACTCGCGCGCCTGTCGAATCGCGAGCTAGAGATCCTGCGCTACATCGGCCACGGCCTGAAGTCGGCCAAGATCGCCGCGACGCTTGGACTTTCGGCCAAGACCGTGGATGCGCACCGCGAACACATCAAAGACAAGCTGGGGATCGCCACCAGCACTGAGCTGACTGTGGCGGCTGTCAACTGGCTGCGCGACGGCTTCCTGAACGACTCGAAGTAGCCGCTCGGCCAGGGCCGCCATCGACGCGCGTTGAGCGTTGAGCGCTGGGGCCGCGGCCGCGACGTGCTGAAGTCGCGGAAGCTCGCATGCAACGCGTCGCTGCCTTGGGACCGTGCTAGGTTTTCCACCATGAGCACATCTACGCCGCACGGACCGACGGACACACCAACCCCATCGCGCAGCGAGCTGTTTTCACCCGTGTCGTTTCGCAACGGCGTCACCGCAAAGAACCGCGTGGCGCTGGCGCCGATGACCAATGTGCAAAGTCACGACGACGGTAGTCTGTCGGATGACGAGCTGGCCTGGCTCGTGCGGCGAGCGCGCGGCGGCTTTGGCCTGATCGAAACCTGCGCCGCGCACGTGAGCCCCGAAGGCCAAGGCTTTCCCGGCGAGCTGGGAGTCTTCGACGATCGGCTGCTGCCGGGCCTGACGCGCTTGGCGACGGCTCTGCGGTCCGAGGGGGCCCAATCGTCGGTGCCGTCGGTGCCGCCTGTGTCCATCGTTCAGCTTTTCCATGGGGGGGCACGGGCTTCGCAGCGACTGACGGGCCAGCGATCATTCAGCGCCAGCGAGCAGCCGAGCGATCCCGAAAACCCGCGGGCCGCGACCGAGGAAGACATCGTGCGCACCATCGCCGCGTTTCGCGCGGCGGCGCTGCGGGCACTGCGGGCAGGCTTCGATGGCGTCGAGCTGCACGGGGCGCACGGATACATTTTGGGGCAGTTCTTAAGCCGCACGCAGAACCAGCGCAGCGACGGCTGGGGCGGCGACTTGGCAGGCCGGGCGCGCTTTCTTCGTGAAGCCTTGCGCGCGGTGCGGGCGGCCGTGCCCGCCTCGTTTGTCGTCGGAGTCCGCTTGTCACCCGAGGACTTTGGCCAGGCCAAGGGCCTTGATCTCGACGAGAGTCTGCAGGTGGCAAGCTGGCTGTGCGAAGACGGCATCGACTTTTTGCATGTCTCGCTGTGGCAGGCCCAGCGCAACACGCAGAAGCGACCGAGTGAGCACGCGATGCCCCTGTTTCGCAAAGCGTGCCCAAGCGACGTGCGCTTGATTGCGGCCGGGGCGGTGTGGACGGTCGAGGAAGCGCAGGCCCTTTTGGACAAAGGCACAGACATCGTCGCGCTGGGGCGGGCGGCGATCGCCAACCCAGACTGGCCCCTTTTGGCCCGCGATGTCGCGTGGTCGCCGAAGCGTCCACCCCTTTCGGCGGCTGAGCTTCACGAACGAGCGGTAAGTCCCAAGCTGGTGAGCTACCTGCGCAACTTCCGCGGCTTCGTCGCTGAGTAGCCTCGTCGGCACCGCATAGCCGCCTGGTTTCCCGACGCGGTTTGGCCCAGCGGTTCCCCGGTGCCGTCGATAATAACGGCCGGGCTTGGCCGGGCTTGCGGCGGGGGCTTGCCAACGAGCCATGTCGTTTCGTGTGCGGGACGCGTTGACCGAGCGGAAGCGACAGTGCGATGATGTCCAAGCCCTTTCATGACTTCTGCTGCCGCCAACAACCCGCAGTCTTTGGTGGGTGTGACCCTGGCGGGAGTGTACGCGCTGGATCGGCTGTTGAATGAGGCCCGTCACGGGGCCTTGTTTGATGCGAGACACATCCGCACGGGCGTTCGCTATGCCGTGCGCTTGATTCGCACCGATGCCGCGCGTCGCACGGCCCTGGTCGACCACCTAAAAAAGCTCGCCACGGTGATCCATCCGCACCTCGTCGTGCCCCACGAGATTCAGGTGCTGCCCGATGAGCAGCTTGTCATCGCGACTCCGTTTTTGCCTGGGCAGGATCTGAACCAGCGAATTGCGGCGCGCGGCAAGCTGAGCAACGCCGAGGGGCAAGCGGTGATGCGCCAGCTTGCCTCGGTGCTGCATGCACTGCAGCAAGCGGGAAGCTCGCACGGCAACCTCAGCGCGACCAATGTGTTTTTCTGTCGCCACGACGACCTGGCGGTTGACTCGCCACTGTCCGACGGAAAAGGCACGCATCGCGTGGTGCTGATCGACGCGGGCTTGTCGATCTTGGACGGCAACACGCCCAGCAGCGCCGACGATCAGCGAGCGCTGGGGCGCATGATCAACGCCTTTGTCTCGGATCTGGCCCCCGGTGTTCGGCATGTTTTGGAGCGAACGCAGGAAGCGAATCCCGACTCGCGCTATCGCAGCATTGCCGATCTGTGGCGGTTTTTCGACGAAGCGAGCAGCGCGAAAAACGGTCCGGCTGCGAAGCCCGTGCGAGCCGTAGCGACCACGGTGGTGCCGTCGCTCAAGTTCGATCCCAAGGCAGGTGGCCAGCGCCGCCGCCCGTACATCTTGGGCAGCGCCGCTGCCCTGGGCTTGGTCGTGGTCGCAGTGGTGGCGATCCTGGCGGGGCGGAAGCCGCGGCCCCCGGCGGAATATTTCGGCAATAGCCCTGCTGTCCCGACGGAACCTGCGAGAGTGGATGCAGGGACCTCGGCGGGCAGCCCTGGGACCGGCAAAGAGACCGCCATGCAGGATTCCGCTTCAGCGCCTGCACCCGCTGGATCCGATGACGCCCCTGCTGAGCCCAAGGCCGGCAAAGGCAGCAAGAAGAAGAAGGGCAAGAAGAGCCGCTAGCGGCGCCGCGGGTTTTGCTATGGTGCGCACGTGCGCTGGATCCATGGCAAAACCCAGCCGCTGTTTCGTGCGCTGCAGGTGGCAATCCTCGGCGGGCTGGGCTGCCTGTCCTTCGGCTGCGTGGGCTCGGCCGGGGAAGAGCTAGCCATCGCGGTGGTGGCGCCCCTGTCAGCCAGCGTCGGTCGCGAGGTCAGTGTGCCGTTGGCAGTGCCGGTTCGCGCCGCCAGTGCCGCCGATGCCAGTCAGGAAACGGTCGAGTGGAACTGGCGCTCGCTGACGCTGCCAGATCTTCCGAGTCGGCTGCGTCGCCCGTCGCTGACGACGTACACACTGGGGCGAGCCGTGTGGCGCTGGACGCCGGTCGCCACCGACGAAGGACCGCAGGAGATCGAGTTTTCTGCGCGCATCCTGCCGAACGGAGGGCACGGCCTGACCACGCTGCGCTTCGTCGTCGATTCCGGCGTGGCCGCTGCCCTGTTCCGTGAGCCCGTGGGCGAAGGCACGACCTTGGATCTGCGACGCCAAGAGTGCGTGCATATCGCCATCGTCGTCGAGTCCTCGGCTTCGCCGCGCGTCGATCTGTCGTTGGGCGGTGATCCGCCCGAAAACGCCACGCTGGTCCCGCAGAGTGACACGACGGGAGAGCTGGTCTTCTGCCCGAGTCCCGAGCAAGTGACAGCCGACACGATCTATCCCTTTGTCTTGCTGGCCAGCGACGGCAAGCAGACCATACAGAAGGCCTATGTGGTCGTCCTGGTGAGGGCGACATGAGGCCGCGCTGCGTGGCATCGTGGGCGCTTTTGGCCTGCGTCGTCGGCCTTATGGCATGCGGCAAGGGGAGCGCACCTGCGCTTTCGGATCCAGACCCTGGACTGGCTGACTTGACGCTGCTTGACGTGGGGCCGCGCACCATCACACCGGGTACGCCGATTACGCTGAGCGGCCGTGGCTTTCCCAGCGCGGGCGATGGCACGATCTCGCTGCGCCTGCGCGGCAGCATCAAGGCGCCTAGTGGCGGCACCAGCAAGTTCGATGTGCGTCTGCGCGCCGTTCGCAAGAGCGCGACCAGTGCCCAGGTGGCGGCCGATGGCGACTTCTTTGCGGCGCTGGGCGGCTTCGACGGCACGATCGACGCGCAGGCGGTGCTGATGGTCGATAGCGCCATCGACTTGACGACCCATGTCGTTGAGCCGCTGCGCGTGAACCTGGAAGTCGCGCGCGTCCTGGCGCCGCGCCTGGACAGCGTCGAGCTGGCCGCAGCGATGGCGTCGTCATCGGCCAAAGATCGCGTTCACCCGAACGACTGGGTGATCGTGCGCGGCGACAACCTGCTTCTTGATCCCAGCGAAGGGCAGACGACGGCGGTGCTCGACGGCTGCTTTTTGCCCGAAGGACAGACCGGGACCTGCGTGGCCACAGGGACCCTGGTGCGAGGCGTCGAGGTGCTGGTGCGCCCCGTGTCGCCCCTGGATCGCCGCGTTGGCATCTTTCCCTGGTCGCCGGTTATCCATGGGATTCGCCCCGGTCGCTTCGTCGGCACCGTGGGACTAAAGAACCAGCAGCGCAGCGTTCGTGGGCCGGCGCGGTCCGATCCGCGCGTGCTGAGCGTGGCCCAGGTTCCGCCCGAGCTGGTCAGCCTGTCGCCGAATGCAGCCGGTCTCGGCCAGTACATTGAGCTGCTGGGAGCTGGCTTTATCGGCGGCTCGACGCGCTTCGTGCCCGATCCATCCGCCAGTCCGGCCGGCCCGCCCACGTCAACCGGAGCGGCATCCCCTGGCCAGGTGACGATCCTCAGGCTGCGCGGGCAGTTCACGCTGGATGGCTCGCCGATTGTGCTGCCGGTGGAGCTCGATGTGGTGGTCGAGTGGCTGCCGCGCTTTCCCAGCGGTCCCGTCGGTCGCTATGTCCTCGACGAGACCGATGCCATGGGGCAAGCACTGGCCCCGCGCGGCGGGCTGCGACAGGTCAGTGGCACGTTTTCCGGCAGCGCCAGCTTGGCCCTGCGCTATGGCAAAGAGTCGGTGCCGAGCAAGTCGACAAACCTGACGCTGCGGCTTCTGCGCCCCAAGCAGCTGGTGCTTTTGACGTTCTTGCCCTCGTATCAAGAGAGCCTGCGCCTGTTTGGGCTGCGCGCCATCGACCGCGCGGTGCGGGCTCGCGTCTTGGATGTGGCGCGGCGCGACTACAGCGGCTTGGCCGTCGAGTTCCGTGAAGTCGAACCCGAGCACGCGCCGCCCGAGGATTTCGCGCACTATGCCGAAGTCGAGATTGGCGGCAGCGATCCCAACGGCCTGGGCTATCTGGGATACGACAACACGCCGGGGCGCGATCTGGGCAACGCGCGCTTGTACGACCGCATCGGTGGCGTGAATGCCGTGACGCAAAGCGACGGCTCGCCTGGCTATGGCGGCGTCTTTTCCGAGCAGCTTCTGGGATTTTCCGCGCACCCCGGACGCGTCGAAAAGATCAAGATACCGGCGCAGGATGCCGAGCTGTTCGATTCGATCTTCGATCCGCTGCGGCCCGATCAAGGGGGCGAAGTCGCGGCGCTTGCCGAGGTCGCAGGGATTCCGGCGCTCAGCAACGGATCGATCTGCCCAGCGCTGGCGAACGATCGAGCGCGGGTGATTGCCTGCGCCGTTCTGGTGCTGGGAAACCTGATCGGCACCACCATGACGCACGAGCTTGGCCACAGCCTGGGCTTGGCCAATCCGTCGAGCAAGTCGGGCAGCTATCACAACAACGGCCAGGTCATGGGCCGCATCATGAACCCCGGCGGGCTGCGCAGCTTTCGCGAGCGCGCCGAGCTAGCCGGCAGCGGGCCCGCGGTCTTCTGCGACTCAGACTTTGCCTACCTGCAGAAGATCCTGCCGGACCGCGACGAGAGCCCAGGCCGACCGCAGCGCCAGCGCCCCCCTTGCCTCGACTAAGAGACCGCTGGCGAACGGGTGAAAGACAATTGCAACATAAATGCAGAGACTTGAAATTGTAAATCAATATTAAAATTACGACAAATTATATATGCATATGATTACATAGGTGATTAATTCAACGCGATTCGAGTGGAGGCAATAGGCCATAGTGTTCGATGTCGGCGAGGGTTCCGTCGTTGGCGCGGATGTGGCGCTGCTGGCGACCTTCCAGCGTGAATCCGGCGAGCTCAGCGACGCGGCGGCTGCGCTGATTGCGCGAGTCGAGGTGCAGGTGCAGGCGCTTGGCCCCCAGCTCGCGAATGGCAAAATCGACGATGCCACGCACCGCTTCGGTGACGTAGCCCTGTCCCCAGAACGACTTGCGCGCCCAATAGCCGACTTCAAAGCGCGGCACGCTCCAGTCCATGCGCACAAGACCGCTGGATGCCACCAGCGTGTTTGTGCCTTTGAGAAAGGCCAACAGCCACAGTTCTTCGCGACGTAGCCACTTGGCCGCGGCTTCGCGCATCATGGCTTCGCTTTCGTCCAGCGTCGGTCGCTGCTTGGCCCAAGGGACCCAGGCGGCGAGATCGTCCCAGGTCTCAAGCACTGCGGCATTTAGCTCGGCGCCATCGCCGGGCCGCGGGGCTCGAATGGCAAGACGCTCGGTTGCAAAGTGGTCAGGAAAGTTCAGCAGCACGGGGTTCATCCGGCCCTCATTTTTCATGCGCAGCGACGGGGCTTTTCAGCGCGGAGAGCGCTGGTGTCAGGCGATCCCACAGCGCGGCGGCGACCTCGGTCTTGGGCAGAAGCGGCAGTGCTTCGACCTGCGGATCGCCCCCTTGAATCGACGGGCGCTGCACGATCGTGACGCGGTTGTGTTCAGCGCCGAAGCCGGACCCGCTTTCGCTGACGTCATTGGCGATGATGACGTCGCAGCGCTTGCGGGCGAGCTTGTCTTTGGCATAGGCAAGCACGTTCTGCGTCTCGGCGGCAAAGCCGACCAGAAGCGGCCGACGCTCCGTTCCGCGACGCTGGCCTAGCTCGGCCAAGATATCGAGCGTGGGCGCAAGCTCGATGCTCATGCGCTCGCCCTGCGCGCGTTTCTTGATCTTCTGCGTCGCCGGCTGTGTCGGGGTGAAGTCGGCGACGGCGGCGGTCATGACGATGCCATCGAGATCGCCGCGCTGCTGCGCCGCGAGCACGATCTCGGCAAGCTGGGCTGCGCTCTCGTAATCGATGCGCGTAACGCCTTGGGGGGTGGGCAGGGCCACCGGGCCGGCGGCCAAGATGACCTGAGCGCCGCGCCGCGCTGCCTCGGCGGCCAGCGCGAAGCCCATCTTTCCTGACGAGCGATTGCCGATGAAGCGCACCGGATCAATGGCCTCGAACGTCGGCCCAGCCGAGATCAGAAGCTTGTATCCGGCAAGGGGTGTGGAGCGACGCAACAGCGCTGCGACCTGCGCGACGATGGCGCTGGGCTCGCTCATGCGACCGGGATCCAGCCAGCCACTGGCTCGCTCGACGGACTCGGGGCCGCAGACGTGAGCGCCGCGGGCGCGCAAGCGTTCGACGTGTTCTTGCACCGCCGGGTGCGCCCACATGTGGACGTTCACCGTCGGAGCGACCAGAAGCGGCGCACCGCAGGCCAAGGCCAGCGTCGATAGTAGATCGTTGGCCAGACCCAAGGACAGTCGCGCCAGCAGATCGGCCGTCGCGGGGGCCACAAGGAACAGATCCGCGCGATGCGGCAGCGCACAGTGCCCAAGCGCAGAGTCCGGCGCTGCCTGGCTGCGATCGCAAAGCTCGGTCGCCACTGGATGCCCGGACACCGTCTGCAGCGTGAGCGACGTCACGAACTGCTGTGCGGCTTCGGTCATCACCACGTGGACGCGGGCGCCGGCCTGGACCAAAAGGCGGACCAGCTCGGGCGCTTTGTGGGCTGCGAGGCAATCGCTGACACCGACGACAATCGTGCGATCCGACAAGGGAAGGGCCGACGCAGTCATGGCTAAAAGACGCGCTCGGGGACGAAGATCTCGTCGCCGGGCTGCAAGAAAGACGTGCTCTTGCCTTCGGAAACATCGCGCAAGTTGACGGTGAAGCTGTCGGATTTTCCGTCGCGTACGCGGGTCACACGGATGCGATCGCGCGCCGCCATGGCGGTCAGGCCACCGGCACTGCTGATCACCTGCACCAGCGTCATCGACTCGACGAAGTTGAAGCTGCCAGGGTGATGCACCTGGCCATAGATCGTCACTTTCTTGCTGTTGATCTCTTTGACGAAGACGTTGACCTGCGGCTGCTTGATGAAGCTCTGCAAGCGCTCGCGGATCGTCTCGGCGACTTGGCCGGCGGTCAGGCCTTTGACGGTGACGCGGCCGATCAGCGGGAAGTCGATCGCTCCCTCGGGCGACACGCGATACGTGTTGTTTAGCTCGGGCTCGCCATAGACGCGGACCTCGAAGACATCGGCGGGTCCCAGGCTCAGATCGACGATGGGAGGCCGCTCGACATCGCGCAGCACCTGCGAGGTCTCGGCCGGGCAGCCAGGACCGCCCCACAGCAGGGCGCCACACAGCAGCCACAAACCCAGGCGATTAGTACGCAAGGTCGGCTTTGAACAAGAGCACATGTTTGGCGAAGGCGGCGTCGTTGCGAATGCCGGTGCCGTCGACGAAGCCGAAGTCGGTTTCGTTGTCGAGCACGCTGTAGCTGGCCCCGACTTCCAAGAACGAAAAGGGCCGGAAGGTGGCTTCAGCCGACAAGGAGATCAAGACATCGCCACGCGTCGTCACGCCGTTGCGATAGGCGCGATAGCCAAACGTCGGCGGCGCAACCAAGGTCCCGTACTGTCGGAAATAGGTGTCGAAGTTGACGCGGGCCGACAGACTGCGCCACAGACCGTGTTCATAGTGAACATAGACGCGGTCGTCGACGAAGAACGTGGCGTAGATCGAGTCGAAGAAGTCGCGTGCATAGCCGGCCGAAAGGCGCATGCGCGAAAGGAGGTGCAGGCGGGCTTCCAGGCCTCCAACGAAGCCGCTGTAGTTCGTGGCGCCCAGGTTGCCGACAAGCTGCGCCATCCCCGGCGGCGGCACATTGTGATGCAGGCTGTTGCCATAGCCGAGGTACAGCGATGCGCCGAGCCAGCGCCACAGCATGCTCTGCGCGCCGGCAATAATGCGCAGTGGTGCCGACGGTGGAAGCGGCGAACCAGAGCCATAGAAGCTGACGTAGGACGAGCGCACGTCCAAGCGAACCAGCGTCTCGGGCAACACGCGCAGCTGACCATAAAGCTGGATGTCGTTCGAAAGCGCGCGGCTGCGCTCTAGCTCGCTCTGCACGAAATGGTCGACGCGAAAGGACTCGCCGAGGCCGATCTCAAGCGGTCCGTTTCGGGGGCGATAGGTTCCCAAAATCCCCAAGCGGTCGAAGATGCGCGGCGCGAAGGTCTGGTTGTTCGCGATCTCTAGGTTGCGGGCGTCATTGGTGACGAGGAACTGGTTGTACGCGCGCAGCGACAGAGGGCGACCGCGGAACAGCGACAGCTCGGCATCGCTCTGCGCGTTGACCTGGGCCATGTTGCCGACGCGATAGTCCGTCGAAAAATACTGGCGGTATTCGATGGCGGCGCCCAGGCGAAACTCCAGCGTCGGCACCCCGCTGTCCAAGCGCTGCGGTGGCAGGGTCGCCAGATCGACGTGCGCCCGCAGACGAAACACGCCCGAGTGCGCGGACTTGCTGGCGAGAAGCGGGTTGCTGTCATACCCAAGCTCGGCAGCGATGCCGGGATGCAGCACAAGACCGTCACGAAAGACGCGGAAGCCGGGCCCCTCGCGGAAGACCTGTCCGGGGTAGACCTCAAAGGGGCCATACGGCACATACTGGGCTTGCGCCACACGACCCGGCAGCGACGAAAACGCAAGGCCGATCAGCAGCGAGGCAAGCGCCCAGCGGCCGAGCGCCCAGCGGCCGAGGTGGCGCACGCATCGGCGCGGCCGGGTGGCCGTTCCGTCTGTGCTGCCGCGCTCACAAGGCGCCGACTCGCTGCGTTTCCCCACGCGAGGTTACCTCGACGGACGAAACATGCTGGCGGGGTTGGGACGGCTGGGCAGTTCCAAACGCAGCGTGTTCGGTGCCACTGTTTCGCGAGGACCTGGCTGGGCGTCATCCAGAGGCCCTGGCCCGCTTACCGTCACCTGCGTGGGCTTTGCGTTCACCGGCTCGGTCCCGCCGCAAGTCTCGGCAGCACTGCGAATGTTGCGAGCCAAGTCCAGGGCGCGCTGCGCTCGGGTCTGCTCGGTCCGCGCTTTGGCCTCATCGCCGGCCTTGGTCGCGGCTTCCCAGCCCAGCCGAGCGGCCTCGGTGTTTTCAAGGGCCTGAGCCAGCGACCGCTGACGCTCATACAGGCAGAGCTCGCGCAGCTTGTCGCCCTTTTTCTGCGCAGCGGCGCGCTGCAAGCCGAGATCGCCCACGGCCGACCGCAGCTCGCGCAGTACAGCAACGAAGTCCACCGTCGGGGCGGCTGCCTCCGTCGGGGCTGCGGCGTGGGCAGGCGCAGCCCACCCGGTCAAGGCCAGCGCAACCAGCCCAGCAACGGACCAGATGCTGCACGTTCCTCGATGAGGCTTAAGCTGTGACATGGGCGGCTCCGCGCTGCACGCAGATTATTTTACGACGGTACAGGGGTCAAATGATACCGTTGAGCCCGATCTTTCGTGGAACGTGTGTGGACAACACGACAAACCTCGATCCTTGGTTGAGCGAGCCTTGGCTGGCGCGCAGCCCCCAGAGGATCGTGCGTGTGCAGTCCGAGCAACCTCGACGCCTTCGCCGCTAGAGCCGGCGCGCTAGCGAGGCCCGGTGGCTGCGTCGTGGCTCGCCGCCTTGGTGCTGTGGCTGGCTCCGCTTCTGGGGGGCTCGGCAGACCGTCCGTATACGCTAGTCGTCGGTGCGCTTTGTGCCATGGCGTGCTTGCTGCGTGCGGGGCGGCAGAGCGCCGAAGTGCCGGTCTCGTTTGCAGCGGTGGGTTTGCTGTGGGCGCAGGGGCTGAGTTTGCTGCAGATCATCCCGCTGCCTCCGACGCTGCGTGGGGCGCTGGCTGCGGGCAGCGATGCCGACCTGCGACGGATCCTGCAGGGGATTTCTGAGGATTCGACGTGGCTGCCGCTCTCCGTCGACGCCGCAAGCACGCTCAACGAGGCAGCCAGCCTCGGTGGCATGCTCTGTCTGCTGCTGGCGCTCGCTGGCGCAGAAACCGAGGGAACAGCGACGGCAGAGAGCCCAGCCAGGCCCAAGGAGCCAGCCTGTCGTTGGACGGTCGTGGTGATGGGGGCCGCAGCGACGGTCGCTGTCTTGGGGATGCTGTCGGCGTTGGGACTGTCACTGCCCGATCCGGTGCGGGTTCCGGGCCAAGGCACGACGCGCGCCCTGTTTCCGGCGGGGCTTTACAACAGCAACCACATGGCGGCCCTGTGCGGCCTCGGAGCGCTCTTGGCCCTGGCGCACCTGCTGCGGCCCTTGGACCGTTTGCGACCGTGGGCCATGCCAGCGTCTGCGGTGACCTGTGGGCTGTGCAATCTGGCCCTGCTGGGAACGCTGTCCCGCGCCGGAATTCTGTGCTGGTTCGCGGCGCAGCTTGTGCTCGCCGTCGTCGTGCATCGGCGTCGCCGCGCGACAGAGGATGCCGCTGCTCCGACGCTTCGCAGTCTGACCTGGCGCTGGCTTGTGCCCCTTGGCTTGGTCCTTCTATGGATCGGTCTGTCCGACGGAGCGCTGGCCCGCTTGAGCCAGCGTTTTTCCGCGCAGGAACTAAGCGGTCTGCTGCAGCCGGGCAGCAAGGTGTATGCCTGGCTCGACGCGCTGCCGATCCTGCGCGGCCACCTGTGGTTCGGCGTCGGTCACGGAGCCGGCGAGAACATCCTGCAACACAGCCACGCGCTGTCGGGACGCATGCGCTTTGCGTATCTGGAAAACCAGTGGCTGCAGCTGATCTTCGACTTCGGGCTTTTAGGTGGCGTGCCGCTTTTGGCCATGCTGCTCTTCTTCGTTCGCGATGCTTGGGGAATGGCCGCTGCCGAGTCTCGACGTGCCTCGACGGATCCACGCCGCGAAGCGGCCCGGCTGGGTCTGGCAGCGCTTGCGGTCCACAACCTGTTTGACTTCAACCTCGCGGTCTTGGGCGTCGCCTTGCCGGCCTTGACCTTGGTCTTTTGCGTCGAGAAGCGCCGTTTTTCCTGGCCGCGTGGATGGGTCGTTACGCTTTCGCTTGCGACGCTGGTCATGGTCGCTCTGGCTTTTCGTTTCGCGCCATCACACGAAGAAGAGGGGGCCGTGCTGCGTCGCATGGCTGCGGATCCAGCGACACCCTCAGGCGCGCTTGTGGAGCGGGCGCAAGCGGCCCTGCAGCGCCATCCGTTGGACTCGCACATCGCGGCGGTGGTGGCGGCGCGACTGGTCGCGACAGAGGATCCGGCCGCGCGAGCGTGGCTGAACCGTGCGCTTCTTGCCAACCCACGCGATACCCTGGCCCTGCGCGAGACCGCCCGCTTGCTCACCACGCAGGGCCGCCCGGACGAGGCCCTGCTGTTTCTACGCCAAGCCATCGAGCATGGCGACGATGAAGACCGCGGCCGCAGCCTGCGACGGCTGGTCGAGCTTGCCGTGGATGCCGCTGCGGCTCGCAGCGCCTTGCCGTCGGATCGCGATCTTGATGCGCTGCTCGACATCGCAGGAGGACAGCCTCAGCCACGATGGGCGCTGATCGCAGATCTGTCCGCTGTGGCCCTGCGCGACGGCCTGCCTGCGACGCGAGCGGCGTACTGGCTGGGGCGCAGCGCCTTGGCTGGAAGAGACCCGCACGCGGCGCTGTCTTCCTTGTCTGCGCTGCTGTCGGCATCTGACGATCCACCGGTCTTGCTGGTGGCAGATCTCATCGATCAGCTGGCCGATCAGGGCCATCTGGACGATGCGCAGAAGTGGGCACGGGCTGCGCTGCACAAGCGGCGAGCTCCCGAGTGGCTGCTGGCCTTGGCTCGCGTTGTACTTCGTCTTGCGCCTGCCGATCGGACAGAGAGCCGAGCTTTGCTGAGCGAGGTGCTTTCCCGTCCCAGCGACGAGGTCCCTCACGCACTTAAGGCCCGCGCCCATGAGCTATTTGCCGAGCTAGAACAAAGCGCTGGCAACCTGCACAGCGCCCTTGCCCACCGTCAGACGGCTGCGGCGCTGCGTCAGCAAAATCCCACGCCCTAGGCGAGCGCAGCCTGGCGGGGCCACCGCAGGCACGGACGGAAGATTGCTCGCGCAGCCGGAGCCGGCCGACGCTGGGGAGGGCGGTTGCTGCTGGGCGGCGCGCTGCATGGCGCATCGGAGCCAGATCGGGGTCATCCCGCGACCGAGCGCCGCAAGATCAGGCCGTCGTTTCCGACAATCCACACGTCCCCGCGCGCCGAGACCCAGACGTCCCGCAGCGGGCTCTGGACTCCGCTCGATACGGGCTGCCAGCGCTTCCCATCATGCCGAAGCACCAGCCCCTTGGTCCCCACCGCCCACACCTCGTTGCCACGGCCGCCCCAGACGCCGTGCAGTGCATTGGCAAACCAGGGAGCGCCTGGGTCCGTGACCTTCCAAGCGTTGCCATCAAAGTGCAGGATCGTGCCGTACTCTCCGACGGCCCAAACGTTGTCAGGAGCACTCCCCCAGACTGCATAGAGTGGCCGCTGCGTGCCGCTGGGGCTGGGGGCCCACCGCTCGCCATTGAAGTGCAAGATCGTGCCACCGCTGCCCACGGCCCAGACGTCGCGCGGGCCCGTCCCAAAAAGAGTGCTCAGCGTCGCCCGGTTTTTGCCCTTGCTGTCGCCTTCGATCGCAACTGCGCTCCACGTGCCCAGCGTCCGAGCAAGGAATGCCCCCCTCTGGCCCACAGCCCACAGTGTGTCTCCGCTTCCCCACAGCGACTGCAGTTCAGCGGGCGCCGCTAGGACCTGGGACTCCCAGCCCGCCTCCCCAAAGTGGAGCAGGGTGCTGCCGTGGCCCGCGACCCACAGATCCGTCGAGCTCGTGCCAAAGATCCCGACGAGTGTGTGGAGCTTGCCATCGAGTGGGGGCGAAGCGTTGCTCCAGATCGAGCCATCAAAGTGTAGTAGCGTCCCTTGGTCACCGACCGCGAAGATGTGTCCATCCGGCGTGCCAAAGACCCGACGCAGATGATGGGGAGCCAAGAGCGCCGCCTCCCGGCAGAATCCATCCTCGCTGCATCCTGGCACCGACTGCGTGATGGGTTCGGGCTCGGGCGGGGCGGACGGTCGCACGGCAGCTGGCTGGTTCCTACTCCCCGCAGGGCTTGGGACCGCAAGGGGCTCCGTCTGCGATGTGACCATGGGAGCAATCGGCTTTGCTGCCATCGGATTACAGCAATAAATCAAGGCAATCCCACCTAGAAGTGTCGCAGCGATGACTCCAATAAATGTGCCTTTGTACTTCTCCTGTAACTCTGTTAGTCGCTCGCGAATTCCCTCTAACTCAGTGCTTAAAATCGCGATCATAGCCATCAGCGTCCCCCAGGCTGTCAGTCGCTGAAGATCGCTGCGCAGCACTAGATCTTTTTTATAATCGTTCAAGAACTTTTCAGACAGATACGATTCCAGCTTTTCCCAGATTAGGCCGGTCCATATCCAGTTGGTGAGTGCTTCAGCGCGGTCCTTGTTGCTGCGCACGGCTCGGTGATACGCGCGTGGGAACGACACCATACAGAAGAGATCCAGCTCAAACGGATCGGGGAAGACCTTGAGCAGCAGCTTCAGGAGTGAATTCTTCTCAGGAACCTCGGTAGCAATCGTCCTCAGCCGCTTCCAGAATCCCTCCGGCTTTCGCGAATCTTCGTCAAGTTGCTTCTCATAGGGAGAGAGGTCAAGCCGCGCCCATTGCCGTAGCGCCGACAGGATATCGCCAGGAGCTTTTACCGTAAGAAGCCGGGTCAACCGACTGGTCGTATCCATGCCGGGCGTCAGGATATGCCCAGCATCGATAGAGACGATGAATGCGTCCAAGTCTGCAGCCGTAAGCGGCGGACGTGCCGTCCCTGGCTGCTGACGCGGGCCGCCGAAAATCGCCACAAGATACCGCAGGAGCGATGCCGTCGTTGGCACCTTAACCAGTGCAGATCCTGGATACTCCAATCCACTGTTGCGCTTCGGGCGGATTGCCTGTGCGCCCTGCTCGCGGATATGCTTTACCAGTCGGTCGCGGAATACCTCATAGCTGGGCGTGCGCTGCAATAGGAGCGCCTGCATCGTAATGCGCTGCATTCCGGCCGTAAACTGCGCGTGGGTATCTGACTCATAGTCAAACGCGAACGCCTGCAGCTCCGAATCGAGGGCAAGGTATCGATCCATGGCCTCGATCAGGCGGGCAGGCGTGGGCGCCTCCGCTTGTAGCTGCCGCAGGTCTCGGTCCTCCTTGGAGTCTGCCGCTGTCCCGAGCCCCGGTTCGGGTTCCGCATGTGCGCGATCAAAGAAAAGAGCCTGTTCTGTGGCGCCTTCGCCGGACTGTGTATTTTGAACGGACGGATCGGTCATCGCTGGGTCCTCGGTGGGGCCGTGAAATTGGATAGAAGCCTACGCCCAGGACTTCTTGATTCACATGCGCGTAACTGGACCATATACGCAGAGCGGTCGCAGATTCTGACCAATCAACAGCCGCCGCTGTTGCACAGGCGGAACAGCCAGCCGCGCCCCTAGCGGCATGCTTGCTTGGCAGGAAACGGGCCGCTGACGCCGGCCGTGTCGGCGCAATACGGCAATCCAGCGACGCTCGACGCTGCCGGTTAAAGAAGAAGACGCTCCCTGGTCGGGCGCTCTATGCCGGCGGCGATGGCTTATGTCGCCGGATCGAGCGTCTGGCACATATCGGGATATCCCTCTCGCAGCGCCGCCCATAACGCGTTAGGTTTCGTGGTTTCTAACAGCAGGTTTTCTTTCTGCAGGCGGTCCATGCCATTGGCAAATAGGATGTGCGTCGTTGGGAAATAGTCCAGGCAGAAGGCGGTGAATTCGCTGTCCGTCCGCAGGACCTCACGAAGCGCCTTGCGCAGCCATGCGTTTGTCGGCGCTTGTACCGATCCAACGCCGATTGACGTCTGGCTGTTCGTCGTCGGCGCGGACCGGCTGGAATGGGCCGCCTTCTTGGCCTGCAGCTTTTCGCTGACCCCCTTTAGCGCTTTTACGATCTCGACCCAGACCGTGTCGCGGTCGTGCTGGGTGTTGACCGGTACCTTCGACAGCGGCAGCGGCCTCAGATTCATGGCGGCCAGCGGCGTGTCCTCATAGCCTCCGGGGAAGAGCAGGATCGGCAGCACGGCCAGGCGATCTCCTTCGCGCGCCTTGCGTTGCAGCACCTGCGCGATGGTGTCGCGACACTTCCCCGGCGTGGCCGGGCCGACCAGGACTGCCACAACATCGGCTTCGGCGATGTTTCGTCGACGGGCGGCGTCGATATCATCGCCGATGGGGGTCGACTGCTCGCTTGCGATGGTGAGCAGGCCGCGCTCGCGCAGAGGTTCGAGGTGCGTCGTTAGCTCCTCGGCCAGGGCCAGGTACTTGGCGTCGTCGGGGTTGACAAGAAGGATGCGGATCGGGTCGGCCATCTCGGGGGTCTCGTCCTTCGTTTGGTCCCAATGTATCGGCTCATGCCTGGGCGCCTGTGCGGATTTCGCTGCCCAGTCGCTGTTCCAGCGTCGATCCCTTCCAGAGCGGACATCCGTGAAGCCGATCGAGGATGTACGCCACGATCTGACTGCAGGCATCGTCTAGCTCGTGCGACGGAATCTGGCTCAGCGAGCGCTTCGACAGCGGCAGGATCTCAAGCGTGCCGTAGTCCGCGTCGAGCGAGCCGACGCTGCGGGCCCGCACCACGACCACCAGGCAGCGGCCCTGAGCCTGTCGCTCGATCGCTTGGGTGGCCAAGGTCTTCCAGGTCGGGTCGCTCAAGGCCCGCGCGCTGAGCAGCAGCACCACAACGTCCGCGTCGGCGGGAAGCTCCGCTTCATTCTGCCCCCCCTCGTCTTCCAGCACGTCAAGCGGTGGGTTCTGGCTGCAAAGCTGATCCCGCAGGCTTTGGTTCCAGGGCTGACCCTGATCGTTTGCGTGGGCGATGATGCGAACCCGCAGCGGCGGGGCTGACTCGTCCACCGCCTGCCGCAGCAGGACCAGGGGGCACAGACGCCCGTCGCGGTCGAGCACGGTGATCGAGGTCGCAGCCTCGCTGGGATCTGGGCTGCCGTCCAGGTCAGAGTCTGGGTCGGGGTTGGACTCGCGGACCACCAGCCCGCCAACGCCGCTAAGCTCGAACAGCGCAGCGACGGGGGCGGCAGAGTCCACCGCATGCGTGTTGACGACCCGCAGCCAGTTAAGACCCATTCCACTATTTAATAAAAGAAGCGATCCATCGCATACCAAGTGCGCGCTGCGTATGTCGATAGGACCCGGAATGGAATCTGCCCATGCATGAAGCGGCTGTGGTTCTATATCCTCTGGATGGTCGGTGGCCAGGTCATAGACTTGGATGCCTTGTCCACAGACCACCAGAAGCTTTAATCCGCGATCGCACGCTGCAAGCTGCAGGGCCTGCGGATTGGCCACCGCGGGCAGGCTGGCCAAGCAGGCTCCGCCGTCGGCATCCCACAGCCCCAACCGACCCGGCTGAGCACAGGCGATGCGCGAGCCATCGGGTGACACGGCGGCCAATAGCCCCAGCGCAGCGTCGGATAGGTCGGCCAGCGGGACCCGACGCCCGTCGCAAAGATGCGCGATGCAGACCGCTGAGTTCGCCGTCGCCAGCACAAGCCGCTTGCCGTCGGGCAGTGCCGCCAGCAAGCGCTCGTCGAGGGGATGCGGAAGCGGCCCGGCCAGCGCCTGACCCGCGAGGTCACAGACCCAGATCTCATCCAGCGTCCAGACCACGATTTCGCGCCCCTGGGCCACGGGAATCGCCGCGATGGGATCGGCGATGCGGGGGTCTAGGCTCAGCTTCTGCGAAGCGACGGCATTGCACAGGTACAGCCCCTCTGCGGCCTGCGCCAGGACGCGGTTCCCTTCGACGGGGCCACACAGGGCCCACAGCGACTGGACCGGGGCTGCAGACGGCCGCGACGCAGCCACGGTGCCTGATTCGAGGGCCCAGCGCTTGACCGTGCCGTCGGCAAAGCCCAAAACGGCGTGCCGTCCCGCTTCGACCCAGGCCACAGCGGTCACGGCTGCTCCACCGCGATCCGTTCGCTGCTGACGCAGACGACCTGTGGCGACCTCCCAGACACAGATCCGACCGCCCTCATCGCCGCTGATCGCAAGCTGTCCGTCGGCGCTGAAGGCGCAGCAGCGGACGCGCAGGCCCGCGTGGGCGCTGCACTGGGCCATCGGCGTGGCCCCCCCGTCTGAGCCGAGATGCCACAGCGATAGCAAGCCATCGTCCGCCTGCAGTCCAACGAGAGCCCAGCCCGATCGAGGCACCGTCGGACAGGGACGTGGGTGACCCAGCGCTCCCTCGGCGGTGGGAGCGGCTGTCTCGGGGGCAGTCAGGGCGGTCATGGCATCGGAAGCCGTCGTGCCATCGGCGGCAGGCGCTGTGTCCTTTGGTGCCGTCGGTCCCGACGCCGCCGCTGGCAGCCGCCAGCGCGTCGATGTGCCGTCGGCAGCCAGACCCAGCACAACACGCGATAGGCCGTCTTCGCACCAGGCGGCGGCCACCGGACCCGACAGCGCGGCGGCGGGCTGCGACCCCGGCACCCGGACGATCTGACCCAGCTCAGACACGGTCAGCATTCCCGACGGCAGCGGCGTCACCACGGCCAACGGGTCGGCGTAGGTGCCGGTGAGCGGCAGAGACGACACGGTGAGCGGCTGTCCGGCTTCGCCGGGGCGCAGGGGATAGCCGCAGCCATCGCCGATGTCGCTGCACAGCCACAGAGCACCGTCGCTGACCACCGCCGCGAATGGCGGATTGCTGGCGTCGGGCCAGGCCTGTGGCAGGCCCGGCTGATCCAGGGAAAAGACCAGCAGCTCGCCGGGGCGGTTGGCGCTGACCACCTGTCGCATCGGCAGCACCGCCAGGCCCAGCACCTCGCCGGTCACGGCGTGGCGGCCCAGCACCGGCAAGCCTGGCTCTGCAATCGGCCCGTCTGCGGCCCGACGCAGCCGCGGGGAGCGCAAGGGGGCGCGCAGCAGCGACAGCGCCAAGCCCGGCTGGGTCGACGGAGTCGCCGACAAGCGGAAGTGAAGCTGATCAAGCAGGCATGCCGGCTCTTGCTGCAGGAAGCGCGACTCGTCGCGCACCGCGTCGGCAAGCTGGGTCAGCGTCGTCGCCAGATCTTTCGTCGCAGCCAAGCTCGCGGCGCGCTGCAGGGTCTCCAAAAAGCTCGATGTGCCCAGGCCCAGGGCGACCTGCGCCGCCAGAAACTCCGTCGATCCGAATAACTCGACGGCGCTGCGCGGGCTGCCGGCCTCGATCAGGTGGGCCGCAGCAAAGCGCAGGGCGTAGTCTCGCCAGAAGCCATGGTCCTGGTTCTGCCACTTGGCGACCGAGGCCAGCGCCAGCTTGCGATGAGCGGCCTTGATCGCGGCTTCTTGGCCAAGCTGCCGTCGCAGAAAGTCCGCGACCACCGGGTGAAACAGCCGCAGGGTCTGGCCTTGCGAGCGGTCCCCAGCCGAGTCGTTGGCATCGTCCGATTCGTTGCAGCCATCCTCGTCTGCGAAGGGCTCCGTGGCCTGTGTCTCGTCGCGGCCACTCTCGCTGCCGTCCGAGTTTTCGCTCACCAGCCAGAAGCTGGCGTCGGGGCTGTCTCCCCACAGTGCGCTGCTGGTGTCCAGGCCCAGCACGTCGTTCAGCACAGAGCGAGGCAGGGGCACATACGCAGCCGCCAGCAGGCACAGCCCGTCGAGCACGCGCTGTCGCTGAGCCGGCGTGTAACCTTCTTGATCCCAGCGACGCTTCTGCAGCTCAAGCAGGTCACTCGGAAGCTCTTTTAGGCGCTTGGGCCAGGACTCGACCGGTCCCTTGTCTTTGCCGATCCACTGGCACAGCTTGCGCAGGTACAGAAAGTTGCCGCCGGCCCGCTGCAGCGAAAGTGAGCGCAGCGTCTGGTCGATGATGGCCGCCTGCGCCGACGGAAACTGCGCCAGCCAGTCTTGCCAGTAAAGCTGACAGGCTTGCAGCGCCGACCGCTGGTAGCGCGGCTCGTCTAGGTTGATCAGCTCGATATCCCAGTTGGCGCATTGGTCGTCTTTTAAGTCGATAAATAAGCGCTGTACATTGGACGTTAGTGTGGCCGAGCTGACAAAGAAGATGCCATCACGCAAGGGCGGCAGCACTGCCGACAGGGCGTCTCCACGATAACCGTCCAAGATGCGCAACAGCAAGATCAGGCGAGTCTGGGCAGATTTTGCGGCCTGCGACAGAAGATCGACCAAGATGGCCATGCGATCTTGGGGATTCAGATTGGCTGATACAGGGGACGTTGCAGATCCAGTGAGCTGGCCCAGGCGGTCTTCCAATTGGCGACACAGATAGTGCATCGTGTCCGATACTTGGGACCCCTTGTATTCCAGGCATTCCTGCGGATGTCGGGCCAGCCAGGTCTCTAAGATAATCGACTTGCCCGTCCCCTTGCTGCCCACCAGTAACACCGCCCCCTGCCGCGAGCGCGCCGCCAAGGCCTCCAGGCGACGGTCGATCTCTGCCAGGACATCCTCGCGCCCGTACAGGGTGTCGGTGGATGGGCTGGGCAGAACGGGGGTCGATGCCGCAGACTTCACAGGCGGTGGAGACATGGATAGCGACCGTGTTCTCTATGATCTATTCCGGGATCTATTCCGGGATTCATCGTTTCTTGTCGCACCCTATTTCATTCAAGAAAGGCTCGCTACCCATCGGAATTTGACATTGATATACATGCTTTTGCTTAATATTGTCTTTTGTGTTAATTATGATCAGAGTCCATAGCTTGATAGTTGCACGACTGAAGTAAAATTGGCATTCATTGCCTCGTTTGTCAACGATTTTAAATCCTTCTTTTAGGCAGTTTGGCTGAAAGCATATATATTGAAGTTCATATTCCTGTTCATTATTGTGTGTCAATGAATATTTCCCTCCAGGAGAGTGAAAATCAGACGGTTTACATTCTCGTGATTGGCATCTTATTGTTGAGTTTTTCAGATCCGAAACAATGAGATTGTGCAATTTGCAGAAAGATTGCTGCCCGATCCTACATTTTGATTCGAATTCTGGAAGGCGGCTTATCATTAGAAAATTTGGGAAGAAAATCCTGCTGTCATGTAATTGGCAAAATGCTTTTTCAATGCTGCAATGGATTTTGATTTGGGGCTGTGACCATGCAGTGCGAACTAATGTGAATTGTATCAATAAGAGCCCCAGTAGCAGAAGTGGATGCAAAAATTGCAACATGTCTCGCACTATAGGCAAATGACCGGGGGCTTGTCTAGGGCCGAAAATGGGCCTCTAGCTGGCTGCTGCCTGCGCTGCAGACTACGGTCCGGCGCTCTGGGCGCCCTTTTTCAACGGGCTAGGCGAAGGCAGCCAGCAGCGCGACCAGGTTGTCACCGAGAGAATCGAGTGCGTAGCCGCCTTCCAAGACCAGCACGGTGGGCAGGCGCAGCGCGGCCAGTCGAGCCCCAATCTGCAAAAGGCCCGCGCGCGTGATGGCGAACGTTCCGACGGGGTCGTCGATGGCCAGATCCAGACCGGCGGACACGACGAGCGCTTGCGGTCGCTGCCGCATCAACCAGACCAAGCCAGAGTCGAGCGCATCCAGATAGCGCGCATCGTCGATGCCGCGCGGCAGCGGCAGGTTGCGGTGGTAGCCGTGTCCGGGACCTTCGCCCCGTTCATCGGCATGGCCCGAATAAAAGGGGTATTCCCAGGCGGGATCGGCGTGCAGCGACAGCGTCACGACGTCGTCGCGCAGATAGAACAGATCCTGGGTGCCGTGGCCTGCGTGGTAATCGATGTCGACCAGCGCGATGCGCGATCGGATGCGGGTCTGCAGGCGCTGTGCGGCCAGGGCGGCGTTGTTCAGGTAACAAAAGCCGGCGGCAAAGTCGCGACCCGCGTGATGTCCGGGGGGGCGACAGACGGCAAACGCGGCCCGCTGACCAGAGAGCACCGCTTGCGCTGCAGCAACGGCACAGCCCGCCGAGTCAAGCGCCGCCGACCAGGTGCCCGCGGTGATGGGGGCGGCCAGATCCAAGACGTAATACCCCGCCCGCGCGAAGACCGATTGCAGAGCGGCCGATCCGGGCGGCCGGGGTCGACGGGGTGAGGACAGCGCAGGCAGAAGCGGCGTGCCGGGCGGCCAGGCATGGCGCGGTGCCTCGACTTGCCAGTCGGCATAGGCGCAGGCCAAGAAGTCCAGGTAGTCCGGTGCGTGCAGCGACGACAGCATGCCGAGATCGCAGGCTGGCGCCGGCTGCGGATCGCCCACGCCATGCTGACGCAGCGCGGTGACGACGCGCGGAACCCGCTCGCAGGCATCGGAATACGGCACCCGCAGGCCCCCTTCGATCACCTCAAACGCCGGGTCGTGTCGCGCAGTTTCCGTCGGAAAAAAGACCTGCATGGCCAATCTAGTCTGCCCGATCCGACCCGATCTGGGGCCATTCCGTGACGCGCGTCCGGCAAGCAGCGCGTTGCAGAAGTCGCTGTGGGGCCAAGTCGCCGCGTTGTCGGTGCTCACGTCCCGACGGACGCTCCGCTCCTCCGCCTTGCGCTTTGGCCTCCTCGCTGACTTTTCAACGCGCTGCTAGGGGGCAGGCTTCTTGTGCTCACGGAACCACTGCGTGATGAGGGCGGGCCAGCGGGTGCGGAAGAAGCTTGGCGTGTGGCCGCCGCCTTTGATCGTCCAAAGCTCGGCCGCACCACCGGATCGACAGCCTGTGTAGCGCGTGACGTCGGTCTCGCTGCCGTCGATGTTGGCTTCTAGATCGAGCGCGCCGGTCTGCTTGCTGGGCAGGGCCTGACAGCCGTTTTTTTGCGCCCAGGTTGCCGTGATCTCTTCCGCGGAAGGCAGCATCAGCCCGCCCCGCGAGCCACCGGCATAGGGCACGGCATCATCCTGGTCGCCATGCACCTGCAGCATGGCCACGGGCTGCGATGGCTGACAGCGCGCTGGGTCTTTCCAGTTGCCGCCGGCCAAGCTGATGATGGCGGCTACGCGATCGGCGCGGTCGCAGGCGAAGCGATGCGACATAAAGCCGCCGTTTGAGTGCCCGACCAAATAGACCTGCCCCAGGTCGACGTTGTAGCGAGCCTTCATGTCGTCGATGATCGCCGAGATATAGGCCACGTCGTCGACGCCGGTCTTTTCAAAGTCGCAGCAGAGCTCATTGGCGTTCCAGAACTGCTTGCCGGCCGAGTTCATTGTGCCGTCGGGAATGGCGTATAAAAAGCCAGTCTGCGCCAGCACATCGCCGAGCCCAAAGTACAGATCTTGGGTCAAGCCGTTGGCGCCAAAGCCGTGCAGCAAAAGGACAAGGGGCGTCGGCTTGCTTGCGTCATAGCTGGACGGAACGCGCGACTCATACGGCCGCGCCGCGACCAGCGCATTCGTTGGACCCTGGCTGGCTGGGCCACCCATGTCGGCGAGGTCTGAGCCAGCTTCAGGTCCGCTGCACGCCGAAATCAGCCCGGCCACTAGTACTCCCCACGCGGATCGCGAGCATGCCCGCTTCCGCGGTGTCGCGGGGTCCGCTAACTGCACAACAGGACGAGCAATCGTTTGCATGCGCGCACGTTATGCACACTTCAGCCAGCGATGAAAGTAAGATGCACTGCTGCTTTGGCGGGTCGGAAGAGACGCGGCTGGGGCTTGCCTTCCCTCGACTGCAGGCCCGATGTTCGCGCCACTTTCGATATCGACCTTCGCAGCGAATCACCCAGAAAGACATCATCAGAACCGGAGGGAACCCACGTGCCTGCAAACAAGCGTATGTCGTATTCCATCGCGTTACTTCTTTCGGCTGTGCTCGCGCCCATCGCGGGTTGCGGCGGTGGCATCGATCCAGCATCCGCCAACGCGGTCGCGGGCTGCGAAGCGGCGACATCCGATCAGCTTGCGGCTGGGGCCACCATGCTGCCGGGCCGCGCCTGCTTGAACTGTCACAAGGCGGGTGGGCAGGCGGCCGAGCATGCGTTTACGGTTGCGGGCACGGTCTTTTCGAGCGCCACCGGCAACTGCAACAGCGGCGGCGTAGCCGGTGCCACCGTCGAGATCTTGAAGGCTGACGGCTCGGTTCAGCTGACGCTGACGACCAACGCGGTCGGCAACTTCTATAGCCACGACCCGGTCATGCTGCCGCTTCGGGCTCGCGTCAAGATGGGCACGAAAGTGCAAGAGATGAGCAACCAACAGTCGAGCGGCAACTGCGCGCAGTGCCACGCCAAGCCTGGGCTGAGCGGCGCGTCGGGTCGCATCTATCTGTAAGCCACCGCCTCTGCCCGCGTCGCGAGCTGCGGGCCTTACAGGAATGCCAGGCCCGCGCTCACCGTCATCGCCAGCAACACCAGCGACGAGATCAAGAACAGCGCAAAGCGGATTTCGATCTTGTTGACCAGCGCCTGCAGCAGGCTGTGCAGCACGCGCAGGCCGACGTACGTCCAGGCCAGCGCAAGCTCGACCCCGCGATCGCGCCCGACCAGCGCCAGCACGATCACGACCGCATAAAACAGCGTCGGCTGTTCCATGAGGTGGTTGTAGTTATCGGCCTTCCAGCGAACCTCGGCAGGCAGCTTTGCCATCTGCTCGCCGCGCGGCGCTTGCGGATCCATGCGCATCTTGGCGCGCAGAATCGCCGGGATGCGCGTCGCGTACATCCAGGCCCACATGACGAAGGTCCACGCAACCAAGGCGACGGCGGTAGCCAAGATCGGGCTGTGCGAGTGCATGCCGTGAACTATATCAGCGTCGCACGGGGCGAGGCGTGGCGTATCCGGCGCGTGCGCGATCTAGAGCTCGGCGCGCAGACCGAACGAGGGCAGGATCGGCAGCCCGGTGATGAACGCCCGCTGCGAGTAATCGAAGCTGTATACCGTCTGCTCGGGCTGCGGGTGGTTATAGACATTGCTGACATCGATATAGAGCTTGAGTCGCCACGTCTTAAACGTGAACGTGCGATCCAAGCGGATGTCGAGCTGATGGAAGTCTTCGATGCGTTCCTGGTTGCGCTCGTTGGGGCTGGGAAACTGCGGCTGGTACAGGTCGGCGTCGCTGTCATAAAAGCCGCCGCGCGCCGGAGAGAACGGAAACCCGGTCATGTAGCGGAAGCGGAAGCCCAGCTCGAACTTGTACGGCAGATAGGCATGCACAGCGGCGATCAGCACGTGCGTCTGATCGAAGTCAAAGATGCGATAGCTGCAGGTGTCGCAGTCGCGGCGCTCGCTGCGCAGAAGCGAATACGACACCCAGCCGAACAGGTATCGCGAGAGCTTCTGGCGAAACAGGAAGGTGCCGCCATAGATGCGGCCCGACACCAGGCTGGCCGTGCGCTCGGGGCGAATGTCGAGGGGCTGGTCGCCGCCGCCAAAGCGACGCGAAAAGTCTGACGGGCCGGCGAAGTCCCACAGGTGCTTGTACAGGCCCGTGATCTCGACGAACAGGCCCTTCCAGATGGCCTGTTCCAGCGTTAGCGAAAGCTGGCCGGCGCGCTCTAGACGCAGCCGACTGTTGCCGAACGCAGCGAAGTAGTCCTGGGGCGCCGGATCCTGGCCATACAGACCGGCGCCGAACTTGATCCAAGTAATCGGCGACAGACGCAGCCGTCCCGAAAAGCGCGGATCCAGGTTCAGGCGGCCCAGATAGCTGAAGTAATCGACGCGAAGCCCCGGCGTCAGCGAGATGCGCTCGTGCGGCTTCAGCGAAAGCTCGACGTAATAAGCGGGGTTGATATACGGGTCGGCGCTGTCGATGCGCAGCTTGGTCAGCACGCCAGGCGGACGCTGGAATTCGCCCTCGCGCAGCGGCACCGGCACCGCGGCGTGCATCATCACGTACGCGATCTGGATGTCGCTGCCGACAAGGACGCGCAGCCACGGCAGAAGCTGACGGCGCGCTTCCAGGCGGGTATCGCTGTTGATCGCGTCGACCTTCAGCTCGACGCTGCGCCCGACGCGCAGGTCCGTGCCGGTGTAGCCGGTGCTGTTTTGCAGCAGCACATCCCAGCCATCGACGCGTCCGCTATAGCGCAGCACACCGCGGTGAAACTGCACGTGCGTTGAAAACTCGCCGTTGACGCTGGGGTCCAGATCCTGCGGACGCGCAAAGCGCAGCGCGATGTTGTCGTCGGCGCCAAGCACCATCACGCGCAGGCTGCCTGACCCCAGCGGCACCGTCAGCACCCCTTGATAGTCGTAATAGATCGGCGCACTGACGAAGCGCAGACCGGGCGGTCCGCCACCCAACGTGTTGGCCAAGGCCAGCCCAGCGTCCAGATAGCTGCGCCGCACACCCAAGAGCAGCGACGGGCGCTTGCCCTCGGGCGTCTTCTTGAGCCCCTTGGGCGTGCCCAGCGGTCCTTCGGCTTCGATGCCGATGTGGATCGGGTTTAGATCCACGGCTCCATGCCAGCGATCGCGGCGACCGGCTCGCAGATCGACGTCGATGGCACCCGCCGTCGCGCGACCATAGCGCACGCCGAAGTTGTGCGGCATGTACTCGATGCTGTCGATAAACCCAGCCGGAACGATCGAGGTCGCCGCGCCATAGTGATAAAGCTGCGACACTTCGGCCGTCGCCAGATACACGCGCGAGTCATTTGGCCGCGCCCCTTCGATGATGAACAGGCCGGTGTTAAACGGCGGTCGCGCCACGCCGGGCAGGTTTTCGATGGCGCGTAGCGGATCGCCCAAGGTGCCGGGGATCTTGGAAAGCTCCTCGGTGGTCAGCGTCTGTCGCGAGATCTCTTCACGCAGAGCCAGCGAGTCAGCGCGCACGGTGGTCTGGAAGGGATTGGCCGGTGGCAGCGCAGTCGGCGCAAGGTAGTACGTCACGCGAATGCGCTCGGCTCCGCGCACGGTCAGCGTGGTGTCGCGTGGCTGAAGCTCGGTCGAGGCCGCTCCCCGCGCTGCGACATGTACGCGGTAGATTCCGGCGGCGACATCGCTCAGCTCGAAGGCCCCTTCGTCGTCGCTGGTCACCACGATCTCGGGACCGCTGCCGGATGCAGGACGCAGCGCGATCTGGGCCCTGGGCACAGGTGCGCGCGTGCCGCGGGCTCGAACCAGTCCAGAAATCGTCGCGCGGTTGGCGGGCTTGCCTGGCTGTGCCGTGCCCGCCGTCGCTGCGGGCCCGTGCCCCGGCGGTCCACCAAGCGCCGCCATCGCAGCCCCCCCTGATTCAGCGAGAGCAGACCCTGGCTGAACAGCCACAGTGGCCCGCAGAAGCCACAGGCTTGGCCCACAAGCCCATGCAAGACGTCGACGGTGGGCAGAGCCCTGAGTAGGCATGGTCGCGGATTATAGCAAGCGCACCACACCCGCGACGCGTGACAAAAACGCCACATTGGTCAAACCAATACGCCTCAACGGACACGGCGGGGCTGTCGCTCGTGCCGCGCTGCTCAGCGACGAGAAAGGCGGCATCGATTGTTTGGCACGTAACCTGCTGAAGCAAGCACGACAGGTGGCTCGGTGAGCCGCAACCGTACACACCCCAGATAGGAGACGCCCATGAACACGATCAAGCTGTTTGCCCTTGGTATCGCCGCTGCCTTCGCCCTGAGCGCTTCGCCGGTCCTCGCCGACGAGAAGCCCGCCGCCGAGAAGAAGGCGGAAGTGAAAGAGAAGGCCGCCGAGAAGAAGACCGAAGTGAAAGAGAAGGCCGCCGAGAAGAAGGCCGAAGCGAAGGAGAAGAAGGCCGAGGCGAAGGAGAAGGGGGCCGAGAAGAAGGCCGAGGCCAAGGAGAAGGCCGCTGAGAAGAAGGCCGAAGTGAAGGAGAAGGCCGCCGAGAAGAAGGCCGAAGCCAAGGAGAAGGCCGCTGAGAAGAAGGCCGAAGTGAAGGAGAAGGCCGCCGAGAAGAAGGCCGAAGCCGCCAAGTAGGCTCGCGTGGCAAGCCCGTCGGGCCTGCCGCGGTCTCTGCCATAGGCCCCTGCTTGATGCACTCAAGCTGGGGCCTTTTTTTTGCCTGCGTAAAGGCGCCACGCGGCCTGGATCCGTCGAGTCGTCTGGGCAGACCGAGCGTCTCAGCGGGGCTGTAGCGCGCTTGGATGATTACGCCGAGAGCAGGCCCAGCTGAGCAAAGGCCTGCAGGGTCTTGGGCAGGTGCTGGACGCGCAGATCCCGCGCTAGCTGGGCTGGTTCCGCGGGCTCGCCATTTGGGCCGCTGACCACCAGCGCTCCACCGGCCACGGCGTGCAGGATGCCGTCGAGGATCGCTTCGTGATCACGCGTGCCGTCAAGAAGTGGCAGCACGGTCTGCTGAAATGGATCGAGCCGAATCGGGTCGTGCCAAGGTCCAGTGACCACGCCATCACGCTGCGCTTGCAGCCGAGTCAGGGGACGGACGCACGGACGCACGCTGACCTGTTTTTGCATCGCAATCGACTCGCGGCGCAGCATGCAGACGCCTGTGCGATGCCCGTACACGACGAGCTTTGCGACGCTCTCCAAGCTGATGGCTTCGCTGAGCAAGCTGGATAGCTGATCGCACAGCTCGGGCAGAGACAGCGCATGCGGTCGGCTGCGGTACAGCGCCAGGATCAGCGCCTTGAACATGGGATTGTCCGTCTGTCCTTCACCCAGGCGGGCTTCAAACTGAAGCGGGATGGGCTTTTGCAGCGCGTCGCCTTGCAGTGGCGCCAGCGACAGCGGCACCGCGGCGCCCAACACCAGCACATCGCGCAGCGCATCGGGCGCTGGACCTGCCGCGAGCGCGACCTCGCTGCGACACAAGATCGAGCTGCGCAGCGACGTGCTGCGCAGAAAGTCCAGGTACTGTTCTTGCCGCACGAAGTCATCACCCAGCTGGGCAAAGGCCTTCTGCGCCGTCGGGGGCAGGCCGTTTAGGCCCAGCGTGACCACGGCATCGCCCACGTATGCAAGGTCGTGTGCCCGCGCAGCATCCATGAACGCGTGAAAGTAACAGGGTCGGTTGTCGGTCTCGAAGTGTTCGTGAAAGACATAGCTGTCCGGCAGCCGCTCGATGCGCCGCGCCTCGTCGCGCAAGAGCTGTGTCTCGACGCTCTGTGGATCCATCGAGCAGTCGATGAGGAAGTCCAAAAGGGCCCGCGCCTGCTGCACGATCGCGCCCGGATCGGTCATCCCCGCGGTGTGATAGCGCATCATTTCTCGGATCGGCTGCCGTCGGTAAAAGCCCGGCAGCAGGTTGTAACAGACATACGCCAAGCCCGACTGCGCAAGGCGTTGCTGACAGATCTGCAAGATGCGCTCTTGCACGGCCTCGGGCACCCAGGAATAGACGCCGTGGCACAGGATGTAATCGAAGGGCTCGCCGTGACTTTCGAATGTCAAAAGATCGGCCGCGCGCAGCTCAATATTGGTCAGCCCCAGCTCGCTGATCAGCGCTTGGCCGCGCTCGATCTGCACCGCGGCGCGATCGATGCCTAGAAACTGGCTTTCGGGCCACTGCGCGGCCAGTGGAATCAAGTGCGCACCGTCGGCACAGCCCAGCTCTAGGACGCGACAGCGCGACAGGCGCGCCGGGTTCATCCCCCGCAGGATGGCTTCGGCCGCGATGTGATCGGGGTGCATCTGCGGCACGCTGTGCGCCGCGTACGGGACTTCATTGTATGGATCGTCTTCGGACACGCCGGCTCCTTGCGATCACGAAACAAGCAGCCCAAGCTCGGCGAAGCTGGCCAGAGCCTTGGGCAGATAGACGGCGCGCAGCTGTTCACTGAGCTGACGCGGCGGCATGCTCTGCGAAAACGGTCCGCCACCTGGGCCGCCCAGCACCAGCGCACCGCGTTCAATTTCGGACCACAGCGCCGCGTGCAAGGCGGCCAGATCGCGCGTCCCATCCAGAAGCGAAAGCAAGGCCTGGCGCAGCGGATCCAGCGACGCTGCCATATGCCACTGCGTCGGCACCGTGTTGTCGCTGCGAATCTGCACGCGCGCCAACAGCGATGCGCAGGGCTTTTCGCTGACGCGCTGCGTGACGGGCGGGCTCTGCGTATGCAGCGAACAGATGCCGGCGCGATGTCCGTACAGCGCCATCTCGAAGATCTCGCTGGTGGGCACTGCACGTCCCAGAAGCTCCATGGTTCGTTTGCAGAGCTGCGGAAAGCTCATGGCGCACGGACGGGCCAGGTACAGCGCCAGCAGCAGCGCCTTAAAGTGCGGGTGCTCGATCTGCGCCGAACCGACGCGGGCGATGAACTTCACCGGCCGATCTTCGAGCAGGCGTCCGCCCATCAGCTCCGCGGGATTTTCCGGCGCCGCCGCGCAGCGCACAAGCAGGTCGCGCAGCACTTCTTGGCTGGGCGTGGCCGAAAGCGCGTGCTCGCTGCGACACAGCAGCGTGCTGCGCATGGCCGTGTTGCGGATGAAGTCAACGTACTGCTCATAGCGCACCACGTCATCGGCGATCTCGGCCAGCGCTTGCTGCGCTTTTTCGGGCAGGCCGGCCGCGCCTCCTTTGGCCACAGCTTCGTCGAGAAACTGCAGCCCGTGACGACTGGCGACGTCCATGAACTGATAGAAGTAACAGGGGCGATTGTCCGCTTCGAAGTGCTCGTGAAAGACATAGCTGTCCGGCACCTTGGCAAGCCGCTCGGCTTCCTCGCGTAGCAGCCGCACCGTCGTGCTGTCGGAATCGGGGGCGCTGTTGATCAGAAACGTCACCAGCTCTTTGGCCTGCTGCACGATCTCGCGCGGGTTCTTAAGGCCCAGCGCATGCGCGTGATAGCGCATCATTTCCATGACCGGCTGTCGTCGGTAAAAGCCTGGGTATGTGTTGTAGCTGATGTACACAACACCCTGCGGCGACAGCAGGCGCTGACACAGATCAAAGATCCGTTTCTGAACCGGCGCGGGGACCCACGAATACACGCCGTGGCACAGGATGTAATCGAAGCTGCCCGGCTCGCCTTCGAACTCCATCAGATCGGCGGCAAGAAGCTGGATATTGGGCAGCTTGGCGTCTGCGATCAGCTGGCTTCCCTGCTGCACCTGCACCGCCGAGCGATCGATGCCGACGAACGTGCTGCCAGGCCACGTCGCCGCCAGCGGGATCAAGTTGCCGCCGCTTGCGCAGCCTAGCTCCAGCACGCGACAGCGGTCGATGGCAGTCGGTTGCAAGCCTCGCAGCCGCGCCGCCACGGCCAGGTTGTCGGGGTGGGTCTGCGCAAAGCAGCGGCTGATGTACGGCAAGACGTCGTAGCTGTCCGGCTTCTTTTCTGCGTCGCTGGACGGGTCGTTGTTCGCGCGGCTGGGCGACGCGAGAGCAGAACTAGGCGGGGACTGCAACATGGCCATGGGCTCCTTGCATCGGTGCGAGCGTTGGGTGCCCGGTTCTGCACGGTGGCCGAGAGGCCGCCTGGCGCTCCTTGGTGTTGCGCGTTCGCCGCCGCGATCTCGACAGCGCATAAGGACGCGACGTCACCGCTACTCCAAGCAGCCCTAAGGCGGACTTCCCGAGCAGTTTAGACACTCTACGCATCTCGCCATCATATCGCGGATCACGCGGTCGGCGGCCAAGGTTGATACACTGCCCGCCCATGATGGCCGGGCTCGACATCGATGGATCTTCTGGAGAAGGCGGCGGTCAGATCCTGCGCACCTCGCTGTCGCTGTCGCTTTTGACCGGGCAGCCTTTTTTTCTGCACGACATCCGCGCCCATCGCGAGACACCGGGCCTGCGACCGCAGCACCTGCGCGCAGTGACCGCGGCCGCCCAGCTTGGCGATGCCGAAGTCAACGGGGCCCAGGTCGGCTCGCGTGAGCTGAGCTTTTGTCCGCGCCGCTTCGGCAGGCACCTGGACGGAGGTCGCTATCACTTCGACATCGGCACCGCGGGCAGCACCAGCTTGGTGCTGCAGACCGTGCTGCCGGCGCTGCTTTGCGCCTCGGGTCCGTCGACGATCACGGTGCAAGGGGGGACGTACAACACCAAGGCGCCGCCGTTTGACTTCCTGGACCGGGTGTTTGCGCCGCTTCTGCGTCGGCTGGGCGTGGGCCTTGAACTGCGCATGCTGCAGCCGGGCTTTTATCCGCAGGGGGGCGGCACCATCGTCGCGGAGCTCACGCCTCCGGCAGAGCTGCGCGCCATGCCGCGTCTGGATCTTTTGCAGCGCGGATCGGTCGTGCGCCGTCAGGCGACCGCGGTGCTGGCGCGCCTGCCCGAGCACATTGCGACGCGCGAGCTTGACACCCTGCGCAGCCTGCTCGACTGGCCGCCGGGCTGCTTTTCTGTGCGCTCGATCGCGCGAAGCCGCAGCCCCGGAAATGTCGTCTTGGTTGCGATCGAGAGCGAGCAGGTCTGCGAGCTGGTGAGCTGCGTGGGCGAGCGCGGCGTTCCCGCCGAAGAAGTCGCCCGCAGCGCCGCCGAAGAAGCGCTGGTGTATTTGCGCGCCGATGTGCCCGTCGGAGAGCACCTGGCCGACCAGCTCATCCTGCCGCTGGCGCTGGGGCAGGGCGGTCGCTATCGCACGCTGCCGCCGTCTTTGCACACGCGCACGCAGGCCGACATCGTGTCGCGCTTTTTGCCGCATGTTGACATCGCGCTCATCGACGAGTCGCCGCATGTCACCCGCATCGAAGTCACCGTAGGAGACCCCGCGTGAGCGCCCCTCGCTTTCCCTTGTTTGGTCGCTTGGCCTCGCCCGCCGCGCTTCGCGCAGCCGGTGTGCTGACGCTCTGCTTGTTTTTGTGCGCAAGCGCCGCCTGCCGTCCCGATGACGATGGCGTCGACGACGGCAACGACGACGACGAAGAAGAGTCGATTGAGCCCATTCCCAAGCGGTCCGGTAGCGTGCTTGTCGACGGCTGCAGCCTGGATGCCGGGCAAGCGGCCAGCCTGCGCAGCCCCGACGCCAAAAAGACCGTGTCCGAGGTGATCTTGCTCTGCCTGTCGCTTTCCGAGGGAGGCGGCATCCGCTTGCGCGGCACACAGACGGGAAGTGGCCTGATGACCCAGATCGGCGATCTGCGCAGCCAGGGCTATGTCGTCCAGCTTGGCATTACCGCCGTCGACGAAGACGATGATGAACAGCCGGCCGATGAGCTGACTCGCTGGCTCAAGCGACCCTTGTGGCGGCAAGCGACGGTGCAGGCGCTGGCCGCGTATGCCCAGAACAGCGACGGGCTGCAGGTGATCTTGCCCGAGCTACAAGACCAAGCGCGCAGCGATCTTTCGGCCTGGGTGACTGCCCTTTCCGCCCGGCTACGTCCGCAGCGTCGCCTGGGTGTGTTCGTTCCACCGTCGGTGAGCCAGCCCAGCGATATCTCTGGTGGCGACGCCTATGACCTTGCGCTGCTGGGCGGGAAGGTCGATCGCCTTCGTCTGTTCACCGTCGATGCCGCAAGCGGCGACAGCCCTGGACCGACGCTAGACGCCGACTGGATTCTGCAGGCCGCGGCCTTCGCTCAGAAGTCTATTTCCGTCGACAAACTGGACGTGGCCGTGCCGCTTTATGGCATCGACTTTCGTCTGCAGCAGACCCCCACGCGGCAGATCGTCGAAGAGTCCGCGGTCTCGTTCAGCGAGGCTTCGGCCTTGGCCACAACCCATGGCCAGACGGCGCAAGGCGGCGACGGCGAGGCTCTGCACTTTGCGTACAAAGATGGCAGCGGCCAAGAGCACGAGGTCTGGTACGAGGACAGCGCGTCCATCCTGCAGGGATTACGTGACATTCCAGAAAAAAACCTGCCACTTTCCGCGGGCGTAATCTACGTGGGGCTGGGCGGTGAAGATCCTGATCTGTGGGCGGATCTCGTCGCTGCCCAAGACGCCGCGGCGCTGCCCTAGGCGCTGCCGCCCGGTCTGGAACGCCTGTTACGACAGCAAGCGCCGTCGCTGCCACATGTAAAAGCCGAGCACCAGCAGGGCAAATACCGTCGCTGCCGGCTCGGAACCGGCGGCTGAACCAGCGCCGCCTTGGCCGCTGCGCCCCAAGGTGCCGGCCCGTCCCAGCGAGCACGAGCAGCCTGCCACTGGGTTCACCGTCGGCTCGGGTGGGTCGAACTCGTCGCCGCCCTGGCCCAGAGGCTCGGCATAGTTGCCGGTGTTGCGGTTGTCGTGATGGAAGCCATCCCAGTCCATGCGCCCGCGCGAAAGCCCCCGCGTATGCCAGGCGAACAGCCAGCCGTTGCGCGTCGATGCCACCAGCTCCAGCCGACCGTCTCCGTCGAGATCGCCGACGGTTGGGGTGGTGGCCACCCAGCCTCCGGTGAACTTGGGAAAGCCCTTGGCTTCTTGGCCGGCGGCATTCCACGCGTGGACGAAATAACCCGCCGAGCCGGCGATGGCTTCGCGCCGCCCGTCGCCGTCGATGTCGACGACGATGGGGTTCATGAAAAAGACATAGTCTTCCATCACGCGTGGGAAGCCGGAAAGCTGCTTGCCCGTCGCGACATCCCAAGCCGAGATCAGCATCTCGTAATCGAGGCGCTCATAGCCCTTGAGCATCGAAAGCGCGGTGTTGGCGCCCGTGTTCGGCAACAGGGCCTCAGGCCGCCCGTCTCCGTCGAGATCGCCCAGCGCCGGGTTGGCGATGAAGCCAAGCGCCGCAAATTCGCGCGTGTCGCTCTGCGGGCCAAAGCCCTGCTGGCCCGGCAGCAGCCTGACCGGATAGCTCGTGCCGTCGCTGCGCAGGATCTCTAGGTTGCCGCCGATGCCGTTCACCAAGATCTCGGGCTTGCCGTCTTTGTCGAGGTCGCCCAAGGCCGCGGCGTTCGGCAGGCCCGAGCCCACCACCGGCAGCACATAGCGCGAAAACGTCGACACCGGCCAGCCGGGCAGAAACACCTTGTCCGCCTTGCTGCCGCGCCCGTCGACGACATAGAGGCGTCCGCTGTCGCTGTACTGTTCGTTGGTGCCAACGATGACCTCGGGGATGCCGTCGCCGTTTAGGTCACCGACCGTCGGAGTGGCCATGATGCGCTGCCGCTGACGGGGCTCTTCGCCGCGATCGTCGTCGGGCCGCTCGCCGTCCCATAGAAGGACCGGCCAGCCGGAAAGCCGCGAGCCATCGCCCTTCCACACATAGATCTGGCTATCGAACGCGGCAGCGACGATGTCCAGGCGGCCATCGCGATCCATATCGGCCAAGACCGGCGATGCAAAAAAACCATCGTCGATGACGTGCCGTCGGTCGCGGGCAATGGCCGCCGCCACGCGGTCGACCTGCACGGGAAAACCAGACAGCAGCGAGCCGTTTGCCGCATAGGCCACGACGAAGCCGTCATAGCTCGCCGCCACCACGTCGAGCCGCCCGTCGCCATTGATATCGCCAATGGCCACCGTCGCCAGCACCGCCGAGCCATAGGGCGGGCGCGGGCGATTTGCGGCCGTCGGCTTGCTCCAGCCGGGGGCGCTTTTGTGTCCGTCGGGCGTGTCGGCGAGGCCAGGATAGCTGGGCAGGGTCACGGGCCAGCCTGCAAGCTCGCTGCCGTCGGCGCGGATGGCGTGGATTAGGCCGCCGGCATCTCCGACGATGATCTCGCGCTTGCCGTCGCCGTCGAGATCAGCGGTCTTGGGCGATGACTCGCCCGATGCGCCCAAGCGCTTGGGGAAGCCGGGCAAAAGGTCCGGGTCGGTGCGAACGTGCACCGCGCGCCGCGCCTCGCTGAGCAGGCCGTTGCGCTTGGGATCCGCCGAGCGCTGCCACACGCGAAGCCGCACCGTGATCGTGTACACGTGCGCGATGTCGTCGGGCTGCCAGGCTGGATCCTCGCGCGACAAGACCGGGTTTTGGACCTTGATCTGCGCCACCGGTAGATCCGCCAGCTTGCCCTCGATCCCTCGTGTCATGCCCTCGCCGCGGCCAAGCCGGGTATAGCGGTCTTCGCGCGGATCCACACCTGGAGCCCAGGCGATCTCGAAGTCAAAGCTGTCTCCCTCGGGCTGGCCGTGGCGCAGGGCGATGCGGCCTTGGATGGGCACGCTGCCATCGCGCTCGCCAAAGACCTGGAACCACTCGGGCTTTTCGATCTCGACCTCGGCGGGAATTGCCCCAGACAGGATGTTGTCGACGGCCGATCGCGCGTTCACGCGGCCATAGCCAAAGCGCCGCACAAAGCCAGGCCCCGTCGGATAGGCGCCGGGGTTGTTGTCTTCGCTGGGGTCGTAAAAGCTCTCGGCGGTGCCCAGCATGATCTGCCGCACTTCTTCGGCAGAAAGGCGACGTACGCGCTGTGCGGCAGGCCCTTCGTCGCCGGCTGGTGCGGTCTGTCCCGCCGTCGGTGGATGCAGTCGCGCAGGCGCCGGCAAATCGGCCGCTAGCGCTGCGCTGTACAGCAGACCCGCCATGCCTGCGCTTCGCCCCACCGCTTCGGAGCTGCAGCTTTCACCAGGCACCGACAAAAGAAGCTGCGCGCCATAGTTCGTGCAGTTGTCGAAGGCAAAGGCATGCGTCGAGTCCGGCAGATCCTCGGCGTTGTAACGAATCGCATGCACATAAATCGTGTGGTTGTTGGTGCCGGGGAAGTTGTGGTGATAGCTGTTCTCGTCGGCAGCCGAGGCAATCACGGCGACGTGATTGTCATATGCGTAGTCAATCGCCCACTGCGAAAGCGGCGTGTTGTCGAGCGTGCCCAAGGCCTCTTGCACGACCGAGGCGCCGACGTCGACGGCATAGACGGTGGCCAAGGCAAAGTCGTTGGCATCGGCAACGAAGCTGTCACCGACCCGCAGCGGCATGACGCGGCAGCGCGGACAGACCCCGGCCTCGCCGCGCCCGTTGTCGGCTTCGCCGCTTGAGTCCTTGGCTTCGCCCGTGCCGTGTCCATAGCGCGTGTCGTCATAGGCATCGTTGTCATTGCGGAAAAAGTCCCAGCCCGCGATGTCGTCGACGTAGCCATTGCCGTCGTCGTCTTTCTTGTCGGAAAATGCCGCGATCAGATCCTGCGGATCCAAGATGCCGTTCTTGTTGTCGTCACGCAGGCGCGGGTCGCAGATCGTGGCCGCTTCCGGCTGGTCGTGCCCGGTCACGCGGGTGTAGTCCTGCACGTTGAACACGCCGTCGCCGTTGGCGTCGTGTCGGCGCTTGCCCTCGCCGCGGTTCTCGGGCTTTTGGCAGGGGTCATCCGGCGGTGGCAGCTCGCCTTGGCTGAGGAACCACTTGTTGACCAAGTCGCGCTCGTCCCAGTACGCACCCGAGTCGAGGACGGCGATGACGACGCGCGGATCGCCGGTTGTCTTGGCCCAGGCGCGGTCATAGCTTGCGCCCATGCCCAGGCGTCGCGTGCGTGCGTCGAGCTTGCTGTAGCTCAACGGGGCAAAGCTCCACGACTGCCACTGCGTCTTAAAGCTGGGATCGCTGGGCCAGTTCTTGGGATCGCGATAGTCAATCGGCCCGCTGCGCTCGTCGGGGGGCCAGGCTGCGTGTCCGCCGTCGGGAAGCAGCGCTAAGACAGCGGCCAGCGCCAGCAACAGGCCAAGCAGCCTACGGCGGTGATTCCTTTGACGAGAGCGACCAAGCCAAGGCGCCGTGGAAGCAGCGTCGCGCAGGTGGGCAGATGTAGTAGGCATGCCGCGATCTGTAGGATCGCGCTTGCCGCGCTGTCGATGCTTTTTTTCGCCGAGCGGGCTGGCGTATGCTGCGCCGCATGCGAACCTTCATCCCTCTGTTCCGTCGTCGAAGTCATCGCAGTCCAACGCATGCGCTCCATCGTTTGTCGCGGTCCAGCATCGCGGGCCAAAGGGGGCCGGTGACACCGCTTGCGGCATGCGCCGGGCTGCTCTGTGCGGCGCTCGGGCTGTTGCTTTCCTCGTGTCAGCCAGCCGAGCTGGAGGACGAGGCCACAGCCTCAGCGGGGCTGACCGCAGCCTTGCAGCGCACGGACAGCGATCGCGATCCGCGGGTCACCACCGACGCTGAAGACAGCGCGTTGCAGTCAACGGATCCGACGGACGCACCGCCCGCGGGCTGCTGGGCCGAGCGCTCGTGTGGGGCTCGCAAGTACGTCTGCAAGCGCCCCGATACCCCGCGCCCCTGCGGCGCTCCCGGCTGCAGCGAGATGCAGTTCACCTGCTCATCGGATGCCGGCTGCCTGGAAGGCTATCGCTGCGTGCTGTGCAAGCCGGGCGATCCCTTCCCCTGCACCTTTGCGACGGGGATGTGCCGGCCCGCCAGCTGTGCCACGGATCGCGACTGCGGCTCGCCCAACTTGGTCTGCCAAAGCGGCGCCTGCGCCCACAAGACCTGTCGCACCAGCCGTAGCTGTCGCGGATACTGCGTCGCCGGATCGTGCTGGAACAAGGCGGGCTGGTGTCACGACACGACGCTGCCGCCCCCTCCATAAGTCGATGCGTCGATTGCTGATGAGCCGCGCTGCCGAGCCGCGAAGCGTGCGGGCTTTAACCGGTTGCCAGGCTCTGTGGTGAGCAGAGCAGCGGACGCGGGGGACGCAGGGCGCCACCTTTCTGCATGTGTTTCAGCGAGCGAGCGTGGCGTAGCCCGCGGGCGGCCAGAAGCTGCGGCATAAAGGGCTGCGATGCGCGGGTCAGTACCTCGGGCGGTCGCGAAAACGGCAGCGCCAGCGCCGCATCTAGAAGCTCGGCAGCGACGTCTTTTTGCGCAGCAACCAGCGGCCCGATGTACGCGTCCTGTGCGATGCAGAAGCCACCTTGCTCATGCACGAGCGCGCGGCCGTCCGTAAGACACGCGTCCAGCAAGCGTGTGCGATCAGCGCCATAGGCCTGCCGGTCTAGCGCGAGGATCGCCTCACGATCCGCGGCGGTCGCGGCGCGGACGCGTGGCGAAGAGCTTGCCCCGTTCGCTGTGCTCGCTGTGGCCTCGGACGAAAACACCCATGTCTCGTCCGTCGTCATGAAGCCCATGGACAGATACAGCGGAGCCCCCGCGGCCGAGGCGTCAAGGAGCAGCGTTTCTGCGCCGCGTGCGTCCGCATAGCGCATGAGGCGTTCCATGAGAATGCGACCGATTCCGCGACGCTGAAACGCCGGCAGCACGCCCACAAGACCAAGGTATGCAATCTCGCCGAACGTCAAGCAGCCGCCGCCTGCAGCAAGCTCAGGTGCCGACTGCGCGTCCCGCTGGGCATGCACGCCGAACCACCCAGACGGTTCGGCACGACGATAGCGCGAGATGCGATCGCGGACGATCAGATCGCCTCGGGGCCCCCAGCCGAAGGCTTGCCCAAGCACCGCGCGCAGAGCGTCGACTTCGTGATCGCGCACGCGAAAGATGGCGCTTAGGTGTGGCATGGGCATGGGGCTATCGGGGACCGCGGTGGCGCGCTCGACCTGCTGCGTGACGGGCACGACACCGACGAAGTCGACCGCTGTTTCTGGCTCGTCCGTGGGCTGCAGGTCGCGGACCTTGGCCGCGCCTTCTTCAATGGGAAATGCGATGACCAGCGTGGCCATAAAGTCGATCTCGGCGGCGGCGTGCGTGCGCTGGTATCGGCCCGGTAGCGTCGCTTCGACGATGCCGCGAAACGCCGCTGCAAGCTCGGCTCGGTCGGTCACACGGCGCCCTTTGCCGAAGAGCGTGACCGAGCGGTAGTTCAGCGAGTGATGGCCCGCGGTCTTCGCGAGCACCAGCGCATCGACGAGCGTCACCGTCAAGCAGCCGTCGGCGCCGCTCGCCAGCGCGTTGAACATGCGGTTTGCGGGAGCGCCGTGAAGGTACACGTGATCGCCGATGCGCACGTACGCGGTTGGCAGCACGATCGGCATCCCTTCATGCACGAAGCCGACATGGCAGACGAGGCCTTCGTCCAAGATCGTGTTGACGGTGGCGCGGTCGTGCGTCCCGCGCTGTTTGCGACGGACCGGAGTCGAAAGTTCCGTGGCCAAGAGCGTTTGGTTGTGCATGCGCTGATCTCAGCGCTACGCTGGACCAGTGAGAAGTTCCAGATCAAAAAAAAGTACTAGTCCAGTTGGAAAGCCGCCGGCTGCGCGCGGCGAATGGAGCCTCGCGCTGGAACTCGATGCCGGGCGAGCGATGTTCGTCGCTATTGCCGACGCGTTGGTCGCAGCGATCAAGGCCGGGCGGCTCAGCGCGGGGAGCCGCTTGCCCGGTACGCGCTCGCTGGCTGCCACGCTGGGTGTTCATCGCAACACGGTCGTTGCCGCGTACGCCGAGCTGACTGCCCAAGGCTGGGTGTATGGCAGCCAAGCGCGCGGCACCTTCGTCACGACCGCGCCGATCCTCGCGGACGCAGCACCGGCCGGCACCACCAGCGCGACACGCGCTCGCTTTCGCGTTGCTGGCGATGACGCCGTTCGCACCGCGGCACGGCCGCTTGAAACCGACGGCTCTACACCCCAGAGCCGAGAGCATCCAGCGCTGATCTTGTCCGGCGGGATACCCGACCTGCGGCACGTCCCGCGGGCGGCGTTGGCTCGGGCCTATCGACGGGCGCTGCTCAGTCGCAAGGAGGTGCTTGATTACGGCGATGCACGCGGCGTGCTGCGTCTGCGCGAGGCGCTGGCCGCCATGCTGCGGGCGACGCGCGGAATGCCGTGCAGCAGCGAGGACGTGATCGTGACACGTGGCAGTCAGCAGGGGCTGGCCTTGGCCGCGCGGGTGCTCGTGCGTCCCGGTGACACGATCGCCGTCGAGGAACTCGGCTATCCACCCGCCTGGCAGATCTTCCGACGCGAAGGTGCGACGCTGCTGCCGATCCCAGTCGACAAAAGCGGTGTCGATGTCGATGCGCTCGCCGATACGCTCAAGCGCCGCCGTGTCCGCGCCGTGTATCTGACGCCGCATCATCAGTACCCAACCCTGGCGACGCTTTCGGGTCCGCGGCGCAGACAACTGCTTGCGCTGTGCCAGAGGCACGGCGTCGCGATCGTCGAAGACGACTACGATCACGAGTTCCATTACGCCAGCCGTCCGGTGTTGCCGCTGGCTGCGGCCGATCCTGGCCAGGTGATCTACATCGGCACGCTCTCGAAGATCGTGGCGCCGGGTATCCGTCTAGGATACATCGTTGCGCCGCGCGACGTGCTGCGCACCATGGCGGCCGAGCGCATGCTGTTGGATCGGCAAGGCGATGCCGCGGTCGAGACGGCGGTCGCTGAGCTGTTCGAGGATGGCGAAATCCAACGTCATGCGCGCCGCATGCGCCGGCTCTACGTTGCGCGGCGGGACGCCTTGGTGCGTCTTTTGCGCACGCGCTTTGCCGAGGCTGTTGAGTTCGATGTGCCCGACGGCGGCATGTCGCTTTGGGTGCAGCTAAGAGGCCGGCGCAGCGCCGAGCGGATCGCCGCCCATGCGGCCCGACAAGGCATCTGGGTTGGGCCGGGGCGCTACTTTTCCTTGGCCGGCCATGCGCTGCCGTATCTGCGCATTGGCTATGCAGGCTGGAGCGAGCGTGCTGTTGCCCACGCGGTCAAGTCGCTTGGACTTTAGGCTCGTCTGGACGTTGCTGCGGGGGTGCATCAAGCGCGGGGATCGCAGGGCCCGCTTAGAACATCCAGATGAACGCGAGCGCCGAGGCCAAGGAAAAAGGAGCGCTGATTGCCGACGAGACGATCGTCCCCGTCTGCGTCTGCGCCGTCCAGTTGGCGGCGGCCCCGGACAGGCCGATGGGAATCGGCAGCCAAAACCAGAGCCCCGCCCCATAAAGCAGTGTTCTTGGCTCGAAGTATTTGGCCGCGCCGCTTCGCTCGGGAGCCATGTCGATCAGCAAGGCATCCGTCACCGCCAAGCTGCTGGCCGTGATCCCACCAAACGTTGCCATGGCCTGTCCGGCTGGCGTGCCAGGGTATGCCGCCGATACGCCCAGCTGTGTTCCGGCGATGGCAATGCTCAGGATCGTAAGTCCGATGCGAAGCGGCAGGTCTGTACTTTGGCTCTGCTGAAGGGTGAACCTCTGGGGGGCTTGCGCCGGCTGGGCTTCTTCATCGCCGCGAAGCTCATCACAGGCCGATTGCAGCGCGCGAGACGCGGCATTGCGCCGCACACACAGCAGCCGATGCAACGCGACGCGATCGTGCCACGTGCGCCCGTACGCCATGCGCAGCAGACGTGCCGCTTGGTCGTCCCGTCGCGGCGCGGGAACAACGAGAAGCGGCCGTAGGACATCCGTTCCGGCTCCTCCCCTAAACATCTGGGCAAAATCGAGCATTGCGTTTTCATCCCCCATAAGGAGGAGCGATCGCGCGCACGCAAGCGAAACGAGCAGCAGGCCCTTGCCAGCGTACGAGAACTTGTCTTCATCGAAGGCGAGACGGAAGTCGTCGCGGTGGTTGGGCGGTTGCAGGGAACACAGCGCGAACAAGGACAGCAGCCGCTTCTCGGTGCCGCAGGCGGACGGCTCAGCCGGGGTCTTCGCGGTCGCCGCGAGCCGAGCCATGGACGATTCGGCCTGACCGCTGCTGGCCGCAGACTTGCAACCATCGGTCAGTTGATGTGAAAGCAGCGCCCGCGCCGAGTCCAGATCGCAGCGCTGCGACGCAAGATAGGGCGATGGAGCGTCGAAGAGATAGGAACACGCGTCTCGGGAACCCGCGTGCGCCGTGCCCATCGCGAACAGAAACGCGAGCCATCCAAGAAGACCGCGATTCCGACGAAAAACGTGATCTATGAACAGCAATGCCTGCCACATCGGTGCCCCTCACGTGTGCGCTGACTGGCCTGGGTTGCTTGGCGTGTCCTCGGTGGATGGCTGAGCACGCCTGATCATATCTCCTTTTGCGAGGGCGCTTGCGCGAACCGACGGCGCTCGTTCACGGGTCCGGCACGCCGGCCACAGCTCGACGGTCTGGGGACCGGCGCTGCGATGCGGCACCGCTGCGATCCGCGTTGTCTGCCCCGCGATGTCGAAGCAGCGTGCCGGATGTTTTCTAGCGACAAACGCTCGCGGTTTCAGCGGCTGCTGTCTGGTTCTAGCTGCCCAGCCGGCGTCGAACGAGGATCGGCACCGAGAGCTGCGCCCAGTCTTCGCGCGGGGTCTCGGTATCCAGCCTCAGGCTGGCTGGGCGACGACGAGAGCGTCGACCGCGCAGGGCCAGCGCCAGGCTGCGCGCACAGGCTGCGACGTCGGAACGCAAGACGGCCGCGCGAGCGGATGTGCTGGGCTGCACGCGCAGCGCCCCCTGCAGGCTGTCCTGAAGCGGGCGCGTACCGACGAACACCGTGATCAAGTCCTGCACATAGGCGGCGGCGGGAACAGGCTCGACCCAGCTGTCGAGGGCTTGCGAGCGCTCGTTGTGCAGATCGCCTAGGCGATCCCATCCCGTCGGTGGGTAGCCTTCCGCAATGTGCAAGATGCGCTGCTCGCCGGGGCGCAGGCCCAGCTCGAATGCGGCGTCTTGCCGAAGCTGCGCAGGGTTTTCGGGCTCGCTCGCCCAGACCTGCGTTTCACCGCTTGCGGACAAGTGCAGCACACCGACATGAAGCGGTGCAGGTGGCACAGCCAAGGGATCGGTCTGCATCGTGCGCAGCGACAGGCGCAGCGCCAGGGCATCGCCCTCATCGACAACCAGCGGGGTTCCTTCGCTGCGTGTCGCGGACTGCCAGTCCGCTTGGCCGGGACAGCGAACCAACAGCGCAACCTGCAGGCGATCGCGCAGCACACTGGGGCGTGGCACAAGGTGCAGGATCAGTTGCTGAGTGGCCAGCCCGCGCAGTCGATCCTCGACACTCTGCAGACTGCCGGTATCTCGCAACGGCACAGCAGGCGTGCGCAGCTGGCCATCGCGTCCAACCAGGGCCCAGACCGGCTCGCTAAGCGCCCCTAGCTGCGGCACAGGTGTCGACGGAATCGCGACATCCGCCCCTTCTGGGGCGCTGGGCTGCGCGCGGGCCGACAGCGCATAAAGACGCAAGCTGGCGCTGCCATCGCTGACCACTTCGACAACGGGAATGCTGGTCAGTCGATCGTGCAAGCGAGCGAGCGCCTCGGTCAATTCAGCCTGCTGGGTGTGGTCGGGATCGCAGCACAGCTCGACGCGCAAGGGCGGCAGCGTGGTGCTGTGCTCGTACTCAATGGCTAGGCTGCCTTCGGTGATGGCTCCCGGTGAGGCTTCAAGCAGGATCTTGGCGCTCGCTGAGGTTGCGCGCACGGCTGTGACTTCGACCACGCCCAGGACGGGGCGAGGCTGGCTTGCCCAGGGGGTCGACGACAGCGGGGCGCTCGACGCTGCATAGACGGCATAGCGCGAGCCGAGCGTCTCGCCATGCAGGCGACCGACCGATAGCACGACGCTCTTGCCAGTGCGTTCACGCACAGAAGCGCGCTGTTCGGATGTGCTGGGCAGAAGACGGGTCGACGCCCCGTCTAGCTCGGCGACAAACAGCGGCGTGTCTTCCAAGGCACCTTCGGCGCGAGGATGCTGCTCGGGGCACTCGCTGCTGAGCGCAGCGAAGGCGCGGCCAATGACTGCGCGCATCGCCTCGCCAGGTAGGCAGCTCGCTAGCTCGCGCTGCAGGTAGTAGCTCAGCGCGCCATGAACCTGGCGACCGCCATCCGTCTGCTCGATGTGTTCGGTGGCTAGCTCGCTGTCGCGACAGGCGGCGACATAGACATAGTGATCGCGCCGCAGGCCAAGGCCGACCTTGGGTCGCGGGGCCGGACTGCGCTTGCTGGGCTCGACGGGCCGGGGGTTCGCTTCTTGCGTCGCGGCCAGGCCCAGACCCTCTGGAATCTGGATCAGCTGCTGTTCGTTGCTGCGGCGGCGGAAATCGGCAGCCACACCGCGCGTCGATGCCCGGAAGTCGTCCCGCAGCGAGGCCGAGCTATGGCAGCAGTCGCAAAAGAACGTGACATAGGCGCCGCGCTCGGTCAGTGCAACGATGCGCGACAGAAACTCATCGTCGCGGATGTCGCGGTTGGGGTAAAAACCGCTGCCGCTGTCCGCGGGCACGAAGGTCTCGTCCATCTGATCGGCTTCGAGGCTGTCGGGGTTGGCAATGCGCCGACCATGCCCCGAATACGAAAGCACGACTTGGTCGCCGTCCTGTACCACCGCCACCAGCCGATCAAACGCATTCAAGATGCCATCGTGCGTCGCGGCTTCATCCAAGAGCAGCGTGATGTTTTCTTCCGGGAAGTCGAAGCGATCGCGCAAGACGGCCTGATAGCCCATCGCGTCATTGACGCTGCCGTCGAGATTCACTTCGCCCAGAAACGGATATTGATTGATGCCGATCAGCAGAGCCCAGCGCGTGCTGCGCGGTGCGGCGGCAAATGGCAACCCATCTTGCGAGAACAGCTTCATAGCCCAGAGCCCGCGCCGAGCCGGTGGCGCAGCCCCTTGAAAGTACCACGTTTTCCGACGTGATCCGCGTCCGCTTTGAAGCGGCGGCGTGCGAATGGACGCTTAGGTGACGCCGCGCTCGCGCGTCGATCGGATCGCCTGCGACTGCACCGGCTTTGCTTCTTGGGCCGGGCTGGGCGTCGCTTGGGCAAGGCTGCGCTGCCAGACTGCGCGCTGGGCCGCGGCCTGTGCCGTGAACATGACCAAGCCCGACACGTAGCGCGCCCCAACGCGCAGCGCATAGTCGCGGGCCGCAGAGTCCTCGCGATAGTCGAGGTCGTATACGCACTGCGGGCGCCAGCTAGCCGGAGGCTGCAGCGCCGCGTCTCGACCACGATGGCCCGCGGCCCACACCACGACGCTGGGCTGGGCGAGCGCGGCGGCGTTCTGCGTCGCCCCATCGCTGGCATCGTTGGCATTGTTGGCATCGCGGGCGCCACTTGATGGGCGGCGCAGGGCTGCAGTGCGCAGCGAAAAAAACTGCGCCTGCGGCAGGGTCTCATGGAGGCTCGGCAAGACACCGCCCCCCCCCCAGACCGCGACCTGAGCATCGGCAGGCAGCGACGCCAGAAGCGCCCGCAGTCCGACTGGATCGGTGTTTTCGCCTTGCCAGCTCGCGGTGTCATCCTGCCACCACAGCGTGTTGCAGCTCTCAAGCCCGGTCAGCGCTCCGGCGGCGCGCTTGAGCGGTGCAGTCACGGCGGCACAGCGCAGCCCAAGCTGTCGCAGCAGCGCGAGACCCCCGTGCGCCAGATCGGCCTCGCTGCACGGGATGGCCAGCATGGGCAGACCCTGGCGCGAAAAGAACGCGCGATGCTCGCTGGGGCTGCGACTGTGCTGCAGCGGATCGCCGAGCACGGCGGCAAAGCCACGCGACGGTTGTCCCATGTCCGCCATGCCAAGCTGCAGGTGTTCGCAAAGCGTCGGCTGATCTGCGCTCGATCCATCGCCTTCGCGCACAAACGAAAGCGGCGATCGCTTTGCCCGCGCCTGCAGCGCGCGAAACCAGCGAAAGCGCTCGGGACCGGATGCGTGCTGTGCAGCCGGTGTGCGCGGCAGAAAGGCCCGTCGCAGCGGATCTGCATCGGCCCAGGCCAGACCCCATGCCAGCTCGGCGAAGTCGTGAACTTCGATGGCCAGCTTGGCATGCTGTGCGCCTAGTTGCAGTGCCAGGCTTTGCAGGCGCGCGGCGGCTTGCGGCACCGACTCGCCGATGTCGCGATCGTGCAGCGAAGCGATAAGCCCCGGCAGCATCGCGCCGTCCATCCGAGCCGTCCACTCGCGCAGCCAGGCCTCGGCCGGCGGCGACTGCAATAGCTCACAAGGAAGATCCACGGCGCTCTTTTGTCGACAGGCGGCTTGCACGTCCTTGTGGCTGGGCAGCGCGCGGCGAGCGCTTTGGATCACGCGCTCAGGTGGCAGCAGGTGCTGTGCCCAAGCTCGCTGAGCGTCCGATAGAAGATCATCGCGCAGCTCAAAGCGCAGGCCAGGCCAGGTGAGTCGGCGCATCAGGAATTCGTGTGCAGCTTCGCTGCGAGCCAGTGGATCGGGCAGCAGCGTCAGCACGGCGGGCAGCATGCCTTTCGGGCTGTGATGCTGGCTGGCCAGCGCGGCAAAGAGGAACTGATCCTCGGCCGGGTTTTCGTCGGATTCGGCGCCCTCCGGCATGATCCACACGGTGTCGTGCCAGGCTTGATAGCGGCTCTGTCGTTCGACAAAACGTCGCTGAAACTCGGCCAGCGGTGGCAGGTCGGGATCCAAACGGGGCCGCGCAGAGTCGACGAAAATTCGGCCCTGCGGGTCGGTCAAGCGGCGCAGCCACAGGACACGCGCGAGCGGCAGCCAGGCCGGTGGAACCGCGACGCGTGGGTCTTCGTCATAGCCGGCACCCAGCGCGACATAGACATCACAGAGGTCGTGGGGATCGGAAGCCTGCGCTGGATCGCGCAGCTCCGCGAGTCGGGCGCGCAAGAGCGCGTGTTCCTGCGCGCGAAAGCGCGGCTCGCCCTGCTGGTGAAACAGCGTCGCCACCGCGACCCCGTGGTGTCGTGAAAGCTCGGCATCGAGATCCCAGGTCGTAACCGGCAGCGAGCGGCGGGCATAGGCGGCGCGGACGCGCTGCAGAAACGCGGTCTTGCCAACACCGCGATGGCCCACGATCAAGTGCAGGCGAGGCAGGTGTGTATAGGGCATGTGCAACATGGGCAGACACGCTCGCGACCAGGGACCGATGTGAAGCGGGGAATTGAATGCGTCGGGCAGCGGTTTTGCCTGGGTTCCCGATGACTTGCAACCGGAGACTTCATATAGTGCCGCCATGCTCACTGCGAAGAACACTTCTCGTCGCCCATGGTTGATGATGGGAGGGCTTGTGGCCCTTGCGTCATCGCTTTCGATTCCCCCAAACCACAGCGGCCTTTCGCGCGCCGAGGCGGCTCCACCCGGAAAGGCTCCCGCGTTGAAGCCGAGCGCAAAGAAAGGGAGCGCTGCGGCAGAAAAAGGCGCCGCCAGCGCCGCCGACAAGCTCGCCTATCCCGCCACCAAGACCGTCGAGCACGTCGACGAGTACCACGGCACCAAGGTCAAAGATCCCTATCGCTGGCTGGAGTCTTTGGACACGCCCGAGACGCGGCAGTGGGTCGAAGCACAGAACAAGCTGACGTTTGGCTGGCTGGATACGATCGAGTCGCGTGAAGCGCTGCGGGCCCGCCTGACCGAGCTTTGGAACTTCGAGAAATACAGCCCGCCGGTCCAAGAAGGCGGCCGGTATTTCTATGCCAAGAACGACGGTCTGCAGAACCAGAGCGTGGTCTACACGACCACCGCGCTTTCCGCGCAGCCAACAGCGCTGATCGATCCCAATACGATGTCCAAGGACGGCACCGTGGCGCTTGGGGGCATGGGCATCAGCCACGATGGCAAGCTGTTGGCGTATGGCATCGCGGCCGCCGGATCAGACTGGCAAGACTGGCGCGTGCGCGATGTCGAGACCGGCAAGGACCTGCCCGACGTCGTGAAGTGGATCAAGTTCTCGGGCGTGGCCTGGACCCAGGATGGCAAGGGCTTCTATTACGGCCGCTTCGACGAGCCCAAGGGCAAAGAGTTCGAGTCGGTGAACTTCTTTCACAAGCTCTATTACCACCGCTTAGGCACGCCGCAGGCGCAGGACACGCTGGTCTATGAGCGCAAGGATCACAAGGACTGGCAGTTCGTTCCGACCGTCACGGACGATGGGCGCTATCTAATCGTCACGGTGGCCAAGGGCACCGACGACAAGTACCGCATCCTGTATCAGGATCTGAGCCAGCCGGGCAGCAAGCTCGTCGAGCTGATCGACAACTTTGATGCCGAATACACGTTCCTCGACAACGACGGCCCGGTGTTCTGGTTCAAGACGGATCTCAAGGCACCGCGCGGCAAAGTCATCGCCATCGACACGCGCAAGCCGCAGCAAAAGGACTGGAAAGAGCTCATCCCGCAGAGCGCCGACAACCTGGCGGGCGTCAGCGTGCTGAACAACCTGTTCGTCGCGCGCTATCTAAAAGACGCGTATGCGCAGGTGAAGGTCTTTGATCTGTCAGGGAAGTTTGTGCGCGATCTGCCGCTGCCGGGGATCGGCTCGGTCGGTGGCTTTGGGGGCAAGCGCACGGACAAAGAGACGTTCTATAGCTACACCAGCTTTACGACGCCGGCTTCGGTGTATCGCCTGGACCTGACGACCTTCCAAAGCACGGTGTTCAAAGCGCCGAGCTTGAAGTTCAACCCCGCGGACTTCGAGACGCAGCAGATCTTTTATCAAAGCAAAGACGGCACGCGCGTACCGATGTTCGTGAGCCGCAAAAAGGGCACCCAGGCCGACGGCAAGAACCCGGCGTACCTGTACGGCTATGGCGGCTTCAACATCCCGATCACGCCGGCCTTTTCGGTGTTCGAGCTGGTGATGATGGAGCGCGGTGCCGTCATCGCCAAGCCCAACCTGCGCGGCGGCGGCGAGTACGGCGAGGACTGGCACAAGGCCGGCACCAAGCTGCGCAAGCAGAACGTGTTCGATGACTTCATCGCGGCGGCGGAGTGGCTGATCAAGAACAAGTGGACGCAGCCAAAGAAGCTGGCCATCGCGGGCGGATCCAACGGTGGGCTGCTTGTGGGGGCGACGATGACGCAGCGCCCCGAGCTATTCGGTGCGGCCCTGCCGGCGGTGGGCGTCATGGACATGCTGCGCTTCCACAAGTTCACGATCGGCTGGGAATGGATCGATGACTATGGCAGCTCGGACAACCCGGAAGAGTTCAAGGCGCTGCACGCGTACTCGCCGTACCACAACATCAAGCCCGGCACGCAGTACCCGGCGACGCTGGTGACGACGGCGGATCACGACGATCGCGTGGTGCCGGGTCATAGCTTCAAGTTCGCGGCCGCGCTGCAAGCGGCGCAGGCGGGCTCGGCTCCGGTGCTCATCCGCATCGAGGTGCGCGCGGGTCATGGCGCCGGCAAGCCGACCAGCAAGCGCATCGCGGAAGCGACGGACCTTCTGGCCTTCCTGCAAAAGACGATCGGCCTCGGCTCCGCGGCTCTGTAGTCTGCCCAGTCCGCTGCTTTTTTCCTCCGCCCACCTCTGCGCTGAGTCCGCGCGTCTCTGCACGGGTTTGGCCCTTCTCTGCACTGTGCCGCGAGGGGCTCGGGCCGGGGCGTGGGTTCACTCGGAGCGCAGGGCCTGCGGGCGTGCGCTGGATCGGCTGGCCTGCGACAGAAACACGCTGCGCACGCGCTCGGGCAGATCGGGAATCTTCGACAGCAGGCTGCGCAGGTAATCGGGGCTGGCGTGCTCGATGGGCGTGCCGATCAAGCTGCCCGCACCCAGGCGCAGCGTGCCGTCGCTGCGATCGTGATACAGCCAGTACGCGTACGACTCGCTTTCGCGAACCAGGCGAGCGCTTAGGTCGTGCTGCTGCACCAGCGCATCCTGGATGCGATCGGGCATCAGGCCATCGTGGATCAAGCGAAACAGCAGCGCGCCCGTGGCCCGCGCATCGTCGAGAGCCGAGTGGGCGCGGCCGGCTGGGATCGCGAAGTGGCGACAGACGTTTTCCAGCGACCGGCTGCGCAGGTGACGCAGGTGCCAGCGCACAAAGACCATGGGATCGACGATGCGATCGAGCGAGATGCGGGCCGGGCTGCCGGCGCGTGTTAGCTCGGCATTGAGCAGCGGAATGTCGAACCCGACGGCGTTATAGCCAGCAATCCACGGCTCGACCCCTTGATGCATGCGCCCGTCGAGATAGGGCAAGAAGCGCTCGACGATCGCCGCAAAGCGTGGCTTGTCGCGCACGTCGGCGTCGGTGATGCCGTGGATGGCGCTGGCCTCTTGGGGGATCGGGCAGTCGGGGTTGAGGCGCATGCGTCGCTCATAGCTCGGCTGTCCGGCGGCATAGCCGACGGCCCCTAGCTCGACGATGCGATCGCGGTCGGCGTGTACGCCCGTGGTCTCGGTGTCGATGATGAAGCCAGGGCAGGAATGAAAGGTATCGCTGCCCCCGAATGCACAGCCAATATCGTGAGACACCAAAGTGGGTGCGGAATGGGCGACGGCGCTAGGCAGCATGGCGGGCGCAGTGTAGTCCAGCCTGCTTTGCGAGCGCTAACTGAGCGCAAGTGCAGTGCTGTGGGTGATACGATGGGCACACGATGAGCCATCCTCAGGCCCCTGTGCCTCCGGCTATGGAGGCGTCTTCTTCCGAGTCCAGCGCCGAGACAGCCCCCGATCGTGCGCCCCACGACGGGCACGCAGACGCCCGCGCGAGCAGCGGCGGTACCCGCGGCAGCAGTCTGGCAGCCGAGCTGGCCACCGTGCATGCCGGACTGGCGGCGGCCACAAGCGAACAGGATCTGCTGGCTGCGGCCATGCTGTACATCGGTCACATGCGGCCCTCGTCGGCTCACTTCGTCCGACTGCACGTCGATGCCGACGGGCGGATCGAGCGCGGCGAGCTGGCCGCGATCTGGGAACACGGACAGATCCAGCACGTACACACCATGCTGGGGAGGACGATTCCGCTGGCGCTGTGGCGCCTGACCGCGGTCTGGAGCCAGAACCCATCGGAGCTGATCGCGATCGCGGATGTGCAGAGCGATCCGCGTGCCGATGTCGACTTGCGGGACCAGCTTTCGACGCTGGGACAGCGGGCGCTGGTGCTGGTGCCGCTTTATTCGCGGGCGCATCGCAGCTGGCACGGCGTCTTGGTGATGGTCTTTGCGAGCCCGCGAGAGCTGTCGCAGGAAGAGCACAGCGTGTGCTCGCTGCTGGCCGATGCCGTGGCGTCGTTTGCTGCCAACCTGCATATCCAGCGCTCGCTGCGCGAGGTGTTTCAAGAGACCTCGCTGCTCTACGACGTGAGCTTGCGCCTGAACCAAGCGAGCAGCATCGATGAGGCGCTGCGCGCCGTTGCCATCGCGGCCCCCGGTGCGACGTATGCGTTCCTGGGCATCCTGGAACGAAACGCGGCCGGCGAGCTGCATCAGCTGCGCGTGGTAGCGGGCTGGGGGCAACACAAGGAAATGGCGGCCTCGGTCATTGGCATGACGTTTCCCATCGAGTTCGTGCCGATGATCAGCCTGTGGATCAAGGACCCGGATCGGCCGCTCTTGATCTCGGACATCGAGACGGATTCGCGCGTCGATCCGCAGGCGCGCATGCTGTATCGCCAAGCCAGTCAGCGCAGCGCCGCCCTCTTGCCGCTGGTGGTGCAGGGGCATGTGATTGGCAATGTCTCGATGGCGTGGGACGAAGTGCGCGGGTTTTCCGCGCGCGATGAGCGCATTTTCCAAACGATCGCCAAGCAGGCCTCGCTGGTCTTGCAGAACCGCCTGCTCGTCGAAGAATCGCAGGCGGCGCTGCGCGCTCGCGCCGAACAGAGCGCGCTTCTAAGCCGGGTGCTGACGCACTTGCCGGTGGGGGTCGTGCTGCTCGATGCAAGCAACCTGCGTCCCATCCTGAGCAATGCCGCGGCGGATGCGCTGCTGGGATGGGGCGAGGTCGCACCCGAGTCGCGCCGCCTCAATCAGCGCTTCCTGCGGCCCGGTACAGACGAGCCGTTGCCCGATGAAGAATCGACGCTGATGCTGGCTGTGGCGCGTGGCGATCTGCAGCACGCAGATGTCGATGTACAGACGGCGATTGGCCGGCGATCGCTCATGAGCAGCGCCGTGCCTGTCGTGTCTGAAGACGGTCAGCTGCGTTCGTTTCTGCTGCTGCTAACAGACGTCACCGAGCGCCGGGAAGCCGAGATGCAGCGCGCCAAGATGCAAGACGAGCTGATCACCGTGCAGGCCGCGGCCCTGGCCGAACGCAGCACGCCGATCATCCCCATTAGCGATGACATCGTCGTGGTGCCATTGATCGGATCGCTCGATGCCGAGCGCAGCAATCAGCTGCTGGACACCGTGCCCGAGGCGGCCAGCCGATATGAAGCCAAGCTGGCGATCATCGACATCACAGGGGTCTCGACGCTGGATACGCAGGCCGCGCGCACGCTGATCGGTGTGGCGCGAGCCCTGCGTCTGCTTGGCATCGAGCCCGTGGTCACCGGCATGCGGGCCGAAGTGGCGCAGACGCTGGTGCAGCTAGGTATTCGGCTCGATGGAATGACGACGCGCAGCAACCTCAAGAGCGGCATTGCCTATGCCCAAGCGGTGCTGAGCAAGCGCTCGCTCAATCGCCTGTAAGCCCCAGCACGCGGGCTGCTTCAGCCAGCAGGTACTCGCGCTCATTGCGTCGCGGATCGTCGAGAACCTGCTCTAGCAAGTGGCGCAGAACCTGCCCCACGCGCGGGCCGGGGGGCAGTCGGAAGTGCGAAAGCACATCTTGACCCGTGATGGCGAGCTCAGCGATCGACAGCGGCGGCGCCTGGGATTGCAGTTCGGCGATGCGCTCGCGAAGTGCCTGCAGGTGGTCGGCGCGGACGGTCGTCTGTTCGATGCGCAGCGCACGCTCGCGCAGCGCAAGCCAGTCGCATGTCAGCGCCGCCGGCTGGGAAGCAAGCAAGCGTCGCACCTGGGGGGCTGGCCACGGTGCCGCCGCGTCGTACTCGATCTCGGGCATGAGCAGAAGCGCCGTCAGGTGATTGCGCTGGGCCAGCGGCAGCTTTAAGCGATCGTCGAGCAGGCTCGACAGACGACGCGGATCCTTGGGCAGCGCACTCCTGGGATCCATGCAGGCCTGCCGCAGCGGCCACAGCAGCGCCGCCGGGCGCAAGGAAAGCGGGCAGTCGATCACAAGCTGCACCCAGCGCTGCGCTGCCAGCCAGCTTCCCCCGAGCACGGCGCAGACCTCGGGCAGCGCCACCGATAACAGGCTCTGCTCGGCATCAAAGTGCGACGGCAAAGGGACTTGATCGAGCTCCAGCGTTGGCTCGAACAAATGCTTGAGTCCGATGTCGGGGTGGGCTGCGCTAAGAAGCCGCAGCAGCTCGTCGCGCACGCGCTCGCGACTGACCTTGCGCAGCGTCGGCAAAGCCGGGGCAAAAGCCCGGCGCGTCAGCGGCTCGATCTGGAAGTGGAGCTTGGCTGCGAAGCGCACGGCGCGCAGCAAGCGCAGGCCATCTTCGGCGAAGCGCTGGCTGGGATCGCCGACCGCACGCAGAAGACCTCGCTTCAGATCGCCCTGGCCCAAAAAGGGATCGTGCAGCGTGTCGGTCAGCGGGTCATAGGCGATGGCATTGATCGTGAAGTCACGCCGCCTGAGATCCTCGACCAAGTCCGCGATGAACTCGATGCGATCCGGTCGACGTCCATCGCTGTATCCGGTCTCGCCGCGAAAGGTCGTGACTTCGACATGGCGGTGCTTGTGTTCGCTGGAGCCAAGCTCGCCGTCATCGGGTTCCCCGCCGTGTGCGGCCGCGGGCAGCCGATCGCAAAGAACCGTGACCGTGCCGTGTGCGATGCCGGTCGGAATGGTTCGTCGTTTGCCAAAGATGCGCACGACATCCTCGGGATGGGCCGAGGTCGCGACATCGAAGTCCTTGGCCTGCATGCCCAGGCTCGCGTCATACAGCAAGAGATCGCGGACCGCTCCACCCACGACAAAGGCCGAGTAGCCGGCGTTGACCAAGCTGCGACAGAGCGCCGTAACATCGGCGGGAATGCGAGCAGGAGAGATGCGAGCCATGCGCCGTGCATCCTATCGCAGGGCCGGCGCTTTGTTCCGTGGGCGAAGCGCTAGCACTGCTATGACACCGGCACAGCGGCGGCGGCCAGGCGCTGCTTCTGCGCGATCTGCCGCCACAAGATCGCCCACATGGCGATGCCCGCGATGTTTAGCAGCGCGTCGATTAGAAACACCGACCGCACGCCGAACAGGTGATGGCAGCGACTGTCGATATATGCGACATACGCTACCGGCAAATTTGATATCGAGAAGAAGAATCCATATTTAGTGGCTGCATAACGAGATTTTGGGCCAATTAAATCAATAATCATTACATCAAAAACCGCATAGGATATTCCACAGATAAAATTATAAATCAACACTCCCCCCAGATAGACACTCGACAAAAGCGGCATAAAGGCCATCGCTGTCGCGATCATCGACAGGCTGGCCGAGCACGCCACGTACAGCGTGCGGCGGTCTCCCCAGCCACTTAGCGGGCCCGCCAGCATCGAGCCAAGCACCATCGACAGCGAACCCAGCGTGCCGTTGGCCAGGACCACGTGGCCCGGTGTCGCGCGAAAGTCGACCGCCAGCGCCGAAAACAAGCCCAGAAGCCCGGCGGCGCAGCTTGGCGAAACCGACAAAAGCAGCGTGATCCAAAAGCGGGGATCGCGGCGAAACTGCCGCAGATCGTGGACGATGTGGCCCGACGCATCGGGCTGCGGCTCGACGGGCACCGGCAAACACAAGACGAAAAGAGCCGGCACCAGCGTCAACAGGCCGAACAGCGCGGCATTGGTCAGCGGGCTCGCGGTCCCCTCGGGCCGCAGGGCCAGCACGGTTCCCAGCAGGTTTCCGGCGAACGTGCCGGCCACCCGACACGAAGCCGCATGGTCGCGGGCTCGCCCCGTAAACAGCGTCGAAATCAGCGCCCCCAGGCTGCACAGAAACAGCCCAGACGCCACCTGCCCCAGCAGCACGACGGCGAGCACCAGCGGCGAATAGTGATTGGACTTGGCCCAGTATTCCGGCAGAGCAAAACAGACCGCCGATGCGACGGCACTTAGAATCACCCACGTTCGCTTTGAAAACCGCCAATCCGCCAGTGGAGAATAGACAAATTGCAGATACGTTGGCGCCATTAATATTGAGAAAAACAAACCAATCTGCTCTACTGAATATCCTGACAAGCGCATTCGATACGGGATAATTACTGCAATAATTGCGTTACTAATTCCGTATGGCACAGCCATCAAAGCAAACAAAAACACATAAAACCAAAGCCGGGTTTTTGCGGTGGCGCTGGGTACACCTGGTTCTGCCTGCCGGGCAGCCCACGTCCACGGGGTGGCGCGCTCGTCGATGGCATGGGCGGCCGGCACACTCCGGTGCGGCATGGCGATCTGCGCGGCGGCTTCAGGCTCCATCGAGTCCTTCCCATCATCGTCGTCTTGCGACGCGAGGGCCACGAAAAAAACAGGCGGCAGCGCAACTTGCGCGACCGCGCCGTGCGCCCCGAATCGGCGGGCGAGCTATCTTGGCAAATCGACCGGGCGCGGGGCTTGACTGCGATACCAGCGACGCAGCACGGCCTCGCCCTGCTTGCCCTGCGGCGTATAGTCGCGCTCGGGATAGCCTTCGTGGCCGCGCATGTTGGGGAACCACTTCCACAGAAAGCCGCCGGCCCACGCATCCTGCGGAAGCCACGTGGCCAGCAGCGCCGACAGGCAGTGCGCTTGCGCCGCTTCGTTGATCGGCCGGCCGGTGATGGTGGGCTCAAGCTCCCAGTTGCGCCAGCCGCTGCCGTCGACGCTAAGATATCCATATTCGGTAAACAAGATCGGTTTATTTATATTTTTATGATATTCATTTAGTCGATTCACAATAGGCCCCCAGGCGATCCGCAGAGCCTCTTCCGTTGGTGTCGCGTCCGGCAGCAGAGGGAAATACGCACTAATTCCAACATAATCCAAATCAGACCAAAATGGGACGCGATCCCATTCATCCCAGTTTGCGGAATAGGTCAGCTTTCCGGGATAGATGGCGCGAACTTGGCCAATTAGCACACGAAAAAACGCCGGGCGCTTGGCGACCGCTCGGCCAAGCTCGGTGCCGATGCATAGCAGGCTTATGTGCTCGTCGGCGGCCAGTCGGGCAAACGACAGGATGTACTGTGCATAGTCGGCTTCCCAGCGCTGCCAGTCGTCGCTGCGCTCGAAGTCCAGGGCGCCGGTCCAGCTGCCAGGGACATAGACCTGGGGCTTCAGCATGACGCGCAGACCCGCGGCATGCGCCAGGCGAACGGTCTTTTGCACACCCTCTTTGCGTTCCCCCCACCACGAAACATGTGAACTAGGAAGCTGTACCCGTGGCTGCCCTGGGCGCGTATAGGCATAAGGAATGACTGCAATCCAGCCTGCACCGACATCTGCAATGGCAGGAATCGGATTTTCCGCAAATGGCTCGGGCGGCGCGACCAGCGTAATGCCTTTTATTTTTTCGCCTTTTGCATGCAACGAAGACGGCGGATACACGGCAGCCGGCGCCGCGCGAAGACCCATGGAAGAGTCCGAGCAGGCAGCCAGCGCGCATATGCACACGAACACAAACCCAAAACCAACGCGACAGGCGAGCATGACCGGCGCAGCGTATCAGCCCTTGCTCGGGCGTCTGCGATCGTCGACGAGTGGGCTTAAGGCGTCCGACGACACAGGTGGCGCCACCGTCAGCGTGTCGTCCAGCTCTAGCCGGGTTTTGTCGCCGGGCTTGGCCTGCATAGGTGGCGCTTTGGCGGACGAGGCGGTGTGGCGCAGAAGCTCGGCCTGCAGCGCAGCCAGGCTCGGGCGCTGCCCTGGCTCGCGCGCCAGAGCCCCCATGATGAGCTTCGCCAAAGCCGGGGGCAGCGTCGGCGCCAGCTCTTGAATGGGCCGCAGCGGCTGCGTGAGCTGTTTGCGCATCTGCTTGACGATGTTCTTTTCCGTCAGGCCGTGCGGCATGGCTCCAGCAAGCGCCAAATACAGGGTCGCACCGACGGCATAGATATCGACGCGGTGATCCGATGGCTCGCCGGTCAAGCGCTCGGGTGCCATGAACTGCGGCGTGCCCATCAGGTTGCGCGTCCCCGATAGCTCGACGGATTCTTTGTTGTGCAAGAGCTTGGCCAAGCCAAAGTCCAGCACTTTGACCACCTCGCCATGCACCGTCTGCGACAGGAACAGGTTGGCGGGCTTGATGTCGCGGTGGACGAGATCGCTGGCGTGCGCATGCAGCAGCACGTCGCAGACCTGCACAAGAATGTGCGCCGTGCGGGACAGCGGCAAGGCTCCCTCTTGTCGCAGCAGGGCTTCTAGCGTGAAGCCGTCGAGGTATTCCATCACCAGATAGGGCGTCACGCCGTCGCTGGTCCCCGCATCGAACACGGTCACGGCGTTGGGATGGCGAACCCGGCAGCTCGATACGCCTTCCTGCTGAAATCGACGACGAAGCTCCAGCGACTCGGCGACCTGCGGGTGCAGGACCTTGATCGCCACGGTGTTGTCGAGCACGAGGTGCGTGCCTTTGTAGACCGCGCCAAAGCCACCGCTGCCGATCAGCACATCCAGCCGATACCGACCATCCAGAACGCTGCCGACGCCGATCTTGCGCGGACTCACAGGTGAAGCAGGCGGTGCGCTGGGCTTGGCGAGGACGCTGGGCGCAGCGACGCCGGGACTTGGATTCGCAGGCAGCGGTACGGCGCTGGCTGTGGGCATGGTTGCCGCGGCCGACTTCGGGCTCGGCAGCGTGGGTCCACGTCGTCGCAGGACAGCGCGAATCCGAGCCAACAAGACCTCGAAGTCGATCGGCTTGCTGACGTAGTCGTCGGCCCCCTGCTCAAGCGCCTGCACCATGTCCTGCGATGCCGCCTTGGCCGTCGCCATGATGACGGCGATGTGGGCCATGCCGCGATCGGCGCGAATCCGTCGCAAAACCTCCAGCCCATCCATGCCCGGCATCATGATGTCGAGGACGATCAGATCCGTGGGCTGCCCGCGCAGGTACTGCAGAGCATCAAGCCCGCTTTGCGCCAGCGAAACGACATAGCCACGGCGCTGCAGTCGACGGGCCAGCACCGCCAAGTTGTCCTGATTGTCATCGACGAGCAGGACCCGTACGCCTGGATCTTCTGCCACCAGACTAGGGTACCGAATCTGCCAGGCTCTGTGGGATTCTCGCGTGCGGACGGCGTCCTGCGTCGGAGAGCGACGGTCCTTCTTTTTGCCGCGCAGTGCGCCGGGGATCGAGTACCGTCAAGTTCGTGACCCGGTCGTCGCAGGATTGCGTGGGTCCGGGGGCCTTCCCAGATGGCCGCGACAGCGAAATTTGCTCCGCCAGAACAGTTTGAGGAGTACCGCATCGTTCGGCTGCTTGGCGGCGGCGCGATGGGGCAAGTCTATCTTGCACATGACACGCTGCTCGACCGTCCAGTGGCGATCAAGTTCATCGCCAACATCGAAGAGCAGGTCCTGGAAAACGAGCTGCGCGAGCGCTTCTTTATCGAGGCCCGCGCCATCGCCCGCCTGCAGCACCCCAACGTCGTACTGATCTATCGCGTGGGAGAGTGGCAGCGGCGGCCGTACCTGGTGTCCGAGTTCGTCCGCGGCCAGTCGCTGGATCGCACGCAAAAGCCGCTGCCATGGACGCGTGTGCATCGCATCGGCATCGGTCTTTCGCGGGGGCTGGCAGCAGCGCACCGCCGCGGAGTGCTGCACCGCGACATCAAGCCGGCAAACACCATGCTGACCAGCGATGGCGAGGTGAAGATCCTCGACTTTGGCTTGGCCAAGCTGGTCGATTCGGCGCAGGGCATGCGCTTTAGCGACTCGGCGTTTCCAGCGGCGGTGGCGCAAGCCCAGCTGGGGGATTCCCCGCTGCACGATACGCAGCAGGATCTGCCCATCGCGCCTGGAGGTGAGCTGGCCGCGACGGTGCTAAGCACCCGTGGTGCTGCGGATGTGCCCGCTCTGGCCATGACTCTGGCCTCGTCCGCAGGCCTGCGTCCGCAGGCTCGGGCCGCGGATGCGGCAGCGATACAAGAAGGCGCCGTGGCCGTGCCCGTCACCGTGCGTGAGCCCTCGGGACCGCGCACACCGTCGGCGAAGAGCGGGCCAGCCGCTGCGCCCTCTGCGACGACAGGCAACGTGGCGCTCGATGCCACGATCCTGCCCAGCGGCCAGACTCCGGGACGAATCTCGGGGCTGGCCCCTGCCCTGCCCCCGCCGGCAACGGGATCAAAGATCGGTGCCGAGCGGGCCAGCACTTCTCTGACTCACGTCGGGGACGTCTTGGGATCGCCGCTGTACATGGCTCCCGAGCTCTGGCGAGGCGAGCCCGCGACGCGGCAGGCCGATATCTATTCGCTGGGCACGGTGCTCTATGAGCTCTGCGCTGGGCACGCGCCGCATGAAGGGGTGCCGCTGCCCGAGCTGCCGCTGCGCGTGCAGGACCACGACGCCCGACCGCTGGCTGAGGTCGCGCCGGATGCGGATCCCCGCTTCTGCGCCATCGTGGATCGCTGCCTGTGCCGCAACCCACACGAGCGCTATGAGTCGGGAGATGCTCTGCGGGCGGCTCTGGAGCAGCTAACAGGCAGTGCCCACGTGACGCACTTGCCCGAGGGAAATCCATACCGCGGCCTGCAGTCGTTTGACGAACAGCACAAGGATCTGTTTTTCGGACGAGCCAGCGACATAAGCGCCGTGCTCGATCGTCTGCGCAGCGAGCCGATCGTCATCTTGGCGGGTAACTCGGGCGTTGGGAAATCGTCGCTGATTCGCGCGGGCGTCTTGCCGCAGATCACGGCTGGCGCACTCGGTCCGATGCGCGTCGTCACCATCGTTCCAGGCCGACGCCCGCTGGCGTCGCTGTCCGCGGCTCTGGCCAACACCCTGGACCTGGAAGAAGCCAAGGTCATCCGCGATCTAGAAGACGATCCGCAAGCGCTAGGCCGCACGCTGCGGCAGCGCAATCGCCAGGGCAGCTCGCCTCGCTGCCTGCTCTTGTTCGTCGATCAGCTGGAAGAGCTTCTGACGCTCAGCGAAGATGCGGCGCGCTTCGGCGAGGTGCTGGGCGCGCTGACTGCGTATGCCCCGGACATCCGCCTGCTGGCGACAGTGCGCAGTGACTTCCTGTCGCGCCTGGTCACCGTGCCGGGCATCGGGGCTGAGGTCGCGCGTGGACTGCACTTGATCAGTCCACTTAGCAGCGATGCCCTGCGTGAGGTGATCACGCAGCCCGCGCTGGCCATGGGCTATGCCTTTGAGTCGGCTGCGCTCGTCGAGAGCCTGGTGTCCGCAGCCAGCCAAAGCGATGGCAGCCTGCCGCTTCTGCAGTTCACGCTCTCGCTGCTTTGGGAAGCGCGCGATCCCGAGCGTCGCATCATCCCGGCGGCCGCCCTGGCGTCGATCGGCGGCGTCGGGGGGGCTCTGGCTCGTCACGCCGATTCTGTGTACGAACGGCTCTTGCCGAAACAGCGGACCGCTGCTCGGCGCATTCTGGGCCAGCTGATCACGGTCGAAGGCACACGAGCCAGACGACGACGCGAAGAGCTGATCGGCGCATCGGTGACGGTGTCAGGACATGCGCTGGGCCTGGCGCACGCCGATGCCCGTGAGGACGCCATCGCCGCACTCGATGCTCTGACGTCCGGCCGCATCGTCTCGGTGCGCGTCGATGAATCAGGGGCTGGCAGCGCATATGAGCTGGCGCATGAGTCGCTGCTTACAAGCTGGGCCAGCTTGCGTGTCTGGCTGGCGGAAGACGCCAGCTTGCGTGCGCTGCGGCAGCGACTCAGCCTCGCTGCGCTGGAGTGGGAGCGCCTGGGACGAGCCCGCGACCTGCTCTGGCGCCTTCGTCAGCTCAACGAGGCAGCTCCGCTATCGACGCAGATTCTGCCCCCGCGCGAGGCGCGATTTCTGAAAGCCAGCCGGGGCGCCCTGCGTACGCGCCGCATCGCGTTTGGGATCATGGTCGCCAGCATCCCGATCATGCTGGCGCTCTTGTACGTGGCGGCGACCTTGCGGGCCCGCGAAAACATCGCCCGCCAGATCAGCGAGCATGCGACATCCGCCAAGAGCGCACTGCAGTCGGCGCGCGACGTATCGGTTCGCGCCGAACAAATCCGCCAGAGTGCCTATCGTGCCTTTGACGATCGCAAGCAGACCGAAGGCGAGCGCCTGTGGGACCAGATGCGCGCACTGCACGGCGAAGAACAGCAGCTTTTCCGTCGAGCCATCGGCAGCGCCGAGGCCGCGTTCTTGCTCGACAGCCGCAGGCAAGATCAGCGCCTGCTGGTCGCCACCGTGCTGTTTGAACAGGCCCTGGCCGCTGAGCGCGACAACGCACTTTCGCAGCGCGATGATCTGATCCAGCGCTTGGCTTTGTACGATCTCGACGGCTCTTTTCATCGTCGCTGGGAAGCCGCCGCCAGCATCGACCTGATCAGCGAGCCGCCCGGTGCCCAGGTCTTTTTGACGCCCATCGATGGCCAGCATCAGTTGCGCAGCGAGAAGACCGCGCCGCTCGGCATGACGCCTCTGTCACGCGTTCGCTTGAACCCTGGTGCGTATCTCTTGCTTCTGCGCAGCCCTGGACGCGCCGAGGTCAAGTATCCCATTCTCATCGAGCGCGGCGAGGCGCTGCCGCTGCGCGTGTACATGCCTCCTGCAGGCGATGTGCCCGTAGACTTCGTCTATGTTCCTGCCGGCCGCTTCCTGTTCGGCAGCACCGCAGACGATGACAGCCGACGCGTGTTCTTGAGTCACATCCCCGCCCACAAGGTCTGGACCGGCAGCTACATCATCGGTCGCACGGAAGTGACATTCGCCGACTGGTTGACGTTCCTGCGGGCACTGCCGCCGTCCGATCGAGCGCGGCGCCTGCCGAAAGCGGGCAGCTTGGGCAGCAGCGGTTTCTTGGAGCTGACCGAGCGCAAAGAGGGCGTGTTCGAACTGTCGCTGCAGCTTGGAGATCGGCTGCAGCGCGCCAAAGAAGGCGAGTCGATCCAGTACGCCGGCCGGACGCACCGTGCGGCGCAGCCGTGGCTGCAGCTTCCCGTAACGGCGATTAGCCATGACGATGCGCTGGCCTATACGAACTGGTTGGCGGTGTCGCGACGCATTCCCAATGCGCGACTGTGTACCGAACCGGAATGGGAACGCAGCGCCCGCGGTGCCGACGCTCGCCTGTTTCCGCATGGCAATCGCTTGGCCGCAGACGATGCCAACATCGACGTGACGTACGCGCAGATGCCGCAAGCCATGGGGCTCGATACCGTCGGGGCGCACCCAGCGTCGCGCAGCATATTTGGCCTCGATGACCTGGTGGGCAATGCCTACGAATGGGTCGGAAACACGGTCTCAGACCGCCACGCGGTGCTGCGCGGCGGAGCCTTCTATTACGACGCGGTCACGGCGCGCATCGACAACCGGCATGAGCCAGAGCCCGGTCTGCGCATCTCAAACACCGGCCTACGCGTCTGTGCTAGCATCAAATCGCTACTCTAAACTCACATGCAAAGAGGCCTTCGTACGATGTCGACTTCACATCGCCTGCTCGGGATCTCTGGCACGCTGGTGCCGCTGCTCTTGTCGGGTCTTGCCCATGCCGATCCAGTTCCTGCGCCGCCGCAGCGCCGACCGCAGACCGCAGACGCGGGTGCCAAGTGCCGCGGGATCAAGCCCAATGGACCGGACCTGACGGGCACCAGCATCGTGCTGAATGTCACGTGTGGAAATGCCGTTCAATTGCGCGTCGCTCGCCTGAATCTGGGGGTCACTCTCGACGGCAAGACGCTGGTCCCTGGCGTCGCGATCAAAGACGGCGGCCTGGCCAGCCCCACGCTCTCGGGGCCGCAGCTTGCCGGGGCGATGCTGCTGGGTGAAACAGAAGACGGTGAGCCCGTCCGTCTGCGCATCGACAGCGTCGCTGTCGCGGCCGATCCCAACCCCAAGACGCCCGAGAACGAAAACGCCGATGTCTTTCAGTACCGCGTGTCGTTCCAGCGCGGCTCGGCAACCGGCAGCGGCAAGAAGCCCGCCGGACCGCTCAACAGCCAGTTCAAGCCGGCGACTGCCGCCTGGGCGCCACTGTGTCCGCAGCAAGGCGCGGCCGTGGTCGTGTCGGGATCGTGGAACATGCAAGCCGGCGATACCGGCGGCGCTCGCAAAGAAGCAGCGACGGCAGGAGAGATCACCTTTGCCTGCATGAGCTCGGCGATTGCCAAGTGCGTGACCAGCCTGGGGTACAAGCCATGGCGCACCCTGACTCCAACCGCGGGACCTGGTGTCTCGGCTGCGCTCGTCGGTAAGCCCGTGTCGATGGACGCCATGCACCAGGCGTGCGTCCGCGCCGTCCGTGCCGACTACTGCGGCAATGGCCTGTCGATGACCGCGGAAGGCACACAGGTGAACTTCTATGACAGCGCCGGCCTGCAAAAAGACGAATCGAACACCCCCCTGGAAGCCGTGTGGACACCGGCCGGTGCGCTGTGCGTCAACGTCCCGCGCCTGGTGACGGCACCCGCCGATCCGACGAGTGGCCGCCCGCCCATGAAGACGCGCGACTATCTTGCGATGCGCTGCCCGGCGGTCACCAAAGCCGCGCCCTGCGACAACGTGATGGCTCCCGACGGCATCACGCTGTTTACCGAGGTCACGTCGACTCCACCTGCGGCCGGTACCCCCGCGCCTGCGACGCCGGGCAGTGCGACACCTCCACCGGCTGCGTCTCCCGCCGCTGCGACTCCTGCCCAAGCACCTCCGGCCTCTCCGACTCGTCCCGCCACTCGCAACTAGCAAGCTGGCTGCGGAGGGTTTGGGCGAGGCGGGCGATGGTGCTCGCGGGATCGACCGAATCGAGAGAGCCGCTGGTGGCGGTGGCCAGCGCGCTGAGGACGGCTTCGACTTGGGTGTTGTGAAGCTGGGTGGGGTCGGCG
>JAEUJZ010000160.1 GCA_016794505.1 Myxococcales bacterium
GCATCTTCCGCGCTTCGGCCTGGGTTGGCTGCTTGCTAGCCATCAGCCGGCGCTTGCCGCCTTCATACCAGCGCAGGTAGAACCCGATGAACCTGCCGCCCTTGGTCCTACGTATGACCTCACCCACAGGACACCCCCACCGGATTATACCCCGCTGCGGTGATCCCACTGTGATCCCATGACGCGGTGTAGGTGCTCGACGGGCCACTGCTGAGTTCGCTACGCTGAAATTGCGTCAGCGACGGAAGCCCGTGAAACGATTGGGGATTTGTTGGACTGTGTGCTGTGCAAACAGAACTTCGGCACCAGCATGGGCACGGTTCCCAACGTGCCATGCACGACGGCCACCGATCCCTGCATGCAGGTGGCGAACATGGTGAGTGGAGCCGTCATGGGGGCGACGGCCAAGGGAGTCTGCGACACCGCTTCACAGAAATGCACAGCCGAGGTGACGGCGACGCTCAGCTATCCGATCACGCTGTCCAAGGAACAGAACTTCGCCACCATGGTGGCCGGCAAGGCCGTCAGCGTTGTTCACACCATCACGCTCAAGTACGGCGTCAGCAAGAACACGACGACGTTTGCGATTCCCGAGACCGCGCTGTACATCGCTCCGATGGGAGTGACCAGCGTGGCCGATTCGCGAGCCGTCTATATCGATAAGATCCCTGCCATTGCCAAGGGCACCACGATTCCCGACGGCGGCGGCAGCATCTCGCTGCCCGAGGGCTCGCCGGCCCGCGCCGAGTTCGTGAAGTACATCCAGAGTCCGACGACACCCTTTGTGCTTCTGGGGGTTGCCAAGCCGGTGGTGAAGGCCGGGGATGCCATGCCCGCCGGGGAGATCTGGCTGCGCGTCATTCCCGAGTTCGTCGTGGGGCTGCCACGCTAGTTTCGTGCGCGGTGGCGGCGTCTGCGAGGGGGCTTCACCGGGGCTCGAAATGCGTGACTTCTTTGCCCGGTTCGGCATACCCTACGGAACGAGATGCCTGCTGACCTGACTGCGATTCTCCTCCCACTTCCCCCTCGGGGACTGCAACCAAACGACGTTGTCAACGTAGTTGCTCAAAACGCGCCGGCCGCTGCCTGGCTGCGCTTGGTGCCGTTTGAACAGCACGAGATCCATCAGCTTGAGGTGATGGATGGGCAGACCGGGCTTCCCTCGGTCTCTCCGGCGATGCTGACGGCGCTTGCGCAAAACGGCGGCAAGGCGCTGTTTGTGCATGTGAATCACGCGGCCAAACAGGCCCTGATGCACGCGTTCGAGGACGGCATCGAGGTGGCGTCGTACAGCGGCGAGCCAACCGATGCGTTTCTGGCCGAGTTTCAGCGCCTCGTCGGGCTGTCCATCGACGACGTAGCGGCTGCCGATGATGGCACGCGGGTGGGCTTTGGCCAGGCTGCTTCGCGAACCGCCGCGGTCGTGCGCGGGCGTCTGATCATGGTGCCCATGGGGACGCCGACGGGCATGGGCAGCTTTTTGTTTCACGACCGCGGACACGAGCGCTTGCAGTCCGGCGAGCAGTCGTCCGACGACGAGGCCGGTGAAGGCGAGTCGACGCGCGTGGCGTTCTTTGCCTTCGATGGCGGCTTGATACAGCAGGCGTTCGGAGAGCTTCCAGGCAAGCAGCTTGCGCAGGTGATTTCGGGTGCGCCGCAGGAAATTGTCGGGCCCCTGATTGCTCTGCGCGACGCCACGACCAAGATGCTATCGCAGACGGATGCGCAGCCGGGGCGCTCGGACAAGCACCCAGCCTGGCACACGCACGCGTTCGAACTGCTCGCCATGTGTCACGCCGGGGTCTATTCCGGCGGTGACACGCTGCGCTACATCGACCAAAAGGTCTTTGCGCTTTTGAACATCGGCGACGCCACGCCGATCATTGATGCCGACGATGCCGAAGAGCTGCAGAACCTGCCGAGTCTGCTCGATGCGATGATCGAGGTCCTGCCGTGTCCGAAGCCGCCGGCTGGCTATGGCCCGCTGCTTGAGATGATCGGCCCCGATGAGATCGGCGCACTGGTGCCGTGGGCCAAGCCAGGCGAGCCCTACGACGGGGCGATCTTCTTGGTGAAGCCGGACCGTCTGCTGCAGCTTGTGCGGTCGATGGATGGCAACAAGCTGGCGCAGCGACTTGAGCGCTTCAGTCGGGCGCTCTATACGGCGCAGAATGGGGCGCCCGAGGGCGAAGAAGGCGAGAAAGCCTATATCGAGTGGCGCTCGGAGCAGGAGCAGCGCAGCCGTCCCGATATCGAGCGCTTCCTCACGGCCTGGGCCGAGCTGCGCCTGGTCTTTGAGATCGCCGCAGCCAACCAGATGAACATCGGCGTCATCGTCTACGCCTAGCTCGCGCGCGTGGGCCGTCGGATCGCGCGGCGCGTCGTGCGCTTCACAGGTCGACAAGCTGTACGCTGGCCAAGGCCTGCCCCAAAAAGCGCGAGCCCACTTCACTGACGCGTGCCTCGTCGGTGACAAAGCACGTCAAGCGGGGGCTAGCATCGGACCATGTGTTGGCGCTGGCGAGCACGTGGTCATCTTGCAGGCGTCTTGCCGTCTCTTCTGCCATGGCTTGCGCCGAGTCGACGAGCGTCACCGGGTGGGTCCATAGCTCAGCGACTGCGCGCTCGATGGCGGGACGCAAGAGCGGATAGTGGGTGCAGCCCAGGACCAGCGTATCCATGGCGGGCGACCGTCGGGCTAGCTCGGTCAGATAGCGATGTAGAACCAGCTGACTGACGGCATCGTCTGGTGCAGTCCAGCCCTCTTCCACGAGCGGGACCAGCAAGGGACAGGCCTGGGCTTCAATGCGGGTGTCGGGCTGTGGCCGCATGCGCCGGATGGCTCGCTCGTACGCCCCCGAGCGCACGGTGGCCAGTGTGCCGATGACGCCAATCACGCCCGATTGTGTCGCGGCGACGGCGGCTGCGGCTCCAGGCTCGACCGCACCCAGGACACCGACCGGAAGCTCTTGGTTTAGTGCATCAAGCGCGGCGGCGGATGCGGTGTTGCACGCGATCAGGACCAGCTTGACCGAGTGGCGCAGCAGAAAGCGGGCGGCATTGCGCGAATAACGAAGCACCGTCGCTTGACTGCGTGTGCCGTACGGGACGCGCGCCGTATCACCCAGGTAGATCAAGCGCTCGTGCGGCAGCCGGGCCATCACGGCCTTGGCGACGGTTAGCCCGCCGACGCCGGAGTCAAAGACACCGATGGGCTGCTCGGCAGTCAGAGTTGGTTTGGATAGAGCAACGGTCATCGCAGCACTCGCAAGGCGGCTCCCTCGATGCGCACGAGCAGCGGCTGACCCCGGCGATGTCCATCGGGCTGAAAAGCGATCGTGCCCGTGGCGCCTTCAAGCTGCACACGCTGCAGGTGACTGGTGAGCAGTTCCGTCGTGCAGGCCTGACCCTTGGCCATGGGCTCGGCGCAGGCCGCTCGCAAGGTCTGCACCGCGTCGTAGCCGATGGCATCCAGCACACCGGGCACGCCGCCACCGTCGTCCGAATAGCCGGAAAAGCGCGTGTCACCACCCACAAGCGGCAGCCCAGCGAGCGCCACCGGAGCGAGGAGCGCCCCCTGCAGATAGCGCCCCGCAGCAGTCAGCAAGCGCGCCGAGAGGCCTTCCGCCGTCGAGAGAAGGAGCTGAATCGTTGGCTCAGTGCTGCGCGTTTGCACCCGCTGGGTTGAAAGAGCTCCAAGAGCGGCAAGCTGCCCAGCGACGAGCTCAAGCTGGGTCGCTGTAGCCGGGACGAAGAGCGCCTGTGGCCCCAGATCGAGGATCTGCTTGGCCTGCGCCGTAAACGTCGTGGTATTCGCGGGAAAAGTGATCTGGCCCAGCACGCGTACGCTGGTGCCCTGCAGAGCGTCGACGAACGCCCGCGTCATCGCTTGCCCATAGGAAGACGCGGGTGCCAGGACCGCCACAGTTGCAAGGCCCGCAGCCCGCAGCTCTTTGGCCAGACGCTGAGCCCGTTCCTCGTTGCTGTAGAGCAGGTGATAGTCGCGGGTATCTGTAGCCGCAGCGGCGGAGCTGGGCGTCACCAACTGCAGCGTCGCCAGGCGACCCGATGCCGCGGCGCGGGTGATGGCTGCGGCCTCAGCGCGCGTGGGGGGCGCGACGAGGGCCTGCGCGCCTTCGCGTGCCAGATCGGCTGCGGCCTGCGCTGCACTTTCGGGGGCACTTCCCGTGTCTCGCACGATGAGCTCGACGGCGGTGCGACTTGCCGGGGGAGTCGCCGGGCTTGGCGCAGATCCCGCCGGGTCAGCGGTCTTGGCTGCCCACAGCGCGCCGCGCAGAACGCGTTCGCCGAGCGCACGATCTTTGCCTCGCAGCGGCAGAGCCAGGCCAATGCGCAAGCTCGCGGGCGCCTCGGCCTTGTCGCTTTTGGGCGGATCAACCAGGCCGAAGCGTGTGCGGGCGTCCGTCTGTGCGGCGGGGGGCAAGGATGAGATAAGTGGAATTACCTGAGTGCGCACATAGGCCTGCTCGACCGGATGAGCGCGGCTGAAGAACAGCTCGTACTCGCGCAGCGCATCGCGCGCTTGGCCCGTCTGACGGTAGCAGTCGGCAAGCACCGCATGCAGTTCGGTTGCATCGTCGCCCTCGACGATCTGGGACGAAAAGCCGGCCAGCTGGCGCAGCGCCTCCTCGGCGTCTCCGCGACGGTGCGCGAGCAAGCCCAGCTCGAAGCGGGCGGCGCTGCGCAGCGAGTCTTCCGTGGGTCCATCGACGAGCGGCTGCAGGAGCTGGCGGGCTCGATCCAGCTGCTGCTGCGCTCGCGCCACGCGCGCTTCCAGCAGTCGAGCCCAACCAACCAAGGGCTCGCTCGGCGGGTACGCGGTCTGGATGTGCTGCACAGCGGTCTTGGCGGCATCGAGATCTCCTCGCTGGAACTGCTGCTGCGCAGCGCGAAATTCCGCGTCGGCTTGCGGGTTCTGCGAGCGGATCTCGTTGGCGCGGGGATCGAAGCGGCGCGGGCACCCAGCCACGGCCACCAAGACCAACGAGAAGCACAGCCAATGACGAGGCAACGACATGCGCGGCAGGGTAGCGCTTGCGTGAGGCGCAGGCAAAAGAACTCCATGCGGGGTGCGCAGTGCGTGGGCCGTGTTCGTCCGTCCGGTTCTGGCGTGAATTTCTGCGGGTCGATGGACCTTGGCCCGATGGACCTTGGGTCGCGCCCGGCGGCTGCGCGTGTTGGGTATCTCGCTTCTCGATTTGCGGATTTCTTCAGGGTCGTTCTTTGGTTATAAGGACTCATTATCCGTCGAGCCCACACCGCTCTCCATCACACAGCAAGGAGGTCTTGGATGTCCGCAGCGCCTCGAACCCCAGCCGCCGCTTCGCGCGGGTCGTTCTTCTGGCCGCTTCTTGTGATCGCAGGGGGGCTGTTGATCCAGCTGGGCTGCAGCAACGGCCGCTCGATCGATGGCGAAGGCGACGGTCGGCCCAAGAGCGGCCCTGGCTCGCTGTACCTGCAGCCCGCGGATCTGGTGATGACGGTCGATGGCAAGTCTCCGCTTTCCATCCCGTATCAAGTGATGCGCCAGAGCGAAGACGTAAGCGGACAGGCCACGCTGACCATCGACGACGAGTCGCTCGGCACGTTTCAAGGGCCGGTCTTTGCCTATCGTCCCGGTGGCGCGGGCCGCAGCACCGTGCGAGCCCGGCTGGGCGAAGACACGGGAGACACCTCGCTGACCTTGCGGGCCGATGTCGTGGTGCTGGGACCGGACGTCCCGGCTGATGCTCCGACGCGCTTTGGCGGCGCGGCCGATCCGGGGTTTGCCCCGGACTTGGTCTATCCGCCCGACGGTGCCCTGATTCCGCCCAACCTGAACCTGCTTGAGATTCACTTCCAGCCGCGCAATGCGGATCTGTTCGAGATCCGAATCGTGACGGATTCGCTGAACCTGCGCATGTACACGGTCTGCAAGACCGTCGGCACGGGCTGCGTGTTTCAGCCCGACGAAAAGACCTGGAAGCTTCTGTCCGATGCCACGCGCAATCGCACCGCCGAGATCACGCTGCGCGGCACGCGCAAGACAGGCGGCGGCGTCGGGCAGTCAGGCACCCGGAAGCTGTCGTTTTCGCAGAACGACATGCTCGGCGGCATCTACTACTGGGCAGCGTCCGCGGGCGGCGTGGTGCGCTATGACTTTGGGCTGCGGGCGCAGAAGCCCGAGGTGTTCTACAACGGCTTGCGCGCCACCGCGCTGTGCGTGGGCTGTCATGCGCTTTCGCGGAACGGCAAGCGCATCGCGGTTGGCATGAACATCCCCGGCCCGGCGATGATGCGCACGCTCGACGTCGGGTCGCGCGGCAAGCTGTTCGAGGTGGGAAGCATCATCCCTGGCATGGGGGGCAGTGACTTTCAGTCGTGGTCTCCCGACGGGCAGTGGCTGATTACCAACGAATACGGCGGCCTGACGATCCGCGACGGAGAAACCGGAGCAGTGCAGGGCAAGATGCCGCTGGTGGCGCCGGCCAACATGCCCGATGTGTCCCCGGATGGCCGCAGCGTGGTCTTCGCGCGCGGAAGCTGGACGCCGTGCCTGCCGCCGCTGCTGTGCCCGACACTGTCTGTGAGCAACGCCGGCCTCTTTACGGTGCCGTTTATGGGGAAAGATGGCTTCGGCACGCCGACCGAGATCGTCCCGGCCGCAGGATCGAACAACTACTATCCCTCGTACTCTCCCGAGGGGCGCTTCATCGTCTTTAACCGGGCCAGCGGCGAGTCCTACAGCGCCCCGACGGCGCGCGTGATGGTGGTTCCCGCGACGGGCGGTACGCCGATCGACCTGGTCAGCGTCAACGACACCTTGGGCAACTCATGGCCCAAGTGGAGCCCGTTCGTACACAAGTACAAAGGGGCCACGATCCTGTGGATCACCTTTGCCAGCGCGCGTCCGTACGGGGTGCGCTCGACGATGGGCGCGCAGATCTGGATGGTGCCCGTGGATGTCGCCAAGCTCAGCGCGGGCATGGATCCGGGCTATCCACCGATCTGGCTGCCGTTCCAGGACGTTCACACCGACAACCGCATCGCCCAGTGGGTCGAGAAGATCGATCGAGCCCCCTGCACCGTCTCGGATACGTCGAAGTGTGGCGCGGGTGAATTCTGCATCGATGGGTACTGCACCCCGGTGATCCAGTAGCCCCGCAGTCAGCGCGTGAGAGGCGACGAAGGCGGGCGATCATCGGACCGCAGATTTTGTCGAGAGGGCCGCGAATAGCGTCCCCAGCCGTTCGTCTTCATAGGAGAATCGGAATCATCACAGCTGGAGGGTCCCATGTTCCCGCGCACGTCGCTGCTGTTCGGTCTGCTGCTTGGTTCTTCGTTGCTTTCGATCACGGATGCATCCGCGCAGCCGATGCGGCGGATGGAACGCAACGCATCGCGTGGCGAGGTGATGCGCAGTGCGAACCAGCTTGCCGACGACATGCGGGATCTGCAGAACTTCCGCAACACGCTGGCGGCCTTCGACATGGCATGGCAGCGACAGGATGCGATGGGGGTCAGCAATGCGCTGCGCAGCTTCGTGGCGCAAGGGCGGACCGAGGTCGCCGAGCAGCGCCGCGAGACCTGGCAAGCCGAGAACGAAGCGCGTCGCTCGGGCTGGGAAGCGCGTCGTGACCGCACCTGGAAGGACGCTCGCGATGCGCGCGATGATCGCCGCGATGCCATGCAAGAGCGCCGTGAGCTGATGGAAGAGACCGCGGCTCTGGATCGGCTGGAGCGGGCGGTCGCCGCGTCGTATCAGTGGGGCCCCAGCCAGCCCGTGCTGCTAGAGGCCCGTCGATCCATGCAGCGATTTATCCACCTGGCTGAGCAAGAGGTCCGTCGCTCGCGGCGCGAGCTGCGCGAAGATCAGCGCGAGCTGCGCGAAGACCAGCGGGCCATGCGTCGCGGTTACCCGCCGCCGCCGTATGGCGCTGCGCCGCCGCCGCCGTATGGCGCTGCGCCGCCGCCGGTCGTTGTGCAGCAGCCACCGCCCCGCGGCCCCGTGGTGGTCGTGCAGCAGCCGCCTCCTCCGCCGGTCGTTGTGCAGCAGCCACCGCCACCGGTCTATGTACAGCCGCCAGCGCCGGGCAGCGTGGCCCAGCCGGCGCAAGTTCCCCCTCAACGATCCGGTGGTCTGTAGGCACCAGCCGGATCGCCAAGGCCCAAGCGGCCCGTCGTTTCTCGTCGATCTAGCGCACCGTTCCCAGCTTCAGCTCGTGCGTATGCGCGAGCGCATCTTCCTGACTGCGCGGCGGATCGTGGGCGCGAAAGCGCTGGCGCAGCTCTTGGTCTAGCTCGACGGGGCGACGGAAATACAGGAAGCTTCTCTCGGCTTCTTCGCTTTCGCTGCGGCGGCCTAGCTCACGCAGAGCCAGCATGCGCTGGTGGTGAGCGTCTTCGGACTCGGGATCGAGGACGAGCAGGCGCTCGGCGGCGCTCAAAGCGGCTTGTGAATCGCCTGTAAGCCCGCGGACGCGGGCCAGCATCGCGAGCAGGTTCGGATCCTGCGGCACGATCTGCGCGGCGCGTTCGAGGAAGGGTCGTGCCTCGGCAAAACGATAGCTGCGGTACAAGGCCTGACCGCGCAGCCACAAGTGGGCGGGATGCGCCGAGCGCAGAGCTTCCGCCTTGGCCCCATATCGCAGCACGTCTTCGGTGCGACCGAGAGCCAAGGCCAAGCGAGCGGCGGCGATCCACGGCTCGACGCGATCGGGGGCCAGCGCTTGCGCTCGCTCGATCGAGGGGCTGGCTGCGCTGGCCGCATCGACCAAACCATCGGCGAGACCGATCGCGTGGTCGACATAGCGCTCCCACAGAGGCTCGCGATCTTGCTGCGACGTGGATCCAGCTCGCGACTCGGGATCGGGACGCGAGGGCCACAGCACGCGGCAGGACTCGGCCACGTCCACGATAGGCGGGCTGACGCAGCGCTGCTTGGCCGGCCCGTCGGGCAGAGACCGACACGAGAACGCCGCATAGTCCGGCGTGAACTTGCGATAGCGCAGGCGTACCCGCAGCTCTAAGGGCGTGGGCTGCTGGCTCGCCCCCGACGCGCCCTCGTCATGCAAGCGCCGCCAAAGAGGTGCCAGATCGGCTTCGTAACGAACGACCTGAGGATCGGCTGGAGCGACGGAGGTGTTGTACACCACCGCGCGCATATTCTGTGGATCACGTCGGGCCAGCGGGCGCCCGTTTTCATCGACGGCTTGTGCGCGGACGAGGTGCGTTCCGTCGACGAGGATCGGCGGCTGAGCCAGGCGACCCAGCGACACTTCGACCCAGACGTCGTTGCTGTCGTTGGTGCCCCCAGGGAAGCGGTGTCCGACGCGACGGTTGCGCAGGATCACGTCGAACCGCAGTCGGCCGCTGGTGCCGACGCGGACGTGCCGATCGAACACTGGGGGGGCGTCCGGCTCGCGTCCGTCGTCGGGATGCACTTCGCTTGGCCCCGGCTCGGCAGGCCACAGGGCGATGTCCAAAGACACCGCGCCTTGCAGGAACTGTCGCTCGCGCTCTTGCATGTCCGGGTCGCCACGCAGCGACGGCAGCGCGGTATTGGCAGCCAGGAAGCGATGGGATCGTACCAGGCGGCCGTTGCGCAGCGGCTCTAGCGGCATGTGGCAGTCTTGGCAGCGCTTTACGTGCAGGGTCTCGGGGCGGTACACCGCACCCACGCCGTTTCCGGCGGCCATGCTGGCAAGCCACGCTCCATAGTCATCCTGGCCACGAAGCCAGCCAGCATGCGTGATCTCGGGAGCCAGGCCCACCTTATGACAGGCCGCGCAGAACGCTGGCTGCGCCATGTGCGGCGGGCGCAGTCGACGCGTGTGATCTGAGGGCTGCGCCGCAGGACCGGTATCCCCACGGGGAGGCGGGACGCTCGTCGCTACGACGTCGTAGGCTCCGTTTCCCAGGCGCGATCGCGGGCCGCCATGCGTCTGCTGCGTCTCTTGCATCGAGTGACAGACCAAGCAGGGCAGGCCGGCTTGCGCCTCGGGCTGGTCGCGTCCAAGGTCGCGATCGGCGATGCGGTCATCGACCAAGAGCAGGGGATCGTGGCAGCCGGCGCAGAAACGGCCGGCCGTAAGGGGCCGCTGCGTTCGCAGAAGGTCGACCGAGGCGGCATAGTACGGGTTGTTAAACGAAGAGAAGCGGTGCGCAGACTGCGACCACTGGGCGGCAATCTCAGAATGGCAGCCCGCGCAGTCCGACGTGCCTAGAGCCTCTCCTGCGAAGAAACCCTGATTTTTGACCTGTGATTTTACGAGAGGCGAAAGGGAGGGCAGATCTTCGCCTGCGAGCAGCGCGGCCACGCCAGGGGATCCGGCTGGCTGGATGCGCGCGTCCGAGACGAAGGGGGCATCCGCACGCAGCGAGAGAGCGCCCAGGACCAGCGGCACAGCGGGCAGGACGGCTCGTCGCCACCGCGTCGACCTATGCCGGCGCACCGTCATGCCGCCACCTGCGCGCGGCGATCCACGCCGCAAGCAGCGGTGCTGCCGCAAACAGCAGCGGACCCCAAAGGGGCTGCCGCAGCACGCCCAGCGCGACCGCGATGGCGACCAGGCAGAGGGCGGCAAGGCGCAGGTTCAGATACGTCCGCAGGTACTGCGCAGGCAGCAGGGGCAGGAACAGATCGCTCGGCCAGCATAGAAGAAGGACTTCATTGTAACGAAGTTCAGCCAGCGGCGAGGCGAGCCGCAGCACCAAAAGCAGGCTGCCGATGAGGCCAAGCGGTGTGCCCGCAAGAAACTGCGCCTGCCACGTTCTTTGCCCACGCGCCAACAACAGGACGCACAGCGCAATGAAGAGGCCGGCGCCGATGAGCAAGAGGACTCCGTCGCGGGCCGGTCCGCTTGGCACCGGGCCCTTGCGCGTGAAGATCGGCTCTGGCGCGACGTGAAGCTGTCGGTTGATTTCTTCGCGCAAGATGCGCGGCAGGAACATGCCTTCAAAGCGGCTGATCGGTCGGTCGATGGCGCGTCCGAACAGCAGCAGCGATCCGGCAATCAGGTGGGCGCTGCCGGCAAAGCCTTCGTATGAGATCGCGCGGAACGAGGGCTGATCGCGGTGCTGCACCGCTGCATCGGACGTGAGCGTGCCGTCGCTGGCCTCGTTCAAGATATCGCGGACACGGGTCGTGCAGTTGTCGCGAAGGTTGTGATAGGTGTACAGACTCTTCGAGCGCTCATCGACGCGATGCAAGAGCGCGACGAGGCGTTCCGTCGCTGCGGCGGACAGGGACAGCCTCTGGCGATACAGACTGCGGTCCTCGGCCATGTAGTTGCTAAGCAGGCGCGGCAGATCCACGGTGCCGACCCAAAACTGGGCTCGTCCTCGCGCGACCTGCCATGCCAGGCCCAGTGGGTCCGAGAAGTCAGCCGTTCCCCAGTTGTAGCAGCGGCCTGCCGGGCTCTGCGCGTCGGTGATGCAGATGGCGGCATGCCCAAACAGGCTAAAGAAATAATCCCCTGGGCCCATCGTGTACACGTCGACGAGCACAGGCGTGGCGGACGGCGGGTCGGCGGCGGGGGCAGTCGGTGCTCGCGTGGACGCTTGCGCTGCGGGGCTTGAGTCCGCAGAAACGGGCTTGGTGGTCGACGGTGCAGCCGAGGCGCGAAGCGGCAGCGCCAGCGCGAGCAGAGCGACGACGAGCCAGCGAAGTTGGGGGGGCGGGGACAGCTGCATGCGCGCTGCAGCATGCCCAGGGGGCAGGCGTCTAGGCAAGCTGCGCGTGCGTGCCGGCAATGGCTGAGCCCTGGGCGGCACCTGCGATGCGCGGAATCAAGCGGTCCACGACCTTGGCAGTCGAAAGGACACCGGGCACGCCAGCCCCCGGATGGGTTCCGCCTCCGACGAAGAACAGGCCATCGACGTCCTCAGAACGGTTGTGCGGCCGGAAGTACGCCGACTGGCGCAGGATCGGCTCGACCGAGAAGCCAGAGCCGTACAGCGACGAGAGCTCGCTTTCAAAGGTGCGCGGCGTGATGTGACGCGTCGTGACCAGAGCATCGCGGAAGCCTGGCAGCATCGCGCGATCGATGTACTCGTAGATCTTGTCGCGATAGCGCTCGCCTTCGCGCTCCCAGTCGACGGGCGTATCGCTGCCCAGATGCGGCACGGGAGACAGCACATAGAAACCGTCGCTGCCTTCGGGGGCCAGGCTGGGGTCAGTAGCCGTCGGCCGATGCAGATACAACGAGAAGTCCGAAGCCAGGCGCTTTTCGGCAAAGATGTCGTCGAGCAGCCCCTGATAGCGAGGGCCCAAGAGGATCGTGTGGTGGACGCAGTCGGGGTACTTGGCCGCTACCCCGAAGTAGGCGACGAACAAGCCCATCGAATAGCGCATGCTCTCGACTTTGCGGTTTGTGTATTTGATGCGCGCGTGCTCGGGCAGAAGATGGCGATAGGTGAAGCCGACATCGGCGTTGCTGACGACCCGATCGGCAGGGATCTCGGCTCCGCCTTTGAGTCGCACGCCGCGGACGCGCGCTCGCTCGATACCGGGGGAGACGAGGATCTCTTCGACGGTCTCGGACTGGCGGAGCACACCGCCTTGCGACGTAAACAGGTCGACCAGGGCCTTGATGATCGTGCCGGTCCCGCCCATGGCGAACCAGACGCCCCACTTGCGCTCAAGGTACAGGATCAGCGCATAGATCGACGTGGTCTGAAACGGGTTGCCACCGACGAGAAGCGGGTGGAAGCTGAGGACGGTCTGCAGATCGGGGTGCTTGACGAAGCGCGACACAAGCTGATGCACCGTCAAGTACGAGCGCAGCTTCATCATGGCGGGCACGATGCGCAGCATGTCGCCCATTCGGCTGAACGGCACGTCGGCCAGGTCTTCAAAGCCCACTTTGAAGATGCGCTCTGCTTCCACGACGAAGCGATGATAGCCGTCGACGTCGCCTGGGCTGATCTTGCGGACTTCTTCCGCCATGCGATCCGGGTCGCCGTTGTAATCGAACACGCGCCCGTCATGGAATCGGACGCGATAGAACGGATCGACGGGCACGAACTTCAGGTAGTCCTGTCGTCGCCGACCGCAGAGCTCAAAGAGCTCGTCGAACAGGAAGGGCGCGGTGATGACCGTGGGGCCCGCATCAAAGACGAAGCCCTTGTCGCGGTAGACATAGGCTCGCCCGCCCGGCTGGTCGCGCTGATCGACAACGGTGACTTGATAGCCACGCGCTTGCAGTCGAATGGCCGCCGCAAGTCCTCCAAATCCCGACCCGATAACGACGACGCGATGTTGGGAAGTAGTCTTCACTGCGCTCATGTCGGCTATGGTGCCACCGCCGTCTTCTTGGCATCAACAAATCCCTGCGGCACGAGGCCAGGGCACGGCCATGCGCCGGAGTTTTTCGTTGACAGGTTCCCCGCGTCCTTGATACCTATGCGGCTCGCGTCACGGCACCTTAGCTCAACTGGTCAGAGCAGACGCTTCATACGCGTACGGTTCGGGGTTCGAGTCCCTGAGGTGCCACCGAGAAGGATAGGGGAAGGATCGGGCGAGGATGGAGCCAAGCTCCTCGCGAGGGAAGGCCGGCTGGACCTTAGGTCTTGCTGTGCTGCGAGCGCGGGGCCGGGGCCGCAAGGGCTCGGCGCGTCATCTGATACGCAAGCTCGTACGCCGTCTGTCCAAGCTGCATGCGGAAGGGGCCCATGCGGGGCAAGGCTGGCTCGGACAGAAGCACCAGATCGGGCCAGTCTGGCGGGTCGTTTTGGGCTGCATGGATCCTGCGCCAGGGCGAGCGCGGCACGAGGTGATGAAACAACACGCGAGCCCCCGGACTGGCCGCTTGGATGCCGGCGCGATCGCCGATGCCTCCGTCGAGAAAACGCTGGGCTGCGATGCGCGTGGGCTGAAACAGGCCGGGGAAACTGCAGGATGCGCGCAGCGCCAGCGACAAGGGCAGGCCGGCTTCCGAAAGGACGCAGGTCGCTCGGCGATCGATGTCAAAGGCGACCACGCGCAGGGGGACGCGGCAGTCGCCCAGGCAGCGCGTCCCGACCTCGGACAGAGAGTCGTCGAGCAGGCGGGAAAAGGCTTCGCCGCGCAAAAGGCCCAGGCCCGCAGCGCGTCCGCCCACTAGGCGGCCAAGTCCCAGCGTCGGATCGAGATCCCAAAAGTCGTGCCGACGAAGCGTCAGCAAGCGGTCGCGGATGCGCGCTGCGGGCAAGCCGGCCGCCCAAAGCCCGGTGACCAAGGCGCCTGCGCTCGAACCGCCCAGAAGTGCCGGGACCAGCCCAGCTTCTTCGAGGGCGGCGATGACACCTGCGTGGGCATAAAAGCCAAAGAAGCCTGAGCTCATGATCAGCTCAAAGGGCTCGCGACGAAGCAGCGCGGCAAGCGTCATCGGTTCACCCGAAGGTGGCACGGGTGAGCTTGCCTTTGCTCCCGATTCCGTCGAAGAGGAGTTGCTGGAAGACATGCGACGCGAACCTTAGCAGATTCCGTCGGCCACGACGGACGCGCGAGCACAGACGCGGATCTACGAGCTATTGTTGGGCGTTGGCCGCAGGCGTGTTGGCGTTGTCTTGCGGCTTGTGCGGCTTGGCGGGCTCCAAGAAGCGCAGCGAGCGCCACGCCCGCGACATGGTGGCGTCTGAGACGGTCGACGAAGAGCCACGCGACTCGTCGGTGCGCAGGTTTTGTCCAGCGGTCGCGGTCCAGTCGCTGTCGATGGTGCCAGGCAGGTCACGACGGACGCTGGGGTCGACCAAGTTCTTGCGCGTCGCCGAGCGGCCCGCTTGACCTTTTTCGCCATAGGCATCACCGACCTCGCCCAAGCGATACGAGTCGCGGACGCGGCCGTATGGATCGTCGATGACGAGGCCATCCTTGGTCATCTGCTGCACGGACACGATATGCGAGGCCGCCGTGTTGCCCCCGCCTTTGTGATGGAAGCTGAGCATCGCGGCGCCGCCTTCCGACAGAACCTCGTCGAGCTCGCCACGCGCCGATGTCCAGCCGCCGCGACCCGGCGTGATGCTGCGATAGGTCGGGCGCTTTTCTGCGTCGGGCTCGATGGCTTGCAGCAGCTTGGGCGTCACCGTGTCCAGGTCCGTGCGCGAGCCCGCCTTGGTCAAGTAACGCAAGAAGTCGAGGGTGTCTTCGAACTGCGCCTTGTCTTTGTATTGGTCGGCGATGGCGTCCCAGGCTCGCTCGTTGGTGTCTTTGCCGCGCACGCCTTGGTACGGCTTGCTCGCTCCGTCGTCGATGCTCTTGAGGTAATCCTTGACCCGTCCCTCGAAATATCCGTCGGGAAGCGCGACGTCTTGGGCGGTCTTCGGCAGCGTGCTGGGGTCGCTCTTATTGCGCTTGGCCTGCGCCTGTAGCTCGCCCAAATAGCGCTCGCGCAGGTTGCGATCGATGGCGCCCATCGCGTCGTCGCGGCCATAGCCCATGCGTTCCAGGGCCATCGCCAAGCTGGTCATGTTGCACGACGCCTCGGGAGGGATCAGGTTGTCCGACTGCGTGCGGTACTGCGGAATCCCCAGCTCGCTGTTCCAGTCGCGACCGTTGTCAGCGGCAGCGCCCTCGGGATTGCGGGCACCTGTGACCGGCGCATTTTCGGGCGCTGGTTGACGCTCTAGGGTCTCGATCAAGGGCCGCGCATTGTCGATGAGCTGGTTCGGCACGCGCTTGCCGTCGGCTTGCGGGTCGGTCTTGGCCAGCGAGTCATTGAACGTGTCGAGGGCATGCAGCCGCTCTTTGAGGTACTGCGTCTTCTCGTCGCCCTTTAGCATGCCGGCGTACATGTTCGACGCATCCAGCGTCAGCTCATACGCCGAGATCCGCTGCTCGCGCGTGCCCCGCTCGTACATCGGCGGCGGCAGCAGTCCCTGGTCGGCCCAGTGCTTCATCGGCATGGCCTGGGTCAGCGGATCCATCATCGGCACGAGGCCCTCTTTGGGCACCGAAAGGACGTATGGCGTCTCGAACACGGGATAGGGCAAGAGCAGCTCAGGCGGCACGTTCGGCTTGGCGGGCTTGGGTTTCTCGGCAAATGGCTGCTGCGCGTCGAGCTTGGTCTTTACATCGGGCTGCGCGTGCTCAGGCATCGAGTCCCCCTGGTGCAGAGTTATCGTCCGCACCCGGCGCCGGGTTGACGCGGTCGCGCGATCTTTTTGCGTCGGCTGGGCAAGCCATGCGCCGCGTCGCCGCGATTGACAGGCGAGGGCGACCCACCGATGATGCCAGCCCATGAGCGTCGGTCTGTCTTTGGTCCTGCACCTCGTCGGAGTGGTCTTATGGATGGGTGGCCTTATGGCCATGTCACGCGCGCTGGTACTGATGGCCAAGCGTCCGGGCCCAGGGCGGCCGGTGCTGGCTGAGCTGGCCGGGCGCTTGAACATCCTCGCGGTCTTGGGCCTTTTGCTGTCCCTGGGCAGCGGCCTGTATCAGCTGAGCCTGTGGCCCAGCGGAGCCTTTGCCACGACGCGCTGGATGCATCACAAGCTGACGGCGCTTATCGCCGTGGCCGTCGTCCATGGCCTGCTGTACCGCTTGCAGCGTCGCTGGCAAGGCCAAGGCGAGACCGTCGAGCTAGCCCGTGGGCAGGCGGCAGCGCTGCACGGCATCGTGGGTCTGCTGCTGATCGCGATCCTGTCCCTGGTGTTCTTTACCGTGCCGCACTTCCTACATGTGCCTGTTATGTAAATAAATAAAATCTAAAATATATAAAACAAACTTCACTTTGTTGATTTATTGATTTAACGATAAAGCCCCGACCGAGGCTGCGGCTTAGCCGCCCAGCACAACGAGGGCTTCTTGCGTGGCGTGCAGCAAGGCGTCGGCGCTGAGCGCGGATCCCGTGGCGTGAATCAGCCACTCATCCGGGGTCACTTGGCCGTGCGTGGCCATGCGCTCGAACTCGTCGCCGAGCCGTGTCGTTTTCGGCTGCTTGCGCAGGTGTTCTTCGATCTGGAACGCGATCAGGTGGCCCAGCGGATAGTCCGGCAGATACAGCGTGTTCTGAATCATGTGCGAGTACACGCCCAGAAGCAGGGCATCGCGCTGTCCCAGCGGTCCGGCATAGAACTGGTTCCATAGCTCGCGGCTTTGGCTGACAACCGCCTGACGAAGCTCGGCCGCTGTGGCGTTCGGGTGTTCGTACAGAAAGTGCCAGGCGGCAAGGTCGACCAGGGACGCGCCCGCGATCTCCCAGGTGGCATAGAAGTCGCCGAGGACGCGCAGGGCCCAGTCCTCGCGCGGGTTCTTCGAACGCGTCCCCTGCGAGCCGACGCTCGACAGATCGGGAAGCGGCAGCAGATCGAGGTCGCGAAGCTGAAACACGAAGGCCAGGGCCTCGGTAAACGCGTTGTTCGGAACCCCAGCGAGCAGCGTGTGATCGACGCCGTACAGCGAAAAGACCTGCTCGACGTTGTGGCCAAGCTCGTGAATCGCGATGTTGTAGCCCTTGTAGTTCATGCCCGTCTTTTCGATGCGCGTCCGCAGGCGAGGAAAGTCGCCGCGCCGCATGGCCTGCAAGGCATGGCCTGCTCCGCGCGACGCATCGACGCGGATGTGCTCGGCCAAAAAGCGCGCCTTGTCGGGGCGAAAACCCAGCTGCGAAAGCAAGCGCGGCAGATCCGCTTCAAAGGCTGCCGCCGTCGGATAGCGCTCGGCGAGGAAGCGATCCAGAAACGCCTCGGCATAGCGCTGCTGCGGCTTGAAGCCGTTGTACCAAAGATCGTGAGCCGAAAGCGGGTGACCCAGGCGCTTGCCAATCAGCGCCGTGACGCGGGCCGCAAGCGGCGAGCCGCAGACCTGCTTGAGCAGGGCCACCGTGCGCTCTTCCGGGATCTCGCGTCCCAGCTCGAAGCTGCGCGCAATCAAGGTCGGTGCCGTCGGAGAATACGGGTCGGCCGCCAGCTGGGCGCGGAAGGTATCCAGCCACAGGGCATAGCGGGTGTCTGGCTCACGCGCGGCAAGCGCATCGGGCGTGCCCAGCGAGCGTGCCGGCGGAGGCGCGTTGTCCTCGATCTCACTCGCTGGAGACGCGGTCACGGCGTTGCTAAACGGGTTCCAGTCCACGCGGGGATTGTTGATGACGGCCTGCGGAATCGACTGCTCGACGATGCGTTCGAGCACCTTGCTGATGGCTCGCTGGCGACGTAGCCCCACGGGGCCTTCGCCATAGTCACCGCGGATCTGGTCGCGCAGGTTCCAGTGCGCGATCAGGGCGCCGCCTTTGGGAAAGATGCGCTCGCCCCGTTCGTCGAGGACGTGGTGACGCCAGATGTTGTAGCTCGCGATATAGCGCTCGCCAGCATTCTGGGTCTCGGCGATGCGCTGCTGCACCGGGGCGGGCACGCGACGGGCGAAGCGCAGGCCAAGACGCACCTCGGCCCAGGCCTTTCGACTGTACGTGCCGCCGTCGCGTAGCCTCTCGGGTAGCGTGGTCAAAGGAACATTGAGCAGCGCGACGAACGCCAGCTTGTTGCGGAACATGTCGTCGACGAAGTGGGCCCACGGGTCATAGCTGCTGAGCAGGCTGTCCATCGGCAGGCTCGGGCCGCTCTCGGTATCGCTGGGGCGGCGCCACTCGCGCGAGATCTCGTTGAGGTGACCGTCAAGCTGTTCCAGCGCAGTCTCGAAACGGGCGAGCGTGGCGCGACGCTGCGCTTCGTCGACGATGTAGTGTTCGCGAACGAACGTGGACAGATCGCCGTCGCTGTCGGTCCCGGCTGTGCGCTCGCCTGCGTCGGGGCCAGGCGGTGTGCTGCGCCACAGGGCGGCAACCTGTCGCAGACCCCGCTCGATGCGCTCGGCCACGGCTGGCTGCGCCTGTTCCTGCGGGGGATGGCGATGCAGGAGCTCTTGCTTGAGCGCCATCAGATCAGCGACCGGCACCTGTGGCTTGTCCGTCGCCGCTTCTTTGCGCTGGGCCGCATCGCGGGCCGCGGCTGCCGGCGGCGGATCTTCCCGGCAGGCGGACAAAAGCGGCAGCAGCAGCAGACACGACCCGAACACCGGGGCGGGTCGACCGAAAACGGACGCCGACGGGGCCGGCCGATCCAGCGGCAAGGCAGAGGCTGCGCTACGACGGAAGACGCTTGCGATGGATGGCAGAAAGCGGCGGCAGACAGGAGGGCGCATCGCTCGGTTCTACACCGGCCTGCGCCCGGCACCGAATTTTGCGCACAAGGACGCGCGGCTACGGCGCCGGGGCAGGGCCACAGATGCGGTCGAGCAGGCGGATCGAGGACTCGCTGAGGCGGCGGAACAAGACGCCCATGCCCTGGCCCCCTGGATCCTGCTCGCCCGAGATGCGCACCACCTCGCCGACTCCCTCGATCAGCTCGATCTCGTCGAGCAGGATGGCGAAGCGCAGGTTCACGCGCGTCCCGACGGGCAGCGGATCTTTTGAGCGGATGAACGCTCCAGTGCGCGAGATATCGGTGACGTACTCGGTCATGTGCGCATCCATGTCCCGGAACTCTTGGTTCACCTTGACGCGCTCAGCACGCGGCACCATCACATCTATGGCCATCGTATGGACAAGCGTGCCCTAAGTTCCCGGCTGGGTTCAACAGGTTTGCTGTCGCGGGCGCGGCCCGATGTCGTGACCCAACGCGCCCACAAACCCATCCAGCGACACGGGTCGGCCCTGCCGCAAGCGCGCCGCGATGCGCCCTTCAGAAACGGGGATAAAAACGGGGATAAAAACGGGGATAAAAACGGGGATAAAAACGGGGATAAATAATCGAGAATCATGCCTCCGGTATGGAATCTTGGGTCCATAAGGAATCGTGATTCACATAGACATTTTGTTCTGCTTGATAGCGGGTGGGGCTTACGCCGACGATGGCCGCGAAGTCGCGGCAGAAGTGAGCTTGGTCGCTGTAGCCCGCGGACAGCGCGAAGTCGGCCAGGTGTCCGCGCGTCGCTTGCACAAGCTGCTGCGCCAGCGGTCGCAGGCGCAGCAAGCGCAGGAAGTACTTCAGGCTCATGCCGCGCTTTTCGGAAAAGACGCGCTCGATGTAGCGCCGGGAATAGCCAGATCGACGCTCGATCTCGGCGACCCGAAGCTGTCCCGCAGCGGCCATCGCCATCGAGCAGACGCCGTGCAGCAATCGATCGCGGGCATCGGGCGGCGACAGCCAGGCGGCGATCAGGGGCTCAAGACGACGGATCACCGCGCGGAAACGTCCCTCGGATAGCTCGTTGATCAGCCAGTCTTCAAGTCCCGGCGAGCGCACGCGCAGGATGTCCGCCACCGGCTCGCGGCGATGATTTAGATCAGCGGCTGGCATGGGATAGATAAGCGGCGCTGCCCACGGATAGAACTTGATACCGAACGAGCGCAGCGAACCAGAAAAGCAGAGCTGGACGCCGCGCAGCAGGTGCCCCCCCATGAACGCGGATCGCTTGCTGACTTCCGTGCCGTCGACGCGGATCGTCGGCCGCGCGCCGTAGTGCAGCACCCAGTCGATGTGGCCGTCGGGCAGCATGCGTTCAAGGCGGGGTCCGGCATAGTCGTGTTCGAAGACCCAAAAGCAGCGCACTGCGTGCGACAGAGCCGGGTGGGGCAGATACTCGCGATACGCCATGCGCCGTTCCTTGAAGATCCTATTTTGCGGTTCGCTCGGGACTGCTGCGATCGAAGACGGCGTCCTTGGGCGGTCGCAAGCGCGACGCATCAAAGGACCCAGACAGAGCGTAGCCGATCACGACGTGCCGTCCCGCGTTGTGCTGCGTCGGGTCAAACGTGTCGTACTTGCTGGGGAACAACAGCCCGCCTTCGCGCGTGTGCTCATAGAAGACGTGCAGAAAGGGCCCCAACGACTGCTGATCCTTGGGCAGTCCGATCAGGTCGAGAAACGCGCCGTACGTGATGTTGTACGCGACGGCGCGCAGCACATGGGTCTGGGGATGGATGTACAGGTCGTAGTACTTGCGTCGCTGCTCGGCGGTTCCCGTGGCATAGGTCATGCGCACCACGTCATAGGCCAACGGATCAGCGGGCAGTGTGCGGCGGCCCAGATCCGTGAGCAGAACGCCTGCTTCCTGCGTGAGCCAGGGCAGCGCGAGGATCGTGTACGCCGAGTTCACGTTCACGCCGGGTGGATTTTCGATCTGCCAGTTGTGCGTCCATGTGGCCGTGCCGTCATACGCCAAGCGACCCTTGAACAGCGGCCAGTCTTGATAGCTGCGCTTGGTGCGAATCTCGGTCGTTTCGTGACTGATGAACCACTCGGTATGCAGCACCTCGCCGAACATCAGCACATGCGTGAACTGAAGAGCGTGTGTACTGCGCCAGGCCTCCATTCCGCCGTGTGCTTGCAGCATGGCCGACACCAGCTCGCGGGCGCGCGGCGTTGCCGTCTCGGTCGCGGGCTGGCTGGCTGATCCCGGCGATCCCGCTGCGGCATGGGCCGTCGACAGCGTCGCAGAAACGCCTCCGCCGCAGGCTCTGCGGTAATACGAATCAAGCGCTGGATCGGTCGTCTGTGCCGCGGTAATCGACGTGCAGAACAGCACCATGGCAGAGAGCTGAAGGAGTCTTCTGAGCCGGGTGAGTGTCATAGGCTCTACGTTCGTTCGCTCGCCCGGCGTGGTCTTGCACAAATGCGCACACGGCGATCGCGGCCCCGCGCCCTCTGGGGCTTTTGTGATCGGCTCGGCGATGCGCTGCCAAAGGCCCCGGCGCGGTGGCTGCGGCTCCCCTGGGCTGATCTACTCGACGCGCAGGCTGATGAGATCTTTGCGACGGTAACGCCCGCCGGACTGAGCATCGACGCCGCTCACATCGACCAGCACGTTGTAGCTGCCGACTGTGGCGGTCGGTACCTGCGCGCGATAGGTGCCGCGCGGATCGAGGACCCGTGCGGCTTGTGTGCCACGCACGAAAGACAGGCTGCGGGCTTCCGTCGCGGCTGTCAGGATCTCGCCCTGACCCGCGGCCAGCATGTTGCTGCGCAGAGCGTCGATGCGGCGCACCGCATCGGGCAGAGCGTCGGCGATTTGCTCCAGCCGAATGGCGTGCAGGGCATCCCCATGTTTGCGCTGGATCTCAGCAAGCGAGATCCGCGGACGGGTGACTCGGATCTTCACTTGTGCGTTTGAAAGAATATCCTTACCGACACTGAGCGCCGCTTGCACGAGCAGGGGTGTACCCGCCCGTATCACGCTGGCCGGTCCGACGTGGGTTCTCAGGCGCAGTGAGGACCGCAGAAAGCAGGCCGCTTGATATCGCGTGTGCGGCTCTCTTCGGGTCTCGACTTCCATGTACCAAAGACCGGCGAGCGGCTCGTCGACGCGAAGCATCACATAGCCATCGCCCACGATGCGCCGAACCCAGCTTGCATTGGCAGGCAGCAAGCGACCGCGCGGATCCCGCAGGCGCACAGAGATCTCGTTTGGCTTCGTCGGTGTTCGCTGCACGGGGACAAGGCCAGGGGCCGCAAAGGAAACGACGAAGGTTGCTTGACTGCTCCACGGATCGACCCAGGCGCCGACTCGGCTTGAAGAGGCAGAGGCGGACTCGTTCGCCGATACGGAATCGCCGGACACGTTGCCGCGAATGTAGTTGTAGATCTCCAGCAGGTCGTCGATGGTGGGCATGTAGTAGTAGCGGCCGTCCGTCGACGAGGAAAGCGACTGCAGCAGCGCCTGATCCGAGAGCGGGCCCATGGCACAGGCGTAGATGCCAATGTCGCTGGGCAAGGCATCTGCCGCTTGCACCGCCGATAGTCGCGCTGGGTTGTTCGGCTGACATCCCTTGTTGTCGTAGCCATCGGAGAGCAGCACGATGGCGCGGCGTCCCGTGGCGTTTGCAAGCAAGCCGCCAGCCTTGGCAATGCCGTCGCCCATGTAGGTGCAGCCGCCAAAGCCGATGCCGTCGATGGCGGCGCGGGCTGTGGCTTGCTCGGCGATGCCACCGATTTCCTGGACGTTGCTGCCGTCTGAAACGTGGACGTTGCCGCTGTCTCCGAAGCTGACCACGCCCAGCTTGTCGTTCACTTGCATGAGATCGACGAACTGGCGCGCCGCCAGCCGTGTGACATCGACATAGCCGCTGCTCACCATGCTGCCCGAACGATCGAGCGCCGTGACCACGCTTACGGGCGCAGCCGCGACGAAAACGGCGTTTTCGATGACCAGCGCGAAGTCCTGCCATGGCGTCGCCACGCCATACGGTGGTCGCGCGTCGGTCGTCAGGGCAGCGGCCACCACGCGGATCTCATAGCTGCCCACCGGGTTTTGGATAAAGACGCACTCGACGTTGTTCAGGCTGTCTGCCGTGCCGCCCGCCGTCGAGAAGCCGTTGTTGAAGTGGTTGCCGTGGTACGTGGTCGCCGTGCCGATCCGCTGCACTTCAAGATCCAAGTCGTTCACCAGGGCGGGATTGGCACCAGCGGCGGCTGGTGGGTCGGTCCACGTCAGCGTCACGCGCAGGGGTCGATTCGGATCCGCGGCTGCCACCGTCCAGCGATGCTGCTGCGCGGCGGCGGTAAAGGCGTGTGTCTGGTCGATGTACAGGCGCGGTCCGCGGTCTGATGTGGGCGCTTGGAAGAACAAATTTTCCAGGCTGATGCGGCCCCAGCCCTGATCGTTGTTGGGGATGTTGGCCAGCGCTGCGGCGTCTTGAAAGCGGATCACGGGGTTGCCCAGACTGGGATTGTCGCCCGCGTTGAGGCCAACGGTCAGCGTCGACGTATTGGCGTTCCACGACCACTGCCCAGCGCCTGTGACGTTTGCAACCTGAGCCAGCGCGTTGGCCGCGCGCATCACGGCAGTGGGCGTAAATGGATTCAGCGTGCGCTGCCAGATGTTGTTGTTGACCAGCGTCCACTGCGCGGCCTGCGCGTTCGTTCGGTTGGTGTCGCGCCACACCGGGCCGCCGGCCATGTCCTCGGCAGAGTTGACCAAGAGCGCCTTGAGCAGCGCGGGGCTGGGCGTCTTGCCTCCGGTCCGGTTGCGCCACCACTCGGTGATGACTGCGCAGGCACCGGTCACGTGCGGCGCGGCCATCGATGTCCCAGAGATCGACAGATACGCGTTGCTGCGCGTTCCGTCGGGCTGTGCGGTTCCGGTGCCGGCTATCGGCGCGTACTTGCCGGTGTTGCCAAAGCGGGACCACGCCGAAGACACGTCAGTGCCCGGAGCGACGACCGTAGGCCCCAAGCGGTTGTCGCCCGCTGGGCCGCGACTGGAACTGCCAGCGATGCCCTCGATGTTGTCTGTCGGGAAGCCAGTACCGACGCGAAATGTGAGCGAGTTGCCCACGATGATCGGGTTCTTTGCTTCCTGCGGCGAACCCAGGCTGTTCGGAAATCCGCCGAAGTTGGCGGCGGCAAAGACCGACGTCAGAGGCTGCAAGCCTGCGGCATTTCCGTCGGCATCGCGCACCAGACGATCCCACTGAGCGCACCCCGTCGTGTAGCCCGATCCCGCCGAGCCGGTCCCTGTCCACGAGTTGTTCATGACGGTGGCGCCGTTTGTCACCGCGTCGCGGCCGAGCGTGGTTGTCGCCGGGTTGGTGTTGCCTGCGCCCAGATAGTTTTGCGTCACAAACTGCGCCGCCGGAGCCACGCCCTGGCCCCACAGAAAGCTATTGGGGGCTGCAACCTCTGTCGTTCCCGTCGCAGCACTGCCGACGGCAATTCCCGCGACGTGGGTGCCGTGGCCATCGCTATCGTTGGTATCCCCGCCATTGGTGTAGTCCACAAACGCCACCTGCCGACCCGCAAGGTCCGCGTGGCCGGCCGTGTTGTTGTTCGCATTGCGATCGACACCGGTATCGCAGATCGACACCGTGACGCCTGTCCCGTTTACGCCAAGTCCGGTAAGCCAAGCCTGGTAGCCAGGGACGGGCTGCGTATCGGTGGCGTCCAAGTTCTCGGCGACGATCTGGGTTTCACGTTCACCCGTGGGTTCTGCGCGCGGCGCGCGTTCCAGCCACTGCACCTCGGGGCGCTGTGCCAGATCAGAAACAACGGATGCCGCGACACGGCAGCGCATCGCGGTATGGCGTCCACCTGTGTCTCGGGCTGCTTCGATCAGCTCGACTCGACCGCCGTGCTGCTCGACAAACTCGCGAGTCGGCCCGATATCAGCCAGCCCGTCGACGAGGATCCAGATCGCATCGTTCAGCGTCGGTAAGTCGTGCAGGTTCGGGGCAATCTTCCATTCGGGTTCGAGTGGGCCGCTATAGTCGACGAACTCCAGCGCCCGTGCGCGCTGCGCTGCATCGGGACTGCCGCGGACGACGATGCCTTGCCCCGATAGGACCTCGATTACGTCGAGGCCAACTCGGTGCAAGCGCTCGACCCAGCCGGGCTCAAGCGGCGCCACCAGGTGCAAAAGGTGCAGTGGCCACGTCGCAGCCAGGGTCGCGGGAACAGTCAGGCGCGGCGGCCGATCAGGACGCCCCCTTGCGATGTCGATGGTGACGCGGCCGATGCGCAGTCGATGGGCCTCGGACAGTCGCTTGACGCGCAGGCCGCGAGCCTCAAGCCGCTTGAGCTGATCTTCCTCGGCGTCGATGAGTGTCCCGCTGGATAACGGAGCGGCTAGGGTGGCGCCACTGTCTCGGGCTGCTGCAACTTCGGCAGCAGTCTGCACGTCGGTCCGAACATCGCTGACACCGCGGATGATGGCTCTCATGGGGGTCCTCCACGCAGGCGCGCGAGCGTGCGCACCGTATGCGCCGCTTGCACAGCAAGCTACGTTCCAAAAGAAACCCCAAGGCGTACAGGCGAACTGCGCAACTTCTGCGAGGCTGCGTGGTCATCGCTGGCCAGCGCTTCGTCCGGCTTGAGCACGCCTCCTCCGACGACACACCGCGCCGTGAACGGGGCAACAGCACGCGAGCGCAGCGACAGGCCGCAGAGGTTTCGCTCGCACTCATCCGGCTGGCAATCTATGCGGACCCACCTCGGTCGACGAGCCGCAGCCGGCCGGGGCTCTTGCGGTGTCCCCTAGGAGTTCCCCGATGCCTGTGGCCGCCCCTCAGGATCATCCCCAGTGTCGATGCGATGAATGTGCAGGCGGTCGCTCTTTCCTTTGAGCTGAACGTCGCCGGCTGGCTGGCTGCGCAGGCTCTGGCGGAACGTCGCTGGCAAGCGAACGCACACTGCGTCTGAGATCAGAAAGTCGGCTCCCAGCTCTTTGCAGGCGCTCTCGATGCGGCTGGCGGTGTTCACGGCGTCGCCGATCACCGTGTATTCCAGGCGGTCGGCGCTGCCGATGTTGCCGACGACTAGCTGACCAAAGTGAATGCCGATGCCCTGCCGGATGGCGGGCAGACCCTGTTCGGTTCGCTGTCGGTTGAGCGTCGCAAGCTCGCGCTTCATGGCCAGCCCGGCCCGGACCGCGCGCTCGGCGTCATCGGGGCGCTGCTCTGGCGTGCCGAATGTCGCCATGATGCCGTCGCCGATGAACTTATCCAGCGTCCCGCCGTGGGCAAAGATGGCGCGCACCATGCGCTCTTGATAGTCGGTCAGAAACGCCAAAAGCTCGTCGGGCGGAAGGCCCTCGGACAGGGTGGTGAAGTCGCGAATATCGGCGAACAGGACGGCGGCCTGCTGCAGCTTGCCCCCCGGCTTCAGAAAGTCGCTGCTTTCGGTCTGAATCTTGGCGGCGATCTCAGGCGAAAAATAGCGGGCCAGCTGTCCCGACGCTTTTTCCAGACGCACGCCTTCGATCAGCGCTTGCCGCATGCGATGCGTCAGCAGCGACAGCAGAACCGCGGCCATCGCCATGTAGATGCCTTCCGTGATCAGCCCCAGCCAGTTGACCTCGGGTCCCATCAGCGCGTGTTCATAGCTGGTGCCAAACTTCGATCGCGGATCGGCGAGAGCCAGTCGTAGCAGAAACGCTTGCGACACAAAGACCGAGAAGCCGGCCAAAAGCGGTAGCTCGGGGCGGACCGGCAGCGCGGCCAGCACCAAGAGGAAGAGCGCGAGGCCCCCAGTCACGGCTTTGATCATGTAGCTAGCGGGGATGACAGCGACGCCACCCGCAGCTTGCAGCCACACGAAGGGCAGGGCGGTCACCGCGGCTGCGTCGCAGAGGATGACGATCGCACCCGCCAAGAGCACACTGCCGCAGCGCGATACCCACGAGTGCAAGAACACGAGCAGACCCGCCACGATGCCGAGCAAGAGCAGCGTGGGCCGCAGCGCCATCTGCGATCCGCTCGACAGCGGCGCAAAGAGCGCGAGCACGGCGAGCACGACCAGGTGGACGCGCAGAAAAAACAAGGTGCCTTGCCGTTCTTTGCTGAGCAGAAGGCGCGCTAGCTCTTCATCCATGCGACTGCAGGCAGTCATGGTCTGTAGAGCGTAGCGCAGTCGAGGCCGGTGAGGGGCTTGCTAGAGACCGCGAACGTACTCGGCGGTGGCCTGCCGCGAGCGCAGGTCCACGACCTGATCGCGCCACAGATCCTGCACGATCAGGCGCAGCCCTTGCCCCAGTGCGTGCAGCAGATCGATCAGCGCTTCATTCGGCGGGCCTGGATGCAGGTGCAGCGTGGTCACCAGGCCTTCGCGGTGGCTGCCATACAGCACATGATTTCCGTCGCTGTACGCGTATGCGTTGGGCAGATCTTCGCGATAGCTGGAATACCCCGAAGTGACGCGCGGAATGCGCTGCCAGGGCGCTCCAAGCAAGCTGGCCAGCGTCGACAGAGACACGGCCCGCAGCGAGAGCGGAACCAGTGGCTCAGGCGCGACATAGACATCGGTATAGCCAAGGCCATCGGGGGCGCGATGCGCGTCTGCGTGGGCCGTGGCCTCGTCGACCACCGACTGTGCATGCGCGTGATTTTCCACCGGGATGAGATCGATCATCCCCCACTCGTCCTCGTGTAGATCAAAACAGTCTAAAGACATCGGGAACCTATCGACACAGGCGCGATCGGCCGCGCGCATCACGGGCACTCATCGTGCAGCAGGCAGCGACTGCCCATTGTACGGATGTTGGCCGCGGGAGGGAGCTTGATATAGTCGCGGCGATGAGTCGACCTAGTACCAGCGAGCCGTCGCATGCTGCCCAGACAGAGGACGGGCCACCTTCGGGAGCCGCCGGCCGATCCTCTTGCACGACGCCGCTTGAGATCATGCGCTCTGAGACGTTTCCCTTCGCCGAGCGCTTTGCCGAGGACGTGTCCCCGCTGGGGCCGATCGCCTACTTTTTGGGCGGCGAGTCGCGCGGCCTGCCCGATGTCGTGCTGCTGCATGCCTTGGGGATGAACTACACCGAGTGGGAGCTTGTGGCGCCGCGGCTTGCACAGCACACGCGGGTCGTCGGGCTCGACATGCTGGGCTGTGGTCACAGCGTGCAGCCGACCCGGCCCTATGGTCTGCGCGAGATCGCGCAGTCGGTCTGGGGGCTGATCAACAAGCTGGGCCTGCGTCGCCCGGTCTTGATGGGGCACTCGTTCGGGGGGCGTGTCGCGCTCGATCTCGCGCTGAAAGAGCCGCGCCATTTTTCGGGCCTGATGCTGCTCAACAGCGCTGGGTTTATTCGCTATCCGTCGCTGTATGAGCGGATCGGTCGCGTCGTGCTGAAGCCGAAGGTGGTGGGGACGCTGCTCTTGGCGGCCGGGCCGGTTTTGGCGCGGCGGATCTTTGCCAACGACACACCGCAGAGCGATCGCTTCATGTCGCAGGTGCTGGGGCGCTGGGAGACCGCCTTTCCCTATCGCTTTGCCCAGCACGCCTGCCCGATGCTGTCTGACTTGGTGTCGGATGTGCTGGACCGCTTATCCGAGCTGAACCTGCCGATTTCCATCTTGTGGGGCGAACACGACGTGCTGCTTCCCTATCGCGAGGTCGAGCCCGCGCTGCGTCGGCTGAGCGATGTGCAGATCGACGTCCTGCGCGCCTGCGGCCACATGCCCAACCTAGAGCAGCCAGAGGCCGTCTGCGATGCGACGCTGCGCTTGCTGCGTCGGGCCAAGCCAGCCGGTGGGACCGTCGATGTCGCGCCGCGCCCCTAGCCCGCGTCTACGCTCCACCCGTCGGCTGCTGCGTCGCCGACTGCCATGGGCGGCCTGGGCTCTTGTGGCTGGTCTGCTGACCGCGGCCTCGCCGGCACGGGCGCATCAGCAGTTCGCTCCGTCGACGGTGAACCGCTATGGCAAGCTGGTCCTGTCGCAGGCCCATGGGCTGCGGCTGTTCTATACGCTGATGGTCGGTGAAGTGCCGGCTTTCGCGCTGCGGACGCAGGCCGACCGCAACCACGACGGCATGCTGGACCGCGACGAGCAAGCGCAGCTTTGCACCCGCTTGGGAGCGGTGCTGCAAGACGGCCTGAGCCTGTGGATCGACGATCAGCCGCAGCGCCTGATCTGGGACGCGCCGCAGTGTGCGCTTTCGGGAAGCGCGGCCCAGGCCAGCGACGCCGTGGCTGCGCTGCCGATTGCCATGGAACGCTCGACGAGCACGGCGTTTTCGCTTCCGCGCGGGGTGTCGCGCATCGTGCGCTATGACGACCGTGTGGCCATGCCTCCGGTCGGCGAGGTCGAGCTGCGCATCGAGGACGGACCCGACCTGCGTCTGCTTGCGACCTGGCAAGGCTCGGCTCCCCCTGACTCTGCGGCTGCGCCGCCGCCTGTCGGTTCAGCTCAAGACGGGCAGCCGTCCCCCATCCAGCGGGTCTTTCAGGCGCTGGGGCCCCCGCGGTCGTCGATGTCGGATCGATCGATCTCGCTGCGCGTGGCGTCGACCCATGCGCAGCCCCTGTCGGGCTCGTCCCGTCGCCCACCCGTCGTGCTTCTGGGGCTGCTCGGGCTGCTGGCGCTCATCGCGGGAGGCTTCGTCCTCGCACTGCGGGCCCGCAAGAGCGTGGCGCATCCCAATTAGTTTGTATTTATATTGAAATATAAAACAAAATAATAATCAGAATAAAATTCTACTACGGAAGCGCTGACTGGCCACTTGATTTCTTGTTGGGTTGCTTGCTGGCGGGCTTCTTGGGCGGTGGCTCTTTCTTCTTTTTAAATTTCTCGGCGACCTTGCCGGCGAACTTTTTGACCGATGCCGAGATGCGCTTGAGGACCGGTTTTTTCGCGGGGGGCACAGGCTGCGGCGACAGGGTCACTTGCGCGTGCTCGTCGCTGGCCAGGCTGACCGAGATCGACTGTTCCTGATAGCCGGCCAAGCGCAGCACCAGCTTTCGCGTGCCGTCTTGGGGGGGCGACTGGCGTGAAAAGGGGGTCTTGCCCAGAACCTCGCTGCTGCTGGCGTCGACGAGCGTAGCGCCCAGCGGCGTGCTGTCGACGCGCAGGGTCACGGGCTTGGGTGTCTCGACGACAAGCTGGGCCGCCGGCTGTGTAGAGGCTGGGGCTGGGGACAGGCGGCCCGTAGCGAAGAGCTGCCGAAGCGTCAAAGCCCCGACGAGCAGCAACAAGAGCGAGATGCCCCCGACCGCTCGGCGCAGCGAGCGCTTTCTGGGGCCCTGGCCCGTGGTCTCGCCGGCCCCCTGGCCCAGCGTCGAGGCGACACCCAGCGCAAGCTGACTGTCGGCCGACAGCACGCGGGACGGCTCGACGAACTCGCGGCGGGGGGGCGATGGCAGGCCCTTTGCGATCTCCTCTAGCTCTTTCTGCGCGTCGCGCATCGTCGGCCGCTCGTCCTTGGACTTGACGAGCATGCGATCGACCAAGCCGGACAGAGCGTCCGGGATCGTCGGTACGTGCTGGGCCAAGGGCACGGGCTGCTTGAACAGGTGCTGCCCGATGACTTGGCCGGTGCCTTCTCCGACGAAGGGCGGGCGGCCGGCCAGCATTTCATACAGCATGCAGCCGAGCGCATACACATCGCTCTGGGCATCGACCCGGCCCGCGCCTTCGCACTGCTCGGGAGACATGTAAAGCGGCGTGCCGAACACGGCCTGCGACTGCGTCTTGACGAAGACGGCTTCGCGCACCTCGGACAGCTTGGCCAAGCCGAAGTCCAGCACTTTCAGCCGCTCTCCCGTCGCCATAGCCGGATCCGGGACCAGCATGACGTTGCCCGGCTTGAGATCGCGATGTACCACGCCGTGCTTGTGACAGGCGGCGAGCGCCGAGGCGATCTGGATGCCGACGCTGACGGCTTCTTCCGGCGACAGCTTGCCGCCGCTGGCCTCGATGCGCTGGGCCAGCGTCTCGCCCGGCAGGTATTCCATGACCAGATAGCCCGAGCCGTCCGAGAGGCTGCCGAAGTCAGTGACCTGGACGAGGCCAGCGTGGCGAATGATGTTGGCAGCGCGAGCTTCGTTGATGAAGCGGTTGATGGCATCGGTGCCGCGACTGGCGTCGGGATGCAGCACCTTGATGGCGACCTGGCGGTGGATGGTCTGGTGGACCGCCTCATAGACAGCGCCCATGCCGCCTTCACCGATCAGGCGGGTGACGCGGTAGGGGCCGATCTCGGTAGGCAGTCTGTCCATGCGTATCAGTGTACTCCCTCTGCGACATGGGACGACGGGGCCACCACGGCGAAGTGCCGCGGGGTAGCGATGGCTCGCACGAAAAAGGGTCCGGCGCGCAGGCGTAGCGGCAGCAGAACCGTGGCAATGTCTGGCCCAAAAAGGCATTGGCTACGTCGCTGTAGAGAGCGGGCAAAAGTCGCTCTTTGTCCCGGCGCCCGCATCGTGGATACTCCGGCGAAAGCGGCGGCAAGCGGACCTTTGGGGGGCGAAGAGCCAAGCCCGACGGCGTGTCCTTCTGGCGGCCGCGTGGGAGCAAAGCGAAATGAAAGTGGGAATCGTCAAGGAGATCCGGCCCGGCGAGCGGCGCGTGGCCGTGACGCCCGAGACCGTGGCCAAGCTATCCAAGCTTGGCTTCGAGGTGCTGATCGAAAGCGGAGCCGGTGAGGCCGCGGCATTTTCCGACGGAGAATACGAAAAAGCTGGGGCGCAGATCAGGGCGGATACCAAGTCGGTGTGGGCCGCAAACATCGTGCTGAAAGTCCAGCCGCCCGAGTCGCATCCGACGCTCGGCTGTCACGAGGCGGAGCTGCTGCAGCCGGGGGCGACGCTGATCTCGTTTATTTGGCCGCACAAGAACAAAGAGCTTGTCGAGCGCTTGCGGGCTCGCGGCGCCACCGTGCTGGCCATGGATCAGATCCCGCGCATCAGCCGCGCGCAGAAGATGGACGCGCTGTCGTCGATGGCCAACATCGCTGGCTACCGCGCCGTCATCGAGGCCGCGAGCTTTTTTGGTCGCTTCTTTACGGGCCAGATGACGGCCGCTGGCAAGGTGCCTCCGGCGAAGGTGCTGGTCATCGGGGCCGGTGTCGCGGGCCTGTCGGCAATTGGCGCGGCGCGAGGCCTGGGCGCGGTGGTGCGCGCGTTCGATACGCGGCCGGCAGTGCGCGAACAAGTGTCCAGCATGGGCGCCGACTTTCTGGAAGTGAAGATCGAGGAAGACGGCAGCGGTGAAGGCGGCTATGCCCGCGAGATGAGCCCGGCGTTTATCGCGGCCGAGATGGCGCTGTTTGAAGCCCAGGCGCGTGACGTCGACATCATCATCACCACGGCGCTGATTCCGGGAAAGCCGGCGCCGCAGCTTCTGACGGAAAAGACCGTCGAGCTGATGCGGCCCGGCAGCGTCATCGTCGATCTGGCTGCAGAAGCGGGAGGCAACTGCGCACTGACCCAGCCCGGCTCGGTGATCACTCACAAGGGCGTCACCATCATCGGCTATGTCGATATGCCCAGCCGCTTGGCTCCGACGGCGAGCGCGCTATACGGCAACAACTTGGTTCACCTGCTGGCCGACATGGGCGGCGCCAAGTCGTGGCACATCGACGAAGCCGACGAGGTCGTGCGCGGCGCGCTGATCTTGCTCGAAGGCAAGCTGATGTGGCCGCCGCCCAAGCCTGCGACGCCGCCACCGCACGATGCGAACGCCGTCAAGAAGCCAGCACCTCGCGCGTCTAGCTCGTCGGTGCCGGCGCTGCCGGCGATCAAAGCCGCAGGGCACGGCGGCAAAGGTGGCAAAGAGTCGGGACACGGCGTGCAGCGCATCAGCGGCCGCAGTCAGACCATCGCGCTGTCGGTGGTCGGCGTCGTGCTGCTGGGTCTGGGTGCCGTCGCTCCGCCGGCCTTTTTGGCCCACTTTACGGTGTTTGTGCTGTCCTGCTTCGTCGGCTGGCAGGTGGTGTGGAACGTCACGCCCGCCCTGCACACGCCGCTGATGAGCGTCACCAACGCCATCTCGGGCATCATCGTCCTCGGGGGCATGCTCAAGATCGCGCACTCGGACAAGCCGGTGGTGATTGGGCTGGGCGTCGCGGCGGTGCTGCTGGCCGCCATCAACATCGCCGGGGGCTTCCTGGTTACGCAGCGCATGCTGAGGATGTTTCAGAAATGAGCAGTCTGCCTCTCTACTCTTCGTGGCTTCTCGCGAGCGCTTCAGCAAGTGGCTCAGCTTTGGCCAACTTGTCGACGGTGGCCTACCTTTTGGCCGGCGTATTGTTCGTCCTTAGCTTAGGCGGTCTGTCGGCGCAGGACTCGGCGCGACGCGGCAACCTGCTGGGCACCATTGGCATGCTGATCGCCGTCGGTATCACGACGGTGGTGGGAGCCGGCGGCTACGGTCCCTTGGGTGCGGCGCTTCTCGGCGGCGGTCTCATCGGTGCGGTGCTAGCGGCGCGCGTCGCGATGACCAGCATGCCCGAGCTAGTCGCCATCCTGCACAGCTTCGTCGGCTTGGCCGCAGTGCTGGTCGGCATTGCCTCGTACCTGGATCCCGGCGAGCTTTTGTCGCCGGTCGAAGCGCGCATCCACGAGGTCGAGATCTTTGTCGGTGTGTTCATCGGCGCGATCACGTTTACGGGATCGTTGATCGCGTTTGGCAAGCTGCGCGGACAGATTCGCAGCAAGCCGCTTCTGCTGCCAGGGCGGCACTACCTGAACCTAGCGATGCTCGCGGTCACGGTCTTTTTGGGCATGCGCTTCGTCGGAGCCCCCACGCTGGCGGCGCAGAACGAGCTTCTCATCATGACCGGGCTCGCGGGTGTGCTGGGCATTCACTTGGTGATGGCGATTGGCGGTGCGGACATGCCGGTGGTGGTGTCGATGCTCAACAGCTATTCCGGGTGGGCCGCCGCCGCGGCTGGCTTCATGCTGAACAACGACCTGTTGATCATCACGGGCGCGCTCGTCGGCAGCTCGGGGGCGATCTTGAGCTACATCATGTGCCGCGCGATGAACCGCTCGATCGCCAACGTCATCTTCGGTGGCTTCGGAGCCGACGAAGGCGCGGCGCCCGCCAAGCGCGACAAAGACGGGAAAGACGGAAAGGATCAGAAAGTGCAGTCCGTCACCGCTGCCGATACCGCCGATCTGATGCGCGAAGCCAAGTCGGTGATCGTCGTTCCAGGCTATGGCATGGCAGTGGCGCATGCACAGTACCCGCTTTATGAAGTCGCCCAGATCCTGCGGTCCCGCGGCTGCAGCGTCCGTTTCGCCATTCATCCCGTCGCTGGCCGCTTGCCAGGGCACATGAACGTGCTTCTGGCGGAAGCGAAAGTGCCGTACGACATCGTGCTGGAAATGGACGAGATCAACGCCGACTTTCCCGAGACCGACGTCGTCCTGGTCATCGGTGCCAACGACATCGTCAACCCCGGCGCGCTCGACGATGCGGCGAGCCCGATCTATGGCATGCCAGTCTTGGAAGTGTGGAAGGCCAAGACCTGCGTGGTCATGAAGCGCAGCATGGCGTCGGGCTATGCCGGCGTCGAAAACCCGCTGTTCTTTCACCCCGCGACGCGCATGCTATTCGGCGACGCCAAGAAGAATGTCGATGCGATCCTCGACGCTCTGCGCCAAAAGAACTCGCAGCCGCCCGCCGAATAAGACGGTGGCCAAGCGCGCTGCGACCCCAGTCTGCTAACGCCACGTAGTGAACCGATGAACGCCGAGACCTTTTACCCGATTGGCACCCCCGGCACGCCCTGGGGCGATGCCGAGCGCGCCGCCTGGCGATCGCTGCAGCGACGGCAGCGCAGCTACGCCGACGATGTCGTGACCCGCATCGAGCGCCTGCGCAGCCGCTTTGATGTCGAGACCTATGGCGAGCTGGACTATCCCCCCGACCGCTATCCACTGCGTGCGCTGCGCAGCCGACAGCCTCGGGACGAGCGACCGCTGGTGCTGGTGACGGGTGGCGTGCATGGATACGAGACAAGCGGCGTCCACGGCGCGCTGCATTTCCTCGCTCAGCATGCCGATTCGTACGCCGGTCGCATCGACCTTCTGGTGGTGCCCTGCGTCAGTCCGTGGGCCTATGAGCGCGTCCATCGCTGGAACCCCCATACCGTCGATCCCAACCGAGCCTTTCGCGACCCCAGCCCGGCCGAGGAAGCTGCAGCGCTGATGCGGCTTTTGGCGCCTGTGCGCGAGCGCGTGCTGGTTCACATCGATCTGCACGAGACCACCGACACCGACGAGACAGAGTTTCGCCCGGCTCTGGCTGCGCGCGACGGCAAGGCGCACGATCCGGATCTCATTCCCGATGGTTTTTATTTGGTCGGCGATTCCGACAACCCGCAGCTTGCGTTTCAGTCGGCGGTGATCGCCGCAGTGGCCCGCGTCACCCACATCGCGCCGCCCGACGAAAAAGGCCAGATCATCGGCGCGCCGATCGTTGCACCGGGCGTGATCCTGTATCCGATGCGCTCGCTGGGCTTGTGCGCGGGCGTGACGGCAGCGCGTTACACCACGACCACCGAGGTCTATCCCGACAGTCCGCGCGTAACGCCTGAGCAGTGCAATGTGGCGCAAGCCACTGCGGTCGGCGCCGCCATCGACTTCGCGCTGGCCAACGCGGGACGCTGAGCGCGAAATCCGTTTCCAACCCGCGCCTGCCCGAGGCACGATCGCAGTCTTGGAAGGAGCCCATGCCCGCATCGAACCTGCTGGCCTTGCTCGACGACATCGCTACGCTGCTTGACGACGTCACCGTGATGACCAAGGTCGCCGCCAAAAAGACGACCGGGGTTCTTGGGGATGATCTGGCGCTCAATGCGCAGCAAGTCACCGGCCTCTCTGCCGATCGCGAGCTGCCGGTGGTCTGGGCCGTCGCCAAAGGCTCGCTGGTAAACAAGCTGATCTTGGTGCCCGCCGCCTTGGCCATCAGCGCCCTTGCGCCCTGGCTGGTGACGCCGCTTCTGATGGTGGGCGGGCTGTACCTGTGCTTCGAGGGCTTTGAAAAAATCGCGCACAAGCTCTTGCACAAGCCAGCGGAAGACGAGGCCCACCACAGCGCTTTGGTGCAGGCCGTGACCGACGAGAACGTCGATCTGGTGACGTTCGAGCGGGAAAAGATCAAAGGTGCCGTGCGCACCGACTTCATCCTGTCGGCAGAGATCATCGTCATCGCACTGGGCACGGTGGCGGGCGCTTCGTTTGCGACGCGTGTGACGGCGCTGTCTTTGATCTCGCTGCTGATGACCGTGGGCGTGTATGGCTTGGTCGCCGGCATCGTCAAGCTCGACGATCTGGGCCTGCACCTAAGCCGTAAGCAAGGCGCCGCGCAGCGACTGGGTCAGCTGATCTTGCAGGCGGCTCCGCTGCTGATGAAGGGCCTGTCCATCGGGGGCACCGCGGCGATGTTCTTGGTCGGTGGCAGCATCCTTCTGCACGGCATCCATCCGCTGCACCACGCGCTGCAGACGCTCGCTGCAGCCGCGGCGGCGCTGCCCGTCATCGGACGCGGGCTGGGGCCGCTCGTCGCGCTGCTTTCCGACGCGCTCATGGGCATCGCCGCAGGTGGCGTTTCGCTTGCGCTGTTCGTCGCGGGCAAGCGCCTGCTGCGCCGCGGCCAATAGCCCACAGCAGAACGGGCCAAGGAAGACCGCAATCGAAAATAAAACAGTTAAATTTATAAGATAATATTGAATTAATAATCTAAATAAATTCGTGATATTTCTTGGTCATGGATGGACTAATTCGGTATTTGTCGAGGCCGGGCAGTCGGTTTGAGCGCCGTGTGTCTGGCTCTTAGGTCGAGCTCGCTTGTCGGTCTTCACCGTCGAGCTCGGCTGCGAAAAAACTGCGGCAATGCGTGCAGCTTTGTCAGGGGGCTGTGCTAGGGTCGCCGCCTCTTGTCATGACAGATCAACTTTTGAGTGATTTGGCATCGCTGCGCATTGATCGAACGGGAAACCGTGAAGTCGCGGATCGCAACGGACGCGCGGCCGGCCGCGGTGGGACCCAGCCGACCGGCGGCGAGCCGCGTTATAGCGATGCTGGACCGAGTCGAGGACGCGTGTTTCTGCGCTGGCTCGTCGGGCTCTCGCTGATCGTTGGCTTGGCGGCAGCGGGTTACTTGTTTGTGTACCCGGCGCTGGCCGCGCGCATCTTCAAAGCGCAGGTGGCGTTGACCGAAGTCGCGCTGCTTTCGCCCAGCGGATCCGGCGTACAAGTCGAGCTTTCAGCGACGGGATATGTCGTGCCCCAGACCGTGTCGAAGGTCGGCGCCAAGATGCAAGGACGCATCGCCGAGGTACGAGTCCGCCAGGGGCAGCGGGTGCGAGCCGGCGAGGTGCTGCTGCGGCTCGACGAAGTCGAAGCCAAGGCCCAGCTTGCTGCGACGCGCGCTCGGGCACTGGCCGCAGTGGCGCGGGTGCAGACGGCGCGGGCCAACCTAGCCGAGGCCGAGGCGCAAGCCAGCCGGGCACGTGGTCTGGCCGACAAAGGCGTCGGGCCGGTGGCGCAGGCCAGCGATCTGGAAGCGCGGGCCACATCGCTGGGGGCTCTGCTGAAAGCGGCGCAGGCGGAAGCGCAGGCCGCGCAGGCCGAGGTCGAGACGCAGAAGACGGCGCTTCAGCAACTGACGGTGTCGGCACCGATGGATGGCACGGTGCTCAGCAAGCCGCCCGAGGTTGGCGAGGTGGTGGGGCCACTTTCCGGGGCTCAGACCAGCGGCGTAGCGACGGGGCTCTTGGAGCTTGCCGATCTGTCGCGGTCCTCGCTGGTTGTCGAGACCGACGTGCCCGAGGGGCGCTTGGCCAAGGTCCGGATCGGCGGCCCAACCGAGATCGTCTTGGACGCCTATCCAAGTCGCAGGCTGCGCGGCAAGACGCTTGAGATCTTGCCGCGGGTCAGTCGCGCCAAGGCCACCGTGCCTGTTCGAGTCGAGTTTGCCGACGAGGAAGCCATCGCAGGAGTGCTGCCAGACATGGCAGCGCGCATTCATTTTTTAAGCAAGCCCTTGTCCGAGGCGGCGCTGCGCGAGGCGCCCAAAGTGCTGGTGCCGGCGAGTGCGCTCACCGAGCGCGATGGGCAAAAAGGCGTCTTCGTGTATGACCGCGAGAGCGAGGTGATTCGCTTTACGCAGGTGACTCTGGGGCCGCCGCTTGCGGGCGGGGATTCCGTCGCGGGCACGGGCAGCTTCGAGCTTCTGTCCGGGCCGGCTCCGGGAAGCAAGCTGGTGCGAATGCCGGGTGCCGCGCTGCGCAGCGGTCAAAAAGTCAAAGAGAGCGAGAGGAGCGAGCCATGAATTCCAGCCCACAAGCCAGCCCCAGCGGAAGTGACCGCGGCGCAGCGAGCGATATTGCCGAGCACGCGCGACCCACCACGGCCGAGTCGATCATCTCACTGCGCGGCGTGCGCAAGACGTACTTCCGCGGCAAAGAACCGATTCATGTCTTGCAGGATCTCGATCTGGAAGTGCCGGTGGGAGGCTACGAAGCGCTGATGGGCCCGTCGGGATCGGGCAAGTCCACGCTGCTCAACCTGATCGCCGGGCTGGATCGTCCAAGCGCTGGTTCGCTGCTGGTGGCGGGGGCTGATCTGGGGGCGATGTCCGACAGTCAACTGGCGCGCTGGCGTGCCAACACCATCGGCTTCATCTTTCAGGCCTACAACCTGATGCCGGTCTTGACCGCGGTCGAAAACGTCGAGCTACCGTTGCTTCTGACCAAGCTGTCGGCCAGCGAGCGCAAGCGGCGAGCGCAGACTGCGCTGCGCATCGTGGGTTTGGAAGACCGCATGCATCACTATCCGCGTCAGCTTTCGGGTGGACAGGAACAGCGCGTGGCCATCGCTCGCGCCATCGTGAACGACCCACAGGTGCTGGTCGCCGACGAACCAACCGGAGATCTCGATCGCCAAAGCGCCGACGAGATCCTGACGCTGCTTGAGCGAATGAACCGAGAGCTTCACAAGACCATCATCATGGTCACGCACGATCCAGCGGCGGCCGAGCGTGCGCACATCACACGGCGACTGAACAAAGGACAGCTCATATGAGGCTGTCTTCGCTTTCGGTTCGCAACGTGTGGCGCAACCGCCTGCGGGCGCTCTTGACGGTGCTGGGCATCGCGGTGGCGATTGTCGCGTTCGTGCTCTTGCGCACCGTGCTGTCGGCGTGGACGGTTGGTGCCGAGGCGTCGGCCAAGGATCGACTGGGCACGCGCAACAAAGTGACCTTCGTCGTGCCGCTGCCCAAGCGCTATATCGAGACGATTCGCCAAGTTCCAGGCGTCGTCGATGCCAGCTATGCAAGCTGGTTTGGCGGCAAGGATCCGCGACATGAAAACGAGTTCTTCGCGTCGATGGCCGTCGAGACCAAGACCCTGTTTTCGGTCTTTGATGAGCTGGTCGTTCCGCCCGCCGATCGCGAGCGCTGGCTGAACAATCGCAAGGGCGCCCTCGTCGGCGATGTGCTGGCCAAAAAGCTCGGTTGGAAGGTCGGCGACACGGTGACGCTGCAGGGATCGATCTATCCCGGCGACTGGCAGTTTCAGATCGAAGGCATCTATTCCTCGACGCGCAAGGTGGTTGATCGCTCGTCGTTTTTCTTTCACTGGGACTACCTGAACGACTCGCTGCCCGAAGGCAGTCCGCAGCGCGATCGCATCGGCTGGGTGACGACGCGAATCCGCGATCCGCTGCAAGCCGGCGCGATCAGTCAAGCCATCGATAGGGCGTTCGACGAGCAAGAGATTCAGACGCTGACCATGAGCGAGCGGGCAATGAACCTGTCGTTTCTGGGCATGGTCTCGGCGGTGCTGAAAGCCATCGATCTGGTGTCGCTGGTGATCCTGTTCATCATGATGCTGATCCTGGGCAACACGATCGCCATGAGCACGCGCGAGCGCACGCGCGAGTTTGGCGTGATGCGAGCTATCGGCTTTCTGCCGCACCACATCGCGCTGGCCGTGCTGATCGAGGCCATCGTCATCGGTGGTCTGGGCGGTGGTCTGGGGCTGGTGCTTTCGTATCCGCTCGTCGAGCGCGGCATGGGCCGCTTCATCGAAGAGAACATGGGTTCGTTCTTCCCATACTTCCGCATCAGCGAAGGCACGGCGGTCGCGGCGCTGGTGTTGGCGCTGCTCTTGGGACTTTCCGCCGGTCTTCTGCCGGCGTATCGCGCCGCGCGGCTCAACGTCATCGACTCGCTGCGGCGGGCCGGCTAAGGAGGCGAGGATGATCCCCATCGCATACAACCTGCGCAGCCTGGCTGTGCGACGGACCACAACCCTGGCCAGCGTGCTCGGCATCGGCTTGGTGGTGTTCGTATTGGCGGGCGCGCTGATGCTGTCGGCCGGCATCAAGCAGACGCTGGGCAGAAGCGGCAAGAGCGACATCGCCATCGTCCTGCGCAAGGGCAGCGACGCCGAGATGGCATCGAGCATCGAGTCGCCCACCCTGGGCCTGATTCTTTCAGCGCCCGGCGTAAAGAAGGACGCAAGCGGCAGCCCGCTGGGCATCGGCGAGCTTTTGATCGTCGCGACGATGGACAAGATCGGTGTCGATGGCGTGTCCAACGTGCAGATCCGCGGCGTGCCCGAGCAGGTCGGTCGCTTTCGCAAGGGCCTGCAGATCGTCGACGGCCGTGCTGCCCAGCCGGGAACTGACGAAGTGATCATCGGCCAGCGTCTGCGCGGTCGCTTCAAGGGGCTCGATCTGGGACAGTCGTTTGATCTGCGCAAGAACCGCCCGGCCAAGGTCGTCGGCGTGTTTGCATACGAGGGCTCTTCGCACGAGTCCGAGATCTGGGCGGACATCGATACCGTGCGCCAGGCCTTCGGTCGCGCTGGCCTTTTTTCGTCGGTGCGCGTGCAGCTTAGCTCGCCCAGTCAGTTCGACGCGTTCGAGGCAGTCATCGAGGGCGACAAGGCGCTGGGCTTGGATGCGCTGCGCGAGGACCGCTACTACGAAAAACAGTCCGAAGGCACGTCGATCTTTGTCACGGGCCTGGGCGTGGTGATCGCGGTCATCTTTTCCATCGGCGCGATGATTGGCGCGATGATCACGATGTACGCATCGATCGCCAGCCGCAGTCGCGAGATCGGAACGCTGCGTGCGCTGGGCTTCTCGCGGCCGGCCATCATGATCTCGTTCTTGCTGGAAGCGCTGGCGCTGGCGCTGTCCGGCGGACTGCTGGGTATCGCGCTTTCGCTGTGCTTGGGGACCGTGCGCTTTTCGATGATGAACTTCGCGAGCTGGTCCGAGATCGTCTTTTCGTTTTCGCCCACGCCCGGCATCTTGCTTTCGGCGCTGGTGTTTGCCGGTCTGATGGGCCTGTTTGGGGGCCTGTTCCCGGCGCTGCGCGCCACCCGCATCTCTCCGCTGTCGGCCATGCGCGACTAGCCGCCTGTCGGAGTAACGGGCAATGAAGGCTGAAACAGAAGATAAATCGCTTGCGCAACTACAAAGAAAAATACTGAAAATGTGATAAAATTATATCATTTTATTTATTTGGGGGTCATGGGTTGGTTCCTGCAACGCTCTTCCGGCCGGCTGCGTCTCAGGGCCGGCGGGCGAGTAAGAAATAGGTGCGCATGCGGCCCTTGCCTTTGATGTCGATCTCGCCGCGCTCGGCAAACTCGAAGCGATCTTTCATGTGCTCATAGACCGCGGGCGTGCATTGGATGCGGTCGGGCTCGCCGTGGGATTCCATGCGGCTGGCGGTATTGACGGTGTCGCCCCACAGATCGAACGCGAACTTCTGACGACCGATGACGCCCGCCACCACCGGCCCGCTGTGGATGCCGATGCGAATGCGCAGGGGCTCGGATTCCGGGTCGCTGCCTTGGGCGCCTTCGCTGCGCATCCAAGCCAGCAGATCCAGCGCCATGGACAGAAGCGCCTGCAGGTGATCTTCGCGTCGCAGCGGCACGCCGCTGACCACCATGTAGCAGTCGCCGATGGTCTTGATCTTTTCCAAGCCGTACTGGTCGGTCAGCTCGTCGAAGCGCGAGAACACGGTGTTGAGGCGCGCGACGATCTGCTCGGGGCCGATGCGGCTGGCCAGGTGGGTAAAGCCGACGATGTCGGCGAACAGTACCGAGACCTCGTCGAAGCGCTCGGCGATGGCGTGCTCGCCGGCCTTGAGGCGCTCGGCGATGGCGGCGGGCAGGACGTTGCGCAGCAGGCGCTCGGTTTTTTCGCGCTCGGTTCGCAGCAGGCGCAAGCGATAGGCCAGGCCCAGCGACAAGAGCGCAATCTGCAGCGCGGTCCCTACTTGAAATAAATTGGAATAAAGCAATGGCAAATACAGAATCTTTGCAAACAACATGCGCACCATATTGGTGCTGCCGAAGATTGACATAATGAATGTGGATAATAAATACACAAATGCAGGGCGATATCCTTTGAAAATTGCGTGCAGGGCGCCGCCGACGCCGCCAATAAGCGATGCCAACGCACCACAATACGTAACGAAATGCCCCAGTTGCAAGTGGCCTGTGACGTAGCAGATCAGAAACCCCATACCGGTGAGCGGGGCTGTCGTCCAAAGCAGGCGATCGAACGGGCGCGAGTAGCGCGTCAAGCTGAGATAGTGCCGGCTGAACTGGCAAAAACAGACGACGACTGCAACCAAGATGACGCCGCCACCGCCGTACCAGTCCCACAGTGCAAACGCGCGGGCCACGCCGGGCAGGTAAAAGCCGACGCCGCTATTCTCAAGAAAATACACTCCCAAGCTGGCGAGCATACCGCTGTACCACAGCAGCGAGACATCGCGTTCGGTGGTATATATGACAATATTGTATAATATCATAATAATGATGATGCCAAGATAAAGTCCTTGATAGAGCCAGATATCGCGAGCGCGTTGCAGATAGCCAGTGTTGGATTGGAGCGTTATCTCGACGTTGCGCAGCGACATAAAACCGCCGAGGTGGGGGTGTTTGACCATGCGCAGGAACAGCTCTTCGTCGTGGCCTGCGGAAAGCGTCAGGGGGAAGCCGGTCTGGGGCTCGGCAAAGGCGCGCTCGGAAAGCGGGACCGCGTGCCCGCTGCGCAGCGCGGTGACGTGGCCGCGCTCGTCGCGACGATACAGCGTCACTTCATTCCAGCGGGCGTACGGAAACGAAAAAAGCAAAAGGACCGGCACGGTCTTGGGTTCGCCGTCGGTCGCACGCGGCTGCAGACGCAGGCGGCCCCAAAACACGCCGGATCGCTGACGGTGGCGTGGCTGCTGCAGGGGGTGCGGCCCGAAGCGCCCGGCCTGCGCCAAGGCCTGCGCATCGCTCAGGCTCAGCGTGCCCTGCGCGTCTTCGTACAGCTCAAGGCCTGGGCTGACATCGATCGCCGCGTCGGAAGACAAAGGCACCGTGGGGATGCTCGCAGCGGCGACGGCGCGGCCGGTCCCAAGTACACAGGCCACCGCGACCACTGCGAGCTGCAGAGCGCACCAACAGACGGCAGTCGGCGCATCCCACGTGGCGCGACTGAAGCGAGCAGGGCAGGGCATGGACACCAACGCAGTCTATGGCAGGCCACCGGCCGAAAGTGGGGCAATAGATCGGCCCCAGATCGACCGACGATCGACCCCAGCTCGGCCGACGATCGACCCCAGCTCGGCCGAAACCCGGCAAGGTCGGGCGGGAAGGGCAGGCCCAGCCCGGCGAGGGGCGCAGGCGCGACGCTTGACGCTGCGGGAACAGCGCATCTACCGTGAATAGTTCCCGCAAAAGGAGGCTGCGTTGTCCTGGCTCCGCTCTTTGCCTGCGCTCGTTGGGCTCACCCTTTGTCTCGCCGCATGCTCGTCCACAGGTACCCAGTGCGGCGGCTCTGCCATGCAGCCGGGAATGTGCCCTGGTTCGTATCCGGACTGGACTACGTCGCCGTACAACCTGCCGTGGGCCGCCGGATCGAGCTTCAAGGTTGGCCAGGGTAGCTGCACGGGGGCCGCCGATTCGCATGCCGCTGGAACGAGCGACGCGTTTGCGATCGACATCGACATGCCGATTGGCACCAAGGTTCTTGCCGCCCGCGCCGGGACCGTCACCGCCATCGAGGGCCAGTACCAGGACGGCAGCAAGCAGAAAGCGAACTTCGTGAAGATTCAGCACGACGATGGGACCGTCGCCCAGTACTTCCATCTGACGATGAACGGGCCGCAGGTCTCCGTCGGTGAGCGGGTGACGCAGGGGCAGATCGTGGCGCTCAGCGGCAACACCGGGGATAGCTCGCAGCCGCATCTTCACTTCCAGGTCGATGCGTGCGCCGGGCAGGGGTCGATACCGGTCACGTTCAAGAACACCGTGCCCAATCCGCGCGGCCTGCTGGAAGGCCGGGCCTACGCCCCTCAGTAGCCACTGGGCGTCGCCTGGCGGCGTGGCGGGTCGAAGCCATTTCTCGATAGACGTTTGGGACTTCGTGCGCTGCGCGTGCCGATGCGGGCAGAGAGGGCATCCGCGGGTGGGATGGGTCGCGTGCCCGTCGAGCCATAGCCATGGAATCGATCGTTGGACGGGATCGCGAAGAGTTCGGAATCCGTGCGGGGATGCGGCGATGCTTACTGCGGCGGCAGGATGCAGACCGAGACCTGCGGTGCGGTTGGAAACAGCGTGACGGCGGTACAGGTGGCGCCGCTTAGACACGGCGCGCTGGCGCTGCACTGGGTCGTGCAGCGATTCACCAGCACGTCCTTTTTGTCTTTCATTGGAGCGCAGATCAGTGCGTCGCCGCAGGTCGTGTGGCCGGCGAGCAACGCGCAGTCTGAGCCAAGCTGCTTATAGGCCTTGGACTCTAGACACTGATAATTGCCCGCCTGATCGACAGGCCAGCAGGTGGTACCGGGGTCGCACCAAAACGGCGTGGACTCGCAGCGCACAGGTGGGCCGGACCCGCAGGCCGCGCTGCCGACGAGCAGCAGCGCAGCCAGCGAAGTCACATGCCGGGTCACCCAGCGCCGGAATCCAGCCGATGGGGTCGACGTGTCTGCAGCAGAAGCGAACGATTGCGAATCAGCCCTCAGCATGGAATTTCGACCCTACGTAAACAGAGGCATTTCCTCGGTCGCGGCAATTGGGAACTTCCGCGCTGCCGAGCTGTCAGCGACACCCGCCAGCTTGCGCAGCGCGTTTTGAATGTGCTCGCAGCGAATGCGCGTGCCATTCGGATCCGGCTGCAGCGTCGACGGATTCACCTTGTTCGCCTTCTGGCCATCATCGGTGCTGCCCACCACCTTGCCCCCCGAAATCCCCGGCCCCATGAACAACATGCTGGTGATGTTCCAGTGGTCTTTGCCTTGCTGGGCGTTGTAGCCGGGGGTGCGGCCGAAGTCGGACCCGACGCAGACGACGACTTTGCCGTCGAGGCCCTGGTTGGTGATCTCCTGCATGATCATGTCGATGCCGTACAGGAAGTTGCACATCAGCGGTTGGTGCGAGTTGTCGTGGTTGCCGTGCGTGTCGAAGCCGCCCGTGCTGATGCTGGCGGCGACGGCGAGGCCGGTCTTGAAGCCGGCCAGGGCGACCATAGCCTGGCGGTGCAGGCCATTGGTGGCGGCATTGATCATGGCCTGCGAGGGCAGGGCGGCTGCGAGCTGCGGCAGCGTGTTGTCGGTGCTGCGGGCCAGGTACAGCTCTCCGGCTGAGCGGGACAGGCGCGGCAGGGTCTGACGCTTGCGCAGGTCGTCGAGGCGCTCGCGCTGCATCATGTTGATGCGGTCCCACGTCGCGTTGGTGTGGTACGTGTTCATCGGGTTCGCCGGATCGATGCGATTGGCGTACGCGATGCGCTGCACCGAGTCGACGTTGCCCAGGCGGGTCAGCGAGGTCAGGCCAGCCGTCGTTTCATAGCCACCATTGGCGATAAAGCCGAGCGGGTTGTCCGGCGTCTTGGCAGCGGCGACGACGGCAGCGAACGAGGGGAAGCCGTCCGTGACCTGACCGCTCCAGATGGCGCGCGTGCCGGTGTCGTGGTTGCCGGTCGTCGTATCGATGCCGTTGATGATGTACAGGCGGTTTTGGTACTTCGTGAAGAACTGCTGCGGGCCGTACGGATTGCCGCCGATCGTGGCGCTGATCGGGGCATAGCGGATGTTCCCCGCTTGCCCAATCTGTCCGCGCGTAAAGGTGGCGTTGATGCGCACCGGTCCGTCGCTGCCCTTGGGGTCACAGGCCAGCGTTGGGTCCCAGCCACCACTTGCGTGAATCAAAAGAAAGTACGGTCCACCATACGTCGCGGCAGCCGCGCGGGCCGAGCCCTCGATTCCCAAAGGACTCATCAAGGCGACCCCGCTTGCGGCGGTGAATTTTAAGAAGCTTCGGCGATCCATCTGCGAACTCCTATGTCTCTCTGTCGCGTCTGGTTCCATGACCTCGTCGCTGGATACACAGCAACAAGGCCGCCTCTGGGCTCCTGCGTTCGGCGATTTCTCGTCGCGCACGAGCCCCGCGGGGTTACTCCTCCAGGAACTTGTAATCCAACATCAGGTACGAAAGGACAGCCATCCACGAGCGCACGGTGAAGTAGCGATCGTCGGTGACCTGGATCTGAGCGCCCATGAGTGCGGCACCCGTCTCGCGATCCCAGCGGCCTTCACACTCGTACGGAAGATCGGTGTTGGCTGCGGCATGCAGCTCGCGCCAGGTCTTCACGAACAGCTGATAGGTGCGCTCGATCTCGGGATCGTTGATGTCCAGCGATTCGCCCAGGATGCGCTGATGCAGGTGTTGGATGTTGCGACGGATGTTGTTGATCGCGTCGGGAACCGGGAAGCCATTGTCGTCTTCTGGGGCCTCCGAGAGCTTGACGTACTTGAACAGCAAGCGATCGTTCAGCGGCTTGGTGTATTCCCACGTGACGGCCTGGCAGGACATCTCGTTGGCCATGCGCTGCGCGACGCTGGTCATGATGCCATTCGGGCTGGTCAGGCGGCGCGTGACGTTGTCGAAGTCGATGCCGCCATACAGCAAGTTGTAGTCGGTCGGCAGAAGGTCGCGGCGCTCGGGGTCGAACGGACGCACCCAGCGGATGCCAAGCGTGGCGCCGATCTTGCGCGCCAGAAGCTCGGGCGTCAGGTAACGACCGGTGCCTAGCATCTCGGCCTGCGCCGGATCCAAGCCGCGCACGCTGGTCGCGCGATACAGGCTGCTCATGATCAGGCCCTTGAACAGGAGCTTCACGTTTTGGTTGCCCTCGCTGAAGCTCTTGAGGACCTTTTGGAAGACCTTGTCCTGTTCCTGCCAGGCCTTCTGCTTCGCCGCGAACTCGGGGTCGCCGGCCAGCGGGTACTGCAGCGGCTCTTGCCCCATGATGCCGCGATAGATGATGTTCAGCGCCGACACCGCAAAGCGTGGATCCTGCACGATGCGCTGCGACAGCCACTGCAGCGCCGCTGGATACTGGCTGACATTGTCGACGATGGCATTGCCAAAGCCAGGCTGCGGCATGAACGACGGCCAGCCTGTGGCCATCGGCACGAACCGGCCCGCCGCATCCCATTTCTGATACGTCGACGCGATCGGATCCATGATCTTGTGGCAGGACGTGCAGTACGCATCGTCGCGCGTCGGCGTCAAGCTGGTGACCGACGAGGGATCGATCGGTCGTTCGGCCACGGCCAGGAGGTCGGTGGCCAAGAAGAACTTGAACGTGAAGCGAGCACGAGCCCGGTTGATGTTGGTTGCCGTCGTCGGATAGCGATTCAAGAAGACAGGCGTCGTCAAGATGCCCGCGTGCGGCAGCGCAAGCGGATTTCCGCCCTGCGTGATCGACACCTTGGCCTCGCGGAACTCGTAGTAGTCAGCCAGGTTCGTAAAGCCCAGCGTCTGCGGGTTCAGGCCATAGACGCGCGCCGACCATGGGTTCACGACGGTGTAGTTCGCCGTCAGGATCTCGGAAAACGGCTTGTTCTGCTTGGCGACATAGGCCACAAGCTCAAGCGCTTCCGATGCGATGCCGTAGTCAGACCACGTGCGATCGTTCTGTTCCTGCATCGTCAGCATGCCGTCGTCGGCCTTGCCGTTGCGGTACCAGAACTTGTTCGGGTAATCGGCCGCGTTGAGCAGGTTCAGGCCCTGCCCGGTATAGCGGCCGGTGAGCAGCGTGTCGTTGTAGAGCTCCTTGAGCCGATCGAAGAACGCCTTCTCGGTCATCATCGCGTCGAGCGCCGTGCCCAGTGCCTCTTCGCCGCCAGCACTCACTGTGGCGATCTCGGCATCGGTCGGCAGGCGCCCTGACAGCTGCAGAGCCGCCTTGCGCAGCGTCTGTGTCGGGTCGAGGATCTCGATCTTGCCGGACAGTGGATCGGCGCTCTGCCCGTCGCAGCTGACCGGGCTGCTGGTGCGCTTCACCATCTCTTTGAGCGTGTTGTATTCCGGGCTGCCTTCGGCGAGCACGGCACCACCGCCGTGGTCGATCTTCCCAGTCGGCTTCAGAAGCAGGATCGACTGTCCGTCGTACTGCGTCTTGGCTACTTCCGTGATGTTGCTCAGGTTCAGATCCAAGAAGCCGGGGAAGGCCTGAGAGTACTGCAAGAACTTCGAGTTCTTCTGTGCGGCGACGCCTTCCGGGGCGTGGCACTTGATGCAGCTCGTGGCGACGACCTCGGCCCAGACTTTCTGCTCATAGAACTGGGTGTTGCTGAGGCACTGATCCGCGCCACAGCCGGCCAGCGCAGAGCCGAGAGTGGCGAACAGGCCCAGGGTCAGAAGTCGGGGCGTGTCCGACCGAGAACCTACATAGTTAAGGCGGGACGTAGGCGCATTTGACATACGGTTGCTCCTCGTTCCTGGTGGAGTAGATAGGCAAGGCAGAAACGTAACCTAGGGTACAAATTTTCGATTTGTAATGTCCACGTTGTTTCTCTGCAGCACCTCTAAGTGCCCCATAGAAAAAGGACTATTTCCCGTCGGCCCTGGGCCTCGCGTGATACGTTGGCTGGATGGATTCTAAGGACGCACCTTCGCCTGAGGCAGACCTCGCCGCGGAGGCACGTGCTGGCGGCGCCGCTGTGCAGGCCCAAATCACGGCCCTGCGCGCGGATATGCAGCGTCTGCAAGAGCGCATCACGGCGCTGCAATCTCAGGTGGCCACAGCGATGGCCGAGACCCCAGAGATCCACGCTCGCATCAACGCCGCGCTGTCGCGCTTGGCCACGGCGCAGCAGAAAAACAAACCGTAGCGACGGCCCGCCGCGCACTGCACCCTGGCAGGCCATCGCATGGAGCGGGACCGTGTGGGTTTTGGGCGCAGCGGCTGCTTCCTGATTCTCCTGCGGGCTCTCCGTAGGGTGCGGCCCACCGCAGGGGGGGATTCCACGCGGGACCCAATCTGCTGCTTGTCAGGGCCCAGGCTCCGTCGATACGATACGTACCAGGGGTGACTGCAAGCAGGATGGATCGCCCGAGCGATCAAATTCGCGATCTCGAAGTGGTCTCAGAGAAGCGCGTGTGGCGGCTGCGACCGCTGTACATCGGCGGCACGGGCATTGTCGCGGGTCGCATCGTCGACTGGAGTGGATCATCCGAGCTCACGATTGGTCGCTATGAAGGTCCCAACAGCGCCAGTCGCTGCATGTCGGTCGACGATGGGCGCGTTTCTCGTCGGCACGCTCGGCTGTTCTGCGCAGGCGGCAAGGCGTTTATCGAGGACCTGCGCAGCCGCAACGGCACCGCACTCAATGGCGAAGTCCTACGTCCTGGCGAGCCGCGGCCCGTCGGAAGCGGCGACATCATCCGCGTTGGGCAGTCGTTTCTGCTGATTCGCCACGAGCCTCTGACCGAGATGGACGGAACTGTACCGACGCTGGTTGGCTGGTCGCGCGCAGCCGGTCAGCTTCGTCGCACGGTGTTGCTCGCGGCCTCACATACCAAGCCCGTGTTGCTTCTGGGCGAGTACGGCACCGGCAAGACCTTGGTCGCCGATGAGATCCACCGCCGTAGCGCCCGCGGGGGACCCTTGGTCACGGTGAACTGTGAGTCGCTGACCGTCGAGGCGATCCATGGGCTGTTTCCTCGCGCATCGCAGCAGAGCACGCCCGAGTCCGCCGATAGCGTGATCGATCTGACTGCAGCAGGCCAGCAGCGCAAGACGCTGCTCTTCGAGGAAGCGGGTAGCTTGTCAACCGATGCGCAGAGCCTGTTGCTGAACGTGCTGACGGGCAATGATCTCAGCAGCTCGGGCGAGCGCCGTCGGCGGCGGCGCGAAGTCCGCATCATTGTGACCAGCGGCAAGCACCTGCAGAAAGGCGCAGCCGAGAGCGGCTTTTTGGCGTGCCTGCATGAGCGTATCGAGGCGACCGTCGTGCTTCTGCCGCCCCTGCGCGAGCGCCGCGAAGACATCCTGCTTCTGGCGCAATACTTCGCAGGGCCAGGCTTTCGTCCGTCGCCGCGGTTGGTATCGCGTCTGCTTGCACACTCGTGGCCGCGCAACATCCCAGAGCTGGCGCATCTGGTTTCGCGCGTCGAGAGCGGCAACGAAGAAGACGTCTATGCCAGCCTGACGGCGCAGATGAACCCGCTGCACGAGACGCTGCTCGACTGACGCAGTCGCCTACAGGCAGGTCGCAAGCTTGCGAGGCGGGGGCTTTTTGACGGGGCGCTTCGCGGCTCCCTTGTCGATGAGCTCAAAGCAACCCGAGAGCTTGTCGCTGTCGCTGCACTTGCCGTACTCGCGTCCTTCTGCGTCGTAGTGCTGAAACAGGCAGAAGCCCTGGCAGTCGTTGCCGTCGCGACAAGACTTGCCCGCGTCGCGCGTCTTGCAGTTGCATGCGGGAGCCTTGCCCACGCCGAAGGGGCCCCAGGTGCCACCGCACTTGTCACAGGCCAGCTTGGCCGCATCCAGCGCGGGGTTTTTCACCTGCAGCTTGGCGCGTGCCGAATCGGGACTGCGGTCGCGCTGGCCGGTTGGGCGAAAATAGACGACCGCCTCGACGTCACCGGACGTGGTCCACGGGACTTTTTCTTGCCATACCTGACCGGGAGGCACGACCGAGGCTGGCCTGTAATCGATACTGAAGCTGCGCCGGTCGCCTTCGTACATCTCAAGCTGCACGACTTCCAAGAAGTCCTGCGAGCAGTTCTTGGCGCGCAGCGGGATCTCGCCATCACAGTTGCGGTGACTGGCGTCGCACTTGAGCTTCACATCCGTGGCTGCGACGGTGACTGAGCCGGCTCCGGCGCAGACCATCTTGGCGACCTGGCCAGCGCTTGCTCCATCGCCCTTGGGAGGCTTGGCCTGCGACGGTGCAGGGCTGCCGAAGAGCACGCCTGCGAAGAACGCAGGTGGCAGGGTGACAGCCAACAAACGACGGAATGATGCGTGGAAACGTAGGGTGCGCATGGCCCGCCATACTACGCGCGTGCGTCTCTGCACAAGGGCTGGCTGGGGTCTTCGGCGTGTCAGCGAGTTGCGAGCGCTAACGGACTTGTGCGCCAGGCGCAGCGATCTCGGGGGAAAGCTCGGCGAAGAAACGCAGCAGTTCTTGATGGCGAGCGCGGGCATCGCGTCGCCCCAGATCGATCAGCTGCGCTGCGAATTCTCCGTCGAAGAGCACATAGGAAAGCAGATCGGATTCGTCCGCGAATTCGTGCTCGCCGAGCTGGCGCAGCGCGTTGGCAAGGAGCCCCTGGTTGCGAGCGGCAAACGCCGGAGAGCGCACGTATTCAGCAGCCAAGTGCCCGATGTTTTCAGATGAATCGATCAGCAGCGCGGCCAGGGGGCGCAGGCCTTGGTTGGGCTCGCGATAGCCCAGCTCGTGGTTGAGTTCGTGGATAAACGTCGGGCCAAACCGTCGCTGTCCTGCGAGCAGCATGCGGTTGATGCGCTGCAGCCGCTCGATGTCATTTTCCACGCGATCCAAGAGCAAGGCGTTGAGCGCTTTGCCGACCAAGAACCACGGCCCCGGCAGCGCGGCTTCGGTCTGGATCGTCGGGGCCAGCGGTCGTTCGTACATATAGCGCGGGTTGATGACCAGGATGCCGTCCGCTCCCAAGTGCCGCGCGGGCGAAAGCGGGACGTTTTGCCGCAGCCCACCATCGCAATAGAAGTCGCCGCCGATGCGCACCGCGGGGAACATGAGCGGAATGGCAGCCGATGCGAGTGCGTGCTCAAGCTGAAGCTCGACCTGCTGTGCCACCACTTTGCGATCACTGGACCACTGCTTGGAGCCCGCGTGCTGGCTTCCCGTGAACACCACGGTGGTGCCCGTCGAGATATGCGTCGCCGAGACCGTGACGCCGTGCAACAGACCCGAGCGCAGGTGTTCTGCGATGCGTGGGAACGAGATGCCGGCGCGGATGATGTCTTCCATTCCGACCGGATCGATCAGTCCGCCGTAGCGTGGACCAGCCGCTTCTTCGAGCGTGGTCTGGCGCCCGAGCAGGCTGCCGACGAAGCGCGCAATGTAGCCAGGACGCAAGAGCATCACATCGTTCATTCGCAGGCTGGTCCACTGCTGCACAAGCTGTCGCGTGCGCGAGCGCGGGGCATCCGCCATAGCGGCCAGAGCGCAGCCATTGATCGCTCCGACCGACGTGCCGCAGAAGATGTCGATGGGGGGATCGCGCCCGAGGTCGCGAGGGAGTTCTTCGGCGATGTATTGCACGACGCCGATCTCGTAGGCGCCACGCGCTGCGCCACCCGCCAGCACGAGCGCCACCCGGCCTGGTGTCGGGTACAGATAAGAAGGTCGAGAGACTGCGTGCATTAGACCCATCATACGAAAGCGTAGGAGCCGCGGATCGCAGATCGATGGCGCACACAGGCAGCGCGCACGCAGCGGTCCGAGCTTCTAGTCGCGATCGGCCTGTCGAGCGTGGATCTTGCTCATCGCTCGCTCGGCCAGCGCGGTGATGGTCAGCGACGGATTCACGCCGGGGTTCGCCGAGATCGCAGAGCCATCAATGACGCGCAAGCCGGGATAGCCAAAGACTCGGTGGTCGCGATCGATCACGCCCTCGGCTGCCGATTCGCCCATGCAGCAGCCTCCCAAGATGTGCGCGGTGGTGGGAATGCCGAGCAGGGTCTCGGTGAGCAAGGTCGCCAGCTCGCCGTCGATCTCAGCTGCGATGCGCCGGGCGAGCTCTGTGGCCTCGGGAATGTTGGCAGTGGGCGCCGGACCTTCACCCAGCCGCGAGGTCAAGCCGCGTCGGAAACCCGTGCTCAGCGAGCGTCCGCGCTGCAAGCGGATGTAGCCTTCGAGAGTCCGCATGTACAAAAGGATGATGCTGCGGCGGGCGAAGTCATCGACGCTGAGCATGCGCAGCGTGCGCAGCGGGTGTCTGGCGGCCACGCTCAGCGCGGACAGCAGGCGCTGCGGCAGCGACTCTCCTTCCGCAAGTGGGCCTACCAGCGTGCGGAAGAAGCCCGATCCCGTCGGATAGCGCGTCGGCTCGATGTGCGAGTGATCGTCGGTGTGCAAGATCGAGCTGATAGCGATGCCTTGTGACAGGTCGATCTGTCTGTCTTGGCTGATGACGCCGATCAGCGACTCGGAATTGGTTCGCACATAGTTCCCAAGCTGTCGCGAAAGAAGCGGCAGACCTTGCGGATCCTCTTGCAGTCGCAGCAGCAGATCGACGGTGCCCAGCACGCCGCCCGAGAAGATAACTTGATCTGCTTCGTATACCTCGCGACGACGGGAATGCGGGGGCAGGCCATGAAGAGCCGTGATGCGATAGCCGGGGCTCTTTGGGTCCGCCGCATGCGGCGCAGGAATGGGTGATAGGGGCGCGACGTGGACAACCTCGGCCTCTGTCTTCACTTCAAGGCCGCGCTTTTCGGCCAGGTACAGGTAGTTGCGATCGAGCGTGTTCTTGGCGCCGTGCGGACAGCCCAGCATGCAGCCGCCGCAGAAGATGCAGCCGGTGCGATCGGGACCTTGTCCGCCGAAAAATGGATCACGCACGGTCTTGCCTGGCTCACCGAAAAAGACGGCGACATCCGTCGGGTGAAAGTGCTCGCTGCGGCCCACGTCCTTCGCGACTTTGCGAAACACGTCATCGATGCGGGTCAGGTGCGGGTTTCGCGTGGCGCCGAGCATGCGGTGCGCGGTGGCGTAGTGCGGTGCAAGCTCGCTCTTCCAATCGGCGAGACCCGACCACGAGGGCGCGCGAAAGAACGGGTCCCCTGGGACGGGCAGCGTGTTCGCGTACACCAGCGATCCGCCGCCATAGCCCACGCCGTGGACCACGGTGAGATGCGGCAGAAAGGACATCTTGAACAAACCGCGCAGGCCGAGCTCTGGCATCCACATCCAGCGACGCAGATCCCAGTTGCTTTTGGGAAAGTCATCGGGGGCAAAGCGTCGGCCCTTTTCGATCAGCAAGACGCGGTAGCCCTTTTCAACAAGACGCAGCGCAGACACGCTGCCGCCAAAGCCCGACCCAATGATGACGAAGTCGTAACGCATGCTTTCATCCTAGGCCATTCGGCGCGGCGCTCGCAGACTGCATGCCGTGTGTCGAAGGTGCAAAAGAGCGAGCCTCTGCCCATCGGCGACGTGGCCACGAGAAAAAGTAGCGCTTGCCAGGCAGCCGCAAGGGCTGATGAAATCGAGATAATGCGGCAACGTGTGCGGGGAGTACCAAAGGGGCTGCGTACGGCGCGTGTATGGTCCCTGTGCCTTGGGGTCACGATCGGGCTTGGGGGGGGCTGTGGCCCGACGCAGGACGAGCTGCGCAAAGAAGCCGCCGAGCACGAGCGAAGCAAGCAAGAGCTCGTGGCCACCTGGGTCGAAGAAGGCCGCACCTTGCTGCTTGCCGATGAGCCCGATCGGGCGCTGCTCAAGCTTCACCAGGCCTGGACGCAAGGCTCGAAAGACAGCTCGGTCCCGTATCTTTTGGGCGAGGCAACGCGGGCCATCGACGCCGTACCAACGATTCTGAGTGGCCATCAAGGCTCGCTGAGCACGGTGCGCTACAGCCCCGACGGCAAGCGCGTGCTGACAGCGGGACAGGACGGCACAGCGCGGCTCTGGGAAGCTGAGACCGGTGTGGCCCTGGCCATCCTAAGTGGGCATCGCGAAGCGGTGGTCAGCGCCAGCTTTAGCGGCGATGGGACCCACGTGGTGACGGGCAGCAGCGACGGCAGCGCCCGCATCTGGGATGGGGCTACGGGACAGCTGCAGCACGTGCTCGATGGACACAAGCTGGGCGTGACCTCGGCTGCGTTCAGCCCCGATGGGCAGCTAATCGTCACGACCAGTCAGGACGGCACGGCGCGCATCTGGGACGTGCAGAGCGGGCATCCCGTGCAGCGCCTCGATGGTCACACACGCTGGGTGCTGATGGCCAGCTTCAGCCCCGATGGAGCATGGGTCGTCACGGCCGGTCAAGACACCACGGCGCGCGTCTGGGAAGTGCGCAGTGGGCTGCCTGTGTCTGAGCTATACGGTCACTCTCGCCCGGTCCATTCCGCGCAGTTTTCACCCGATGGTCGTCGCGTCTTGACGGCCAGCGAAGACGGCAGCGCGCGTCTGTGGGATGCCCGAAAAGGCAAAGAGCTGCGCGAGCTACGCGGGCACAGCAAGCCCATCGTGGCGGCCCTCTTTAGTCCCGATGGTCGGCGCGTGCTGACGGCCAGTCGCGATGGCTCTGCTCGTCTGTGGGATGCCGCAGTTGGCGCAGCGATCGCCGAGCTAAAAGGACACAAAGACGAGGTCATCGCGGTCGCATTCAGCCCAGACGGTGGCCGTGTTGTGACGACCAGCTGGGATCGCAATAGCCTGATCTGGGATGCCAACAGTGGGCGTCTGCTCGGCGAGCTACGCGGCCACAGCGACAAGATTCAGAGCGTGGCTGTCAGTCCAGACGGCGGTCGCGTCGCGACAGCGAGCAGCGACGGCACGGCGCGCATCTGGGAGCTCGGACACGAGACCTTTTCAGTGGCCTTGCGCGGCCATCGCGAAGCCGTCACCGACGCTCTATTCACTGCCGATGGCCAGCGCGTCATCACCGCGAGCCGCGATCGAACCGCCGAGCTGTGGGAACGCAGCACCGGCAAGCCCATCGAGGAGATGGTCGGCCACACGGGCGTGATCACTGCACTTGACCTAAGTCCCGACGGCAAGTGGCTGTTGACCGCAGGGGCCGATCGCACCCTGCGCCTGTGGAATGCCGAGACCGGCGAGCGCAAGCTGCAGCTAAGCGGGCACGAGGATCGAATCTCGGACGCACGCTTCAGCCCCGACGGCACGCGCATCGTCACGGCATCGTGGGACAACGCAGGGCGCGTCTTTGATGCCGAGACCGGCAAGCTCTTGGCTGAGCTTCGCGGCCACGACTTCAAAGTGTTCAGTGCGCAGTGGAGTCCCGACGGCAAGCGCATCGTCACGGCCAGCGAAGATCGCACTGCGCGTGTTTGGGAGGCGGCCAGCGGTCGGCCGCTCGTCGAGCTCGAAGGCCATGGCAACTGGGTGCTGAGTGCGCGCTTCAGCCCCGACGGGAAACGCATCGTAACGGCCAGCACCGACCGCACCGCGCGCATCTTTAGCGTGCTCGGCAGCCGCGTGCAGTCGAGCGTGGTCCTGAAAGGCCACGAAGAAGTCGTCGTCGATGCACGCTTCAGTCCCGATGGCACTCGCGTCGTGACCGCCAGCGAAGATCGCAGCGCTCGCTTGTGGAATGCCCTTTCGGGCGATCTGGTCGGCGAGATGCTGGGTCATAGCAAGCCCATTGTCTCGGTCACATACAGCCGGGATGGCCGGCGTGTTGTGACGACCAGCGAAGACCAGACGGCACGCATCTGGTCCGCTGAGACCGGGCGCCTGCTGCGCGTGCTGCGCGGTCACTCTGACACCGTTCTGTCGGCGCGCTTTAGCCCCGATGGACGCCATCTGGTGACCACCAGTGAAGATGGCTCGGCGCGCATTTGGCCGACGGGAAGCGAGACGCGGACGCCGCAAGAGCTCGCCCTGTTCTTGCGCTGTCGAAGGCCGCTCTTGCCGGGGCTGCAGCTCTTGGCTCCGACCTCGTTGCCAGTGGGCAGCGTCGACCGCGCTAGCTGCGCCGCCCAAGCCCCGCGTCCCCCGACGATCGCGCGCTGGGATGAGCGCATGAACCACTTCTGGGCCGGCGTCTATGCCTGGCAGCACGGCGATATCACGGCGGCCAAGCTGCGCTATGAGCAGGCCTTCGACGACGTGATGGCCGTCGGTGATCCGCTGAAGCTGCCCCACATCGCGCTGGGCATGGCGGTGGCCGATGCCGGCCGAGATCCCACGATCTTGGTGGGACGTCTGCAGGAAGTCTCGGCGCTGCTCAAGCGCGTGACCCCAGATGATCCCGAGATGCGCGCGGATGCGCTGGCCGAGCTGGGGATCGTTGCGCTGGAAGACCTGCACTCGCCGACTGCCGCGTACTTTCCCACGATGGCTGCGCTGCAGCTTCAACCAAAGCACAGCGCAGCGGCCGTCGCGTTGCTTCAGGTTCAGCTAGCCATCGGCCAGCATGACGAGGTGCTGCGTCGCGGCCCAAGCGTTGTGACGGCACAAAGTGACAAGGGCACACGACTGACGGTGGCCGCGCTGCTTTGGGCGGCCACGCGACTGGGCAATCGCCGTGGCGCAGTGGCCAACCTGTGGACCACGCGCTTGCAGCGAGAGTTTCAAGATCTGTTTGAAGGCAAGCAGCCGGCTACTCGCTTCGACGGGCTGCGGTTTGTGATCGCGCGCCAACGGCCGATCAGCAAAGACGCAGAGCAGGTGCTGGCTGTCCTCGATTTTCTCGATCGACCGAAAGTCGCAGGCAGCGAGGGCGAGCTAGCGCGATTGCTCACGAGCAAGAAGCGCTAGGTTCGCGCCACATCTGAAATCGAGCGCCCTTTCCACAAAAGGTAGATGGCTGGATAGACAAGAAGCTCCAGCGCAAACGAAGTGAAAAGGCCGCCAACCATAGGGGCCGCAATGCGCTTCATGACGTCACTGCCTGCGCCGCTGGCCCATAGGATCGGCAGCAGTCCCATGAAGGCCGCAGCGACGGTCATTGCTTTGGGGCGCAGCCGCTTCACGGCCCCGTGCTCGATCGCAGACAAAAGATCGGCACGCTGAAGCGATCGCCCATTCCGCTGCGCCTCGTCCTGCGCGGCCTGCAGCGAAAGATCGAGGTACAGCAGCATGAACACGCCAGTCTCGGCATCCAGACCCATGAGCGCGATCAGCCCGACCCACACCGCGATCGACAGGTTGTAGTCGAGCAGGTACAGCATCCAAATCGCGCCGATGGCTGAAAACGGTACGGCCAGAAGAACGATGGTCGCCTTCACGCCCGATCGCGTCGAGGCATAGAGTAGAAGAAAGATCACACACAAGGTCAGCGGCACGATGAGCTGCAAGCGCTGACGCACGCGCAAAAGGTTCTCGTACTGACCGCTCCACAAGAGCGTGTAGCCTGGGCGCGGCGGCAGCTTTTCCGCGACGGCGGCCTTGGCCCGCTGCACATAGCCCCCAACGTCGGTCTGGCTGGTGTCGAAGTCGACATAGACATACGAAGTCAGGAGTCCGTTTTCGTTGCGCAGCATCGCCGGGCCTGACGAAAGCCGCAGATCCGCAAGCTGCGCGAGGGGGATCTGCTGCCCAGTTAGCGTCGGCACCAGAACACGACCCAGTTGGTCGAGATTTTGGCGAAGCTCGCGCGGATAGCGCACGCTGACCGAGTAACGTGCTCGCCCTTCGACGGTTGTCGTGACGGTCTCGCCCCCCACGGCGGTGGCAATCACGGCATTTACGTCATCCACGCTCAAGCCGTATCGTGCAAGGTCGGCGCGCCGCAGATCGATGTCGACAAACGATCCACCGGTTGCTCTTTCGGCAAAGACCGACCGTGTGCCGGGGAGGGTGCGCAGGATCGATTCAACGTGAATGCCGATGCGCTCAAGCTCGCTGGCATCGCTGCCGATGACCTTGATCCCGATGGGAGTCCGCACACCCGTCGACAACATGTCGATACGCGCCTTGATCGGCATGGTCCACGCGTTCGATGTGCCCGGAATGCGCAGCGCTTGATCGAGCTCGCTGACCAGCTCTTCATGCGAGATATGCTCGGGCCAGATATCGGATAGAACCGCACGCAGAGGCCGCGGCGCCCAGGTGGAAAACCAGCGCTCTTTGCTGCGCCACTGCGACTCTGGCTTGAGGAGGATGGTCGTCTCCATCATCGAAAGCGGCGCGGGATCGGTTGCGGTCTCGGCGCGGCCCGCTTTGCCAAACACGGTCTGCACTTCGGGAAAGCGGCGCAAGATCTGATCCTGCGTCTTGAGCAAGCGCGCAGCCTCGGTGGCGGGCAGGCCGGGCAGCGTCGTTGGCATGTACAGGATGCTGCCTTCATAAAGCGGCGGCATGAACTCGGACCCCAGCCGCTTGTACACCGGCACGGTGGAAGCGATCAGCATGAGTGCGACGGCGATCGTGGCCACGGGATGTCGCAGCACCAAGCGGCACAGGGGCCCGTACAGGCGCGACAGAAAGCGCGTGATCGGGTGCTGTTCTTCGGCGTGATAGGCGCCCACAAATAGCTGCGAACACAGGTGCGAAAGGACGCGCGGTCGAAACGAAAACGGTCGCAAGCGCGTGAGCAGCATGCGCAGCGCGGGATCCAAGGTCACGGCCAGAAGCGCGGCGATGGCCATCGCCAGGTTCTTGCTTACAGCCAGCGGGCGAAACAGGCGGCCTTCTTGTTCGGTGAGCGCAAACACCGGCACAAAGGCCACGGCCACGACCAGCAGCGAAAAGAACACCGACGGGCCAACCTCGACGAGAGCCTGCAGGCGCACGGCCCGCGCTTCGTCATCAGCATGGGGGCGACTGGGGCCACCGCTTTCCTGCCACGCGTGCAGCTTTTGATAGGCGTTTTCGACCTCGACAATTGCGCCATCGACCAGGACGCCGATCGAGATGGCGATGCCGGACAGCGACATCAAGTTGGCTGTCAGCCCCAAGAAATACATGGGGATAAAGGCCAAGAGCACCGAGATCGGGATCGTCAAGATCGGCACGATCGCCGACGGTACGTGCCACAGAAACAGCAAGATGACAGCGGCAACGATGAGCATCTCTTCGCGCAGCTTGCTCGCGAGCGTGTGCAGCGCGCGGTCGATCAGATCCGAGCGATCGTACGTCGTCACCACGCGCACGCCGCTGGGCAGCGAGGGCGCTAGCTCGGACAGGCGTGCCTTGACGCGCTCGATGACACGCAGCGCGTTTTCGCCATAGCGCATGACGACGATGCCACCGACGACTTCGCCGCGACCATCGAGGTCCGCGATGCCGCGACGCAGATCGGGGCCGATGCTGACGCGTCCGATGTCGCCGATGCGCAGCGGGGTACCCCCGGCGCTAGCCCGCAGCACCACCTGTTCGATATCGCGGACTCCCGTGATGCGACCGCGTCCGCGGATCATGTGCTCGCGCCCGCCGAGCTCAAGCAAGCGTCCGCCGACTTCGCTGTTGCTCTTGCGCAGGGCATCCACCACATCACGCAGCGACACGCGCGCCGATGCCAAGCGCGCCGGATCGACTGTGACTTGGTACTGCTTGACACCGCCGCCCAGCGTCGCCACTTCGGCGACTCCCGACACCGACTGCAGCGCATAACGCAGGAACCAGTCTTGGTACGAGCGCAGCTCGTCGAGCGAGTGCTGCCCCGACTCATCGACCAGCGCGTACTGGAACACCCAGCCGACCCCAGCGGCGTCGGGCCCTAGCTCGGTACGAACCTCTGGGGGCAAGCGCGCTTGAATCTTGGGCAGGAACTCCGCGACACGTGATCGCGCCCAATAGGGATCGGTTCCATCCTCAAAAAGGACATAGACATAGGAATAACCAAAATCGGAAAAACCACGGATCGTCTTGACCTTGGGAGCTCCGAGCAGCGACGAGACGATCGGGTAGGTGACCTGATCCTCGATGACGTTGGGACTCTGTTCCCAGCGCGAATACACGATGACCTGTGTGTCCGACAGATCGGGGATCGCATCCAGCGGAATGTCGCGCAGCAGCACCAGCGAAACCGCGACGGCCACGGCCGTGAGCAAGATCACGAACGCGCGGTGGCCAGCCGACCACTCAATGAGTCGTCTAAGGATGGGCATGTTGATGCCCGCTGTGATCCGCGCCTTTCGGTGTGCTCCCCGTCGCTGGTACGGCCGGTGGGGGCTGCGCGCTTTCATTCATGGCCCGCAGCGCCGCCTGCAAGCGCGACTCAGAATCCAAAAGGAACGTGGCTGCGACTGCGACGCGCTGACCGGCTTGCAGGCCTGAGGTGATCTCGTACAGATCTTCAGCGCGCTCGCCGGTTGTGACCTCTCGGGGAATCAGGCGTGTCTTGTCGCCGGCCACTGTCTCGACGACAAAGACCAGCTTGCGGGTGCCGGTCTCGATCACTGCATCTTCGGGAATCACCAGCGCGTGGCGAGGTGCGACAGAGATCGCAACGGTGGCCAGCATCTCGGCCTTGAGCACGTTTTCAGGGTTGTCGACTTCGAGCCGCACGCGCACGGTGCGCGTCTGCGGATCGATCGACGGATAGATGTATGTGATGCGGCCGAGCCACGAACGATCGGGCCAGTACGGCACCGTAATCGTCGCCTGCTGACCGACGCGCAGGCGCGGTAGCTCGTATTCATAAGCATCGGCGATCACCCACAAGCGCGACACATCGACGACGTCAAACAGCGAGTCTTCGGGCTTGACCCGCATGCCATGAACCGCGGTCTTGGCAACGACATAGCCAGAGCCTGGGGCATAGATCTTCACGGTACGACCGGGCTGTCCGCTGCGCTCAAGCGCGCGGATCTCGGCGGGGCTGACGTTCCACAGAATCAGCTTCTGCCGCGCCGAGCTTAGGAGATCCGTGCCGCGATCCTCCGGGCCTTGCAGGCCGCTTGGCACGGGCTGGCTGCGGCTCTGCTGCAGCGCGATCAGGTACTCCTGCTGGGCGGCGTATAGCTCGGGACTGTACAGCGACAGCAGGGGCTCGCCTTTGCGGACGAACTTGCCCGTGAAGTCGGCGTACACCTGTTCGACATAGGCCTCAAAGCGCGTGTGGATGTGGTGAACGCGTGTCTCGTCAAACACGAAGCGCCCGGCTGCCCGCAGCGCGCCACCAAACTGCTGATGCTTTGCCTGGGCGGTCTTCAAGCCAATCTGGGCCTGCTTTTGTGCATCGAGCGTGATCGGGGCCAAGTCCGTCGGGATCGCAGGCGTCTTTTCAGGGGCTGCTTCAGCCTGATTTCCAACGGGAATAGGCACCAACTTCATGTTGCAGATAGGGCAGTCCCCCGCGCTATCCGAGACCACCTGGGGATGCATCGGGCACTGGTACTTTGGCGCCGGAGGAGCCGGCCGGACCGTCGCTGTCGGTGGCGATGGCTTCGCGGATCCAGCATCGCCCGCGGTCTGCGATCGGTGGTTTGTCGAAGGGCAGCCCATGGCAAATCCCAGACACACAGACAGGCCAAGCGCAGCGATTGAGCGAGGTGTCATGGAGTGGCTCCCACGTCGTTTGATTGGGCACGAGGCGACGAGAGCGAGCCACCACAGGCGGCCTCTAGCTCGGCGAGGCGCTGCCCCCACTCGGCTTGATAGCGCTCGAACTCAAGCTGGTGTTCGGTGAGACGACGCGCGGCGTCTAGTAACAAGCTCAGCGGAATTCGTCCGCTTTGGTAGCCTGCCTGGGCCGCTCGCAGCGCTCGTTCCGAGAGCGGCAGCAGCGTCTGCGCATGAAAGCGCATATGGCGCTGCGCTGTCTCTGCGCGCAAAAGAGCCGCACGAACCTGGCCCGCGATCTCTTGTTCGAGCTTGCGGCGCTGCGCGAAAAGTCCTTGCCGACTGGCCACGGCTTCGCGCTCTTGGGCCGCGGTGCGCGCGAGCGAAAACGAAGGGATCGTGGACTGCACACCCACGGTGAAGTTGTGCTCGGCCCCTCCGGCGCGGTGCAGGTCGGCCATATACGATGCCGAGAGCTGGAGATCTGGGGCCCGCTCGCGCGACGCGGCGCGAACGCGATCACTGGCCTGCGCTACTTCGTGATCCAGCGCGACCCGCTCAGGCCGCTGCGTATGCGCCTGCGCCAGCAGCACGGGCAGGGCGGGCAGGCTGATCACAGGCGGTGTGGTCGTCGGCAGGCCGAGCGGAGCATCGACCGCCTGGCTGCGCAGAATATTGAGTGCCGAGGCGCTTAGCTCGCGCTCGCGATCGGCATCCAGCAGCAGGTTGTCGAGGTTGGCCAAGGTCTCTTGCGCGGCCAATAGCTCGGCGAGATCGGCGCGACCCACGCGATAGCGCACATCCACTGCAGCAACGAATGCCGAGGACAGGGCGCGGGCGGCGCGCAGGACTTCCTGGCTGCGCACGGCCAAGCGAAAGTCGTAGTACCCACGCGTCGTTGCCAAGCGCAGATCTTGTTCACTGCGCCGAAGGTCGGCGAGCGCGCGTGGGCGATCATGCGACGCCACAGCGGCCCGCGCCGCGAGCTTGCCTGGCCACGTGATCGGCTGGCGCAGCGTGAACATCAGCGGCACATGCGCGGCCCCGATCGGAACCTGCCAAAGCTCAACCATCAGCATTGGATCGTCCAGAGTCCGCGCGGCCTGCGGTCGCTCACTGGCTGCTTGCACGTCGGCCTGGCGCGCTTGCCGCTCGGGGCTGTTCTGCAGGACATCCGACAGAAGCTGCGCCAGAGTTAGCTCGGACGGCGAGCCAGTCGTCGCAGGTGGACCTGCCCACGCGGGGCCACAAAACAGCACAAGCAGACTCAGAAAGGGCAGGGGGCAGATCAAGCGATGATGCAGCCAGCTTGCCGCTGGATCAGACCGCCTGCATGACCCGCATGAAAGAAGGTTTCTCGTCGCTGTCGCCGCGCCACGCCATTCGGGGCGGTGTTCTTGCGGACCAGCCGAATGCGCTGATTGCAGCACGGCAAGAAACCTCACGCAGACGGCGGGGCAGGGGGTTGGCTCGGCGTGCTTTCAGCTTCGGCACTGCCCGCTGCCAGCAGATCATTCAGGTTGGGGATCCCCGACTGTGCCACTGCACCATCGGCATCTGGCTTCGCAAGCTTTTCCAATCCGGCTTTTGGCTGCCAGAAGTCTTGGCCCCACCACGGGGGCAGGACCGAGCGATTCAGTGTGCCGAACAGTCGATCCCAGAACGTGAACACGGCCGCGAAGTTGTAGTTCCGCAGGCCATACGCATGGTGCAGGTTGTGGTCCGTTGTGCCGATCCAGATCGCGTTGCCTCGCCAGTTTGCCGACGAGTGAAGCACCGTGGCCCAGATCAGAAGCAGCATGTTGAGGACGTACACCGTATAGATGTGAAACGGCGCAATCAGAAGCGGCACGGTATAGGGCAGGATGCCGGACAGAATCGTCTCGAAGGGGTCGATGGCGATGCCGGACCAGGCGACGGGCGGACGGAACGCGTGGTGGCGAAAGTGCGAGTGTCGATACACCCACGGCATATGCAGCACCAGATGCGTCCCGTAAAAAACGAGATCCCACAGCAGCACGTACAGCGGCAGGCTGACAAGCCAGTACAGCCAGCCGCGCTCGGCGATGTCTTGGTAGATGAAGCCGATGTGATAGCGATCCGCAAGCAGGGCGAAGCCTTGGATGATCGGCGTTCCCGAGAGCAGCGAGACGAAGCCGAGCATCATGTCGCGGCGCACGATCGATCGCTTGACGCGCCGACTGTACAGACGATGCACGATGCTGGCACTGACGACGTAAAAGAGGATCGCAATGCTGCAGCTAATCGCGCACTGGAGCAACCACGTGGACAGCATGGGCAACCTCCGAGCGGTGAGGAGAGAGCGCGGGCAGGATCGCGCGCAAAGACTGCAACCTTGGATGTGCAGCCTAGGGCTTGCGGCTGCTGCGCAGACGCTTCAGGGATTCGATCAGGGAATCCAGAGCGGGATTTGGCTCGCGATGGCGCTCGGCTTTTAGGATGTCGATGGCGCGATCGAGCTCGCCGCGCTGCACAGCGCGCATGGCATCGTCGAGAGCCGCCTGTGGTAGCTCGCCCGCGGAAACGATTTGGCCGCGCTCGGACGTCGCCCCACGACGATCGGACGACGGGGACTTGTTGCCGCTGAGATAGCGCATGGCCGCAACGATCATCACCAAGGCCAGCAAGCCACCGAGCAAGCCGATCCCCAGACTAAGGAGCCAAGGCCGCAAGCCAGAGGGTGGGGTCGCAGCGAGAGCCGGCGGGGCGGCCGATCTTGCGCCATGCCCAAGAGCCGTGCCACCCGTCGGCCCCTCGGCAAGGCCGCTGCCTGCGGACTCGCTGGGGTTTGGCTGCAGTGCTACCCACGACGTTGGCTGATCCGCAAGCCAGGCGCCGCCAGCCGTCGATGGTGCTCGCGCGGATGCTGGGCTTACTGACGCCGGCATCGCCGACACGTGCAGAAAGCCTGTGGGCTCGTCGGCCAGAGCGGCGGCGGCAGCGCTCAGGCCACTTGGATGGGCTGCTTGGCTGGGCGGTGTTGGCTGGCGCACGGGCTGTGGGCTCGGGCGCATGGCGGGGGCCATATGCTGCGCCGCGGCGGGTGCCGGTCGCGCGACACTCGCGGGGGCCAGTCCGGCAGGCGCCGGAGAGATGCGCTGCACGCCGAACACAGTGGCCTGCATGGCGCTGGCCGGCGTCGCGCTCGGCGTGCGCAGCGACTCGGCATCGTGCGTCGCATGGCTGACGGTCTGTGCTTCATCGTCGTCGACGCTCGGGATCACCGTGGCCGTCAAGAACGATGGAGACAGCTCGGGTGAAGTGTAGCCATGCTCGCTTTCGTCGTATGGCGCCGAGCGCTGCGACGACGACGGGGGAAATCCGGGCACTGGCGGCGGTCTGGATGGTTGATGGCTCATGCGCGGCGACGAAAATATTGCAAACGACGCGGCCTGTACATGACGAGTTTTTCCGTGGCCCGCCGGATCCGCAGGCTGTCTTGAGGACGTCTTGAGGACATCTTGGGGACGACTTGAGGACGTCTTGGCCTGGCGTGTCCGATGCTGTCGGCGCGCCTACTTTTGCGATCGCGGGCCCCCGTCTGCGTGATACGTTGATGAGCGGTGAGCAAGCGTCCGCCCTTCCTCGGCTATAACCACAACGTTCGTCACGCCGGGCACCTGTTCCACGTCCAGACAGAGGACTCTGGCCTCAGCCGGCTGACGCTGTTTACGCACTGCTTCGTCGACGGGACAATCTTGGCGTCCCTGCGTGCCACCTACACCGCAGAAGAGTCCGATGCGGTCGTGCAGAAGCGCATGCAGGACCAGCACAAGGCGATGCTGCGCCGCGTCCGCGATGGCGAGTTTGACAACCATCCCGAGGTCCTCGCGCGTGCTGGGCAGGCCAGCCCGCAAGACAAGTCAGCCGTAGTCGATGCCAGCCAGCTGGCAGCGGCTGCGGTCCCGACGGCGCTTCCATCGGAGACGGGATCCATCGCCATCAAGGCGCCACTCAAAGCCGAAGCGAAGCCGATGCCCTCGACGGCGAGCAAGCCGGAAGCCAAGCCCGAAGCCAGGCCCGAAGCCAAGGCGGATCACAGACCCGAACCCAAGGCAGAGAGCAAGTCCGACGCTGGAGCGCTGGCTGCCCGGCTCGGCATCAAGAGCCTGGCGCAGCCTATCGTGCCGGCTCCGCCGTCGGTTGCTGCAGCCTCCAGCGATGCAACGGCTGCATCCAAAGAGAGTGGCGAAACAGACAGCGATGACGATCTGATGATCGATATCGTGGCGGCCGAGCCCAGCGACGCGGAAGAAGAAGCCTTGGAGCTCAGCAAGGCAACGCCGCTGCCGACGGCTCGTCCTCTGGTTGGATCCGACTCAGCAGAAAGCGTACCGGTCTATCCGCCGTCGCCCAATCCGCTGTATCAGGTCACGGTCGGCCTGCGCAGCGAGCGGCCGATTCGCGTGACGCGTCCGGTGTATGTGCGACCGCTGCACACCGGGCGGCTGCGCATGCAGTCGACGTCCGAGGGCGCTGTGATGCTTACGCCCGTCGCGCTACGCCCGACGCCGCCTCGACGGCACATGCACGTGCAGGAGCCGCTGCGCAAGACCCTGCCACAGGCGCTGCCCACCATCCCCGGTGCGGTGGTCGCGATCGGTCTGGGCGCACCGCCACTCGAAGGCAGCGCGCTCGACGATGCACTGATGGCCTTCTTGCGCAAAGAAGCCGCACGACCGCTGTGATTGGCGGCTCGCTCGCGAGCGATTCCCCCAGCCCAGCGCCGCCCATCCACGCATGACGTGTGTCCGCTGAGCAGGCCGGCAGGGCGGGTGAACAGCTCGCCTGTGATCGCTGCCCAGCGACGGTGCTGGGTCTGATACGATGATCTAATGCACAGATCTAAGCGAGCCTTGCATGTTCCGTCCTTTGGGCTCTTCAGCGCGGCGATCGCATCTTGTCTGCTTGCCACGTCATCACCGGCCGCTGCGTTTTCCACGCGCTTGCACATGATGATTGCCAACAAGGTGCGCGAGGGCCTCATTGCCGGAAACGGCACCGCCATTCGCCTAAAGTTTGGCAGCCATGAGGTGCGCCTCAGCGACGTAGACAAGCGGGCGATCATGGACAATCCGCTGGCCTTTCGTGCCGGCGCGGTAGGCCCAGACAACATGGCGTTTCCTGGCATGACCGATCCTTCGCATGCCATCGGGCAGAAGCCATTCGTGCAGTGCCAGAAGCTGTATGACTTGGCACTGACGGATCCAGAGCGCGCCTATGCCATGGGCTGCTTTCTGCACGGCGTGACCGACGCAGTGGCGCATCACTACGTCAACTTCATGTCGGGCGAGACATTCACGCTGACACCGATCACGGCGGCGCGGCAGACCAACTACAGCAACGTGGTGCGCCACATCATCGCCGAGTCGATGATTCAAAAGGCGGCGTTCAAACAAGACGCTGCAGCGTTCAGTCTTGGACAGCTTACGCACACGCTGCCCAAGGACTTTTTGCAGCGCACGTATCTGTCGACCAGCAGCCCGCTGTGGCAGCTTATGGCGCATCACGCCAAGGCCAAGTTCGATGCCGCAGTGGCCGCGCAGCCGAGCGCATCGCTGGTGACGATCGTGCAGAGCCTGGACATCGCGCCGGCTGATCACTTGGTGCTGGCTCCGGTGTATCTGCAGCGCATCGAGCAAGCGCGGCAGCAGATCACGACCGACATCATGACCGCGGTGAGCAACATGCAGAACCGCAGTACGCCCGAAGGCGGGATGCTTCGGGTGACAGCGGGCGCGGATGGCAAGCTCGGTACGTCGGACGACGGTACAAACTGCACCGTCACCTGCGCCGATCTGTATGCCAAGTACTTCACGTACGTCGCGCTCTTGGCCCCGCGACAAGATGCCCAAGGGCGACCGCTGCCCTCGGCACTGGAAAAGATCAGCGACAAGCTGCGCGATGACTTGAACGGCTTCCTTCCTGCGTACCTGGCCACCATCGAGTCGCTGTCGGCAAAGCTCAATGCGCCGCTGGGCGGGGCATCGTCAGGAACCGAGGGCTTTGATATCAGCGCGGCCGAGATCGATCAGATGTTCAAGCCGCTCGTCGACTGGTCGGATCGCATCACGACGCTCGACTATCAGGTCGTGATCAACGCGGTGGTGCCGGACTGGCTGCTCAGCTTGCAGAATGCGCTGCAGGCCGTCGGGATCAACGTGTCGATCCCCAACATCGTAAAGACGCTGCTCGAACCCTTCGTGCGTCCCATCAAAGACGCATTGAAGGCCTATGTGATCGACAAGGCCAAGACCTTCATCAGCGATCTCACCAGCCAGTACAAAGCGCAGCTTGATGTAGTGCTGGGCGAATACGACATGCGGCTGAAGTCGTATGCCGCGCCGGGGCTAAGCGGCACGACGCTGGATCACTTCTATGACAGCGGGCTGTTTGGACACGCGTTCAATATCGCGGCTGCCACGCTGGCAAACCATGCCGCTGGCCTGCCGATTGGTGAAAGGGACGTCCTGGGTGGCATCGGCCCTGCGTCCTTCGACGCGTCGCACACGCTGGCTTGGTCGCAAGCGGCTGTCTGTGACTATCTGCGCGGCCCGATTTTTCCGTTGGGCATCGACGTCACGGGATCGCTTTCGGTGCGCAGCGACAAGGACTATGTGGCGCAGCCCAAGGGCGATAGTCCCGTCGAGTGCCACGATGGTTCGCTGTCGATGTTCAGCGGCATGCCCAGCGCAATGAACTGCGGCTTGGTTGACACGCCATCGCTGATCACCGACCCAGCCCATCGCGGATCGCCGACCCGCGCCTTTCCTCCGCAGTTTGGTGGCGAGATGCCAAGCTGCCAGAACATCGTCGTGCCCGGCCTGCCCGAGCCACCCGTCATGCCGCCGCCGATGGCCACCGGCTGCAGCTGTCAGATCGGCGCAGCGCAGACCTCGTCGGGCCCACTCGCGCTTTTGCTGCTGACACTGGCCGCTGGGGGGCTTCTGCGTCGCAAACGACGAAGCCTGAGCGTGCTTTCAATCGTGGTTGCAGCGGGGGTCTCGGCGGGCTGCGGCGGGAACAGCATGACCATGGATCCGATGATGATGGACATGGGCACGGACCCCACCATGACACCCAAGCAGGTGCTGGCCAGCGCGCTGGGCACTAGCTCGTGGAATGGCATGCAGCAGCGCAGCGGCAAGATGCGGGCGATCGAGCTGCGCTTCAATGCCGCGAGCTTGCTGTGGGCCGAGGTTCGCAATCCATTCGGCCCGGCGCGTCGCCGCGAGCTGCGTGTGTTTTCGATCGATGACGACGGCAGCACGCTGCGCTCGACGATCACGCAGGCTCCCGATGGCATGGATCCGGCGCGGCCGCTCGGCAAGCAAGAGGTGTGGAAAGTGACGCTGGTTTCGGGAACACCGCGCACGCTGCAGCTTGTCAACATGGACAACCCCGGCGTCACCGAGACCTATACCGAAGGTGCTTGGCCTGCGCCGACCGACGGCCTGACTGCGACGGTGCGCGTGTTCTCATCGACGAGCGCAGCGCACGACGCGTACTGCGGAAAAAGCAGCGTCAGCGCACCCGACTACGGTCCGCTGTTTGAGTTCGCGCGTGGGCGCAGCGCACAGGCGCCGCTCGGCACGGACTTGATGGCGGGGGCCAAGCTGCTGCGCTGGCGCGATGCCAGTGGCGCCAATCGCTTCGCCGTGACCGATGTGCCCAGCTTCAGCGATCTCGGCGGCACCACACTGACCGATCAGTTCAACTTCTTTGTGCAGTACCAAGGCATCGTGAACCATCCCGGCGGTGCCTTTCAGATGCGCGAACAAGACGACGATGTCACCGACGGTCTGTGGGTCTTTATTCAGGACAAAGTGGGCAGCACAAACACCAACGACTTGTTCCTTGAAGTTCACAACCTGACCTTTGTTCCGGACAAGACACCCGACGCGCCAAGCAGCAACCTTGCAGCAGGGCCCGTGCCGATAGAGATCATCGTCGTCCGCTGCGCGCAGCAGGTTCGCAACATGGATATCGAGCTCAAGCTCGGCGGCGGGGCCTATCAGCTCGTGGGCAATGCACCCACCACGAGCACGATCAACGACACGCTCTTCCCTCCAGCGCTGTAGGTATTGCAGCTTTTGCTGCGCCGCCGAAAGCGATCCTCTATTTCATCCAGGATCCTGCGATTCGCAGCCTGCGCCCCGAGGCTGCTTTGCGATACCATGAGTAGCAATGCGCCGGCTGTTCATTCCGCTGCTGCTAGTGGGCTTCTTGCCAAGCCTCCTCGCCCAGGCGCAGACGGTCCAGCCCGCTCCGCTGCGCGCATCGGGATCGGCGAATGCAGCGCCCGCGAACGCAGCGCCCGCGAGCGCTGCACCCGCGAACGCAGCGACGGCAGAACCACGCGTAGCGGTGCCGGTGCTGTCGAGCCCAAGCGCCCCGGCTGGCAGTGTGCCGCGCCCGCTTGTGCTTGGGCCATCGGGTAGCAATCCACCCAACATCTCGGCCACGCAGAAGCCTCCGACGGTTGCGCCTTCCGCTCCTGCGCCCGCCGCACGTCCAGTACAGGCTTCGCCACTGCCAGTCGCGCAGGCCGCGCCCGCCGCTGCGCCGACTTCGCGACCCGTCGCTGCAGCAGCGACCGCAGCAGTCACGCCCAGCGCAGCAGCCACGCCCAGCGCAGCAGCGCCACCCAGCGCAGCAGCGCCACCCAGCGCAGCAGCGCCACCCAGCGCAGCAGCCACGCCCAGCGCAGCAGCCACGCCCAGCGCAGCAGCGCCACCCAGTGCAGCGACCGCACCACGTGCTGTCTCTTCTGCACCGGCACTGCCGCCGCCGCCCAGCGGCCCCGGCAGCGGCATGATCGCGGGGGATGTGCGCCTGAGCGATGGCGGCATTCCGAAGCGTGCCGCGATCTATTTCGAGAACGTCACGGGGCCCGGCAGTCCAGGGAAGGATCGGGCGTCGCTTTCAATGCGCAGCACCCATTCGCAGATCGAGCTGTTGGTGCTGCCGTTGGGCACCACGCTGAGCATCAACAACGACGACTACCTGACGCACAGCCTTTTTTCTGTGTCACCGACCAAGCCGATGTCGTTGGGACCGATGTCGGTCGGCGAGTCGCGCAGCGTCGTGCTCGATCGCCCCGGAGTTGTGGACATCTTTTGCTCGATGCATGACGTGATGCAGGCGACGGTGGTGATTGCGCCCTCGAACCTGGTGGTGCTGAGCAACTCGCAGGGCTCGTTCGCGCTGTCGGGGGTTCCGGTCGGGCGATACCGCGCGGTGGCCTATGCTCCTGAGCTGGGCCAGGCGCTACTTTCCGTCGATGTGAAAAATGGCGAGCGCAGCGCATTGCACTTTCGCATCGCGCATCCTGCGCACCCACCCGCCGTAGCAAGCGGCGGTCCCGTCACCGCAGCGCGGGCCAGCGCGGCCACGGGGGCGAGGTAAGCGCATGCGCCTGCGCACGCAGCTGCTCCTGGCTGCTCTTTGTGCTTCGATCCTGTTTGGTCTGTTCGGTGCGTTCTTGCTGTCGCGTACGTTGCGCCAGACGACAGACCCGCTGGTTGACCGAACGGTCAATGCGGCAGAGCGCGCCGTCGTTGGGCGCTGGCGCAGCGAACGAAAGCATCGCCGACAAGCGTACGAAGCGTTCGCCCAGCGCAGCTACCTGCGCGCCTTTCTTTTGGCGGGAGATCACGATCAACTGTCAACGTTCGCCATCGCGGCGCAGCGGCTTGGCGCAGACTGCTTGGCGCTCTCCAATCGACAAGGTGAAGTCGTGGCCATCGCAGGCAACAGCGCTCTTGATTCGGCGGAAGCCAGCCGCATTGCTCAGCGCGCGGCGCACGACGCCTTGGGCCCAGACGGCGAGCTTCTGGCCGTCGGGGATTCCTTGTGGGACGTGTTCCGCGTACCCATCGGAACCGAGCTGTGGGCGGGGCACTTGGTAGCCGCCTATCGCGTGCGGCGCGCGGACCTCGCTGCCCTGATCGAAGGCACGGACACGCAGCTGACCTTGGTGCTGGGAGAGATCGCAGTATCGACGCTGGAAAGCGAAGCGCTGCCCAAGCCTCGCGCGCTCGCAGACCCGTGGAGCCCAGAGAGCAAGCGCCTTTCTGAACGCTATCGCATGCGCAACGCGCTCCTTGGACACGCAGCGCTCATCGTCGCAGTGCCCTTCTTGCAGCCGGGGGGCTTGGTCGCTGAGCTCTGGCGTCAGATAGGCAGCATCCTGGCGTTGGTGCTGCTGGCTGCGCTGTCGGTGGTCGTGATCAGCATCGAGCGCATCACGCGGCCCGTCGAACAGCTAAAAGATGCGGCCGAACAGCTTGGGCGGGGTCAGCTGCTGCGCACCCGCTCGCTGCTGCAAGACTTGGCGAGCCGCAAGGACGAGATCGGGACCCTGGCGAGTGCTTTCAACATGGCGGCGCAGCGGCTGAACTCGTTTGTGGGTTCGTCGATGCGCGTGGTGCGTCACTTGAGCCTGGCCGTGGGATCGGTCGAGCGATCGTCGAACAGCTTGGCTGCCGGGGCGGCCAAACAGGAAGAGCGCCTGAACGAGGTCAGCTCGACGATGGCTCCGCTGATCAAGTCGCTTGAGCAGACGACGATGGCGCTTGGCGACGCGCGGACGAGTGCCATCTCGCTCTCGCTGGTGAGCAATGCCACAGACCAGGCGATGGCGCTTTTGACCACCAGCATTCGCCGCACGGAAGCGCTGCTGAACAGCAACGAAGGCAGCAGCGATGGCAGTCGTCCGCCGCTGCGCACGGCCAGCTTGCTGCAGCAGATGGCGCAGGTCTCGAAGCTCAACAACGATCTGCGCGAGGCCTTGGTGCGCGTGCGCGATCAGGTGACCGCGATCAAGCAACGTCTCGACGACGCATCCGAGATCCATGTGCGCGAACAGCATCAGAGCGAGCATGTCGGGCGCGCCATGGCAGATCTCGATCGGCTGGCCAAGCAACACGCGGGCGAAGCGGTGTCCCTGCGAGTGTCGTCGGAACAGCTGCGTCGCGATATGGAACATCTGACCAAGCTCTTGTCGTCGATGGAAGCGCAAGGCCCGCTCGAAATCGACGAGACCGCAGCGGCCAGCTCGGGCTATTACCGTCCCATTCGTCTGGAAGCCAAGGCGTCGGGAGAGCAGCTGACACTGCCTCCCAGTCGGCGCTCGCGTCGCGACATTTCGCGCGATGATCTGTCGATTTCCGGGCGCGTGAGCACCACATCCCCGCGCTCGAACACGTCGAGCAAGCCCGAGCTGCAGCCGATTCGCTTGCCGGCGCCCGGTGGCAGGTCGCCGCCTTCTACGCAGTCCAAAGACTGACGCGCAGCCGGTGCGCTCTGCGCGGACCCGCGATGCGCCCAGCGCCTGACGATGCGGTGCGTACGCGGGCCTGTTCATCGTCCGGGAAGGCGGGCCATCGTCGTGCCGGGGTGCCGCAAGCGTTGTGCTAGGGTGCCGCGAAAAAGGAGGCCCCTATGCGTTTGTTTGAACGAAAGATTGGGCGAACAACGGCGCGAGGAAGCGAGAAGCGCGCGTGTTCTGACCAGGCTGCGAATTCGCGACCGGGCGTGACTCAGGTCGCAACGATTTCCATGGCGGTGTTGGTCACGCTGCCGACCTGCGGCGATTCGCGTCTCAGCAACACATCCGACCCCAGCAGCTTGGCTCAGGCCCTGCACGGCGAGGAAGCGGATGCCGCGGATCCCGCGCTCGGATCCGACGTGGCGCGTCCGCGCGTCCTCAAGTCGCTGGAGCTCTCACCGAAGGAACCGGCGATCCTCATCGACTTGGGCAAGACCGCGACGCGCAGCTTCAAGGTGATCGCGCGCTATGCCGATCGCTCGGTAGCTGATGTGTCGAGCCGCGCCGTCTTTACGCTGGATGACGCCAGTCTGGGCAGCATGACGGGCAGCCAGTTCGCAAGCGTCAGTCGCAGCACACCGCAGGTGCAGTTCGTCAACCTGACCGCCACGTATCGCGAGGGCAGCGTCGAGCTTTCGCAGACCACGCAGCTGGTCTTGGTCTTTTTGCGCACCAGCGGCTCCAGTCAGGACGTGTTTGTGAAGCTGCCGTATGGCGGCGGCACCATGAGCACGACGATCAGCAGCGGCAGCCGCGTGCAGTCGATCGACGCCTTCTTTGCTGTCGATACCACCGGCAGCATGGGACCGCAGATCAACAGCATCAGGAGCGGCTTGGCCAGCACGGTCCTGCCTGCTGTGCGCGCTGCAGCAGCCCGCGATGCCTGGTTTGGCGTGGGGGCTATCGACGATTTCCCGTCGGGATCCTATGGCTCGCCGGGCTGCAATGGCGGGCCGGATGATCAGCCACTGATCTTGCTGCAGGCGATGACTCCTGACCTTTTAAAGACGCAGACAGCGGTGGGGAACTTGCTCAAGGGAACGTCACCGCGCGGCTGCGGCGGGGACTCGCCCGAAGGGCAGATGGAGGCGCTCTATCAGATCGCGACCGGCGTCGGCAACGTCGTAAGCGGCGTGGTCGATATTCCGCCGTACACCGGCATGGGACGCGGCGGCGCTGGCTTCCGCAGCGGAGCCATGCCCGTTATTGCCGTGGTCAGCGATGCGTCGTTCCATACCAAGGGCGAGTCCACGCGGACCTGCTTCGGCGCGACGCTGGACTATAGCGGCGCTACGGCCACGGCTGCGCACACGCGCAGTCAGACGCTGTCCGGGCTCAAGAACCTGTGCGCCCGCGTCGTCGGCGTGTCAACCATGGCCGGCACCGAGGAAGGCTGCATGGCGACGTACGACCTTCAGTCCTTCGCCAACGGCACGGGCGCCGTGGTGCCGCCGCAGGCTTGGGATGTAGCGCCGGGTGGACGTCCAGTTGGCTGCGCGGTCGGGCAGTGCTGCACCGGGATCGGATCCGTCGGCGAGCCTCCAAATGCCGAAGGCATGTGCCCCTTGGTTCTGAAGACCAAGAGCGACGGCACGGGAGTGGGCGCCGCGGTCGCATCAGGCATCACGCAGCTTGTGCAGTTTGCTCCCTTTGATGTCGAAACGCGCAAGAGCGGCGGCACCACCAGCGAAGACGGCACGCGCTTGCCAGGCACGCGTACCACGGCGGACTTCATCAGCGCAGTGCGGCCGATCGATGGCCTGGCGCCGAGCAGCCCAGCGGGACTTAAGAACCCGACGGCCTTTGGCGACCGCTTCCTGGGGGTCACACCTGGATCCAGCATGCGCTTCGTCATCGACGCGAAGAACGACTTCGCGCCACCGACCGGCAAGCCGCAGATCTATCGCGCCAAGCTTCGTGTGCAGGCGCAAGGCTGCATCGATCTCGATGAGCGCGACGTGATCTTCTACGTCCCGTCCATGTAGCCGTGCGGTGCGCAGCCGCTCCGTCGGGCCGCTGATCGGTCTGCTTCTCGTCGAGGCTCTGCCGGAAACTGGCCTGACGTTGGGTGCCTAGGCATACAATGCGGCCCATGGCTGTCTTGCGTGTGCTTCTAGTCGACGAAGATCCCTGGACCTTTCAGACCGTAAAGAGCGTGCTCTCGCGTCGCGGCCATGTCGTGCAGCAGGCCGGGGACCTCGCAGCCGCACAGACCAGCCTGCGCCTGCTTCTGCCCGATGTCGTCGTCTGCGAGCCGGCCGGACTGCCGACCGCTTCGCTCTTGGCGTTCTTGCGTCAGGTTCGGATCCCCGATCCGGCGCTCGATTCGTCGCTGGTTGCCGGTGCAGCGACGCTGGGGGCGGTGGTGCTGCTGTCCTCGCTGCCGCCCGATGACGAGCAGCTACGCTTGCTGCCGGCCGATGCCTATTTGCAGAAGCCCTTCCGTTTCGCTGAGCTGGATGCCGTCCTGGAACAGGCCGTACAGCGACGACGCGGCGTCTCACACGGAAGCTCGGGACTGTCCGCGCCGGGGCTGACTATGTCGGGGGTGCATGGATCGCTTTCGCAGCTCAGCTTGGCCAGCCTGCTCACGATGATCGAAATGGAGCGCAAGAGCGGTATCCTGCTGCTACGCCGTGGCGGCCAGAGCGCACGCTTGTACGTTCGGGACGGTCGCGTGATGGCCGCTCGACTGTTTGCTGCTACGACGCTGACAGGGATCGATGTCGTCTATAAGCTGCTCACCTGGACCGATGGCCACTTTGACTTCACCAGCATGCCGGTCAGCGTGCCGCAAGAGCTTGCCCCGCGAAGCCTCGCCGGCTCGTGGCGTGGCGGTACATCGCCTGCCGACGAGACGACCGGTCCGGGCGCATCGTCCGTCGACAGCGAGTTCGACATCCCGGTCACGCACTTGCTGCTGGAAAGCGCACGTCGTCGCGATGAAAGCCGGACTGAGAACGCTCTTCCTCTGCCTCGCTCTTAGCCTGCTGTCGGCAACGGCCTGGGCCAAGGACGATGGGCCGGTTGAGCTGCCGGTTCCGGCCAGCCCGTCTGCAGCCGCTTCGCCAAGTCCCAGCGCGCCAACTCCAAACCACCGCGATGCCGAGCGCCGCACAGCCGCGGACGCCCCAGAGCCCAGCGCAGCGGTTACACCCCGTGTACAGCCAGCCGCAGTCTCGACGGATGCGCCGGCTCTGCCCGAGCCCAGCTTGGCGACACCGCGTGTCGTCTACAAGCGGCGATACAACATGGCGCTGTTCGGGGGCGCGCTCTTGCTGGCTTCGTACACCGCCGATCGCTTGCTGATGGGGGACCTGTCCAAGTCCGGCTTCGCGTGGATTCCATTGGCTGGGCCGTGGTTTCTTTTGGATCTGCAGGTTCGCCAGCCCGTGCCCAGCTCAGCCACGGCGCTGTTTCTGGTGATCGATGGCGTGCTGCAAGCCGGAGGCCTGACGATGACCGTGCTTGGCTTGGTCCTGCGCGAGCGTCGCCTGACCGTCCGCCTGGCAGCACCGACCGCGGCGCCCAAACCCATCCCATCTGCCGTCGGAACCGCACCGTAATCACGTCCGCTGCCCGCCCACCGCTCGCACCCAGGATTCCAGCTCATGAGGCCCGTTCATCCCCGTCTTTTTCTCGCGTGGGGCGCGCTGTTTGTGCCCTGCGCGTTGGGTCTGATGCTGCTCAAAGGCTCGACGCTCGACGAGCCGCACCTGTGGGACGCGCTGGGCTGCTATGTCGGGCAGGCGCGCTTCATCGCCCAGCACGGGCTGGATCTGTCGCGCTATTCCGAGCTGGGCTTTGTGCGACCGCCGCTTTTCACCGGCACGCTGGCGGCGGTGATGCACTGGATCAGCGCGTCGCGACAGGCCATGCACCTGACCACTCTCTTGTTCTGCGCCGCGATCTTGCCGTCGCTGTATCTGCTGACACGGACCCTGTCGGGGTCGCGTGCTGCGGCGCTGCTTGCGGTGGTGCTGTGCGTCGCTACGCCCTCGTTCTTTGCCCAGAGCGGGCTGGTCCACAGCGACCTGCCAGCGACCGCGTTTACCACGCTCGCCTGGCTGCTTCTGCTGCGCGGGCAGCAGCGCGGCTTTGCTGTGGCGGCGACGCTGGGCGTGCTGACCAAAGAGAGCGCCTATTTCGTCTGCGTGCCCGCTGCACTGTGGCTGCTGTGGCAGCAGGGCCAGTCGCTGCGGACGATTCTGCGGCGCGGCCCGCTGGCCGGACGCTGGCTGCATCATGCGCTGCTGCTGTGGCCCGTGATCGTGCCGATTGCGGTCTTGGCGGCGTGGCAGCTGGGCCAGCGCTTTCTCGTCGGAGCAGTGCTGCCGTCGATCTACTCGGGCTATGTCGGACCGGGCAACCTGCCGGCCTCGCTGTTGCACAACGTGGTGACGGGAGGGCGGCTGTTCTTGGTGCTGGCGGCGCTGCCGGTTCTGTGGGCCGCGTGGCACGGGCGCGACAGCGAGGATCCACGCCGCGATCCACGGCGCATCACAGCGCTGGCGTTCGTTCTTTTGCCGTTTCTGTTTCCAACGCCGCTTCCGCGCTATCAGCTGCCGTCTTTGCCTCTCTTGTGCGCGCTGGCTGCGCTGGGGCTGTTCCAGCTCTCGCGGCTGTGGCGCGTGCCGGCGATGGCGGCGGTCTTGGCCTTGTTGGTCCTGGGTCTAAACGGCCTGTGGTTCCGTCGCGACAACGCGCACAAAGAGGTCAGCATGGCCTATCGCGAGCAGCTTCGCCTGTACAAGCAGGCGACCGCTTGGCTGGCTGCGGCCTCGCCGCGCGGCGTCATCGCGGGCTTTCCTATGACCAGCATGCTGACCGCGCCCCCCGAAGATGGCTTCTTAGACCGACGGGTGCCCATCGTCGCCGCCACTGCGGACCCCGCGACCTTGTGCCGCGCCGACTTCCTGGTCGAAGCGCAGGACGACACAGTGGGCCCCGTCCTTCAGAAGCTCGGCCGCTGCGGTGCGTTGCAGCTTGCGGTGCAGCTTGGACCGACGACGCCGGTCTTCGTGCCGGGAACCTGGGCGCTGCTCGACCCCGAGCGTGATGCCGCCATCCGCATCTATCGCGTGTCGTGTCCCGAGAGCTGTCGCCTCTAGCGGCCGGCACCGATGCCGTCCGAACAGCGACGAAGAACGCGCCGCGATCGGCTGCCCATGGCCACGAAACACAGGCCATGAATGAGGTGTAAGTAGGCAAAATAAATTTGTTTTTTTGAACACATAAGTTGTGGTCATAGATCGAGTTTCCGGGGTATGCTCACCCCATGGGCCCCAGGTCAGTTGCGAGCACGCTGCCACAGGACCTCCTGCCACAGATGCGTGCCCTTGCCGAGACGGTATGGCGTCTGGTTCGTCGCGACCGCAGCCAGAGCGCGGTTCATCTCATAAGCCGCGTGCTGGGCGAGCTAGACCTATCTGGCCAGGAAGCCAAGGCGCAGAGCAAGGAACAGCGCGCGTACCTTCTGAACCTGCGCGGCGTGATCCTGGCGCAGCGGGCGCAGCACGATGAGTCGCTGGCCGATCTGTTGGCGGCGCACCGGGAGCTTCCGCAGTGGCCGGTGCCGCTATACAACCTCGGTCTTGCGCACAAGCACATGCGACGCTGGGGCGAAGCGGCCGAGATGCTGGAACAAGCCGCGGCCAGCCTGCGGCTCAAGGGCGGTCGCTTGGCGTCGGTGCTAGGGCAGGGTACGGGTTTGCAGCGCGCCATTCACTGGAACCTGGGCATTGCCCTTACTGCCGTCGGCCGCATCGCCGCAGCGCGCGAAGCCATGCAGACGTGCAGCGCAGCGGTGCCGCGGACGGCCGGGGGCGACCTGGGCTTGGCGCAGCTCTCGCTGCCGACGCAGGGACCGTACTCGATCGAGCGGGTCTGGGTGCAGCGCATCGACGCCGTGCGAGCCCGCATCCTGAGCGTCGTGCGATACGGCGCGCCGTGTCAGTTCGGCGACGTCGTTCTGGTCGACAACAGCTCGTATCAGACCGGCTATAGCGACGGCCTGCAGAGCAACGAAGCCGAAGAAGGCGAGGCCGAAGAGAGCCAGAACGGCTTGGTCTTCCTCGACGCGCTGGAATCGGCCGGCTATGTCCTGCACGTCGTGCAAGGGGGACCTGCGACGCCAGGCCAGGCCATGGCCTTGACCGAGCGCATGCGCGAGGCCGGGCTGCACATCGAAGTCTGGTCGCTGACCATGCGTCTGCCGGGCAGCAGCCAGAGCAATAGCGAGCCGGCCAGCGACGATCGCGGGGCTCCGCTTTGTGCTGGGTTGGTGCTGCCCATGGGCGGGCCGGGCGTGTCGGGCAACCGCTGGCCCGAAGCCGATACGCCGATCAGTCACCTGTCCGGCACACCGGTCGCCGAGCATGCGGTCTCGGCGCTGAACCAAGCCAGCAGCGAGCTGGCCGTGCCCTTGTACGCACCGACGCTGCTCGCCGCCGCCGGGGACGAGCTAGGCGCAGCGCGTCACCGCAGGGCCTTGCGCCGCGGCACCGCCAGCCGCTAGCGTCCGCAGCCATGGCCACAGCCCTTCCGCGAGCCCGCTTGCTTGTCGCGGGGCCGCTTGGGGCGCTGGATGCAGTGCGCGCCGGGCTTCTGCGTCTGTTCCTGGGACGGTCTGGTGGCTTCGGCCGCGTCCTGATTCGCCAGCCAGCCCTGCGCGTCGGCCTCTTCGGATCGGCGGCGATGCTCGTGGCGCTGCTTCTAACCTGGAGCATGCCGCTGTGGCTGCTCGCCGTCTCGCCGCTGCTTTTGGGCGTGCCGCACTTGGTCGCCGATGTCCGGTACTTGGTCCTGCAGCCCGGCTATCACCGACGCCTGTGGCTGGCGCTGCCGGTTGCGCTGGGCCTGCTCGGCGCCGCGCTGGGCTTCGGCATGCGGGCGGGCTTGGCGGCCACGGCTGCGACCCTGCTTCTGTCGCGGGCCCCGGCTGAGCGGACGCGCCTTCACAATGGCCTGCGTCGCCTCGGCGGTCTTTTGCTCGTCCTGGCGCTGGCAGCGCTTGGCTGGCGCAGTGACTGGTACTTCCTGGATCTGGGCATGGCGCATGCGCACAACTTCATCGCCGTGCTGTTTCTGTCGCTGTGGCTGTCGCAGCTGCCGCCGCCCGTCGCTGCGCCGCCGCCTTCGCGCATCCTAAGCTGCGGCCTGCCGCTTGTGCTGTTCCTGGGGATTTGCACCTTGCTTGCGACCGGCCTGCTGTCGGCGCGACCCACGGCGCTCACCGCGTTTTCCGGGTCCGAGTCCCTGGATCTCGACGGCGTCTGCTGGGTCTTGGCGCCGTATCTGGCGCCCGAACTAGCGACCCGCGTCGTGCTCTTGTTCGCCTTTGCCCAGGCCGTCCACTACACCATCTGGCTGCGCCTGGTGCCCGACGTCACGCGCGAGCGGCCGACGCCGCGCAGCTTTCGCGCCAGCTTCGCCGCGCTGCGCCGCGATCTCGGCTCACCGCTTCTGATTCTCGCGGCGCTGGTCATGCTGGGCCTGCTCGTGTACGGCCTGTTCGATCTGGCCGCGGCCCGCGATCGGTACTTTCGCATCGCGCTGTTCCACGGTCACTTAGAGCTCTGCGCCCTCGCGCTGTGGTGGATCGAAGGACTGCCCGCCTCGCTCAGTCGGCGATAACAGTGAAGCAGCCGCTCGCTCTCGCGTTCCCAGCACAGCACCGACTCGGCCAGCCGTCGCGCCGCATGCTGCCGTCGCTGAAGCAGTTCTGGATCCGCGGCGATCTGCCGCAGCACGTCGGCCAGCGACGCGGCATCATCTGGCGAAAACAACAGCCCCACCGGCTCGTGCTCGGCTAGCTCGCTCAAGATGTGGCGGTTGCCCCGCTGGTCGGCCGCGATGACGTACAGCCCCGCCATCAGGTACTCAAAGATCTTGCTCGATGTCGCCAAGCGTCGGCTCTCGCAGTCGGGCAGGTGGACCGACAGACCGACGTCGTGTTCTTCGGCGATGGCCGCCGCCACCAGCGCTTCCGCTCCTGGCAGCCGCGGCTTGACGGTCACGCGGCCTGTCAGGCCATGCTGCGCGATGCGCGCCGCAAGACCGGCCGGATCGCGCACGCCGCCGCGCAGCGTCAGCACCGCATACGGCACCTGGGCCAGCGCCGCCAGCGCCGAGTCGACCCCTGGCTGATCGAGCCCCACCCAGCTTCCGTGCAGAAGCAGGCGCAGCGGCCGTGCGACGGAAAACGCAGTCACCGAGGCGCGCGGCGGGCGCGGCACGCTTCGTGGCACGTTGTGCAAGACGATCGGCATCGCGATGCCATAGCGACGGGAAAGCTCATCGGCCAAGAGCGCGTTTACGGTGAAGCAGGCCGCCGCGCCCGCGATCAGCGTCCCTTCGACGTGGGCGCGTGCCGAGCGTTCGAGCGGCGAAAGGCTGGGTCGCTCGTCGGCGTACAGCTCGTGCGCGTCGTATGTGAAGCGGGCGCTGCGCAGCCAAGCAGCCCAGGCCGCGGGCACCAGCGTATCCAGGTCGTTGGCGTGGAAGACATCGGCCTGGCTGTCGAGCGCAGCGACCAGAAGCTCGACGGCAATCGGCGCCACCCAGAGCTGCGGCAGCGGCCAGCGCAGGCCCCAAAGTGACGTGCCCAGCGCCGCCAGTCGTCGCCGCAGCGCCGATGTCAGCCAGCGCAGCCGCGGCCTCAGTCCCGCCCGCCTGCGGTCGATGCGCACGACGCGCAGGTTCGGCACGCCCGGCAGCACCGCGCCTTCGGCCGGTGGATCGTTGGGGCCCAAGACGCCGATCAGCGTCACAGCGTGGCCAGCGCGGGCCAGCGTCTCGGCATGGCGCAGCACGCGGCCGTCGTACAAAAGCGGGTTCCCCGCCAGCATGCAGATGCGCAGCGGCTGCGGCGTCGCTGTCGTCGCTGCGGCCTTCGCCATCATGAGCAGACGTTATCTCATGGTTGACGCCGCTTGCTGCATTTGATTTTGTCCCGACGCAAGGAGGCCCCGATGTCGTTCCGCCTGCCCACGTGCCTTTGGCCCGTGACTCGTTCTAGATGGACTGGCCTGGCCAGTTTGCTCGTGCTGCCGTGGGTCGTTCAGTCGTCGTGCATCGGCGACAACACCGCGTACTGCCCGGAAGACAGCGACCGGCCCGAGTGCCGTCGCACCATCGATACGCCCGATCTGGCCATGGACGATCCGCGGGTCGATCTCAGCCGGCCGCCGTCCGATCTTGCGGGCGCCGATCTCAGCAGCCCGCTCGATGCCGCGGGATCGCCGATCGATATCGACAAGCCGGGGCCTTACAAGACCGCGGTCTTGGAAGTGCCGATCTCTGTGACCGGGGGGACGACGCGGACCACGATCATCGGCCCGTCCGACGATGGCGCGACGCTGACCCTGCGCGATGCGCCCTTCCCGGTGGTGGTGCTGTCGCCCGGCTTCACGCTGGCGACGAGCTATTTCACCAACTATGGGCAGCGGCTGGCCAGCTACGGCCTGATCGCCGTCCTGCAAAAGGTGCCCAACGAGGTCAACCACACCACGTACCGCACGAACACCGTCGAGCTTCTCGACTGGCTGGAAAAGCCGACGGGCCCGGACTCAAGCCGTGTCAAGGGGCGCCTCGATCCCGACAAGCTGGGCCTGGTCGGGCACTCGCTGGGCGGCATGATCAGCCTGCACGTGGCCGCCGCCGACCCGCGCGTAAAGGCCGTATTTGGTCTCGATCCCGTCGATTCCGAGTCGCTGCCGGTCAAGGGGCTTTTGACCCGCATCAAGCTGCCAAGTGGCGTCCCGATCGCCTATGTCGGCGAGACGATCTCAAAGGGCGGGCTCATGCCCTGCGCGCCCGCGGCCCGCAACTATGAAGTCCTCTTCGCGTCCTCTCCAGCGCCGGCCTTTGCCATCACGGTCATCGGTGCCGCGCACAACGACTTCATCGATCTGTGCGGCCTGGCCTGCGCGATCTGCCCCGGTGGCACCGCGATGAAAGAGCGCACCAACCGCCTCGCCATCCGCTATGTGACGGCCTATTTCCTGCGCCACCTGCGCGGCGACGTCCGCGCCGAGACCTATCTCTCCGGGGGCGAGCTAGGCAAGGACATCGCCGCCGGCTTCATCACGCGCACCAGCAAGTAAGCCCCGCCTGTCCGTGTCCTCCGTGTCCTCCGTGCCCTCCGTGTCCTCCGTGTCCTCTGTGCCCTCCGTGTCCTCCGTGTCCTCGTCGCCTGCGGGTGCTTCGACAGCACCTGGTTTCCCGGCGGGCCTGTCTGCGGCGCGCTCCTCGGCGTTTCGTCAGGCCCTCGCAGAAGTCGTCGCTGACCAGGGCGAGGTGCGCTTCGACGAGCCGATGTTCCGGCACACGACGCTGCGCATCGGCGGCCCCGCCGATATCTGGGTGGCGCCGCGCAGCATCGCCTGCCTGCAGGCCGTGCTTTCGCGATGCTGTGCCTCGGCGGTGCCCTGCTGTGTCGTCGGCGCCGGCAGCAACCTGCTGGTGCGCGATGGCGGCATCCGCGGCGTCGTCGTCAGCAGCGAAGGGCTGCGCGGCCTGCGCTTTCTGCCCGGCCCGGACGAGCTGCCCGGATCGATGCAGGTCTTCGTCGAGGCAGGCGTCTCGACCGGCAAGCTGCTCTCGGAAGCGACGCGGCGCGATCTCGGCGGCGTCGAGTTCCTCGGCGGCGTGCCCGGATCCGTCGGCGGCGGTCTGGTCATGAATGCCGGCACCTATCTCGGCGAGTTCAAGGATGTCACGACGCAGGTGCGCAGCCTGCGGCCCGATGGCTCGCAGGTGCTGCGCTCGCACGCCGAGTGCGGCTTTGTCTATCGCGGCTCGGCCCTGCCGCGGGACGAGGTGATCGTCGAGGGTCAGCTTCTGTTGCGCCCGCGTCCGCGCGCCGCCATCGAAGCCGACGTGCGCGCCCTGCGCGAGCGCCGCAAGGCCCGCGAGCCCCATGGCGTCCCCAACGCCGGCAGCTTCTTTAAGAACCCAGCGGGCGACTTCGCCGGTCGCCTGATCGAGGCCTGCGGCCTCAAAGGCACGCGCATCGGCAGCGCCGAGGTCGCCACCGCCCACGCCAACTGGATCGTCAACGTCGCCAGCCAGGTCGCCGATCCGTCCACTCAGCCCTCGCTCGACGAGGCAGAACCGCCGCGCAGCGGACGCACACTGGTCCCCGGATCGGCCCGCGACACCCTGCAGCTCATCGAGCACGTGCGCAGCGCCGTGCTCTCGCGCTTCGGCATCGCGCTCGAACTGGAAGTCCGCCTGCTCGGGGAAGACGCCCCATGACCCAGGCCGCAAGCCAGACTACGCCGCATCCAGCGCTGCAGCCGCAGGGACGCTATCGTGGCGCCCGTGTCGCCGTCGTGCGTGGGGGACCCAGCGCCGAGCGCGCTGTCTCGCTGCAGTCGGGCGAGCGAGTGGCCGCGGCGCTGTCGAGCCAGGGCTATGACGTCGTCGATCTCGACTGGCAAGGCGCCGAGCACGATCTGTGGCGCAGCCTGCGCGAAGCCGGCACCGACGTCGTGTTTCTGGCGCTGCACGGCACCTATGGCGAAGACGGCTGCGTCCAAGGCCTGCTTGAGTGCGCGCGGCTACCGTACACCGGATCGTCGGTGCTGGCGTCGGCGCTGGCCATGGACAAGGCGGCGGCGCGGCGCGTCTTTGACCAGGAAGCCATCGCCTCGCCGCGCTGGTGCGTGCATCGCGGGCCGGCGGATGTCGCGCGCATGGGCCTGCCGCTCGTCGTCAAGCCCTCGCACGAAGGCTCGTCGGTGGGCATCTCGATCGTCACCGACCCGTCGCAGCTAGAAGCGGCCGTGGCGCTGGCCGGCCGGCAGCACGGCAGCATCTTGCTGGAAGAGTACGTGCGGGGCCGCGAGATCCAGGTGGCGGTCCTCGACGGGCACGTGCTGGGCGATGTCGAGATTCGGCCGGCCGCGGGCTTTTATGACTACGCCGCCAAGTACGAGCGCAGCGACACGCAGTACCACGTCCCGGCCGCGCTCTCGGTTGCCGAGCGCCAGCTAGTCTGGGGCCTGGCTCGTCGCGCGCACCGGGCGCTGGGCTGCGCCGGCATCACCCGCACGGACTTGATCCTCAGCGACAGCGGGCGCGCCGTCTGCCTGGAAGTCGACACGCTGCCCGGCCTGACCGAGCGCAGCCTGGTACCGATGATCGCCGCCGCTTCGGGGCTGCCCTTTGCCGCCCTCTGCGAGCGCATCTTGGACACCGCCGCACTCAAGGCCTGACACCCGCCCCGCCTCGCCCTATCTGTGGGTTTGTAGCGCAGACCTGCGGGTCTGTGCGGCACACTCACGGGTTTATACGGTGTGCGGGCGGACTTGTACGGTGTTCCCAGCGATTTGTACAGCGTCCCCGCGGGTTTGCCCGGCGTGCCGGCGCCTGCGTACGGCGTGCCGGCGCCTGCGTACGGCGTGCCGGCGCCTGCGTACGGCGTGACGGCGCCTGCGTACGGCGTGCCGGCGCCTGCGTACGGCGTGCTGGCGCCTGCGTACGGCGTGCTGGCGCCTGCGTACGGCGTACCGAGGGCTGGGTACGGCGTGCCGGCGGGTTCGCGCGGCGTGGGCGGGGGGTTGGCTGGGCGATCGCCGGGATCCGCCTGGGATGGGATTCGTGCGGTCCGGCTACGCAAGATCGGGAAATAGTTGTGGATTTCTCTGTAGCAGATGGCGCATGTTTGCGCGCTCCCTGCATCGACCCTGGCCCATGAAGAGACCCATCGCCGCAATCGGCTGCACGTGGTTCGCCACAGCGGACGCAGCGCCCGGATCACCCAGGCTCTGCGTCGAGCGGGCGGCAGCAAGACCGATCGATGGCTCGTCCGGCCCCGTGCCGCTCTGCGAGGGCTTCGTGTGTTTGCCCATGAAACCGAGATTCGACCCCGCTTGCAGGCCCAGGTCTGGGCGCTGTGAGCCTCTCCGATCTGCAAAGGGTTTGCGGATCTTCACTCCGAAAGGACATTGGACATGAACTCGCTCAAGATGGCCGCTCTCCTGTTCGTTCCCGCTCTGTCGCTGCTGGCCTGTGGTGGCCCGGACAACGTCAAGGCCTGTAATGACTGGAAGGCGGCAGCGAAGTGCGGCACCTCGACGGCCGCGCTCGATGCGGTTAGCTGCGACGCTTACAAGAACACGTCCTGCGATATCAGCGAATACTTCAAGTGCCTGACGCCACTTTACGTTTGCACGGGCGGGATGTACGACACGGCGAAGCTGGCCATGGCCAGCACCTGCGCCTCGAAGGCCGTCTGCAAGTAGTCAGCCATCGGCCGCGCGACCGCGTGGCCATGCGACCCCGCAGGCACAAGGGCTGGCCCCCGCGCTGCAAGCGAGGCAAAGCCCGCCTCTAGGTCGACCGCATCCGCTCGGGGGGGCGGTGCGGTGTCCGCCGCATGTCAACGCTGGGCATGCAGCCCGCGCGCTGCCAGCGACGCACGTCGCTCTCTGCAGGGCGGGGCCGGTCGCGGGGTCGAGCCTACGTCGACTGCATTTCTTGGAGGGTGGCGGTGTGGCGTTCGATCTCGGTGCGGCGGGCTTCGAGCTCGGTGATGCGGGCGCGGTTTTCGGCGACGACTTCGGGCTTGGCGCGGGCGACAAAGTCGGGGTTGGCGAGGCGAGCGGCCAGGGACTCGCGCTCTTTTTCGACCTTCTGCGCTTCTTTGCCGAGGCGGACGAGCTCGGCAGGGACGTCGAGCAGGGTGGCGGCGTTGAGCAGAAGCGCGGTCAAGCCCGGCTGCACCTGCGGGATGGTGCCGCGGGTGTTGGGATAGTCCGAGACGATGTCGGCGACGCGGCAGCGAGTGAGGAGCTCGATCAAGGGGCGCTCGGCGGACAGCACAGCGCGGGTGGCTTCGTCGCTGCTCTTGAGCACGAATTCGACGTTGCCATCGGACTTGAGCTGATAGGTCGACTTCAGCGTGCGGATGGCCGAGACCGCCGACTGCACGACGGCCATGTCGCGCTCGGCTTCGCCGTCTTTGAGCGCCTCATCCGCCGAGGGGTACAGCGTGATCATGCAGCTTGCCGGCGCGCCGGGGAAGCGCGGCAGCTTCAGCCAAAGCTCCTCGGTGATAAACGGGATGATGGGGTGCAGCAGGCGCAGGCTGGTTTCCAGCACAAGCTGCAGCGTACCGAGGGCGGCGCGGCGCTTCTGGACGTCGGCGCCATGGCTTAGGTGCGGCTTGCACAGCTCGATGTACCAGTCGCAGAGCTCGTTCCAGAAGAAGTGATACAGCGCCTGCGCTCCGTCGGCGAAGCGGTACTCGCCCCAGGCCAGGTCGACGGCATCGGTCACAACCTGCAGGCGCGACAGGATCCAGCGGTCGGAAAGCGAAAGCTGGATGGGCACCAGGGGCTTGGCGAGATCGTCGTCGATGGCGCCGCGACTGGCGAGAAGCGCGGTGCGGAAGTTCTGCAGGCCCTCGGTGTCGCCGTCTTCGGCGTACATCAAAAAGAAGCGGACCGCGGACCAGATCTTGTTTAGGAAGTGGCGATAGCCCTCGACGCGCGGCACCGACAGGCGAATGTTGCGGCCCTGGGCGCCCATGACCAAAAGAAAGAAGCGCAAGGCATCGGCGCCCTGCCGCGGGAAGCCCTGGGGATAGGCCGAGGCCGCGCTGGGGAAGGCCTTTTTGAACTTGGCGAAGGCCTCGTTCAGATCTTTTTGCGCGGTGGGCTTGCTCGTGTCGACGCCGAGGACGGTCTCGATGCCGGCGCCATGCACCAGGTGCAGTGGGTCCAGGACGTTGCCGCGCACCTTGGACATCTTTTCGCCGTTTTCGTCGACGACCAGGGCATGCAAAAGGACGACGCGGAACGGCACTTTTTTCATGAAGTGCAGGCCCATCATCATCATGCGCGCCACCCAGAAGAACAGGATGTCGTGCCCGGTCTCCATCACTGACGTGGGATAGAACGTGCGCAGATCGCGCGTCGCTTCCGGCCAGCCCAGCGTCGAAAACGGCCACAGGGCCGAGCTGAACCAGGTGTCGAGCACGTCGGGGTCTTGGATCAGATCGCGCCTCCCGGCTTTTTCGTAGGCCTCTTCGGCCGTGCGGGCGACGAAGACCTGCGGCTCTTCGCCTTCTTGGGCCGGGGTGTACCAGGCGGGGATGCGGTGGCCCCACCACAGCTGACGGCTGATGCACCAGTCGCGGATGTTGCGCATCCAGCGGAAGTAATCGTCGGTGTAGTGCTCGGGCACAAAGCGCGTGCGGCCCTGCTCGACGGCTTCGATGGCGGGCTTGGCCAGCGGCTCGGTGCGTACGAACCACTGCAGGCTCAGCATCGGCTCGACGACGGTGTCGCAGCGCTGGCAGCGGCCCAGGTTGAGCTTGTGGGGCTTTTCTTCGACGAGGAAGCCGGCATTCTGCAGCGCTTCCAGCACGGCCTTGCGCGCATCGCCGATGGACTGACCGCGGAAGGCCGCGGGGGCCTTGTCGTTGAGGCGGCCGGCAAAGTCGAAGACCGAGATCTGCGGCAGGCTGTGACGCTGGCCGGTCTCGAAGTCGGAAAAGTCGTGGCCCGGCGTGACCTTGACGGCGCCGGTCCCAAACTCCATCGAGACGAGGATCGCGTCGCCGATGATCGGGATCGTGCGATCGCACAGGGGAAGCTGGACGTGCCGGCCGATGAGGTGCTTGAAGCGCTCGTCCTCGGGGTGAACGGCGACGGCAGTGTCGCCGAGCAGGGTCTCGGGCCGGGTGGTGGCGACGACCAAGCGCTCGCCGGTCTCGGAGCCAACGACGGGATAGGCGATGTGCCAGAGCTTGCCGTCGGTCTCGCTGGCCTCGACTTCCAGATCGGAGAGCGCGGTGGCGCAGCGCGTACACCAGTTGATCAGACGCTGTGCGCGATAGATCAAGCCGTCTTCGTGCAGGCGAACGAAGGCCTCGGTGACGGCCTTGGACAGTGCCTCGTCCATGGTGAAGCGGTTGCGCTGCCAGTCGAGGCTGAAGCCGAGCACGCGAAGCTGCTCAGTGATGCGGTGACCGTATTTTTCGCGCCAGGCCCAGATGCGCTTTTCAAACGCCTCACGGCCCAGGTCGTGGCGGGTCTTGCCTTCTTCTTTGGCAAGCTGACGCTCGACGACAAGCTGGGTGGCGATGCCGGCGTGATCGGTGCCGGGCAGCCACAGGGCGTTGTACCCCTGCATGCGCCGCCAGCGCGTGATCACGTCCTGCACGACATACATCGCATGCCCCATGTGCAACGAGCCGGTGACGTTGGGCGGCGGGATGACGATGGTAAACGGCGTCTTGGGCGTCGTCGCGTTGGCGTGGAAGTAGCCTTGCTCTTCCCAGTGCTGGTACCACGTGCTCTCGACCTGCTGTGGGTCGTACGCCTTGGCTAAGTTCGGTTCTTTCATGGGGTCCTGTGCCCTGTGGAGGCTGTCGCCGGGTTCTGTGACCGAGCGGATCCGAGGAAAAACTCGCGCTTACTTACCACATCCGCGCCGTGGCTCTGCAACTTCGTTTCCGCTGTTTACAAAGCGCGCCACCCGCCGGCCGAGATCGAGTAGAGTGGCGCCGCATGTCGACCACGGGTTCTCCTACAGACAAACCAATTCAGAAGCACAGCCCCCAAGGTGGCGGCGCCAAGCGAGCGCAGAGCCACGCCGCATTCAGTGGCCAAGGGGCCGATGAGTCGGCTGACTTCGCGTCGATGTTGGCCGAGTTCGAGGGCGCAAGCGGCGGCAAGGCGGCGGGCAAAGCCAAAGCCAAAGCCGCCCGCGTGCAGATCGGCCAAGAGATCAAAGGCCGCATCGTTTCGATGTCGCGCGAGTCGGTGTTCGTCGACTTGGGCGGTAAAGACGACGGCATCTTGACCCTGGACGATGTCCGCGGTCCCGATGGCCAAGTGACGGTGCAGATCGGCGATGAGATCACGGCGCGCGTCGTCGAGATCGACGGCAAAAGCGGCGGCATCGTGCTGCGCAAGGCGCTGGGTCGCGGCGATGCCAAGGGCGCGCAAGAGCTTCGCCAGGCGTTCGACATCGGGCTGCCGATCGAGGGCCTGGTGTCCGGCGTGGTCAAAGGCGGGGTCGAGGTGCAGGTGGCGGGCGCGCGGGCGTTCTGCCCGATCTCGCAGCTTGAGCTTCGCCACGTCGAGGACGCGGCGGTGTATGTCGGTCAGCGGCTGCAGTTCAAGATCACGCGCTTTGAAGAGGGCCGCAGCCTGAACCTGGTGCTGTCGCGCCGCGTGATCCTGGAAGCCGAAGCGCACGAGCGCGCGGTCGAGGTGCGCAAGAAGCTTGCGGTGGGCGTGGTGCTGCGCGGCAAGGTGACGGCGCTTAAGGACTATGGCGCCTTCGTCGATGTGGGCGGCATCGAGGGCATGCTGCACGTGAGCGAGCTTTCGTTCCAGCGCGCTCGTCACCCCAAGGACGTGCTGAGCATCGGCCAAGACATCGAAGTCCAGGTCATCAAGATCGAGACGGGCGAGGCCGGCGGCAAAAAGGGCGAGCGCATCTCGCTGTCGCTCAAGTCGCTGGCGAAAGATCCGTGGGCCGAGATCGAGACCGACTTTCCGCTGGGCAGCCGCCACGGTGGCACGGTGCTGCGCTGCGAAGACTTCGGCGCCTTCATCGAGCTTGCGCCCGGTGTCGAGGGTCTGCTGCACATCAGCGAGCTTGCCGATGCCCAAGGCAAAGGCGGCAAGCTGCGCCACGCCAAAGACGCGGTGTCGCCGGGTCAGAAGATCGATGTGGTGGTCAAGCTCATCGATCGCGACAAGCGGCGCATGGCGCTAGAGCTTGCGTCCACGCACAGCGCGCGGCAGGAAGAGCGCGCAGCCATCGCCAGCTTGGCGGGCCAGGCGAGCGCCGGGCCGCAGCGCTTCGGCACCTTCGGCGATCTGATTGCGGCGCGCTTGAACGCAGCCAAGAAAAAGTAAGCCCTCGATCCCCTGCCTTCCTCTATTAGGAGCCTCCTGTGTCGCACTCGTTTCGCCGTTGTAGTTCCCTGGCTTTGACCGTGTCTTTTTCGTCGCTGCTGCCGGCTGCGGCATTGCTTGTTTGCGGCAGCGCAGAAGCGCAGCAGCTTGAGCTTCCGCGGCCGAGCCCCACGGCCAAGGTCAGCCAAATGGTCGGCCTGACCGAGATCAGCGTCGATTACAGCAGCCCGGCGGCAAAGGGCCGCAAGGTGTTCGGTGGGCTGGTGCCGTTTGGCCAGCTTTGGCGCACGGGCGCCAATGCCGCGACGAAGATCACGTTCAGCAAAGACGTGACGATCGAAGACAAGCCGGTTCCTGCGGGCACGTATGCGCTGTTCTCGATCCCGACGGCGACTGGCTGGACGCTGATCCTGAACAAGAACCCGAACCAGGGCGGCACGGAGCAGTACAAGCAGGATCTCGACCTGGCGCGTTTTTCGGTGAAAGCGCAAGCGAGTGCGATGCGCGAGCGTCTGACGTTTCTGTTCAGCAACACCACCGACAGCACGACCTCGCTGGATCTGGAATGGGAAAAGGTCCGGGTGTCGCTGCCGATCAAAGCGGGCACCGATGCGCAAGTCGCGGCGAACATCAAAGGTCTGGAGACCGGCGCGTGGCGGCCGTGGAACAGCGCGGCGCGCTACCTGCTTGAGAGCAAAAAGGATCTCGATCAGGCGCTGGGTCTGATCGACCGCTCGCTGTCGCTGAAGGAAGACTGGTTCAACACCTGGACGAAGGCGCAGATCGTCGCGGCCAAGGGCAAGCCGGCCGAGGCCTGCCCGCTGGCGCAGAAGGCGCAGAGCCTGGGCGAGAAGTCGGACTCGTTCTTCTTCGCTGCGGAAGTGAAGAAGGCGATCGCCGACTGGAAGTGCAAGTAGTCGCAGCCAGAGCGCGGCGGGGGGACGCGGGCGGCGCTGGACGCGGAGCTAGGGCGCGGCGGGATGGACCTTCTCGATGCGCTGCAAAAGCTCGCGAGCCTGGGGGGCGTCGCGGCGATCCCAGCGCGGACTGGTCGCAAGAGCGCGCAGAAGAGCGCTGCGTGCGGTGGCGAGATCACCGCGCGCCTGTGCGAGCACACCCCGGTGATAGTCGATGCGCGGATCGACGATGCCGGGGGCGATGGCGCGCTGCATGGCGGACCAGGCCTCGTCGAGGTGACCGGCGTGATACAGGGCCCAGGCCAGCGCGTCATACGACCACAGATCGGGGCGGTTCTGGGCCTCGCTACGGGCTAGCTCGACGGCGCGATCCGGCTGTTCGTGGCGCGAAGCAAGGAACAGCGACAGCGCGCGTGGATCGAGGCGCGGGCCGAACCGCAGAAGCTCGCCGCGCTGCTCGGCGGCTGACGTGTGCTGTCCCAGGGCTTCGTGCGCTTCGAACAGGCTGATGCGCGTGGTGATGTGCGGATCGCGCGACAGCGCCGCGGAAAGCTCGGGCAGGGCGCTCGCCGGATCGTCCAAGGCGTGCAAGAGCACGCGAGCGTGGGCAGCTTGTGCGACGGCGTAGCCGGGCAGATCGATCCGCGCACGCTCTAGCTCGGCCATGGCCTCGGGGTAGCGGCCACGCAAGAAAAGAAGCTCGGCACGCTGCACGCGGCAATAAGCGCGCGGCTCGGGATCGCGGGGCGAGCCGGCATCGATCGCCTGCTGCATCAGATCGATGGCTCCGTCGGCATCGCCGAACAGATAGCGCAGCCAGGCGCCGCGACTGTACGAGCGCAGATCTGGCTTCAGATCGATCATCGCCTGCACCGCGTGCTGGGCTGCGCTGTAGTCGCCTAGCTCGACGGCGCTGTCGCCCATGGCGCCCCAGGCCGTTGCATCGCGCGGGTTGATCTGCAAGAGCGCTGCGGCCTTGGCCTGTGCCTCGCGAAAGCGATGATCATGCAACAGAACCGCAAGCTGCACGTGGTGCGCGCCTGCGTGCTGCGGCGCGATGCGCAGCGCTCGTGCTGCGGCGTCTTCGGCCTGGGCGTACTCGGGGTCTGAGCTGGTCTGTCGGGCTTTGCGCAGAAGCGCCTGCGCCAAGCGCACCCAGGTCTCGGCATCGGCGGTGGCTTGCCGCAAGAGCGCCTGCTGCAGGGCGCGAATCTCGCCATCGACCGGAAGGTTTCCAGCGACGGGAACCAAGGCTCCGCTTGCCGCGACTGCAGGCGGCGTGGGACTGCGCGAACGGCAGCCCGGCCCGGTCAGCAGCAGCGCCACGGCCGCAAGAAGCAGCGCGCTTGCCGCAAGGCCTTGACCGCCGAGCAAACGACGCCTGCAGAAGAGCCCGCGATCCATAGAGCGAGCCATCATCGCACGCTCGCGCGGGTGCGCGTTCCGCCGATGTGGGGACCGCATGCTGTGTGCAGCCTAGGTTCGCGATTTTGAGCGGCTCGTCTTCGTAGTACCGTGGCTGCGGAAAGTGAACGAATGACACCTCTTGCGCGACCCTCTGGATGGCTGCTTGATCCGTCGACGATCTTCTTGAACCACGGCTCGTTTGGGTCGTGCCCGCAGCCGGTGATGGACGTCCAGGCCGAGCTTCGCCTGCGCATCGAGCGCGATCCCGTTCACTTTTTTAACGAAGAGCTGGATCCAGGCCTGGAAGCGGCGCGTCAGGCGATTGCTGCACTGGTTGGGGCCGATGGCGAGGATCTGGTGTTCGTGCGCAACGCGACGAGCGGCGTGGCGGCGGTGCTGGCCTCGCTGCGCTTGCAGGCGGGGGATGAGCTTCTGCGCACCGATCATGGATACAACGCGTGCAACAACATCCTCGACCGCGCGGCCGAGATGAGCGGAGCGCGGGTCGTCGTGGCGCGGGTGCCGTTTCCACTGCGCTCGGCCGATGAAGTGGTGCAGGCGGTGCTGGCCATGACCCGTGAGCGGACGCGCCTGGTGCTGGTCGATCACATCACCAGTCCGACGGGCCTTGTGCTGCCGATCGCGGCGCTGGTGTCGACCCTGCAAGCGCGCGGCATCGATGTGCTGGTCGACGGAGCGCACGGCCCCGGCATGGTGCCGATCGATCTGAGTGCGCTGGGCGCCGCGTACTACACGGGCAACCTGCACAAGTGGTGCTGTTCGGCGCGGGGGGCGGCGTTTCTGCATGTGCGCCGCGATCGACAAGCAGGCCTGCATCCGGCGGTGACCAGTCACGGCAAGAACGTTCCGCGCACGGATCGCTCGCGCTTCTTGCTGGAGTTCGACTGGCAAGGCAGCGACGACTATACGGCGATGCTGACCGTGCCCGAGGCGCTGCGTTTCATGTCTGCGCTGCGTCCAGGCGGACTGCCGCAGCTTATGGCCGAAAATCACGAAAAAGCCTTGGCGGCGCGCAGGCTGCTGGCCGCGGACTTGGGGGTTCCGCTGCCCTGTCCCGATGAGCTGATCGGCGCCCTGGCCTCGCTGCCCTTGCCGCCGCGAAGTGCCCAGGATCCAGCGCCGCAGCGGCCGGTGCCGGCGCACATCGATCCGCTGCAAGCCGTGCTGTACGAACGCTATCGCATCCAGGTTCCGGTGGTGCCCTGGCCAGCGCCGCCGCAGCGTCTGATTCGCGTCTCGGCCCAGGACTACAACGCGGCCTCGGACTACGAGACACTCTCGCGCGCACTCGGCGCGCTTCTGGGTCTTCGCCGGCTCTAGCGGGTTGCGGTGGCAATGGGCGCGGGTCCGCTCATCGTGCTGCGTTGCCGCACTGCGTCGAAGCGCAGCAAGCCAGCGGATCTGGAATGGTTCTGTCAGACCGCAGATCTAGCCTGCTTTTAGGGGCTGGACTTGCAGCGAACAGAGCGACGATTCTAGCGAAAGCATGACGTGGGAATCGACAGCAGCAAGCTCCTGTTGCTAGGGTCCGGGCCGCTTCTGCAATGCGTGCCGACAGCACGGCAGAGCGGCCACGAACCGACGACAGGCACGACACCATGGAAGTGAAGGACATGCGACAAGTCACAGACGATCTTCAGCGAATGGCGGAAGGAACGGGGGCTGTTCCGACGGTGAGCTCAGATCGCATGTCCAGCGCATCGCTGGTGGACTTGGAGGCGATGCGGCTGCTTCTGCACGGCAGCTCAGTCATCGACTGGCATCAGCTTGCGTTCGAGGACTTGACGCAGGTGCGGCGGTTCTTGCGGGTCAACGAATTCGATCCCGACTCGCCCGAGGACATGGAGCGCCTGGAAGAGCTTCGCAGTGAAGCTGTCGATTACCTGCGACGGCACTTTGGCTATCGCATTCCCGAGGACATTGCCGAGGGCGTGCCGGTCAGCGAGCTGCTGCTCTTGGCATCGCGGCGTGGCCGCCACCAGACGTACGCCTGCATCGTGCTGAAAGTGATGTTGGTGCTGCATCACTTGGATGGTCGCGAGCGCTTGATTCTCATGCCGGTGTCAGACGTGCAGCTATTCGGCCTGGTCGAAACCAAGGTCGTGCAGATCGTCGACGAGATGCGCGGCGCCGGCCTGCCGATCGTCGAGTTCGCCTGGAGCCGCAAGGAGCGCGACAGCCTGATCACCAAGCTCTTGGCGAAGCGCGACTCCATCGCGGCACACGTCTACGACAAGCTGCGCTTTCGTCTGATCACGCGAACCTATGAAGATCTGGCGCCGGTCTTGCGCGAACTTCTGTCGCGCTTGGTGCCGTTCAACTTTGTGATGCCAGGGCAGACCGTGAATCGACTGCTGCCTTTTTCGCGCATCCTGCGCGATTTTCCGTCGCTGCGTCGTCATCAAGAACACATGCAGGCAGCGGACGAGATCAACCTGGGTGAGACCGCGGACAACTCGTTTTCAGCGGACACCTACCGTGTCATCAACTTTGTGGCGGATCTGCCGCTGCGGGTATCGCAGGTGATGCGCCACCTGAACCTGCCCAACGAAGAGAGCGAGCAGTTCGATCCGGGCGGCATCATCTTTGTGCTGACGGAATTTCAGGTGATGGACGCGGCGACGAACCAAGCCAACGAGCAGGGTGAGTCGAGCCATGAAGCGTACAAAGAGCGTCAACACATCGAAGTGAAGGCGCGCTTGACACGCGGGATGAAGGGGCGACCGCAGAAAGGCTGAGCCCGCGTTCTGCGCTGCCCGTCGCATGCTTGTTGGGGGCGTCCAGGGGCGATAGGGCAGGGGGATGCGCGGGGCCTTCCGGGCCGGTCGGCTCAAAGGGGGCAAGAAGTGTAGTGGCCGAGCGCCTTGCGGCAACCGCTGCGCCTGGGCGCGCCCGCAGATTTTTTCCGTGCGGACAGGAACCCACCTCGCCCCCCACGGTCTAAGGCCTTGTTTTCCTTGGTGTTTCCGTCTGCCGAGAAAAAATACGGCTCAATAAAAAAGTTTGGAACCACACAAGAAAAGAAATGTCTGAAACTGTGAACGGCTCACCAGAACCACTAGCCGCGAGCCGCCACGGAGGACATTTATGGGCAGCGGAGTTGCAATTCCGATCACGATTCAGGTCTTCAAGGGGGGCAGTGTCGCCCGCACCGAGAAGCTGAGTCTCGAACAGATCAAGATCGGCAAGATCGCTTCGAACTCGCTCCAGCTCGACGACGAGTCCGTCAGTCGCATGCACGCGATGATCGAAGTCTCGCCGACCAAAGAAGTGGTCCTGACGGACCTTGGCTCGACGAAAGGCACCTTCGTCAACGGCCAGAAGATCACGAAGCAGAAGCTGAAGCCGGGCGACGAAGTGCGCATCGGCGACGTGAAGCTGCTGGTGAACTTTGAAGCCGGCGCTGAAGAAGAGATCGCCGATGCCGAGGCAGAGCCTGATGCCGCTCCGGCTGCGCCACCGGCTCCTGCTCTGCCGCGTCCGGCGGCTCCGCCGTTTGCGGCCCCACCACCGATCGGCGGCCCACCGCGCGTGGCGCCACCGTTTGCTGCGGCAGCACCAGCGATCGCGGCGCAGGCTGCGGCCCCGGCTGCTCCGGCGACTTTCAGCATTCCACCTGCGTACGGCACCAAGGCCTTCGTACCCGTGGTGCCCCCGCACATTTCTGAGCAGGTCGAGACGCGAGATGGCTCACGCGCCGTCGAGGTCGCCGCGCTGTTCGAAGATGCGGTCATCACCGTCAAGCACTTTGACAATCCGGCGTCGGGCAAGGTGTCGAGCGCGACCAAGGGCATCTTGGGCGTCGGCTTTGGCTCGCTGATCGTGATGTTCCTGCTGTTTTTGCACAGCTACGTCATCGTCTCGAAAGAGAAGGCCGAGCTGGAGGAGTGGGAGAAGCACAACGCCGCGCTGGCGACGGCGGGCCGCGACAGGGACAAGACCGAGAAGCCACAGCCCAAGCGCGAGAGCCCAGCGAAGGATGTGGCGGCGTTTGGTCTGCTTGGTCTCGGCGCCATCGCGCTCGCCATCGGCCTTTTGCGCAAGGCCAGCGAAGAACGGGAAAACGAGTTCACGATCGGAACGGATCCCAAGGCGACGTTCCAGCCGCCGGCCTTCGCCGAGCTGCCGTCGCAGCTTTTCCCCTTGGTGCGGTCCAATGGCACTGACTATGAGGTGCTGCTGACCGCCAAGATGACCGGCGAGATGCAGCAGGGCGGGCGCACGGTTCCGCTTTCAGAGCTGATGGGCCAGGGCCGTCCAGCCAGTGAATTCCCCGGCGCTGTCGTGCTGTCGGTGCCGCAGGAATCGCGCCTCAATGTGCAGATTGGCGAGAACACGTTCAACATCAACTCCGTCGCCAAGCCGCGCACGTATCCCGTGCCGTTCCACATCGACTGGCACACGCAGTCGTACACGATCGGCGTATTCACGGGCGTCGCGCTGTTCATGGCGCTGATGTTCTCGGTGCCGCCGGATCCGAAGTCGCTGTCGCTGGACGCGTTCATGAATGACCAGCGCCTGGCGAAGTTCCTGGTGAAGCCGGAAGAGCAGAAGCCGGAAGAGATCCCGGACTGGCTGAAGAAGGCCAAGCAAGAGAACGAGAACGCGGGCGGCAAGCGCGCCAAAGAGACCGAAGGCAAGATGGGCAAGAAGGACTCGTCGGCGAAGAACAAGATCTTCGCGATCAAAGGCCCGCCGACGAACACCGATATCAAGCTGGCCAAGGAAGCGGCGAAGGATGCCGCGAAGAACGCAGGTGTCCTGGGTGTCATTCGCTCGGGCATGGCGGGCAGCATGGCTTCGATCTTCGGCCGCGACTCAGCCCTAGGCCGCGACGCAGAAGATGCCATGGGTGGCTTGGTCGGCACGGAAGTCGGCGACGCCTACGGCGCGGGTGGCTTCGGCTTGGTTGGCAGCGGTCGTGGTGGTGGTGGCACGGGTGAAGGCACGATCGGCCTCGGCAACCTCGGCACAATCGGCCGTGGCTCGGGCGCTCCCGGTGGCGGTATGTACGGCGCTCGTGCAGGTGCCCTCAAAGCGCGCAAGGCGGGTGCTCCTGAAGTCGTGCCCGGTACCGCAGAGGTTCGCGGCTCGCTCGACAAGGAACTGATTCGCCGCATCATCCGTCGCCACTTGAACGAAGTGAAGTTCTGCTATGAGAAGGAACTCACCCGGAACCCGAACCTGCAGGGCCGCATCATGGTGCAGTTCACCATCAGCCCGACAGGCTCGGTTGTCGCCAGCATCGTGCAGTCTTCGACCATGGGCAACCCCATCGTCGAGCAGTGCATTGCCGGTGCGGTCCGTCGCTGGGAGTTCCCCAAGCCGCAGGGTGGCATCGTCGTCGTCACCTATCCCTTCGTGCTCAAGTCCGCAGGCGAATAGCCGTCTGACTCTCGCCTGACCATCGGCCCTCCGCCTTCCGCCCTCCGATTCGCTCCACTCCACTCCACTCCGTTTCTTGCCGCTTCGCGTTCTTCCTATGAGCCTCCTTTGTCCGCACGCGTCGCGTGATATCCTGCCGCGGTGACTGCGTTTGCGCAGCCTGCCGCGTCGCAGGTCAGCCATGCACCGGGGGCCAAGTCGCCCGCTTCGACGACTGCTGCGGCTGCACGAGGTCGTCTGGGCTGGCTGCTTTGGTACTTCGTGGGGATGGCTGTGGCCTTGCCCGTGTACCTGCTCATGGCGACGCCGCGCTTCTCGACGCTGGCCCGCGTCATCGCATGGCTGGGGCTGGGACTGGCGCTGCTGCCGCTGCTTTCTGTTCTGGCGAGCCGTAGCAGTCAGCGCTGTACGGTCGTCGCGATCGGGCTGTGGGTGACGCTGTATCACCACCTGGCCGTGTTTCACGAGCGCGTGCTGTTGCTGCGCTGGGGCGAGGCACGAATCAGCGATCGCTCCGTCGAGCTGTCGGCGCTGCTGGCGGCCTTGGCGGTCCCGGCTCTGTGGGCGGGCTGGTGGCTGGGCACCGTCGTGCGAACGCGGCGCATTCTGCCGCGGCCGCAGCTGCCGATCGAGTCGTCTTGGCTGCGCATCGTGGGAAGCGGCATTGTGCTGCTGTCGCTTGCGGCCGACATCCTGTGGCTGCGCGGCGAGCTTCCCCAAGATCGAACGGCGGTGAGTGCGATTGCCTGGCTGACTCCCGGCGAGCTGGGTTTTGCCATGGTGCTTCTGGCCAGCCTGCAGCGCGACAACGCCCGCGGCTTTGCTCGCTCGCTGTTCTGGGTGCTTTTCGGCCTGGCAGCGATGGTGGCTCTGATGCGCGGCGTGCTGACTCCTTTGATCAAGCCGCTCTTGATCTATCTGCTGGGTTGGCTCTTTGTCCGACGGAAGCTGCGACTGTGGCCGGTGATTACTGCGCTGCTTGTGGTCATCATCCTGCAGCCGGTCAAAGCCGAGTTTCGCGCCCGCGTCTGGGATCGCAGCACGCGCTTGGAGCTGTGGCAGCGAGCTGAGCTTTTCGCCGAGCTGACCGTGCAGCACTGGCTGGGCGACGGACCAGCGCTGCAACAAGACCGCTCGCAGTCGCTGCAAGTGGCAGCGGCACGCACGGCGGGAGCGCTTCAGCTTGCGCACGCCATCGAGATGACGCCGGCCGCCGTGCCGCACCAGTGGGGCGCGACGTATGTCTATCTGCGTCACGCATTCATCCCGCGCGTGTTTGATCCCGAGAAGCCCATCGCGCAGCATGCCGATGTCTGGGCGGCCGTGATCTATGGCTACACGACGCCGGCTGGCACTGCGCACGTCATGGTGGGCCTGGGCCAGCTTCCCGAGGCGTACATCAACTTTGGTCTGTTCGGATCGCTGCTCTTGCTGGCTGGCGTTGGCTTTCTGTGTCGACTTGTCGACGATCTATTCGCGCACGAGCATGCGCAGAGCGGCGCGCTGGTGTTGCACCTGTACTTTGTCCAGAACCTGACGACGACACTCGAAGGATCGCTGGCGCAGTTCTGGGGGGGCGTGCCGCAGACGGTGCTGTTCTATGGCCTGCTGCTCGCCGTCTTGTCGAGTGCGACGACGCGAATCATTCCCGGCCCGCTGGGGATGGCCGGGCTGCGCAGAGCGTAGCCGCCGATGTCGAGTTCCCTTGCGCAGCGGCTTTCGATGTTGAGCGAAGCGGCGCCGCTGTGGCTGGACGGACCGACGGGAACGCAGCTGGAAGCACACGGCTTCCGCTCGCATCCGCGGCTTTGGACCGCGCTGGCCAGCATCGACGATCCCGAGCTCTTGGCGAGTGTCCATCGACGGTATCTGCAAGCGGGCGCCGACTGCGTCACGGCGAACACGTTTCGCACGACGGCCTTTGCGGCCCAGCTGGCCGGTGTGGACGTGGCGCGGATGCGGGCCTGTGCTCGACAGGCGGTCCACATCGCAAGGCAGGTGTGCCAGGAATTTCCGTCGCGCTTTGTCTTGGGCAGCATGGCGCCGCTCGCGGACTGCTATCAACCGGATCGTGTCCCGGCCGACTGCGTGCTTGAGCGCGAGCATGCGCGCAACGTGGACTGGCTGCTTGAAGCCGGCTGTGATGGTCTCTTGCTTGAGACGCAAGGGGTTGCCCGAGAAGCGCTGTGTGCCGTGCGCTCGGCGCGTCGACTGTGGGATGGGCCGATTCTCGTCAGCTTCCTGCCGGACGACCGCGGGGACGCGCTCTTGGGGGGGGACGACTTGTTGCAGACGGCGCGGGCCTGCTTGGATCTGGGGGCGAGCGCCATCTTGCTCAACTGTGCGCACGTCGCCGTCATTCTGCGGGCGCTGCGCTGCCTGTCTGCGCTGGGTTCCCCGACGGATCGGGCGCCGATTTGGTTGGGGGCGTATCCCAATGCGGCCCATCGCGTGAAACAGGCCGGGCAGTGGCTTTGGCAGGCCGATCCCGACGCGGCACGCCGGCTGCCCCTGCATACGCGGCAGCTTGCGGCACACGGTGCTCTGATCGTGGGCGCGTGCTGTGGTTTTGGCCCCGACGATCTGGCGCAGATGATCGCTGCGTGGACGCCAGACCGCATGCTAGGACCATCGGCACCGTGAGCATGATCGAAGTCGAACACCTGTCGGCAGGATACTCAGCGACGCGACACGCGCTAGATGGCGTGAGCTTTCGTGTCGAACGCGGCGAAGTGGTGGGGCTGCTTGGGGCAAATGGCGCCGGCAAGACAACGCTGTTGCGTATCTTGGCGGGGCTTCTGCATCCCCGTGCTGGCCGCGCCCAGGTCGCAGGCTTTGACGTGGTGACGCAGGCGCGGGCGGCTCGACATGCGCTTGGCTATGTCCCCGAAGAGCCCGTCCTTGACGCCGAGTTTCGCGTTGGCGAGTTCTTGGAGCTGCGAGCCGCTCTCAAAGGGGTGCCGGCGGCGGAGTGCCGCCCGCGCGTCGAAGAGGTCAGTGATCGGCTTGGACTGCTGGATCAGCAACGAAGGCTGATTGCCGAGCTCTCCAAGGGATATCGCCAGCGGGTCGGACTGGCGGATGCTCTTTTGGCGCAGCCCCCTGTCTTGCTGCTCGACGAACCAACCGATGGATTGGACCCGGTTCAGCGTACTCAGACCCTGCGCTTGATCGCCGATCTCGCTCGCCGGCACACGGTGTTGCTATCGACGCACATCCTGCCCGAGGCCGAGTCGGTCTGTCAGCGCGTGCTGATTCTCGATCGCGGTCGCCTGGTTGCAGAAGGGGCACCGGCTTGTCTGCTTCCTACATCGCCGAGTGCGTCACCGCTTCTGCTGCACTGCCAGGGTCCCATCGCCGAGATCTGCGAAGTCGTGCGGCAGGTCGAGGGCGTTTCGGCGGTCCGTCTGCTAACGCCTGCGCTGCATGTGGCGTCTGCTTGCGCCGACGATGCCTTTGCCTCGGACGTCGAAGCCATGCTGCAGATCGATCTGGCCGATGCGTGCGATCGACAGGCCGCCGACCGCATCGCCCGCGCGGTGTTGCCGATGGGTCGGCTGCTTTCGCTTGCTCCGCAGCCGCGCTCGCTGGCTGCGCTGTTTCCGCAGCAGACGCACCCGCCGGAGTCGAGCCGCAACTCGTGATGGGTTCTCCGTCGAGAAAAAGCGTGGATCCAGCTAGCCTGAGCCTTGGTTCACGAGCCTAGGCCGCCTCGAAAATGGCGCGAAACTCGGGCGGGATGGGAATCGAATAGATGCGCCCAGTCTGCGCATCACGACGAGCGAAGACCCGCGTCTCTTCCCCCACCGCGACGACGTCATTGCCATGTCGCAGCTCATGGGTCTGAATGAAGCGCTTCTCTTCCCATGTGCTGACGTGGGTGTGAATCTCGACGAGATCGCCGTAGGTGACCGGCTTGATGAAGCGCGACCGCGCCTCGACCAAAGGAACGCCGATGATGCCGCTTTCTTTTTCGGTTTCGCGCCACGTGGGCAGGCCGCAGCGATCGAAAAAGTGGCGAGAGGCAGCGTCGTACCAGCGAAAGAAATTGGGATAAAAGGCGATTCCCGCCGGATCGCAGTCACCGAAGTGGACTTGAAAGCGGAAGATTTCGAATCGGGGCATCTGGGTGCGTGCTGCGTGGAGCCTGGCTCTGTTTCTTTTCGCGGTCTCGTCGCAGCGCTGACTGCCTGTAGCACGCGTCCGTCGCCAGGGTCAATGCACTCACCGCGTAAGCGTCCACGCGTCCTTGCTGCGCGGCAGCGATAGGCGAAAGCGGGTCTGCGGCGGCCCCGGCGTCACAAGCTCGATGCGTCCGCGGTGTTGCTCGGCCACGGCCGCGACGATCGCCAAGCCCAAGCCGCTGCCGCCGCTGTCTCGGCGGGTGGTGACGAAGCGCTCGAACAGGCGGTCACGAACGCTTGGGTCGATGCCAGGGCCCAGGTTGCTGACATCCAGAGAGACCTTTTCTGCATCGCTGCGAAGCTGCAGGTGGATGGCTGGTTCGTTTGCGCCAGGCGCGGGCTGTGTCGCGAAGGCCAGCGCGTTGTCGATGAGGTTGTCAATGGCTCGACGCAGCCAGGTAGCATCGCCGCAGGTGACGAATCGCTGCGCTTCATCGCTGGTGGCGATGGCGTCTTCGGCAGTGCCTAGATCCAGGTGGATGCGCAGCATTCGCTGCTCAGCGAGAGCTGCGTGGGCTTCGACTGCCTGTTCGCAGACGGTGGCCAGGTCGACCTGTTCTTCGCCAACGCCACGCGCTTGCAGACGCGTCAGAGCCAGTAGGTTGTGAACGATGCTCTGCAGCCGATCTGCGGCTTCACGAATGCGGCTGACAAAGCGCCGCGCCGTGCTGGGTTCATCGAGTGCTCCGTCGGCCAGGACCTCGGCAGCGGCCCGAATGGCGGCCACTGGATTCTTCAGCTCATGCGACAAGTCGACGGCGAGGCGTTCGGCCAAGTGATGCCCTTCCAGCTCGCGTCGCATCGATTCCAGCGCGGCCGTAAGGGTTCGCACCTCACGACCAAAGGGCCGGGGCAGCGTGACGTGGCGCTCGCCCTGCGCGATGCGTGAGGCCGCGTGGGTCAGGCGCTCGATGGGCTTGGCGATGGCGCGGCCGATCAGGGCCGCAGCGAGGGCCGTAGCGACGACCAAAAGCAAGGACAGGATGGCCGCTCCGGCCGCCACCTCGCGGAGGCTGCGCATCACAAGCTCGGTTCCGGGCTGCGCGATCGCGGTCTGTGCGTGGATGCGCAAGGCACGTGCTTCCAGTCGGTGAATCGCATACAGGCTCGTCAGGGCCGAGAAGCCACCAGACAGCGCGGCCATGGCCACAAAGACCTGCATGCGAATCGACAGACCGATCCGCAGGCTGCGCCACAGACGGAAAAGAACAAAGCCTGTGAAAGCGACGAGCCCGAGGACGGCGAGGGACGGCAGACTGAGCCATGGCCACGGCATGGGGCGCAGTGTACTTGCACCACGCTGGGGGGAGCCGCCGAACCCAAGACTGGGGCAGAATGCTACGGCTGTGTCGCGCAATTCCCCGAGGAATGGCCGAACCTATTTTTCGCAGTACTGCGGCCAAGTCCGGCCCGGACCCAGTCTTCGGCGGGCATGCAAATTTTCTCGATAGATTTCTCTTTCTGGCACTGCCCGTGCTTGCGTAGGATGCGAACAAATCAACAGGCCACCATGGGGTGGTCGCGAACACGATTGACGATTCGTTCGGAGGTCTAGAGAGATGTCGATCCTAAAGGGCTTGGCAGACGCGTTCCACGAGGGTGGTTGGCCGATGTGGCCGATCCTGCTTCTGATGATCATCGCTTGGGGTATTTCCATCGAGCGTTCGATCTATCTGAAGAAAGCCGGCATCGATAAGGAGAAGCTCCTGTCGCTGCTCAAGAGCCAGATCATGGCTGGCAACATCCAGGGCGCGGTCAAGGTGTGCAGCGGCAACCCGACTCCGGTCACGCGCGTGATTCAGGCTGGTCTTACCAAGTTCAACCGCCCCGACGCTGAAGTTCAGGCTGCGATGGATGAGCAGGCTCTCAAGGAAATTCCGAAGCTGGAAGCGCGCACGGGCTACCTCGCCATGCTCGGCAACGTCGCTACGCTCGTCGGTCTGCTCGGCACGATTCTTGGTCTGATCCACTCGTTCGCTGGCGTTGCTGGCGTCGATCCCTCGATGAAAGCCACGCTGCTCGCCAAGGGCATCAGCGAAGCCATGAACTGCACCGCGTTCGGTCTGATCTGCGCCGTTCCCGCGCTGCTGTGGTTCGCCGTTCTGAACGGCTGGACGCAGCACACGCTGGACGACATGAACGAGCTATCGGTCCAGGTTGTGAACCTGGTGGTCGGCCACAAGTCGGCGATGAAGTCGGCCCAGGGCGGCGGCCAGTCGTAGCGCCTTCGTCGCAGCGAGGCTTTGTCGCAGCAGCTTGACTTGACTGTGGCCGTTGTGACGAGTCGTTGATGCGATGCAAACGCTTGTACCAAGGAGATAACGATGGGTGGTGCAGCACCTACGCCCAGTGGCAAAGGCGGAAAAAAACCGCTCGATGCCGCCATCAACCTGGTCCCGTTCATCGACCTGTTGTCGTGCTGTATCTCGTTCCTGCTCATCACGGCCGTGTGGACGCAGCTTGCCCGCATGGACGTGACACAAAAGAGCAAGGCTCCCTCGGGAGCCGTTGACGAACCGCCGACTCCGTCGGTGAACTTGACCTTGTTCATCAACAAGGACGGGTACATCTTCTCGAAGTCTACGGGTGAGTCGACGCCGATCGAGATGCAGGGTGAAGAGTACAACTACACCAAGCTTGCGGAGATCATGACGCAGGCGAAGAAGGACCACGCGGACAAGAACGACATCACCATCAAGTCCGACGATGCGGTGATCTACAACAAGGTCATTCGTACGATGGACGTGGTGATCTCGGCGGGCTTCCCGACGGTCTCACTTTCGGACAAGGGTCAATAGGAGGCTACTCAGATGTCCACCAGTGCGCTCTCGCGACCTGGGCTGATCAAGCCCCCTGGTCCCCGCCTCCGAAAGCACATCCCGCTGAAGTTCATTTCGAAGCACGGCGCGGGTGGCAGGAAGTCGTCGTATGCCGAGCTGAACCTGACTTCGATGGTCGACATGCTCACCATCCTCGTCGTGTTCTTGCTTCAGACCTTCTCGGCATCCGGCGAGCTTCTGACCGTCTCGAAAAACATCACCCTGCCTGAAGCGATCAACTACAAGGACCTGGAGCAGGCACCAATCATCGCGGTCTCGCGTGATTCGGTGACGCTGAACGGCGATCCCAAAGCCGACTCGCAAGAGCTTTCGCGCGAGAACACGGTCGACTGGAAGATCCCGCAGCTTCACGATGACCTCGTCGTGCTGAAGAACAACTTCAAGCTCCTCCATCCCAACCCGGAAGACTGGAAGGGCTTGGTGATTGTGCAGGCCGACAAGAACATCGACTTCAAGGTCATCAAGAAGGTGATGTATACCTGCGCCGTTGCTGGCTACAACAACGTCAACTTCGCCGTGCAGAGCCGCGGCAAAGGTGGCGGCTAAGTTCCGCGAACCTCCCTTCTCCTCTTTCTTTCCCCTCTACAACTTCATAGAATCAAACAAATGGACGGTTTGCTCGACGGGAAGCGTCGATCAGCTCGACGGAAGCATGGGCTGATTGGTGTTCTCGTCGTTCTGCCGTCGCCGACACCATGAGTGGGGCCGCGTGCCCCAGGAGTTAGCCATGGCGAAACCGCAAGGCAGTCTGTGGGTACGTTCGATGTCGCTCGGTCGATCCTTGGGCCTGGCGCTGGCCGTTGGATCGCTGGTCTCTGTCGCGGGTTGCATGGACGATCCGCAGGATGTGAAGACCTGGGTCAAGAAGCTCGAAGATGTGCGCGAGCAGAAAGAGGCGCTGCGCAACATCGAGCGACTGGCGACGGCCAAAGAGCGTCCCGCAAACATCGACGATGCGGTGGGTCCGGTTTCGGCACTGTTCAAGAAGTCGAAAGATCCGCAGCACCTAAAGACCCTGACCAAGATTCGATCCGTGAAGGCCGTCGACCTGTTCATCGAACAGCTCGACTACTCGGATGAGAGCTATGAGAACGCGTCAGTGGCAGCGACGGGCCTGCTAGAGCTGGCCATGCTGGACGACAAGGGGCGCGAAGCAGCGAAGAAGGCGGTTCCAGATCTCGTCAAGGCCCTGGACAAGAAGCTGCCGATCAAGACCCGCGCCAACGTCGTCAAGGTCGAGGCCATGAAGGCGCTGACGGCGATCAAGGATCCTGCCGCGGTCCCCGCGCTGATGAAAGTGGTCGAGGTCTCGGCGGACGAGCAAGACTTCTTCCTAAACCGCGAGGCAGCCAAGCACTTGGGTGAGTTCGCGGATGCACGCTCGGCGGGGACGCTGGTGCGTGGCCTGTTCATGACCGGTCGTGGCGGCGACATCTTTGTTCCCTGTCGCTATGCGCTGGCCCGCATTGGCGAGGGCGCCGTCGACAAAGTCGTCGAAGCCATGCAGCGCAAGAACGCGCAGGTCGAAGAGGACGCCAAGAAGTATGAGTTCCTTCCCGGCTTGGTCGTGCAGAAGATGGCGATTATCCTGGGCGACTTGCGCAGCAAGAAGGCGCTGCCTGCGCTGATCAAAGAGCTGGACAGAAAAGACGACGGCATGGCGCCTGATTGCGTGAACGGAAACAAGCAGTGCGTGTCCGGGCATCAGTCGGTGCTGCTGGCGATTGGTATGACCGACGTCGAAAAGACATCGGCCAAGACCTTGATCGGCATCGTCAACGATGCCAAGCGCCATCCCAAGCTGCGTTCTGCGGCGGCAGAGGCTCTCAATTTGATGAACGCCACCGATGGCGCAGCAGCGATCTTGGCCGCAGCCAAGACGCAGTTCTTAAAGCCGCCAAAGGAAAAAGACGACCTGCCCGAGCTGGATCAAGAAAAGGCAGGTCTGGCGGCGGGCGCCATCACCCAGTTTGGTCGCTTGGTCGATAAGGACGAGACGGCGGCCGTCGATGGCGTACTCAAGGCACTCAACCTGCCGAAGGAGCTTTTGGAAGCGGACATCGGCATCGCATTCCAAAACGCCATGGCGCGCGTCGAGCTGGCCCGCGACTGCAAGAAGGACGCGGCCTGCTACGGCAAGGCGCTCGACGAGATGGTCAAAGAGATGGATTCGCTCGAAGCATCGAAGAGCGGCAAAGATGACCGCGAAAAGATGCTGCTCGACATCCGCAAGGCGCGCTCAGCGGCCAAGGCCGAGAAGGCAGCCTTCATGCTCGGGCGCATGGGACGGGATGCGCTGCCCTTCCTCAGCAAGCACATCGCGTACAAGGACTCGGCCGCGCGCATCGGCATCATGCTGGCGCTGAGCCGCATCGCGACGAAGAGCGATGCCGAGATCCTCAAAGCCATCCAGGCGCAGATCGACATCGACAAGACCAAGGACAAGGCCTCGCAGGGTCTGGCCGACGAGATGCGCATCACCCACGCCATCATCGCCAACCGATAGCCAACGGCGAGCGCTTGGCTTCCTCGCTCGGCGCTTCGACTTCATCCGCTGAATCCTCCCGCCGCTTCGTTTCTTCGCGTCCTTCGTTCGTGTGCTTGTTCTCGTACGTCCTGCCTGTTATACGGGCGCGGTGAATCACGACTTTGTGGTCTCGAACGTTGAAGCGGGACAGACGCTGGCCGCCGTGCTGCGCACGCGCTTGGGTCTGTCCTGGAATGCCGCACGTGCGCTGTGTGAGCGGGGCAAGGTCTCGTTGGCAAACCGCTTGGCTCTGGATGGCGCTGTGCGTCTGCGTCCCGGTGCCGAGATCCATGTGCGACCGCAGGCGCCCCGCCCGCTGAGCGAGCGGGCAACGCAGGCGCTCGCCGCGATTGTCTACGAAGACTCGCAGGTGGTGGTGATCGACAAGCCGGCCGGGCTGCAGAGCGTGCCGTATGAGCGCGATGGCAACCCGACGGCCATGGACCTGATTCGCGAGGCTTGGCGTAGCCGTCCACGGGCCGGTCGCTCAGCCACCGAGATTCCGCTGCACATCGTCCATCGCATCGACAAAGAGACCTCGGGGCTGCTCTTGTTCGCCAAGACCAAGCGGGCTTTGCGGGAGCTACAGCTGCGCTGGCGAGCGCACGATATTGAGCGCCGCTATCTCTGTGTGGTGCATGGACGCTTGCTCGATCGCACGATCGAGTCGTACCTGATCGATGACCGCGGCGATGGCCTGCGCGGCTCGCTGCGACCGCGACGACGTGATGATGGCACACCCTTGCCGCTGCCTCCGGGCGTGGGCAAGCGCGCGGTCACGCATGTGCAAGCGCTGGAGTTCATCGGTCGCGTGGCGACGTACTGCGCGATCACCATCGAGACCGGAAAGACGCACCAGATTCGCATTCACCTGTCTGAGTCAGGTCATCCGATCGTCGGCGAGCCCGTCTATATCCGCGACTATCTGCGAGCGGGGCTTGAGCCGCTGCCCGCCTCGCGGCTGCTGCTGCATGCCGAGCGTCTTGGCTTCGCGCATCCGACAACCGGCGAGATCATCCGCCTAGAGCGCCCGCCGCCGCCAGCCTTCGTCTCTGCCCTCGCTCACCTACGCTCTATACAAGGCTCCACATTCTCCATATCCTAGACAATGCACGCTGCATCATTACTCCGTTTGATCTAGGTCTCTGTCTGGCTTGTATGGCTCTTGGGGGGGCCTTCCTGGTGCAGGTTGTGCGCTCAGAAAGGAATGAGGCTATGGGAAAGCGTCTTTATGTGGGCAATTTGCCGTATGGTGCCGGCGAGGGAGAGATTACTGAGTTTTTCCAGCAGGGCAGTACGCGCAGGGTACAGCAAGTCAAGATCATCACCGACCGCGACACCGGTCGACCACGCGGCTTCGCGTTCGTCGAGCTGGCGGATGAAGCTCAGGCCAAGTCCGCCATTGCTGAGCTGCACAACACCAAGTTTGGAGGCCGCACGATCGTCGTGAACGAAGCACACGATCGTCCGCGCAAGAGCGCGTAGCGGATCCGCTGAGCCTGCCGACATCTCCTCGCTTCGTTCCGTTTCGTTCCCATTCCATCGCGCCCTGTGCTCTTCGGCGACTGTGCCTCGGGCGCAGGGAACAGCCCCTCTTCCCTCGCTTCATCGGGTGGCGGAGCTATTCCGGCTCTGCGGCTCGGGACAGCTCGATCCAGTCGGCGTCCTGCGCCGAAAGGATGTACGTCTCGCAGTCGCTTGGCGTGACGATTTCTAGCCGCGATCCAGGCAGTAAGCGGATGGTTCGGGGGACGGCCACGGTGCTCTGGTCGGTGCGCACTGCGCCGCGCAGCAGAGCATCGCAGACGTACAGCATGACGTCGCGCGCCCGCGCCTCGGCTGCGTCATCGGCTGCAGGCTCCGCACCAGCGACGGTGGCAAGCGACACCGCTAGATCCGGCAGCGACACGATCTCAAGTCCGCTCGACACCAGAAACGGGCGGCCTGCACGTTCTCCGCGGTTCCAGTCCATCCAAAAGACAAAGGGCAGGTGCTCGTTGGGCTCGTCGCCGAGCTGACTTAGCGCGATGTCCCGTGGCTTGAACGCTTTCCCTGCCCGGTTCAAAACGACACCCGGCGCATCCGGCTGAGCTAGCAAGAAGGCACGGGCCAGGTCCGCGAGGACTCGCGCCGCATCGTGTGTCACGGCAACCGGCGCTTGATCGTTGCGCTGGCTGAGCTGAGCAGCGACGCGCGGACTGTGCGGCCCGCCAACAAACAGACCGACATGGGTGTGGCCGCCGTAGCCTTCGCCGCCGTACGGCTGCGGGCGATACAGCAGGAATGCGCGATGCGGACCGGACTGCAGCTCAGCCGAGAAGCCCGGCTCGTTCTGCTGGTTTCGTATCAACGGAATGATGCGGACGCTGGGGCGCCGCCAGACACCGCCCCGACGTGCTGGCTCAGGATCAGCGGCTGCTTCTGCGGTCGTGTGTGCCTGCGGCGCGCTTGGCGGATCGATCAAGGCGGACAGCGCGGCCGCATCTTGAGCTAGCTTCTGTTCGAGCACCAAGGTCAGAACGAAGAACGCGTCCTTCGGTCGCCCCGGACCCGACGGCTTTCGACCGGGGCGGTTCTTGCCGCGTGCCCAGGGCGGCTCTCCGGGGGCGGACTCGCCGCGCTCTCCAGCCCCGCGCAGAGCGCGCTCGACTTGGTGGATACGCAAGCGCGCCGCGTATTCGGATTCGCTGCCGGGCCACACCGTCACGCGGCAGGCCCATAATCCCAGCCGATCCGCGGCATCGTGCAGCGCCGAATCAGGAGGCAGTCGCGTGCCATGCACGGCGACGCGCACACCGATAAGGGGCGTGAAGTCGTCGCAGTCTTCCTTGCCAAAGCCAAGCGTGGCTCCGTCGGCAAGCGTGACGAGACCCGTCTGCGAGAGCGCGTCGTAGTCCTCGATCGTCCCGTAGAGGATTCGCGCGGCGGCTGCAGCTGCGCGTGGTTCCTGCGTGCGATCTACGGGCGGCTTGTCTGCCGTCGATGCCTGGTCGGACTGCCCCGCGTCGCCATCGGCAGCGACCGGGACGTCATCTTGCGAGCCTGCGCCGTTTGTTTGGGATGGCCACAGCGAGCGCAGCCAAGACAAAAAGCCCATGCGGCAATTATCGCGCAGCCAGTCGTGGCTGGGCAGACCTTGCACGTCGGCGAAAAAATAATTTCAGCGCGGTGACACCTTTCGACCCGCCCGGTGTTTCACCAGGCAGAACGACGGCGATGACGGCGCAGGCCCGCAAAGGTGGCGCAGATCCTCGTCGCGATCCGTGGCATCGAGCCGCAGGCTGCGCACCTCCACCTTGGGCGATGCAGCCTGCCCTCCAGCGCTTGCACCGTGAAAAGGAGATCCCATGCCTAGACTTACTTCGACCTGGACTCGCCTGACCTTGACCTCGGCTCTGCTCGTCGGACTCTGCGGGCTATCGGGCTGCTTTAAGACCACCGCCATCATCCCCAACCACGCGCCAGCCGAGACCCATTCTCGCTGGGCACACGGGTTCTTCTGGGGAGCCGTCGGTGGCTGGGTCGACGTCGCTCATATGTGCGGCGGGCGTCCTGTGGCACGCATCACAACCGATCGGTCCGCCGGCAATCTGGTGCTGCAGTGGATCACGCTGGGCATCTACACGCCGACGCGCGTCCGCGTGACCTGTGCTCAGCCGGCTGGGATGGCCATGCCCTATGGCTATTGGTCGGGCGCACCTCCGGTCTATGGGGGGGGCGGGTATCCACCTGGGGCCTACGGCTATCGCTAGCCGACGCGGTGAAGGCCGCTTGTGTCGGCAGGAGGCGTGCATAGCTGACGTCAAGAGCAGCGCCGGGCACAATAGACCGCATGGCGATTGAACGCGGCCTCCGTTCGACCGATGGCACTGCGCAGCGGGCTGAGTGGCGACACCCACGCAAGCCTCTGCTTCGACACTACAGCGTGCCGGTGCGGGGCTTGGATCCGGCGCACCATGGCCTGCGCATTGCGCACTTAAGTGATCTTCACGTCGGCATCCTGACCCCCCATGGCTTTATCCGCAACGCGGTCGAGATGATCCAGGCTGAGAAGCCGGATCTGGTGCTGATGACGGGCGACTTTGTCTGCTATAGCCAGCGCTTCGTGGGGCCATTCCGCGATCTCGTTTCGGGCTTTGCCGTACCGACGGTGTGCGTGCTTGGTAACCACGACTACTGGACCGATGGGCATGGTGTGGTCGACGCGCTTTCGCATCACCACTATGACGTGCTGCGCAACCAGCACACGCGCCTGTGGCTGCGTCATGCGCCGCTCACCATCGTCGGTATCGACGATGCGGCGACCGGACAGGCGGATGCAACGCGCGCCTTTCGCGGCGTCCACGAAAAAGACAGCCGGCTGATTTTGTCTCACGTACCGTCGCAGGCGGATCGTGCAGCGACGTTTGGTCCGGGGCTCATCGTGTCTGGGCATACGCACGGCGGGCACATCGATATTCCCAAGGTCACGGCACATATCTTCCGTCGGCTCGGAGCCCACTACCTAAAGGGCTTCTATCAAGTTGACGACGCGACGCTGTACGTAAGCTGCGGTGTCGGATCTAGCTCGGTGCCGATTCGGGCGGGATCACCTGCCGAGGTGGCTGTGCTGACTCTGCAGGCCGCTGAGCGCATCGACGATGACCGGCAGCCCCAAAAGATCGACTAGGCGATCGATGACATAGGGGCGCTGCGCCGACCCGAGCGCGCTTTCCGCGTGGCTGCTGCCGGCGCGAATCTGCGCCAAGGTCTCGGCGTCGCCGAAGCCAAACGCGCAGTATGCAAACTGGCAACCTGCGCGCTGTGCGGTCTGCCAGTCGATCGCGCTGTCGCCGACCAGAAGAGTCTGCTCTGGTGGAATTCCCAGGCGCTCGCAGTGCGTATGGAGCAAGCGTGGATCGGGCTTGCGGGCACCGACGTCGTCTTCGCCCAGCACGCGCTCGGCTGAGCCAAAGAAGGGCAGCAAGCCAAAGTGTTCGACGATTCGCCGCGCCCAGGAGCCCGGCTTGTTGGTCGCGAGCGAAAGCGGCAGCCGCGCCTCGTGCGCGAGGCTGCGCAGCAGGTCATGGGCGCCGGGGTACAGCGTCGTTTGCACCACCAAGTGTTCGCTGTAGTAGCGCCGAAAGCGACGCAGGACGTCGTCGATATCGACCTGCCCAGATCCGCCCGCGCGCTGCACGGCGCGCTCGACCAGCACACGCTGACCTTCGCCGATCATGCGCCGGACGGCATCGACGCTGTGTGGCGGCAAGCCGACTTCAGTGAGCGCGGCAGCGACGGCTGCACACAGATCCGGGGCCGAGTCGATGAGCGTGCCATCGAGATCAAAGACAACCAAGGAAACAGGGGACCGATGCGCGTGCATACTCGCCCACGATACGATCGACGGCGGGGATCGCGAAGCCCGATCGCGCGCTCTGGGTGTACGCATCCTTGGGGGCGAACGGGTCGAGGTTCGGATTGTCTAGGCGGGTAGGTCACAACGCAGCGCGGCAGAGCCAAGGCACCCGTCGAAGAGCAGCCAATGCAAGTGATTTGCATCACGTACTGCAACTCATTTGCATCTAGCGCAGAATGGGAATGTCGGATCCGCTGGACGATCCACTGTCGGCAGAGCCACCTTCCGGCTTGGCTTTTGGCTTGCTGCTGGCGCCATCGCGCGACTTCTTGCGGCCGGGCTTGACGCCTGCGGCTTTTGCTGCGGACTCGCTGGGATCTGGGGCTGCTGCCGCAACTGCCTGCGCAGGATCGGGCGGAGGGGTAGGGCTGGGGACCGCGATGGTGGGCTGGCCGGGCGTCGTGGCAAGCGGCGGTGCGGCGGCGGCGGCAACGACGGCGGTCGCAGAGGGTGGGGCGACGACCGCAGCCGCTGCAGCCTTGCGATGCGCTCGACGGTACAGGCCAATGCCAAGCAAGCCTCCCGACAGCGCGACAAAGCCGGCCAGCGCCCAGATCAGCGGGCGCGTGCCGCTTTGACGTCGCTTGATGGTCATGCGGCTGCGATGGACCGATCGCCAGTCACCCGTCGAGAGCTCGGGATCCTGCGCGAGGATCTGCTCCAGGCGAATGACGACCTGCGACATGCTGGGCCGCTCTTTGGGGCCCTTGGCCAGCATCTCGTGGATCAGCGTGCAGATGTCTTCCGGCAGGTCGGGCACGATCGAGCGCAGCGCGGGCGGCGTCTCCATGATGTGCTTGGTCATGATCACGCAGGCGGCGGGTGCCTCGAACGGCAGACGTCCCGCCACGAGCTGATACATGATCACGCCCAGAGCATAGACATCGATGCGGTCGTCGATTTGCTCGGCGCCGCTGCACTGCTCGGGGGACATATACACGGGCGTGCCGAGCAGTTTTCCGACAGTGGTCAGGTGACGTTCGACATCGGACCCGGCGTGCTGCAGATCCGGGCTGCCAAAGAACTTGGCGATGCCGAAGTCGAGCACCTTGACCCGCTCTCCGCCGGGCGCTTCTTGGTCGGGGACCAGATACAGGTTGCCGGGCTTCAGGTCGCGGTGCGCGATGGCCTTGTCATGCACCGCTTCCAGCGCCGATCCGATCTGGCGCGAGATGCGCAGCGCTTCATGAAGCGGCATGCGCTCGCCGGCTTTCTTCAGGCGACTCAAACGCTCTTGCAGCGACTCGCCCTGCAAGAACTCCATGCTGATATAGGCGGTGCCGTTTTCGAGAACACCGTGATCAAAGACGCGCACCAGTCCGGGGTGCTGCACGATGTTGACGGCGCGTGCTTCGTCGAAGAATCGCGCGGTGTGGCGAGCATCGGACGAAAGCTCTTCGTTCAGCGTCTTGATGGCGATGCGCTGGCCGATGGACTCGTGGATGGCTTCGTACACGGCCCCCATGCCGCCGCGGCCGATCTCGCGCAGCACACGGTACTTGCCGACGCGCTGTCCAACGAGGCTGCTGGCCATCCCAGGCGCGCTGCTGGGGATTGACACCGGATCAGCGCTCTCGGCCGGCGCGTGCGTATGCGTCGCACTCATCGAATCCAGCGCATCCGGCGCAAGCGTCGAGGACATGGCGGGCCCTCCCCCCAGGGAACAAGTGACGGATCTAGTACTTCATTATGCGCCGAAGAGTGGCGAGCATGGCAGGCAATCTCTGGGGAAGCTGCGCGTGCCTGCGCATGTCGCCAAGAATGGCGGAGAGGGGAGCGCTTAGGGGCTGAGTCTGGGGCTAGAAGCGGAACTCAGGGCCGCCGCCGAGGTAAAAGCCGACGAGACGCCAGCCCGTCTCAAGATGAAACAAGACGTTGCGATGGGCCCGGAAGCGGAAGCCGAGCAGCGTGTTCAGCACCGGCACCACGCGCCCCGAGAAGGGATAGGTCTCGACGCGGCGGTAACACGGCGAAAGAACGGTGTCTTTTGTGCTGTCACGCAGGTCGGGCTCGCAGGCGACCGACTCAAGGATGCGGCGACTGTTGTCGGTGAACGCTGGAAGCGGACCCACGTTGCGTGGATAGCAGTTCGAAGGATCGTTGGCGTTCGCGATGTTGCAGCCCGAGTTGTTGGTGATCTGATAGATGTTGCCGAACACGACGCCGATCCCCAGGCCAGCACCGACGCGGATTTCCATCCACGAGGTCAAGTTCCAGTGCCCGATGAGCGAGGCATCGACACTCAGCGTGCTGAGCTTGTCAAAGACCACATAGTGCGTCTGGTCGGCTGGGTTATTGCCCTTGCCCAGATAGTTTCCTGAATCGGCGTTCAGCCACGAAAAGTCGAGTGACGTGACCAGCTCGACGTGCTTGCCGAGGCCGCGGTACAGGTATTCCATTCCGACGCCCCAGCCGCCATCTAGCTTGGTATGCGCGTCGAGAAATGCATCCAAGGACCAGCCGGGCACGGTCACCCAGCGCGCCCGCAGGGCCAGCGCATGCGGTGACAGCCCTTCGTCTCCGCTGCTGGGTGCTGTGGTCGCCGTCGCAGTTGGCTCGGTCGCAGCACTGGGCCCCAGCGCTCCAGAGAGGGATCCCCCGCGGCCGGGTAGAGACAGCATCTGGGCCTGCGCTACGTCGCTCTGCGCCAAAACAACGCTGAGCGCGCCAAGCAGCAGCGCGAGGCCAATCCGCTGTTGCCGGGGAATACGCGTCGAGCGCTGCGACACCGTCTGCGACGGCCGCTGATCGAGCGTGTGAGCGACGAACGGCAGGGAGAAACGATGCAAGCAAGTGCGTCTAGTCATGCGACCCTCAGAGAACTAACTTTTGCGCCGAACCTATCACGCAGCGCGGCTTGCGTGCGCACGCATTTGTAGGTGCGCTCGACGCTTCGGCTTTCTGAGAGGATCTGAGCGAGGCGAACTAGACGGGCTTGCTGCGAAGCTGCTTGCGATACTCTGCAAGCTCGGCCGTGCCTTTTTGGCCCATGTCGTCGAGCTTGCGCTGCCAGATCTTGCGGTACGGGCGCAGCGTTTCGACGATGGTGGTCAGCACGGCGATGTTGCGGAACCATTTGCTGTTCGCAGGCACGATATGCCACGGCGCGCGAAGAGTCGAACAGCGACGCAGAACGTCTTCATACGCATCCTGAAAGTCGTTCCATTTTTCGCGCGTGCGCCAGTCGTTGACGTTGAGCTTCCAGGCGGTGCTGGGATCTTTTTCGCGATCGAGCAGGCGGCGCTCTTGTTCGCCTTTGCTGATGTGCAGGAAGAACTTTAGGACGATCGTGTCGTGCTCGCAGAGCAGCTCTTCAAAGTCACGGATGTGACCGAAGCGCTCTTTCCAGATCGACTCGGGAGCTAGCTCATTTACGCGCACCACCAGAACGTCTTCGTAGTGCGAGCGATTGAACAGTGCGAACTCTCCCTTGCGTGGGGTGTGGCGATGCACGCGCCACAGGAAGTCGTGTTCGAGCTCTTCTTTCGTCGGAACCCCGAACGAGACCACGTTGATTCCGCGTGGGTTTAGACAGCCGGCAACGTGCTTGATGACGCCATCTTTGCCGGCGGTGTCCATGCCCTGTAGAACGATGAGTACGCTGTGCGTTCGCGCGCCCCACAGTAGATCCTGCAGCGTGAACAGCTCATCCGATAGCGACGCAAAGCGCGCCTCGACATCTTCCTTGGATAGGCCTTTGGGTGGGTCGGTATCGATCTCTGAAAGACGAACCTTCTGATCCTTCTGGTCGATCGTGGTCACGTACATGGAATCGTATTGTACGCCGATCACGAACCCTTGAACGACGGCTCACGCTTCTCTAGGAACGCCGACATGGCCTCGGCCAGATCGTCGCTGATCAAGAACGCGGTGTTGTGTAGCGCAACGTGGGCAAGGCCGCTGCGCACGGACTCGGCGTGCGCTTGAACCATGGCGCGCTTGGTTCCCTGAACGGCCAGCGGGCTGTTCTTGGCGATGCGAGCGGCCAGCGACTGCGCGGCGGCCAGCAGCGCATCGCGATCGGCGTGGATGCTGCGCACCAGACCGATTCGCAGCGCGTGCTCGGCGGGGATGTCGTCGCCGGTAAAACAGAGCTCGCGAGCGTGGCCTTCACCAACGATGCGTGGCAAGCGCTGCAGCGTACCGACGTCAGCCACGATGGCCATGCGGACCTCGCGCACGCTGAACACCGCATCGGCCGTGCATAGACGCAGGTCGCAGGCCGTGATCAAGTCGACGCCACCGCCGATGCACTTGCCATGAACGGCGGCGATCACGGGCTGGCGCACACGCTCGACCGAGCTGATCGCGTCTTGCAGCGTTTCGATAAAACGCAAAAGCTGCTGCTGCTGCGCGATGCGTCCCCCTTGTGCGGTCTGCAAGCGCGGCATGACTCCGACCAAGTCAAGGCCCGCTGTCCACACCGGTCCGTCGGCAGCAAGGACGATACTGCGCACGTCGCAGTCGGCATCAAGAGCGGCGAAGACCTGCGGCAGCTCATCCCAGAACACGGGGCCCATCGCGTTGCGTTTCTGTGGGTTGGCCAGATAGACCGTGGCCACGGCTTCAGACTTCTCGACGCGAAAGCACTGGTAGTTGGTCATGATGGTTCCTTTGTTGCGGAGTGATGCGGTGCGCCTTCGCACGCTCCGACGCGATGCGTCATTTTCTGCGTCGGAACGACTCTTCTTGCTTGGGCGAGCCAGAGGGCCTCATAGTCGCACACCGATGAGCCCCGATGCGCCGCCAGGTTCCGAGAGCGCGCCTTCGCCGCCGCGTGACTTGATCATTTCCCGTCGGCCTGCACCGACGCGCGGTCTGCGCCACCACATCGCCGGTTTTTTTCTGCGCCTGGGAGGTTGGACGCCAACCGGCGATCCACCGGCCTTGGACAAGTACATCATCGTCGCAGCGCCGCACACGTGGTGGTGGGACGGGTTTTGGATGATGGCGTTTGCCTGGTGGTGGGGGATCCAGATCAAGTGGTTGGTGAAGAGCAGCGCAGCGTGGGGGCCCTTTGGATGGTTCCTGCGCACCGTTGGTGCGATCCCGGTGAACCGCTCGGCACCGCAAGGCTTGGTGGGCGTGCTGTGTCGCGAGTTTGCCGCTCAGTCGGCCTTGATCGTTTCGATTCCGGCCGAGGGGACACGAGCCCGTCGACCGTATTGGAAGTCAGGCTTCTATCACCTCGCGCGCCAGGCCAAGGTGCCGATCTGTTTGTCCCTGCTGGACTATGGCAGTGGCCGCGGTGGCTTCGGTCCTTGCTTTGTTCCGACGGGTGACGTGCGCGCCGACATGGATCTGGTCCGCGAATTTTATCGCGAAGCCAAAGGCAAGATCCCCGACCGCTTTACTCCGCCCAAGCTCAAGGAAGAAGACGGGCTAGAGTCGAGCGGAGGTGATCCCTAGTCACGCGACTTCCATCAGCAGCGCGCGGCCGCGATCCCGCACGGCGTCTAGCATCGGCAAGAGCTGCTGCATGGCAAAGGACCACAGCCGTGCATCGACGACAGACCCCGTCTCGACCTGTGGCGGATTGAGCGAGCGACTGAGAAGCAAGGTCGCGGTCTCGGCATGCAAACGACCTTCCGCCAGAACGATGAGCGTCTCGCCTTCTCCGTCGAGACCTTCGGCTTCCTTGGGGTAGGGCGACAGCGCGCCACCTTGCGGGCCGGCGTGCGGACAGACCAGGGGCAGAAGCGGGCGCCATACGCACTCGGGCAGGTCGTACAGGACGCTCTCAGAAAGCTCCTCGCACAGCGCTTCGAACAAGCGCTGAATGCGGGCGGTGCCGATAGACCGTGTGTTTCGCTGCAGGCTGTGCCGCGGGTCTAGATCCATCTCGGCAAACAGGGCAGACAGGCGACCGCCGCGGCCCATGGGGCGCAGCTCTTCGACGGGGCGCTGAGTCCATGCACTCTCGACGCTGCGCAGATCAACACACCACAAAGACCGCGGGCCCAAGCTTCCCAGAGGCTTGCCCAGCGTGGTGGGAAGAGGACGTTCCGGCCGGCTGCGGCGCACCAGCGTGGATCGGTTGGGCTTCAGCATCTATCGGTCTGCCCCGAGAACTCTCGATGGCCCGAGTGCAGCGCCTTAGGGCTTGCGGCTCGACGTGGAATCGGCGCCGCAGCTGCCTTCGATGGCGCGTGCGCCCGCATGCGCGGGGTCGATGGCCTGCACACGACTCGCAAGCAGGCGCGCTTCGGCACACTGTCCGAGCTTGGCGGCGATCTGCGCTGCCTCGATCTGTTCTGCCACATAGCGGGCTCGCAGCACAGGGAGCTCTTGCGCTGCGCGATGACGATAGGGTGAGTCGGCGCTGATCTCGTCGTAGAGCGCCAGAGCTGCAGCGTAGTTGCGCTTGGCAACCAGTAGCTCAAAAGACTGGAAGCGGAAGCGGTTGCGCAGCTCGTCTTCGGTGCGTCGACGCAGGGCAACTAGCTGCGGATCGTTGGGGAAGTGAGCCAGCGCATCGTCGATCAGCAGCAAGGCGGCGCTGCTGTCGCGACTGAGCAGCAGCCCCTCGATTTCTGCCTGACGCTCGGCCAGGCTCATGGCGCGCGTGACGATGCTGCTGCTTCCTCCAGCGCCGTTTGCCTGCAGCATGCGGGACAAGACGGTCGAACCCAGCTGACCCAGAATCGCTCCGCCCACTGCCACTGCGAGCAGCAGCAGCAAGCGCCGCGGCCAGGGAGACGCGGCACTTGGATTGGCTACACGCTGCACTTTTAGCGTGACTCGGGGGGCTTCAGAGCGTCGCGTGAGGAGCTGTTCTGCCATCAGAGCGGCTTGTGTTTGCTGGGGAGTCACCAGCGCTTGAAGCGCAGAAGGACTCCTGTAGAAGAGTACCACGTTGCTGCGCGGGTCTGACGGGGAATTTCGCGGCTAGCTGGACGAAGACGGGGGACGCTTGACCGGGCGAAACAAGCCAGACTCGCTGACCGGACGATAGGTACCGGACTGGCCGCCGGCTGAGCCCGAGACGGATGTGCGGATCGGGCTCGGATCGTGAAATGGCTTGTGCTCGCCGCTGCTGGTGTCCGAGGCACGCAAGCTCGATGCCCAGTCGTGCACAGAGGGCGAGGAAGGTGGCACCGACGGTGGCGCAGGTGCAGCGGGCGCGACGCGACTGTTTGCCGGGCTGGAATTGCTGCGGCGGGACTCGGCTCGCTGGTATGCGGCCAGCGGGGCCAGCCAGCGCTTCACTGCTTGGTAGTCCTTTACATCATCGGGCGTCAGAGCCAGCACTTTGACGGCGTAGGCTGAGATGCAGCGCGCGAGATGCAGACGCTGATCCCGCACGGCGAGCGACTCGCTGCTGTCACGCGGGTCTTTGTCGCGGTCTTTGTCGCGGTCTTTGACATTTCGCTCTGCTTCGTGGAGCGGGCTGCCGTCACTCTTGCGGCCGAGCGCGCGGCTGTATTGATCATGCGTGCGGCGAACTTCGACCAAGAACTCGCTTCCAGCGATGGCATCCAGATCGCTGAGTAGGCCGAGCTTGTCGACGGAGCGCAGGCGCTTGTCACTCTCGACCCATTCCGCTTCATGGGGCAGCCTCAAGAAGCCCAGCGCATCCGGGAACAGCAGACGCAGCAGCTCTTGCGCACGCTTGACGCGGGGCACTTCCGACTCGGGAAGCATGGCGAAGGCGCGAAGGCGCTCGTACAGCGCAGTCCACGCGTTATCGAGAGCGAAGTCCGCTGGCTGCCGGCTTTCCGGTCGCAGCGACACGGGGGCGGGAGCGGTCTGCCCTTGCCGCAGCAGTCCCTGCAGATCGTCGCAGGCCTGGCGCAGCCGTCGCAGCGGGCTAAGCAGCGATGGCGGCGGCGACAACGGGGCGACGTCGAGAATCGCCTGTCCAAGGGCCAGCACACCCGAGCCATCGAGCAGCGGCGGGTCCAGGTACAGATAGGGATCGACGTCCCCTCCGCCGGTCACGCGTAGCGAAGACATTGCCCATGAACGTATCACGATCTTCGTGCGGTCTGGTTGCCTGCTTGGGGTCGGTATGACGTGCGTGGGTGGGCCCTCGCAACGTCAGCGGCGATCGAGCCACGCTGGGTCGCCGCTTCGATCTGTCGTCGAGCAAGATCGGCGCGCGGTCCCCAGGGGCGTGAGCGGATTGCTTCGCATTCGCCGAATTGACAAGCCGCATGCTCTGCGCTGTCGTATGCGCCCCGCGAACCAGGGAGCAGCGCGCAATGGCCCAATCAGCGATCGAGTACCCACATGCCTACGATGTACTTGTTGTCGGAGGCGGCCATGCTGGATGCGAAGCCGCATTGGCCTCGGCGCGACTGGGTCTGCGCACGCTGCTTCTCTCGGGAAACCTGGACACGATCGGGCATATGTCGTGCAACCCGGCAGTGGGCGGCGTTGGCAAGGGACAGCTGGTCAAAGAAATCGAGGCCCTGGGTGGAGTCATGGGGCGTGCCGCCGATGCCACCGGGATTCAGTTCCGTCGCTTGAACGCGTCCAAGGGCGCGGCGGTTCGCAGCACCCGCGTGCAGTGCGACAAGGCGCGCTACCGCTCGCAGGTGCGATCGATGGTCGAGCAGCAGCCGCACTTGGACATCCAGCAGGCCGAGGGGCAGCGCCTGATCTATGAAGAGCGGCCCTCTGTCGCGGGGCAGCGACGATATCGCATCGTGGGCATTGCGACGACCATGGGGGTCTGGTTTCGCGCTCGGGCCGTTGTCCTCACCACGGGCACGTTTTTGATGGGGCGTCTTCACGTCGGTGAACAGCAGGTGGACGGCGGGCGCATGGGTGAGCCACCATCGCGCGGACTCTCGGCGTCGCTGCGCGAGCTGGGCTTTCGCATCGGGCGGCTCAAGACCGGGACGCCCTGCCGCATCGATGGACGAACGATCGATCTGGCTGGCCTTGAGCGGCAGCCTGGCGACGATCCAGTCCCGGTCTTCTGCGAAGATGGGCCGTTGCCGCCGCTGCGTCAGCTTCCTTGCTACATCACGTTCACGACGGCCCGAACGCACGAGATCATCCTGGCCAACTTGCATCGATCGCCGCTTTTTGCTGGACGCATCACCGGGGCCGGGCCGCGCTACTGTCCGTCGATCGAAGACAAGATCGTGCGCTTTGCAGACAAGCCGCGCCACCAGCTTTTCTTGGAACCAGAAGGGCTCGATACCGTCGAGTTCTATCCGAATGGCATCTCGACCTCGCTGCCGGCGGATGTTCAGATCGAGGTCGTGCGCAGCATCCCTGGCTTGGAAGGCGCGCGTCTGCTGCGGTTCGGCTACGCCGTCGAGTATGACTTCTGCGATCCGACACAGCTATCCCCCACCTTGGAAGCGCAGCACGTCGAAGGGCTGTACTTGGCGGGGCAGATCAACGGCACCTCGGGCTATGAAGAAGCGGCTGCGCAGGGGCTGTGGGCCGGAGCCAACGCTGCGCTGAAGCTTCGTGGCGACGCAGACGCGCTGCTTCCAGGGCGGGATCAAGCGTATCTGGGCGTGATGATCGACGACCTGACAAACAAGGGCGTCGACGAACCGTACCGCATGATGACGTCCAGAGCTGAGTATCGGCTGCTCTTGCGTGAGGACAATGCAGACGAACGGCTGATGCCGCTGGGGCGCCGGCTTGGGCTTGTCGGCGATGCCCGCTGGCGGCCGTTCTGCGAGAGACAGCACGTGTTGCAGGAAGAACGCCGCCGTCTGGATACGGTGCAAGTGACGCCCAGCCCAGCAACGAACGAGCGACTTGCGGCGTTGGGGACGGCTCCACTGTCGCGCCCGTGTGCCGTGGCGGACCTGCTGCGTCGACCCGAGCTTTCCTATTCGACACTGCTGCCCGCGCTGGGGATGGAGCCCCTCTCGCAACGGGCCCTCGCTGAGCGAGTCGAGACCGACGTCAAATACGCGGGCTATCTGCAGCGACAGTCCGAGGAAGCGCAGCGCTTTCGATCGCTGGAAGAGACGCCGCTTGCCGAGGACATCGACTACGCGCAGCTTCCGGGACTGTCTCGCGAAGTCGTCGAGAAGCTGCTGCGACATCGGCCTCGCTCGATTGGGCAAGCCAGCCGCATTCCTGGCGTGACTCCAGCCGCTGTGTCCGTTCTGCTCGTGATGTCGCGGGCTCAGGCGGGTCAGCAGCGGGCCGAAAGCCCGGCAAGATAGCCGCAAATCCAGGGGCGGTTTCTCGGGCTCGAACCGGGCCGATCGACCCGATGGCGCGGCGCAAAGGAAGCGCGCTGGCGGGCTGCGTGGCCTGCCGAGCAAGTCGGCATTTTCACACCAGCCCAGACCGGGATCCGTGGTAGCGTGCGCCCGCTATGCGCGCCCGCCAGAGAATGGAGAGGTTGTCTGCCCAGTCCCGAGGACCGTTGTCAGAAGCCAGATCATGGTTTGCTTCTGCAACCTTGCTTGCCGCCAGCTTGGGATTGGCTGCATGCGAGACGGACGATCCCTGCGCCCGTCGAGAAGCCGCCTGTGTTGACGTGGTCTTGATCGGCAAGAAAGACGACGGTGCAGGCAACCCCGTTGCCTATCGTGGGCTCAAGGTGTCGATCTTTGCAGCCAACTGGCCCCGGCCGGCTGCGACGCCGCCCGAGGACAAGTGCGAGATCACCATGGTCTCGGGCAAGCCGGTACGGCGGGTGTTTGGCAGTGAAGTGGGGCCGATCGGCACGACGTTAGCGACGGGCGATGTGCCTGAGTTGACGCGCAGAGAGTCGTACTCGCCGACGATCCAAGCCAAGCTGACGTTTATGCTGCCGGCTGAGTTCAACGCGCTGGCCGACACAGACTTGGATGACGCGTTGTTCAACGAGCCCGACGACAGCGCCCGAATCGCACGGCTCAAGACGCTGCGTGATAGCGATCCCCGTGGGCTGCGCATCCTGATCACACAAAGTGGCCAGAGCAAGACCGCTTGGGATAGTCGCTGCGAGGAGGGGGTGTTCAGCACAAGCGAGTGGCTGATGAAGCGCTACTATCGAGCGGGCCGTAACCAGCACGCGGCGGTCTTTGCTCCGCTAGACGGCGCTATGACGACGAGCCCCTAGCAGCACGGGCGCGGGTGTTGAGTTGCGTACACTGAATCCAAGCTATGCGGCCGGTGCGCGACACAGACGGTCGTAGAGCTACGCGCTCCGCGGCCCAAGCATGAGACGTTCCCTTGAATCCCACTCTTCGCCGAATCCTGTTGCTCACCGTTTTGGCTGTCGTCTTGGCAGGCGGTGTGTACTCCCTGGTTGGCTATTTTCGAGCTCCAAAGGGACCGCGCTGGATTACTCAGAAAGTCACGCGCGGTGACATTACACAGGTGGTGAGTGCGACCGGGACGCTGCAGCCCATGGTGCTGTCTCCGGTCGGCTCGCAGGTGTCGGGCATCGTCTGGAAGATTCACGCGGACTACAACGACGCCGTGAAGAAGGGCCAGGTTCTGGTCGAGCTGGATCCAGCGCTGTTCCAAGCAGCGGTCCGGCGCGAAGAGGCCAACGTGGCGGCGGCGCAGGCTGGGCTGCTGCGCGCAAAAGCTGATGCCCGCAACGCCGGTCTGGCTGCCGAGCGAGCGCGTGCGCTGGCGGGGCGGAACTACATCTCACTGGCCGAGCGTGATACGGCGATCGCGCAGAGCGAGAGCACCCGTGCCGCCGTCAGCAATGCAGAAGCGGGCATCAAGCTGGCTCAGGCTGCACTCGATCGCGTTCGACTGGATCTGAAAAACTCGGTCATCCTTTCTCCCGTCGACGGAGTCGTTATTGCTCGCAATGTGGAGCTAGGGCAGGCGGTGGTGGCTTCGTTTCAGGCGCCCAATCTCTTCACGATCGCTGAGGACTTGCGCAAGATGCAGGTCCTCGCGAATGTTGATGAGGCGGATATTGGCCATGTCCGCGTCGGATCCGCAGCCGAATTCACCGTCGATTCATTCCGCGGTCGGCGTTTCTTCGCGCGTGTCGCGCAGGTGCGGAATGCGGCGCAGACCGTGCAAAACGTCGTCACATATGTCGTCGTGCTGCAAGTCGACAACAGCGATCTGCTGCTGCGTCCGGGAATGACGGCGAACGTGCGATTGGAAGTGGCTAAGCGACAGAATGTGCTGGTGATTCCATCTTCTGCCCTGCGCTTTAAGCCGCGACTTGAGCAGCAAGGCCAGCGCAGCGCTGCATCGTCGTCTGCCCCAGGCTCTGGGGCAACGGACGCCAGTGGGCCTGGCGAGGGGCGTCGGCGCGGTGGTCGTCGCGCGGACAGAGACGAAGGCAAAGTCAGCAAGGAAACCAAAGGGGATGCGTCTGGGGCCGCAAAAGAGGCGCCTGACCCCGCCGCGATCAGCGTGGCTGCTGTCGTGTACACGGTGCCCGATGGGACAGCTGGGGATCTTTCGGCCAGCCGCATCCAGATTGGTATCAGCGATGGTTCGCTGACCGAAGTGCGCGAGGGGCTCAGCGAAGGACAGACCATCGTCGTCGACACTGTGCGCGGCGCCAATGCCATGCCCCCAGGGATGGGCCCGGCGCGACCTAGCGGTGGTGGGGGCGGCTTTCGGCGCGGCGGCATGTAGCGACCGGCCCACAGACAGGTTCCATGACCAGCGTGACGCGCCCTCAGAATGCGGAGTCTTCCTCTTCTTGTGTCGCCGAGGACCGGTCGGGACCCGTGGACGTCGCGCTGCGTGAGCCGGTGATCCGGCTAGAACAGATCCAGAAGATCTATAGTCGCGGCAGCGAGGAGGTCGCGGCGCTGCGTGGGATCGATCTCACGATCAGTGCGGGCGAACTCTGCGCGGTGATGGGCCCCAGCGGATCGGGCAAGTCGACGTTGATGAACCTGCTCGGGTGCCTCGACCGGCCGACATCGGGACGGTACTTCTTGCTCGGACGCGATGTAGCGCAAGAGGGACGGAACGCGCTGGCAGCCATCCGCCTGCGAACCATTGGCTTCGTCTTCCAAGGCTTCCATTTGTTGCCGCGCACGACCGCGCTTGAAAACGTCGAGCTACCGCTTTACTACGCGGGGGTTGCGACTGCTGAGCGGAGGCAGCGGGCGCTGGCTGCCCTGTCTCGCGTCGGCTTGGCGGATCGCGCGGGCCATACCCCCGCCCAGCTGTCCGGCGGCCAGCAGCAGCGGGTGGCCATTGCTCGCGCTTTGGTCAACCGTCCGTCACTGCTTCTCGCCGATGAGCCAACGGGCAACCTGGACTCGCGCACCTCGCTGGAAGTCATGGCGCTGCTACAGGACTTGCATCATGAAGGCATGACCATCTTGGTCGTGACGCACGAGAACGACATCGCGGCGTACGCTGAACGTCGTCTGTTCATCAAGGACGGCCGCGTGCGGGCAGACGATCGCCAGGTGCCACGATCAGCTGCAGCGGACCTGGAAGACTGGCGCGCCGAGTAGCGCAGCGGAAAGCGCCGCGCGGACGGGCTAGAGCGGCTCGATCCGGCCGAGCACGCAGGTGATGTTGTCCGTGCCCCCCGCTTCGTTGGCCGCGCGCAGCAAGCGATCGACGGCGCTGTCCAAGTCAGGCTCATCGGACAGAATCTCTGCCATCAGTGGATCGGGCACCATCCCCGACAGACCGTCGGAACACAGCAGGTAGATATCGTGTAGCTGCGGGGTGTCGACTTGGGTATCGACCTGCACCGATTCCTTCATGCCGAGGGCTCGGACGATGACGTTCTTCTGCTGGAAGCGTCCCACCTCTTCACCAGAGAGGCGCTTCATCTTGATGTAGTCGTTGAGCAGCGAGTGGTCTTCGGTCAGCTGCAAGAGCTGCTGGCGGCGTAGGCGATAGCAGCGGCTGTCTCCGACGTGCGCGATGATGACGCGGTCGTCCAGAAACAGAGCTCCGACGATGGTCGTGCCCATGCCGTGCTGCTCTTCGTTGCGCTGCGACGTCTCCCAGATGCGCTGGTTTGCGTGCTTGACGCCGACGACCAAGCGGTTCGTCTCGTACCGCACGTGCTGGTCCATCTTGAAGGGCCACGTGGTCGGTGCTTGGTCCTGTGTTGCCTTCAAGTACGCTGCGACGGCCTCGACCGCCATGTTCGAGGCCACTTCGCCGCTGGCATGGCCACCCATGCCGTCCGCAACGATCGCGACCCGCTCGAACTCCGGCAGGATGAAGCTGTCCTCGTTGTGCTTGCGCTTCATTCCGATGTGTGTGTCACCGGAGAAGCGCACCCTCATGTTCCGCATAGGAAAAGAAGAGGACATGCGCGCTAAGCATATCACGGGCGTCCGTGGCGGAATGGCAAAGATTTTTTCGTTTCTGCCGCGGTAGATCGCGAGGCGCGTACCGCGTGCCCATGCTAGCGTGCCGGAGCCTCGCCAGAGAGAAGATGATGGAGATTTCTGCATCTGGCGAGCTGCCTTTCTGAGTACACGAGGACCACACCCAGGGCGAGGACAGGCGGACATGGCCATTGATGGACCCTTTGTGGGCAGTTCTTCAGTCGGTGCTGCCGGCTCGGCATCCGGCGGCGATCCTTCGACGGAGGCGGGCCCGTTTCCGTACCCGCTACCCGACGATGCTGCGCGGATCGTCCTGTGCCATTCCTGCCAGGGCAAGAACCGCGTGCTGCTGCAGCGGGCTTTTGATCAGCCCGACAAGCTGCGCTGCGGTCGCTGCCAGCAGGCCCTGCTTATTGGCAAAGAGTCACCGCTGCGCGGCCTTCAGGGGAAGATGTACCAGCATCCGCTCGATCAAAAGAGCCTGGCCGCCTTGGAGGCGGTGCCCGGTGTGTCGACGCTGCTGCGCAAGCTGGTCGAGGCGACGGTCGAGCGCTATGACAGCTTGTTCAACGAAAGCAGCTTCGTCCGCGTTGGTGGCACGCAACTGCCGACGGTTGAGCGGCTGTTTGAGCGGGCCGCATACGCCTTGGATGTCCGCGAGCTGCCCGCGTTGTACGTGTATCAGGGGGCGGAAGCCAATGCCTTTACCGGCGGAGTCGAGGCGCCGTACATCGCCATGACCAGCACACTTCTCGACGGCATGAGCGATGACGAGGTGATGGCGGTCCTGGCCCATGAGCTGGCGCATATGCAGTCGCGTCACGTCTTGTACAAGACCGCGGCACGCCTCTTGGGCTTTGCCGCCGCCGAGCTGGCGAAGGTCACCTTGGGAATCGGTGGGCTGGTCATGGTTCCACTTCAGCTCGCGCTGCTCAGCTGGGATCGCTGCTCAGAACTGACGGCCGATCGGGGCATGCTGCTCGCGGTGCGCGACCCAGCGATTGCACTGCGCGTCTTGATGAAGCTGGCCGGAGGCTCGGCGCGCCTCGGGCGCGAGCTCTCGCTCGCTCGCTTCATGGAGCAGGCGCTGCGTGCTCGGCAAGCGGGGGACGAAGACGTCATGAGTCGTGTCTTCACGCTGCTGCAGACGGCGTGGCGCAGTCATCCCTTTCCTCTGTGGCGCGCTGCTGAGCTATGGCGCTGGGCGTGCCAGGGCGAGTATCTGAACCTGCTGCAGTCCGCAGCCTAGTGCCGAGCGGCGAGCGGCGACGGGCACGCTACGGGTCGTGCGTGCTGGCCAGGAGGCGTCAGCGAGCCGTCAGCGCGGGCGGGTGCAGAAGATCCGCGAGTTGTCGCAGCGCTTCGCCCAGCCTGGGCCCTGGCGTCACGAACATGCGATCGGCCAAGACATAAACGCGTCCATTTCGCACGGCCGCGACCGATCGGAGCTCGTTCCAGTCCGCCCTTCGCGCCGCAGCGTTTTCTGGATCGGTGTGAACCGCATCGAGGATCACGTCGGGTTGACGTTCCTCGATTGCTTCGAGCGCGACTTTGGCATAGCGCGGAGCCATGTCTGAAAAGACGTTTTGCCCACCCGCCAGTCGCACCAGCTCGTCGAGATAGCTGCCCGGACCGGCCACCACCAAGCCGCGCAGGCTGCCGATCTGGCGGTCCACCGCGAATAGCGTCTTGCGCTTGGGCTGCGAGGCGGTACGCGCGCTGACGGCCGCGAGGTGGCGATCCAGTTCGCCGAGTAGCTCAGCCGCTCGGGCTTGTCGGTCTCCAAGCTGCGCGCCGACGATCGTGAAGGCCGATCGTACCTGCGCGAGATCCTGCATCGGCACCGCAACGGCGTGTGTTCCCGCCTGCTTCAACATGGTCGCAGCATCCCCCTGCACGCCGTCGAGCAGCACCAGATCAGGCTGCAGCGACAAGATGCGTTCGATGGCCGGGGACAGGAAGCTGCCAACCCGTGGCAGAGCTTTGACCGCCTCGGGATAGTCGCAGTAGTCAGAGACTGCGACCACGCGATCACCGGCCCCGAGCGCGAACACCAGCTCACTGAGGCTGGGGGTCAAGGTGATGACGCGATGGGGAATTTTTTGGTTGACCGATCCGGCCAATGGCGCGCTAGCTGCGCTGACACGACTCGCGTCTTGCCGTCGACAACCGGAACCCATCAAGCCGAACAGTGACGGAAAAAGAAGCCATACAAGAGCGACAAGGCACTGTTCCCGTCGAGAAATTAGCGAGCTCATCTGTTTTTTTGGCGTCCAAGCGTTCTGGAAGTTGCCATGCACTACCATACGATGATAGTGATCTCTTACTTCGCGGTTGGCGGTGCCAAGTAATGAGAATCGTTACGAAACTCCGCCGGCTCGAGACTTTGCAGGGTGCTTCGATGGCTATCTGGAGCGGCCTTGCTAGTTCGAGCGATCGCGTGAGTGTAAGAGAACGATCCGCATCTCGAAACTCGAATCTTCCAGGCCATTTGCCGCCTGCCCATTGAATGAAGGGCAGGGCTTGACTTGGGTGCCGGGCCGCGGCGAGTGGGTGTGGTTTGCCTATGACCCTCGGCATTTCACAGGTATGGGGTTTGCGACATGATCGAAAAGGCAGTCACCACAGGGTCCCTGGCTAACGGTAGGCAGGTAAGCAGAATGACGAGCGACAAGGCAGCGGGGAAGCTTCGCCCCGTGTCTGCATCAACCGCGGGACCGGCACCAGCCGATGGTTCACGCCGCCGCAAGGACGGCGCGAAAGACAAAGAGCCGCAGCGAGCACGAGGTGGCAAGGGCAGTGGCCGAGCCGTGCGTGTGGCGCCTGCTCCGACGCGCGGTATTCAACTGAAGCGCTTGTTTACGCGGGCTGGCATAGCCCCGTTTGATCAAGTGCGGTGGGAGCTGCGCACGGCGTCGATTACCGGCGATGGCGGCCAGGTCTTCTTTGAACAGAAGGACGTCGAAGTTCCTGCTGGCTGGTCGCAGCTCGCCACCAATGTGGTGGTGCAGAAGTACTTCCGGGGCGCGGTTGGCACGCCCGCGCGCGAGCGCTCGGTGCGCCAGCTGATCGGCCGCGTCGTATCGACGCTGACAGGCTGGGGTCTGAAGGATGGCTTCTTCAAGACGGACGAGGATGCGCAGGTCTTTGCCGATGAATTGACCCACCTTCTCGTCGAACAAAAGATGTCGTTCAACTCGCCGGTCTGGTTCAACGTGGGCGTTGAAAAGGACCCGCAGTGCTCGGCTTGCTTCATCAACTCAGTCAACGACACGATGGAGAGCATTCTCGGGCTAGCCAAGACCGAGGGCATGCTGTTCAAGTACGGCTCCGGCACGGGGACAAACTTCTCGTCGCTACGCAGCTCGCGCGAGCAGCTGCAGGGCGGCGGTGGGGCGTCGGGACCTGTGTCGTTCATGAAGGGCTTCGACGCGTTCGCCGGGGTCATCAAGTCGGGCGGCAAGACGCGTCGCGCCGCCAAGATGGTCATCCTGAATGTCGAGCATCCCGACGTCATGGAGTTCATCCACTGCAAAGCAGCGGAAGAGCGCAAGGCTTGGGCGCTCATCGACGCGGGATACGATGGCTCGTTCAATGGCGAAGCGTATAACTCCATCTTTTTCCAGAACGCGAACCACTCGGTGCGTGTCACCGACGAGTTCATGGAAGCCGTGGTCCACGATCGTCAGTTCCACACGCGGGCCGTCACGACAGGGGCCGTAACCGACACGTATCGTGCGCGCGAGCTATGGCACGAGATCGCGCTGGCTGCACATCAGTGTGGCGATCCGGGACTTCAGTTCGATACGACGGTGAACAGCTGGCACACCTGCCCGAACACCGCGCGCATCAACGCGTCGAATCCGTGCTCTGAGTACATGTTCCTCGACGACAGCGCCTGCAATTTGGCATCGCTGAACCTGCGCAAGTTCCAGTACGCCGACGGCCATCCACGCGCGGGCGATTTCGACATCGAGGCCTTCCAGCACGCCGTCGACATCACGACGCTGGCGCAGGAAATCATCGTCGACAACGCCAAGTACCCAACGGAGCGGATTGGCCAGAACAGCCATACGTTTCGTCCGCTGGGACTTGGCTATGCCAACCTTGGTGCGCTGCTGATGTCGCGCGGTCTGCCCTATGACTCCGACGCGGGGCGGGCGTACGCAGGGGCGATTACCGCACTGATGGGCGGGCGGGCCTATCGCATGAGCGCGGTGATTTCGCGCGATGTCACGGGGCCCTTCGCTGGGTACTCGGAAAACCGCGAGCCGTTCTTGGGCGTCATGCGCAAGCATCGCCGCCACGTCGACGACATTGACTCGGCTCTGTGCCCTTATGATCTTTTGCAGGCTGCTCGCGGCGCGTGGGATGACACGGTCGACATCGGCAGCAAGGCGGGCTTCCGCAACGCGCAGGCTACGGTGCTTGCTCCGACGGGCACCATCGGCTTCATGATGGACTGCGACACGACCGGGGTTGAGCCCGACATCGCGCTCGTCAAATACAAGCGCCTCGTAGGCGGCGGAATGCTCAAGATCGTCAACAACACCGTTGGTGAGGCCCTCGGCCGCCTCGGCTATGACGAGCCGCAGCGTCAGAAGATCATGTCGTACGTAAACGAGCGCGAGACCATCGAAGGCGCGCCGGGTCTTCGTCCTGAGCACCTGCCCGTGTTCGACTGCGCGTTCCGGCCGCAAAACGGCGTGCGATCGATCCACCATATGGGTCACTTGCGCATGATGTCTGCGACGCAGCCTTTCTTGTCGGGCGCGATCAGCAAGACGGTGAACCTGCCAGGTGACTGCACCGTCGAGGACATCGAAAACGCCTACATGCAGGCATGGAAGCTCGGCTTGAAGGCGGTCGCGGTGTATCGCGATGGCTGCAAACGCAGCCAGCCTTTGTCGACCAACAAGCGCGAGACGGCGAACGATCGGCCCGCAGAGGCTGCGACGGCAAATGCTCTGCAGCACCTGTTTGCGCGTCTGCCTGAATCGACGCGAGCCATGCTGCAGACCATGCACGATGTGCCTGTCGAAGAGCTGCTGCGGCATATCTCGGCGCTGACCAATCCCAAGGGCGCTCCGGTGGCTGTCCGCCGTCGGCTGCCTGATGAACGGCGCTCCCTGACGCACAAGTTTTCGGTGGGAGGTCACGACGGCTATATCCACGTCGGCATGTACGACGATGGCTCTCCGGGCGAGATCTTCATCCGCATGGCCAAGGAAGGCTCGACGATCTCGGGTCTGATGGACTCGATGGCGACGGCCGTTTCGCTGGCGCTGCAGCACGGAGTGCCGCTGAACCTGTTCGTCGACAAGTTCACGCGCACGCGCTTTGAGCCGTCTGGCTTCACCGGCAACCCGGACATTCCGCGTGCGAGCTCAATCGTCGACTATCTGTTCCGCTGGTTAGAGTCGAAGTTCCTGCCCGAGCAGCGCCAGGGCGAGCAGCTTGAGATGGAGCTGCCGGTGGCCAAGTCCGACGGAACGGGCGAAACCACGGCGGCCGCAGCAAGCAAGACGAGCTACGTCGATCTCAGCCAGTCGGGCAACATCCGAACGGCGTGGCGTGCCGAGACGGATGCGCCGACGTGTCACGAATGCGGCACGATCATGGTGCGCTCGGGCGCCTGCCACAAGTGCCTGAACTGCGGCTCGACCTCAGGCTGCTCGTAGGCTGGGTCGACAGCGCCGCTGGATCGAGCGGTGGGTCGACAGCGCCGCTGGATCGAGCGGTGGCTGCACTCCGTGCACTCGTTCGCGCATGCACACCCTCATCCGTCGCGGTGCCAGACCCAGCGTCGTCGGCTGATGGTGCCAAGCGTTGATGGGCGTTGGAGAGCGATCCTATTCCTTCGCGAACTGCCCGCCCTTTAAGACGAACTTGGTCTTCTTGTCCTGCCAGGGCAGAAGGATCGGCACCACATCCTCGGCGGGCATGTCGGCGTAGTTTGCCGGCGAAAACCCAACCGGTGGCTGTGGGGCTAGCACGATGTCGGTCGTGCTTCCCCGTCGAGTAAACAGGATCTGCGTCGACAGGCGCTTGCTTCCCTGTTCCTTTGCGACTTCAGCGGCAAAGATGCTCTCGAAGCGATTGCCTTTGAGAACGTAGACGCGCAGGACTTCGCGCGAGCCGCTGCTGCCGCGCTCGACGATCCGCAGCGCCATGGCCTGCTTCTTGGGCTCGATGTCGATGAGCTGTGCTTCGCGGATATCGGCGCGTGATGGCGCGACTTCCTGGTACGCAAAGCTCTTGCTCGCGAACGCGAGGAAGCGGCCGACCAACAAGATGCGTCCGGGCCCCTCGCCAAGGTCGCCGGACTTGTCGAAGAAGACATCCGATTCCTTGGCTTTTAGATCGCCGAGGATGTCCCCCATCGACATGCCCTGCTGCTCCAGCTCGATGGCGGCCAGATCCTCGCCTTTGTCCATCGAGCCGAGCGTCGCGGTTGCGGCCAAGGCCCCACTTGGCGCATCGCTGTCGACGGCGCGCAGGCTCATGCGCAGCGGCGTGCCCTCGACATAGCCTGGAATGATCGACTTGGGCATGCGCAGCTCAACGGCATAACCGCGTGGCTGCAGCGCGTCCCACACCTCAAAAGCGGCCCCCTTTGCGGCTTTCTTGCGCCCCGCGGGACCCTCTCCGTCGATGACCTTGGGTGGCTTCTGGGCCTGCCAGCGGACCACGCGCTTCTGTTTTTGTGCCGCAGCACCGGGATAGATCAGCAGCTTGTCGATCCGTACGTCGTTCTTCTTCTTGTTCTCGACGCCAAACGCAAACTCAAGGTGGTCTTCATTGCTGGAGGCCGCCGCGCTGCGCAGAAGCACGTCGTCATCGACCTCGATAAGCCAGTACAGGCTCTTCTGATCGTAGTTGCAGCGGACACGCACGGTCAGCGTCCGCGGCGTAGCACCTGCGACGAGATCTACCTTGAGAGTCACCGGCCCAACGCCATCCCAGTCGCTGGTCAAGCCATCGATGTGGATCGTGTTTTCTTCGACCAGCCCGCAGGACATCGATGCGGGCTCTGCGGCCTGCGCCGACAACGGTGCCAGCATCAGAAAGGCGGGCAGTGCCAGGGCGGCGGAGCATCGCGACCAGGGCCATCGCTGCATGCGTTGCATCGACCCAGTATACGCAGGTCAGTCGCCTTTTGGCGGTGCCGTCCTGTCTGCAGTCATTCCGTCGCTGACAACCTCTTTGTGTAGGTGTCCGGCCGGCGTGGGGCTTGCGTTGGTTGCACGGCGCAAGGCCGCCCGCGACATGTGCGTGATCAGCAAGAGGACGCCCAGCGCCAAAAGTGCAGCCAGCGTCATCATCACGGGATGCTCGCTGCGCTTGACGAGGTCGCGCAGGTCGCGGGCTCCGGTGCCAGCCGCCGTCGCCGCGACAAAGGTCGCAACCGCCACTCGGGGCAGCAGCCCCAGGAATGTGGCGAGCAGATAGACAGGCAACCGCACGCCACAGCAGGTCAGAAGCAGGTTTGAAAACGGAAAGGGGAAGCCGGCGGATCGCCACAGCGTCACCAAAAACAGCGTCCTCGGCAGTGAACGCTGCAGCAGGGCATGGCGGATCTTGCGCGCTGGCTCGTGTTCTTCGATCAGCGCTTCAACGCGCGCCTGCGATGTGCGCTTGGCGATGGAAAAGCCGATCAAGGCACCGATCAGATAGGTCCCAAGCGCCATCACCAGGCCGATGCCCCAGCCATACACCCAGCCGAACAACCAGTTGCAGCTAGCGACGGGAAACAGGCCGATCCCGATCCCCAAGGCCAGCAGCACCGGATAGCCCCAGAACGACATCAAGCCAGGGGCGCTCCTCCAAAAGTCAGCGATGTCACCGAGCATCGCCAGCATGGTCAGGCCGGTGACGCTCGGAATCGCCACCCACAGCGCACCGAGCAGTCCGACGGGCCCCAAGCGCCGCACAACGGAAACCAGTCGCTGGACTAGCGGGCGTAGCGTCTGGTGAGAAACCACGTGAGATCTACCTCTGGTCAGAGCGATGTGTGAACGCCCTGTAGCACCGAGAGCATCGAGTCATGTAGGAAGCGATTGCTCGCCAGGACCTCACCACGAAACAGATCCAGGGGGCCGCCGCTCCAGTTGGTGACCAGTCCGCCGGCTTCTTCGCAGATCAGCGTGCCGGCCGCGATGTCCCAGGGCTTGAGCTTCATTTCCCAGTATCCGTCGAACTTGCCCGCGGCCACCAGCGATAGATCGAGGGCAGCGGAGCCTAGGCGGCGGATGCCGCGCACGCGTTTCTTGAAGGCGACAAACTGCGCCAAGTTGTTGGCGGGAGATGTGCGGCGATCGTAGGGGAAGCCGGTGGTGAGCAGCGCAGAGTCCAGCGACTCCGTCTGCGACACGCCGATGGGGCGGCCGTTTAGTGTCGCACCTTGGCCGCGAACCGCCGCGAATCGCCATCCCATAGCCGGTGCCAGTACGACACCGACGCGCACCACTCCATCTACAAGACACGCGATCGAGACCGAGAACAGCGGCAAGCCATGCGCGAAGTTGGTAGTGCCATCAAGCGGATCGATGATCCAGCAGGGGGCTCCGTGCTCGCCGGGGCGCTCGCCGCCTTCTTCCGCAAGGATGCGGTGATGCGGATATCGGGCCCGCAGGCCGTCGACGATGACTGTCTCTGCCTCGCGATCAAAGCGGGTGACTAGATCGGTGTCATCGCTTTTGGTCTCGACGATCAGGCTGCGGCCGAGACCGGACAGCAGCACTTCCCCTGCAGCGGCGGCCAACGCCTGCGCACTGTCCAGCAGCTGCAGGTCTTCCTGTACGCGCGGATTCACCACGTCTTGCATCTGGGAGTTCATTAGACGATTGCTTTGCCCAAGGCCGACAGCGCCAGCTCGATCGTCAAGCGCGCCGTCTGATGGTTGTTGTCGTACATCGGGTTGACCTCGACGAATTCCATCGACCGCAGGATGCCGCGGGCAGCCACCATTTCTAACAGCAGGTGCGCTTCGCGATAGGTCAGGCCACCAGGTACGGGCGTGCTGACTCCGGGAGCCCACAGTGGATCGACGCCATCTAGGTCGAAGGACAAGTGGATCGCGCTGCAGCGGCGGCACAGATCGTCGAGGGCATCCGTGATCACGGCATAGATCCCGCGCTGATCGATCTCAGTCATCGTGTGATACGCGATGCCGGTCTGTCGCACGAACTCTTTCTCGCCTGCGTCGAGATTGCGAATGCCGATGAGCGCGACGTTCTCTGGACGCAAGCGAGTGCCTGGACCACCGACGCGCGTGAGCGCTTCATGCCCCACACCCAGGACGGTTGAAAGAGGCATGCCATGGACATTGCCAGATGGGGATGTGCCCGGCGTGTTCATGTCGGCGTGCGCGTCGACCCAGATGAGTCCCAGCTCTCCGCCTTGGCGATGGAAGTAGTTGGCCGCACCCGTGATGGTTCCGATCGCGATGCTGTGGTCGCCGCCGATGACCAGGGGAAAGCGGCCAAACGACAGCGCGCGATCCATCCGACTGCACAGGTCGTCGCAGACTTCGGCGATGACATGAACGTAGTGCTCGGCAGCCGCGCTGGGGCCCAGGGTTTCGCGCAAGGGAACGGGCACATCGCCGCTGTCCAGCGCACGGATACCAAGCTCGCCCAGCTTGTCGGCGAGTCCCGCGATGCGCACCGTCGCTGGCGCGATGTTGGCACCGCGCAGATTGCAGCCTAGATCCAGCGGCGCTCCGATGATTTCCACTTCGTGTGGACGCTTGTGCATGGGCCCGACTCGACGCGCAACTGCGCGAAGGCGCGACCATATCACAGGGCACTTCGGCTACAGGAACGCAAACTTGCGTCCGCAGTGTGGCGCTGGGCTATGCTGCGCTGCGTCGATGTTGATGGCGCGCATGCTCATTTGCTGCCTGCTTGCTCTGGTCGGCTGTGGCCCCGATCGCGAGGGCCTCGAACCGCTTCCCGACATGCGACCGATACGGCCGGACGAAGATCCCTATGCCGAGGCGCCGCTGGGCTGCATGGGCGAACCATGCCGTGACGAGCGTAGCTGCCCGCCAGACTATCGCTGCATCGATGGCGCCTGCGTGGCAAGCACAAGGGCCTGCAGTTCCGATCTGGACTGCGCGGGAGACACGCGCTGTGTCCGTCGGGCCTGCGTCGCCTACGACGCCTGCGTGCAGCTAGAGCCATTCCGTCGTGCGTGTCGCGACGCTCGCTTTCCAGGAGACGCGCCGCTGGCGCCACTTGCGGTGCGCTGCCAAAACGCAGGCTGGAACAGCACGTCGCAGCCGGTGATCGCCGATCTCGACGGCGATGCGCGTCCCGAGATCATTGTTCAGACGTTTCCCAGCGCGCTTCTGGCAGTGCGCGCCGACACCTGCGAGACCGTCTTTCGCAACCAGATCGCGCTAAGGAGCGACGGCATGGGAAGTGTGGCGGTCGCTGATCTCGATCAAGACAGCCACCCCGAGATCGTCGCTGTAGACGCTCAGGATCGCTTGGTTGTCTTTGACTGGCGCGGCAACGTGCTCGCTGTGGCCAGCCAGCCCAGTCTTGAACGCAACATCTATGGTCATGCACTGTGGAGTGCCCCCGCCATCGCTGATCTCGACGGCATGGCTCCGCCCGAGATCGTGCTTGGAGCCCTCGCGGCGCGGTACGTGGGGCCCAAGGCAGGCGGGCCGCGCATCGAGGTTATCTGGTCGCAAGAGAGCCGGACTCCACCTTGGGGATCGCTGTCCGTAGTCGCCGATCTCGACGGCGATGCGCGTCCCGAAGTGATCAGCAGCGAGCGCATCCACGATGGCCTAACGGGCGTGGACAAGACGCCCAGGGATCTTGCAGCGCTGTTGCCAGTACCGTTTCATCCGCAAGTCGCGGACTTTGGCGGCGACGGAATTCCAGATCTGCTGGTGATCGAGTCGCGACCCGAGGGGCAAGTCGTGCGTGTGTTCGATCTGCGCGCCAACCGAACCATCTTTGGTCCGTATCGCGCAGAGTCCGGTGGCGTTGGCGGGCCTGCCGTGATCGCAGACTTCGACGGCGATGGCACGCCCGACTTCGGGCTCGCTGGCGAAAAGTGGCTCTATGCCTATGCACTGCGCTGCGGCACTTCGTCGAGCTCTGGGGATCCGTCGATGCTGCGGCCACGCGGCTGCACGGGACACGAGCCAGGCCTTTTGTGGTCGCGCCGGATCGACGATCGCTCGTCGGGAAGCGCTGGGGTGAGTGCCTTTGACACGAACGGCGATGGCGCCGCCGAGGTGTTCTTCCGCGATGAGTGCTGGCTCCGCATCCTGTCGGGCTTCAGCGGCCGAACACTGGCTGCAGTCAATATCACCAGCAGCACAGGTCTTGAGACTCCGTCGGTGGCTGATGTCGACGGCGATGGCCACGCCGAGGTGATCGTCAGCAGCGACGTGGATATCGATCTATTCGGTTACTGCGCGCGTGCGAATCGGCCGGAAGCGGATCTGCAGCGCCCTTGGTTGGGCTACACGCGCGGGCTGTTTGTCCTGTCGGATCCGACGAAGCAGTTCCTGCCTGCGCGATCGGTATGGAACCAGCACAGCTATCACGCTGCCAACATCCGCGACGACCTCAGCGTACCGACGCGAGAGCCGGCGTATTGGCAGAGTCACAACAGCTTTCGCATGGCGCAGGCTGGCTACGACGTGCCGCCGGGGCGCGAGCGAGCGCTGCCCGATCTGACCGGCCGGATCGAAGCGGTGCAGTTTCCCCGTGACTGCACCCAGCCGTGGACGCTGGCTGCAATGGTCTGCAATCGGGGCGGTGCCCTTGCCATGGCGCCGATCTTTGCAAGCTTTTATGACGCGCCTCCCGACGGTGTTCGGGCTGCGATCTGCAGCGCTCGGCTGGATGTTCCGCTCAGCCCTGGGCAGTGCCAGCGCGTGAGCTGCATGTGGAGCTCTCCTCCGATAGCGACGACAAGCGTGGTTCTTCGCGTGGCTGACGATGGGAGGATGCCGCGAGAGGCTGTCGAGCAGTGCCGCGAGGACAACGATCAGGATGCGCGGACAGATGTAACGTGCTTCAACGCGCCTCCCTAGCCGCTGGCTGGCGATCAGGCAGAGCAGGCAAGAGGGATCTATGGCGGGCCCAAAGCGGGATCAGCGAAGCACAGGGCCTTACAATATGTGCCCTGTCGAGATGGCAGGCCGCTAGTCGTTTTCGACGGAGATCAGGCCCCGCTTGACGGCATAGCGAACCAGCGCTGCGTGATTTTGCAGGTCCAGCTTGCGCATGGCGTTTGCGCGATGGATCTCGACGGTGCGTGGGCTGATGCTCAGCTTGTCCGCCACTGCGGCGTTGGTCAGGCCCTCTGCCACCATCTTTAGAACTTGGCGCTCGCGTCCCGTCAGCGTGTCGTACGGATCGAACTCGCCGCTGTCGCGCGTCTCGTACGGCTCCAGATCCGCCTCGCTGATCGATGGGGGCAGGTATCGCCGACCTGCTGCGATCTCTTGGATCGCGCGCAGGATCTCCGTCGCATCCGAGGCCTTGAGGGCATAGCCCGCGGCACCACAGCGCAGCGCTTCTGCGACATACGCTTTGGTCGCATGCATCGACAGAATCAGCACGCGGCAGCGCGGGTGCAGCTTGGCGACTTGCCGCGCGATGTCGAAGCCGCTGACGTTGGGCAGCATCAGGTCCAAGACCAGGACGTCGGGCTTGTGCTTTGAAACCAGATCGACGACTTCAAGGCCTTCTCCGGTCTGCCCGACAACGGTCAAATCCGACTGCGCCGAGAGCAGAGCGCACAGCCCCTGCCGAACGACGGTGTGATCATCTGCGACTACGACTCGAATCAGCTTGTTCATGTCCGTTCTCTCCAACGGAAGTGCCCTGGTTGAAAAGGGCATCCTGGGTTATCGCTGGGCTGTCTGTCCTGCGTTCGGCTCAGAAGGTTCTGAGGGACGCGATAAGGCGTCTTGCATTTCCAAGAGCCCCTCGGGCGCGGCGGGCTGCAGCGGGAGCTCGGCTGTGACTCGCGTGCCTTCACCTGGCCGCGACTCGATGGTGCATGTGCCTCCGAGTAAGCGTGCGCGTTCCATCATTCCTGAGAGTCCTGCCGCCTGTCGTGCTGAGAGTGATCCTTCGGGATGAAAACCCTGTCCGTGATCTTCTATCTGAAGTCCTAAATGCACTCCATCCGACCATATACGGACAGTTGCCTCATTTACCTTGGCGTGCCGCGCAACATTGGTCAGAGCTTCTTGCGCGATGCGGTACGCGGTGCTTTCGAGCTCGGGGGGAAAGCGGCGATCGACTCCGCGGGCCAGCAGCTGTACGCGAATGTGCATCATTCGCTCATAGCGCTCAGCCAGCCAGCGCAGCGTGGGAAAGAGCCCCAGATCATCGAGAATCGTTGGACGCAGCTCTAAGGACAGCCGACGCACTCGCTCGACGATATCGCCGACCAGCTCTTGCGCGTTGTGCAGCGCGGTGCGGCCGGTGTCGTCCTCGATCTTGGCTGGGTCGACTCGCTGCAGGCTGAGCTTGAGGCCCGTGAGCAGCTGTCCGATATCGTCATGCAGCTCGCGTGCGACGCGACGACTCTCGGTCTCTTGCGCATTGGCTAGGCGGCGTGACAGATCCTGCACCATCTGCAGTGCTTCCAGCGTTCGTGAGCGCTGGGCTCGTTCGCGATCGAGGTTCTTCTGCAAGCCGGCCGCGTGATCGCGCTCGGTCAGATCACGGATGATCGTCAGCGTCGCCGCGCCCTCTTGCAGATGCACATGGGCGCTCTGTCCGCTTACGTGAACCAAGCGGCCGTCCTTTCGCACGAGGTACAGCTCCAGAGCCTCCCGACACTGCGCATCGGGTTTCTGGAGGAACTCCGCCATGCGCGGCAGGACGCGATCTCGTTCCACCTCGGGCAGAAGCTGGGCCTGATCCGCGCCGATCAGCTCCTTGCTTTCGTACCCGGTGATTCGCAGCAGCGTCGGGTTGACATACTGGATGGTGCTGCCCTGCGTCAGCAGCAGCCCATCGGGTGAGCCCTCGGCGAGCGTGCGGAACATGGCTTCGGAAGCGCGCAGGCGCTGCTCGGTCGAGAGCTGCTCGGTTACGTCGCGCATCAGACCGATGGCGCCGCTGATTCCTCCCCGTGCATCGCGAAGCGGGCCCCAGTTGAGCTGACCCCAGATTTCGCGATTTGTGCGGTGGTGGCGAACCACGCAGGGCGCTTCCGTGTGCGTCTCACCACGCAGGGCGGGTTCACTGCCGCGCAGCAGGGGATGCGACGGCACCAGCACATCGGCGTGCTTCCCCTTGAGGACATCCTGTTCCGAGAAGCCTGTGGTCTCTTCCATGTACCGGTTCCACGCCAAGAAGCGAGCCTGCTGCGCGAGAACGACGATGCCGATCTCGGCGTTGGCAAAGATCGAGTTCTGGAAGTCGATGGACTGACGAAGCTGCTGCTCTGCGCTGTGGCGTTCTGTGATGTCTTCCAAAAGCGCCGCCCGGCGATACGGCTGGCCTTGGGCGTCGAAGATCGGAAACACCATGATGCGCACGTAGCGGACCGCTCGATCGGTCGCGCGCACAATGCGAAACGTTCGCTCGGTGTCGGGCATGGCTTCGAGCGTGCGCAGGCGCTGCAGCCGCTCAGCCAGAGCCGGCATGTCTTCGGGGTGAACGATCTTTCGCCAAACCGTGATGTCCTTCAGAAGATCGCTCGACGGCAAGCCCGTCAACGTCTCAAAGCTCGGACTCACGAACAGCACGTTGAGCGTGGCGCTTTCCAGAATCCAGAACACCACGGGCAGGGCGCTGGTGAGCTGGACAAACAGTTGAATGGTCTCACGCTGCGAGCGGCTGGCCGACAACGCAGCATTCTGCGCTTCTAGCAGCAGGGCATTGACCTGCTGAAGCTCGTTTTCCAGGCGCAGCCGATCCGCGCTCAGGGCATTGAGCTTCGCCAGAAGATCCGTCCAAACCTGTGAGCCAAAATTCTCCATTGGATCCTAGATTATGGCCAAGTAATGTCACCTAACCATTTCTACACTCAGGGTACCGCGGAAGCAGTCTCTGGGAAAAGGAATATCTCGCGCCTCTTGCACTCGGTTTGCAGGGCTGGTGTAGGGTGCAACATTCCATGCCCGAGCTTCCCGAAGTTGAGACGATTGTCCGCGGTCTGCATGTAGAGATCGCTGGGAGAATTCTGCGCGATGTGTGGGTTCGCCGCCGCGATCTACGACTGCCAATTCCGCGTGAGTTCCCAGAGCGCGTCATCGGACGGCGCATCCTCGCGGTGCAGCGACGGGCCAAGTATCTGTTGTTCAGGCTGGACGATCCGCTGCGCGCAGATGGGACGTTGATCCTCGCGCATCTGGGAATGACCGGGCGCTTTGCCGTCCAGACGCCGCCCTTTCCTGAGCTTGGCGCGCATGATCACGTCGTCTTCCTCACCGATGACGGCCGACGTACGACGTTCTCGGATCCGCGGCGTTTCGGACTCCTAAGTCTGGGATACTCCGACCGCCTGGCAGAGCATCCCTTGCTCAAGGATCTGGGACCCGAGCCGCTTGACGCCAGCTGGACGGGCGAGCAGCTACTTGGAAAGGTCGCCGCCCGCAGGAGTCCGCTCAAGGCCTTGCTCTTGAATCAGAGTGTGGTGGCGGGCCTGGGCAACATCTACGTCAGCGAGGCCCTGTTTCGCGCACGCCTGTCGCCTCTGCGGCTGGGGTGCAGCCTTAAGCTCGTTGAAGCGCGGCGGCTCGTGCGCGCGGTGCGGGATGTTCTGCAGGACGCCATCGCGGCCGGAGGCTCCACCTTGCGTGACTATGTGCAGGCGGACGGCTCGATCGGCGGCTTCCAAACGCACTTTTCTGTCTACGAACAACAGGACCAGAGCTGCTCGCACCGTGGCTGCCCAGGGGTTATCCGCCGCATCGTCCAGGCCGGACGCTCCACGTATTTCTGTCCAGCCTGCCAGCGCTGATGATTCGGAGAATACCCAGCATATCCCAGGCAGATCTCTGATGCGCAATGCCTGCCAGGCAATCGGGCAAGCAGTGTGGCTGTGAAATTGATGAATAGGTACCTCCCCGCGCACTAACGGCAAGACCACGCGGGTCCTAGTGCAGAACCGTAATTAAGAGCAGACCGCTGCTATGCAGCAGTGCGGCGTCGGAGCTATCACGGTCACGGTCCGAGGGGAGGTGCGGGACGAGCGGCGGGACGAGGGCAGGCGGGGCGGGGGGACTACTTCTTCTTGGTGCCGCCTGGAACGTACTTCATCAGGCGCTTCTCACCGACGGTGTGGATCTTGTTCTCGCCAACCAACTCGGCCAGCGGAATGCGCAGCTTGTCGGCCAGTTCTTCGTCGGCAATGCCAGCCGGCTTGAGCTGCTCATCGCGAATCACCGCGGCCAGCTCGGTTCGGCTCAGGCCTGCCTTGTGCGACTCCAGCAAGCGCAGGGCCACACCCTTTAGGCCCGCCTTCTGATCGTCGCTGAGCCGCGTACGCGTCTTCGGCCCAGTCGCCATCTCGGAGGCTGGCATCGAGCGCCCGGTGAGCGCCATGGCCAGATCGATGATTCCCATCGTCGAGACCACCGCCCACACGTCCTTGTGCTTCTGGATGCTGGAAACGAACTGGTCGACTGTGACGCGGTTGTTCAATCGCAGGTTGTTGATCGTCGAGAGCGCAGCCTTGCGGCGCACATCCTCGTTGATGGCCTGAAGCTCACGCTGAAAAATGCCTTCTACATCGGCGGCTGGATCGTTTCTTGTTGCGGACATGTTCTCTTGTTCCTCCTAACAGGCGCGGCACCTTAGCTGAGTCTGCTTTGCCCTACAAGAAAATAAATATATGAGACACAGATTGCCAATTGGCAGCACCTGTGCCGGTACGAGCGATTGCGCGCAGGCTGCCCAGAAAGGCTGTGCGAGGCGCGGTGCCTCGTGGCTAGGTCCCCCGTCTGGGGCTGGGGTTGGGCAGAGCCAGCCCGCACTTGCGCAGCCTTCGCCGCGCGTCCCGTTGTACGCTGTCAATTCGGCTATTCAGCTCGCCTGCTCGACTGCCAGAAAGGGTGTATCGGATGTCCTCCGCTTCTTCGGATGTTTCTGCGGCTCGATCGTCGGTGCCGTCTTTGCCCGGCGAGGTCCAACTTGCCACCAGCTTCCCGGCGCGCGATGCGGTGCCGGCGGCCATGGTGTGGCCGGCGACGCAGCCGCGCGTTTTGATCGCGGGCGAGACGCGCATCTATACCGCTGCGACGCGGGATGTCGTCTCGCCGCTGTGGCTGCGAGCACATCCAGGGGAAGCGCCGCAGCCAACCGTCATCGGACAGACCGCGCATGTATCGGTCGAGGTGGCTCTGGAAGCCCTGAACGCTGCGCAGGCGGCGTGGGCCCGCGGGGCTGGGCGCTGGCCGACCCTGCGTGTCGAAGAACGCATCGAGGCCGTCGAGCGCTTCACGGCCGCCATGGTCGCCGTCCGCGATCGCGTCTGTCGCCTCTTAATGTGGGAAGTCGGCAAGACCTGGGCCGACGCGCAGGGCGAGTTCGATCGCACGGTGCAGTACATCCGCGACACCATCGAGACGCTCAAGTCGCAGGACCGCGACAACAGCCGCCTGCAGTTTCGCGAGGGCATCATCGCCCAGGTGCGACGGGCTCCCTTGGGTGTGACGCTGTGCATGGGGCCGTTTAACTACCCGCTGAACGAGACCTTCGCGACGCTGATTCCCGCCTTGATCATGGGCAACACCGCCGTCGTCAAACTGCCGCGCTTTGGCGTGCTCTTGTGGGATCCGCTGCTCGATGCGTTTGCCGCGGCGTTTCCCCCCGGCGTCGTCAACATCGTAAACGGCCAGGGCAGCGAGATTGTCCCGCCGCTGATGCAGACCGGCCGCATCGATGTCCTGGCATTTATCGGTAGCTCCAAGTCCGCCGACGCCATCAAAGGCGCCCATCCGCGCTTGCACCGCTTGCGCTGCATCTTGGGCCTGGATGCCAAAAACCCCGCCGTCATCCTGCCTGACGCCGATCTATCGACGACGATTCCCGAGTGCATCAAGGGCGCGCTGTCGTTTAATGGCCAGCGCTGCACCGCTCTGAAGATCTTTTTCGTCCACCGCGACATCGCCGAGCGCTTTACGGCCGCGCTCTCGGATGCGGTCGACAGTCTGCCAAACGGCATGCCCTGGGCCCCCGGCGTGCGCTTGACACCGCTCGTCGAGCCGGACAAGGCCAGCCGCTTGGATTCCTATCTTCGCGACGCCATCGCGCAGGGGGCGGCGGTGGCCAACCAGGCGCGCGGCGGCGGATCGCACGCCTATACCGCGTATCACCCGGCGGTGCTGTCGGGTGTGACGCCGCGCATGCGCATCTATCACGAAGAGCAGTTCGGTCCGATCCTGCCCATCGTGCCCATCGCCGATCTGTCCGAGTTCACCGAGTACATGCTTGAGACCAGCTATGGCCAGCAGGCGGCACTGTTTGGTCAGGATCCGGCGACGCTGGGCAAGCTCATCGACGTGCTGTCGACGCAGGTCTGTCGCATCAACCTCAACTCGCAGTGTCAGCGCGGGCCCGATGTCTTTCCCTTCACCGGCCGCAAGAGCAGCGCCGAAGGGACGCTCTCGGTCGGGGATGCGCTGCGCAGCTTTTCTGTTCGCAGCATGGTGGCCGCAAACGGCAACGCCGCTGGCAAGGCCACCGTGCGCGCCATCTTGGATCACGATCACTCGAACTTCCTCAGCACCGACATCATCCTGTAGGACGCCGCCCCGGAGCCACCTATGCCATGGTCTGAGCTTCCCCATCGCGGAACCCTGTACATGCAGGTTGCCTTTGACTCGGCGCGTCGGCTGGCCCGCTTTCGCCGCAGCGACCGGGCGCTTACCGCGGGATCCGCCGACGGAATCTTGGCGCAGTTCACCGAGGATCTCGATCGCGTCCTGCCCAAGAGCGAGCGCGCCAAGCTACGGCTTCTGGCCGATACCCGCGAGGCCCCACGCGCCGCCGATCCAGAGCTGGAAGGCAAGCTGCTCACGATCATGACGCCGATCATGACCAGCTTTGACTGCGTCGCCGTCCTTCTGCGCACGCCGATCGGCCTCTTGCAGATGCGTCGCCTGATGCGCACCTGGCCCATTCGCGGCGAGGTGTTTGAGGACGAGAGCGAAGCCATCCTGTGGCTTCTGCGGCAGGACGCATCTACGCCGCGCTCAGGTCGCGACTAGTCGCGAGGATTCGCCGGTACAGCGCTTCATAGTCTGCGATGCGCTGCGACTGTTGGAAGCGGGCGAGGACGGCCTCGCGCGCCCGCTGCGCCATGTGGGCATGACGCTGCGGATCCGCGATCAGAACCAGGATGCCGCCCGCCATGCCGGCGACATCGCCGACCGGAAACAGGAATCCGGTTTCTTCCGGGCCTTCTGCGATCACCTCGGGCAGACCTCCCACACGCGACGCCACCACGGGCACGCCGCAGCTCAGCGCTTCCAGCGCCGCCAGCCCAAACGACTCGCTTTGGCTGGGCAGCAGGAACACATCGCTCTCGTGCAGGCTCGCCGTCAGCGTGGGCTGAGCGCCGCGAAACTGCACGTCCCCCGATAGGCCCAGCGACGTCACCAGCGCTTCCATGCGTGGCCGCTCGGGCCCTTCACCGATCAGCAGCAAGCGGACGCTGCGCGCCGTCTGCCTTTTCACCGCGGCGAAGATCGCGATGACATCTTCGATGCGCTTGAGCGGGCGAAAGTTCGAGGCATGGCACAGCGTAAACGGACGCGCATCCGCGTTCGATCCAGACCGCGGCCCAGCCGGCGCGAAGACCTTGGTATTCACAAAGTTCGGAATCACCGAAATCGGAAGCTCGCGCGGCAGCTGCAGCAGGTCATACGCGGCGTGCCGCAGGAACTGCGAAGGCACCGTCAAGGCATCGCAGGCCATCAGCGAAAAGCGATGGATCTCGCGCAGGCTGGGGCTTTGACCCACGCCGGTTACATCGGTGCCGTGCAAGGTCACCACCGAGCGGGCCAGGGGGCGTGTCGGCGACGGAAACGGCGGGCCCACGGGCGTCGCTAGGGCGGTCGGCTGCGCAAGCAGGGCCTGGCCAAGAAAGGCGCTGACCGCGTGCGGCACGCCATAGTGCAGGTGCCAGATATCGAGCCCCTGTTCCCGCGTGATCTGCGCCAAGCACACCGCCAAGGCCAGCGGATAGCTTCCCATGTTCGGCAGCAGATACTCCTCGACCGGTACCTGATGAAAAAGGAGTCCGGGGTGCTGCGATTCCTTTTTCTCGTTCACATGCGCTCGCAGCCGCTCGGGAACATCGGCGCAGACCATGTGGACCTGGTGGCCGCGCTCGGCCAGCGCCAGCCCAAGCTCGGTCGCGATCACGCCGCTTCCGCCCATCGTCGGGTAACAGGTCAGCGCAATGCGCAGCGGCCTTTCGTCCGGCGGCTTTACCAGGCTGGACCGCGCGTCGTCAGGCGCCGGCATCCGATCGCTCGGGCTCACGAGAGGATCAGGTCCCGCACGTCGGTGTGCTCGCAGCCCTGTTCCGCCAGGCTGTGAAACACGCGCTCTTTGAAGGCCGCCAGCCCATAGCGAGCCAAGAAATAGGGCAGGGACATGTGGCGCTCTTGCGGCTCGCCGTGGGGATACAGCATGCGCTGCAGGCGATCGATGCGCTGGCACAGCACGCCATCGCGCTCGCGCAGCAGTCGCTGATAGCGCTGCAGCAGGCGATCGACGTTGAGTTCAATCGATCGGCGGGTCCGCACGATGGCGTCGCGCAGACCCGGCTCGCTCTGGGCGAGCGCATCCAAGCGCGCCTGCGCATCGGCTAGCAGCGACTGCCGCAGCGCTTGGCTGGCGACCCTGGGGTCCAGGGTATGGCTGGCCGCCTCAGACGGATCGCGAAGCGGGCGCTGATGAAGCAGGGCGCGCTGCAGCGCATCTGCGCGCGGGCGCTCGACATCGCTTGGCGAAAGGCCGAGCTTTGCCAGAAGCGATCGGCTGGACTCGTCGAGGCAGCGGAAGCGGGCGCGTGGCACCACCACCGGCTGCTGAATGGGCAGCGTGCCTGCGACGGCGCGATACAGCGGGGCAAGCTGCGCGAAATAGTTGATCTCGCCCGGCCCGCCCACATACGCCACCGTCGGCAACAGCAAGTCCTGCAGCAGCGGTCGCAAGAGCGCCGAGGTGCTGAAACACAGCGGCTCGCGATCGAGCGCAGCCAAGAGCTCCGTGGTCGATAGGCGGCGCGACGCCCGGCCCTCGGGCTGCGGCAGGAGCCAGGCATCGGACTCGGCTTGGCGATCTAGGCGGAAGCGCGGTCCCGTCGGTGTCTCGTGAAAGAAGAACAGCGACGAGCCGGGGCGCACGGCCACCTGCTCGGCAAAGCCCGCCTGCACAAGATCGCTCCCACGCGCCGACAGCGCCGCGGCCAAGTCCGCGTGCTGCGCGATGGCGACGCGATACAGCCCGGCTGCTTCGCGGCTCAGCGCGGCGCGGCGCGGGTTGATGAGCAGCAGGCCTTCCTCAGCGAACAAGGCAGAAAGGACCCCGGCAAAGGCCGTCGAGATCGGCACGCCGCGACGATAGTGGGCCGAAACACGCGCCAGGCAGTCGGCGGCATGCGGCAGTCCCGCAAGGGCTTCGCCAAGCTCTTGCACCCGCGCTTCGATCTCGGGACCGAGCGTGCGGTGATCGATCGAGCCGCGATCGGGCGAGCCGCGATCGGGCGAGCCGCGATCGGGCGAGCCGCGATCGATGCGCTGCCCCGCGTTGCTTTCATTCGTCGGTGTTGCGGACAAAGACAGCGTCAGACCGTCCAGATCGTGCTCGCCGGAAAAGATCGGCAGGTGACAGTGGCGGATCTCTTCGAAGTCGTGATCTTCGGTCTGCAGCCAGAACACCGGGACGCAGCGCACGCGGTGCTCGCGCTCGATCGTCCGGGCCAGTTGGATCGCGGTGGCGGCCTTGTAAAAGGTGTAAAGCGGCCCGAGAAACAGGCCAAGCTGCTGCCCGCTGACGACGACGACGGTGCCGGGCTGGCGCAGGGCGTCGAGGTTTGTGGCCCGCGCGGGGCTGTCGCCAAGGACGGCTTGCTGCGCTGCAAGCTCGGCAAAGACGGCCGGCGAGACCGGCAGGGCCCGCTGCGCCTGTCGCTGCACCAGCGCGGCGCGGGCCTCGCGGTCGCGGAAGTCGGCCGGCAGAAACGCCGCGGCCCTGGGATCTCGACGGAGAAAGGCGGAAGAAAACGGCGCCATCATGCGGTTCGGCGCAGTCTACGACAAAGCGTCGACCTGCACAGCCCATCGTGGCGCATGCACGGTCTTGCCAAGCGACTTCGATGTGTGTGTGAAATGCCGCATGCATCCTTCGCCCAATGCTCCCCCTGCGAGTCCGCGGCCTCGGACAGAAGGCCACCGCTTCGTTGACGTCGTCGAGCTGATGAACCGCCTGCTGGCCCCCGATGGCTGTCCCTGGGATCGCGAGCAGACGCTGGCCTCGCTGAAGCCGTATCTATTGGAAGAAGCCCACGAGGTGCTTGAGGCGCTAGAGAGCGGCGATGTGCAGCACCACCGCGAAGAGCTGGGCGATCTGCTGCTGCAGATCGTGTTTCAGTCGGCGCTGCGCGAGCGCGAAGGCGCGTTTGACATCGATCAGGTGTGTACCGCGCTCGTCGACAAGATGAAGCGGCGACACCCGCACGTCTACGGCGAGCTTGCGGTCAAGGACTCGCAGGAGGTCCTGGCCAACTGGGGGGCGATCAAGGCCGCGGAAAAGAAGGCGCAGGGGACGAGCGAAAAGCGCGGCACTCTCGACGGGATTCCGGCTGGGCTGCCGGCGCTGCTGCGGGCGCAGCGGCTGGGGGAACGGGCGGCGGCGGTGGGCTTTGACTGGCCGGATCTCGGCGGCGTACGCGACAAGCTGAACGAAGAGCTGGCCGAGCTGAATGAAGCGCTCGGCCACGCCGACGACGCGGCGATCGTTCACGAGCTAGGCGACGTGCTGTTCACGCTGACGCGCCTGTGTTCCAAGCTGGGCCATCCGCCGGAAGACGTGCTGCGCGCCGCCAACGCGCGCTTCGTGCAGCGCTTTACCGCCATGGAACGGGCCGCTGAGTCAGACGGGCACGCGCTCAAGGAGCTGTCGCTGTCTCAGATGAACGCCTATTGGGATCGCGGCAAGACCTCGGCGCGCTGAACGCTCGGCTGCGTCTCGGCCGGCCGCTTCGTGGTTCAGGGGACCCGGTCGCCCTGTCCAGGGAACCAGGGCTCGGCCGCAGCGCGACGAAGGCTGGGCACGGCGGAACGGCGGCTCGGCACGGCGGAACGGCGGCTCGGTACGGCGTGACAGCGGCTCGGTACGGCGTGACAGCGGCTCGGCACGGCGGAACGGCGGCTCGGTACGGCGTGACGAGGGCTGCGTACGGCGCACATCCCGGTAAAACCAAGGTGTTCTAGGAAATGTGATATGCGCAAATACGAGGGTTGAGCTGTCTCCCTTGGACGTACAGCGGACCCGCGGTCAGCCGAGGATCGGGAAGCGCCTTTCGGCATACAGCCGGTCCAGGGCGCGCTGCATGCGATCACGGACCAGATGAAATGCGGTATGCGCGATGTCCGGTTGGTCGTCGATGTCGCGCGGCGTAAGCGGGCGACCCAGCAGGTTTTCCGCTTCCTGATGGACATCGATCGGCGGCAGCACCTCGACGGTGAGCTTGGCCGGCAGGGGAAGCTGGGGAGCGATCGCGCCCAGCCAGATGCCAAACGGCAGCCCGGCGACGATGGGAAAGACATCGGCGCGCAGGTGGCGCCTGATGCCCAGGCGATCGGCCAGCCAGCCGCCGCGCCACAGCACAAAGAACGTCTCGTGCATACCGACCGAGACCACGGGGGTGATCAGCAGGCGTCGACGCAAGGCCTGCTTGATGAAGCCGGTGCGGTGGCCCAGCGTGACCTGCTTGCGTTCCCAATACGGCCGGAAGGTCTCGTGCGAGCCACCGGGATAGACCATCACGCTGTGCCCGGCATCGAGGACGGCTTCCATGTGCGGGCGATCGGCGAGCACTCCACCCAGGCGGTTGATCCAGCCGGCCAAGCGCATGACCATGTCGTGAACCAAGACGGCCAGCGGACGCTGGAAGCCGAAGCGGTGGTGCCAGGCCGAGCCAATGGAGATGCCATCCATCGGCAGCATGCCGCCATCGTGGTTGGCGATGACCAGCGTCTGGGTCGTGGGAAAGTTCTCGACGCCCCGCACCTCGCTGCGGAAGTACAGATGCATGAGCGGGTCGAGCGCACGCACCACGCGCTCAGTAAAGACGGGATCGAAGTTCAGTTCGCTGCCGCGTGGCTTGTCTGCGCCCACACGCATCGACACAGAAAATGCGAACCGCTGCGGCCTGTCAAGCTACGTCCGGCCTGGCTATCTGCGAATCGGCAGGCACTGTGTCAGGGCAGGACGCGCAGCAGGATCGCGGTTGTGTTGTCCACGCCGCCGCTGTTTAGAGCCGCACGCACCAGCGCGTCGCAGGCTTCTTCCAAGTTGCCGGACATCGTGGCGTCGTGCATGACCTCGCGCAGGATCCAGTCGTCGACCATGTCGGTCAGCCCGTCGCAGCACAGAAGATAGAGGTCGCCGACTTGCAGCGTCTCTTTCTGATGCTCGACTTCGACTGCTTCATGCAGGCCGACGGCGCGCACGATGACGTTGTCGTTCGGCGGGCCATAGCGTCGCGCTAGCTCGGGGTTGTCTTCGTACAGGTTGACCAGCGAGTGATCGCGCGTCACCTGCACCAAGTCGCCGCTCGTCCCGGACAAGCGATAGATCCGACTGTCGCCGACGTGACACAGGTGGACGATCGGGCCTTCCTGGCGGACGGCGACGACGGTCGTTCCCATGTTGTGTAGGCTGGGATCGCTGCGCGCTTGACTGAAGATGGCGAGGTTCGCGTTTCGGATGGCCGTGACCAACACATCGAGATCATCCACCGAGGGTGGCTGCCCGCCGCGAACCGTCTGCTCAATGGTGCGGACGGCAAGCTGGGACGCGACCTGGCCGCCGACGTGTCCCCCCATGCCATCACAGACCGCCCAGAGCCCCAGATCCGGGGCCATGAGCATGGAGTCCTCGTTCTTTTCTCGGACCAGCCCCACGTGGGTGCGCCCTGATTGCTCTAATCGCATCGTTGAGTATTTTCGACGATATTCTGACAAAAGGTGCCCTGTCAATGAGCGGGCTTATCAGCATCCGAAGGCCAACGAAGTCGGGTTCTGCCGCGGCGAGCGGACCTACCCCTACCCACATGCCTGGGGACGACCCTGGGCGGGGGCCTGGCCTTGGGTCTGGCCCGACGCAGGCGGGGGCTGCGCCGCTTGGCGTCCTGTCGGTACACTTCGAGCGAGGGCGCTGTCGCGTGAAGTGCCCGTTCTGCTATCTCGGCGCGCGGGAGGGCGCAGTCGATGCAGGCCCGGTCGCTGGAAGCGGGCTGCTGACGACAGAGGCGACGGATCTGGGACTTGAGGAAGCCAGCCTGGCCCTTCTAGAAGCGGCGCTGCACCAACTGCCCTATCGCGAGCTGGCGATCACCGTCAGCGAGCCCATCGAACCGCTTGTGGAGTCGGGGGCGCTGTCGCGGCTTCTGCAGGTGGCGCAGGCACGTCGGCTGCCGCGCGCCGTCACAACGACGCTGTCCGTCGCCGTATCGGCGGATGCGTCGCTGTTTGCGGCGGCCACGCGCCTAAACCTTTCGATCGATCCATTTAAGGGACCGGCCCAGGGGCGGCTGCAGGCACCGGTCGGTGCGGTCCTTGCGGCCGATGTCGATGCGGCGCTGCGCCAGGTCGCCGACAGGTGGCCGCAGGCCGAGCGGGTCCTCATCGCGACGCTGAGCACGCAGCGCTTTGCCGAGCAGCTCTGCGATGGGCTTCTGGCCGAGCTTGTGGCGCTGCCCAGCGTCGATCGCATCGCGCTAAACGCCGTCAAGCCGCCGCCTGCCTGGTGCGATCGCGCCTTCTGGCTGCGGGCCTTGCATCGCCTGCGCCCGCTGCTCGCGCAGCACCTGGACTCGCGTCTGTTCCTGGACTGCTATGTCGCGGCGCGGATCTTGGGCCTGGGGGACTGCCCGGCCCGCCCAGACGTGGCCCCGGCGCCGGCAGCCTTGGCTGCGGACGGAAACGATGTGGATACGACCCGCCCGCGGCTGGCTTTTCGCGGCTGCGTGTATCAGCCCGGCGCCGACTTCACGTTTGATTCCAGCGACGATCTGATCCAACGGCTGCACGCCTTCCGCCCGCCAGCGGTCTGCCCCTTTCCCATCCGCTAGCCGCCGCTTGCCTTCTCGGCACGTGGCGATTAGTTTACGTGCGCTTCGGTGTCTATCGTCTGTGGTCAGCCGTCGGGCGCTCTGTCCGGCTGTGTCGTCCACAGCGCCTGTGCCAGCGCGCCGGGTGACCCCGCTTTTCCCCCAGACAGTGCAAAGAAGAGCCATGGCAGACGAGGTCAAGTTCCAGGAACGATTCGCAACCCTAAAGGCCGAGCTGGGCAAGGTGCTCGTCGGTCAGGATGCAATGGTGCATCGCTTGCTGCTGGGCTTTGTCGCAGGCGGGCACATCCTCCTTGAAGGCGTGCCGGGGCTGGCCAAGACGCTGGTCATTCGCACGCTGGCCGACTGCATCGACGCGGCGTTTTCGCGCATCCAGTTCACGCCCGACATGCTGCCGGGCGATGTCACCGGCACGCAGATCTTCAACCCGAAAGAGGGCACGTACTCGGTCAAGAAGGGGCCGATCTTCGGCAACCTGATCCTGGCCGACGAAATCAACCGCGCCCCGGCCAAGGTGCAGGCGGCCCTGCTCGAAGCCATGCAAGAGCGGCAGGTCACGCTGGGTGAGCACACCTTCCCACTGTCGGATCCGTTCTTGGTCTTGGCGACGCAGAACCCGATCGAGCAAGAGGGCACGTATCCGCTGCCGGAAGCCCAGCTGGATCGCTTCATGATGAAGGTTCGCGTGCGCTATCCGACGAAAGACGAAGAGCTCAAGATCGTCGACCGCATGGCCGGCGCAAGCAGCGAGCCGCGCGTGCAAAAGGTCATGACCCCGGCTGAGATCCTCGCCGCCAGGGAGGCCGCTCGCCAGATCTTCGTCGACGACAAGGTCAAGCGCTACGTCGTCGATGTCGTCACGGCGACGCGCGATCCGGGCAGCTACAAGCTCTCGCAAATCAAGAGCCTGATCGAGTGCGGAGCGTCGGTGCGCGCCTCGATCAACTTGATCAAAGTGGGCAAGGCCAACGCGCTGCTTTCCGGGCGCAACTACATCAGCCCGCACGATGTGAAGAGCATCGCCCACGATGTGCTGCGCCATCGCCTGCTCTTGTCGTACGAAGCCGAGGCGGAAAACAAGACGGCCGACGACATCATCACCACGATCTTGGACAACGTCGAAGTCCCCTAAGCCGCCATGTTGCCGACGGAGATCGTCAAGCAAGTCCGGCGCATCCAGTTTCAGACCGGCCGCCACGTCGCCGACATGCTGGCCGGCCAGTATCTGTCCGTCTTCAAAGGGCAGGGGATGGAGTTCGAAGAGGTCCGCCCCTATACCCCCGGCGACGACGTGCGCAGCATCGACTGGAACGTCACGGCGCGCATGGGGGCGCCTTACGTCAAGCGCTATCAGGAAGAGCGCGAGCTGACCGTGCTCTTGGTCGTCGACATCAGCGCCTCACAGGACTTTGGATCGCAGGGGCGATCCAAGCGCCAAGCCGCCGTAGAGCTATCGGCGCTGCTGGCCTTTTCAGCCATTCATAACGACGACAAAGTGGGCCTCTTGCTGTTCCATGGCGGCGTCGAAGAGTACATCCCGCCGCGCAAAGGACAGAAGCACGCGTTGCGCGTCGTGCGCGAGGTCTTGGCCCGCGGTCTCGACGAGAGCGCAGCGCAACCGACCGCGGATACGGGCCGGGCGGCCTCGCCGACAGGGCGGCTGTCTGCCTGGGTGAAGCGCTGGCTGTTGCGTCTGCGGGCGCAGCGGGAACGCGATCCGCGGCGCGCTACACACATCGCGGGCGCCTTGGAGTTCTGCCGCCGCGTCTTGCCGCGTCGCGCCGTGGTGTTCCTCATTTCGGACTTTTTGGACGAGGGGTATCTGCCCGCACTGCGCAGCGTAAACCGTCGCCACGACGTCGTTGCCGTGCAGATCACCGACGATAGAGAGCGCACCTTGCCGGCAGCGGGCCTGCTGATGCTGGAGGATGCCGAGACGGGCGAGGCTCGCCTGATCGACACGGGCTCGCCGCAGGTGCGCCAGATCGCGTCGGCCGCCGCTCAGGGGCAGGATGCGGCGCTGCTGAGCAGCCTGCGCAGTGCCGGCATCGACGTGATGCGCGTTGATGCGACCCGCTCGGTGGTCGACCCGCTGCTCGCCTTTTTTCGCATGCGCGAGCGGAGGCAGCGACGATGACGGCCGCCCTGCGGATGTTGAATTGGCGCGGCCTGTCGCTGGGGATCGCGCTTTTGTGCCTTGGGGCCTGTCGCAAGCCAGACCCAGCGACGCCATCCCCGACGGACGCCGCCGTCGACGAGATCGTGCAAGTCAGCGAGTCCGGTCCGGTCAAAGCCACCGTGACGCTGAGTCCAAAGAAGCCGCAGCTGGGCGACTCGCTGACATTGACGCTGACCGTTCGCGCCCAGCCAGGGGTCCAGGTCGAGATGCCGCCGTTTGGCGAGGCGCTCGGGCGCTTCGCCATCGCCAGCTTCACACCGCGCAGCGATGGTCAGCCCGATGGCAGCACCCTGCACAGTCAGCGCTATGTCTTGGAAGCACCGATGAGCGGGCGCCAGCGCATTCCATCGCTGCGCATCGAGTTCGTCGACAAGCGAGCGTCGGCAGCGTCTGCTGATGCCGGGACGGCCCAGACTGGCGACGACGGGCATGAGCTTCTGACCGACGAGATCGCCATCGACATCGCATCGGTCCTGCGCGAGGGACAAGACCACGAGCTGCGCGGCCTGCGCGACCCCCTTGCCGAAGGCCCTGGCCCGGCGCAGCTTGCGGCCTTCGCCGTCGCTCCGATCGCGATCCTTGTGGGGCTTGGCATGGCGTGGCAGCTGCGTCGTATGCGGCGGCGCAGCGCTCTGCAGGTGCGTATCAGCGCATACGATCAGGCGCGCCAGCGCCTCGCCGATCTGGAAGGTCGCGGCTGGCCCGTGCAGCAGGATGCCGATGCCTGGTACGTCGATCTGTCGGATATCGTCCGTCGCTACATCGAAGATCGCTTCGGCGTGCGCGCTCCCGAGCTGACCACCGAGGAGTTCCTGCGCGAGGCGCATCAGCAGCTCGGTCTTTCGCCTGCGCAGCGCGAGCTTCTGGAGGCATTTCTTCGCACCTGCGACCGCGTGAAGTTCGCAGGCTATGTGCCGCAGCAGGCCGAGTCGCAGCAGGCCTTTACCGAAGCCTGCCGCTTCGTCGAGGACACGCGGCTCAAGGGCGCAGGCGTACCCTCTGCATCAGTGGGAGGCTCGCCATGAGCTGGCTTTCTGCCATCGAGCTTCGCCAGCCGTGGTTTCTTCTGTGTGCCCTTTTGGCGCTGCCCGTGTATTTCTGGGCGCTGCGCGGCGGTGGCCGCGTTGTCTTTTCGTCTCTGCGCTTGCTGCCGGCAGCCACGAAGACCTGGCGTACGCGCCTGCGCTTTGTGCCGCCGCTTTGCTTGGCGCTGGCCACGGCGGCGCTTGCGCTTTCGCTGGCCGGTCCGCGGGTGGCGGATCGTCAGACGCGCGTAAAGAAGCAGGGCATCGCCATCATGCTGGTCATCGACGTCTCGGGCTCGATGCAGGCCCTGGATCTGTCGACGCCCGACCGAGAGCGCACGCGCCTGGATGCCGTGCGCGATGTCTTGCTCGACTTTGTCCTGGGTGGTCATGGGCTGCCGGGGCGGCCCGACGACCTGCTGGGCATCGTCAGCTTCGCCGCGTATGCCGATACGCGCTGTCCCCTGACGCTCGACCACGCCAACCTGGCGAAGTCTGCCAAGCAGGTCGAGATCGTCAGCAAGGAAGACGAAGACGGCACCGCCATCGGCGACGGCCTGGGCCTGGCGCTTGAGCGCCTTCGCGAGTCCAAGGCGACATCGCGGGTGGCCATCTTACTAACCGACGGCGTCAACAACCGCGGCGAGACCGCGCCGCTTCAGGCCGCCGATCTGGCCGCGACGCTGGGCATCAAGGTCTATACCGTCGGAGCAGGCACGAATGGCATGGCTCCGGTGCGGGTGACCGACGCGTTTGGGCGTCGCTTCCTTTCGCGCATGCCGGTCGAGATCGACGAAAAGATGCTGCGCGCCATCGCCGAAAAGACCGGGGGGCGCTATTTCCGGGCCACCGACGACAAGACCCTGTCCCAGGTCTATCGTGAGATCGACGCGCTAGAGCGCAGCGAGTTCATCGAACAGCGCTACCGCCAGTATCACGAGTACTACCCACTGGCTCTGGCCGTGGGCCTGCTCTTGGCCGCCGCGGCCTGGCTGCTGCAAGCGACCCTGCTTCGGAGGGTGCCCCAGTGAGCCACGTCACGTTCGTTCATCCACAGCTTCTGTGGCTGCTTCTGCCGGCGTCTGCGCTGTGGCTGCTTTTGGTGTGGCTGGATCGTCGCCATGCCGAGGCGCTGTCGCGCTTCCTGTCGACGCGGATGCAGCACCGCTTGGCCAGCCGCTTGCCGCCCAGCCGTCGCGTTCTGCGCTTGCTCGGCGTCCTTGTGATGCTGGTGTCCGGCACGCTGGCCCTGTCGCGTCCGCAGAGCCCCGGCGAGCTGGAGACCGTCCGTACGACGCAGATCTCGGCCGATGTGATGGTCGTTCTGGATGTCTCGCGCAGCATGCTGGCCGAGGACGCGGCACCCAATCGGCTGCAGCGCGCCAAGGCTGAGATCTCCGATCTGTTGAGCAAGCTCAAAGGACATCGCATCGGGCTCGTCGCGTTTGCCGGTCGAGCCCAGGTGTTATGCCCGCTGACACCCGACTACGGCTTCTTTCGCATGGTGCTCGACCGCGCCGACCCGCGCAGCATTGGGCGCGGCGGGACGCGAATCGGCGATGGCCTGCGCTTGGCCAAGTCGGCCTTTGGAGAAGGCAGCAGCGCTCGCCTGGTGTTGCTGATTACCGACGGGGAAGACCATGACTCGTTTCCGCTGGAAGCCGCGCAAGAGCTGAAGAAAGACGGCATCCGGGTGGTGGCGATCGGCTTTGGCGATGAGCGCGGCAGCGAGATCACGCTGACCGATCCCAACACCGGGGCGCGCACCTTCTTGGTCGATCGCGGCGGGCAGCTTGTGCGCTCGCGCCTCGACGGAAAGACGCTGCGCGAGATCGCGCTGGCCACCCAGGGCGCGTACATCCCAGCCGGCGTCGCGGCGCTGGATCTTGAGTCGATCCTGCGCGAGCACATTCAGCCGCTGGTGCGCAGCCAGCCACAGACCGCGACGCGGACGCAGCCCAAGGAACATCACCCCTGGCTGCTTTGGGTCTGCTTGCTGGCGCTGGTTGCGTCGGTGCGCCTGGGGATCGGGGCGCGTCGGGCGCTGCGCTGGGATGGCCTGGCCGACGAAAAACGGCTGGTGCCTGCCACGATCTTGGTTTGGCTGCTGGGCCTGTTCGCTTCGGCGCATGCGAGCCCGGCTGCACTCACGAGCGGGGCGCTACCTACGCGGGCCCTCGGCAGCGCTGCCGCCGCCACGGGTGGATCAGGGGCTGCGGACAGCGTGGATGGGGGAACCGCGAGCGCTGCGCCTCCAGCCGTGGAAACCGGCTCGCCGCGCCGACGATACAACCAGGCGCGCGAGGCTTGGAAGAGCGGTAACTGGGCCCGCGCCGAGGCCGGCTTTTTGGCGGCCCGCGACCATGCCGAAGGCGACGAAGATCTGCGCTTTCGTGCGGCCTTCAACTTGGCCCTGACCCATGCCCAGCGCGCCGCGACGCAGGCGCAAGACAAGCCGCAGGATGCGCTGAACGAGCTTTCGCAGAGCGCCGCGTGGTTTCGCGATGCCGTGCGCATACGTCCCAGCGACGGCGATGCGCGCCACAACCTCGAAGTCGTGCTGCGTCGAATGCAAGAGCTGCGCGAAAAGCTCAACCACGGCCAGAGCTCGCTAGAGGCGCGCTTGGCCCGCATCATCGCCGACGAGCGGACGCTGCGCGATCGCGTTCGCGGGCTGCTGGTGCGCATCCAACAAGCCGGATCCACCGCCGAGCCGCTGAGCTTTCACAGCGAGTTTGAGGACGCCTCGAACTTTCAGCGCACGCTCTTGTCCGAGGCGGGTGCGATCGTCGATCTGGCCGGAGACGAGCGCGACAAGCTGTCTCAGCGCGCAGAAAAAGATCGCAGTGCCGAAGACCAAGGGCGGCTGATCCAGCTTCAGAATCTCGAACACTACATGAACCTTTCGCGTGGCACGCTGGCCGACGTGGCGCGGCTTCTGCGCCGCCTGCAGGGCGAGCGAGCCCACCGTCAGTCCGATGTCGGCGTCGACCAGCTGAAGCGGGCCATGGAACAGCTGCAAGATCCGGTGACCGTGCTCAAGGGCTTGGTGGCGGATCAAATGAACGCGCTGGGACAGACTCGCGCGCTTGACGAGGCCCGCGCACAGAGCGCGCAGCTTGCCATCGCACCGTCGCCTGCGACGGCCAAGACCGCGCCGTCTGCGCTGTCGCCCGCGTCGCCAAATACCAAGGCTGCCGCTCACGTTCCGGCGTGGCTGACTGCGAGCTTCCTGGGCGATCAGCAGCGGGCCCTGATGCCGCGCGGCGAAGAGCTCTTGGCTCGCTTGAACGCGGGTGTTGAGCACGAAGCCAAGGCCGCTCAGAACCCGTCATCAGCGACGCAGCCGGCGCCGGGCCAGCCACCTGGCGATCCGCGGCAGGAAGCGCAGCGCAAGCGCGTTCTGCAAGCAGCGCGCGAAGCGATTCCCCTTCTCAAAGAAGGCATCCAGGCGATGGATCAGGCGGCGACTTCGCTGGCAGCGGATCAGCTGCCAGCCGCGACGAAGGCGCAGCTTCAGGCGCTGGCTTCGTTGTTGCGTGCGGTCGAGCGCTTCAGCGGTCTGCGCGACCTGATCGAGCTGGCCTTTGGCGATCAAAGCCAGCTTGCGCAGCTTCTTTCGGGAAAGGCCAAGGCCGAGCTGGAAAGGCTGCCGCCTGCTGAGCGCAGCCGCCTGTTTACCGAGTCGGTGGCGCGCAATCGCGATCGCTTGGCTCGCTTGCAGGGGCTGTTTTCCGACGAGCTGCAGGCGCTTGCCGCACCACCACCGAGTCCGCAGCAGGGCAGCCCGCCCAGCGCAGAAAAAGACGAAGCCGAGAAGCGTGCCGCCGAAAAGCAGCGCTTCGAGCAGGCCGAGCAGAAGCGCAAGCTGGCAGAAGACTCGCTGCTGCGCTTGGCCGCGCAGATGGCGCAGAAGAATGCCCAACTTCTGCCGACGGTCGAGGAAGGCCGCAAGCACCTGGAAGATCTGCGGCGTCTGTTCTTTTCGATTGTCGAACACTTAAAAGACCTGCACCGCAACCAGACCGAGACGCTCGATCACACCGGGTCGGCTCAAGCGCAGAAAGAAGAGGCAGAGCGCCGTCGCCGGGCCGGGCCGCTTTTCGGCGAGCAAGAGCGGCACCGCGATCTAGGCCGGGCCTTGGCCGAAGCCTTGGCCGCGCAGGCGGACCAAGCCGGAAGCGCGAGCGAGCCGCAGGCCAAGCAGGCCCAGAAGCCGCTCGCGGACGCCGCCGAGGAAGTGCGCAAGGCGCATACGGCGATGGAAAAAGCCGGTCAGCTGCTCAAGCCCGACGAGGCAACGCAGTCCGACGCGCACGCTCAGTCGCTGCCGCTGGATCTAGAGCCGGCGATGGAGCAGCAGAAGCGGGCGCTTGCGCACGTCGAGGCGGCGATCCGCATTCTGGAGCCACCGCAGAAAGATCAGCAGAAGCAAGAGCAGAAGAACCCGCAGCAAGAGCAAGAGCAGCTCTCGCAGGATCAGGCGGCGCGTCGCCTGCAGGCCATTCGCGAGCGCGAGGCCGAGCGTCAGCGAAAGCAGAAGCAGCCAGCCGGTCCCAGCGATCCGGTAGAGAAGGACTGGTAAGCCATGCCGACCCCCAGAACTCATCGGCTATGTCGCAGGCCGCGGCGGTGGCTGCTTGTGGCGTTGATCATGCTCGCCGCACTCGGCCCGGTAGCGCAGGCGCGGGCGCAGCAGCTTCAGCTACAGCTTGAAAGCGAAGAGGTCTATGCCAACCTGCCGTTTGTTCTGCAGGTGGTGGCGCGGGGCTTCGATGAGAACCCTACTCCGACGCTGTCGAAGCTGGCCATCCCCGGCTGCCGCGTGACGGCGCTGGGGATGACGCCGCAGGTGTCGAGCATGGTGCAGATCGTCAACGGTCAGCGCAGCGAGCAGCGCAGCGTCACCTTTGCCTTTCGCTTTCGCATCGAGGCCGCGCAGGCCGGGGCGCACACCGTGCCTGCCCTTACCGCGACGCAAGGGGACCGCAAGGCGTCGTCGCAGCCGGCGCGCTTTGTCGTCAAAGATGTCGACGAGACGCGCGATATGCAGCTGCGCCTGGTGCTGCCCAATCGCCCGCTGTGGGTCGGCGAGACCGTCGACGGATACCTGGACTGGTACCTGCGGCGAGACGTTGGCAATCGATCGTTTTCGGTGCCGCTTTTCGACCAGGACGAGTGGCTTGAGATCGAGGCGCCGCCGAGCGGCCCGACGCAGGCCAAGCTGCCGGCTTTTCATGCAGGCAGCCGGGCTTTGGAGCTGCCATTTGAGCAGCAAAAAGCCGCTCTCGATGGCGTCGAGTACAGCCGCTTTCGCTTTCACTTTCGTCTGACGCCGAGCAAGCCCGGAGTGTTGCTTCCGCCTGCGGCCCGCGTCGTGGCCGAGCTTCAGACCGGCTATGGCCGTGACCTGTTCGGCTTTCAAGTGCCGCAGTCGCAGCTATTTTCGTCGGTGGCCAAGCCAGTCAAGGTCGAGATCCGCGGGCTGCCGCAGAGCGGTCGCCCAGCCAGCTTCAAAAACGCGGTGGGGCAGGCGTTTGCCATCGACGTGCAAGCCGGACGCACCGTCGTGCGTGTCGGCGATCCGATTGAGCTGCGCGTGCTCCTGCGCGGAAACGGCCGGCTGGCGGGGCTGATCCTGCCGGATGTCGCAGCCATGGGTTTGTCGCCGAGCCTGTTTGCGGCCCCCGAGGAGCCTCCCTCTGGCGAGCTGCTCGACGACGGCAAGGGAAAGCTGTTCCGTGTCGCTGTTCGGCTGCGTAGCTTGGAGGCCAAAGAGATCCCCGCGCTGTCGTTTGGCTACTTCGATCCCGAGAAAGGCACGTACCAGACGGTGCAGAGCCAGCCGATCGCGCTGTCGGTGAAGGGATCCGCGGTCGTCTCGGCGGGAGACGTCGTGACGACGCCATCGGCTGCGACGTCGGGCACGACCGCGCAGGCTCCGACGGAGGTGGGGCGGGCTGCAGCCGTTGATACCGCCCTGCCGACGTCGCTTGTGGGGGCCGACCTGGCGCTGAGTGATGAGCGCCTGACGCTGCTTCCTGCTCCGTCGCTGCGTCGGGTAGCGCCGATCTTGGCGGTGCTCTACGCACTAGCCGCAGGGCTGGCGGTGGCATACGTGCTGATCCGAGGGCGGAGCAAGAGCTGGCCGGCGGATGCCGCGATCGCCGAAGCGCAGGCCCGGCTCCGCGCTGATCTGCAAGCGGCAAAGAGTGCTGCGGCCCGCGATAGTGCCCCGCTTCTGTCGGCGTCGCTGCGGGCTCTGCGCTCGCAGCTTGCGCTGCCAGCCAGCGAAGGCCAGCGCCTGATCGAGCGGCTAGAGACGGAAGCCTACGCACCCGGTGCCGCGGACCAGCCGCTGCCGCTGTCGCTGCGTACCGACATCGAAGCACTGCTGCAGGAGTGGAGCCGCGCGCAGCGTCGCCCGTCGTCGGGACGTGGCCATGGGGCGCTGGGACTGTGGCTGCCGCTTCTTTGTTCTGCGCTGTCCGTGCTCTCGGCGCGTGGCGTCTCGGTTGCCGACGAAGCCGCAGCCCTGTCGGCGCTGAAACCGGCGCGCTCGGCGTATCAAGCCGCGCTGTCTGAGTCGGATCGCGATCGTCGACGCAGCGGCTTTGCCCAGGCCGAAGCGCTGCTGCGCGATCTGTCGCTGCGGCATGCCGACTGCCCACAGCTTCTTGCGGACTGGGGAACGGCCGCGCTGCTCGCGCAAGAGCCGGGGCGAGCCGTGCTCGCGTATCGCCGTGCTCTGTCGTTGGATCCGAGCCTGTCGCGGGCTCAGCGCAACCTACGCTTTCTGCGCGAGCGACTTCCCGACTGGCTACCGCGGCCCAAAGTCAGCGATGCCGTGTCGTCGCTGCTGTTCTTTCAGAGCGCGCTGCCCGTCGCGCATCGCCACGTTCTTTTGGCGTCGCTGGTGCTGTTGATTGCGATCCTGGTCTGTGTGCCGTCCATGGTGACGTTGCTTCGTCGTGCAGGCCGGCGCTTGGGGACGGGGCGCCTGTTTGCCACGCCGCAGGAAGCACGCGCTTTGCCCGACAGCCACGAGGCACCCGTCCGCGATCGAGCGGGGCTGTGGCAGCGGCTGGCGCTGATCCCCGCGCTGCTGGGCGTCGCCGTTGGCTTGTCCATCGTCGGCGAGATCGATGCAGCGCAGGAAGGCGTGGTGATCCTGCCCGGCGCCATCCTGCGCTCGGCCGACAGCAACGGGGCGCCGCCGGCCTTTGCGCATCCGCTGCCTGCCGGCACCGAGCTACACATCGATGAAGTGCGCGGCCTGCATGCCCGCGTGCGTCTGGCCGACGGGCAGAATGGTTGGATCGTGGGCAGCGCGATCGCCTCGTTGGCTTCGGCCCGCGGCGATCTGTGACAGGCTGGGACCATGCCGTCGATGGAGCCGCTGTGGATCAACGAACGCCTGTCGATTCCCGGCAGCGACCTGTCGTGGGAGGCCAGTCGCTCGTCGGGGCCAGGCGGACAGAACGTCAACAAGGTGGCGAGCAAGGTCGAGCTACGCTTCAACCTGCCTGGCTCGCGCGCCCTGTCGGACGAAGTCAAGGCGCGCTTGGCCAGCTTGGCCGCGTCGCGGCTCGACGCCAATGGCTGGATCTTGATCGTCAGCCAGCTCTCGCGCGACCAAGGGCGTAACCTCGACGACGCGCTCGACAAGCTGCGCCAGCTTGTGCTGCGTGCGCTGGTGCGGCCCACGCCGCGGCGTCCGACTCGACCGACGCGCGCCTCAAAGGAACGGCGGCTGAGCGAGAAGCGTCGACATGGCGAGCGCAAGCAAGGCCGACGATCGCACGACCCCGACGGCTAGCCGGCACCGTCTCTGACGCTAGCTGGCTGACTTCAGCGTCTTTTCTTCGATGAGCTCGATGCGATAGCCATTGGGATCTTCGACAAAGGCGATGACCGTCGAGCTGTGCTTCATCGGGCCGGGCTCGCGGACGACCTTGACCCCTTTTTCGCGCAGGCGCTCGCAGACGGCATAGATGTCTGTCACGCCAATCGCCAGGTGTCCGAACGCCGTGCCGAGCTCGTATTTGGATGTGCCCCAGTTGTGCGTGAGCTCCAGCACCGTCTGGTCTTCTTCCTCGCCGTATCCGACGAAGGCCAGCGTGAATTCGCCCGCCGGATAGTCTTTGCGGCGCAAGAGCTTCATGCCCAGCGCATCGCAGTAAAAAGCCAAGGACTCGTCGAGGTTGTTGACCCGCAGCATCGTGTGAAGTAGTCGCATCGCTCCACTCTATCACTCGTGTGACATGCGCTGGCCACGGCCTTTCCGTGCGTCCGCCGGCCAGGAACTCGCCCGCGCCGTTGACCCGACATCCGTAGCCCGACATCCGTAGATTGAGCAGATGACTCTCGCCCCTATCGGGCAGATCGCGATACAATCAAGTCGTGGCCGAACTAGACGAAAAGACCGTCGCTCACCTCAAGGAGCTCCGGCAGGTATTGGTCGAGATCGAGCGCTTTTCTTCCCGTGCCCGCGAGCTTCTCGATGAAGTCGAGGGCAAGCGCGACAAAGCGCTGGAAGAGCTCGCGCGCAGCGTCGTGGCGGAGCTTCGCGCCCGCGCCCGCGCCAAAGAGCTGGGCCTGCCGCCGCCGCCCCGCGTACGACGCAAGCGGCCGACAGGCTAGCCCGCGCCGTCCCGGATCGGCGATGATGGGCACATGAAAGGTCTTTTTCGTCTCGCTGGGATCTTGGGAGGCTTCGTCTTGGCAGCGGCCTGCACGTTGACGGCCGGCTGCACGTCGCCTCTGAAGCCGTATTTGTTTAATTCGCCGCACATGGCGCGCGATCCCCTGGAAGCACTGGCCGCGGCGTTTTCGCAGAACCAGATTCTGGCGATCATCGTCGATCCGCAGGGCAACTTGGTGCAGTCGCGCTGGAACGACACGGGCGTGGCCAGTCGGCCTCTCGACGGGCGGCAGACGACGATCGTGCGGCGCTATTCGGCGGTCTATACGCGCGGGCGCAGCGACAACGAAGTCGCCCTGACGCTGGAAGAGCAGCGCTGCGTCGTCGGCGACTTCACGCTGGCTGAGTTAGAAGTACGTGGACGCTGCGAGCCCCTGAGGGAAGTTCCTGAGGCACACAAAGAAGAGCTGCATCGCCTGGGGCGACGGCTGCAGCAGGCCATGTCGATTCCCTAGGCGCAGGCCATGGACGCGCAAGACGGGGCACCCAAGACCGCGAATCCATCGCCCGATCCAACCGACGCAGCGACGAGCTATGCCGGGCAGGCGCGCGGTGGAACCGAAGCGTACGCCGCGTACTACGCCGGCATGGACAAGTCCATGCAGCAAAAGGTGGCGCTGACCACGGCGTACTTTCCGGTGCGCGGCACGCTGGCGGACATGGGGTGCGGCTCGGGGGCTGGCTCGTATGACCTGGCCTGCCTGCACGAAGGCCTGCACGTCGTCGGCGTGGATGTGGCGCCCGAGTCGGTGGCCTATGCCAAGGCGCACTATCGTCGGCCCAACTTGGAATACCGCCTGGGTGATATTGCCGAGCCGATCTTCGACCGCGAGAGCCTGGACGGCGTGCTGAACTCGTCGGTGTTTCATCACCTGACCAGCTTCAATGACTTTTCGCTGCAGCCGGTTCGCCGGGCGCTCGATGAGCAGACGCGGGCGCTGCGACCGGGGGGCGTGCTGATCATCCGCGACTTCGTGGTACCGCGCGGCCCGGCCGAGGTGCTGATCGATCTGCCGATGCGCGACGGGGCGCCAGCCGAGCCGAGCGGCGCATCGGATGTCGCGGGTCTTAGCTCGGCCGCGCTGTTCGAGCGCTTCGCTGCCGAGTGGCGCAGCAGCCAGAATCCGACGGGGCCGGTGCCGTATCGGCGGCTTGGATCGGTGCGGCCCGGCTGGCAGCGCTATCGCACCAGCCTGCGCGCCGCCAGCGAGTTCGTGCTGCGCAAGGACTATCGCAGCGACTGGGCTGCCGAGTGCAAAGAGGAGTACACGTACTTCAGCCAGGCCGAGTTTGAGCGCGAGCTTGCTCAGCGCGACCTGCGCATCGCCGTCTCGATCGAGCTGCGCAACCCGTGGATCGTCGAGAACCGCTTTCGTGGTCGCTTCTTTCTGTACGACCTCGACGAAAAACCGCTGCCGTACCCGCCGACGAACTATCTGGTCGTCGGTGAAAAAGTGCGGCGCGGGCAGGGCGTGGGCTTTTCGCTGCAGGTCGAAGCGCCGGAACGCAGCGCGCCAGCGCCTGACGGCGTCCTTGTGCCGTCGAGTCGACCCCGTTTTTTGCGCCTGTCGCGCAGCCAACACCGCGAGACCGGCCGCTGCATGGAGCTGATCGAGCGACCGCATCCCGTCGTCGATCTGCTGCCCTTTTTTCACCAGCACGGCCGCTTGTTTGTGCTGGGGCGCCAGGGCTATCCGCGACCTCTTGTGCATGCGGCGCAGCGCAGCGGTCTTGGCGCCGAGCCGCAGGGCACAGCCGACTGGCCGTGGGCCAGCCCGAGCTTGGATGGCGCGAGCGTGGCGGGATATCTGACCGAGCCCCTGACCGCCATGGTTCGAAACGACGAAGGCTTGGGCGGCGAGGGCGTGGGCGACGACGGCGAGGCTTCGCCGGCCTTGCGACAGCACCTGCATGCTCTGTGGCACGAGCGCGTCGGTCTGCCGGAGCGCTGGATTGCCAAGGTGCGTCCGGGGCTGCGCTATTTCACCTCGCCGGGGGGCCTGAACGAGCGCGTCTCGTCGCTGTTTATCGAGCTGCACTTTTCCCACAGCGACCTCGGACCCGATGGCCTGCCTCTTTTGCCGGAGCATGCGCCGAACCCCACGAAGTTCGCTCGGGCTGGCTGCGTGCGACCCCTTTTGGCGACGCAGCTTCTGCGGGCGGCACAAGTCGGCGGGCTTTTGGATGCGCGGCTTGAGCTGAACGTCTACGAGCTCTTTTCCTGCCTTATTCAATCGGATGTTCCGACGGAAAACGCGCTCACGCTGGGCACGGCAGAGCCCGACTTGGCACGCACGCTGGGACCGTGGATCGGGGCCGAGATCAGCCTGCGCATCCAGGCTGCAAGCCCGGCGCTGCAGCGGACGCTGCTTGGTCCGGCAGCGCCGCGCCCCGACGACATCGACGCGGTTCTGCAGCCCGCGCCGCGGGCGGTGTTTGTGCCGTTTGCCGTGCAGACCGATGTCGGCACGGAGCCACCTGCGCCGTTTCTGCGCATCGAGCGCCTGCGCATCGCTGAGCACGCCGCCGACGGTCAGATCGTGGCGAGCGAGATCCTTGAGTGCGCGCTGCCCAGCCCCACCAGCAGCAACACCGTATCGGTCTTCCCGGTGCTGCGCGTCGGCGACGCCGCGGGCGAGGTCTTCGTCGGGATCGAGCTGCGCGATCTGCCGGCGGTGCAGGCGTTTACCGGGCAGTCGCGCTTTGCCACCAACCCGGCGTGGCGGCTGCCCCGCAGCATCGTCGACCTGACGCAGGCCGAGGCCTGGCTGGGTCTGCAGCTTCGTCAGCAGTTCGGATTGCGGACACTGCGGAGCTGGCCACTAGGCGGCAAGTACTACCCCGCGGTGGGCGCCACCCCCGAGCAGGTGTATCCGCTGGTGGCCGAAGTCGACGCCGAGAGCGTGGCGACGAGCTCGCTGTCCTTCGTGCCGCTGACCGAGCTGTGGCGACGACGGCAGAGCATCGAGGACGGCCACCTGCGCATCGGGCTGTGGCGGCTGTGCCATGCGCTCGGTGTGCTGTGACCGTGGCCCGGCGCGCTGTCCGGTGATGCCGCCATCGGCTACCAGTTGATCGACCAGGATCCGCCGCTGTTGCGGATCATCGACGTGCCGGCGTTGGCCCAGCCGGCGCTCGGTCCATTGGTCCACAGCGCCGAGAGTCCATAGAGCGACACAACGCTCCACATCGTGCCGTTGTAGCGATAGGTGTCGTAGCCGCCGTACAGCCAGACGTCGGTGTCCGAGCTCATCCACAGGTGAGAGGCCTGATAGCCTCCCGAGATGCGCGCCCACTTGGTGCCGTCAAACGTCCAGACGTTGTTGTCCTTGCGCGCGGCCCAGACCTTGTTGGGGGCGGTGCCGCGGATGTGGACAAAGGGCAGGGTGCTGTTGCTCGGCTGCTCGGTCCAGCTGCTGCCATCCCAGCGCAAGAGCATGCCCAGGTCGCCACCGATCCACGCGTCGGTGGTGCTGGCCGCCCAGACCGTCAAAAGGTGGTTGATCGAAGGCAGGCTGAACGAGCCCCAGGCCGATCCGTTGTACTGGATGATGACGCCGCGGTCGCCGACGGCCCAGATGTTGTTGCCGCTGGTGCCCCAGATGTCGTTGAGCTCCGATGTGTCGGGGACGGGTGTGGTGGCGCGGCTCCATGCGCTGCCATCCCAGTGAATGACGACGCCGGCTTCGCCCACGGCCCAGACGTCTTTGTCGCTGCTGCCCCACACCGACAAGAGATCCTTGCCCGTCGGCACTGCGACGCTGCGCCACACCTTGCCGTTCCAGTGCAGCATCAGGCCGTTGGGCCCCACAGCCCAGACATCCTTGTCGCCGCTGCCCCAGATGCGGTTTACCGCGGGCTGGACAAGCATGTAATCCGTCGGCGATACCGTCGGGCGTGGCTCGGGCAGTGTGTCGCCGGCCTGCGGCAGGCTGCGGCTGTCTGGATCCTGTGGCCCACAGCCCAGGGACAGCGACAGCAGGGCCAGCGCTGGAACGGCCAATACGTGAGATGTCTTCATGGTTGCCTCACAGAGCAGGGCGTGCAGCCCACACCTTGAGGAGCCAAGCGCGCAGGCCACGCACTTTTCGGGGCCTCGACTGTAAGGACGGCCCGTCGACGCTGTCAATTTTCGGCCCTGCCAGCCGCGGAACGGCCCAGCCGGCCTGGCAACCGCCGCTGCCCCACCGCGGAGTGTCGGAAGCGGGGGATCTGCGATCTCGTGTGCCGGCGGGCAGTGGTATAACCCACGGCGATGGAACCGACGGCAGCCCAGGAACAAGACCGCGGCGGCAGCCTCCGCGACGGCGACACGACAAAGGACGCTTCGACTGTGGAGGGGCAGGCGCTGGTGGCCGAGCATGTGCAGGCACCGCCCGCCGCAGCACCGGAAGAAGAGCTTTTGCAAGTGACGCGAGCGACGCGATCACGTCTGCGCAAGCTGCAGGAACAAGGCGTGTCGGGCGTGCCTCGGTCGCGGGCGACGCCTCGACCTAGCGGAGGGCGCTATGACTTTCCTGGGGCATACGGGGTACCACGAGCCGATTCAGGCAGCGCGTCGGTGGCTGAGCACGTCGAGCCACCGGCTGCGGCAGGTCCTGGTGCTGCGGCAGGTCCTGGCGCTGCGGCACTGGCCGCGATCGCGGTGCCGTCGTCGCTGCCAGCGTCGGCAGCAGCTGCCGCAGTTGCGCCACGAGCGCCGCAGGTCCCGCCGGCACGAGCCCTGCCATCGGCTGCCGCTGGGCGTGGCTTTACCTTGGTCGAGGCGAGCTATCCTGAGCTGCCACCAGCCGGCGCGCTGCGTGGGGCAGACGGCCTTTCCGAGCTGCGTCGACTGCTGGGCGACTGTCAGCGCTGCAAGCTGTGTCACGGCCGCAACAACCTGGTCTTTGCCGACGGCAGTCCCGATGCCTGGCTGGCCTTTGTCGGCGAAGGACCGGGGGCCGATGAAGACCGCTTGGGGCGCCCGTTTGTCGGAGCGGCTGGGCAGCTTCTGGATCGCATGATCGACGCCATGGCGGGTGAAGCCAAGCGTCGCGGATACAGCCAGATCGTGCCGCACCTGTCGCGGCAGGCGGTGTACATCGCCAACGTGGTCAAGTGCCGCCCGCCAGGCAACCGCACACCCGAGCCGGACGAGATGGCCGCGTGCTCACCGTTTTTGCGTCGTCAGCTCTTGGCCCTGCAGCCGGGTCTGCGGGCCATCGTTGCGCTGGGGCGCACACCGACGCAGTACTTGCTGCGTACGACGGCGCCGATTAGCGGCCTGCGCGGCCAGTTCGCACAGTGGGAAGGCATTCCCGTGATGCCGACCTATCACCCCGCGTACCTTTTGCGCACGCCGAGCGCCAAGCGGCAGGTGTGGGAAGACCTGCAGCGCGTCATCGATGCGCTGGCCGCGCCGGGCACACCTGAGGAACGCCCGGCCGCCCCGTAAGACGGCCAACTCGCCGACAAATCGTCGTCGGCCCGTCCGCAGATCGTCAGCAAGCAGAAGGCACATCAACCCACTATCAGCGCGGCTTGGCATCGCGCATTCGTTCTGTGGAGGAACTTCATGGCCACTTCATCGCTCCTTCGTGTACTGGGGTTTTCACTTGTGCTTCTCGTCGCGGGCGCACCGCATGCGCAAGCCGGGGGGCCATCGCCTGGCACCATCGTCATCACCGAGCGCATGCTCAACCCCGCGCTTTCGACGTTTCAGTCGGACCTGAAGAGCGAGGCCCGCGCGACGCTGACCAAGAACCCCGACAGCGAGTCGTGGAAGGTCCACTTCGTTGCGCACTTGAAGAAGTCTCCCGGATCGCCCGACGTGAACATCGTCTTTTATGAGCTGGGCCAAGCGGCCAAGGCTGCCAGCAAGTCCGCCGAGCCGCGTGAGCCCGTGCAGGCCTATCCGATCAAGACCAAGCAGACCGCGACGATCTTGATCTCGGAAGTGAACCTAAAGACCGAGGAGGGCTTCAAGCCGGGTGGCAAGTATCAGGTGCTGATCACGCGCTTGATCAACGGCAAGGAAGAGGTCTACGCGCGGACCTCGCTGGAGCTGAAGTAGCCGCGCGCTTACAGGTTGCGTTCTTCTTCGATCACCCAGCGACCGCCGCGACACCACAGCGCGCTGCTCCAGCCACCGGGCTTTCCCCAGGACAGGACGCAGTAGCCTTCGCCGTCTTTGCAGGGGGTACCAGGGCGCGGGCTTGGCTCGCAGCGTCCGTCGCCCAGGTGCCGAATAGGCGGCGGCGGTGATGGCATCGGTGCTAGCTGCACAACGGCGCTTTGGTCGCGGGCTGAAAGCAGGCGGACGCAGTGGCCGAGGATCTCGCTGCTGGTCGGTGGGCTGAGCGCGCTTGGCAGGCGCTGCACTTCGTCGTTGCCGCGACGGAACACTAGGTGGGCCAAGAGTTCGAAGCGCCCGTCGTCGTACTGGTCGTGCGAGATGCCTTGGTACTGCACGGAAAAACCGCTTGGGCTGGTGCGGCGGCCACCGACGGGAATATCGAGTGTCGGTGCATCCGCGGGAAGTGGGCAGGCGTCTTTTGGCTCGGGTGTCGACGGCAGCGCCGCATCGGGAAGCGCGGCGATGGAGGTTGACGAGGCCAACGGGACGGCACTCGACGGCGTAGGCGCAGACGCCGGGTTTGCCGAGCGTGCCGCGGCCGAAAGATCGCTGCGCGGGGGCACGACCGCTGGGGATCGGCAGGCCAGCAGGGCAAGTAGCAGCAGGCCACGGGGTCGCATGAGGGCAGCGTAGCAGGCTCGCGCCGATCCGGTGCTGCGCTCTAGTAGACCTGCGTCTCAGGCCCGAAGGCGACGGAGGGACGCGGGCGACCACTCGTGCGCTCGGCTCGCGTGCGGATGGCTTCCAGGATGACCAGCTGCATGCCGACGTTGACGCCGTATTCCATGAGCGGCTCCAGCTTGTAGAGCTGGCGCATGACCAAGCTCGCGCGGTCGTACTGCATCGACGACCGCAGGACGATCTGCGTGCCGCCTTGGCGCAACGGCACCAGGTCCCAGCGCATGCGTGCGCCCTTGAGGTCACCGGACAGCCCCATCATGTCCATGGTGCGGCCCTGGACGCGGGCGCCATAGGTTGTGCGAAAAGACAAAAGGGGCAGTGACTGCTCGATATCCACCATGCTGGTCGTGTCTTGCGCGCCGGCTCCGACGCTCTGCGTAATGCTGGGGATATAGTTCTTCCAGTCCGACGTCTGTTCGACCAAGGCGGAAATAAACTGCGAAGGAGCGGGGGTTCGATCAATCAGCGATACCTCAGAAAGGCGGCCTCCTTGACTGCGCAATAAGACCACGGTGCCGCGGTCAGCCAAGAAATCCACCGAGGCCGATTGAGAGGGTGCGGGAAGCGCTGCAACCGGTGCGACCTGCTCGGCCCGGCGCTTGACCTGCAGCAAGAGCGTGCTCTGCGCGACCAGCGCCATGCCCTGTTCCAGCGTCGGGACCTTTTCCAAAACCTTGGCGATCATGCCGCCAGACTTGGTCACTTCAGTAAAACCATACATAACAAGCAGGGTGCCGCCGTATACGCTGTAAAATTCAAAGCGAAAACGACGTACTGAATAATCAAAGTTGGGATCAACATCACGAATTTCAACCGGCGCCCCAGCCATTTGTTGATTTGCAGGCAGTTGCATATAACGATTCGTGCCTTCGACAGAAAATAAGCCATAGCTTAACTGATAGCTATAATCAAAGCTGCCGTCTGGATTGTTGGATACGATTGACTTCTTAAAATTCTGGACATATTCGCGATATTGGTCGGCTCGCCACAGCACCTCGCGTACGACGCTGGGCGGGGCAGCGACGAACGTAAACAGCGAAAGCTGGCGCAGGTGACCGTCGGGCTTTGACTCGATCACGGCGATGTCGGTGCTGCGCAGAAGCGGGGCCAGCGACACGATCTTTTCCTGGGGCCAGCCCGCAAGCGGGACCATCCGCTTGACCTGTGCCCGCGCAGGCGACACCAGCAGGCCCAGGCCGATCAGGCACAGCCACAGAGCCTGGCTGCGGACAAGACCGCGCACGCAAAAGCGAGGGCAGGGGCGGGGGCGGGGGATGTGTCGGCTCACGGGGAATGCCTCCCGACGGGCGCAGGCCCGGCAGTTAGTTGGGCGCAAGCTCGCGCATGGTGTGGAACGTGGCACCGCGCTGCCGGAAGAAATCGACGGTTGCAGCCAGCGAGTCCAAGGCTGGCTGCCCGGTGCGATAGCGGCAGTCGATCGGAATCGGCCAGTCGGTCGCGTCGACGAATTCCCAGGGGTGAAAGAAAAAGACAGCCGGGCCGCGTAGCTGCGACAAGAGCGCGCTGCGCAGCGTCGCTGGAATGCGCAGCCACGAGGGCGCCACCGAGGCGGGTACGCGCGACAGGCCGTGCGTGCGGCTGGGCTCAGCGAAGAACGTGCCGGGCTTGTGGCGGCCGATCGATGAGTCCACGCGATAGCCGTGCTGCGACAAGATGGGCAGAAACGGCTCGGGAAAGTCGAGGTTGGGGGCGCGAAAGGACACGACCTCGCCAAAGCTGCGCAGCGTGGCCGAGGCATCGCGGACCTCGCGCTCGGCCTCGTCGTGCGACATCAGGCTAAAGCGCTTGTGGCTGTCGCCGTGACAGCCTAGCTCGTGCCCGGCCTCGACGATGCTTTGCACCACCTGGGGAAAGCGCCGAGCGACATCGCCGGTCGTAAAGAACGTGCCGCGGATCCCAAGCTGCTTGAGCCGAGCCAGCACCCGCGGCGTGCCCTGCACGACACCGAAAAAGGTGCTCAGGTACGGCGGGCAGTCTTGCTCCATATCGATGGTGATGAGGATCTGCATGGGCCGGTCTCCGGGCGGCTAGACGGATCCGCTATAGCGCGCGGGTTCATGGCGTTGCGAGGTGTCGGCGTCGCTGCGCTCGCCCAAGATGAACGAGCGATCGTGCCAGATGTTGGCGTTTTCGTTGGTGTGGCTACCCAGGATGCGCAGGCCGCTTGCTTCCATGGCTGCGACGATTTCGTCGACGGTGCGGATGCGATAGGGCGATGCCTCCAGCGGGAACCATGGGGCCCCGGTGAAGCGGTGCAGCAGCGTCGTGCGCACGGTGCTGTCGACGACCAAGACATAGCGACGGCTCAAGCGGCGCAGGGCGGCGATGAAGGGATCGGCATCGCGAAAGTGGTGCATCGCGCCATAGGTGATGGCGACGTCGAAGTTGCCGGTCACGGTCATCGAAAGGACATCGGCCAGCACGATCGGCAAGCCGCGGCGACGGGCTTTTTCAACGAGGCGCGGGTTGATCTCGAAGCCATGGATGGTGTCAAGCTGCAGAAGGTCGCGCAGCCTGGCGGTCACGTGGCCATCGCCGCAGCCGACATCGACGGCGGTGCGGGCGACGACGCCGTGTGCGGAAAGAAAGCCACGCAGATCGCGCAGCTCTTTTTCCAAGTCCTGAACATGCACGCTACCCGTCGTGAACGAGTAAAAGTACTGCTCGATATTGGGTAAGCCAAACATTCCGTGTCTCCTGTGCGGACGTGCCGATCGATGCAAGGCGTCGGCGACCTGCGCCCGCCACTCTAGCAAACTGCGACGGTCTTTTCGTTCAGGGGCAGACCAAAGCGATCGAGGAGGGGCTCGGTCTGTTTTCGCTCGCGCGCCACGGCCAAGTCATAGACGTTGAGCTGCCGCTCGATGATGTGTTCCCACGCGAAGCGTCCCACGCGCGTCGTGGCCTGCTGCGCCATGCGCTGCCGCAGCGCGGGATCGGCAAGCAGTCGCACGATGAAGTCGGCGAATTCGTCGCGGTTGTTCGCCAGATATCCTTCGGAGCCGTGGGCTACGACGTCGGCGACGCCGCCCTTATTCATGGCCACGACAGGCAGGCCAGCGGACAGCGCCTCGACGCAGACGATGCTCATGGCTTCGCGCTCGGTGGGCAAGACGAAGAGCGTCGATTCTTCGAAGATCTCGCGGATCTTCGGTCGGTCGAGAAATCCGGGAAGCTCAAGGTGCTGCGTGACGCCAAGCTGGGCAGCTTCCCGCTCGACCTTGCGGCGGGCGGTGCCGTCGCCAATCAGCGTGAACACAGGCCGCAGCGGCTCGGGAAGCTGGGCATGCACGCGGGGGATGGCGCGCACGACGTCAAAGGGGCGCTTGCGGTTGGTAAAGCGCATGACGCTGACGACGCGAGGACGGATCGGCGGTCGCGGCTGCGTCTTCCACTCGGCCACGTGGACGCCGTTATGCAGCACGAAGACATCGCTTCGGTCTGTGATGCGCGCGAGCTGATCGGCGACGCACTGACTGACCCCGGAAAGCAGCGTCGGCCAGTGACCCCAGTCCGAGACGCGGTGCAGCGCTTCAAAGAAGCGCAGCCAGCCGGCTCCCAGCCACGAGCACTCGGTGAACAGACAGGGAATTCCAAGCTGACGCGCTTGGTAGGTCGCGACGTGGGTCATGGGCAGAAACGCCGCCTGGACGTGGACGATGTCATAGCGCTCGCGCTCGAACAGTCGGCGCAGCGCCGCCGCGGCCGACGGATCGCGAATGGTCTGCAAGAACGGCAGGCGCGGCAAGCCCAGGCGATGCAGCGTCACTCCGTCGTCATAGCTGGCCGGACCCGGCGTGTTGCACACCACGTGTACGTCGTGCCCGCGACGGGAAAGTTCGCGGGCCAGATCGCGAACGTGAAGCTCAAGGCCGCCGATACGCGGCAGGTACATCTCACTGACGAGGGCAACTTTGTATTTCTTCCGAGGCTGCATGACGCAAGTCCGCTCTCGCTTTCTGGGCGTGACGGGTGAGCCAACAAAGGGAAGCGGCCGGCTAGCTCTGCACCGGGGCTTCGGCGGGCTGCGTCGCTTGGAAGCGCGCCTGCAGCTTGGCATAGAGCACGGCGACGGCGGGCAGCAGGGTTGCGGCGGCGAACAAGCAGGTGACTTCGCCGATGTCCGCGGCCAAGCCAAACGATCGCAGCGCGCGGTTGCTGGCCAGAAGCAGCGTCGAATAGCCGATGATCGTCGTGGCCGAGCACAGCGCCACCGCAGATCCCGTGTCGGTGATGACGCTGCGGATGCTGGCCGGGCCTTCGCTGCGCAGGCGCGACCAGATGTTGGCGGCGTAGTCGGCTCCGACGCCCAGCGTGATCGGCATGGTCACGAAGTTCATGAAGTTCAGCTTCAGGTTGATCAGGCCGAGAATTCCCAAGAGCCAGGTCATGCCGACCGCGACGGTCAGAAGCACGGGCAAGGCGCCCAGCGGGCCGAACATGAGGATCACCAAGCTGACCACGCCGACCAGCGCGATCAGCGTCAGCTTGGGGGCGTCGCGATGGATGGCATCGACCATGCCCGCAAAGATCGAGCCCGCGCTCGCCGCCACCCAGGTCTTGCCCAGTGCCTGCACGGTCAGCGATTCCGACAGGCGGATCAGGTCATGGCCGTTCCAGCCGGCATAGTTGGTGAAGTCGGCATCGATGCCAATCAAGCGCCCGCGCTGTCCGTCGGATTCAGTAAAGGCTTCCAGCACCAGCTTGGGCAGATCGTCGGCGGTCAGGCGACGTAGGTACTCAGGCGGGCGAAAGGCCTGCAGATCCTTCCACTCGCTCTCGTCCATCAGCGACTGGTTCTGGTCGAGCTTGTGACGAATTCGCGCGAGGATCGCCAGCTTTTCGTCCTGTTCCGTCGGCAGGGCCGAATTCAGCGTGCGCACCGTCGCCAGCGTGTGCTTATCGCCGCGCGCCTTGTCCTGCTTGCGCATGGCTTCGGCGACGATGTCGGCCTGCTCGGGTGCGTCGACCAGCAAGACGCCGTCGTTGCCGATGTACCCGGCACCGACGTTGCCCATGCCCAGCGAATCGGCGCGGCCCCACAGCTTTTCGGATTCTGTCGGATCGCTGCGCAGGTTGTTGAAGTTCCACTCCAGCGGGTCGACGGCGTACTTGCGCAGCGGCAGCAGCGCGGCGGCAAACAGCAGCACCGAGACAAACGCGACCGAAATCGGCCGCCAAGCGAGCAGGCGGCCAAGAAGCCCGAACGGCCAGTGCCACAAGCTGGGCTTGGGCGTGAACACGCCGGGAATCAGCCGCTCACCGAGCAACACCAGCGGGGGAGCGAGCACAATCGAGGACAACCACACCAAGATCATGCCGGCGCCCCCGAGGACACCAAACTGGCTGAAGCCGCGGAAGTCGGTGAAGGTCAAGCTGCCATAAGCGATGCTGGCGGCCAGCATCGCGGTCGCGGTGCCGAGCATGGTGGCCGACAGCGCGATGCTCAGCGCTCGTTCCGTCGAGCGCCCCGAGCGCCGCTCTTCACCATAACGGGCTAATAGCATAATTGGCGTATTAATGCCATTGCCAATAATGATTGATACCAGAAAAGCTGTATTGATATTTAGATATTTAATTAGCACCTGAGCCAGCATCAGTGCCAGCAAGACGCCGTACAGCGCGGGCAGCGTAATCACCAGCAGCATGCCGATGCGGCGGAAATACAGATAAATCGCCAGCATGACGACGACGACGCAGACCAAGGTGGCCATCGTGATGTTTTCTTGCACCGTCTTTTGTTCACCTAGCGCCAGCGCGATGTGGCCGGTGTAGTGGATCTTCATCTGCGGGTGAAACGACACCGGGTTCAGGTCGTTGACGAGGCCCTGCACCGTCAGAAACGTTTGCTTGTCGCCCATGGTGGCGAAGCCGTCGCGCTGCCGCCACAGCATCACGCCGACCGAGTCGATGCCGTTTTCGCGGCTGGAAAAATACGTCTCTTTCAGCTCGGGACTGCCGGCCTGCTCGGGGGGGACCACGACGGGCTGCGGCTGCGGCGTGCTGGACGCCAAGACCACGCGCGAGTCGAGATCGCGGCGCAGCGCGGTTAGCTCGGCCTCGGCATCGCCTTCCAGGTCGACGAACACCGGCAGCTTGCGACGGGCGAGGATGCGGTCGAGCAGCGACTCGGCCTTTTCTAGCTCGCTCTTTTCCGCGTACAGCCACTTCCACTTGGCGGCGTAGCGCGGCACTTCGTCGTCGGGGCGCCACTGAATCGACGAGAACACGCTGGGAATCAGCGGATCGAGCTTGGTCTTTAGCGCCTGAAAGAAGCGGCGGTTGGCGATCGGGTCGGGGCTGTCGACGATCAAGACCAGGTTGGTGGCGCTCTTCTGACGGCCGGCGATCTTGCGCAGGGCCGCGACCGAGGGATGACTCTCGGGCAGTAGCTCGGCGAGATCGGTGCGTAGCTCAAGCTGCTTGGCGTAGCTGCCGGCCAAGAGCCCAAGGAGCAGCGCCGCCAGCAGGATAAAGCCGCCGCGACGCGCTGCGAACGTGACATAGCGGGTACACAGCCGCTCCAAGCGACTGCCCGGCGACGCAGGATTCGATGAGCCGGACGACGGAGGAGGAGACGCAGGGACGGGAAGCGAGCTCATGGTTTTTTATCTAGGTATCTAGGATTAAGGCCCAGAGGGCGGCTAGGTTGCTACGTACGTGCTACAGGATCTGACGGCTAGGCCAAGGCGTAAGAAAGAAACAAATAGGACTGACCAACTCGTGTGGCAAGTAAAGACGTGCGAGCGGCGCGAATCGTCATGGAGGGTTGATGCGGGTTGCAGCACGCTGCCCAAGGGGTCGCCGCGCAGTCGGCTGGTCCCGTCTGTCGGAAGGCAGGCACAGATTCCACTGTCGTCGAAGCTCAAACAAGCCCACGAGAGTCACGGGCACGAAGTGGACCATGTGATACAGGACGGCGATGGCGAGAGCGCGTGAGGTGTCGATGCCAAGGGCGGAAAAGCCCATGACCAGGCCGGCCTCAATGACGCCAAACTGGCCCGGTGTCGATGGTGCGAGGCTCGCCAAGCGGCCGATCATCATGAGGACGACGCAGGTGCCAAAACCAAGCTGGGTGCCGACGGATGCTGCGGCCATGCCGATGCTGAGCGCGTTGGCGACCTCGACGAGAAGTGAGCAGCCAAGGCCCGCCAGCCATAGGCCCGGACGCCGCAGGAGCTGCATGGCCTGGGCGGTTCGTCGCAGAAATCCGGCGTTCTCGGCGGCGATGTCTTCTCCGTCGCGCAGGGCATCGGGGTGCTGGCGCCCCCAGATCCAGGACACCGCCAGAAACGCGACGACGCCACCGGCTCCGATGGCTCCGCCGATGAACATGGCTTTGTTCAGGGCATAAGGCAGGGGCGTAGACAGCGCCACACCAACGGCCAAAAGACCCAGGCAGAGCCCGTCGATGATGGCGGTGACAAGCTGGCTCGCCACCAAGCGACCCGTGGTGTACCCGTGCCCGCGCTGCAAGAGCACGGTGCGCACAACGAACGCGGCGGGCGACGGCAACAGGTTGTGCGCGGCCGAGGTGGCGAGATAGATCGAAGTCAGCGCGCCGAGTCCGACGCCGGGCCCTTGCACCGGCAGCACGCGCAGCAGCAGCCACAGCCGCAGGCTGCCGGCCACCATGCAGACGGCCACCGCCGGCACCGCCGCGGCCAGCCAGCGATGGTCCGCGGTCCACAGCACGCTCTTGAACAGCGAAAAATTCACCGAGCGGATGGCGAGCCAGATCAGCAGGCCCTGCAACAACACGCCAAGTACGGTGCGTATCCAGCCGGGCGCCCTAGGGGAAAACCCCGACAACAAGGACGCGCGATCCAGCCTCGTCGGCGGGGACGAAAGGCCAGGGCTCGAAGGCTCGCTATCGGTCGGTACCTGCAGCATACAAATCGAGCGGCATCATACTTCATCCCCGGTGGGCGGGAAGCCGAATGTGCCGACGACGAGCCAGCAAAAACCGCCCATCGTTCGGCTCGCTCAGCGGGGTGCTTATGGGCAGGGGATGGCCCGGAACTGCGCTGCCGCTTGCACATCGCGCAGGCCACCGGGCAGCGTGCTGCATGACAAATCTCCCTCGAACAAAGCGAAGGGATCAGGCCCCTTGACGCGGATGCTGCAGACTAGCTCAGCGGCGCGGTCGGAGGTGACCCAGGTCATGGGGTTCGAGGTCTCGAACGTGCGGGCATCTAGGCTAAGCGGCAGCTTCAGGCTGATTTCTCCGACGCTGACGGTGTCCTTGTCGATGCGCATCGAGGCATAGGGGGCAGCACCCAGGCCCTGCAGCGAGATGGTGATGCCGGCCGCGCCTCCGGTGGCGGCAACGACGATTTTTTGGCCAAAGCGCTGGCACTGCAGCACTTCAGTGACGACGGGCAGCTTCAAGGGCGTGTTGCCCGTGGTGGTGCCGGGGGGTTTGACGGTGTACGTCAGGTCCATGTACTGAGTGGGCCCTGCGGGCGCTGGGTTGCCACAGCCCGGCGCGGCAGCCATGGCCATACTGGCAGCCACGGCCACAAGACCACGGCGCACTGTGAAAAGGCGCAATCTAGACAGGCGATGGGTCGGCATGTCCACACGTTACCCCGACGGACAGCCACCTGTCATCCGGCACACCCGAGGCGGCAGCGAAAGGAGTGGTGGGCGTCGCGCCTGCATCGTCCGGCTTGCCGACCGCCGCGCGGAACGAGATGATGCGGCTCTGCGGTCATGCCTGACGCACTCAGCAATCCTTATCGCGGCCTGCGGCCCTATGGCTTGGCCGATGCCGATCGCTTCCATGGCCGTCGCCGGCTGACGCAGCGCGTGATCGATCGGCTGCAAGGCGGGGCGAAAAAGCTCTTGCTGACGGGGCCCTGTGGCAGCGGCAAGACCTCGCTGATCATGGCCGGCTTGTTCCCGTCGCTAAGCAGCCTGTCGATGCACGGTGTGGTCCTCGCGCATCCGGGGCTGGATCCCTTTGAGCAGCTGGCGCGGCAGGGCCTGTCTGGGGCCGCGGAAGATCTGCTGGGGGCGCTGCGGGCGAAAGCGGGATCGCACAAACCCCTTCTGTTTATCGACCACGCCGAAGAGCTAGCCACTGCAGAGCTGGGCTTGGTCCAGCGCAACCTGCTGCAGCAGCTTGCTCAGAGCTTTGGTGGGGCAGATAGCGGGCCCGAACCGACGGTGCTGATCGCGGTGCGGACCGACTGCCAGGATGCCCTGTCCGGCGCCGCGCCACAGCTTCTGCCATGGCTCGACGGGCCCAGCGTGTACGTACCTGCGGGCCTAGAGCTATCCGAGTGGATGGCCATCGTGCGTGAGCCGGCGCGAGCCGCGGGGCGCGACGTCGAAGCGTCGCTGATCGCGGCGATCGGCAGCGAGCTTGCGACGCTGAACCAAGAAGTCAGCGAGCGCGGCGCTGCCGTCTTGCCGCACCTGTCGTTTGTGCTGCACGCGCTGTGGCAGCACGGGCAGGAAGGGCCTCTGCGCTGCGCGGACTATCAGCAGCTGGGCGGGCTGCGGCACAGCCTGCAGCGCTGGGCGGATAGCGCCTGGGCGTCTTTGCCCAGCCACAGCGCGGCGCGACGGGCGATCCTGCCCCTGCTGTCATTCATCGGCCGCAGCGAGCGCGGACTGCTTCTTGCGCGACCTCTGTCGCTTGCAGCCTGGCGACTTCACGAAGCGACGGCGAGCAGCTCTCTTGAGGCGACCTCGGCGGCGGGCCTGGCTGCTCTTTTGGACAGTGGATTGATCCACATCGACGAGACACAAGACAGCGTCGAGCTGGTTCATGCCGTGCTGCCTGAGGCCTGGCCGCAGCTCGCCCAGATGCATCGGGATGAGCAGCGGTTTACGATCTGGCATCGCAGCATGACGACGCTGGTCTTGCCCCGGCCCGATGCAGAAGGCACGGCAGCGGAGCCGATGTCAGCGGGTCCATCGACGGGGGCGGCGAGCGGGCGAGTCAGCAGCGAGGCGGCTCAGTCAGTGGTGGCTGCATCGACGCTGTCGGGCACCCAGCTTGCTGAAGCAGAGCGCTGGTTGGGCGAGCGCCCCGGCGAGATCGACGGAGCGGTCCGTCAGCTTATCGAAGACTGCCGGCAGAGCCGCAGCAGTCGCCAGCAAGCCATGCGCTCGCGTCCGCCGGGGACCTTGGGGTCGCCGCCGCAACCGGGGCTGCCCTGGCCACTGGCCTTGGGCGCGGGGCTTGTGCTGGTGCTCTTGGGTCTAGCGGCGCAGCGCTTTGTCCACTATCGCGAGCTACGCGGCCGCGACTTCGATCTGGCCACCGAGCGCGGAGCGCGAGCATCGCTTTTGGTGATGCAGCCCGGCCAAGACGGCACGGCGTTGGCGTTGGCCATCAAGGCAGTGGCCCCGGCTCTGCGGGCGGGGCGACCGGTACCGCTCTTTGCCAAAGAGGGCTTGATGACCGCGTACTCGTTGGCCAGGAACAGCCAGCCGCTGCACGGTCACACCGATCGCGTGGACAGCGCGGTGTTTGACCCCAGCGGCAGCCTGGTTTTGACGGCCAGCACCGACCGCACGGCGCGCATCTGGGACGCGCGGACCGGCCGCCAGCTGCTGACCTTTTCGGGGCATCGCCAGATGCTGACCAGCGCCAGCTTTTCGGCCAATGGACAGACGGTCTTGACCACGAGCACCGACGGAACGGCGCGGCTTTGGGAAGTCAGCAGCGGCCGGCTCTTACACGAGCTAGTCGGCCATGGCGTGGCCGTGGAAAACGGGCAGTTTTCCCCCAATGGCAGCGCCGTGGTGACCGCGGGGCATGATGGCGCGGCCCGCATCTGGGATGTACAAAGCGGTCGCTTGCTGCACACGCTGGCCGGCCACCGCGACCGCGTCACGAACGCCACATTTTCACGCGATGGGCGTCGCATCTTGACCGCAAGCTGGGATCGCTCGGCTCGCATCTGGGATGCCGGCAGCGGGCGCTTACTGCGCGTCTTGGTTGGGCATAACGCTCGCCTCTATCTGGCCGCGTTTACGGCCGACGGGCAGCGCGTGGCCACGGCGGGCTGGGATCAGAGCGTTCGGCTGTGGAACGTAGCCGAAGCTCCGACGGCCGCAGAGACCGGCCCGCCACCGCTTGGCCCCGACGGCGCGCAGCTTGCTTCAGCCATGCCGGTGGCCGAAAGTCCACCCGCTGTCCTGCCCCATGAAGAGCTGATCCAAGTGCTTGTGTTTTCCCCCGATGGGGCATGGCTGGCGACGGCAGGAGCCAACGGCATGCTCAAGCTGTGGGATGCGCGCAGCGGCACTCTCAAGGCCAAGCTCAGCGGGCACTATGGCAGCGTCTACGGCTTGGACTTTGCGTCGGACAGCAAGCACTTTGTCAGTGCCGGCAGCGACCGCACCGTGCGTCTTTGGAACGTCGGAGTCGAGCGGGCCGTCGCGGTTTTGTATGGCCACAGCAGCCATATCTACACCGCGGCATTTTCCCCCAGTGGCGATCGGGTGGTCACGGCCAGCTATGACCAGACCGCGCGCATCTGGGATGTTCGCGCTGGGCAGCCGGTGGCCATTTTGCAGGGGCATCGCCGAGGCGTCACCAGCGCCAGCTTTTCGCGGCAGGGCACGCGCATCATCACCTCTAGCGAAGATCACACCGCCCGCCTGTGGGCGTGGCCCGGTGGAGCTTTGATCCGCGAGCTTCGCGACCACACCAACCTCGTCAACATGGCCGCGTTTTCCCCCGACGGATCGTTGGTGGCAACGGCCAGCAGCGACTACGACGTGCGTCTGTGGGATGGGCAGAGCGGTCAGCCGCTGCGGGTCTTGCACGGACATGCCGGGCCGGTGTTTGCCGTCGCGTTTTCCCCCGACGGCAGTCGCTTGGTGTCGGCGGGCTTCGATCACGTCTTGCGCTTCTGGGATCCCAAAACCGGTGCCCAGACCGCCGAGGTTCCAGGGCACAGCGGCAATGCCAACTGGCTGGCGTTTTCACCGGACGGAAAGCTCATGGTCTCGACCGGCAGCGAAGGCGAGACATGGATTCGAGACGGTCGCACGGGGGCCGCGCTTCGCTCGCTGCGTGGCCACAGCGGACGCGTCAACCGCGCCGAGTTCTTTGTCCCGACGGGCGCCGCGCCGGGCGAGCTTCGCGTCGTCACCGCATCGAGCGATCGCAGCGTGCGCATCTGGGATCCTCAGACCGGCAGCGCCCTGAGTGTGCTGGCCGGGTTTGCCGACGATGTGACCTCGGTGGCTCCGTCGCCCGATGGCCGACGTCTCTTGGTGACCAGCGGTGAGCAGGGCGTTCGGCTGTGGGATGTCGCGGCCGAGATGCCGCTTGCCGTTCTGCCCGGCTTTTTTGAAGAGTCGGTCACCGCCAGCTATGGCTGGCCAGACGGGCGGCACTTCATCATCGCCAGCAGCGACGGGCTGACCAAGGTCTATACCGACGACTACCCCGCCAACTTGGCCGGCACACTCAGCAACGCTTGCGAGCTTTTGCGTTACCAGCGCGACTTCGAGCGGGTGCGCGAAGACTGTCTCGGCAACTGACCAGCCGGCGGACCCAGTGCATGGCGACGACTAGCCCCGTACCCGCGATGCCTTCTGTCCCCCTGATGCGATCCGCGTACTCGGAGCGTCTTTCCCGGTCGCTGTGGTGCTTGGCTGCGCTGGTTGTGTCTGTCTGTCTGGGCTGTGGGGCCCGCCAGCAGCGTACGACACCGACGGGCCACGCAGCGCCAGCAGCCAGTTCTGGATCGGGATCGCCAGCCGCGTCCATTGCGCACCCTGGGATATGTCCCGATGTGCCGACGATGATTACGCAGACTTCCGCTTCGGAGCGCCCAGGCTGGGCCGCGGGTCTGCGAGCCAGGCCGTGTCCAGGGGATCGCTGTCTCGGCTACCAGAGCTGCCTCTGCGACGACAGCGGTCGCTTGATCAGCCGCACCTCGCACCACGACGAGACCATGCTGTTCGATGAGTCTGGACGCCCGCAGGAGTCGCGCTTCCCCGACCGCAGCACCGGGCGCACCGTCCACGTGGTCTATGCCTATGCTGGCGACTGCACCGTCGAGGCCTTCGATCTCGATAGCGATGGCTGGGTCGAGCGCTTCTGTCGCGTGCGCTCGGTCTGCGGACCCGGCGTCCTCTGCCGCGAGTGCGCCGACGTGCAGGTCGAGCTTTTGTCTCGGCCTTGCCCAGCCGGCGTCTGTCCCGCCCTCTATTCACGCTGTGGCTGCGACGAAAAGGGCCGCATCATCGAAGCCGTCCGCGATGCCGAACACTCGCGCCAGACCACGCGGTACGACAGCGCCGGGCGCATCATCGAAGAGGCGCACTATCGCGCCGGCCAGCGCCTGCTTTTGCAGCAGACCGCGTACGACTCGCGCGGGCGCGTCGTTGAGCAGCGCGTGATTCCGCAGGGCCCGCAGACGCGGACGCAGATCGAGTGGCACGACGATGGATCACGGCGCGAGGTGGTGTATCTCGATGACAAGCCCCAGCGCGAGACCCGCGTCGACCTATCCCAGCCAGGCCGGGAAACGGTCACGATCCGCGACGCCACGGGCACGCACACCCAGACGACGCTGCTGCGTCGCGATGGCGGCAGGACGCTGCGTATCCCGCTTTCGCCGCCTGTGACCGAAGACTGGCTCGCTTGTCGTGAGCAAAACGACTGCCGCGTCGTCTTCGATCGCTGTCACTGCGACGCCGCGTGGATCGTCGGTCGCAGCTTTGAGCCGCAGCTACGCCAGCACGTCGAGCGCACGTGCCAGCGGCAGCAAGCTCCGGTCCCCTGTCCGACGGTGGTCTTTCCGGTGCCAGTGCCGCGCTGTGTGCAGGGCCTGTGCGCGGCTGGGAACTAAGACACCGGACGAAGCGAATGGTCGCTAGCCCAGAGCAGCCAGCGCGGCGTCGTAGTTCGGTTCTTGCGCGATCTCTGGCACAAGCTCGCGATACACGACCTGGTTGTTTTCATCGACCACCACCACGGCGCGAGCGCACAGCCCGGCCAGCGGTCCGCCCGCGATCGTGAGGCCGTAGTCGTTGGCGAAGCTGCCGCGAAACGTCGAGAGGCTCTCGACGTGCTCGATCCCTTCGGCTGCGCAGAAGCGCTTGTGCGCAAACGGCAAGTCGGCCGAGATGTTGAGCACGACGACGCCACCGCGCCCAGTCGCCTTCTTATTGAACGTCCGCACCGACGCCGCGCAGACCGGCGTATCGACGCTGGGGAAGATGTTTAGGACCTTCTTTTTGGTGCCATACGTGCTCAGGTTCACGAGCGCCATATCTGTGCGCACTAGCTTGAAATCTGGTGCGCTGCTGCCGACGGCAGGAAGCTCTCCCGAGGTCGGGATGGGGTTGCCCTTGAGCGTGATTGTCGCCATAGAAAGCGTCTCCTTTTTCAGGCCTAGCGAGAGGTTGTTGAGGCGGTGAAGCGCCGCAGTCTTATCACAGTCACGGTGCTTGCTTGTTGGACGTGGGCTTGGATGCCGCCCCGTCCGCGGAGGATGTCACCGCAGACGAAGATTCCTTGGCCAGCCGCGAAAGTTCCTGATCATCGGATCGTGCCGGTCCCGACTTCGCTGCGGTCACGCTGGCGGCGACGACGTTGGCGATCTTGCCGCGCAGAGGACTCGATGAGCCGCGGCCCCTCGGGTGGATGCGATTGGTCAGCACGATGATGGCGATCTGCTCGTCGGGAACCAGCCACAGCGAGCCGCCGCTCCAGCCGGTGTGTCCGAATCCGCCGGCAAACAGATCGCCGCGCGGCGTCGACCAGCTTGTGCGGATGTCCCAGCCATAGCCGCGCAGCTCTCCGCTTGCCAGCTGGGCTTGATCACGGCTCATCGCAGCGACGCTCAGCGGGGACAGAATGCGCGTGCCTTCGTGCTGCCCCCCCGCGAGCAGCATCTGGCAGAACACCGCCAGATCCGCGGCGCTTGAAAACAGCCCCGCATGGCCCGCCACGCCCGACAGCATCGCCACGTTCTGCAGCGACGCTTCGGTGCGCAGCATGCGTCGAGCCCGACGGCGCGGCGACTTGAACAGCTGCAGCCCGGTCCAGATCGTCGGAGCAATTCGGTCAGCCCACGTGCGCGGCGGGCGAAAGCGCGTGTCGCGCATGGACAGCGGCTCGAAGAGCTCGCGGGTCACAAACTCGTCGAGGCCCATGCCGCTGACCCGCTCGACGATCTCGCCCAACAAAAGGAAGTTGAGGTCGCTGTAGAAAAACGCGCTGCCCGGCGCAAACAGCAGCGGCCGACTGAAGATCGCCGCCACAAGCTGCCTGCGCACCGTCGGTCGGTCGAAGTCCGTCTGGCGATCCGTGCCGAGCGCGGAAAAGAACGAAGTCGATGGATCGTCGAGACCCGAGGTATGCGTCAGCAAGTGGCGCAGCGTGATGGCTTCGGGATCGCCGTGCGCGTTCTTGTCAGCGTTCCTGTCCTCTGTGCTGCAGCCATGGCGGGCCGATACTTCCGCGCGCTTGTTGGGTCCGACGCGCTCAACTCCGTGACGCCACTCGGGCAAGTACACCGAGACACGATCGGTGAGCCGCAGCCGCCCCTGCTCGACTAAGCGCAGGACGGCCGGCGTTGTCGCCACCACCTTGGTCAGCGAGGCCAGGTCATACAGCGTGTCGAGCGTGGCTCGCTCGCGATGTGGCTCTAGCGCTCGCCGACCGTAGGCCTTGGCAAACACGATGTGCCCGCGGCGCGTGATCAGCACGACGCCTCCGGGCGTCTCGTGTGCAGAAATGGCCTCGCGCATGACGTCGTCGATGCGCGTCAAGACCTCGGCATCCATGCCAACACGCGCGGGCTCGGCGTAAGGCAGGCCAGCATGCACCGTCGCGCAGAAGCCAGGGCTGATCAGGATCAGCAGCCCCAGCAGCGCGGACCGACCGACGTCGCGGAACGACACGCCTGCGATCGTGCCACGCGAACGGAGCTGGAGGGTGCGTCGCGCGCTTCTTCGCGCCGGCTGCTACGGGAATTGTGGAAATAACTTCCGTGTCGTATGCGCTATGGTCTGGTCGCACTGCGGATCACTGCCAGCAATGGGCCCTCGAATCCCTCGCGCTGCCTACTCACTCGACGCAGCTACCGACTCTTTTGGATCTCGCATCCAGCGAGCCAACAAACCTCGCATTGAGCACAGAAAGGAATGAATCGCATGTCGCAATCGACCAGTCTGCCTATCGCATCGCCGAGCCGGCGTCCGTCGCCGACCCGCGCGGGCCTGCTTTCGATCGCCCTTTTGTGTGGCGTGTCGTCGGCACAGGCCACCATCGTCGGCGAGGGACAGACCTCGCCACCGGAAAAGAAACCGCCGCAGATTCCGCTGCGCGATTTTTTCCGCAACCCTGAGATCGCGGGGGTCTCACTGTCCGACGATGGCAAGTGGGTCTCGCATCTCGCGCCGCATGAAAAGCGCCTGAACATTTTTGTGCGACCGATTGATGCTCCGCTTTCGGCCGCGACGCGCATCACCAACGAAACCGCGCGAGATCTGGCCGGCTATTTCTGGAAGGGCAACGACACACTGGTCTATGTGAAAGACTTCGGCGGCGACGAGAACTTTCACTTGGTCAGCGTCAGCCGGGACGGCAAGACGCTAAAAGATCTGACGCCGTTTCCCAAAGTTCGCGCCGAGATCATCGACGACCTGCCCGACGATCCCGACACCGTGCTGGTTGGCTTGAACAAGCGCAAGCCCGAGGTCTTCGATGTCTATCGCGTGCGCGTCAAGACCGGCGAGCTGACCTTGGTCGCCGAAAATCCCGGCAACATCACAAGCTGGTACGCCGACCACAAGGGGCAGGTCCGCTTGGCTGGAACCACCGACGGTGTGAACACCAGCTTGCTGTTTCGCGCGACACCGAAAGCGGCGTGGAAAAAAGTCCTGACCACGTCGTTCAAAGATCAAGTGGCGCCGATGTTCTTCAGCTTCGACAACGCCAAGGTGTATGCGACGTCGAACCTCGGCCGCGACAAGTCGGCGGTTGTGTTGCTCGATCCAGCGACGATGAAGGAAGAAAAAGTCCTGTTCGAGCATCCCGAAGTCGACATCGACAGCTTGGGATACTGGCGTCAGCGCAAGGTGGTCTCGTGCGCAACGTTTACGACCTGGAAGCGCGAACGCAACTGCTTTGATCCCGACACCAAGACCCTGTTTAGCAAGCTGGAACAGAAGCTACCGGGGTACGAAATCGACATCAGCGCGACGAACAAGGCCGAGGATCTTCTGGTCGTGCGTACGCGCAGTGATCGCACGCGCGGAAGCTTCTGGCTGTATGACACCAAGGCCGACAAGTTGACTAAGGTCGCGGACTCTGCGCCTTGGCTCGACGAAAAGCAGCTCGCCCAGATGAAGCCGATCAGCTACAAGTCGCGCGATGGCCTGGTGATCAATGGCTATCTGACGCTGCCCAAGGGCGTCGTGCCCAAGGGTCTGCCCGTCGTCGTCAATCCGCACGGTGGACCGTGGCACCGCGATGAGTGGCGCTACAACGCCGAGGTGCAGTTCCTTGCTAACCGTGGCTATGCCGTGATGCAGATGAACTTCCGCGGCTCGACGGGATATGGCCGCAAGTTCTGGGAGTCGTCCTTCAAAGAGTGGGGCGGCAAGATGCAGGACGATGTCAGCGATGGCGTGAAGTACCTGATCGATCAGGGCATTGCCGATGCCAAGCGCGTTGCGATCTATGGCGGCAGCTATGGCGGCTATGCGACGCTGGCCGGCCTGGCCTTTTCGCCCGATCTGTACGCCTGCGGCATCGACTACGTCGGTGTGTCCAACCTGTTCACGTTCATGAAGACCGTTCCGCCGTACTGGAAGCCGATGCTGGAGATGATGTACGCGATGGTTGGTCACCCGGAAAAAGAGAAGGACTTGTTGACTGCGCGATCGCCGGTTATGCACGTCGACAAGATGCGAGCGCCGCTTTTGATCGCACAGGGTCGTAATGATCCGCGAGTCAACGTCGATGAGTCCGATCAGATGGTCGCCGCGCTGAAGAAGCGAGGCATCGATGTGCCGTATCTGGTCAAAGACAACGAAGGCCACGGCTTCCACAACGAAGAGAACCGCTTCGAGTTCTATGAGGCCATGGAGAAGTTTTTGGCCAAGCACATGAGCAAGAAGTAGGCATGCTGCGACTGCTTTCGGCGGGCGAGTCGCACGGCCCCTGTCTAACCGGAATTCTCGACGGACTGCCGGCCGGCATCCCGCTTTGTTCCAGCGACATCGACGCGCAGCTTGCCCGCAGACAGCGCGGTGTCGGCCGCGGCAGCCGCATGAAGATCGAACACGATCATGCCCAGATCACCGGGGGGGTGCTTTCTGGGCAGACAACCGGCGCGCCGCTTGCCCTGCGCATCGACAACCTCGATCACAGACGCTGGCGTGAGGACATTGCCCCGCTGACGGTGCCGCGGCCTGGGCATGCCGACCTAGTGGGGGCCCTCAAGTACGGCTATCGCGACCTGCGGCGCTCGCTTGAGCGGGCCTCGGCGCGCGAGACCGCGATGCGCGTTGCTCTATCGGTGCCCTGTCGTTTGCTGCTGCAACACCTGGGTGTCACCGTCGGTGGGTATGTCGTGCAGATCGGTCCTGTGCGCGTGCCTGAGCCACCGGTTCTCGAGTCCAGTACAGCGAACGATGTACTGCTAAAACGGATGCTGTCTGCTGAAGCATCCTCTGTCCGTTGTTATGAACCGGCGACTGCTGCCCAAATGGAAGCCTGCATCGAGCAGTGCATGCACGAGCGAAACACCGTCGGCGGCGTCATCGAAGCCGTCGCCGTGGGGCTGCCACCGGGCCTGGGCAGCTTCGTGCAGCCGGATCGCCGACTGTCTGGGCGCTTGGCCCAGGCCATGCTTTCGATTCCATCGGTGCGCGGCTTTGAGCTCGGATCGGGCTTTGCCAGTGCGGCGATGCCGGGCACACAGGCGCAGGACCCCTATTTTCTAGACGGCGAGACCATCGTCACAACCGGACAACACAGCGGAGGGCTGGAAGGCGGCGTCACAACCGGGGCGCCGCTGCGACTGCGTGTGGCCCTAAAGCCCATCGCGACGACTCTTCGCTCGCAGGACTCGGTCGACTTGGCGACGGGGCAAGCCGCCCCAACGCGGTACGAGCGCAGCGACTTCTGCCATGTGCCGCGCGCCGTACCCATCGTTGAAGCCCTGCTGTGCATCGTGCTCGCTGATGCGCTGTGCGAAAAGCTCGGGGGCGACACGCTGGTCGAAATGCAGGCGCGATTTGCCAGCCTGCGCACCGCGCGACTGTCGCAGCTTCCCATGGACAATCAGCCCTGGCGGTTTGGCTATGAGTAGCCAGCCAGAAGCTATCGAACCGCTGGCCGTCGAGTATCCCGGCGGATCCTATTCGGTCTTGGTGGGCAGCGGCTTGCTGGAACGACTGGGACCACTGGTGCGCGCACTCGGCACCGCCATCGCCGATCGGTTTCTGCTTGTCACCGACGAAAATGTCGAGCCGCTGTATGCAGATCCGGTTCTTCGCAGCCTGCAGTCTGCGGGGTATCGCGCCAGCGTTTTCGTCCTGCCGGCAGGCGAAGGCAGCAAGCAGCTAAGCCAGCTTAGCGACGTGTACCAGGCCTGCGTGCAGCGCGGGCTCGATCGGCGATCCGCCATCTTGGCGCTGGGTGGAGGGGTGGTCGGCGATGTCGCGGGCTTCGCCGCCGCGACGTTTCTGCGCGGCCTGCCCTTTGTGCAGATCCCGACGACATTGCTGGCCATGGTTGATTCCAGCATAGGCGGCAAAGTCGGCGTGGATCTGCCCCAGGGCAAGAACTTGGTGGGCGCCTTCAAACAGCCGCTTGCCGTGTTCGTCGATACGGCCTGCCTGTCATCCTTGCCAGCGCGTCAGCTGCGCGCGGGCGCCGCCGAGATCGCAAAAGCTGCACTGCTGTCCGGGGACGCATGCCTGGTGGACGTCGAACGGCTCGCACACAGCGTCGAGACACACGGCTGGATCAGCACGGAGACAAGCCCGCTGCTCTTGCGCGCAGTACGCGCCGCGCTGCTGTGCAAGCGCGACATCGTCGTCGCCGATCCGTTTGAACAAGGCCCGCGCGCCCTGCTGAACCTGGGGCATACGTTTGCGCACGCCATCGAGGTGTGGAGTCGCTATGAGATCCCGCATGGCGAAGCCGTGGCGCTCGGCATCCTGTGCGCGCTGCGACTGTCTCATGCGCGAGGGCTGTGCGAGCCGGCGCTGGTGACACGGATCCATGCACTGCTGAATCGTCTGCGATTGCCGGTAAAGCTGGCGCGAGCCGGTCTGTGCGCGCACGAGATCCTGGCTTGCATGCAGACCGACAAGAAGCGCAAGGGCACGGCGCTGCGCTTCATCCTGCTGCGGCAGCCTGGCGCCGCCTTCATCGAGGACAGCGTCGGCGAGGCCGAGGTCCTGGCCGTCCTTCGCGAGCTCGATCCCAAGCCCAGCTCGGATCGCTCATGAGCACCCGCTTTGATTTTTCGGGCCGGCTGCCCCCGTCCAAGTCACTGTTGATTCGCGCGCTGTTGCTGCAGGCCTATCAGTCGCGCATCACGCTTCCCGTGCTCTCGGCCTGCGACGATGTGCAGAAGATGGCCGCGGCCAGCCTCCTTTTGCGCAGCGACGAATCGCCGCTGCACATCGACTGCGGAGAAGCCGGCCTGGTGCTGCGCTTGTGCTTGGCCTATGCCGCGCGTCGCCCCGGCACAACGATCCTGCATGGCTCGCCGCGCTTGCTGGCCCGCCCACATCACGAGCTCGTGTCGGCTCTGCGCCAGCTTGGCGCGACGGTCACGATGTGTACGACGCAGGATGCGCTGCTCGTGCAGTCTTCGCCACAGGGCTTTCGCGATCCCGGACAGCCCCTTGCGCTGTCGTCGAGTACATCCAGTCAGTTTGCCAGCGCGATCGTGCTGAACGCTTGGTCGCTGCCGTTTGCGCTGCGACTTCACATCGGCGCGGATCCGGTGTCGCTGGGGTATCTGCAGATGTCGCTGCGCATGGCGGCTGGCTTTGGCCTGCAGGTCGATGACGATGGCTTGGGAACTCTGACGATTCCGCCGCAGCAAGCAGTTCGCGCGGGTCCGGCCGAAAGCGAAGCCGATGTCAGCTCGGCATTTGCCGTGGCTGCCCTAGCTGCCGTCGCTGGAACGGCTCGCATCGAGAACTTTCCCGCACAAAGCCAGCAGCCGGATGCCGCGTTCGTCGACTTCTTACGAACCATGGGTGTGCCGCTTGTCCTGGATGCGCGAGGTCTGTCGGTCGCACGGCCGGACGCAGCGCTGCGCCCGTTGCAGGCCGATGTCGCAAGCTGTCCCGACTTGGTCCCCGTGCTGTCGGTGCTGTGCGCCCTTGCGGATGGAGTCTCGGTGCTGCATGGCGCGCCGCACTTGCGCGGCAAAGAATCGGATCGCATCGCCACCAGCGCCGCCCTGGTGCGCCGGCTCGGCCGAGATGTGGAAGAGCGCGGGGACGGCCTGCAGATCCTGGGACGCCCGATGACGGATCGCGATCGGGAACCCGCACTGCGCTTTGATGCCGGGCGCGATCACCGCTTGGTGATGGCGGCCGCCGTGGCCAAGCACGCCGGCTTTTCGCTGCGCATCGACAGCCTGCATGCCGTCGACAAGAGTTTCCCAGAATTCCTCGACATCGCTGGCTTGCGCTGAGTCGTTCACGGTTCGCTGCGGGGCTCTCGGCACAACACCAGTGCTCGGCATCTCCCTTGCGCTGCGCGCAGCGTGTCCCCGTCGCTGCTTGTGATTTTTCGCTTGACCCTGTGGATTCAGAACCTACAGTCCTTTCAAAATTGTCTGAAAGTTGAGAACCCATGGCCCCATCCTCAACCGCCGCAGCGACGGTGCCACCAGTTTTCGCCAAGCGCGACGAGCTGCAGCAAGCAGTGCTGCTTCTGGCCGATGCGATCGGCGATGTCATCGAACACTGGGGCTTTCGCAAGGTGCTTGGGCGCTTGTGGACGGTGCTGTATCTGTCTGAGGATCCGTTGCCTGCAACCGAGCTGGCCGATCGCCTGTCGCTTTCAAGCGGCGGCATCAGCATGGCCTTGAGCGAGCTGCAGGAATGGGGTGTCGTCAAGCGAGTCTGGGTTCCCGGCGAACGACGCGAGTTTTTCATCGCTGAGACCGATTTTTGGAAGATGATCTCGAAGGTCGTAAGCGAGCGCGAACGCTTCTTGGTGACCTCGGTCCGCGAGCGCATCACGCAAGCCAGCGCGCTGCTTAGGCCGCTCAGCAGCAAGGAAGCCAAAGCGGCGCTGCGTCGGGCGCGCATCTTGTTGTCGATAGCCCAGACGGCTGAGTCGGCGATCGCGACCTTTCTGGCGTCGCGCCGCGCTGACTTTTCCGGCTTCGGCGCGCTGATCCAGATCCCGCGTTCTCCGTCGACCGGTGTGGAACGCAAGAGCTAGCAATCCGCTTTGTACGCAGCCGCACCCGCCGCGATCGCTCGTGCATCAGGCGGTGCAGAAAAGAGACGCCTCGTGAATCCACCGCTTGCACAAGAACACCCGCTGTCGACGACGAGCTCGGCGGGCCGTATCGCACCGGGACCGGCCGTCGTGCCGGTTGCCGCATCGGTGTTGAGCATGCTGTCATCCGTCATGGCAGGGCAGGGCATCGACACCTTGACGGCCAAGCTCGACGAGCTACGCGCCTGGATTGGCAGCGATCTCGCCGAGGTCGAAGCCCGGCTGATCGCTCTGCTTGAAGACCGCACCCCCGCGCATCAGAGCGCGCAGCACTTGATTCGCTTGGGGGGCAAGCGGCTACGACCGCTGTGCGTCGCCTTGGCGGCCCGCGTCGGCGGCGACTTCAACGAACATGCGCGCGAGCTTGCCGTGGCCGTCGAGCTTGTCCACAGCGCGACGCTCTTGCACGACGACGTCATCGATTTGGGCGATCGCCGTCGCGGTGCGGCCACCGCCCGCTGCATCTATGGCAACGCGGCCAGCATCTATGCCGGTGATCTCTTGCTAGTCGACGCGCTGCGACGTATCCAGGCCACGCGCATCAGTGGCCTTTTGGAAAAGAGCTTGAGCGTGCTCAACGAGATGCTCGAAGCCGAGGCGCTGCAGCTTGCCAACCGCGGCAGCGTGCGCGGTACGGTCAGCGATTACTTCCGCGTCATCGAAGGCAAGACCGCGAGCCTGTTCCGCTGGGCGCTGTTCGCAGGTGGCAGAGCCGGTGGCGTTCCGATGCCGGGCTGCATTGAGCTTGAGCGCTATGGCAACAGCCTGGGCTTGGCCTTTCAGATCGTCGACGACGTGCTCGATCTGACGGGCGATCCACAAGTGGTGGGCAAGTCGCTGTTTGCCGACTTGCACGAAGGCAAGATGACGTATCCCCTGCTCTTGGCCATGGAGCGGGATGCTGGGCTTGCGCAGCAGATCGAGGCGGCCTGCCAAAGCGGCACCATCGAGCTAGACGCAGCCCTAGAAGCGCACATCGGTCAGGTGCTGTGGCGATCGGACATCGTGCCCGACTGCCTGAAGTTGGCGCAGCGCTGCGCCGATGAGGCCGTACAGGCCCTGTCGAAGCTGCCGTCTTCGCGCGCCAAGACAGCGCTCGAAGACGTCGCCACCACCCTGGTTCGCCGCGCCAAGTAGAGGGGAACCATGTTGGTTGCACTCACTCAAGATGCAGACCCCAAAGCGGTGCAGCAGGCGCTGATGGCCCGTGGCCTGTGGATCGCTGCGACCATGCGTGATCTCGACGGGCGGCAGGTGACGTATCGCATTGCGCCGTACTCGGGACAGGTCGATCCGCAAGAGCTTCGCGGCATCGCGGGTGTAGCCGCGGTGTTGCTTCCCGCCCCCGAACATCCGCGCATGGATCGGCAAGGCCCGCGCGTCGCTGTCGGCGGTGTGGCCATCGGCGACGAGCAGCCGGTGTTTATGTGCGGCCCATGCAGCGTCGAATCAGAAGCGCAGATTCACGCCATTGCCGATCGTGTTGCCGCACTGGGCGTGCAGTTCCTGCGCGGGGGCGCGTACAAGCCGCGCAGCTCTCCTTATGCATTTCAAGGCCATGGCGAGTGCGCGCTGACCTGGCTGCGCCGCGCTGCGGATCAAAACGGCCTGCGCGTCGTGACCGAGGTGCTGTCCGAGCACGATGTCGAGCGCGTTGCTGAGCAGACCGATCTGATGCAGATCGGCTCGCGCAATATGCAGAACTTTGCGCTGCTTAAGCGCGTCGGACAGACCGGGCGACCTGTGCTGCTGAAGCGCTCGATGTCGGCGACGGTCGAAGAGTGGCTGCTGGCTGGCGAGTACTTGCTTTTGCACGGTGCATCCGGCGTGGTCCTGTGCGAGCGCGGCATCCGTAGCTTCGATGAGCACACGCGCAACCTGCTCGATCTCGGCGCTGTGGCGCTGCTGTCGCAAGTGCATCGCTTGCCGGTGATCGTCGATCCATCGCATGGCACAGGACGTCGAGATCTGATCTTGCCTTTGGGGCGAGCCGCTTTGGCCGCGGGCGCCGCAGGGGTCATGATCGAAACCCACGACGATCCTGGGCGTGCGCTCAGCGACGGTCCACAGGCACTGACTGCGGACGAACTGCAGCGCGTGCTGCGGGCGCTGCAAGGGCGAAAGGCCGCTTGAACATGACCACGCAGACGGCTCCCTTGACACAGGCGCCAGCCCGCGAAGGCAGCGGCGCGATGTTTGATGACATCGCCCGAAGGTACGATCTGCTAAATCGCATCATCTCGCTGGGGCTGGATCAGAGCTGGCGGCGCAAGACTGTGGCGGCGCTGGGCATTCAGCCGGGGCAGCGCGTCCTTGATCTGGCGACCGGCACCGCCGACTTGGCGCTGCGCGTTGCCAGGCAGATCGAATCGGTGCGCGTCGTTGGCTTGGATCCCTCGGGCAATATGCTGCAGGTGGGACAGCGCAAGGTCGCGGCGGATGCGCTGGCAGAGCGCGTCACGCTGGTGCGCGGTGATGCCCAAGCGTTGCCCTTTTCTGACGACAGCTTTGACCACGTGTGCATGGCCTTTGGAATTCGCAACGTGCCCGATCGAGCGTGTGCCCTGCGCGAGATGGCCCGCATCACGCGAGCCGGAGGTCGCATCGCGATCCTTGAGCTCGCCGAGCCACGTGGGGGAGCGCTGTCGGGTCTCGCTCGCTTGCACGTACACCACGTCGTGCCGTGGATTGGCTCGCTGCTCTCGGGATCGCGCGAGTATCGCTATCTGCAGCGCTCGATCGCGGCGTTCCCACCCGCGACGGAATTCTGCGCGACGCTGGAAGCGAGCGGCCTGCGCATGCTGCGCTGCGAGCCGCTGACGTTGGGCGTCGCCACGCTCTATGTCGCGACCCCCAGAAAGCCAGAGGGCGATTCGGACGTCGCAGAGAGGCCGTAGAACGTGTACAGGCTTCTTGCCAGCGCCAACGAGGCGGCACGCTGTGTTGCAGGCGAGACCCTGTTTCACCTGTCCGCCACGTGTCTCATGCCCGATTCCGACGCTGGTCGGCTCTGTTTCAGCCATGCTGAAACCGATGAAACCCGTGAAACCCATGCAGCAGAGAACCTGGCTCGCGACGTCGACGCCTATGCCGGGCTGTTTCAGGTTCCGGGGCTGCCGCAGCCGCTGGTGCTGATGCTGCCGTCGCAGCACACGACACACGAAGATGTAGAGCTTCGCGTCGGCTATGGCCAAGCGGCTTGCCTGCGGCCCAGCGGATCGGATCGCATGGCACAGCTTGCTGAGCAAGGGGACTCGCTGCTGCGTCGCCTTGTCGATCTGCGCACAGCGGATGCCGCGTTGGCACCACCCGCTTGCCTGTATGGCGGGCTGCAGTTTCTTCCCAGCCAGGGCCACTCGTTGCCGACTGCGCCGTCGGGCGAAGGCCCATGGGCTGGACTGCCTGAAGCGCAGTTTGTGCTGCCGCGCTGGCTTGTGCGCCTGCGCGGACGCCGCGGCTTTCTGCAGCTTGTGGCAACGGCGCGCGAGCTCACCGCACAGGCGCAGATTCTGGATGAGCTGCAAGCCATCGAAGGCGCACTGCAGGGGGCTCAGCTCGTGCGTACGAGACCTGCTGCAGCGACGCAGGGGGCGGTGGCGGGGCTTTCCGATGGGCAGCCATTTCATGATCTGGTGACGCAGGCGCTGCAGCAGATCGCGCAAGGCACCTTGACCAAAGTCGTCCTGGCGCGCATGCAGTGGGTGCAGCGCAGCGACGGCCACGCGTTCGATACGGCGGCTGCGCTGTGCGATCTGGGGCGGGCCTATCCATCGTGTCTGCGTTTTTCCATGCCCATGGGGACGGCCACCTTCCTGGGCGCCACGCCGGAGCTCTTGGTCGCGCGTGATGGCTGCTTGGTGCGCTGTGATGCGCTGGCCGGATCGCGGCCCAGCCATGTAACGGGGCAGTCTGGAAAGACGGCGGCCCAGGCGCTCTTGCACGATGAAAAAGAAGCGCGCGAGCACGCCTATGTCGTCGATGCGATTCGCGAGCGCTTGCAGGCATATGGGACCGTCGCTGCAGCGCCAACCCCCACGCTGCGCGTCCTGCGCAATGTCCTGCACTTGTGGACGCCGATCACGGCGACGCTGGCGCGGCCGGTTCATGTGCTATCGCTGCTTGCGGATCTTCACCCGACGCCTGCGGTGTGTGGTGTTCCGCAAGCGGCTGCGGCCCAGTTCATTGCGCAGTGCGAAGCGCAGCCCCGCGGCTACTACGCGGCTCCGATCGGCTGGTTTGATGCATCCGGGGATGGCGCGTTTTACGTCGCCATTCGCTCGGGCCTGGTGCGTGACGATCGGGCGTGGCTCTTTGCCGGCGCTGGCATCGTCGCGGGATCCGATCCCGATCGCGAGCTGCGCGAGACGCAAGCCAAGCTGCGTCCCATGCGCACCGCGCTGGGAATCGCCGACCTGCCGCACGAACGGATCAGCGCATGAGTGGCAGCGATCTACATAGCCACTGGGCTCGCTTGTTCATCGCGTCGCTGGCCAGCGCGGGGGTGCGCAGCGTCGTGCTCAGTCCGGGATCGCGATCGACGCCGCTTGCTCTGGCGGCGGCGCGCGAGGATCGGCTGCAGCTGCACATCGTGATCGATGAGCGAGCTGCGGCGTTCTTTGCGTTGGGACAAGCGCGCATGACGGGGCGGCCGTCGCTTTTGATCTGCACGTCGGGCAGTGCGGCTGGGCACTATCTGCCGGCGATCATCGAAGCCACACAGAGCCACCTGCCGCTAATCGCCGTCACCGCCGATCGGCCGTGGGATGCCTATGACTGTGCGTCCGCGCAGACCATCGATCAGATCAAGATCTTCGGCGACAACGTGCGCCATTTTGCCGAGCTAGGCTTGCCCGATCCGCAGCCGAGCGCGCTTGCTGCCGTCGTTCGGATTGCCGCGCAGGCGGTGGCGAATAGTCAAGGCCCGCGGCCGGGCCCGGTTCACATCAACGCACGCTTTCGCAAACCCCTGGAGCCGATCGCCGTCGCGCAGCGCGAGTCGTTTTGTGACGTGGTGGACGCGCTACTGGCCAAGGGGCCGCCGCGCGTCTTTGTACCGTCTGCTTCTCAATCGCCTATCGACGAAGCGGCGCTGCTCAGCCTTGCGGTGCTGTGTGCCGAGCGACCGCGCGGCCTTGTGGTCTGCGGTCCGGCGTGGTCTGGATGCGATGCGCAGGCGCTGCGTGAGGCGCTGGCCGATCTTGCCCGCGCGACGGGCTTTGTGATCTGGGCCGAAGCCACAAGCGGAGTGCGCTTTGGCAGTCTGCCTGTCGTTCAGGGCGCATTTGATGCGGTGCTGCGCTCACCCGCGCTGTGCGCAGCGCTGGAGCCACAGCTTGTGATCGAGCTTGGCGGTCCGCCGGTCTCGTCGACCTATGCTCGCTTTTTGGCGCAGCATGCCGACTGCCAGCGGGTCATCGTTGCGCCACACGGCTGGAACGATCCCAGCGGAGGCGCGGACCTGATGATCTGGGCGGATCCGGCGACGCTTTGTCAGGCCCTGTCCCGACATCCACTTTTGACTGTGCGTTCGCACGAGGCCGCCCGCGAAGCATATGCGTCGCTGCTGAAGCGGGTCGAAGCCTGCGCTTGGTCGATCGTCGAAGACGCGCAGCGCGATGGCGGGCTGTCCGAAGGGGCGGTGGCGGCTGCGCTCGTTTCTGCACTGCCACCGGGCGCCACACTGATGGTGGGTAATAGCCTGGCCGTGCGCGATCTCGATCTGTTCTGTCCTCCGTCGGAAAAACCTCTGCGTGTGCTGCACCAGCGAGGCGCGGCCGGCATTGACGGACTGATCGCAGGCGCAGCCGGAGCGCGCTCACAGAGCCGCGAACCGCTGGCGCTGCTGCTGGGAGACCTCTCAGCGCAGCACGATCTCGGCGGCTTGGCGACCCTGCAGAGCGCTGCGGGGCCGCTCGTTGTCGTCGTGATGAACAATGGCGGTGGGCGCATTTTTGAGCAGCTTCCCATCGCAGATTCACCGTCGGTGAGCTCGCAATTTGAGCGGCTGTTCATTACGCCTCAGCAGATCGATTTTCATGCCGCAGCCCAAGCGTTTTGCGTGGCGCACGCGCGCGTCTTGGATCGGGCGCAGCTTGTGGCCGCGCTCGATCGCGGGTTGTCGGATTCGCGACCGCTGTTGATTGAGTGCTGCGTGCCGCCGCACGACGGCCGATCCCGTCGGGCGCAGATCTGGCAACGGCTGGCAGCCGAGCGACCTCCCGACGGATCAGAGTCGTCTTCGATCCCGTCGCGATCCGCGCTGCGCCGGGCTATGCCGGTGGCGATTTTTCTGCACGGCTTTCTGGGCAGTCCCGCGCTGTGGCACGACGTGCGAGCGCAGCTAAACCGCGAAAGCCACGCCGCGAACCTGCCCGGACACGGCGAGCATCTGCCCAACACGAGCGACGACTTTGACACGGTGGTTGCCCACTTGGCCCGCTCACTGCCCGACGAGGGCTGCGAGCTTGTGGGTTATTCGATGGGCGCACGCGTGGCCTTGGCCTTGGCGCTGCATGCCCCAAGCCGTGTGCGAGCCCTGACGCTGATCGGTGTCGATCCAGGCTTCTTACCCGAACAGCACGAAGAACGCGCCCGCCGAATGGCCTGGGAAGACGATCTGGCGGCGCTGCTTTCGACGCAGGGAATCGCGGCGTTTGTCGATCGCTGGGAACAGCTGCCCGTATTTGCCAGCCAGCGTCAGTTGCCACCTGCTGTGTTGGCCATGCAGAGGCAGCAGCGCTTGGCGCACGATCCTCGGGGCTTGGCCTGGGCGCTGCGAGCGCTGGGCACAGGGCGTATGCCCAGCCTGTGGTCGCGTCTGTCGGCGCTGCGGCTGCCGGTTCGCCTGATCAACGGATCGCTCGACGAGAAGTTCGTACACATCGGCCGCAGGCTGCAGGGCTGCCTGCCGAGCTTGACGCACATCATCCTGCCCAACGTCGGACACAACGTGGTGCTGGAATCACCCACGCACGTCATGCACATCTTGAGGACGCCCCATGGCCACATCGAGCACGAAGCTTCCCCAACACTCCACCCCCGTCGACGGAGCGGCTGAGCACGCGTCGGCACCGGCCTTCGTTCCGGTCAGCGACGTACACTTCACCGACATCAAGTATGAAAAGACCGATGATGGCATCGCCAAGATCACCATCAACCGACCGGACGTCCGCAATGCGTTCCGACCGCTGACGGTGAAAGAGCTATCGAAAGCGTTCGATGACGCTCGCGATGACGCCAACATCGGCGTGGTCATCTTGTGCGGCGAAGGCCCCGATGCCTTCTGCTCGGGCGGCGATCAGCGCGTACGCGGGCACGGTGGTTACGTCGGAGACGACGGCATTCCGCGGCTGAACGTGCTGGACCTGCAGCGGCAGATTCGCACGCTGCCCAAGCCGGTGATTGCCATGGTGGCGGGCTATGCCATTGGTGGCGGACACGTGCTGCACATGCTGTGTGATCTGACGATCGCGGCGGATAACGCGCGCTTCGGTCAGACGGGCCCGCGCGTCGGCAGCTTTGATGGGGGCTATGGCGCGTCGTACATGGCGCGCATCGTCGGGCAAAAGAAAGCCCGCGAGATCTGGTTTCTGTGCCGCCAGTACGACGCCAAGCAGGCACTGGACATGGGCCTTGTGAACACGGTGGTGCCCCTTGCGCAGCTTGAGGCAGAGACGCTCAAGTGGGCGCGCGAGATGCTGGCCAACAGCCCCACCGCGCTGCGCTTCCTGAAAGCTGCGCTCAACGCCGACTGCGACGGGCAAGCGGGCCTGCAAGAGCTCGCTGGCAGCGCGACGCTGCTTTATTACCTGACGGAAGAAGGGCGCGAAGGCAAGCAGGCCTTTCTTGAGAAGCGCACGCCCAACTTCAAGCAGTTCAAGCGCTTCCCATGACCGCTGCACCGCAGTCCACAAGCAGCACTTCGGCAGCAAACGCAGCCGCCAGATCCGCAGCGCCAGCGTGCGGTCCGGCGGAGCCAGCCGGGCGTTGCATGCCGGCCCCAGGATCGCTTCGCGCGTGGCTTTTGGCCACCCGTCCACAGACGCTGACCGTCGGCGCCGTGCCCGTGATGGTGGGATCTGCCTTGGCTTGGCATCACCCCGGATTTCGGCCGCTCGCCGCGTGGGCAGCCCTTCTCGGGGCGCTGTGGATCCAGATCGGTACGAACCTGGCGAACGATGTCTTCGACTTTGAAAAAGGGGCGGATACGGCCGAGCGGCTGGGGCCACTGCGCGTGACGCAGGCGGGGCTGATCTCGCCGGCCGCCATGCGCCGCGGCATGTGGCTTTCGTTCGCGCTGGCCACTCTCTGCGGCGGGTACCTGACCTGGGTGGCGGGGCTGCCCATCGTGGTGATTGGCCTTCTGGCCATCGCATCCGGCATTGCCTATACCGGCGGGCCATATCCACTGGGATACAACGGCCTGGGCGATGTCTTTGTGTTTGTCTTCTTTGGACTGGTCGCGGTGTGTGGCACGTGCCTGGTCGCAGCAGATGGCGCCTTGGCGGTATCCCCGCGGGTGATTGCTGCCGCCATTCCCGTCGGAGCGCTGGCCACTGCTGTGCTGGTGGTGAACAACGTGCGCGATCAGTGCAGCGATGTGCAGGCCGGCAAGCGGACCCTGGTTGTGCGCTTCGGCCGGCGCTTTGGCGTCGCGGAATACTTCGCGCTGATCGGTCTGAGCTACGTCGTGCCAGTGCTGTTTGTTCTGGCTGGCTGGGCTGGACTCATCGGACTGCTGCCGCTTTTGACCCTGCCTTTAACCTGGCCGCTATTGCAGACGATGTCTGCTGCAACAGACGGAAGTACGTTAAACCGAACGCTGGCTAAGACGGCGCAGCTCGTTCTGATGTTTGGCGTGCTATGGGCGATCGCGCTGTGGCGCAGCCCGATTTCAGGATCCTGATGACCTGCGACGCCGCATCCCTGCGTGTGTCAGCGCCGCGCATCGCTGCGGCTGCGCTGCATCCGTGGAGCGGAGCCGTAGCCAGGCCGCTGGGCAGCCGCGTGCAGCCAGTTCACAGTCGGGCGGGCCTGGTGCTGGCGCTGCGCGACCCGAGCGGCCGCATCGGACTTGGCGAGGCATCGCCGCTGCCTGGCATGTCGCCGGACACCTTGGCGGACTGCGCGCAGGTCCTGAAAGACGTGCCAGCGCTGCTCGGCCATGCGGCTCAGGACGACGCTGGCTGGCCGATCCTGCCATCGCTGCGCGCCCTGCCGGCTGCCCGCTTCGCGTTTGAAACGGCATTCGCGGATCTGTGGGCACAAACGCAGCGGGACGAGCTCGGTTCATCGCTGACTCTGGCGCAGATCCTGGGGGGATTGGCCAACCCTGCGCCGATTGAGCTCAATGCCCTGGTCGCATCGATAGGCGAAGCGCAGGCTGCTGTGCAGGCAGGCTTTCGCACGCTGAAATGGAAGATCGGTGGCCCGGACTTCACCGCCGATCGTGCGCTGCTGCAGACCCTGCGGGCCAGCCTGCCGACGGATGTTGCGCTGCGCGTTGATGCCAATGGCGCGTACTGTGTCACGGCAGCAAACGAATACTTGGCCGCGCTTGCCGACCTGCGTCTGGAATACGTCGAGCAGCCGGTGGCCGCTGGCGCGTGGGATACGCAGGCGCTGCAGAGTGCGGGTGTGCCACTGGCCGCCGATGAGTCCCTACTGCTGCCAAACGAGCGAGCGCGGCTGTGGGCGACGAAGCAGGCGGTGGTCTGGGTGATCAAGCCGGCGCTGCACGGGCTGCGCGGGGCGCGAGATCTGGCGCTGCAGGCGCAAGCGCAGGGCATTGACGTCGTGATCACGCACCTCTTCGATGGACCTGTGGCCTTGGCCGCTGCGCGCGAGCTTGCCCATTCGCTGCAGTCGCCGCCGCGGGCTTGTGGCTTGGCTGGGCACGCGGCTCTGGCTGCGTGGCCTGCGCTTCCGGCTGACGCGGTGGCGCCGCCTGTGCCCCGTGCGTTCGCGGATGGGCCTGAGATACGCGCTGGATCAACGAGGCTGCACAGCCACGGCGGCGTCGGCTTGGGCCGCGTGGATCGCCAGGCATTTCTGGCTGCGCTGACTGCCGGTGACAGAGCACCATGAGCACGCTGTCCTTGCGTGACGCGGCCCGCTCGCATGCCGGCGAGCTAGCGGTGCTGGCCCCAGCCGAAGGCGCGACACTGCGCTATGGCGAGCTGATGCTGCGCGTCGCCGCGATGTGGGCTGCGCTGCGCCAAAGCGGAGCACGCTTGGGGCCTGCCGCACGCATTGCGATCCGCGTGCACAATCGGCTCGACACGCTGCTGGTGCTGCTGGCACTCAACGAGTCAGCAACGCCCTGTGTGCCGCTGCATCCTCGGCTCACCGATGCGGAAGTCGCGGTGCTTCTGGCCGATGCGCAGCCCGATCGCTGCATCGGCGCGGACGAGCTAGCTGATCTCGCGCAGCAAGCACCCACGGCGCAGGATCTTGCGGACTTTGCCGCGCTGCCTCGCGCAGCGGACCAGCGCACGCTGGCCATCCTGTACACGTCGGGTACGAGCGGCATGCCCAAGGGGGCGATGCTTCCTGCCTCGGCGTTTGTGGCCAGTGCGGTGGCCAGCGCCCAGAACTTGAGCTGGCTCGCTGACGATCGCTGGCTTCTGTGCTTGCCGCTGTGCCACGTCGGTGGCCTGTCGATCGTGACGCGCTGTCTGCTTGCGCGGAAGGCGCTGGTGCTGTTGCCGCGTGCCGAGGTCCCGGCGATCTTGGCCGCCATCGAGCGCGATCGGGTGACGCTGCTTTCGGTGGTTCCGACGCTTCTTTCCGGCCTGCTGCGCGACGATCGATGCGGTCTGCTATCGCGTCTGCGCGTGGTGCTGTCGGGGGGCGCGGCGACCCCGCAGCCGCTTTATGAGCAGGCTCTTGCGCAGCGGGTGCCGCTCTTGCGCACGTATGGTCTGACGGAAGCCTGCTCGCAAGTGACGGTGGGCACACTGCGACGGATCGGGCAGCGGCAAGCGGGCTCAGGCCAGCCGCTGCCGGGAATCGAGGTGATCATCCGACGCGAGTGCGACGACAACAGCACGGATGCGGACGTAGCGCGTGCGGACGTTGCGAGCCCGCAGGAGGGCGTGCTGCCGTTGGGGCAGGCTGGGCGCATCTGCCTGCGTGGACCGACGCTGATGACCGGCTATCTGCATCGGCCGGTGCTTGCGGGGCAGTTCTTTGACACGGGTGATATCGGCTATCTCGATCCGGGCTGTGCGCCAAGTACGCGCGCAGATCTTGGCGCTCTGCATGTGCTATCGCGGCGCACGGATCTGATCGTGCGTGGTGGCGAGAACGTCTATCCCGCCGAGGTGGAAGCGGCGCTCTTGACGTGCTCGGGCGTGGCCGCTGCGTTGGTGTTTGGCGTCGACGATCCCGTATGGGGGGCCAAGGTCGCGGCAGCGCTGGTGCCGCCACCAGATGACCCGCGAGCGCTCGATGATCCCAGTCGCTTCGTGCTGCTTGCTGAGCAGCTTGCGCCGCGCTTGGCGGGATTCAAACGACCGCGCCTTGTGTGTTTTGTTCGCGCCCTGCCCGAGCTCGCAAATGGCAAGCCGGATCGACGGCGCGCGGCACGTGACTTGGCCGATCAGCTGCGGCCTCTGCCCAGCTCTGGCCCGTCGGCATAGCTCTTCGCGCAGCCTGGGCGCACGGGCTGGGTCGACTGACTAGATGAACAGAGTGACCTTGCCAGCGGATGCGCGCTCGATGAACGTGGCGGCGCCGCACACCTTGAGTGTGGGGTAGTCGATCAGCTCGTCCTGGCCGATGCCCATCAGGCCCATCGACATCTCGCAGGCGTTGATCACAACGCCTAGGTCGGCGGCAGCAGCCATAAGCTCCTCGACGGAGGCGACCTTGCGACCCTGCATGATGCTGCGGATCATCTTGGCGCCGGCACCGCCCATGTTCCACTGCGACAGCGGTAGCTTGCGGGTGCCGCGTGGCAGCATCCAGCTGAACATCTTGCCGATCAGGGTCTTGCCCTGGCCGCTTTTCTTGGGGTCGCGCAGCGCGGCAAAGCCCCAGAACGTGAAGAACATCTCGACTTCCATGCCCGACGCTGCCGCCGCCGTGGCGATGGTAAACGCGGCGATGGCGTGATCGAGTGTGCCCGAGAAAACAACCATCGATACGCGCTCGACTTGCCCACTGCCCGCCTGCGCCGTGCCGCTGGTCGCAAGTGGCAAGCCGGGGATGGCTGAAGGGGTCGCTTCCACGCGGGCAAGGCGCGCTTGTAGATCAGCGACCTGCTTCTGCAGCTCGGCGATCTGCGCGCTCGGATCGGCGCTGTGGCTGCTCATGGCTAGGCCTCCTTGCGAATCTGCGCGCGGTAGTGATCTTCTGCTTTGTCGACGGACAGCAAGTGGTTCCCTGTCTTGCTGCACCAGGCGCGTACGTCGTTGGGAAAGGCCTCGTCATCGGAAAGAACGACGAGCTCTTGCCCCTTGCTCAGCGTGCGTGCCTCTTTGGCCAGTGCGACGATGGGCATGGGACAGGACTTGCCGCGGGCATCCAGGGTCTTTTGGCTCATGGGCTTTTCTCCCGGCTTAGGCCTAGCTCGCGGGCCAGCGCTTGTGCCCGCAGGTTCTCGTCGGGCAGCGCGAGATATCGAAGGCGAGCCTTGGCATCTGCAAGGCGCGAGGCTCGTGTTTCGATCTGTGTCTCGGCTGCGGCAAGCTGCTCGCGGGCCATCTCTCGCTGACCAGCGCGAGCCAAGGCAGAAGCGGCTGCTAGGCGCAGCGGCACGTCCAGCCAGCCTGCGCCCCCAAGATCATCCAGCGCTTGCAGGGCGTGCGTCGCTGCGGTCGCCGCCGCTTTCACATCGCCGAGCGCGACCAGTGCATCACAGCGTGTAGTTTGCAGCGCCAAGCGGTACAGGGGCAGTGCATTGCTGCGATGCTCGGCTTCTTGGCACGTGGCAAGTGCCAAGTCGCTGCGCCCTTGGTGTAGCTGCACGCGCGCCAGCGTTGCGTGGGCAATGCCCCGCAGCAAGGGATCGCTGACCTGGTGCAGTAGGCGAATGCAGCTCTCGCTGGCTTCCTTTTGCGCGGCGTTGTCGCTGCGCAGCGATAGGACGTGCGCAAGATGAGCCTGCGCCAAGCTGGCTAGCGGGCGATCACGCAGTTGATTCGCCATGGTCAGCGCCCGTCGCAGCGCTTCTTCTGCATCGCTCATCTGGCCGAGCGCTGCATGGGCTTGGCCAGCGAGCACCAGCGCGTTCACCATGCCCTGCTGTGCTTCAGCGCGCTCAAATGCGCGGAGGCTGCTCTGTGCATGCTGCAGGGCAACGGCAGGATCGGCCTCTAGCGCATGGCAGAAGCTGCCTTGGGCGTACGCGGTCCAGCCGTGCAGCAGCAGATCACTTTCGCGGGTCGATTCGGCGATCTGTTCCAGAAAGATCAAGAACGCGAACGCGTGATCGCGGTCGGCCGAGTGCGCGGTGTAACAGATCAGATAGGCCGAGGCCGCGGCATAGGCGGTGAGAGCATCGGGGCTGGGCCGGGCGCGCGAAAATTGCTCGATCAGCTGCTCCATGCGCTGGGCGCGACCCTCAATGGTCTCGTTGCTGTCGTGGGCTGGTAAGACGAACAGTTGCTGCATGGCGCGGCACCACCACAGGTTGCCGATGGGCAGGGACGCGATGGCAAACTCGCCGCTTGCAAAGGCTTCGCTGACATCCATGCGCGACGCGTACGCCACGCACAAGATCGCCTGCAGCGTGCCGCGTGTCACTGCGTCGCTTGCGCCCTCGCTGCCCAGCGAGCCAAAGCGCAGCATGCCGTCGATGTCTTGTTGCACATACGCGTGCTGGGCTGCGCGCAGATAGTGCTCTGCTGCGCTCTGCGCGTCGCCGCCCAGGTGAAAGTGTTCGGCGATGGTCTGTGCTTCGCTCTCGCCAGCGTCAAGCAAGTATTGCGCGGCGGCCTGATGACCGGCTCGACGATCGAAGTCGGTGAGCAGGCTGTACACCGCCTCACGCCACAGCGCATGGCGGAAGCCGAACTCGACATCGCGACCAAAGCGACTCTCGCGGTGCTTTTCGATGTGTTCGAGTGCGACCAGATGATCGAGCCAGCGGTCGAGGCCATCCGCTTCCGACCCCAGCAGTCGAGCCACGCCGCCGCGCCAGAATGTCTGCCCAAAGATGCTAGCGGCGCGCAGCACGCGTCGTGCTGAGGGATCGAGCTGCGACAAGCGGGCCTGCAGCATGGCCAGCACGGTGTACGGGCGGTGCGTCCCAGATCGACTGGCATCTGCAGAAGGCGGGCTATCGCCGGCATGACCGGAAGGCTCATTGGGCTCAGCCGCAGAGCGGATCAGCTCTTCTAAAAACAGCGGATTTCCGTCGGAAAGACGCACCAGCGTGTCGACCACAACGGGGGCCACGTGCTTGCCCAGCACTTGCTGGATCAGGCGCTCGCAGGCCTTTTTGCTGAGGCCTTTTAGGACCAGCTCTTGCGAGCCAAAGACCTTGCCGAGGCGGGGGAACAGCTCATGCACTTCGGGGCGCGCGAAGCTGACCAGCAGCAGCGGCTGGTCTGCATGCTGACGCAGCGTCTGCTCAAGCAGGCCGACGGTCAGCGCGTCACCCCAGTGCAGATCTTCAATCAGCAGCACGACAGGCGCGGCGGCGCACTCCGCTCCGAGAAAGTCCAAGAAGGCGCGCTGGACGCGCTCTTTCATGATCTTGGGATCGCTGCGCGCGGCTTGCAGAAGTTCGCTGGTCTCTACCGGGAATGGGATACCGCACAGCTCGCCGATGAACTCGACGACGCGGCGGCGATCGGCGACGGATCCGCTGATGTGACAACTGACGCGCGCCTGCAATAGCGCTTGCTGCTCGTCCGATGACTGGTCGCTCTGGATGCCGCACAGGCGACGCAGCGCATGGCTGAGCACGGCGAACGCAGAGCCTTTGCTGATCATTTCGGCGCGGCCGTACAGCACCGTGATCTGGCTGCCGCGCGACGCGATTCGGCGCAGGAACTCGTGCCGCAGGCGCGACTTGCCGAAGCCTGCGGGCGCGGTCACCAAGACCAACTTGGCGCTGGACTCCTCAATGCAGGTGTTGAGCACGATGTCCAGCGTGCTGAGCTCTTGCTCGCGGCCGACGCAGGCGGTGGCCTTGCCAAGCACTTGCCGGCTGTCATCCAGGCTCTGCTGTGTCGATGTCAGCAAGATGCCGTCGCGTGTCGAAATCAGCTGGTAGTAGCGCTCCAAGAGCCGCGAGCTCAGCTCATCAACCCAGACGCCGCTTTCGCGAACCGGACGTAGCTCGCCTGAGCTGCCACCGGGAATGGTGACGACGGGTTGGGGGGCCGGACGCGACTGCACGCGATCGGACACCCCTTCGTGGTCACGCATCAGGCGCGCGGCCCGCTCGACAGCATTGCCGAGGAGCATATTGTGACGAGCGGCACCCAAGCCTGTGGTCAGTACGACTTGTGCCTCGGGCCAGTGGCTCTTGATCGTAAGCGCCACCTGCGCCGCACGAGCCACTTGATCGGTGGCGTAGCCGTGTGCTGCCAGCGTCACGACCAGGCTGCCATCAAGCAGCCACTCGGCGTTGACACCCAGATCGGTAAGCGCCGAGCGCAGCGTCGGGTGGGGGGCGCGAGAAGGCTGCCCGCTTTCAGACTGGCGCAACGTCAGCGTCTGTCCGCCGGGCTGGGCTTGCACCGGTTGCTGCCGTGGCGCGGCCAGGACAACATTCACCAGAATCTGGTCGCTGTCCGCACGCGATGACAGCACAGACAAGGTGGGCTGCTGCAGCGTTGTGCTGGCGGTCTGCAGCGCAAGCTCGGACTCTCGCGTCTGCAGCTCAGCAAGCAGGGCCGCAGCGTCGGCGGGGCGCTTCGCTGGGTCCTTGCTCAGCATGCGCAGGAGCAGCGCTTCCAGCGCGGGCGGCGTATCGGGGCGAATGCTCACCAGCGGCGGCGGTTCGTCGAACAGCACGCGGGCCAGCACTGCAGCGACATGGTCAGCGATAAACGGCGGACGGCCGCTCAGGCACTCGAACAGCACGCAGCCCAGCGAAAAAATGTCGGTGGCGGGTGTGATCTGCCGCGTGCCGTGGGCCTGCTCGGGCGCCATGTACGCAGGCGTTCCAACCAGCATGCCGCTGCGCGTGACCGCTGCCATGGTCAGCGCGCGTCGGGCAATGCCAAAGTCCAGGATCTTGATCTGGTCGATCTGGCCGCCCACGACAAAGAGATTCGTCGGCTTCAGGTCACGGTGTACGACGCCGCGTCGATGGGCGACCGCCAGGGCTTCAGCGACGCGATGGGCGACGCGCAGAGTGTCAGAGATCGAAAGGGGGCCGCGCGACAGGACATGCGCTAGGTCTTCGCCCTCCAGCCACTCCATCGCCAAGTAACACTGACCGTCGGCGGTGGTGCCATGCGCGACATAGGACACGATGCCGGGGTGGCAGAGCTCAGCGAGAAGCTGTGCCTCGCGCGAGAAGCGCTCGGCTTCTTGATGTGAGCCGCCGATCGAGTGCAAGAGCTTCAGCGCAACGCGGTCGCCGCTGAAATGGTCGCGAGCGCAATAGACTGTGCCCGTACCGCCGCTGCCTGCTTCGCGTTCAAGCTCGAAGCGACCGGCAAACAGCCCACCTTTGGGGCTGTTCAGCATGGATGTCTTCCTGTCGCCAAAGGATTGCGTTTCATGTTAAGGCAACTGCGTCGCACGCGGCGAACCTTTTGCTCTCGGGAACACAGGTTTTCAAGCAAGGCGGCCGGCGGACGATTGAGCCTGCGAAAGACTCACGGAGACAGCCCTTGCTCAAGGAGACCCACGATGCCCGTGCATATCACGCAGCCGACGCGAATCGAGGCTGCCGGCAACAAGCCCAAGCTCATTGACGAGTACGTCGGGCGTGTGAACAGCCGTACCAGCGCGCTGAGCATCGCCCACATGCGCAGCCCAGGCGGCTGGGTCGAGCCTGGCCAGACGCCAGAGTTCGACGAGTACACGGTTGTGTTGCGCGGCTGCTTGCGTGTCGAGTCCGAGCAGGGGGCGCAGGTGATCGAGGTTCGCGCCGGCCAGGCCGTGTGGACGCGTGCGGGCGAGTGGGTGCGCTATTCCACACCGGATGCCGACGGCGCCGAGTACATCGCGGTCTGTCTGCCCGCTTTTTCCCCAAGCACCGTTCACCGCGACTCGTAGGGCCACGAGTGTGGCCCGAGCTGACGCGGAATGGCTCTGCTTGGCTTTCACGAAATGGAGACTGTCATGAAACGAGAGACCTGCTTCTCAACCCTGGCCACGTTCCTTGGTCTGGGCACGGCGATCAGCCTGCTCGGCGCTTGTGCTCCGACGGCGGAGGATGCGCTTTCCGAGCAGTCCGCGGCGCTGTCGAGCCCCGGCGAGGATGCGGTGGCGCCCTTGGCTGGCTACAGCAACTCGACGTATTTCATCATCACGCGCGCGGACATGCGCCGCTGCGCATACCCGTTCTGCGGCGGGTATTTCAGCAAGCGCGTGAACCAAGCGACGACCACGTGCAGCGACGGGACCGCTCAGCCCGAGTGCCGCATTTTGGAGTTCGACTACAGCGCGCTCCGTCTGGATACCGCGAGGCTCGACACGCTAAAGATGCAGGCGCAGAGCGGACGGGCTCTGCTGCACGGGCGCATCGTAAAGACCGCGCCGATTGCAGGTCGCACGTTCGACAAGCTGGTGGTCGATGAAGCCTGGGAAGCGCGCAGCAACCCGCCGACGCCCACGCCGACCCCGACGCTGCCGACCGGCACCTATTCGCGAATTCGCGAGCTGCCCGTGGCCTGTCCGGCCTGCCCGCCGTACCGTCAGGAAACGCTGAATACATTTGCTGCGGGCAAGCCGGTTGCGAAGCTCGACTACGACGCGACGCGCTTTGCCGCCACCGTCATCAAAGAGCTCACCACGGCGCTTCCAGCATCGGACGTTGGTCTGCTGATGGCCGGCACGTTGAGCGGCGCAACGTCGGCCGCGCGCTTTGCGGTGTCCGAGGCGTACACCCCGGTCAAGGGCAAGCCGGGCGGCAAGGTCGGCGATGCCTGTGGATCGCGGGGCCTGCCGACATGTGGCGCACCGCTGTTCTGCAAGTGGGAACCCATGGCGAGCTGCGGTCGCTTTGACGCGCCGGGTGTCTGCACCAAGAAGCCCGATGCATGCATCACGTTGTACAAGCCGGTCTGCGGCTGCGATCGCAAGACCTACGGCAACTCCTGCGAGGCCAGCCGCGCCGGGGTCTCGGTCGACTACGAAGGCGTCTGCCGATAGACAGGGTGCAGCATGTCCGGCGCCCCCCACGCAGAGAGCCGTCATGCCAGCTGCAGCTGTGGTCAGCTTCGGCTGATTGCATGCGGCGATCCCGTCCGCATTTCGATGTGTCACTGCCTAGCGTGTCAGCGACGGACGGGTAGCACGTTTGGCGTGCAGGCGCGCTTTCCGGCGGCGCAGGTGCAGCTGCAGGGACGCAGCCAGGTTTATGTTCGCAGCGGCGACAGCGGTGGGCAGGTCTCGTTTCACTTCTGTCCCGACTGCGGCGCCACCGTGTGCTACCGCGCCGCGAGTCTGCCGGACTTCGTCGGCGTGCCTGTGGGCAGTTTCGCGGACCCCAGCTTTCCCCCACCGCGCGTGTCGGTCTATGAAGCGCGCCGGCACCCATGGACCGGCATTCCCGTCGACGCTGAGCACTACGACTAGCGGCGCGTCCTTGGCTGAACGGCATCGCGTAGCATGTGATGCATGGACGAGCGTCATGAGAACGAGCAGTACTTCTTCGATGGACCGACGCTCGATCGCTTGGCTGCGTTTGTTTGCAGCTTCGCGCGTCCCTGCTGCGTGTGTGCGCCCCTGCTGGGTCGCGCGGTGTCGCGTCGCGGTCATTCGGTGCGCATCCTCGACATCGATGAGCGCTTCGCAGACACGCCAGGCTTTCTGCGCTGGGATCTAAACCGCCCAATCTGGCTGGATGAAGCGTTTGATCTCATCGTCTGCGATCCACCGTTCTTTAACGTCTCGCTGTCACGCCTGTTTCGTGCGCTGCGCGTGCTCAGCCAGAACCGCTTTGATCAGCCAGTACTCATCAGCTATCCGACGCGGCGAGGCAGCAACTTGATGGCGACGTTCCATCGCTTTGGCCTGCAGCCCAGCGGCTATTTCCCGCGCTATCTCACGGTGCAGGCGAGCGAGCGCAACACGATCGAGTTCTATAGCAACCTGGGCAGCGATCACCTCGCTGCTCTGCGCGGTGTCGAAGCGGTCTCGTTGCCCTAGCTGGAGCCGGCTCGGCTTCCCATCGCCTGAATCCAGCGTGCTTTACGCGGACGAGAGGCTGAGCGATAACCCCGCCATGTTCGAAACAGAGTGTCATGGCTGAGCCCACCGCAACGCGCATCAGTTTCCGTGTACCGCAAGAACACGACGGCGAGCGTCTGGATCGCGTGCTCGCAGCGCAGATCGCCGGTCTGTCGCGATCGCGGGCGCGCGTCCTTTTGGATCTGGGCGGAGTATTTGTCGACCGCGTGCGCGTCAAGATGGCGGGGCGACCGCTGCGTGCTGGTCAAAAGGTCGATGCCTATATCGGCGGTGTGTTGTCGCGCGCCACGTCCGGCGTTGGTCACAAAGCGCGGGCTCGGCAAGACGCGGCGCTGCCCATGCCGCGGCAGGTGTATCTCGATGACGATCTGGTTGTGATCGACAAGCCGGCGTCGTTGATCAGCGCCCCCACACCCGAGAGTGATCGCGGCAACGCGCGGGCTCTGCTTGCGGCCCAGCTTGGTGAGCCGATCCATGTCGTGCATCGCCTGGATCTGGGGACCAGCGGCCTGATGCTGTATGCCCGCAGCGAGCCGGCAAACCGCGCGCTGGCCGAGACGTTTCGCAGGCACGATCTTGTGCGTGAGTATCTGGCTTTGCTGCTCGGCGCCGTGCCGTGGATCGAGCACACAGTGAGCCAGCCGATCGAGGGCCGCCCAGCGCGCACGCACTTTTTGCGGATCGAGCAGTGCATCGTCACCGATGCCGCGCTGCCCGAGATTCCAGCGGTGACCGTGACGCTGGTGAAGTGTCGCTTGGATACCGGGCGCACGCACCAGATTCGCCTGCACGCGCGCCACGTGGGCACGCCTGTGCTCGGGGACCGGCTGCATGGCGTGCGGACGCCGTTGCTCTTGCCGCCGCCGCCGCGCCTGTGCCTGCACGCGACACGGCTGTCGCTGCGCCATCCCCGCAGCGGAGCCTTGCTGGACTTTGTCAGCCCGCTGCCTGCGGATGTGGCCGATTATCTGGCTGCACTGCGCGCGAAATCGCCGCGATCCGGCCACGTCGAGCCGGAGCATGAGCCCCGCTAGACAGGCGCGTGTTTCCTGCACTCAGCGACGACGCATGAACTCTTCCGGCGCGACTTGGAACAGCTTCTGAAGGACTTTGAACTGCACCGATCCGCTCTCTTTTAGGCAGGCCTCAAGCGGGTGCATGTGCGTGCTGAACGCGGCCAAAAATCCTGAGAACACCGACGGGAAATAGCGCACGGGGTCAAAGGTGGCGATGGCTTGCTGGATGTCGTGGGCCAGCACCGCGGCTTTCATGTAATCGCCGCTTGCCAGCAGGCTCTCAAAGCTGCGCAGGCGCAAAAGCAGACTCTGCCATTCCTGCGAGCCCTCGACGGCATCGGCGTCTTGGCTGCGTGTGACGCGAGGCTCTGTGTTCGATCGCGCCTCGCGTCCAGCTCGTGGAGCCTGTGCCATATCGCCTGTGCGCAGTGGATGAACACCGCGCAGGGGACGCCCTGCTGCGGCTGCGCCATGGCTTGACCCCTCCTCATCGTCATCGTCATCGTCGTCGTCGGGATCCAATTCCACAGGACGCCGCGCAAGGGCAGAAGAAGCTGGGCCCCCGTCGTCGTGCGCAGGCGTCGTACTACGGTCGTCGTCCCAGTCAAAGTCCGGGTCTTCCTCTGCCGCGCGTGGGGCACGCGCGCCGATCTGATCCTCAGCCTCATCGCCCGCATCGAGATCGTTTTCGCGATCGTCGTCCTCGTCGCGTTCCCTCAAAGCGGCGTCCGCCTGCACATCATCATCCCTGTCGTCGTCGTCGTCGTCGTCGTCGTCGTCGTCGTCGCTGTCTGCCACCAGGGAAGCAGGTCGCGAGGCCACCACCTTGCCGTCGCCGAAGTCAAAGGACAGGCCATAGCGCTTGGCAGCTTCCGCTCGCTCGCGCGCAGTGCGGGCCGCGTCCTTTTTGCTGGGTCTCTTTCCGCTCTTGCCTTTGTCGCCTGCTGCGTCGCTGCCGGCAGGCGGGGCGTCGACCTTGTTTGGACTTGGGGGCGCAGCGGGCTGCGGCCGTTCGAGTCCGCGCACCCAGGCATCGAGGCTCTGAAAGCGCATCGCGGCCCGCGACTTGGCCGAGTGCTGCGCGATCAGCGGCTGCAGCGTTGCTGCAAGATCGAGCGCTTCATCGATCGCTGGGCGTGTCGCGTTGTCCATCCACTGCGTCCACGTCGCATCTTGGCTGCGCGCGTGATGTTCGACGTTGCGCAGCATCGCCGCGAACATCCACTGCAGCGTGTTTTCGACGTGGATCTCGCGCTTTTCGCGCGGGCCCAGCGCGGCCATATTGGGTCCCAAGGTCTGCGCCAGAATGCGGTACAGAAGCGGCAGCCCAGCCAGCCCTTTTTCGACGAAGCAACCGTACAGGTAATAGCCCAGCACCCGCACGTCCATCAGGCCGTCGTGCAGCGCCTGTTGGGCTCGTCTGCCAGCCGTCACATAGTCGCCTCGCGTGACCAGATCCAGCATCGCAGTAAAGCGGCTATCGGTGAGATCCAGATCGCTGCTGCTTTCACTGCGCGCAGTCAGCGGCTGCAGCAGCCAGTCCGGTGACAGCGGCGGAGGATCACCCGTGTTCTCATTCGTAGCTTGCGCCATCAGACCATCACCTTGACTTGGCCGGGATAGGTAATCGTGATGCAGCCGCCATAGCTGCATATCGCCGTCGCGGTGTTATCGACGACCGGCATGTTGCCGATCAACACAGTGGGCTTCGTGGGGATCCACGGTGCGGCAGTGGCCGGCACGCACGGCATCGGAGTCAGCACACCCAGCGCGGCTGCAGTGGCTGAGGCCACCGTCGGATTGGCCAGCGATGAACACATGCCAAACGTCGGCAGATTGACGATGGGCTTGCTGTCCATGATGTTGGCGGCGGGCATGTCGACCAGCACGCGATTCGTCGGCAGGACGAGCAGCGAACAAGGCGCGACGCCGAAGCTACACATCGCCATCGCGTTCATCGTCACCAAGACACCCATGTGGAACTCCCGAGGGGCAAAGAGGTGGCTCTACGGTTTGGGGCTGGCTGAATCATCGGCAGCAGCCACCGGAGCATTGGGCAGGTGCAGCACGGACTCACGCAGCGCTGTCAGAAGCTGTACGCTGCGACGCTGCGACCGTTTCTGCAGCGCCCCCATGACATAGCTGCTGCGACACCACGCCTGATCCAGTGGCCGCTGCAAAAACGGCATGTCAGGAGGACCCAGACGCCTAGGGAACAGCGGAAAGATCTCGACGTGATCGGGCTGGTAATCGCTGCCCAGAGCAAACGTGATCTGCTGCTCGATCTGCGATCGCAGGCCGGGCTCTTGCGGCGAGCCGCCCAGGAAGATCAACAGGACGAAAGACCAGCGCAGCGGCTCGGCGCTTTCGGGAACTGCCAGGCCCGATACGCCTGCCACGCCGGGCAGCGCGGCGATCGCCTGGGAAACTTCGGCCTGTGGATAGACCTGGCCACCGCGGCGCGGGCTGACAAAGCCGGCCATAAGGTAGCCATCCCCGACGGAAGGACTGGCCTTGGCGAGGATCACAAAGGCATGGTCTTTCTTCATCCCGGCGGGCAGAAACAGCCCGCTTTGCCCTGGAGCCGCCTGCGTGCTTCCAAGGACATCGACGGGCGCAAGCTTCCAAGCACAGCCTGCCACCGGCCACAGACACAGCGAGGCATCGCCTTTGTAGTGCGACGAAACCAGCAGCGCACCGCCCTGCGCAGCCTCATAGACAAGCTGCAGGCGCGGCACCTGCGCCAGACCACAGCGCTGGTCCAGATCGCGCCACGCTGCGACATCCAGTGGATCGAGCGCGCTGCGAAACCAGCGATGCAAGCGCGAAAGCGGCACACACGCTGCGGTGCTGAGCTTGCGCAGCCCATCGCGCAGACCGCGGCTTATCCCCAGGCAGTTCACTCCCAGGCGCGGCAGCAGCGATGGGTCTTTGGCGAGGGCCGCCGCATCGCAAACGACCCAGGTGCCACCGGCCAGAAGCACCGACAGGATCAAGGCTGGAGCATGCTGCGCCGGATCGAAGTCGGGCAGCGGCGCGCACAATCCATCGCCTGGACGCAGACCGAACACCAGCAAGGCATCGTGCAGCGCTCGCGTGTACGCCACCTGCGCGGACAACGGCACAGGATGCGACGGTGGGTCGCGCAGAGGCGAAGGCACCAGGAACGCTGCCGCAGCCGGTGCATACGTGTGGCTGCGATCGTCGGGCAAGCTGCGCCGCAGCGCTTCTTCTTCCTTCGCTCCGACGAGAAATGGCGTAGGCGCAGTCGATGGACACAGCGTGCTGTACAGCCGCTCGGTGAGGATGCACGCGGGCTTCAGTGCATGGATGCGGCGGGCCACATACTGCTGTCCGCGCGGTGGAACCAGGCTGACGGTGGCACCTATGCGCAGTGCCGCGAACAGCCCGACCAGCAGCCAATCCGACGGAGGCAAAAGAATACACAGCACATCGCCCGGCTTGTGCCCGCGCTCGCGAAGCTGGGTGGCCAACAGCGACGCGCGCTCATGCAGCTCGGCATAGCTCAAGCTTCGCACGAGCTGTTGACCGTCGCTGAGCCGCACCAGCCAGCGCAGCGCGATGCGCTCGGTCATGGAAAAGCGCAGCACCGCGTCGTGATAGAAGTCGATGCCCGCTGTGCCGCTCTTGGCGTGCGGTGCATAGAGCGCCGCGTGATAGTCGATCAGCGCTTGCTGAAAGGCTTCCGGGGCGGCCCAGCTGTCCTCCAGCCACGCGGCACCGGCCCAAGGTTTGGTCTCGCTGATCTCGTGGCGGATCGCATCGATATGGAAGCGGGGCAGGGGCGGCAAAGAGAAGTCTCCGTCGCCATCATATCACGCACACTCCGTCGTCCGGTGCGTCGGCTACGTCGAAACGAAGCCAGCCCCACTGCCGAGCGGGACAGCGTGCAAACAGGGTCCAGCAGGGTGGTCCCCGAGCCCGTGCTGTTCCAATCCGTCGCCGTGATATAAGGCCGCCATGCTCAGCACACATCCGAGAACGCAGCCTGTTGATCATCCCTCCCATGACGATGCAAATGGCCAAGCTCACCGACGGAATGGACCACAGCGGCGCTGGATCTTTGTGACCGCGCCGACCGCCCTGGGTCTGGGCATGTTGGCCGGTGCCTTGGTGCCGCCTGCGCCCTTGGCCGAAGCGCTGCCCGGCAAGCCGGCTGCCGCTAAGGCCAAGCCTGGCACGGCCGTCAACCTGGGCATTGATCCCTCGATCCTCGATCGCAGTGTGAAGCCATGTGACGACTTCTTCCGCTATGCCTGCGGCGGCTGGCTGAGCAAGACCGAGATCCCCGCTGATCGCCCGTCGTGGAGCCGCGGCTCTTCCGAGATCAACGAGCGCAATCAAAACACTCTGCGCGAGCTTCTGGAAAAGCCGACAGCCGACAGCGGCTTGTCCGCCGCGGATGCAAAGAAGCTGGCCGACTTCTATTCCGCGTGCATGAACGAGTCGCGCATCGAGCAGACCGCGCAAGCAGAGCTAGCCGAGCAGCTAACGCCCATCGATGGAATCAAGACACTCGACGACGTCGCGCGCGAAACGGCGCGTCAGCACCTGGGCTTTGGTCATCCGTTCTTTGGCTTTTCGTCGACACAGGACTTCAAGGATGCGACGCGCGTCATCGCCGGTCTGGATCAAGCGGGCCTGGGCTTGCCCGACCGCGACTATTACCTGAAGACCGACGCCAAGTCCGTCGAGACGCAGAAAGAGTATCTGGCGCATATCGAGCGCATACTGACGCTGGCCGGACTGCCTGCGGCCCAAGCCAAAGCGCAAGCGCAGACCGCGTACAACGTGGAAAAGCTCTTGGCTACCGCGTCGATGTCGCGTATCGAGCGCCGCGATCCGCGCAAGCTCTATCACCGGATCGAGCTCGAAGGCACGCAGAAGCTGGCGCCGCGCTTCCCGTGGCAGGCCTACCTTACGCACTCTGGCTTTGGCGGCTTGCGCGAGATCAACGTCATGGTCCCCGGCTTCTTGGAAGGGCTCAACAAAGTGCTCGCCGAGCAGCCGATCGAAAACCTCAAGAGCTATCTGCGCTGGCACCTGGTTCACAGCGTCGCCGGTCGCTTAAGCAAGGCATTTGTCGACGAGCACTTCCGCTTCTATTCGCAGCGCCTGACCGGCACGGCACAGATCCTGCCGCGCTGGAAGCGCTGCATCGGAGCCACAGACTCGGCGCTTGGCGAGTCGCTGGGAACCGCCTTTGTACAGAAGACCTTCGGCGCCGATGGCAAGGCGCAAGCGCTTGAGCTGATCAGCAACATCGAGACCGCCATGAAGCAGTCCATCGACAGCTCGAACTGGATGGACGATGCGACCCGGCAGGCGGCCTTGGCCAAGCTCAAAGCCATCACCAACAAGATCGGGTATCCCGACAAGGCGCGTGACTACAGCGCGCTCACCATCACCGCCGACTCGTACTTAAAGAACGCCATCGCAGCCGACACCTTTGAGCATCGCCGCGACCTTTCAAAGATCGGCAAGCCGCTCGATCGCAGCGAGTGGTTGATGACGGCGCAGACGGTCAACGCCTATTACGAGCCGCTGCTCAACGAGATCGTCTTTCCGGCCGGCATCTTGCAGCCGCCGATGTTCCAGCGCGGGGCTGTGCGCGCCGCGAACTATGGCGGCATCGGCATGGTCATGGGCCATGAAGTCACGCACGGTTTCGATGACGAAGGTCGCCGCTTCGACGCGCAGGGCAACATGAAAGAGTGGTGGACGGAAAAGGTCGGGACCGAGTTCGATCGCCGCGCCGCTTGCTTGGTCGAGCAGTACAACGGCTACACGCCGATCCCCGGCGAGAACGTTCATCTCGACGGCAAGCTCACGCTTGGCGAAAACATCGCGGATCTCGGTGGGCTGAAGCTGGCCTATCACGCGCTGAAGCTGGCCAACAAAGCCAAGCCGGAAAAGCTGCCCCCTGGCGCTGCGTTCACCGAGGACCAGATCTTTTTCCTCAACGCTGCGCAGTCGTGGTGTGACAAGCGGCGGCCCGAGTTCGCGCGTTTGCTCGCTACCCTCGACCCGCACTCGCCTCCCGAGTTTCGCGTCAATGGCACGCTGAGCAACCTTCCGGAATTTGCGGCGGCCTTTAAGTGCCAGCCCACCGACAAGATGGTGCAGAAGAACCGCTGCGCCGTCTGGTAGATCCCGCGCCAGCCAGCCCATCACACGGGCGTCCATCAGACGCCGTCTGCTTAAACAGCCATCGTTTGCTGAAACAGACGCCGTCTGTTTCTTAAGACGGCCGGCGCCGCGACGTCGGATACAGCATGACCAAGACGAAGCGCGACGTGCCGCGTCCGGGGTTGTGATAGCGATGCGGCCGGTCGGCGCAGAAAAACAAGACGTCCCCCGCCGCAAGCTCGGCCCGATTCTCGGCCGTCTCGACCGTTAGCTGACCTGCCGTGACATAGATCTGCTCGCGCGTGCCGGGCAGGTGGCTCTGCGCGTTTTCGACGGCGCCTGGCTCTAGCGCAAGCTCGTAAAGCTCTGCCGCGCGAGCATCGCCGGGGGGGAACAGCGCCCGCGTACACAGGCGATGGTCCTCGGAATACAGCACCTGCACCTGAGCGCGCGGATGCACCAGAAAGTCGCCAGGCATGGCCTCGCCCAACAGCGCGCCAAACGGCACCCCCAGGCCGTTCGCGATCTTCCAGGCCAGGGCAATACTGGGCGAGCTTTTGCCCGCCTCGATCTGGTTCAGCATCGCCTTGCTGACGCCGCTGCGCGCGGCCAGATCCTGCAGCGTCAGGCCGCGATCCTGCCGCAAGAGCCGCAGGTTGACCCCGACATCCGGGCTGCCTGCAGTTTGCTTCTTGTCATCGCTGGCCTCGCCGCTGCCGGCGCCCGCGTGGCTCGGCATGTCTTTGGTGGCTGCGGACGCGCGGGGTCGGCGGGTCGCTGGGCGATGGGCTGGCGAGGCGGCGCGCGAGGCGCGCTTTTTTTCCGCGCTGCGTCGGTTGGCGACGGGAACAGACGACTTTCTGCGTGTCATGGCCCGAGTCTGCCAGATGCCGCCGCGCCCGCCTAGACGCGAAACATCGCGGCCTCGCGTCGCTGCGCTTGCCGACTCGTTGGTTTTTTGCCTGCTCACTGCCTTGCGATTGAACGGCGTCCGTTATATTGAACAAGTGTCTGTTGAAACGAATCACGGACGCTGGCGCCAGTCGCCGCTTGGAGCCCCCATGGCCACGTCATCGCCTTCCCCTCGTGCGCTGTCTCTTCCAACCCGACCTCGTCTGCGCGTCGGCCTGATCGGCGGGCTGCATCGATCCGAAGGCCTGTTCGTCCGCGCTGCTGCCGCCGCTGGCTTTGACCTGGAGTTTCACGCGGGCGACATGGTGGGCCGCCGCGCCCAGGGCCTGACCAGCCTGATCCAGCGCGTTGATCTTTTGTTCATCGTCACCGATGTAAACAGCCACAACGCCGTCATCACCGCCCGCCGCCTGGCCAGCGAGCAGGGCACGCGCCACATCCTGCTGCGCCGCTGCAACCCCGCCAAGCTGATCCAGCTCGTGCAGTCCATGACCACACCCGCCACCGCCCGCGCCGCCTAACCCATCCCTCCCCGGCCCGCCCATCCCGCTGCATCTCCACCCGCCAGCCCCCTTGACGCAGCCACGCCTTCCCCGAGAGGCTGTGTCGCATGCCGGACATGACGTTGTGGACAGAGAAACAGCGGCGGGCGTTCGCCATGGCCGAAGAGCGGATTGAGGAGTGTCGAAGGCGGCGGAGCGTGCATCTCGATCTGTCTGGGCTTAAGATGCCAGAGCTTCCAGAGAGCATGCTTGGCCTGGCAGGTTTACTAAATCTTGATATTTCCAATTGTCCGATTCGAGAATTACCAGAATGGTTTAGCGATTTTAGATTGATAGGTCAGCTTTTTATGCATGGGATTTATATTGATAAATTTCCGCCTGGATTTAATGTATCGAAGCGCATGCGGCAAATTTCTATAGACGCTCGATGCCTACGCGCCTGTTCTGTTCATGATGTGATGAAACTTGATTCGGTTATTGATGCATATATTTTTAGGTGCGATCTTGATATCCCCTACCAGGTTCGATACTGGCAACGACTGTTGACGCTAACCCTATCCGGTCTTGCAGGGGACGTGCCGCATTGGTTGGGCGAATTTTCGCATATGACTAGATTGGTCTTCGTTAATTGCGATATTCGCGCACTTCCCGTGGAATTGTGTCAATTGAACGAACTTCAGTTATTGGAATTGGGTGACGGTTCGAAACTTGGGATACCGGGAGAGTTGCTGAGAAGCAGAAACGCTAAGGCAATTCTCGATTATTACTTTCGAGTGCACCGGGCAGCAGAACAATCCCTCAATGAATTTAAGTTAATGTTAGTTGGTCGCGGTGGTGTGGGGAAGACATCATTGGTGCATAAGCTTGCAACCGGGGAGTTTAGGGAATTTCACAAGACGCCCGGTGTGCAGATTACGTTTTGGGGCCTTGGGCCACCTGAGCAGCGCTTGACGGCGCGGGTCTGGGACTTTGGCGGGCAGGAGATCCTGCACGGGACGCATCGCTTTTTTATGACGGAGCGGGCGGTGTACCTGGTGCTGCTGTCGGGGCGCGATGGCCAGGCTGAGCGCGACGCGCACTACTGGCTGTCCTTGGTGCGCTCGTTTGCTGGCGATGCGCCTGTGATCGTGCTTCTGCATCGCTGGGGCGAGTGTCGCTTTGAGGTCAGCCGCCAGGATCTGCGCCGCGCCTATGGCAGCGACTTGGTGTTCATCGAGACCGACAGCACCACAAACGACGGCATCGCCATGCTGTACGACGAGATTCTGGATGCGGCGCAGCGTCTGCCGGGCCTTGCGGCGCAGTGGCCGGCGGCCTGGCGGCGCGTCAAAGACGAGCTTCCTATGGAAAAGAGGAACTGGCTGTCGTTCGTCGACTTCTGTCGCTTCGCGGCCGAGCGCGGCGTTGGCGCGCTCGACGATCAGCAGGCGCTGGCCGAGTACCTGCATGTGCTGGGGATCATGCTGTCGTATCGCACGGATCCGGCGCTGGCCGGCTGCGGCGTACTGAACCCGCTGTGGGCGACGCACGCGATCTACAAGGTGTTGAATGCTCCGGCGGTGCAAGCGCAGCGCGGCGAGATCACGCTGGCCAGCTTTGCGCAGGTGCTGGATGGCGACGACGCGGCCAGCTATCCCAGCGCGCTGCATCCGTTTCTGTTGGCGCTGATGCGCAAGTTTCTGTTGTGCCTGCCGCTCGACGAGCGCGGCGGTCGCTACCTGATCCCCGATCTGCTGTCGATCGAGTCACCGGATCTGGACGCCGCCTTTCCCGAGAGGCAGGCGCTGAGCTTCCAGTACCACTACACATCGGCGCTGCCCGAGGGCCTGCTGCCGCGCTTCATCGTCGAGACCTATATCCATCGCGAGCCGGAAAACACCTGGCGCCGTGGCGTCGTGCTCAAGCGCGCCGGCTGTCGCGCGCTGGTGCAGGCGAACATGCAGGCGCGGACGATCGCGGTGCGCGTCATGGGCCCGCGCAGCGACGTGCGGCGCGAGCTTTTGGCCATCATTCGCGAGCACTTCGAGCGCATCCACCGCAGCTATGAGCAGCTTGCCGTGGAAGAGCAGGTGCCGGTGCCGGGTGCGCTGCGGCCGGTGCCCTATCGCCTGCTGCGCAAGATCGAGTCGTCGCCACAGCCGCTGGTGCAGGTCGAGTTTGCCGACGACGTAAAGCTTCTGCCCGCCAAGGCACTTCTGGATGGCGTCGATCTGCCTGATGTGCAGCGGCCATCCCTGCGCAGCGACGCACGCCGCGATCTGTGGCAGGACTTGATCGCTCCGGCGCCGCTTCTGTTTGTCAGCTATGCCGAGGCAGACAGCACATTCTTTGATCAGCTTCGGTCGCACCTGGTGCTGGCCGAGCGTCGGGGCAAGGTGCGTGTTCACGGTCGTGCGTTGCTGCGGCCAGGGCAGGACGAAGACGCCGAGACGCGCGATCGCCTGCAGGAAGTGCGGCTGGTGGTGCCGCTGCTTAGCGCGGACTATTTTGCGCAGCCCGGTCGCGTCGAGCGCGAGCTAGAGCCCGCTCTGGCTCGCCGGGCGCGTGGTGAGTGCCTGGTGGTGCCGGTGCTCTTGCGCGCCTGCAGCGTCGGCGACTCGGCGGTGCGCGGCATCAAGAGCCTGCCCGACGACGGCCGCCCGATCACGCGGCACAGCGATCGCGATGCCGCCTGGCTGGCCATCGTCGAAGCCCTCGTCGCTCGCCTGGAAACGCGTGAAGCAAGCGATCCAGCGATGCCGCACAAACCGCTGCGCTAACCAATCTTGTTGCGGCGATGGACAATAAAAACTGAAATATATATCAATGATTCTTGATAATGCAGAATGCATTAATAAATGCAATAAATTTTATTTACCTATGTTTGAATCAGTGCTTGATGCCGCCAACACCCTCGCGGCCGAGCTTGTCTGCGTGCCCGCGCGTGGCGATACTGCGCGCCATGTCGATGCGTGTGTCGCTGCTTTGTGGGGCGGGTCGTCGGGCCCGCTGCGGAACGACTCTGTCGTCGCTGTTTTCGCTGTGGGGGCTTGCGGCCTGCGCCGCGCCAGAGTCGGCCGGTGAACTTCCCGATGGGCCGTGCAGCGCGCAGGAGGCGCCGCTTGCGACGCCGCCTTTGCACACGCCGCGCTGGGCGTTTCTGCCGTGGATCTCCAAGGACATCTCGGACACGCAGGACACCTATGCCTTTGTCGAGGGCTTTCGCTCGCGCGATATTCCCGTCGGTGCGGTGGTGCTCGATAGCCCGTGGGAGACCAACTACAACACGTTTGCGCCGAGCCCCAGCCGCTATCCCGGCTTTGGCAAGCTGGTGTCCGATCTGCACGCGCGCGGCGTGCGCGTCGTCCTGTGGATCACGCCGATCATCAATGCCTCGTCGTTTGATCTGGAGCCGGGCGGGGATCGCTATGCCGGGCCGTCGCCGCACTTTCAATCGGCCAAGGACTGCGGCCTGTTCGTCAACGACGGTGACACCTTTGTCTGGTGGAAAGGGCAGGGCGCGGCGATCGACTTTTTCAACCCGGCGGCTCGCGCGTTCTGGCACCGCTTGCAGGACTCGGTCCTCGATCAGGGCATCGACGGCTGGAAGCTAGACTTCGGCGAGAGCTACATCACCGAGGACCCGACGAGCCCGGTGCGAACTGCCGTCGGCGACCTGCCGCTGCAAGCGTATTCCGAAGAGTACTACCGCGACTTTCTGGCCTATGGCGTCAAGCGGCGCGGGCCCGAGTTCGTGACGATGGTTCGCGCCTACGACGCGTCGTATCAGTTTGCGGGCCGCTTCTTTGCCAAGAAGGAACACGCGCCCGTTGCCTGGATGGGCGACAACCGACGCGACTTCATCGGGCTGGCCGACGCGCTGCAGCACCTGTTTGTGTCGGCGCAGGCCGGCTATGCGGTGCTGGGATCCGACGTCGGCGGCTATCTGGATGTCGATGATGTCATGCCGACCGGGCCGCAGATTCCGTTCGACCCCGATGCCTTTCTGCGCTGGACCGCAGTCGCTGCCTTGACGCCGTTTATGCAGCTTCACGGCCGCGCCAATCTGGCTCCGTGGACTGTGCCAGCGCCGACGCGCGTCGACGAGACCGTGGGCGCGTATCGCTTCTTTGCCAAGCTGCACGAGCAGCTTGTGCCGTTCTTTTACAGCCTGGCGAATGCGGCACAGCCGCGCGGGCAAGCCATCCTGTTTCCGCAGGGCGATGCAAAAAGCTGGGCCGGCGACTTCCGCTTTCTGGTCGGCGAGGCGCTGCTGGTGGCACCCATCCTCGACGCTGCGGGGGTGCGTGACGTCACGCTGCCGGCGGGGACGCGCTGGGCCGACTTCTTTGCCCTGTCCACCGTGTATGCCGGCGGCTCGACGGTGAAAGACTATGAAGCGCGCAGCACGCAGCGGCTGCCGCTGTTTCTGCGCGAAGGCGCGATCGTGCCGCTGGAAGTCCGCGACAACAGCACGGACCTGGGCGATGTCGACAGCGCAGACCGGCTGAGCGTGCTGCTGTTCCCCGGCCCGCGGCAGACGGCGTTCGCGCTGACCGACCACGACGAACAGCCCACGCAGATCACCGCGCAGCACAGTGGCCATCGCATCGACATCACGCTGAGTCGCGCCCCGCGTCCGCTGTACTTGCTGGTGCGGCTCGACGGCAGACCCAGCGCGGTGTCGGCAAATGGGCAGGGGCTGCTCGCCGCGGCAAGTCGGGCTGAGCTACGCAGTCAGGGATCGGGGTACGCGCTGCACGTGGAACGCAGCCTGCTGTGGATCAAGCTGCCGGCAAGCGGGGCAAACGACGTGCGCGTCACCGTGACGCTGCCGTAACTGCGCGCGAGCGACCGCAGGAAATGGCCGATCCGCCCCGGCTGCAGGCGGCTCGCAGGAAGACTTGCGTGATACGATCCCACCTCGGGATGTTGCGTCGCGTGGTCTCTGTTTCGCTCTAGGGCCAGAGCCAGAGCCAGAGCCAGAGCCAGGGCCAGGGCCAGAACCCAAGACAGGCGCGCGACCCGATAAAAAAGGAGTCTGCGTGCGCGTCCATGGTCTCTGCCTTGCCGGGTTGTTGGTTCTGTTCCATGCGCTGTCTGCACACGCCGCCCGCGTCGAGCTAGAGCCGAGCGAGCTTCTGATTCGAGCCGAGAGCGGGGGCACGATCCAGCGCACGCTGCGTGTTCGGACGTCGCCCGATGTGTCGGCCGTCGCGGTCGAGCCGAGCGATCTGGTGATCGACACGCAGCCGCAGGCGCTGTCTTTGCCTGCGATGCGGCTTACGCGATCGGATGCCACCCAGGGTACGGGCAGCCTGCTTTGGGAATATCCGCTGCATATCGATCTGGGCAACCTGCCGGCCGGGGAATACAGCGGCACGTTGGTGTTTGTGCATGCCGATGGCGCGCTGAAGGCGCCGGTCAAGATCCAGATTCGCCATCGGCCCTGGCTGCCGCTCTTGGTCCTGGTGGCCGGGATCTTGGTGGGCGTCGGACTTTCGATGTATCGAGCGCACGGGCGGCCACGCGACCTTTTGCTGATGCGGCTGGGTTTTCTGCGCTCGTACCTGCAGCAGGACCCTTTGTTGCGTGATTCCTTTTTTGTCTCATCCGACGATGAAAATCGGAATCGTTCGGGAATGAATTCCAGCGAGGAAAAAGGAATCACGGGACTGTCCGATAGCAAGCGCTCGCTGCCGGCGCATCCGTTTCGCGCGCAGCTCGATGTCCTTTTGCTGCAGGTCGAGCTGTCGCTGCAGGCCGAGCAGCTGGAAACGGCGCGCGGTCAGCTGGCGCAGGCGGACGAGCTGTTTCGTCGCTTCAGCTCGGCGCGCACCGAGTGGGCCAAGCAGCTCTCGTACTTGGCTCGCTTGCACGAGCGCATTCACGAGTCCGCCCCCGTCGGCAGCGTCGTGCGCAAGAGCCTGCTGGCCCAGGTCGATGAGCTGTTCGCGGGAGCACCGAGCCAAGCGAGCCCGCAGGCCTTGGCCCAGGCTGCGCAGCAGGTGGTGGAGCTGCTGTCCGCGCACGGCCGCGCCAGCAGTCGGCTGCTCGCCTTGGAACAGCAGATCAAGCAGCCGGGAACGGCGCCGCGCTGGTCGGACACACTCGCCGATCTGCGCAGCCGCACCGACGGCAAGCCGCCTGCGCTGGAGGCACTTGCCCTGGTCTGCAAGGATGCCGACGCTGCGATCGCGGCGCTGCAAGCCGAGCTTGCCGCGACAGCCGGCGAGGGACCCGACGATGTGCCCGCCACGTCCCCCGGCATCCTGCACAAGGCCGCGGTTGCGGGCGAGCCGGGTGCCTCGCCGATCGAGCCGGTCCCTGCCGTGTATGGCCTGGTGTCGTCGCGCGAGGCGCCCAAGCGCGCAGCGCAGCGACTGCAGTTCTTCCTGTACGCCAGTTACGGAATGCTGTTGGTGGTGCTGGCGGGAACGGGCCTGAACGAGGTCTATGGCAAGAAGTTCACGTTTGGCGCGGACCCGTTTACCGACTATCTGACGCTGCTTTTGTGGGGCTTTGGGGCCGAGGCCACGCGCGACTCGATCGTCGCCACGCTGCGCGGGCTGGGGGGCGAACGTGGCAAGGACGCAGCGGCGGCCCCAGCGCCATCGAGCCCCAGCCGGGATCTCGTCGAGGCTCCCGCCAAGCCGAGCGATGCCCCGCCGGCTTCTTGATGTGCCGCGCTCGCGGTGAAGCGTCGCAGGCCGACGGGGCACTGGGGCAGGCGCGCGACTACAAAAAGGCCGCGCCCACTTCGTCGGCGAGCAGCAAGCCAGCGGGGGTCAAGCGCAGCGGCAGGTCCGCGGCCAGAAGTCCCTGCTGCCGCTGCTCCGCGAGGATGTCAGCGAAGGCCTGGCAGGGGTCGATGCCGTACTCGGCCTGAAACTCGCTGGGCACGATGCCTTCGACGCGACGCAGCGCGAGCCACATCGCCTCGCGACACAGGGCCTCGCCGTCGCGATCTTCAAACAGCGACAGACCGGGGAAGGCCAGATCGGCGGCCGCGCGATCGACCGATACCCAGTCAGACTCTGCGGCCCGCGAATTCAAGAGCGGCAGAGACGCGCGTGTGGTGGCCTTCGCGACGTCGGCGGTGTTGGGTGTGCCTGCGTCCGTGTCCGCGGCTAGCTCGCTGGCCAGCTCTGCGCTTGTGGCGGAAGCAGCGGCCCACAGCGCCAGGTACGCGTCGATACCGCGCGCATTGGCGAAGCGCTGACCTCGGCCGGCGGGGTGTTCATCGCGGCGGGCCGGGCTGCGGCGGAACGAGTGCGCCCCAACGCCGAGGCCCAGGTACTCGCCGCCCGTCCAGTACAGTCGGTTGTGGCGGGCGCGCAGATCGCGCGTGGCATCGCGGCGGGCAAAGTTCGAGATCTCGTAGTGAACAAAGCCAGCCTCGGTCAGACGCTGTCGCACGCGCTCGTAGGCGTCGGCTTGCACCTCGGGATCGACCTGTGGGGCGGCGCCACGGCGAATGGCCGAAGCAAGCGGCGTGCGCGGCTCGACGGTCAACAGGTACAGCGAGACATGCTCGGGCTTCGTCGAGAGCAGCGCGTGAAGATCGGCATCCAGCTCAGAAGTTGATTGATTAAGCAAACCAACCATCAAATCAATTGATAGATTGCGAAAGCCCGCTTGCCGCGCGCCCAGCACCGCGGCGTAGATGTCTTCTGGGCTGTGTCGTCGGCCCAGCGCCTGCAAGTGACGGGGGGAAAACGACTGTGCGCCCAACGACAGTCGATTGACGCCGGCTTGGCGCAGCGCCTGCAGCCGGGCTTGGGCGGCGCTTCCAGAGCGCAGCGGGCTTAGCTCGGCCGGGTCACACTCGACGGTCACTTCCGGCTCGACACCCTCGGGCGGCGGAAACCGGGCCAGGGTCGCCTGCAGCACGTGCGCGATGCAGTCTGGCCGCCACAGCGACGGAGTACCGCCACCGAAATAGACCGAAACTGCCCGCCGCGAGGCAAACGCGGGAGCCTTGTGCGCAAGCTCGTTCTCGACGGCCAGTTGGTAGCGATCGTGACGAATGGTGCGGCGCACGGCGATGGTGAAGTCGCAGTATGGGCAGCGCTGCACGCAGTACGGAAAGTGGATGTACACGCCAAAGTCAGGCACGGCGCAGCCACGGTACTCAAAAGGCAGGGCGGACGTACAGCTCCGCGGTGGCTGGGCTCGCTTGTGCTAGAGCCGACGGGATTTTTCGTTGTCTGGTTCGATCGGCCTGTGCTTCGATGCGCAGCCATGAGACGGCACCGAACGAAGCGCGAGGCAGCAGCCGAAGGGTGGCAGTCGCAGAGGCGCTGGATGTGGATGCAGAGCCTTGCGGGCGTGGTGCTGGCGGTGGTGCTGGGCTGGGTCGGCTGCGCCAGCCCTGGGGCCGGTGATGGCAGAGATCCCAAAGACCCGGCCGATGCCAACACGCTGGCGCGCGGCGCGGCGCTGTACGGCGAGCTGTGCGCGGTCTGCCACGGCCACCAAGGACAGGGCGGATCCGGGCCGGTTCTGGCCGGCTTTTCGCGTGGCGAGGCCGAGCTGACCTCGATCATCGATCAGCGCATGCCGGTCGGCCGTCCCGAGCAGTGCCGTGGCGCCTGCGCCCGCGACATCGCGCGCTTCATCTTGGCCGGCTTCCCGAAGGCGCAGCCAGTCTGCGACGGCAACGGGGCGGGACCGCGGCGCTTGCGACTGCTGTCGCGGCGCGAGTACCGCAGCACGATCAGCGCGCTGTTTGGCTGGGACGACAGCCGCTGCCCCATGCCCGAGTTTCGCTTCAAGCCGACGACGGGCATGCCCAAGACCGTCCACCTGGCGGGCAGCATGAACGGCTGGCCGGGCACGATCGCAGCCGGTGGCTGGCCGCTGGCGTTTGACTCGGCGGCAGGCGCCTTTCGGCTGCGCCGCGCCCTGCCTGTTGGCAGCTATCAGTACAAGTTTGTCATCGACGAAAAAGACTGGATTCCCGACCCGGAAAATCCCAACCGCGTGCCCGATGGCTTCGGCGGACAGAATTCGCTGATCAGCGTGAGCTGCAAGCCCGTGGCACCGCCGCCACCGACGGTGGATGTGGCGGCCAGCTTGCCCCCAGACGCACGGCCCGATGGCTTTCCGTTTGACGATCACACCGAGGCGCGCGTGGTCAGCCCGGTACACGCTGAGGAATACCGCCGCGCTGCGATGACGATTGCGACGGCGGTGGCCGCGGATGTAGCGCCGCTTGTGCCCTGCGATGGATCGGGCGGAAACCGCGCCGCATGCACGGAACAGTTTGTGCGCAGCTTTGGTCTGCGCGCGTTTCGTCGGCCGCTTCTTCCGTCTGAGCGGACCCGCTATCAAGCGCTGGCGGCATCGGCCGCGCGCTTTGAGCTGGGCATCACCCAGGTCATCGCTGCGCTGCTGCAGTCGCCTCATTTCCTGTATCGCAGCGAGCTTGGCGAAGCGCGGCCCGACGGGCGCTATCGCTTGACGGCATACGAACTGGCGAGCGCGCTTTCGTATCTGTATTGGGGCACGATGCCCGACGCTGATCTGTTCGCGGCCGCCGAGCGCGGCGAGCTAGCGACGAGCGCCGGCATCGAAAAACAAGCGCGGCGCTTGCTGGGCGATGTGCGGGCTCGCGAGCCAATGGGCGAGTTTGCGCTGCAGTGGCTGGGCGTCGAGCGCGTGTTCACCGCCGACAAACGCGCTGATCAGTTCCCCGCCTGGACGCCGGCCTTGCGCCAGGATCTCGCCGAAGAGACGCGGCGCTTTGTCCGTCACGTCGTCTTCGACGGCAGTGGCACGCTGGGCGAGCTGTTTACGGCCGACTACAGCTTCCTCAACGAGTCCTTGGCCAAGCTGTACGGCCTTGCGGGCGCGACGGGCAGCACGCTGGTGCGGCGCTCGTATGGGTCGGATCAGCGCCGCGGGCTTCTGGGACATGGCAGCGTGCTTTCGAGCTATGCCCACTCGGATCAGACGTCGCCGATTCGCCGCGGCCTGCTGGTCCGGCGAACCCTTCTGTGTCAGGAACTACCGACGCCGCCCCCCAACGCCGGCAGCATTCCAGCGGTCGACGCAGCAGCGACGACGCGCGAGCGGTTTCGTCAGCACACGCAGAACCCGTTCTGCAAGGGCTGCCATCAGTACATCGATGGAGTGGGCTTCGGCTTCGAGCGCTTCGATGCCATTGGTCAGCCTCGCGATACCGAGCGCAGTATGCCGATTGATGACAGCGGGGATCTGAATGACCTGGAAGGCCTGGGCAGCGGGCACAGCGCACCCTATCGCGGCTTGGTCGAGCTTGGGCAGCGCCTGTCGCAGGCCGACAGCGCGCGGGCCTGTTTTGTGCGGCAGGCCCTGCGCTTTGCTCGCGGTATACACGAGGACGTTGCAGCAGACCTGTGTCTGCTATCGCGGCTGCGCGTCCGCTTTAGCGAACAAGGGGATCGCATCGCCGAGCTGTGGGTCGCGCTGTCGCTGCAGCCCGAGTTCTTGTATCGACGCTAGACCGAAGCGGAACACAGGCAGACAGAGACAAAAACCATGAGCCTCAGTCGACGACAGATCCTGACTGGACTACTCGCCACGGCAGCGGGCGGAGCTTGGCTGGGCCGCGGACGCCTGGGAACGCAGGTGGCCAAGGCGGCTCCCGCGGTGGCGCGGCGCTTGATTGTTTACTATTTCCCCGACGGGGTGGCTGGGCCGACAGCCGGCGGCATGCCAAGCCTGTGGCACCTGTCCGGGCCCGAGCGCGGCTTTGCCCTAAACGATCAGCTTGCGGCGCTTTCGTCGTTCAAAGACGACTGCGTGTTTCTAAATGGTCTGTCCATGGGGCCGACGGACAGCGGCAGTCACCCCGGCGGGGCCAAAAAGCTGCTGACGGCAGTGGACGGCGGCGGCGGCGAGTCGATCGATCGGTTCTTGGCGCGCACCGCTGGATCGGCGGCCCCCTTTCGCCACGTGTACCTGGGGGCGATGGCCAAGCAGAACGGCGCGTCGGGGGATAAGCACATCTCGTATCCGGCGGCAGGTGTGACGGTGGCGCCGGAAGACTCGCCCGTCGCGGCGATGGCGGCGCTGTTTGGATCGCAGCCGATGACGGGCGATCCGCTGGAGAGCAAAGCCGTGCAGACCAGCATCCTCGATACCGCGCTGGCCGACTTGGAAGAGCTTCGCGCTCGGCTGGGTGCGACGGAAAAGGCCAAGCTCGATCTGCACACCGATGCGCTGCGCGAGGTTGAGCGGCGCATTCAGATGCTGGGCGGCGGCATGCCGCCGATGGGGACGTGCAAGAACCCGGTGATCGACGTCGCGGGCATCGGCGATGGCGCGTGGTACGACCCAGCGAACTTTCCCAAGATCCTGCGGGCGCAGATCGATCTGATGGTGCAGGCGATGGCCTGTGGGCTGTCAAAGGTCGGCGTGATCCAGGGCTCGTATCACACGAGCGAGCTGATCATGAGCCGCTTCCCGGCGACCGAGATGTACGACCCCGGCTTCGACATGCGCAGCCACCAAGCGTCGCACTACGGCCCGGCCCACGATCGTGGCAAGCGCGAGTTTCGCGACTACTTCGCGCAGCGACGCTGGTGGGTGGCGCAGTTCGCGTACCTTTTGCAGCAGCTAAAAGCGCGCCCGGAAGACGGCGGCAGCATGCTCGATCACTCGCTGGTTCTGCTGTGTACCGAGGTCTGCGACGGCAACACGCACAGCCACGACAACATGCCGTTCATCTTGGCGGGGCGCGCTGGGGGGCGGCTGTCAACGGGGCGCCTGCTTCACTTGGAAGGTCGGCGGCACGCCGATCTGCTGCTGAGCATCGCACACGCGATGGGGCAGAGCATAAGCGGCTTCGGGCAAGGCAGCAGCGGCGGTCTGCCGGGTCTTTTGAGCTAGCCACAGCGCCTCGCACAACGACTGAGACATTCCAGACAGAGGACAGCGATGATTCGACTCAACGTGAATGGCAAGCAAGTGAACGTCGACGTGTCGCCGGACACGCCGCTTTTGTGGGTGCTGCGCGATGCGCTGAACATGACCGGCACCAAGTACGGCTGCGGCATGTCGGTGTGTGGGGCCTGCACGGTACACGTCAACGGATCGCCGATGCGGGCATGCTCGACGCCGGTCTCGGCGGTGGTGGGTCAGAAGATCACGACGATCGAAGACATCGACAAGAACGCGATCGGCAAGGCCGTGCAGGCGGCGTGGCGCAAGCACGATGTGGTGCAGTGCGGCTTCTGTCAGTCGGGGCAGATCATGGCGGCGACGGCGCTATTGGCCAGCAACAAGAAACCGAGCGACGCCGACATCGATGCGGCGATGTCCGGCAATCTCTGTCGCTGCGCAACCTATGTTCGCATCCGCGCAGCCATCAAAGACGCTGCCACAGGCTTGAAGTAAGGGGGGCGCACCATGAGCAAACAACTGCACAATCGCAGCCAGCACAGCGCGACCGCGCGCTCAGAAACCGGACTGTCTCGTCGGGAAGCGATCCAGTGGACGTTGATCGCAGGTGGGGGGCTGACCTTGGCGGCGCTGTCTCCATCCTCGGGATCGGCGCAGGGGACGTCGGTGATGGGCGCGAGCAAGGCGAGCAGCGCACCGTTTGCGCCAAATGCCTTTGTCCGCATCGGCGAAGACAACGTCGTCACCGTGATGTGCAAGCACACCGAGATGGGGCAGGGCAGCTACACGGGCCTGTGTACCATCGTCGCCGACGAGCTAGACGCCGACTGGGGGCAGGTCAAGGCCGAGGGGGCTCCTGCCAATGCGGCGCTATACAACAACCTGATGTGGGGCCAGGCGCAGGGAACGGGCGGCAGCACGGCCATCGCCAACTCGTTTGAACAGCTTCGCCAAGCAGGAGCGACGGCCCGCGCCATGCTAGTGAGCGCCGCGGCGCAGGAATGGAAGGTGCCAGCGAACACGATCACCGTCGAAAAGGGCGTCGTTTGGCACAAGCCATCGAAGCGCAAAGCGACGTTCGGGGCGCTGGCCAGCAAGGCGGCGGCGCAGCCGATTCCGACGGATGTGAAGCCGAAAGATCCCAAGCAGTACGTGTACATCGGCAAGCGCGTGACGCGCACCGACTCGCCAGCCAAGGTCAACGGCAGCGCGGTGTTCACGCAGGATCTGAAGCTTCCGGGCATGCTGACCGCGGTCGTCGCGCATCCGCCGCGCTTTGGCGCCAAGGTAAAGAGCTTCGACGGCAGCAAGGCCAAAGCAGTGGCCGGCGTGGTGGCTGTGGTCAGCATTCCAAGCGGCGTTGCCGTCGTGGCGCGCGACTTCTGGTCGGCGAAAAAAGGCCGCGACGCCCTGACCGTCGAGTGGGATGAGAGCAAGGCCGTCAAGATCAGCTCGTCGGAGCTTCTGGCCCAGTACAAGACGCTGGCTGGGCAGCCAGGCGCAGTGGCGCGCAAAGAAGGCGATGCCGCGGCAGCGCTGGCCAAGGCCGCCAAGAAGGTGGAAGCAGAGTTTGTCTTTCCCTATCTGGCACACGCCGCGATGGAGCCGCTGAACTGTGTCGTTCAGCTCTCCAAAGACGGCTGCGAGGTGTGGAATGGCGAGCAGAACCAGACGGGCGATCAGTTCGCGCTGGCCAGCGTGCTGGGCTTGAAGCCCGAGCAGGTGAAGCTGAATCAGCTCTTCGTCGGTGGCAGCTTTGGTCGACGGGCCAACCCCAGCTCGGATTACGTGCTGGAAGCGGCGTTTATCGCCAAGGCGCTGGCTGGAACCGAGCACGGAAGCGCGCCGATCAAGATGCTGTGGACGCGCGAAGACGACATGCGCGGCGGCTATTACCGACCGATGTATCTGCACAAAGTCAGCGCCGGCCTGGATGCACAAGGGCAGCTTGTCGCGTGGCAGCAGCGCATCGTTGGACAGTCGATCATCGCTGGTACGCCGTTTGAAAAGATGCTGGTGAAAGACGGCGTCGATATGACCTCGGTCGAGGGCGCCGCGGATCTGCCGTATGCGGTGGCGAATTTGCGGGTGGATCTTCACTCGCCGCGGCCGGGTGTGCCGGTGCAGTGGTGGCGCTCGGTCGGATCGACACACACCGCGTTTTCCGTCGAGACAATCGTCGATGAGCTCGCCCACTTGGCAGGGAAGGACGCGGTGGCGTTCCGGGAAGGTCTGCTGAGCAAGCATCCGCGGCACGTGGCGGTGCTGAAGTTGGCGGCTGAAAAGGCTGGCTGGGGCAAGCCGCTTCCGACGCTGCGGGCGGGCGAGCGGCGTGGCCGAGGGGTCGCGGTGCATGAGTCGTTCGGTAGCTATGTCGCGCAGGTCGCCGAGGTCTCGGTGGCCAAGGACGGCACATTCACCGTCGACCGCGTGGTCTGCGCCGTCGACTGTGGCTTGGCCATCAACCCCGATCAAGTGGTGGCGCAGATGGAAGGCGGTCTGGGCTATGGCTTGGCGGCCGCGCTGAGCGGCAAGATCACGCTGAAAGACGGTCTGATCGAGCAGTCCAACTTCCACGACTATCCCGTTCTGCGCATGGCCGACATGCCCAAGGTCGAAGTCCACATCGTGCCTTCGACGGAAAAACCATCCGGTGTGGGCGAGCCCGGCACGCCCGTGATCGCGCCAGCCGTTGCCAATGCGCTGTTTGCAGCGACGGGCAAGCGCATCCGCACGCTGCCGATCAGCACGGCTGATCTGGCTGGCTAAGCGACGCAGCGATGCATGCGAACGAAGCGGCGGCTGAGATCGTGGCGACGGCGCCGCTTTACGCCGACGAGCGGGCGGCGCTTGCGCGCTATCGCCTGCAGCTTGTGACCTCGTCACGCGATCGGCAGTTTGACGCGGCGTATGACGCGCTGGCGGCGTATTTCGGCACGCGAGGTCAGCTTGAAGCCAAGGCCGACTTGGCGCGGCTGATCGACAGGGCGCAGGATCCGCTGGTCTGTGACGGTGTCGCGGTAGTGCGGCCGTTGTTGATGCTGACAACGAGCGATTCCCAGCCAGTCGCCGTGGCAGAGCGCTACGTCGCATACGATCCGCTGAGCCGCGTACTTTCGGGCCTGGATGCCAACCTGCTGGTCTTGCCAGCCCATCGTGGTGCGCGCATCGGTCCGCTGCTTGAGCGCCTGCTGATCCATGCCGGCCGTCGACTGCTTGCGCCGTCGGGAGCGCTGCGCTGCACAAGCGGTCTTGAGCTGAGCGATCTAGAGCCGCTTTCGCGTCGCGCTGCGGCGGACGAGATCGACGCCGATGCACGCCGTCGCGTGCTGGTCTGGGGACGCAATGGCTATGCCTTGATTCCGCCGGACGTGTTTCCGCTGTCACTGCTGGGCATGGCGGCGAGCGGCGGCGGCATGGCGCTGCCGGTGCCGATGCGGGCCATCCTGCGCATCGGGATGAGCGCGCAGCGCCAGCCGGCCGCACACGTCGAAAAGGCGCTTCTGCGCACGCTGGCGCAGCACCTGTATGCCGCCCACGCCTGGGCTGATGCCGAGGCTGCGCAGGTCGAGTACGCGCGCCAGTTGGACTGTATCGCAGCGGCTGAAAGCGATCCCGTGCCGCTTCTGCCGCTGCCGCAACGCCGCACGGACGCGATCCCGGACTTCCTTTGTCTTGCGTGAAGCGATACGAATCGCGGCGATGTCTGCATATGCCTGCAATCGAAGGAAGTCGCACCCGCGCCTGCGATTCGTGCTCGGTGGCGTCGCTGTGTCGTTGCTCGCTTCGCTGTGGCTGGCTGGCCGCAGCCTGGCAAAAGAGAGCACTGCTTCCCAAGCTACGTTGGCGACGGGAACCAGCGCTGCGACGAAAGAGCCGAGCAAGAGCGCCAAGCGGCGCCCGCGGGCCCGCGATCTGGGCATTCCGTTTGAGGGCACGCCGGGTCGTTACAACGCCATCACCGACGTGCCCGGCGTCGAGGTTGGCCACACGACGCTGATCCGCGGCGAAGGCCGCAGCAACGGGCAAAGCGCCTCTTCCGTCGTGCGCACGGGGGTCACCGCCATCTTTCCGCACAGCAAGACCGATCCCGTGCCCTGCGTCGCGGCGATGGTGTCGCTCAACGGCAACGGCGAGCTAACCGGCAGCCACTGGGTGAACGAGTCCGGCTTTTTAGAGACACCGATCGTCCTTACCAACACGCACAGCGTCGGTGTCGTACGCGATGCGGTGGTGGCCTGGGGAAACCAGAAGTTCACCGGCCGCGGCTTCTTGGAAGAACCCTATTCGCTGGCTGTGGTCGGCGAGACATACGATGGATTCCTAAATGATATCGCGGGACAACACGTAAAACCTGAGCACGTCTTCGCTGCGCTCGACGGCGCCAAGTCAGGGCCCGTCGCTGAGGGCAGTGTTGGCGGCGGCACGGGCATGGTGACGTCCGAATTCAAGGGCGGCATCGGCACCTCGTCGCGCGTCGTCGCCTATCCCGGTGGCGGCGGCAAGGTGCAGGGCAAGTGGACGGTGGGCGTGCTGGTGCAAGCCAACTATGGCCGACGTGTCGACCTGCGAATTCTCGGTGTTCCCGTCGGGCGCGAGATCTTCGATCGCATGCCGCTGGGCCCCAAAGTGCCGGGGGGACCGGCCACGCAAGAGGGCCGCAGCAAGGCGGGGGGACGGGAAAAGGACGGCTCGATCATCGTCGTGGTGGCGACGGATGCGCCGCTTCTGCCGCAGCAGATGGCGCGCTTGGCGCGACGTCCGGCCTTGGGCATGGGACGGCTGGGCGCGGTGTCGTACCAGTCGTCGGGCGATCTGTTTATCGCGTTCGGAGTGCCGCAGCCCGATCCCGATGCGCGCGGGCTTCTACACTTCACGGCGCTGCCCAACGATCAGCTCGATCCACTGCTGCAAGCCGTCGTGCAAGCCACTGAGGAAGCCATCGTAAATGCGCTGGTTGCCGCGGACACGATGACGGGCATCGACGGACGCACCGTGTACGGCCTGCCCCACGACCGCTTGCTGCAGGTGCTGCGCAAGTACCGCGTCGTCAAGTAACGAAAGACCACTCATTGGCTGGGAGAACTGCACATGCAAAAACGGGTTGGGAAGACTATTTCGCTAGTGGCTGGCTTGATGCTGCCTCTTCTGCAAGCGGCCTGCAGCGACGTCGGAGGTCCCGGTGGCGCGGGGCTGCGCGTGCTTTCGGATGCCGCCGCGCTCATGGCCGAAAGCGAGGTCCTGCCGGGCGCCGAGCTTGAGCCCGTCGGACGCTATGCCCTGATCGCGAGCTCTGGCTTGGTCTTTCATCGCACGGCCGCGCAGGTGGTCGGGCTTGAGCGGCTGGTCATCGCAGATCCGCTGGGCCTGCTTTCCGACGAAGCGGGACCGACGAATGCAGCCATCGAGCTATACACCTGGCAAGAGGTGCAGGCCGATGGATCGCAGCGGTCGTTCTTTGCCTATGCTCGCGATGGGCGCGAGCTTTTGGGGCGGGTGCGCTCGACGGAATACAAGCTGCGCCTGGCCGATGCCGAGTTCGATCCGCTGCGCGATGCACCGCCGCGCTTTGCGGGCCTTCTGCCAGATTCACCGTCGGGATCGCTGCTTTTGGTGCAGTTCCGCGCGACGCCGCTGCCGCAGTTTCAGCAAGCGATCGTCGCTGCGGGGGGGACGGTGCTGCGCTTCTTGAGCGACCACACGTTCCTGATCGAGCTTCCGGCGGCGCGACGCTCGGATCTGGCGGCCCTGCCCTATGTGCGCTGGGTCGGTCCATACCTGCCTGCGTATCGCTTGGAGCGTCCTCTGCGCCAGGCGCTGACCGGCGAAGCGCCTCGGCTTCCCGAGCAGCGATACTCGATCTTGCTGGGCGAAGGGGGGCCAGCGCGACAAGAAGCGCTGGCAGCCCGCGTGCGGGCGCTCGGCGGAGTAGTCGAGCTCATCGAAGGCGGCGGCATGCGCATCGAAGCGTCGCTGTCGCACGAGCAGCTTGCCCAGATCGTGTCGGACGACGCCGTGCAGTTCATCGATCGCTGGGGTGGGCCAGGCGAGACCGACATGGACATCGTGCGCGAAGTCGGTGGCGCCAACACCGTCGAGCGGATCACGGGATGGAACGGGCAGGGCGTGCGCGGCGAGGTCTTTGACACCGAGGTTCGCCAAGATCACCAAGAGTGGCCGCGACCGCCGATCGTTCACAGCATGGGCTCGACCTCGGGCGGGCTGCATGGATCGAGCTGCTTCGGCATCAACTTTGCGCAGGGCAAGAACGCCGCCGCCAAAGGCATGCTGCCCGGCGGGCAAGGCATCTTTTACCTGTACACGCAGTCGTCGCAGTTTGGCGGCATGAAGTCGCGATACGACATCAACAAAGAGCTGACCGATCCCATGGGCAGCCTGCGCGCCGTGTTCCAGACATCAAGCGTCGGCAGCAGCTTGACGACCAGCTACACAACGGTCTCGGCCGAGGTGGATGACTATCTGTTCAAGCACCCGATCCTCAGTACGCAGTCGCAGAGCAACGCCGGCAGCCCGATGTCGCGACCGCAGGCCTGGGCCAAGAACATCGTTTCGGTGGGGGCCGTGCGGCACTTGAACACAGCCAATCGCAGCGACGACAGTTGGCGGCGCAGCGGCAGCACTGGGCCAGCCGCTGATGGGCGTGTGAAGCCGGATCTGGTCCACTTCTTCGACTCGATCGCGACGACATCGGGCAGCAATACGACCAGCTATACGATGTTCGGAGGCACCAGCGCCGCAACGCCGATCACCGCCGGCCACTTTGGCCTGCTGTTTCAGATGTGGCACGAAGGTGTCTGGGCAGGGCACGGCAAGAAAGCCGACGTCTTCACCAGCCGGCCGCAGATGGCGACGGCCAAGGCGCTGATGATCAACTCCGCCTCGCGATACAACTGGCTTCAGGGCGGGCCCAACGGCGACATCGATCGCAACGTGCAGGGCTGGGGCATGGCTGATGTGCTTGCGCTGTATGGCCGCGCCAAGTCGACGCTGGTGATCGACGAAACCGACGTCATCAAGCCGCTGGGCAAGCGACGCTACTGGGTCGAAGTGCGGCCGGATTCTGAGCTGGCTGTGACCCTGGTCTACACCGATCCCATGGGGACGGTGGGTGCGGCGCAGGCGCGCGTCAACGATCTGTCGCTGCGGGTCATTGGTCCCGATGGCAGCGTGTACTGGGGCAATAACGGCCTGCGTGCGGGCAATGCTTCGCAGCCAGGCGGGGCGTCGAACACCATCGACACCGTCGAGAATGTGTTCATTCCAGCGCCGATCGCCGGACGCTGGCGCGTCGAGGTGTTGGCGGATGAAGTCGTCAAAGACGGCAACCCCAAGACCATGGACATCGACGCCGTTTACGCGTTGGTCATCGCCGGCATCCGCAAGCGATAGGGGCGGTTTGCTTCACAAAAGCCCCTGGCCTGCAAGGCGCTGGAGTCGCGCCTGACAGGTCTCGGCCACCGTCGTAAGCAGCGTGTCTTCGTGGCCTTCGCCGGGGATGCCTGAGCGAGCGCCGGACCGAATGACGGCGAGCGTGTGGCGATAGGCCTCGGCGGCCTCACGCGGCTGGCCAAGCTGTTCCAGAAGGATCGCGAGCTGGTACGGCGGCAGCCAGGCTTCGTTGTCGAACAGCAGGCGGGAACGACGCAGCGCTGCTGCCGCTTCGTGCAGTTGGCCCGCTTGCTTCAGCGAAAGGCCGCGCAGCAGGTGCGCAGGTGCGCTCAGCGGATCGCGGGCAAGGACTTTATCGACGAGACCTTGCGCCGCCGCGAAGTCGCCCTGATGCACAAGCGCACTGGCCTGCGCGAGCTCCCGATCGCCCGCTTCTGGCGGGGCGAGAGCCGGTGGCACGAGGTCTTGCACCGTTGCAGGTGGGCGAACGGACTCTTTGACGGTGCGGGGCGGGCGAGGCTCGGTGCTTGGCGTCAGAACGCGTCGCAGCAGGGCCGAGTCCTGGAAGTCGTCGTCAGGACGGACCAGCGCGCTCGGCCAAGCCAGCGGCCGCTCGGCAGCACTGAGCAGCAAGTAACCACCGGGGCGGCAGGCTGTGGCTAAGCGCGTGGCAATGGCGATCGCGTCGCTGCGATCAAAATAGATAAGTACGTTGCGACAGACCACGGCGTCAAATGGCCCCCAGCCAAAGGGCAGATCGTGTGTGCTGGCGATGTCGTGTTCGTAAAACTGCACGCGTGAAGTAACCGCGGGGCGCAAAATGACTTCATCGTCGCTGAGAGCCGTAACATAGCGCTGGCGCCACGCCGCCGGCAGGACCGAAATGACGCGCGTGGAATAGCGAGCGGCGCTCGCCACCGCCAGCGCTTCGGGCCGCACATCGGTGGCCAAGACGTGCGGTGAAAGACCCGCGCTGAGCAGCGCCATGACCAGGCCATACGGCTCTTGTCCCGTCGAGCAACCAGCCGACCAGATGCGCAGCGGACGGGAGGCCGCATGGTCGCGCTGAAGGGCCGCGACCAGTGCATCGATCTCGGCCTGATCGCGCAGAAACCACGTTGTACCGGGCGGCGACGTGCGGCACGCGCTCATCGATCTACCCAAGCACCAGACGACGCAGCGTGTTGGCCAGCGCGTCGGGAGTATCGACGACGGGACTTCGTGTCGTCGACAGAGCGCTGGTGGGCATCCCGCTCACCACGGCGGTCGTTGGATCTTCAATGAAGACTAGGCCTCCAGCCTCTTCGACATCACGCAGTCCGATGGCGCCGTCGCTGCCCATGCCGGACAGCACGATCCCGGCGGCTTGCTGACGAAAGGTCCGGGCCAGCGACGACAGCAGCCGGTCACCCGAGGGACGATGGCCCGCCTGCAGGGGGCCGCTGACCAGGCGCACGCGGGCGCCGACATCGATGGTCAGATGCAGGTCTTCGGGCGCAACGACGACCTGACCTGCGCCCAGCCACTGCCCTTCGCTGGCCACGCTGACGCGGTGCGCCGTCGAGGCGCTGAGCCACGCGGCCAGGGGTCCGGTCGAGCCAGCGGCGGTGTGCTGCACGATGGCGATGGGACAGGGAAACGGGGCTGGCAGCGCATGCAAGATGGTGCGCAGACCACGCGGTCCGCCGGTTGACGAGGCGATCCCGACCACCTGCAACGAGCGTGGAGAGAGTCGCTGTACCGCGCTTCGTCCGCTGCGTGGCGACGGCCTGGCAAAGCGCAGGGCGGCACTGCGGCGCAGCGTGTCGCACAGCGCCAGGGCGGCGGCTTCGTTCATCCCGTGGTGCGGCTTGGGAAAGATATCGACCGCGCCGCGGGCCATCGCCTCCATCGCCATATTGGCGTCGTTGGCGGCCAAGTCAGCGACGACGACGATCGGGGTTGGCTGGTCGCGCAGGATGATCTCGATGGCCTCGATGCCGCCCATCATGGGCATCAGAACATCCATCGTGATCACATCGGGCCGCAGCTCTCTTGCAAGCTGTGCGCCGCGTTTTCCGTCGCTGGCTTCGCCTATCACTTGAAACTCGGGAAAGCGATCCAGCGTGGCGCGTAGCAGCCCGCGCACCAAGCGAGAGTCGTCGATGATAAGGACGCGGATGGCCATGGGGTACATCAGCCGAGGAAGCGGGCCAGCAAGGCCCACAGTCCAGAGTGCGTCAAGTCTGTCTTGACCATGTAGGCATCGGCACCCGCTTCGACCGCGCGACGCTGATCCTCGGTGCTGGCGCGCATCGATACGATGACAATCGGAATGCGCTGCGGACCGCCTCGTGCGCGCACGCGCTGCACCAGGCCAATGCCGTCGAGCTTCGGCATGTCGACATCGCTGACGATCAGCGTGATCTCGGGCGATGCATCCAACCTGGCCAGCGCTTCTTCGCCATCGCCGGCTTCCAAGACGCGCACGCCATGGGCGCGCAGCGCTTCCGCCAGCAGGTCACGCACGACGGGCGAGTCATCGACGACCAGCACCGTTCGCACCGAACGGGACGGCGCGGCGTGCTCGGGTTTTGCCGTGACTGCGTGCTGGGCTCGTGGACGCTGTGCTGTGGCATCGGGAAGAAGCTCGCTGGGCGAAAGGACCAGCGACAGCGATCCGTCTTCCAGCGGAATGGCTCCCGTGATCAGGCGCGTGTGCGAAAAGAGCTTTCCGGCTGCTTTCTGCACAACCTCACGCTGGGCGTGATGGCTGGATCCTGACAGCGCCACCAGTCCGCGCCCGCTGCGCACCACCAGAAGTCGCTGCACCGTGGGCGCCTCGGACCCCGCAGATCCTGAGCCACGCGGCGTCTCACCGAGCAGAGCAACCAGCGAGATCAGCGGGATCAGCACGCCACCATAGCGAATCGCTGGTCCATCCAGGCCATCCACGGATTCATAGCTGGCCGTATCGACGATCTCGGCGACGCTGGCTGCGGGCAAGGCATAGCGTCCGGTCTCGACATCAAACAACACCATGCTGGCCAGAGCCGATGCCACCGGAACCGAAAGCGAAATCGTTCTCTCTTGGCCAAGGACGGTGCGCACAGTCACCGTCCCACCCAGCTCTTCGATCGAGCGCAGGACCACGTCGAGTCCAATGCCGCGGCCCGAGATCTGGGTCACCTCGCGTCGCGTCGACATTCCCGGCTGGAACAGCGTGCGCAGTACCTGATCTTCGCTGAGGTTCTTCGCGGTCGCTGCATCGTGAAAACCCAGCTCGATGGCTCGCGTTCGCACGGCTTCGACGTCGATGCCCGCCCCGTCATCGCCCACTTCGACTTCGAGCTTCTGCCCATTCAGCCGCGCATGCAGCGTGACGGTGCCCACTCTGGCCTTGCCGGCACGGACCCGCACATCGGGAGGCTCGATGCCGTGATCGACCGCGTTGCGCACCAAGTGCAGCAGCGGATCCGCCAGTCGTTCGAGCATGGATCGATCGACCTCGACAGCCTCGCCATCGAACTCGATGCGGATCTCGCGCCCTAGCTCGCGCGCCAGTGCATGCACAGCAAGCGGATAGGTTCGCAGCAGCGTCTCCAGAGGGACCAAGCGCAGCTCGCGAACCACACCGTCGAGCTCGGCGATCAGGTTGGTCACGCGATAGCGATCCTCGCGCAAGCGCAGATCGATGCCATAGATGGCCTGCAGCAGTCGGTCGAACGTCCGTCCGAGCTCATGGCTGTGAACACTCACTTGCTCGTGAAAGGCCAGCGCGATCTGTCGCGTCCGACGAAACTCATGCGCGGACAGATCCAAGCGGGCGCGCGTCAGCATGAGCTCGCCGACGATCTCGCGCATGCGATCCAAGCGGGCTGCCGTAACCCGTACGCTGGTCTCGCTAGCGCCGAGCGTTGTCCGATCAGGGCCGCGGCTTGTCGCTGCTTTGCTTTTGTCGGGGGGATCCGCCGTGCGCATTGGGCTTGCTGAAGCTGCTGCATGGGGCGGGCTGAGCAGCTTGTGTTCCCCGAGAAACGCCTGAATTCCATCGACGTCGGCGGCTGCGGGATCGTCACTGGAAAGAGCCGCGGCCAATAGGTCAAAGCCGCGCAGGATCAGGTCCCCTGTTGCCGTATCGATCGTTCCGTTTGGAACGACGGTGCGCAGAATGTCTTCGAGCCGATGGCAGACGTTCGCCATGGCGGAAAAACCGAGCAGCCCGGCTTCGCCCTTGAGTGTGTGCAGATCGCGCAGCAGCGCGGCCGACATTCCGGGGTCTGCTTGTCCCTGCTCGATCTGGATCCAGCCCAGGTTCAGGCGGGTCAAGCGCTCGGTCGCGATGCTGCGGAAGGACTCCAGGCGCCGTCGCTCGGCGACGCTCTGGGGAGTGCTCACTGCCGGCCTCGGCGCGGCGATTCGGCAATCGGTGGCAGATGCCCGCTGCTCGACAGGCGAACCGATGCCGCGCTCGGTGCTTCATCGCCGATCGCCAGACCGGCAAGCTCGGCGGCCTCGTGCGTCGTCTGCTTGATGCTCTGCATCGTGTGGTTCAGAAGCGCCGTCATCTCGTCCATGCTAGTGCGCACTTGCTCTGTGGCACGCCGCTGGTCTTGCGTGACCAGCGCGATGTCGCGCGCCGATCGGGTCGTCTGCTCACTGAGCTGGGTGCCGTCGTGGCTGGCCCGCACCGCTTTCTGCGAAGCGCTGCGCACGTCTTTCATCAGCTGGCGAATGCCTGACACGGACTCCATGACGTTTTCGGCGAGCCGTCGCATCTCGGCTGCGACGAGCGTGAAGCCCTTGCCGGCTTCGCCTGCTTTGGTCCCTTCCAGCGCGGCGTTGAGCGCCAAGAGGTCGGTGCGATCGGCCACCTGCATGATCGTGGCCAAGTGCTCAGCCACTCGTTCTGCGTGCGTGTTGAGCTCATTGATGCAGCTTGTGATGTGGCGAGTGCCGTTCTGCGTGCTCTCGGCATTGGAAAGCACCGTGCTGCAGCTGTCGGCGATCTGCTGCGCTGAGTTGACCAAGATCTCCATGGTCTTGCGCGTCTCTTCGACGGCGGAAGCCCCCTGGGCCATCGACGCTTCTTGTTCGCGTGCGGCAGACAGCACAGAGCTGGCGACGCGCAGCAAGGGCCGCGTGATCACGAACGAGACCGCCATGCCAATCATCAGCAGCACGGCGCTGACCACGACCGCCGTCACTTGCAGAGCCCAGCGTTCTTCCAACACCGCCCGTCGAGAAAAACCCGCAACCAGGGTGCCAAAGCGCGTGTCGCCGTTCTTCAAGGGCACGCTGACGTGTAGAAACTCGCCGCGCAAGAACGTGTGCTGTTCCTTGTCGCGCGGCGCATCCAGCATCTCTAGTCCATCGCCGACACCCTTGGCGCGGTAGCGTGAAAACACCGTGCCATCGCCTTTTAGGACCACGATGTAGACCAGATCGGCATCGTTGCGAACCGCGGCCAACTGGTTGTCCGCGTCTTTGCTTTGATCGAATTCCACCGACGGCGTCACGACGTTGGCAAGCACGTTGGCGATCGCCACGGCCCGCGTCTTCAGGGCGGCATCGGCTGCTGTCGCACCGCGGATTGGGAAATAGACCGCGAAGATCACTGCGATGGTGGCGATCAGCAGCGAGAAGGTAAGAAACAGTCGGGTACGAAAGCCGATGTTCAACATTTCTCGACCTCTGCGCGGAAGAAAAGTGCAGAGCAGAGATCCATCGCGACCTCTGCGGCCAAGGCCTCTTTCCTCTGCGCACAACAGATCCATCGAACGCGCTGTGCGGCGAAAGCGCTGGGTATGCGAGCGGGAAGGATCATGCCGCTTGTTCCAGCAGCCACGCGACGTTGAGCAAAAGGACGATCTTTTCTGCGTCTTTGGCGAAGCCCAGCACCGGGCCGTTGCGCAAGAGCCTAAGCAGACGCCCGGCGGGAATGAGATCGGATGCGCCAATCGTGCCGATCGCCGTGGGACCATCGACCACCACGCGAGCCCGGCGGCCATACGCGAACAGGTGCAGGGTTCGACGCTCGGCTCCGGGGGCAGACGGAATGCCCAAGAGATCGCTGAGGTGCGGGCAACTGGACTCGGATTCCTGCATGCGCTCGACGGCGGCGGCCACCAGCCCGCAGCCTTGCTCTCCCGCAAAGCAGCGCACGATCGGAACTGCGGCGGCGACAGACTCGCTCATGGACTCTCCGCTTCACCGAGCGTGGCAGCCAAAAGTTGCTGCGGGTCCAGGATGCAAAGCAGGCGCTTTTCCCAGCTGATCTCGGCGCGAACAAAGCCTGGGCGTGTACCGGGTCCAGCCTGATTCTGGGTGCTGATGTCGGCAAGCTCTACGATGCCGCGGACTTCATCGGCCACGATCGCAGCCTCAGAGTGCTTGCCGGCAAGGACGACCAAGCGCGGCAGAGTCGGTGCCGCCACATCGGCAGCGCCACATCGCAGCAGCCCCTCTAGCGAGAGGACGGGAACCAGACGACCGCGAATGAGGATGACGCCCAGCATCTGCGGTGGCGCATGCGGAACGCGGGTGATGAAGTTCTTCAACACCACTTCCCGCACGGAATCAGCCGGGATGGCGAGCCAGCGCGTTCCGCTTCGCAGCACCAACCAGCTTTGCCGCAAGGACGCATCGTGGGCGTCGCTGGCATTCGTCAACGCGGCTGCCTCCGAAAGTGCGGCCAGCGCTGCATTGGCTCCGGCTCCGCTTTGTTCGCGATCGCCGTCGATCATGGGCGGGCTCCCGGCAGCAGCGCGCAGACGCGGGCGACGATGGCATCGATGCCTAGCTCTTTGGTGATGAACCCGTCGACAGCGGCGGCGCGAGCCTGTTGTGCTGCCTCCTGTGGATCCAGTGCTGTGAACAGCACAAGCTGAATGCCCGCGTTTTTCGCATCCGCCCGGATGGCATCCCGCAGATCTTTGGGATCGAGCTTGGGCATGATGGCGTCGATCAGCACGACGTGGGGATGCAGATCGGCAAGCTGTGACAAGGCCTGCTGCAGGTCATCGCGGACCGCAACGGCGCGTACGCCGCGCTCGGTCAGGGCATCGCACAGCACCGCTGCGTTAAACGGGCTGTCATCGACCAAAAGGACGCGACCGGGGCCGCCAGGTTCGTCTTTCGGCGTCGCGCGATCGACGCGGCTTTCGGGAGCTTTGTTGTCAGCGGCGGGCGCTGTGACGTTCAAGCCATCGATCGCGACCGCCAGGCTGCGCAAGGCCCGCGCGCAGCCAATCAGCAAGAGCGGCGAGCTACCTTGCGGACTGAGACAGCGCTTGGCGGCTGCCTGCGCCGCGCGGGCCGCGGCGGTGATATCGGAAAGGCCAATCATCGTGGCTTCGCCCGCCGTCGTGTGCATCAGGCGCTCGATCGTCTCGATGCTGCGATCGCCACCCGGCCCAGCCGGCGGCAGCAGAGCCAGCGCGCTCTTGATCCGCGAGCGCGCCGTGATAACGAACTCAGCGAGAAACTGCTCTCTCAGCTCGGCGAGCATGTCAGGCTCCCTGCGGCTTCCTGGTGCGGGCGGCCATCAGTGCGCCCTTTCGAGAAACGTCAGGATCAAGCTGGTCATGCCGGGCCAGTCATCGGTCTTGCGGATGTATCCAGTTGCACCGCACTGCGCCACTAGCTGCGCCAGCTCTTCTTCGGGGCGCTCGGAAAACAAGACGATCGGGCAGGAATTGGGCAGCCGACGACGCACAAGCTCGACGAGCTGGTCGCCTCGCAGCGCAGGCATCGAGACATCGATTAGCGCCAGATCGGGACGCTCTTCGCTGAGCGTTCGCGTAAACCCGATCGGACTGTCCAAGGTCACCACCACCAGGCCGACGCGTTCGAGGACCGCCTTGGTCATCGACAGGACCAGCGGGCTGTCATCGACGATCAAGACTTTGCTCCGGCGGCGAGGAAGGGTAGTGAGCATGGCTTATCGTCGCTGGTAAGACTGTCGACAGTCGCTAGCATATCACGCTGCACTCGGCGCATGGACGAGAACATGTGGCGCGGTGCAGGCCCTTGGGCCGTCGCGGCGAGGGCTTGTCCTGATTCGGCCTTGCCATAGGTCGACCCAGACAGATACCGTGCGGTGGTCTTGGTCTCGGCATGTGGAAACAGGCCGCGGACTGGATCGTGTACACGGATGAATCGAAAGGAACGACGATGAAGAAGCTCTCGGCACTTGTGGTCTTGGGGATCTCGCTGTTTTCACTGACTGCGAGCGCAGCCGTCACGGTGCGCTACTACAACCGCGATTCGAAGAAGCACTCCTTTGACGCGGTGTGCAGCGGCAGCCATTACACCGTGACGTTTGACGGCAGCACGACGTCTTCGACGACGATTCAGGGCTCGGGGCCTTGCAAGGTCAAGGACGCGGGCGGCGAAGTGACGCTGAAGGGCGGCGAGAACATCGAGATCAAAGACGGCCGCATTCAGGTGAAGTAGCCGGCTCTGTGTACAGCGCGGTCCTGCATACGCACAGGACGCGCGCTGCCGTTTGCTGGCAGCTCGTAGGGGGGCGAGTTTGCTATGGTGCGCGCCGGCCATGCGCATCATCAGCTTCAACGCCAACGGGATCCGATCAGCGACGGAAAAAGGCTTCTTTCGCTGGTTCCACAAGCAAGACGCCGAAGTGCTCTGTCTGCAAGAGACCAAGGCGCAAGAAGATCAGCTGCACGAACGCAGGTATCGCCCCAAGGGGTATCACCGCTTCTTGTGCGATGCGCGCAGCAAGAAAGGCTACTCGGGCGTTGCGATCTTCTGCCGACGCGAGCCAAGCGAGGTGCGGCGCGTGCTGGGCTACGCCGACTTCGATGACGAAGGGCGCTACATCGAGGCGCGCTTTGGCGATCTGTCCGTCGTGTCGCTGTACCTGCCTTCAGGAAGCTCTAGCGATGAACGTCAGCAGTTCAAGTTCGAGTGCATGCGCTGGTTCACGTCCGTCTTGGATGAATGGCAGGCAAGTGGTCGACGGTACATCCTGTGCGGCGACTGGAACATCGTCCACACGCGGCGCGACATCAAGAACTGGACAGCGAATCAGAAGAACTCGGGCTGCTTGCCGGAAGAGCGCGCATGGCTGGACCTGCTGTTTCAGGAACGGGGCTGGGTCGATAGCTACCGCCGCCTGCGTCCGATGGGCGAGGACTACACGTGGTGGAGCCAACGCGGGGCCGCTCGCGCAAAAAATGTCGGCTGGCGCATCGATTACCAAGTGGTCTCGCCAAACCTGGGGCCGCAACTTCGCGACTGTGCGATCGCTGCGACGCCGAAGTTTTCCGACCACGCGCCGTACACCGTCGACTACGACGTCGATGTGTCCTAGCCAAGGACGCGCTTACGATGCGTTGGGTCGGGTTCGCTTGGCAATGTCGCGACGCGCCAGCTTGACAGCATCGGCCAGCGTGGCTGCGTGGGGGATCTGGGCCGCATCGATGTTGGCGTTTACCAAGGTGCGGGCCAGCGTGCTGCCGATGCCGCACAGAAAGGCTTGCACGCCCAACAGGTGCACCGCTGCGACGATGCGCAGAAGCGCTTGGGCTCCCGAGGCATCAAAGCCAGTCACCCCAGTCAGATCGAAGAGCAGTGCGCGCGTGCGTTGCGCGACCAAGATCGGTAGCACGCGGCTTGCGATGCCATCGGCGCGATGCGAGTCAAGCTGCCCAATCAGGGGCAGGGCCAGCATGCCGCGTTCAACTTCCAGCAGGGGCGCTGACAGCGCCATGATTTCTCGATGCTGCTCGGCAATCTGCGCCAGCGCGGACTCTAGTTGCTTGGCAAGCAGCGACTGGCTTTCGGCGCGGGCTTCGGCTTTTTGCCGAGCGGTCTGATCGCTGTGCTGCACCAGGGCGACCAAGTCGCCCGAGACCGCGTCTCGGATGCGGCACAGATCGACGGCGTGCGTGCGCTCGCCTTGCTGGGACTGGACCCGGACTTCGGCGTCAGCGCGGCCATTGCGTTCGGTCTTCTGCAAGAGCGAAAGCGCGAGCGCGGGGTCGCAGAGCCAGGCCGGCCAGTGATCGGCGTCGGGTCCGAACGTCGTAATCGCCGCCGGGTTCGCGATCAAGATCTGGCCGTCGAAGCGCACGCAGGCGATGGCATGCACGGCGTGCAGGAAGGCCTCGGTCATGCGCAGGTGAATGGGGTCGCCTTGTCCGCGCTCAATGGCTTGCTGCAGGAAGACCAAGCGCCCATCGTCGAGATAGAGCAAGCCATGGTACAGCCACACGGGAGTGGGCACGCCTTTGGGATAAAGGACGATGTCATCGACGCGCGCCCGGCCCGCCAGAAGATCGCTTCGCGCCGCCGCAAGACGTGCTTGCACCGAGGGTGGAACTGGGCTGAGCGAGCGCTGATAGAGCTCTTCGGGGGAGGCCGCGTTCCACAGCGCCAGCGCCCGCGGGTTGGCCCACAGAATACGAACCTGATCCGGGTCTAGCACCCAGGTCGGGATCGAGCTGTGCAGCAAGTCCGCCAAGCGCTTGTCGAGGCTCATTGCGTGCCTCGGTTCGGTGCTGCGTCGCTTGGATCGCTGTGAAGCAAGCGATGACACAGCCAGCCGAGCGCGCTGTTGTGGCCCAGGTCCGCGGGCAGGTATTCCAGCCTCGCCTGCTTGGGCAGCACGCGTGGATCGGCGGGATTGTGCTGCCCGATGCGGCGCATCACGGGGTCGTCAGCGCTGGTGGGAAAGACGCGGATTTCGATGCCAGGACGCGGCGCGGGCCACTCGGTGAAGCGGCCACCCAGGACCATCGCCAGTGGCGTCCTGCGCAGGTTTGGCGGCTCGGGGTAGTACCCAAGCCCAGCCAAGGGAGCCCCCACTGCGACGATATGCAGCGGACGGCGCAGCGGCGTATCGACCGATCCGGCCGCCTCGACTGCGATCATGCCGGCGGCAGAATGAGCAATGACCGTGACATCGCGGACGCCCACAGGCAGCCTGCGATCGACTTCGCTCAAGACCCGCGCCATCGTCCGCCCCGAGCGCTCCAGGCTCTGCCAGGGTTCCCACGAATAGACGAGGACGGCGATCTCGGGATGGTGCAGAAGCTCGATCTGGGCTGCGTTCCACTCGTGGCCATAGCCGAGAAGACCAGGGACCAGAATGAACAGGCGCTGCGTTTCGGGCGGCAGGCTACCGAGGCTGGCTTGCGATAGCTCGACGCAGGCTGGGCAGCGGCTGGCTACGGTGGCAAAGCAACCCGCGATGAGAGGCAGCGAACAGAGCACGGCGCGTCGTAGGCACTGCCAGAGGGGGACTGCGCATGGGGTGCGCATGGCCGGAGTATCGCACGGCGACGCGCGTTGAAGCGTGCAATCCTGGGGGCTAGTCGCTTCGCGGAGAGCGGCGAGGAATGGGCGGCTTTGCCTTGAGCACGCTCTGTACCTTGGCAACGAGCTGCTGCGGCGTAAAAGGCTTTTGAATGAACGCGTCGCTGGGCTGAATCAGCCCCTTTTGCAGGACACTTTCATCGGTGTATCCGCTCATGTAGATCACACGCAGATCGCTGCGTTGCAGACGCAGACGGTCCATGAGTCGCGGCCCGCTGAGTCCCGGCATGATCAGATCGGTGAGGATCAGGTTGATAGGGGCCGCATGATGCTCACTGACGGTAAGCGCTTCTTCGCCGTTGCTCGCTTCGAGCACCTGATAGCCGTAGATCGCCAGGGACAGGCGCGCGATCTTGCGCACGTACGCGTCATCTTCGACCAAAAGAATAGTCTCGTCGACCGGCTCTGCTCCCGTCGGTAGAGGGGGCGTCTGTCGATACATGGCCGGGTCCAAGAGCGCCGGCAAGAAGATCTGAAACGTCGTGCCGACACCTGGCTCGCTGTACACCCCGATATGCCCGCCTGACTGCTTGACGATGCCATGCACCACCGACAAGCCAAGCCCGGTGCCTTCTCCGAGAGGCTTGGTCGTAAAAAACGGATCAAAGATCATGCCCTGGATATCGCGTGGGATGCCGATGCCGGTGTCGCTGACCGACAGCCGCACATGCGGGCCTGGCTGCAGGTCGGGATAGTGGTGCAAGACGGCGGGCACGATCTCGATGTTGTGCGTCTCGATGCACAGGCGTCCACCGCTGGGCATGGCATCGCGAGCGTTTACGACCAAGTTCATGATCAGCTGATCGATCTGTCCAGGGTCCGCTTTGATGCGCCACAAATCGGGAGCTAGCACCGTGACCAGCGCGATGTCTTCGCGAATCAGGCGACGCAGGAGCTTGACGTTCTCGCTGACTGCGTGATTGATGTCGAGGCTCCGCGGCTCGATCAGCGCCTTGCGGCTCAGCGCTAAGAGCTGTCGTGTCAAGCGCGCCGCGCGCTCGCTTGCCGCTTGGATTCCGGTGAGCGCCTCGTGCTGGACCACGGCGGGAACGGGTCTGGACAGCAGCAAGTCGGAATACCCCTGGATGACGGTCAGCAGGTTATTGAAGTCGTGCGCAACGCCACCAGCCAGACGACCCAGCGCTTCCATCTTGTGCGCTTGACGAACCTGTTCCTCTAGCTTGCCGCGGGCTGCTTGTGCGGCTTCGCGCTCGCTGAGATCAGACAGCACCACCATCACCGCCGGGCGGCCGACATGCACAAACGCCGCGACCTCGCTGTACACCGGGATGGACTTGCCATCGATTCGCACGACGCGCAGCTCAGCACCAGGCAGCGGTCCACGGGCGGTGGCGACGTGAGCGATGTTGGCCCGCAGCAGAGCGTGAAAGTCCGGGTGAACGATGGCGAAGGCATCGCGACCGATCAGCTGGGCTTCGTCGGGTGCGCCGAGCAGACGCACGAAGGCTGAGTTGCAGAACGCAACCTTGCGTTCGTTCATCACCGCGACGGCCACCGGCAGCATGTTGATGAGTCGGCGATGGGCCTCTTCGCTATCGCGCAGAGCTTGCTCGGTTTCGGCGCGACCGTGTGCCAGTGCAACGTATCGACACAGAGTCGCGACAAAATTTCTTTCGACATCTGACAAGTGATCTTTGCGGCGCGAAGCAAAGGCCAGCGTTCCCAGCAGACGATCTCCGTCGACGAGTGCGTTGCAGACATAGACCTGCAGCCCACAGGCGCGGGCCTCCGCGGCTTGTGGCAGGTCGCTTAGCGGAATGCGTGGCACATACAGCTGGCTTCTGCGCTGCGCGCACAGGCCACACAGCCTCTCGCCAAGCTGCAAGACCTTGGGGGGCAGGCACTCTGGGCTTACCGGCAGCAGTGCGCTCTCGGCGAGATGCAGCTCGTTGCCTTTGGCGATGTAATAAAAAACGATCTCGCAGCCGAGGTGCTGCGCCGCCATGTGGAACAGCGCCGCGGTCCTCTGCGCGCTCTCGCCACCTTGTAGCAGCGTGGCCGCGGCCTCGGAAAGCAGCTGCAAGCTCAAGGTCTGGTAGCGCCGCACTTTCTCGGTCAGCTTGCGCGCCGTGTTGTCCGAGACGAAGCCATGCCACAGGATCGATCCATCTGGCAGACGACTGGGAATGGCCATGCCGTCGAGCCAGATCTCGTTGCGCGGGTTGTGTCGAATGCGGTAGTCCGTTCGCCAAACCCCAAGCGTGCGGGCCGAGCGCCACATCGACAGGCGGGCACGCGGCAAATCGTCGGGATGAATGCGCGCCAGCAATCCCGAGGCATCGGTCGCCAAGCTCTGCAGATCCAGACCGTACAGATCGGCACCTTGCGAGCTGATAAATGGGAAGCTGGCGTGACCATCGGGGCGCAGCAAGAACGAGAACACGACACCAGGCACTGCACTCACGAGCTGCTCGAAGCGATCGCGCTCCTGCCGCAGTGCGTCTTCGTACAGCATGATTTCGTGGATGTCGGTGCAGGTGCCGATCCATTTGATGATCTCGCCCTTGGCGTTGCGCGATGGGGTCTGTCGCACGACGTGCCAGCGATACTGTCCGTCGTAACGCCGAATGCGCAGCTTGATCTCGATGCCAATGCCTTGCTCGCGCACGGCGTTCCAGTTGGAAAAGGCAGCGGCTTGATCGTCGGGGTGGATGACTTCAAGCCAGTCCCAGCCCACCAAGGTCGCGGCCGAGATGCCGCCGTATTCGATGGCGCGGGCGTTCAAAAAGTCGACTCTTCCGTCGGGAGCAGCGGTCCAAACGACCTGGGGCAGCGCATCGGCAAGCTGGTGGTATCGCTGCTCGCTTTCGCGAAGCTCGACGGCCGCGCGGACGCGCTGAGTGACGTCAAATAGGATGCCGTGCCACGCTGTGCTGCCATCCGGCTCGCGCACCGGGGCCGAGCTGATCTCAAGCCAGATCTCGCCGCGCTGTGGATGACGGAAGCGATACTCGCAGTGCCAGGGGGACAGATCGCGCGCCGAAACCGCGACGGACTCCGCTACGCGCGGAAGATCCTCGGGGTGAATGAAGTCTCGCGGTCGAGCCGCGAACTCTGCCAGATCCTCCCGCGAAAGTCCGAGCTGGGTTTGTAGCGTTGGGCTGGCATACGAGAACTCAGCGCGACCATCGGCGCACAGTCGATAGGTGTGCAAGATCCCCGGCGCCACGGCAGCCAGCTTTTCGACGCGGTCGCGCTGTTCACGCAGCGCGGCTTCAGTGCGCTTCAGATCGTCGATATCGATCGCCAGGCCAAGCCACTCAACCACTTCCCCTTGCTCGCTTACCGACGGGACACCGTGCAAAAGAAACCAGCGATACTCCCCCGACTGATGCGAGCGCATACGGAACTCGGTCCGATGTGGTGTGTGCGTGCGCATGGCGCCTTGAATCCCGGTACACAGCGACAGGACATCTGCGGGATGGATCGCCTCGGTTAGGTGTGCCAGCGTCGCGCTCGTGTGGCCGGTGTACTCGAACCACTTTCGGCTGAGAAACGTCACGGCGAACTCGGCGTTCATCGACCAGACGATTCCGGGCAGCAGCGAGGTCAGTTGTTGGAAGCGGCGCTCGCTTTGCTGCAGCGCTTCAGCGTCGCGCTTGCTCTGCGATAGATCACGCACGGCGGCCACGGCTTGCAGACGCTGGTCTGCCTGGAACGCGGCCATGCGGACTTCCGCTGGGTAGCTGCTCCCATCTTTGCGAACGTGAATCGTCTCGAACGTGATGGTCTCGCCTTGCATCAGTCGTTCGCGCAAGCGCAGCCGCACACACAGCGAGCCAAAGCTGGGATCAAACAGGCTGGGTCGCTGGCCCAGAAGCTCCTCGGCCGAATAGCCAAGGAAGTGCGTAGCCGCAGAGTTGACTTTTTCGATGAAGCCACCGTCGCCATGCAGAAACAGCGCCTCGGTGGTGTGCTGCAGCAGGGCCGCATCAACGGGGGTCTGCGGCCCGCTTGGTGCTTCGGCGAGTCTGCGAATTCCCAGGTCAAGGAAGATGCAGTGCCAACTGGATGGGTCTCGGGCATCGCCGGTCGCGCGCCCTTCGATCCAGAGCTTGCCGCGCGTCGGATGCAGCACGCGAAATGTGCAGCACCACGGGATCTGCTGACGCATAGATTGCCGCAGGCTGCCGCTCAGCAGACCGCGATCGTCCGGGTGGACATGGGCAGTAAGCGTCCCCATCGCATCACGTGCCGCGCACAAGGCGGAAGGCGGCAAGCCCAGCAGGTCCGCGAGCTTTGGGCTGGCCACAGGGCAGCGCAGGCGGCCCTCTGGACTCTGCTGCAGCGTGCAGACTGCTCCGGGCAGTCCAGCCAAAAGACGCATCGCGGCAGGCGCAGCCACAAGCGGATCGTGCGAGGCTGCCATCCCATCGCTTGCGGTGTTGTCCTGTGACTGGTGAGTCGCATCGCGCGAATCACAGGAAGCGTCCGTCTGAAATTCCTGCACGTCCTTGTGCAAGCCTTGCGTCCCTGCGTCTCGGTCCGCCAACGATTCCCCCCGCTTGCATTATCTCCGTTTATGTCTTTAGTAGGAATCCCTTTCTTTCTCGGGCAACCGGCTGCGCGGTCTCCGTCGAGATTCGCGTCACAGCTAGGGAATTTCGCGTGCCTCGTTGGACGGGGGGTGGGGGGGCTCGCTGGGATCGAGGGATTCGGGTCGCTCGGCCTGGGTCGGCTCTCCCGCGACGCAGACAAGGTTGCGGCCGGCGTGCTTGGCGCGAAACAGAGCCGCATCCGCTGCGGCGATCAGGCTGGATGCCGTGTTGCCATCCGCTGGGCAGCTTGCAACGCCCACCGAGATAGTCAGGCGCCCCCCAGGGATGTCGCGCGTCGCGGGAAACGGCTCGGCTTGTACACGCAGTCGCAGGCGCTCGGCCAAGCGTCGCGCCACCCGGTGATCGGCGTTGATGAGCAGCAGCGCGAACTCTTCCCCGCCGTAGCGCGCCACGACATCGTTTACGCGGCGGTGCTCGGCGATCAGGCGGGCCACACGGCGCAGCACTTCGTCGCCGGTCTGGTGTCCGAAGCGATTGTTGTACTGGCGGAAGTGGTCGACATCGATCATCAGCATGCCCAGCGGAATGCCGGTGCGCAGCGAGCGCTCGACCTCAAGCACCAGGTGATCTTGCAGGTAGCGATGGTTGTACAAGCCAGTCAGCCCGTCAGTCACTGCAAGCTCGGCCAAGCGGCGGTTGGCATCTTCGAGCGCTTGCGTACGCTCGCGGATACGAAGCTCCATCTGCTGCTGCAGGGCTTCCAGATCGCGACGCTTCTGCTGCAGCGAATCGAGCAGCGAGTCGTTCTGTCGTCGCAGCCGCGTCACTTGCAGGATCAGGCTGGCCATCAAGTGAAGCTGCGCGGCCTGCAGCGGCTTGTGCGCATACAGCACGATGCCGGCCCGCTGCATCGCAGCTTCGCTGGGCGGTGGGTACGACGCAGGCAACAACAAGACGCCTGCAACCTGTGGCTGACGCTGCCGCAGCGCTTCCAGCAGTGCCACGCCAGACTGCCCGCCGACCGTCTCACCGACCAGGGCCAGCGAAAGGCGGTCGCCCTGGGCCGCGATCGTACCGAGCTGTGCGAGGGCTTCGTCGCTGCTGCGCGCCATGTCCACTACGCAGAAATCTGCCGAGCAGGCCGCTAGCTGCCAGCGCAGCGACTGCAGCACCGTCTCATCGTCGTCTACGCAGAGGATATGGTCACGCACCGGCCACCCTGACGCTTCTGCTACTGAGGCAGGCCTTATAGCACATGCACTGTGATGCTTGGTTCCCCATCGCATGGCCATCACGGTACGGCCCCGATCTGACAAGGAGGGCTGGGCGTCCTGCCCGCCCGTCGCGTCTGCGTCGCGGAGCCTTTTTGCAGCGGCCCGCCACGCGGCTCTTGACGGCGCCCGCGAATTTGTAGTTTTCTCGCCTCGTCGCTGCAGAGATGGGCTTGTCTCGGCTTGCAGTCGACGTGATGCGCGCGGCCACCGATCGGCAAGGTCATGCTGCTACAGCTCACCAAGAAAGCGAGAGGGCAGGCGAGGGTCAGCCTGCCAATCCTCCCCCGCGAATGCCACGAGCCCCGCGGAGCCGATGACGTGTCTTTTGAGAGCGACGTGTCGAGTGGCACTCGCCCCTTTCTGCCCACGACCCTGCCTGAGGCGAAGGCCATGGGCTGGGATGAGCTCGATATCGTCATCATCACGGGCGATGCCTATGTCGACCATCCCGCGTTTGGGCCAGTGTTGATCGCTCGCGTGCTGGCGGGACGTGGCTTCCGGGTCGGCATTCTGGCGCAGCCTGACTGGCGCAACGTCGAGGACTTCAGGCGGCTGGGGCGGCCTCGGCTGTTCTTTGGGGTGTCCGCGGGCAACCTCGACTCGATGCTCAACCGCCTGACGGCGCAAAAGAAGAACCGCAGCGAGGATGCATACACCCCAGGTGGCCGGCTGGGCGCGCGTCCCGACCGGGCGACCATCGTCTATGCCAACCGCTGCCGTGAGGCATATCCCGAGGTGCCGATCGTGCTGGGTGGCATCGAGGCCTCGCTGCGTCGCATCGCGCACTATGACTACTGGTCGGATGCCGTGCGTCGTCCCATTCTCGTCGATGCCAAGGCTGACTTGCTGGTGTACGGCATGGGCGAGCGGCCGGTCTGCGAGATTGCCGACAGGCTGCGCAGCGGCGAGCCGATCTCGCGCATTCGCGATGTGCGCGGCACGGCCTATGTCCTTTCGCAAGCCGAGAGCGAGACCGCTTGTGCGCGCTCATCTCGCTTCGTCACCGACGGTCTGCCGGTCGCGTTGCCGTCCTACGAAGAGGTGAGCGAAAAGACCCAGGCTGCGTTTCAGCGCTACGCCGAAATGGCGCGGCAGGTGCATCTAGAGACGAATCCCCACAACGGTCGACCGTTGATCCAGCGCGTCGGCAATCGCGCCGTGTACTTCAACCCGCCTGCGCTGCCGCTTGAAACGGCGGATCTGGACACGCTGTATGACCTGCCCTTTGCTCGCGCGCTGCATCCCAGCTATCGCGAGCCAGTGCCGGCGTTCGAGACGGTCAAGCACTCGCTTGTACTGATGCGCGGCTGCTTCGGAGGCTGCACGTTTTGTTCAATTGCCGAGCACGAAGGCCGCTTCGTTCAGAGCCGCAGCGCCGACAGTGTTCTGCGTGAGCTACGCGCGCTGCGTCGCATGGATGACTTTCGCGGCGTGGTCAGCGATCTGGGTGGGCCGACGGCGAACATGTATCGCATGCGCTGCGCGGACGAGGCGCTGGAAGTCGCGTGCCGTCGTTCATCCTGCATGCACCCCACCATTTGCTCGCACCTGCAGACGGATCATCAGCCGCTCATCGATCTGCTGCGGCGCATTCGGCACGAGCCGGGGATTCGCAAGGCCTTGGTGACCAGCGGTGTCCGCTACGACTTGGCCGAGCGCTCGCCCGAGTACATCCGCGAGCTTGCGCAGCACCACGTGGGAAGCCAGCTCGCCGTCGCACCCGAGCATGTGTCAGGCCATGTCCTGCGTCTGATGAAGAAGCCGAACGATGGCAGCTATGACCGCTTTGCCGAGCAGTTTGCGTGTGCCGCGCAGCAGGCTGGGCGCGAGCCGCAGCTGATGCCCTCGTTTATCTCGGGCCATCCGGGCAGCCGCTTGGAAGACATGATCGAAGTAGCGCTGTATCTGAAGCGCCATGCTTTGCGCCCGCGCCATGTGCAGGACTTTGTTCCGACTCCGATGTCGCTGGCCACGACGATGTATTACACGGGGCTGAATCCTCTTTCGATGGGTGCAGCCGAGCCGGTCTATGTCGCCCGCGGGCTGCGCGAAAAGAAGCTGCAGCGGGCGCTGCTTTTGTACTGGGATCCAGGGCAGCAGGATCTGGTTCGCGAGGCGCTGCTGCGGGCCGGGCGGCCTGAGCTCATCGGCTACGGACCGGACTGTCTCGTCCCGCCGGCCGCGCCAAGCCATCGCCCGCGACAGGCGTCTGACAAGCCGCTTTTCGCGCGGCGGGTTGCCAGCCCGCAGGTACATCGCGCTTCATCCAGCCGCAGTCTCGACGAGCACGTGCCCGCCGATCGCCGCGGTATGTCGTGGGCCCGCTAAGCGCACCCGCACACCGCCTGCATGGCTCGCGAAGAGCCAGGTCGCTATCGGTATGCACAGCATGCCAGTTGAGGGGTTTACCTGCGTGCGCTGCATGAAGTAGAGTGCGCGGCATGTCGACCCTTCGTTCTCGATCCCATTTGCATCGGTTTCTTGTCTGTGCTGCGTCGCTGAGCAGCCTTGTCGGTTGGGCTACATCTGCGGAAGCCATCAAGTGTCCCAACGTTCATATCGTCATGGATCGCTCGGGTTCCATGTCGAGCTCGATGACCACCTCGACCGGTGGGATGAGCACGCGCTGGGACATCGCCAAGACGCAGCTAAAAGGCTTGGTCAACGTCTATGACGGCCTGTCGCCAGTGGGTCTGTCTATTTTTCCTCCGGCCAGCGCGGCGTGTTCTTCTGATACGCCGGTACGTCCCGCGTACTACACCAAAGCGGCGATTGCGTCGGCGCTGGATGCCAGCGGTCCTTCTGGCTCGACGCCGACGGCGAATGCCATGCTCAACGCGTCGGCGCTGTCCGAGCTTCGCGATCCCATGCGGCGGCAGTACGTCCTCTTGTTGACCGACGGTGCGCCCGGCTGCGGCGCCTTGGATACCGTGCCGGGCACAGTGAACGAGATCCGCAAGGCCTATATGCAGGTGCCATCGATTGCCACATTTGTCGTCGGGATTGGCAACTTAAGCAGCAGCGAGAAATCCGCCCTGACGCAGATGGCCGACGCTGGAGGCCGCGCCGCGGCGACCACCGACAAGTACTATCCGGCCACCAATGAGGTCGAGCTGACCAACTCGCTGAACACCATCGCTCTGATGATCAACAGCGAAAACACCGGCTGCACCGACGCGGTCCCGGACGGTGGTGGCGGCTCCATGGATATGTCGATGGGCGGTATGGATATGTCGATGGGCGGCATGGATATGTCGATGGGCGGCATGGATATGTCAGGCCCGCCGCGTGACATGGCAGGTCCGCCGCGCGATATGGCGACGGGGCCTGTCGATATGTCTGGTGTGCCGCGCGATATGGCGGGACCGGGGCCCGACGGTGGCAAGCCCGGCGATCTGCGTCCGAAGATCGACTGGATTCTGCCCAAAGAGATGCCGTTTGGGATGGGTGGCTCGGCGGAAGTCACCGGTCGCAACTTCGAGCCCACGGTCCCAACGTCGGAATTCTCGCTGGAACAGGGTGTCCAGTCCGTGCCGCTCAGCGCGGTGCTGGAAAACGATCACGTGGCGCGCGTGCTGATTCCAGCGACGCTGCCGATTGGAACGTACACGCTGGTGGTCAAGAACCCCGACGGCTTCATCGATGCGCTGCCGGGAGCCTTCACCGTCACGCCGGCCAAGAGCGGCTGTGCCTGCTCCTTGTCGCCGCAGCCCGTGGCGGGTGCGCTGCCCGTGTCGACGCTGTTGGCTTCGCTTTTCGCGGTTCGCTTGCTGCGCCGTCGTCGTTCCGCGGTCCGCCAGGGCTAACCCGTCGCGCGGAGCGGCGCGCGTCTAGCCGGTCCGAGCCGCTGCTTGATCGGGATGCGCGATTCGAGCCATCTGCTCGGCCCGCTGCCAGTCTTCTTCGGTGTCGATGTCCTGCACCAAGCTGCGCGGCACCACCACCGGCAGCGCGCCCGGCGCATAGATCCGACGGCTGCGCAGGAATGCCTCGGTCTTCAGCCAATAGAACTGCCCGATGTCGTGATACGCCTCGGGCAGATCGTTTGAGCGCGTCAGCTCGTGCTCGGGCCACATGAGCTGCAGCCTGCCCTGCACCTGCTGAAACGACCGGAAGATCGGGAACTCATACGTCGTGACTGGAATCACGGCGTCGGTGTCGCGCGTGGCAAGCAAGGTCGCGCCCTGCTGCAAATAGCGCGGCTGCACTAGAGGCGCCGTCGCCAAGATGCAGCAGACCGCTCGATACGATGCGCCCTGCTCGGCCAGAACGACCAGCGCGTGATGCAGCACCTCGGCAAGTGGCGTGTGGTCATCGGCCAAGTGAGCCGGTCGGACAAACGGCACGTCCGCCCCCAGCAACTGCGCCAGCCGCGCGATCTCGTCCGAGTCCGTCGAGACCACCACGCGATCGAACAGTCCGCTGCCCTGCGCGGCCTCGATCGAGTACTGGATCATTGGCTTGCCCAGAAACGGGCGGATGTTCTTTCCGGGGATGCGCTTGCTGCCGGCGCGGGCCGGAATGATGGCCACTGCGTCGCGGCGCGACTCGGCAGGGTTAGCCATGGCTCGGCTTCTTGCCCACCACGAGCATGTTCGAGGACAGGCGGTTTTCCGATAGGAAGGTCTGGAATTTTTCACCCAGCCGATCCCACTCGTCGATCAGCACGCGCTGTAGGAACGGCTGCCCATCCAGGCTGATCTGCCCCGCTTGCACTTGCTTGCGCACAAGCTCCGCATCGAGCTGACCGGGCGTCTGCGTCTCGATGACCTGAAAGCCACAGGCCGAAAGCAGCATCGAAAGCGAGTCGGGGTGAAACAGGTTGATGTGCTCGTGGTCGACGGCGCTCGATCGCTCGCGCAGGGTCACGACATCGAAGCCTTGTACGTTGGGGCAGGTCAACATCAGCACGCCGCCCGGTCGCAGCAGCGTGTGGCACTTCCTCAGAAACTCGCGCGGCGAAAACAGGTGCTCGATGACCTCGAAGCTCACGACCACATCGACCGGCTCGTGGATCTCGGCTTCTTCGATACGCGCTTCTATAACCGACAGACCGCGCTGTCGGCAGGTCTGCGCTAGCTCGGGCGTCGGCTCAACCGCCACGATGCGACGAAACACCCCCGTCTTCGAGAGCTCTTCGCAGAACGTACCGAAGCCGGATCCGACCTCAAGCAGCGCGTCGGTCGGAATCGCGAAGCGCTGGCACAGGTCCAGCACCTTGCGCACGCGCGGGCGAAAGATCTTTTCGCGACGGGCCGGCTCGGACGCAGGGAAGATGAACTGGTTCCAGTACGCGTAATTTTCCGAGGCGCTGTAGTACTCGGCAAGCTGCTCGGGGCGGGGCCGCGGGTTTGCGTACACTGTGCCGCAGTCGCTGCAGGTGACGAACTGGATCTCATACTTGCGATAGGCGGGCTGCCAGCGTCCCGAATCGCAGGCCGGGCAGGGCACTGCGACGAACGAGCCCTTGTGCAAAAGCAGGCGGCGCACATCGTTGGCCAGGCGCTCTGCTTGGCCTGCCATCAGAGCGTCAGGCCGGATCTCGGATTCCTTCAGCATGGGCTTTCTCGCTTAGGCGTGGTCCCAGATGTTGTCTTTCAGCCAGTGGCCGTATTCGTTTTGCACCCAGACGCGTGCGTCGCGAAACGTGTCTGCAACGCGATCGAACTGCGAGCGCTTCCAGCCGACGTATGAAAGCCAGCGTGGGATGTCGCCGGGGATCACGTGGTCGTATTCGCGGACGTACTCGATGCCCTGGTCGCGGGTAATTTGGCCCAGACGGATATCGCGACACGCATGATCCGTGGCTCGGCCATAGCCGAATTTCACGTATTTCATATAGTCGTGAATACCGCTGTCGTGCATATCATTCAGGTTCGAGTCGCGCTGATACGTACGATCAAACGGGGTCGGTGAGAGCTCAAACCCATACAAGTCGATCATCTTTTTAAGATGCTCGGCCTGATTCCAGCCGAAGTAATTCGAGATAAAGATCCCGCGCAGCCCCTTGGCCTCGATCTCTTCATCTGTGGGATAGTGCGCCCACAGCATATCCTGCTGGGTGAGGCCCTCGGTTTCTTCGCAGAAGTCTGACCACTCAAAGCCGCGGCACATGTGTTCGGTGCGGTACTTGCGCGTGAACTCGACCAGATCACTATACGAGTGCATGCCGCCCAGGTTCATAAAACCATGCTCGCCATAGTTAAACAGCTTGATGTTGAACCTGGCAGCAATTGAGATCGGCAGGGACATGATGCCGATGTGCGTATGCCAGTTCGGATCCCCGGTCTTGATCATTCCCAGTCGATTTAGTTTTTTTAGGACATCCACTTCGGGAGTGAAGTGCAAGAAGTCACCTCGGAAACACTCTTTCATGCGCTGAATGTTTCGCATGCCGACATCGGTATGATTGTTTTCGGCGTAACAGACGAATAACACTTTAAGGCCATACACCTTGGTGAACAGGTGTGCTTGCCAGAAGCTGTCTTTGCCGCCGCTAACCGCGATGACCAGGTCATAGTTGCTGCCGTCTTTGCTGCGGTATTTGTCGATCAGCGTCTCGAACATCCGCCGCCGCCGATCCCAGTCGATCTTCTTCTGTTCATCGTGCGTGCGGCAGCCGCTGCAGACGCCTTTGTCGTCGAAGGTCAGCGGCGTTGCGGCCACGGCGGGGTACACGCAGCGCGTGCAGTAACGAATGCGCGGTGGAGTCACCATCGTCGATATCCTTTATTTAAAGCGGGTGAACGGCCGAACTGGGCAGCCCGCCTCGCTAAGCTCTTTTTTGGCCCGCACATAGGCGTTTTCAGTGAAGTTAAAGATGTTTCCTGCCGCAACCGCGGAAGCCGTTGTGTGCTCGAAGACCTCTTGAAAGTCAGAAAACGCACCCGCTCCGCCGCAGGCAATCACGGGAACCGGTACCGCCGAGGCCACGGCTGCGATGATCTCTAGATCAAAGCCGTTGCCTGTGCCGTCGCGATCGATGGAGTTTAAGAAGATCTCGCCCGCCCCCAGCGCCACCGCGCGCTGCGCCCAGGCAACCGCTGAAAGCGCGATGGGCTCATGACCTTGATTGACATATACGCGATGACCACCAGCTTCGCGCTTGACATCGATACCCAGGACCATGGCTTGTGAACCAAAACGATCGGCAATTTGTGTGATTAACGAAGGACTGCGGTAGGCACCGGTATTGACGATAACTTTGTCGGCGCCATTGGCGATAAACGCGGCCGCCTGTTCTACGTTGAAAATTCGACCGCCAAACGTCAAGGGCATAAAGCAGTGCTTCGAGATGGCTCGCAATATATCCAAGATATCCGATTGACTTTTTACTTTCAGATCGTCGCGTTTCAGATCGTGTTCACCTTCGCGGGTAATATCGACATAAATCAGTTCGTCCGAGTTCCAATCATTTAGCCGTTCGAGCTGATTGATTGGGTTCCCAAATTCGCGAAAATCGTGAAATTCCTGGCTACGGACAATCAAGCCGTTGCGCAAGTAAAGAACAGGAATCAGACGTTTTTTCAGCATAGCGATCCAAAAAAAGTAGCCATGAGCTCGATGCCGGCCTGGTGCGATTTTTCCGGGTGGAACTGGCAGCCGACGATGTTGTCGCGCCCGATGATCGACGCGAAGCGGATGCCATAGTCGGTCCACGCCAGCACGTCAGCCTCGTTCTGCGGCTTGAAGTAGTAGCTGTGTACGAAATAGAAGTCGACGCCGTCGCGCAGCGGTAGCGGACAGGCGCGTCCGGGGTTTACGTGGATGTCGTTCCAGCCGATGTGCGGTACACGCAGGCTGCCTTCGGCGAAGCGCTCGACGGTGCCGGGGATCAAGCCCAGACCGGCGGCGCCTTGGCCTTCGCTGCCCCAGTCGGCAAGAAGCTGCATGCCCAGGCACAGCCCTAAAAAGGGCTTCTTGTCGCAAAGGGCCGCTCTGCGCAGGGGCTCGACGAAGCCGCGGCTGTGCAGGCTGCGCATGCCGTGATCGAACGCTGCCACGCCCGGCAAAATAATGGCGCGAGCCGTCGCCAGATCCGCGGGGTCTTGGATCAGAACGGCCGGCTGCTGCAGGCGCTCGCAGGCGTTCAGCACCGACTGCAAATTGCCAAGGCCGTAGTCAACAATGCCCACCGGGGCGCGAAGGTCGTTGCGGTTCATGGGACGAGGAGGACGAGGCTCGAAGAGCGACGCGATGCACTCGGCGGGGCAGGGCTGCGAGGGCTCCGACGGTGACGCCGCCATGCATACGATGGCCAAAGCAGCAGGGTCAAGGAGCTTGTGGCATCGCCAGCCGCAGCAATCCACGGGGTGGTGGACAGGTCGCTGTGTGCGTGCCGGTCTGGCCCGTGAGCGCGTGGCCGTCACTCGGGGCCCGTCGGGCCAGGAATGCGCTGGGATTCCCAGTGACAGATCCAGTATCCTCGCCAACCGAGGATTGGGGATCAGCGCGACGTCTGTCGTCCGGTCCGCGGCGGCACCAGCATGGACTTCCCTGGGAGCCTCTGTTTTGGCAGCACCGCGCGAGGCGCAAGATTCCCTTTTTCTCCAGGTCGCAGGGCTTGATTCACCGCAAAAAAGGAGACCTTCCCATGAACCGCACTCGCATCCTGCTCTCGTTCTCGTTGGCCCTTTCCTTGTTTGGCCTATCGTCCTCGGCGCAGGCCGGAGGAGCCCTCATCTGCACGTCGGACAGCAGCGGAGCGTGCGCTGGCAAGCAGTACTGCTGCTATGCCGGCAGCGAGTCCGAAGGCGACAAGTACTGCAAGGCGCTGGGCTGCCGTCGGGGCGGTACGTCGTCCTGTCCCACCGCCGCCAACGTGAAGAGCTGCGGCACGCGGGTCGCCAGCGTCGAGCCCGAGAAGCCTGCGACCGTCCAGATCGCGTGGTGCATCGAGCCCTTGTCGACCGACACCCGCACGCTGTAGCCGACGGCTCGCGCGGCCCGTCGCCTGAGCGCGGCGACTGCAGCGCGGAGCATTGACAGGCGGGACGGGCGGGCGATACAAGCGCGGCCATGGTGGCCTTTCATTCGCTCGTGTACCGGCCGGCTGAGCAGACGCTTCCGTCGCTGTCGCTGGCGGCCGACCGCAGTCGGCTGGCGCATGTTCCGTTCTTGCAGAGCCTGCTTGAGATCCTGCAGCCGCACGTCTATGTCGAGCTCGGGGCGGATCTGGACAGCACGTATCTCGCAGCCTGTCAGACGGTGGTAAGCACGGGGCTTTCCTGCCTTTGTTACGGTCTGCCAGCGATGGAGGGAGAGCAGTACGTGGGGCGCTGGCCGGCCCAGCAGGCGCTGCGCGTCGAGCAGGCTGGCCGGTTCTCGGCGTTCTCGTGCCTCGGCGATAGCGATGAGTCGAACGATGAGGCGAACGTTCAGGCACTGCGCGCGATGCCGCCCGTGGACCTGTTGTGGATCGAGGGGCGGCGCACGTACCAAGCGATTGCGCAGGATGTGGCCCGCTTTCGAGCGCGCTTAAGCCCGCGGGGCGTCGTCTTGATCCACGGCACCGACTCGCTGCCCGAGGGCTGTGGGGCTGGGCGACTGTGGCTTGAGCTGGCCGCGCAGCATCCGAATCTACGCGTTCCGCATGGCGAGGGGCTGGGCGTCTTGGCCATGGGACGCGAGATCCCCGAGCCCTTGCACGCTTTGCTGTCGCTGCCTGGGGATGCGGCAGCCGGGGCGGTGGCGCTGTATCAGGCGCTGGGTGAGCGTCTGACGCTGCAGGCCGACCTGGGCCAGGCGCGAGACGAGCTGCAGTCGCGGGTCCCGATGCTGCAGGCGGCGCACCAAGCGGCGCAGCAGGCGCGTGACGAAAAGGATCGCGTGATCGCCGCGTCCCGGCAGCAGATCGCGGCGCTCGAACGAGAGCGGGATGCGCTGCACATCGCCGAGAGCGAGCTGCGCGACCGCGTGCGAGCGCTGGAAGCGACGCTTGTGACCTTGAATCAGTGCCTGAGCTTTCGCATTGGCATGGCAGCGACGGCGCCGCTGCGGTGGATGAAAAAGCGCCTGCACCCAGCGACAGAGACTCCGTGAACCGTCTCAGGGAGGGGGCAGGCAGGCCTGGAAGCCAGAGCACGTTGGCTTGGCCGTACGCCCTATAGATCCAGTCGATAGCCGCGGTGGCAGCGTGCGCCCCGTCGCTGACTGTCGTCGCGTACAAAGCCGCGCTTTTCGTAAAAGGCGATCGCGCTGCGCATGTCTTCTCGGGTGTCGAGCACGACGGCTTGCGCCTGCTTTTGCCGACAAAAGGCCACGCAGGCGTCGAAGAGCTGCGCCCCGACGTGCTGGCCGCGAACCTCGGGCCGCAGGTACATCTTGCGCAGCTCATAGACCCGCGGCTCGACGGGAAATACGCCTGCGGTACCGACCACCAAGCCGTCACCAGCGACGGCAACAAAGAACTGACCCCCGTGGTCGGTGTACGAGGCTGGCAGCTGCCAAAGCCCGGTATCGGTGTCGGATCCGACGCCGAACTGCAGACCAAACTCGAAGAGCGTGTCGCCCACCAGCGCCACCGCCGCATCGACATCTGCCCGTTCAATCGGTCGTACAAGGAACGTCATGCTTTTATGTTTCAATCATAAAATGAGTGATAGTGAAATCGAATAAAATATAGAACCTGGCTATTTTTGAATCATTGGCGGAGGCTTCGAGTCAGCTCTGCCTAGAACGATGTGCCGGCGAAGTAGCGGGCCATGGGGGCGAAGTAACGCTCGTGCCAGCCGCTGTGGTAGCGGACGCCTTGGCCGCGCGGGATGTGGCGGTGCGATAGGTCAAGGCGCGTGCCCTCGGGGATCGCGGTCAGTGTCAGCTCAAGCTGTGAGTCGGGCGCATCCGCCGGGAAGTCCTTGGTGCGCCACGAAAGCACGATGCGCTGATCGGGATCGAGGGCCTGCACCGTGCCTTGGATGTAGCCGCCCCAGGCGGTAAACGACGAGCCAACCTCGGCGCGAATATCGGCCTTGCCGCCGGTCATGGCGGTGTGCCCGCTGCTGCTGAGCCAGGCGGAAAAGACATCGGCGGGAGTGGCCGGCAAGGTCGTAGACAGAGCGATCGCGTCGCAGGCTGCTTCGTCGTGCATACGGCCAGCGTATCACGCGAACGACCTAGCCCGATCGCAGGCTTAGGTCGACGGTGGCCTCGTCGAGATCGAGGACGCTCTGGGCCATGGGGCTGGACAGCGGCTGCGGGGACAGGGTCGATAGCGTCTCGCCCTCGATCCAGGCTTGGTGGCGGGCCAAGGCTGCGGCGATGTTGCCGTCGGTGGTGTGCGCACCGATGTGGACGCGATCGCTGACGCGGCAGCCGGCTTTCTTGCGCAGCTCACCGATGGCGCGGACCAGCTCGCGGGCCAGGCCGCGATCGCGCAGCTCGGGGGTGATCTCGGTGGTGATGGCGACGACGACACCTTCTTCTGTGCGCGCGGCCAGACCCTCGGGTGCCTGGGCGGACAACAGCACCTCATCGGCTTCGAGCGCAAATGGGCCGTCGGCAGTGGCGATCGAGAGATCCTTTTCCGCAAGCACGGCTTCAGCGACGCGGGCCGCGTCGAAGCCCTGCATGGCGAGCAGCGCGTCTTGAATCGGCTTCACGCGCTTGCCGTATTTCTTGCCCAGCTTGGGCAGGTTGGGGCGCAGCGTGTAATGCACGAGCTGCTCGCCGCCTTCGACAAGCTGCACGCGCTCGACGTTCAGCTCGTCGCGGATCACTGCTTCGTGGCGCAGCACGGCTTGGCGCACGGCGGCGTTGGGCACCTGCACCAGCACCTTGTGCAGAGGCTGTCGCACTTTGATGTTCTGATCCATGCGCGCGGCGCGACCGAGCGATACGACGCGCAGAACGACGCTCATGTCTTGGCAAATGGACTCGGTGGCGGCGATGAAGGCGGCATCTGGTTTCTGTGGCCATACCGAAAGATGGACGCTGACAGCGGCCTGCGGGTGGACGCTGCGTTCGAGGTTCTGCCAGAGCTCTTCGGCGACAAAGGGCGTAAACGGTGCCGAGAGCTGCGCGACGGTGACCAAGCAGCGGCGCAGCGTCTGATAGGCGGCGCGCTTATCGCGCTCGACGTCGGGATCGATGCCGCCACCTGACGCTGCCGGCCGATCGAGGCTGGCCCAGAAGCGATCGCGCGAGCGGCGGATGTACCAGTTCGACAGGGTGTCGACGAAGTCGCTGATGCCACGGGCCGCGGCGGTGAGGTCGTATGTCTCTAAGCGATGGGTGGTGTCGATCACCAAGCGTGACAGCACACCGACGATCCACTGATCAAGCGCGGGAAGCTCAGCGTCGGCAATCGGCTCTGACTTGAGGCGATGCCATTCGGTTTCGGCATAGGTGACAAAGAAGCTGTAGCAGTTCCACAGCGTCAGCAGATACTGCCGCAGCGACTTCTGCACCAGCGCCTGCGAGAAGCGCCGCGGCTGCCCCGGTGGCGACGCCGTGTACATGTAATAGCGCAGCGCGTCGGCGCCTTCGGCATTGAGCACGGTCCAGGGGTCGACGATGTTGCCCAGGCGCTTGGACATCTTGCGGCCCTGCTCGTCGAGGATGTGGCCGAGCACAATGCAGTTCTGAAACGCCGGCCCGCCGCGCAGAAGGACACCCAAGGCGTGCAGCGTGTAAAACCAGCCGCGCGTCTGGTCGACGGCTTCACAGATGAATGCGGCGGGGAAGAGCTGATCGAATTCGCCCTCGTGCTGGAAGGGGAAGTGGTGCTGCGCATACGGCATCGCGCCCGAGTCGAACCAGCAGTCGATGACGTCGCGCACGCGGCGCATGGTGCCGCCGCCCGCAGAGGGCCACGTCAGGCCGTCGACGTACGGACGATGCAGGTCGAAGTCTGCGTCGCGGCGCAGGTCCCGCCCAACCTTTTGTGATAGCTCGTCGATGCTGCCGATGCACTCGATCTGGCCGGTCTTGTCGCAGATCCAAAGCGGCAGCGGCGTGCCCCAGTAGCGCTCGCGCGAGATCGCCCAGTCGACGTTGTTGCGCAGCCAGTCGCCAAAGCGGCCTTCTTTGATGTGCTCGGGATACCAGTTGATGCGGCTGTTTTGCTGCAGAAGCTGATCGCGTACCGCCGTTGTGCGGATGTACCAGCTCTCTTTAGCCAGATAGATAAGCGGCGTATCGCAGCGCCAGCAGAAGGGATAGCTGTGACGCACGCGGCCCGATGACAGAAGCAGGCCGCGCTCTTTCAGATCGCGGGTGATGTGCGGGTCGGCTTCCTTGAAGAACATCCCGGCGAACTGCGGGAAGGCAGGCAGCACCATGCCGTCGAGGCCAATCGAAAACAGCACGGGCAGTCCATGGCGACGGCCCACGTCCAGATCGCCATAGGCTGGCGCGATATGGACGATGCCCGAGCCTTCGCCAAGCTCGACGGTCTCATCGACGATCAGACGGTACGCAGCGCTGAGATCGATCGCCGCACCACCTGGACCAACACCGGGGAAAAGTGGCTCATAGCGCAGGCCGGCGAGGGCATCGCCCATGGCCTTGCCGAGAAGGGTCACCTGCGTCTTCTTGTCGCCGAGCACAGCCTGGGCTTGGCTGGCGAGCAGAAGGATGCGGGCACCGGGGTTCTTGGGATCGACGCACAGCGCGTACTCGCCCTTGGCTGAAAGGGCCGCGGCGGCGTTGGCCGGCAGCGTCCACGGGGTCGTCGTCCAGATCAAAAGCGCGGTCGGCGTGTCGGTGGTCTCGTCGGCAAAGGGCAGCTTTTGTCCGGGCTTTAGGCGCAGGCGCACGAACACCGAAGGATCGTCGACATCGTCCTTCATGCCTTGCCCGGCTTCAGCCTCGGCCAGCGACGTACCGCAGCGCGGACAGTGCTTGGTGACCTTGTAGTCGCGGACCAGCAGGCTGCGATCCCAAAGCTGGCGCAAAAGGGCCCAGCACGACTCGATATATTCGTTGTCGAGCGTGCGGTATGGGTGATCGGTATCGAGCCAGAAGCCGATGCGGTCGGTCAGGCGATCCCAGTCTTTGATGTACTGAAAGACGCTCTCGCGGCAGCGGCGGTTGAACTCGGCCACGCCGAGCTCTTCGATCTGCTTTTTGCCGGTCAGGCCCAGGCGCTTTTCGACCTCGACCTCGACCGGCAGGCCGTGGCAGTCCCAGCCCGCTTTGCGGGGCACGTGATAGCCGCGCATGGTCTTAAAGCGCGGGATGACGTCTTTGAAGGCGCGGGCCAAGACGTGGTGGATGCCGGGCTTGCCGTTGGCGGTCGGCGGGCCCTCATAGAAGACGAACATCGGTCGCGCCTGCCCGGTCTTTTCATCGATGGGAGACAGCGACTTTTCAAAGACGCGCTCGTTGCGCCAGAAGGCCAAGATTTTTTCTTCCAGGGCCGGGAAGTTTTGGCGGTTCTCGACGGGAGCGAAGGGGACAGAACGGGGGTTCGAGGTTGCGGACGACATGGGCGCGCAGCTTAACAAAGACCCGCGCGCCAAGGAGCCAACAAATCCCCGACAAACTCGTTGACACAGAAAGGCCGATCCGATTAACTGCCCAATACCTAGCGCGTTGTGGCGCGCTGTTCCGGTGTAGCTCAGCAGGTAGAGCAGGTGGCTGTTAACCACCGGGTCGGGGGTTCGAGTCCCTCCGCCGGAGCGATGTTCGCGGGACCGCAGAAGTGCGGTCCCATCCTTTGCAAGGCCTCGAAGAGCTTTCTTCGGGGCCTTTGTCTTTTGCGCCGTGGGGATCCGCGATCGAGGCCGCGTCGATCCTTGCATGCGATGCAAGGATCGATTCAGAAATCTTGCATTGTCTGCAACCGATGCCGCGCCGATAGTTGTTTGCAGAGGAACGCAGCAGCTTCGCCGGCAGGGGCGGCTCGACAGGAGCGCCGCCATCGGATCGTTCGATGCGGCGATGCAGGACGACCGCAAACGGCACCGATGAGCTGCATGCGGCGGCTGGGGCGGACATGCTGCCTGTTCATCTGGGTGTACCCAAGAAAGGAAGTCACATGAAGATCGCATTCATTGGCGTCGGTCAAGTCGGCGCACCGCTTGCCGCTCACCTCGCTGAGGCAGGTCATGATGTGGTGCTGGCAGAGAGCAAAGAGGGATCGGCCAGCGTGGCTGCGGCGCTGGCCCGCTCGAAGCGTCTTTCGTCGCGCCCCGTGGCCGAGGCGGTGCGCAGCGCCGAGGTCGTGTTTCTTGCAACACCCTTCCAGGCCAACGAGACGATTGTGCGTCCGCTCGCCGATTCACTGGCCGGCAAGATCCTGGTCGACTGCACGAACCCCGTCGGTCCAGGGCTTTCGCACGGGCTGAAGAGTGAGCGATCCGGAAGCGAGTTCCTGCAGTCGCTAGCGCCCCAAGCCCACGTGGTGAAGGCGTTTACGATCTATGGATTCGAGAACTTCGAGAACCCCTCGTATCCGGCGTACCCGGTGAAGCCGGCGATGTTTTTTTGCGGCAATGATCGTGCGGCCAAGGAGCGCGTCGGATCGCTGATCAACGACTGCGGCTTCGAGCCGGTCGACGTCGGTGGCCTGGTGCAAGCGCTGCATCTAGAACACATGACGCTGCTCTGGGTACGCATGGTTCGCGCGGGCGGGCACTCGCCGAACATCGTCTGGGCTGCACTGCGTCGCTGACATGGGCACGACACAGCCAGCGTTGCCACTTCGCGGGGGCTCGCGCATTCCGCAAGTCGGTCTTGGCGTATTCCGCATGCCGACGGGCGCGGAGACACGCCGTGTGGTGCGCGAAGCGCTCGCGTGTGGCTATCGACACATCGATACGGCACGCATCTATGGCAACGAGGCGGACGTCGCCGACGGGGTTCGCGAGTCGGGTCTGTCGCGCGACGAGGTGTTCGTCACGACGAAGATCTGGAACGACGACCAAGGGTACGAAAAGACGCTGCGCGCTGCCGAGGCTGCGCTCGCGCGCATGCGCTTCGACTGCGTCGATCTGCTGCTGCTTCACTGGCCGGTGCCAGGCAAGCGCCTCGATTCCTGGCGAGCGCTTGAGCGGCTGCACGCGGAGGGCCGTGCGCGGGCGATCGGGGTCAGCAACTTCATGCCGCATCACCTGCGCGAGCTGCTCGCGAGCTGTCGCGAAGCCCCGAGCGTAAATCAGGTCGAGCTAAGCCCGTTTCTGCAGCAGCGCGAACTACGCGCACTCTGCGAGGCGCAAGGCATCGTGGTCGCGGCGTACAGCCCGCTCACCAAAGGGGCTCGTCTGGCGCATCCAGTGCTTGTCCGCATCGCCAGCGCGACGGGCCACACGCCGGCCCAGGTGCTGCTGCGCTGGGGCATCCAGAAAGGGCTGGTTGTCCTGCCAAAGTCGACGCAGGTCGCACGCCTCGCGGAAAATCTGGCTGCGCTCGACAGGGCGCTCGGGGCAGACGATATGGCGGCACTCGATGCACTCGAAGAGGGCTTGGTGACAGGCTGGGATCCTCGACACGCACCGTAGGAAGCGCGCCGGCAAGGCACGTCGTTGTGCCTTCGATCCCAGACTCGATCCGCAGGATGCCTGCAGCCTTGCGTGTGCGGATGAAGCGGCGACCTTGGTCCAGCGAACCGGGTACGATGCAGGCATGCCTACGCGTCGACAGGTGCTCGCACTTGGGGCTGTTGGTGTATTTCGGATCGGGCAAGGGCTTGCTTGGTCGCAGACGGCGCCGGCAGGACCGGCGGCGGCTCAGCGAGCGCTGTACCTGCAGCCACTTGGCGAGGCTCTGCCCGATGCGGACGTGGCCATCGTCCGCTTGGCGCTACGCGAGATCTATGGGCTGGATGTGCGCAGCCTGCCGCGCGTCGATCTGCCATCAAGTGCGTACTACGCGCGGGGGCAGAGATATCGGGCCGAGACGCTGCTTTCCTTTTTGGCGCCTCGCTTGCCGGCGGATGGCCTGCGCATCTTGGGTCTAACGGCGGTCGATATCTCGACGACGAAAGGCAAGGTGTATGACTGGGGCATCTTGGGGTTGGGTAGCCTCGACGGATCGGCTGGGGTGCTGTCGGCCTTTCGCTGTCACAAAAAGTCGCGCGGTCCGCAGCACGCGCGCGAGCGCTTGGCCAAAGTGGCGGTGCATGAGATCGGCCACACGCTCGGACTTGACCACTGTCGACGGCGCGGCTGTCTGATGGAGGACGCGGAAGGCTCGGTGCGGACGACGGATCGTGAGTACGATCTGTGCGAGCTCTGTCGCGGGCAGCTGGCGCAAGCTGGCCATCGGCTGCCGTCGACCCCTGCGCTGCCGTGGCCGCGACCGTAGCGGCAGCGTCAGAGGGAGCCGGCATGAGCAGAGCGGCGGAGCGGTGGCGTGTACCTGTCGACTTGGCGGGGTGCTGAATCGACCGCGCGCGTGAGTCGCTATCGTTCGAGCGCCGAGATCGCTTGGTCCATCAAGTACAGACGATCGGCGAGCGTGCGGACGACATACGTGTGGAAGGCGGCGGCGACTTTGGGCTCTTCGACTTCCATCCGTTCGAGGGCGGCGCTGGTCAAGCGATGGATGATGGTATCGGCATGCGCGACGACCGAAGCGGATCGGATGCTCTGCCGATACAGGCCCATCTCACCGATGGTGGTGTTGCCGGTCACCGAGCGCAAAAGGAGAGGCGGCGCTTTGTCTCGCTCAAGGACAATCGACAAGCGGCCGGACTCAATGACGTAGGTTGCGCCGGATGCGTCGCCTTGGCGGAACAGATACTCACCTTGCTTGAGCTCGATCCGATCAACGTACGCCATGTACCGTTGTGCAAGCTCGACGCTACCGAACTCTTTTCCAAGGCGCTGGACAAAAGGCATGTCGACGCGATGAAGGCTTGGTTCAAGGGCGAGGGCGCGCAACTCGCACCACTCAAGCGCGGTGTCGATGTCCGAGAACACCAAAGCAAGATCGTCGTTGCGGATGCAGCCCTCGCGGCGCAGGACCGATTCCATGTCGGGCTGGATCTCGGTGAAGACCATCTGCATCTTTCGCTCTTCGATGATTTGACGCAGCTTGACCAACGACAGCACGGCCGAGCTGTCCATGCCGTTCACATAGCGAAAGTCGAGCACCAAGACGCGCAGCGGCTGCACCGAGGTCGCGTGACTGTCGCGAATCCGGCGGCGGATGTCGTTGACGAGGCCGACGATGCTGCCAAAAAACAGATACCCGCGTAGGCGCAGAACCCAGAACTGTCGGCCGCGTACGCGCAGGACTTGGTGTTCTTCGGCTGAGCGCTGCACCTTGCTGCCGTATTCGTCGACGGTAAACGAGTTGCGAACGAGGCTTACGCGGCTGTAGTTGACGGCGAAGATGAGACATGAAGCCAGCGCGCCAACCAGCAGCGAGATCACGAAGGTCTTAAACCACACGACCAGCATGAACATCAGCACGACCAGCGCGTAATCCGTGGGAGCGAGCTTGGTGCGACCGCGAATCAGCCACTCTTGAATCAAGCGAATGGACAGATACAAAAGCGTCGCGCCCATGACGGGTCGCGCTAGATAACCAGCGAGCTTCGGACTGGCCAACAGCACGCCCAAGCACAGCGCTCCGGCGATGACGCCCGAAAAGCGAGTCGCGGCGCCGGCCTGCAAGTTCAGCGTGCTGCGGGCGACTGCGTTTGAACCGACCACTCCACCGAGCAAGCCTGCCGCGACGTTGGCGACCCCATGCCCCTTGAGCTCTTGATCCAGATCCGAGTCACGCTTGGTGGCGACTTCGATGGCCGCACCCGTGACCAGGACGGCAATCGCGGTGACCGAGGTAAGGACAACGACTTCCACCGCATGCGACAGAGTGAGCGGCAGGATGCTCAGATGTTCCGGCAGATGCCGCAGCGGCGACCATAAACGACCGCCTCCCGCCACGTTGAGCAGCCAGTCTGAGCGCTGTGATTCCTCGATGGTTCGTCCCGACAGAAGCAGGATGAGATGCGTGGCGATGGTGCCACCCAAGAGCAGCCCCGGCAGCCACAGATAGTGCTTGGCTCGTCCCAAGATGATGAGCATCGCTGTGGCCAACCCAAAGCCAGCTGCGAGATGCATCAGCGCGTCGGGCTCAAGGAACTTGGGCAGGTTCTGCTGGGTGACGGGGATGTTGGTGATGACGTTGATGCCACCGATCAGCAACACCCAGCCGGTCGAGACGAGAAAACCGCCAATGACGGGGTAGGGGACATAGCGAATCCAGCGGCCCATCTTGGCCAAGCCCAGCGCATACAGCGCAACTCCCGTGATGGTGGTGCTGACTGCCAGCGCAACCAGCACAAGCGGTCCGGGATCGGCGATGCCCGCCGTGCGCAGCGTCGCAAATAAGGCCACACCCAGCGACTTCTGCACAGCGGCTGAGCGCGAGTCCGGTCCCGCCATCGCAAAGTAAAACGGGCTGGTCAGCGCGACGAGGATCACGGTCACGCCGGCAGAGAGCAGTGCCATGCGCACGCCATCGTCGAGATGCCGGGCCAGATCGCCTGCGAAGATCATGGCCGCGAACGAGATGGCATAGCTCAGCGTGACTAGCGCCGAGATGCTGCCTGCCACAAGATCGCGAAATAGGATCTGCGGATCACGTAGCAGAGCAGCAAGAGGTGCCTCGCCATCGCGCTGCGACAAGGTGAGCGGCAGCTCTCGGATGTTCAAGATCCCCGAGATCGATCCGCTGATGCGATCCTGCCGACTCTGCTTGGGCGCAGCTGGCTTTGGTTCGCCGCGGCGCGTTGTCGAGGGGCTCTCGCTCATCGGGCGTGATCACGTTGGCAGCGCCTCTAGGGCGTGCGTAGCTGAGTCAGTGCGGCATCAATGCTTGTGCGCACCCGTGCATCGTCGCGACTTCGCGCCGCTTTGATGGCGCCGCCCAGCTCGGCATCCAAAGACGAATTGCCGGCCTCGTTAAGAAGAATCTGTGCCCGCGCAAGCTTTCGCGCGGCTTCTGCGAGATCGCCTCCCACCAGCACGATCTCTTTTGCCTGGCGCAGGGCTTCTCGGATGGGTTCAAGATCGGCAACAGCAGCCGGGGGCACAGTAGGCACTGGCCGCGCGTTGGCCCCCGTCGGAGTAGAAGCGGCCGATCCACTCGGATGTGGCTTTGCCACGGGCGGTGGCGGCTCAGTTGGCAAGGTCACTCCCACCACGGGCTCGAACTTGTCGGCAAGGCCCAGCAGCTTGCTGATCGCCTCCGGGCGCTGCTGCATGATCAGCGTGCGAATCTCGTCCAGTTCGGCCTGGATATTCAGGTTCAGACGCGTGGCCAAGCCCTGCGTCCGAACGGTGCGATCAAAGGCCATGCCTGGGTTTTGGTAAACCAGCGCCAGGGTTGCCTCGACGAGCTGGCCTCGCCCGCGCGAACGCACGAGATCCTTGGTCAGCTGATCCTCTTGCGCGGCACACTTTTTTTCTGACTCTTCGAGCTTCTTTTCGACCACTCGGCGCTTCTTCAGATCGACGTAATAGCCGCCGCCAAAAGCGCCACCTAGCGCCAAGACAGCGATCAAGAGTGCGACGAGAATCTTGTTGGCTGTCGTCACGCCCTACCTCCAACGATAAAAGCCATGTGCTGTCCGATGCCGGCTCCGTCTCGCCGGTATGAAAAGAACCGCCTGGCATCGCAGCACGTGCATGCGGGGCGGTCCTCGATGTGTTCGCTGCGCAGGCCGGCATCTAGCAAGAACTGCCGATTGGCCAGCCAAAGATCAACGGTGCGGCGGCCGTTTGCTTCCCGTTGCACGGCACCCGGCTGTACAGAGCGGAACTGTGAGGCGACGTCTTCCTGAACCTCGAAGCAGCAGGGGCCAATCGACGGCAGCAAGGCCGCGCGAAGCTGTGCCGCGGTGGCGCCCAGGCCGACGAGTGCCCGTACTGCGGCGGCGGCAATGCCGGCCACTGTTCCTCTCCAGCCTGCATGCACGGCGGCGACTCGCCCGTGCCCATCGGCAAGCAGGATGGGCACGCAGTCGGCCGAGTACACCGCCAATGTGAGCGGATCCTGCGCTGCCATCCCGTCGGCGTCCCGCAGACGACGCTCGGGGGCAGAGAGGCACGCGACGTACGCCCCATGCACTTGATTTACTTGGCACAGGCTGGCCGGTGGAAAGCCCGCCAGCATGCTGACGCGATCCAGGTTTTCTGCCACGTCCGCTGGTGAATCGCCCCAGCGGTCTCCAAGATTCAGGCTGGCGAAGCGTCCGGTCGAAACACCGCCCAGTCGAGTCGTGAAACCATGCCGAACAGCCAACTCCGTGAGCAGAGGTGAATGAAGAACGGGAGCAGCTAGCTCACCGATTTCACTCGTCGCGCTGCCGGGTTGCGCGTTCATCATGGCCAAGTCTATCACGCAGAGCCGCCTGAGGGGGCCTGCGGCGCGAGTGAGAGCATCGGGCCACGCAGACGACTCAAGGCCTCCTGAAAATCGGCCGGAGCCGGCGTCGAGTATTCCAACCAAGTCTGCGTGATCGGATGCTGAAACCCGAGCACAGCGGCGTGCAGAGCCTGGCGCGCCAGGGCCTGGCCGAGACTGCGCAGCAGCGTGCCGCGATTCGGTCGGTGGCTGCCATAAAGCGGGTCGCCAAGAAGAGGCAGGCCGGCCTCGCTGAAGTGGACCCGGATCTGGTGCGTGCGTCCGGTCTCTAATGAGACTTCAACCAGCGCTGCTGGACCTTCGGGAAGAGGCTCTAGCACACGGAAGTGAGTCACAGCGTGCTTGGCACCGCTGCGCCCAGTGAATCGCTTGCGATCCGTCGGATGGCGGCCATAGCGGGTCGAAAACGAACCCGCCGCAGAAGGTGTTCCTTCCACAATGGCCAAGTAACGGCGGCGGATGCTGTGCGCTTGGAACTGGGCCTGCAGCCCAATCAGCGTTGGTTCGTCCTTGGCGACGACGAGAACGCCCGACGTACCTTGATCCAGGCGGTGAACGATGCCGGGGCGCTGCTTACCGCCGATGGAAAGCTGTGTTGGGGCCGCGGTCCTAGCAGCCGCAGCGCTCGGGCTTGCTTGAGCGTCTTCTAGCTCAGGTGGGATCTCATCGCCGTCTTCGGAATCGTCGACGTAGCGCGGCGGAAACGGCAGCTCACCGCAGTGATGCAAGAGTGCGTTGACGAGCGTTCCGCTGCTGTGACCGGGTGCCGGATGCACGACCATGCCAGCCGGCTTGTGCAAGACGATCAGATGCCGATCCTCGAACAGGACATCAAGGGGGATGGCCTCTTTGGCGAGGTCGCTCGGCTGTGGGGGGGGCGGCACAAAGACAACGCGCTGCCCCTTGCGCAGACGATGACCCGGCTTGCTCGGTCGCCCATCGACCAAGACCTCGCCTTCGTCGATACGGCGCGCGATCTGCGAGCGAGAAAACGGCAGATCCTGCTGCGATAGGAACTGATCTAAGCGCTGGCCCGTCGACGCAGCGGGGATCTCAAACTCGTGGCAAATGGACGGCGAAGACGCAGGACGCATGCGGGCCTCTGGACGAGGCGCAGCCTAGCGGAATCTGGGCAGGCGGGGTAAGGCGGGAAATGCGAGCTACCAGATGCGCGACTTCACATGCCCCTTGGACTTGAGCATGACGTCGACGACAGCGCGGTCGTAGATGTTCTGCTCTAGCAGCTCGGGAACCACGCGGGTCTTGAAAAGCGCGCGGCCCTCTTCGATGTGCGGCTGCATCACCGAAAAGAGGGTGTCGTTCTCAATGCCCTCGATGATCTCTTTTTCGTGGTACAGGGTGAGGTCGGAAGCGATGGCGCGGGCCAGTTGGCGAGCGCGGTCGGGCTTATCGATCAGAGCCATGAAGCCATCTTACGGGCTAGAAGCATCCAAGATCAACGAGTAAGCCGCGGTGTTCACCAAGGGGGCCTCTTGACGCGCGATTCTCACGACACCTATCCTGCCGGGCCAATGAGCGACCCTGCGTTTACGTCGGAAAGGGCTTCCCAGATCGGGCGTGTTCAAGGCGGACGGCGAACGCCTGCTGGTGCCAAGCGGGCCGTTTTCGGGGGATTCCCTCTGTTCTGCCGCGTCGCGTGGATCGTGGTCGCTGTGCTCTTTGGCGGCTGCGACATGGATCTGGATCCAGATTCTTTGGTTCGTGAGCTTCGCGTCTTGGGCATGCGCTTTGGCGATGCGGCTCCGGCCAGCGAGGCAGACGTCGTTGCGAACATCACGTTCGGCGCCGGGGGGCAGCCCGATGTCACGTTCAGCCGGCCGGACATGAGAATCCATGCGCTGGCGGCTGCTCCGACGGGGCCGGGCCGTCGCTTAGCCGCGCCGCGACCGCTTCTTTATGACTGGTTCGTCTGCACCGGGCCGCTCTCTCTCTTTACGCCGGGCGTGCTTGATCCGCAGTGTCGAAAGCTGGGCCCCAATGATCCTCCGGCACGTCAAAACGCCGCGCTGCGACCGCTGTTGCCGCAGAAGTCGCCGTCCGCGGAGATCACCCTGACGTCGGGCACGCTGAAGTCGATCCTGACGATATTTCTTCAGGCTCTGCTTACGCCCAGCGGCAGCGGCATGGGCGGCGGCACCATCACTCTGCCCGAGCGTCCGGTCGTCTTGCTTTTGCCCATTGTCGTCGAGGTCTCGGCTGAAAATGGCGATCCGGCGAGTCCCCTCGATCGCGAGGTCGCGTTCAACTTTCTTCGCGTTCTCATCACGCTGCCAGGCATGACGGCCCCCCCGGCTAATCGCAACCCCAGCCTGTCTGGTCAGGGTGGCTTCTTTGTCGGCAGCGCCGAGGGAGAAATGGCCGCTCGCAGCGCGCTTCCGGCTTGTCCGCTCGACAACCTGACGGGGGATGAAAAGGACGGTCAGCCGGCTTGCAGTCGCTTTGCTGCAACGCGCAGTGCTCCGGTCTTCATTCAGGCTCGCAGCGACACAGGATCCGCTGAAACCTATGTGCCGATCGATGACAGCGGACGCGGTCCACAAGTCGAAAACATGCGCTACAGCTGGTTTTCGACAGACGGCACGTTCAGCGACGAGCGAACTGGTGACAAAAGTCCAGAGACCAAGTGGGAAAATGGCGAGCGTCGGCCCGCTCCATCGGACGTCCGCATCGTCGATGTCTGGGTCGTGGTGCAGGACGGACGCGGAGGGACAGATTTCGCCCGCGCGCAGCTGCGCCTGATGTAACACTCGACCTGCCATGCGATTGTGCAACGGACGATGAGGCCCACACTTCGGGCTCTGAATGCTGCATGCGCAGCCTCTGCCGGGATGCGAGTTCAGCGATGGCCGAGCGTCGGCTGCTTGATTGGACTGCTCATGCTGTCGCTTTTGCCCGCGTGCAGTCGAATACGCAAGGCTGTGACGACGACGGACGCTGACGGTGGCGGCGCGGGGGACAACGGGGGCACGCGGCGCGAGCTGCAGGCTCTTATCGCCGAACAGTTGGATGCGGATCTGCAGTTTTCGCCGACGCTGGCTACCTGGCTTGGGGACCACACGTCCGACGATCGACTGGACGATGTACGGCTTGAGAACATCGCGCGTGAGGTCTCGCGGATCGACAGCGCGCTCCATCGCCTGTCGCGGCTTCGGCGAAGCCATGACGAAGAGCTGAATGATGCGCAGCGCCTGGACGCGCAGCTCTTGCAAGCGCACCTGGAGTCAAAGCGACATGAGCTGTTCGACCTGCGACCACACGAGAAAAACCCGGTCTTTTACACCAGCCTGATCGCGTTTGGTCTCGATGGACTGATGGGGCCGGGCCTCATGTCGGTCCCTGGGCTGCGGGCCCTGCGCGGTCGCTTGAGCGCGGTTCCTGCCGTCTGCCGTGAAGCCCAGCGCAACCTGAAAAATCCACCCGATCTGGCGACGAAGCGAGCGATCGACATGGCGCAGATGACGCGTGACTTTGTCGCGCTGCTTCTGCCCCGCGTGCTGGCCAACATCAGCGTCAGCAGCCTCAGTCCCAGCCCGGCTGACGCGACGCTGCTGGAAGAGGTCAACCAAGCCCGAGAGAGCGCCCTGCATGCACTCGACGATCTGGGGGCCTGGATGACGCGCGATCTGCTGCCGCGCAGCAAAGGGGATTGGGTCCTTGGCCGCGAGCGCCTGCAGGCCCGCTGGCATGCGCTAGAGCTTCTGGATGTGCCGCTCGATGAAGTCCAGAGCGTCGTCGAAGTTGAGCTTCGTGAGGTGCGCCGCCGGTTTGATGAGGCCAACCGCCGTGTGTTGGGCAATGGGGTCCTGGGGCCCAGTCGGGCCAGCACCGAAGCCATACGTGTCGTGGAAGAGGATCACCCGAAGCCTGACGAGCTGCTGCGCGCAACCGACGCAGCGATTGAGCGCGCGTATGAGCTGACCGGGACGCTGCAGCTGCTGTCGATTCCGCCGATCGACGAAGTGGCGCGGCCGCAGGCTGTCGAGATGCCAGCCTATCGCTATGGCTTTTTGCTGCTGTCCGCACCTGCGCCTCTTGAGCCATTGCCCTGGTCGCCGGCCTGGCCTTCACCATCGCCAAAAGGGGGATCACAGACCGCGCAGCTTTTCGTTGACCCAGTGGACCCCAGCTGGAAAGACAAGAAGCGCATCTCGGATCATCTGCGCATGTTGAACCGATCTCAGATCCTGCTTACAGCGCTGCACGAGGTCATGCCAGGGCACTACGCGCAGCTTACGGCGCTGCGGCGGCTGGCAAGTGGTCTGGGCCCCCTGCGCTTGCGTCGTCAGAGCACGGCGTTTCTTGAGGGCTGGACGGCCTACGCCGAGCAGCTCGTGGCCGTTGAGCTCGCGGGCAGTGGTGCAGCGGCGGATCGGCTGCAAGTGCTGGCACTTCGGGCACAGATGTTGCGGTTGGCGCGACTGCTCGGGGTGCTGCGCTTGCATGCGGCTCCGGCGGGGGCTTCTTCACCCAGCAACCGTCTAGAGGATGTGGTGCGTCTCTTTTCCGACGACTGCTATCTCGACGACTATGTCGCGCGGCGCGAAGCCGAGCGCCTTTGCTACGACACGACGCCTGCTCTCGCGGCGCTTGGCTATCTGCAGCTGGCGCAGCTGCGCAGCGATCACCGCGCCGAGCATGGCGACAAGCACAGTGCTTTGGCCTTTCACGACGCAGTGCTATCTCAGGGGGCGCTTCCGATCGTTGCCCTGCGGAAGATCTTGCTTGGCAAGCCGGGACCGTCGCTGCGTCCGCCGTCCGACGACACGCGGGACGATGCTTCGACGAATGGCTCGGCCAAGGAATAGCGCTGTGGCTTTCGATAGGGTCGCCACATCGAGCGGCCGACGGGCCACGGGCGACATCGCGGGGTCTGCGGGCTCGGTTCGCAGCGCTCGTCAGGAGCGGCACGGGCGCGGGCGACTCTTGGAATCGGTCCATCGTTCAGAGTTGCGTATGTAAGCCCCGCAGCAGACAATTGGTTAGAGGGTGTCTGATGCGGCTTATCGTTCTTCTGAGCCTCCTTGCTGCGGTCTCGCCTCCGTCGTGCTGCGAGCGCCGGAATGCCCAAGTTTGTGCCAACGAGGCGGGCTATGAGTGCGACGATGGGCAGCTCTGCCAAGTGCAGCCCGGTCAGATGTTCGGCACATGCATCCAGGCCGAGTGTGGCGTCGGCCAGACCGCCTGCCCTGCGGATCGTCCTTTGTGCATCAGCGGGAACTGCAAAGCGTGCGAGGTCGATGCCGAGTGTGTCGCACAGGACAGCGCCACGCCCGTCTGCATCGCGGGTGCTTGCGTCGCCTGCCGCGATAGCAGCCAGTGCAAAGAGGCCGACCGCAAGGTCTGCGACGCTGTCTCGCACACCTGTCGCGGCTGTCAGCTACACAGCGAGTGCAGCCCTGGGGTCTGTGCCAAGGACGACTCGTTTGCCTCGCTGAACCCGCCGATTTTCCCCGGCTCTTGCGTCGATGTCTCCCGCGTGACCGATGTCGATAGCAGCACTTGTCCCGACTGCCTGCCGATGGTCCTTTCGACGGGAGTCAGCACAGCCAAGCCGTATGTCCGCATCGGTCGATACTCGAACATGACGAAGCTGACGCTGTCGGCTCTGCCGGCAGGACTGCCTCGGTACTACATCATCGGGCCGCTGGCCGATGTGCGAGCGACGCAGACGATGACGGGCCCGCAGATGAACTTGAGCTCAGGCTCGTCGGCGGCGCTTGAGGTCCAAGGCGGGGTGCATGCCACGCTGGAAGGCGTAGTCATCAGCAACTCCGTCCTGGGCCTAGACTGCAATAGCAAGAGCAGTGTCCCGACGGGAGTGCTGACCAAAGTGGCCATCGTGCGCTCGCTGCTGGGCGGCAATCAGACGGCCATTCGCGCCTCGGCACACTGCGAGCTAGACATCGATCAGACGTGGATCGGCAAGGGTCCGACGGCGGTGTTTGCTGGCATCGCGCGGAACGACACCGCGATGGTGCTGGACTCGACTCGCTTGCGCATGGTCAACAGCGTGCTGTGGGACAACGGCAAGTCCACGCCGCTTTTCGGCGGCATCCGGCTTAGCGACAGCGCTGGCCTACGTCCCGCGATTCACATCGTCCATTCCACCTTTGCGCGCCTGGCTTGGCCCTCGATGGAGCAGGCCTTGGCCGTCGACTGCGACTACGCCACGGCGGGCAGCTTGGCCATCGTGAACTCCTTGTTCCTCAACGAAGATGTGTCGAGCGGCTCCACCTATGTGCATGGTCGATGTCGCCCGAATGGCAGCCTGAGCGCCGTAGGCAGCAACGAGATGGGCCTGACCGGTGTCGGCAATGTCGTTGACTTGACGAGCAGCGGCGTATTCGTCGACGCAGCGAACGGCAATCTGCGCCTGCAGAGCGCGGCCCCGGCCGGTGTGACAAACGGGGGAATTGCATCATTTACCGACGGAACTGGCGCAAGCGTCAGCATTCCCAAGGTAGATTTCGAGGGCAAGGCACGCGGCCCAGGAGGGACCGCAGCAGCGCGCTCGCTGGGCGCATTTGAAGTCAGCCGATAGCCATCGGCCTGCGTCCCGGCTCATTTTCCCGTCGCTGAGCGTACAGAACCGAGCGTCGAACTCTGCCCGCGGAGCGTCCGCAGCCAGGGACCAAAGCGCTCGACGCGAAACCAGGCCAGCGCGATCATCAGCACGCTCAGCAGCACGATCAGCGCGGTCACCGTGATCGGGTGCAGGCGGTGGTGCAGCGACCACGTCAAGCGGCCATAGACCATCTCGACGTGGACGACATAGACCAGAAGCGAGGCCTGACCCAGTGTGCGCAGCGGTGAAAACCGTGCGCTCCCTCGCCAGGTCGTCCAGACATACGCTGCGCCAGCCAAGAGCAAGCACATGCCCAAGCGATAGCCGAAGGACGAGGGGAAGGCTGGAATGGGCACCGTCGGACTCGGTGAGAACAGGGCATAGCCGCGCCAGTTGCCCCACTGAATGGCCAGCGCCAAAAGAAGCCCCAGGATCGACGAAATCAGCAGGGCCTTGGCCAGGCGCTGCTCGCTGGCTGCCTTCAGCCAATAGCTACCGAACACCGCTCCACCGAGTGTGTAGGCCAGAAACGGCAACTGGGGAAACGTTCCCAGCGGCGTTCCGTCCCACAGATAGGCCGCGATCGAGGCGGGCAGCCACTCTGGCCACGGCCAGCGCTGGACGAGAGGCGCCGCGAAGACCACCGCCACGGCCGCAAGCAACGCGACAATGGGCACGGGCGAGCGACCCTTTGGCCGGGGAGGCACCAACAGCGCGCAGATCATCAGCGAGACGCCGATACAGTTCAGGATGTCGACTTTGAAGAGCTCGGGAAGGTTCTTTCTCTCGGCACCGCCTAGCAGCCACTCTGCGACGCGAAACAGCAGGCCGTAGAGCAACACTTCACAGCCCCGCCACAGCGCCCCACGTCGCGCATCTTTCGGTGACACACCGCGCCGCGCATCGCCGGCATAGCGCAGCATCAAGGACACGCCGGCAAGAAACAGGAACATGCGCGCCGGGAATCCGCCAAGCTGCATGCGAGCGATGTCCCAATACAGACCCTGGCGGAAGGGCTCGCGGGTCCAGGCGTCATAGGCGTGCGTCTGGAACATCAGGATGCAGGCCAGCCCGCGAAACCAGTCGATCCAGGCAAAGCGGCCCGCGCCCTGGCTGGTCGAGGGTGGCTTCTCGGGCGACGGTGCTGTGCTTGCAAAGGTCAACGCAGGGACGCCGAAGGTTCGGAAGCAAGCTATCACCCGCTGGCCGCGGCCGGCAAGCGGGGCCTGCGGTCGACAACAGAGCCCTTGTTCCGTCGCTCGTGTCGACCCGGCGGCACGAGCTTTGTCTGTTTCTTGGACGCGGGGAATGTGGCATCGTCCGTGCCCTTGGATTGGCGTATGTCAGAAGCAAACCAGAACCACACGGCGCTGCAGCGTCATATTTTTGGCACCGATGGGGTGCGCGGCGTCGCCAATGTCGAGCCGATGACCGTCGAGACGGCCATGCGCCTCGGGCGCGCTGTGGCGTACTTGTTTCACCGCCGCACGCATCGCGGCAAGGTGGTGATCGGCAAAGACACGCGCCTTTCGGGATACATGTTCGAGCAGGCCATCGCCGCCGGCATCTGCTCGATGGGGGCGGACGTGCTTTTGTGCGGCCCCCTGCCGACGCCGGGCATCGCCTTCATCACCTCGTCGATGCGGGCCGATGCCGGCGTAGTGATCTCGGCGAGTCACAACCCGTATCAAGACAACGGCATCAAGATCTTTGCATCGGACGGCTTCAAGCTCCCCGATGCTGCCGAGGTGCGGATCGAAGAGCTTCTGACTACAGCAGAGCTTGACGCGGCACGTCCCGGTGCTGCGGACATCGGCCGAGCGACGCGCATCGATGACGCGCGCGGGCGCTACATCGTCTTTCTGAAGCGATCCTTCCCGCGGCTGCGCAGCTTGGATGGCATCAAGATCGTCATCGACTGTGCCCATGGCGCGGCCTACAAAGTCGCTCCTGCCGTGCTAGAGGAGCTAGGCGCGACGGTGTTTGCTCTCGGTGATGAGCCCAACGGGACCAATATCAACGACGCCGTTGGGGCGCTGCATCCGCAGGCCATGTGTCAGGCCGTGGTCGACTTGGGGGCCCACGTTGGCATTGCGCTGGACGGTGATGCGGATCGAGTCATCTTCGCCGACGAGCGCGGCAACATTGTCGATGGTGACGCGATCATGGCGCTGTGCGCTCGGCGCTTGCTGGGCCGCGGCGAGCTTCAGCACAACACGCTCGTGGCGACGGTGATGTCCAACCTGGGGCTGGAACACTCGGTGCGCGCGGCTGGTGGCCGTCTGGTGCGAACCCATGTCGGCGACCGCTATGTCGTCGAAGAGATGCGGCGACACGGCTACAACTTTGGTGGCGAGCAGTCGGGGCACCTGATCTTCCTCGACCACATGACAACCGGCGACGGCATCATCGCTGCGCTTCAGGTCTTGGCGCAGATGCTGGAAGCGGGCCGCCCGCTGAGTGAGCTTGCGCAGGTCATGGTCAAAGTGCCGCAGGTGCTGGTCAGCGTGAAGGTCAAGCAGCGACGTCCTCTGGACGAGCTGCCCGAGGTCCAGCGCCTGATTCGCGACGCCGAACAGAAGCTGGGGCAAGACGGTCGCGTCCTCGTTCGCTACAGCGGCACCGAGCCCAAAGTCCGCGTCATGCTCGAAGGCCTGGACGAGAGCCTCATCACGCAGATCGCGCAAGAGATCGCGGACTCGATCGTCGCGGTCTGCGGCGGCTGAGGCGACACACGGGCCCCCGGCCACGGCTCCGAAGCCGGTGGGCCGCGCTGGCTCGATATACAGCCTAGGGTGGCGTGCCAGGCGGGGATGCTGCGAGGGGCGGAAGCTCTAGGATGACGATGGCGCCAAAGGTCTGTCGCGCCACCGCCCGGCCGTCTTTCTGCCACGCGCTGGCGATGGGCACCAAGGCGCTCGGCTCGTCGAGGACAACCCAGCGGATCCCCTGTTGCTGATAGGACACAATGTCTTTGGGCAGCGTGCGCAGCAGCTCTTGCTGAGCCCGCACAGGCGCTTCGGGAAGACCAAAATACAAATTTGGATAGGCCGTAGCCTGCGGCAAGCCAGACAAATTTACATATTCATTTCGCTGGGATGCTGATAACAGAAGATCTCCCACTTTTACATGGTGGCGTAGCCAGCGATGGCTTTCCAGTTGATGACCGACCAAGGGACCCGGAGTGTTGCCAAACCAGCCAGGTGGTGCCAAGAATCCGGCGATAGCAGCAAATGAAGATCCATATATGACAGTTCCGAGTAATAGACAGATTCCGATGATTCCACCATACCAAGACGAGGCCATGATTCGCTGAATCGTGAGTGCCGAAAGCAAAGCCAGTGCAATGAAGGATGCCGTGGCGAATTTTACAATATCCCAGCTATTACGATTGATAAATAAATTCACAATCAAAAGCCCACCAAGCGCAACCAAGGCCAGAAGAACCAGCGAGCGCGCTCGTAGAAACAGCGCTCCTGCGATACCCAGGGGCAGAACCAGCCCAAAGGTGGCGAGGTGCCAGCGGGCCAAGCCGGGAAGAGAGCGGGCCAGCGACAGGGGGCGCAGGGCGATGGCGGCACCAAAGCCCGGCGCTTGTGGGGTCAAGAAGCCATGCAGCAGACGGGCCGCCAGCAGAGCCGCTAGGCTGATGGCGAGCCCGGCGACGAACCGCTTGGGCTGTAGCTGCTGGCCCTGAAATGGCTCTGCCATGGGCAGGGCAACGAGCAACAACAAAAACAAGGTGAATTGGCTCATTGATAGCGTAACTAGCAAGAACCATAACATCACAAATCGGGGGATTCGTGTCTGGGGTTCTTCCTGAATTAGGTAGATAGTGCCGAAAGCCAGAAACATTGGAATTCCCAAACCCCATGGATGCTGGAAAAAATAAGAAAACACCGGAGGGTTGATATCACTGCCTTCTACTTTGCAGTATGAGGCCCAACTGAGCAGTTTGGTCAGCACGCAGGCGTCTGCAAAAAATGACAAGCCACCACCGAAGAGCAAGATTAAGGGAAAGAGCCAAGAAAATCGCGCTCCACCTAAGCTTCGGCCAAATAGCACGGACAGGCAACAACTGTAATAAAAGAGAAGAATTGTGGCGATATCGATGGCATGCTGGACTGAGACGCGGAATAGTGATGTAAGGCATGCGCAGAAAAGATCGAAACCATAATGATAGGCCAGCTCCTGTGTTGGAAATTGATAATGGCGGGGAGGGTAGTGATTGTTCTCAATGGCTGAGACGATGAACCAGTGACCGCTGCGCACTTCGTCGTGAAAGTTGAAGCGCAGCGCAGCGGCGGCAGCGGGCAGCGTGCAGAGCAGTGCCAGCAGCCAGAGCCACCTGGGGATTCGCGGGCGCGGTGTCAGGCGAAAGCGGGGGAGGGCCACAGCGACGACGCCCAGGAGCAAAGTGGCCATGGGCAGCCCGGCGTAGAACGAGCGCAGCAAAAGCGAGCAGGCATGCACCAGAAGCAGCCACGCAGCGAGCCCCAGGCCGGGGGCCAGTAGCTCGCTGGCCTCGCTGCGCCCCGCGATGCGATACGCAAGATAGCGACCGCACTGCCATACCGCGGGCAACAGCAGGATCAAAAAGGCCAGGGCTTTGGGGGCCGGGGACATACTAGTCTGCGGGGCGTTCAGCGACGGCAAAAAGCTGCGCACCACGCGTGCGAGAGTTCAGCTGAAACGCGGCTCGCAAGAGCAGACACAGCAGATCTTGCTTGAGGCCATAGCGCTGGCCGGCGAACTCGCTGAGCGAACGATCGGGGTCGCGATTGGCGTACCACTTCGACAGATCGTGGAAGGGGAAGCCGCAGTTCCAGAGGCGCACGACGGAAAAGCCGGTGTCTCGCAGAAGCTGCGTCATCTCGTCGGCGGAAAAGTGGCGCAGGTGGCCAACGCGTCGCTCGGTCTGATGCACGGTGCCGCTCTGCGTCGACACGAGCAGCCTGCCTTTGGGTCGACACAGCGTTCGCGCCGTGCGCAAGAGCTGTGCTGGATCGTCGAGGTGCTCGATGACTTCCGACGCGGTGACCAGATCGAAGCGACCGTGCAGCTCAGCTGGAATGACATCGGGCTGGCTGAGATCGAGGCAGACAAACTGACATCCCGGCATGCGGGTGCGATTGATGGCGAGCTGCGGCTCGGCTAAGTCGACGCCGCAGAGCTCAAAATTTGGGAAGCGCGCCGCAATCTCGGACAGAAGCTGCGCATTGCCACAGCCCAGATCGATAAGTCGCGTCGGCGAGCCAAGGGTCTGGGAATCCGAGAGCAAGGACAGCAAGGTGCGGACGCGAAACCGCGGCGCCGCCATCTTGCGCCAGTAGTCATCCATCCCATCGAGAACCTGGCTGTAGTAAGCGCGATTGATCTGCGAGGCACTAGCCTGGTCCGGTGCGGCCATGGCGCCTGTCTAACACAAAGCGCAGACCCAGACCAGCCGCAGCCCCGGCGAAGGACAGCAGGACGGGGGCAAGCTCCAGCAGATAGCGCGCTTCGACGAGTCCAGTCAGGGAAAGCGCGGCCGTGCGACCGAGCAGCGCCGTGGCAAAGAGCAGGGCCAAGCGGCGCCCAGACGGCGAGCGTCCGAAGAGGACGAGGAGCAAGCCGAGGCAGCCCAGAAGATCGAGGCCCAGCTTGACGGGCAGCAAGCAGGTGTGGGCCCGGCTCGACAGCGTCGGCCAGCGCTGGCTTTGCGCCATCGAGCGCAGCGGCTGATCGTTGGCGTTTACCCACAGGTGGAAGGCGCGCCGCAGCGGCAGCCACAGATAGCGCCGCAGCGGGCTGCGTGCGATGCGCTGGGTCAAAAGAGCGCGAAATCCAGCGTCGACTTCGGGAGTCATGCCGGCCTGTGCGCGCAGAGCAAACAGACGGCTTAGCTCGGCTCGATCGGCGGCGGAGTCAAAGGCCGCAGCTGGGTACGTCGCGACGCTGGCCACGCACGATGGGCGGGCCAGGCAGTATAGGGTTGCGGCGAGCTGATCCTCGCGTTCGACCCAGGTGGCAAACCACGAAAAATAGGCGGTGTGGGTTAGCTCGCGACCGCGGACATCCTGTAGCTGGCCAAGGGGGTAGGGACGTCCAGCGACGAGCCAGTTGCGCGCCAGCCATGGCCCATACACCAACCCGACGGCCAGCGCAGCGGCAAGGACGGCGCGGGCCGGCAGCGTGCATGGACGCAGGCGCGGGACCAGAAGCAGGGGCAGGATGCACAGCAAAAACAAGCTGTCGACGCGGACCAGCGTGGCCAGGCCCATAACGACACCGGCCGCGAGCAGCGCACGTCGTGCTCGCTGTGCGTCGCTGCGCAGCGCGGTACTGCACAGAAAAAACGTCAGCGTGACCAGGAAGGTCGCCAGCGTCTCGGTGAGGACAGCATTGCTGTACAGAATCAAAAAGGGATTCAGCAGCGCGAGCAGGAACGCCGGCCATGCTGCAAAGGGACCGCCCAGCTGCGAAGCGATTGCAAAGACCAAGACGCAGGTCCCGATGTCCAGCACCCACTGCACCGGCTTGATGATGCGAGGGAATGCCGCATAGTCGTCTCCGACGGGCCGGACCAGGACCGCTAAGAACGCGGCGTATCCGGGAGGTCGGCCATAGCCGATTCCGGGCTCTTCCGTGGGATGCTGGCGATGCCAAGGCGCGGCCCGGAAGCGATAGTGGTGGTGCTGCCACAGCTCGCACGCGGCCCCCATGTATGCATAGCTATCGGAACCTAGGAATGTGAACGTATGACCGACGGCCCCGCGCAGGCCGAGCCCGCCGAGCAGCAGCGCCAAGAACAAGGCAGCGACGAGCGGGGGCTGGCCCAGGCTTCTGCGGCGATCACTTGGCGGGGCCAAGCTGGGGGTATGCATACGGGCCTTCCCAATATCGTTGCCAGGCGCTGCGCGCAGGCGGTGGCAACAGGGTCTCGTTGTGACTTGGGGCGATGGCTGGCTCGTCTACGCGCTGGGCTCGGCGCAGGTCGACGAGCGCATAGGGGGGGACGCGCCAGATGGGATGCCGCTTGGCCACGCTGCTGAGCTGATCCCGCTCCTGTGCGCTGAGTCCGCTTTCGATCAGGATGAACACGGCTTGGTCGCGCTCGACCTGAGGCCGCGACACGGCCCAGGACAAGCTGGGCGCGTTCATCAGCTTGCGATCCAGGTAATAGAAGAGATCTTTGCGGACCATAAAGTTGTCGTGGACGTACACCAGATCAGCCGGCGTGGTCAGCGAGAGCACTCGCTGGATGAAGGCGCGCGGGCGGAGCTCGGGATCATATCCCGCATAGAGCGGCTGCCCGCCGAGGCGCCGGCTTTCAAACAGGGCCCGCCAAGCGAGCGGGCTCGTGCTGCCAACGATGCCCAAGCAAAAGGCGACGGGCACGAGCCAGCGCAGCTTCCAAAAGGACAGCCAGCGCTCGACAGCCGCGGACGCTGCATCGGCCCACTCGGTCGCGGCCAAGGCGGCCAGGACGCCGCCATACATTAGGCGGTACAGATGGATCTGCACGGCCGCCGGCAGAAGGACCATGTACCCGACCCAGGCGGTGGCACATGCGATCGGCAGCAGCGCACGGGCTGACGGCTGTCGTCGCAGCAACAGAACGGGCCAGCTCAGCATGAGCAGCAGCAGAGGATCGCCGAACAAGAGCCGCGCAGCCGTCCACAGACGTGGCAGCACGGCGCGGAATCCGGGGCCGCCAGACCGGCTCAGGTACGAAAGGCGCATCTCGGCGAGGTGCCCGGTCTTGACGACGATGATGTAGTGCAAAAGCAAAGGCAGGGCGGCCGAAAGCAGAAACAGGACAGGCCACAGAAGGAAGCGCCCGCGGCGGCGAATCGCAAGATAGAGAGCGTGAAGACCCACAGGTAGTCCGGCCAGGTAGGGGCTCCATTCAAACAGCGCTGACAGAACGAACAGCGTGATTGCGGTCAGGCCCCAGCGCAGGTGCGCAGTCTCGACCCAGCGCAGGTAACAAAAAAGGAAGCCGAGCACACAGGCGATGCCCGGCATTCCCGGATCCATATGCGCAGCGAACCAAATGTGAATCGGAACCAAGACAAACACTGCGGCGGCAAAAACAGACTGCCACAGCCCGTAGTACCGTCGGACGATGGACGACAGCAGCCAGAACGCAAGCACGGTGCTAAAGAGCGCCGCGGCCCGGATTGCAAGCTCTTGCGGTCCGAACAGCAGCAGCGAAACGGTTGCGATCTGATGGGTCAGAATGGGATGGTGCAGGTAATAGGTGTCTAGCGTCGGCTCGTTATAGCCGGGCATGTTGCTCGGCAAAACGGCGTGATGCCGCAAGGTGTGTCGGGCGCGGGTCGCGTACTCGCCTGCATGGTAGGCATAGTGCCCAGCGACAAACGGGCCCTTGGATCCATACAGTCCGCAGGCAAGCAAGAGCACAAGCAGAAACTGGATGGCCACCGTATGGGCCCGTCGACAGCGTGCTCCCGCCTGGAGAATCATGGGCGCACGCTATCACGTTCGTTGGGGCCACCGGAAGCAGGCGTCCAAGAAAACTGCAAGCAGACCCTCTGCGCGGTCACTGTGAGGGGACAAGAGAACAGATTCCCGTGCGACGCTAAGCCGACATTCCTTTTTCAGACATGGGAATCCGAAGTCTAATTGGCGGCACTCCTAGTGATTGCAAGATTCCTTTTTCTTTGGCAGCGCAGCGAGTCTGGGGAATTTCTGGAACACGTGAACGAGCCCGAGCAGCGCGGACTGCGTTTGGCGCGAGCGTCGGCACCGTGTGTCGAGCCTGCCAGATCCTCGGTGCAGCGACCGCAAAGACCCAGCGAACTAGGTGCCGAGAGGCGCAAAATTTTGCGATAAGTAAGTATTCTAAAATACGAACATAATCTGCCCAATTCGCGTCCTGTCCTGTTATGCTAGGGGCCACCATGATCCCTGGCTCAGCCGATCCCAAGACCTCGCAAGCGCAGCCCAGCTGGGTCGTCGGTCCGTCGATTCCCGCCGCCAGCCGCCTTGGACAGGTCATCGATGGGGAATTCCTGATCAAAGGCGTGCTCGGACAAGGCGAGCTGGGCGTTACGTACGAGGCCGAGAACTCGCGACTGAAGCGGAAGTTTGCGGTGCTGATGCTCAAGCGCGAGCTCAAGCCAACCCACGAGATGATGCTCGCCGTGCGCAATGATCTGCGACGAGCGCAACAGCTGGGTGCGGCTGGACTCATGCCCGTCAAGATGTTGGCGGATCGCGATGGTGTCCCCGGCTTTGCCACAGAGCTTCTCGAAGGCGAGACCTTGCGGGCTCGGCTCAACCGCGGTCCGCTGCGAGCAGAGCGTGCGCTGGCCATCATTCTGTCGATTGCGCGAACGCTGGAGGCTGCGCACAAAGTTGGCCTAGTCCACGGCGATCTGCGTCCAGAGAACATCTTTTTGGTGCGACCCGGCGCCAAGAACAGCTCGGCTGGCAAGGTGATGGTGGTCGAGCACGCGCTGCACCACCTGCGGCGTCGGGCCGCCGGACTGGACGATCAACTGCCGCTGTACAAGCACCTGTACCGCCCACCTGAGCAAGTCGCTGGGATGATCGGGGCGACGGACAAGGGCGATGTCTTCGTCCTCGGGGCGATCCTGCATGAGTGCCTGACCGCGCGACCCGCCTTCTTTGCCGAAGAGATTGAGTTCATTCTGGAGAACCTGGCGAGCCCGCCGCCTCCGCTCAGCGCCAACCTGGCCACTGGGCTGACCCCTGAGCTCGCGGCCGCACTGACGCTGCTGATCCGCCACGCGTGTGCGCTGACGCTCGATGAGCGCGTGCCCAGCATGAGTGAGCTGATCGAGGGGCTGGAGCAGATCGCCACAGGCTATCGGCTGAAGCTGCCCGAGCCGCCCGTTGAGATCAAAGACGAAGTCACCCCTGCGGCCCGTCCCGCGACTGCGGCCAGCGAAAACATGAGCCGGCTCTTGCAGCGCATGTCGGGAGTCTTTCCGCAGATCGCGCTGCCACCGACGGGATCCCCTGTGGGCCCAGCGAGCGAGCCTTCGCGAGCCCCGAGCCCAGAAGCATCGCAGCCCGCTTCCGCAGTGCGAATCAGCGGCGATGCGGCTGCCTCGCTGCCTCGCCTGGAACCGCTGCAGCAGGAGCGTGTGAGCCGCATTCTGCGCAAGCTTTCGGGAGCGTTTCCGGTCATTGCGCCTCCTGCCTCAGACGCGGCGCCTCTTGCGGACAGCAAAGAGCCCACGTCGACCGACGACCGCAAGCTGGAGGGCAGTACTGCGGCTGGGCCTTCAGCGACTGCCGCCGGGGCGCAGCGCGAGGACCGACCGCGCAATGATGTGGTGGCTGCGCCGTCTGCCGTCACGCCAGTTCCGTCGCTGGCTGCGGGCTTGCCCGCCGAGTCAGCGCTGCGCTCTGCCAGTCAGTCGCTTCCCGCCACGCCGGACTTGGTGCCCACAGATCCCAAGGCTGCGCTGCCATTGCTCGTCGACATTCGGCCTGCGGCCAGCGCGGTGGCGGCCGTCGCGCCCGGCCCGACTGCCTCGGTCGCGGCACCTGCTGCCGCAGCGGCACCCGCACAGCAAGCGAGCCCCGATCGGCACGCTCACAGTCCTGCTCCTTCGCTGATGCATGCAGCGGAGCCTCTCGCCACGCCCGCGAGCGCCGTGGCCAGCCAGGGGCAAGAGCCGGCTGCGGTGGCGGTCGCGCCGTCGAGTGCCGTACCGTCGCTGTCTGCTGGGTCCGAAGCAAGCTCTGCACCGACTCCCGCACCGTCGACGTCCTCGGTAAACAGTGCCCCCGGCGTGCCGTCCGCAGTCGCTCAGGCCACGACCGCACCCATCGTTCCTTCGGCTCCGCATGACCTCGACCGGCCTGCCGGCTCGGCCAAACTGGCTGAGCCCGAAGTGCCGTTACCGCCTACGCTCGTGGTTCCGACTCCTGACTTGTCGGGCGGTATCGAGGCCGCACGGTTCGCCACCGCCGTCGCCAGTCCTAGCGGTGATTTGCCGACCCGGCCACGCTTGGAAGTCTCGACCGAGCTTGCGGTGCCGCCTCTTCCTTTGGGGGGGACTCCACAGCTTCTGCCTGCGCCAGTCATGTTGCTGCCGGCCGCTCCACCCGCCTCCTCTGCTCTTGCTGCCGGGGGCAACACGGCCAGTTCTTTCCAGAGCGCAGCGCTGCCCGCGGTGCCGTCGCCGCTTTCTTCGGCGCCAACCGCTGTGCAGCTTCCTCGCCCTGGTCGCCTGCAACACGAAACAACACTCGCGGGCGACGAGCTTGCGGTGATCATGGAGCCGTCGCAGCCCGCACTGCCCGTGCCACCGCCGCTGCCCGCACCGCCAGCGCTGTCCGTTGCGGTTCCGCCAACTCCCAAGCCTCAGGACGCCCCGGCCTTGCAGGCAGAAGCTTCTCGCCTGGGCCCTGACAGCGACCTGGGGGCGATGCGCACCGTCGCGCAGCTTGCCGCCGTCACGAGCTCGTCGACGGAGCCACAGAAGCTGGCCGCCGAGCCTGCGGCGCCTTCGGGGGCTCGTACCGTCTCCGAGCTCGCCACTCGCCCGGCGCTTGCGGCACTGGCCGAGAAGCTTGTTCCCCTGCCTCAGCCACTGCGGATCAATGAGCTTCCCACTCAGCCAGCGGTGCGCCGCCTGCCGATCACAGAGCTGGCGACTCAGGCGCGGATTCCGACCGCAGCCGGTAGCTCCCTCGACGGAGCAGAGCCGCTCTCGGCAGCTCTCTTGGAAGAGGCGCCGCCTTCTTTTCCTCCCATTGCACAGTCTGCAGCGGGACCCACGGCCAGCCCCACTGCGGCGACGCTGGGGCCCAGTCTTCCGCAGACTGCTGTGCCATCGCCTTTGCCCGCTACACCAGGGGGCGCTGAGCAAAGCGGCGGGCAGTACATGCCTCCATCGACTGGTCCCGAGCGCTTGCCATCGCCCCCAGAGCCTGCTGCGGTCGCATCCGCTGTGACCGTGCCCGAGAGAGCGCCGCCGCCCCGTCCACCGAGAGTGTCACAGCTCATCGCGGCCCTGCAGCATCAGCAAGGCCCGCTGCGTCCTCCCCCCGAGCCGGAGCCTACCCCGGCTCCCGTGTCGTTGCCGATTCCGACGGGGCCCAAGGCAACGGGCGCTCAAGCGCGCGGCCTGATGCTTCCTGCTCCCGAGGCGTTGGCTGCGCAGCCGTCGGCGGAAGCACAGTCTATCGCCAGCTTATCGCAGCCTGCAGTGTCCCCGCTCGCTGCCCCTGCCACCCCGCCCCGAGAGCAGACCACTGTCGAGCGGATGATCGACTGGGCGCTGCGCCATCAGGAGCTAGCCGCAGCAGGTCTCGGCGCTGTGCTGGTGTTGTTGATCACGCTGTTCTATCTGGCGCTGATGCGCTAGCGCTCGCCTCCAAACACGCCACAGCCTGACCGCGCGCAGGCCTGCATCGCGACGGTGTCGCAGGCAGAGATCTGCAGCTTTCACGTCCGTCCTGTCCGCCGCTTCGGTCCAAGAAAACCGCTGATATTTCGCTGACCCTAGAAACGGCCTAAGCCCAAGCCTTCCGTCGCTCAGACGGGCGTACGCTTTCACCAAATGGGTGAAGCGCAGGTGATCAGCGTCGGGAAAATGTAGATCGAGCGTAGATCGCTGAAATCGCGGTACAGCGCGAAGATG
>JAEUJZ010000162.1 GCA_016794505.1 Myxococcales bacterium
CGCCCGCTGGCTGGATGCCGAAGGATACGCGGCCCCAAGTTCGGAGCCGGGGCACTGGACGCGCAGCGACGTGCTGAAGCTCCTGCGTGAAGCTCGCAGGGTTCAGCCACTGCTGCTGCCCGACGAGCCGCGGGGTGCTCCAGCTGCGTTGCTGTAGGCGCAACTTTAGGCCACGCTCAGTTGCGTGGCTGTGGTGGGGTTGCGATGAGCTTCGGTGGAAGCCGCAGACGCCTGACGGCGGCGAACGAGGAGGGGTAGCTGCTACTTCGTGGGGTCCATCACGAGGAGATCGATTTTCCACCGGCTCAGCCACGGTGAGCCCAACGACCGTTGAACTTTGGTCGGGCAGAACCTTGACCCCGAAGTGCATGGGAGCGTGGTGCCATGCTGGCTCTTCGAGCACCACCGCCTGGCCCGTGAGTTGATCGAGCGAGCCTTGATCGTGTTGTGGTGCGAGGGTGGTGCGAGGGTGGTGCGAGGGTGGTGCTTTCTACTCGGCGAGGCCGATGCCGCGTCGAGCCCAGCGCATCAGTGAGTGGGCGAACAAGTAGGGCCCGAAGCACAGCACCGCCAAGCCGCAGGCGATCGCGCTGACTCCGCGCGCAGGCAGCGGCAGGGCTGTGTTCGCCATGAGCGATCCCGATAGCAGGATCGGCAGTGCCACCAGCAGCATGCGAGTCCAATACGCGGGCTGATCGGCGGCAGCGATAGGGTCAAGGCCAGGGTTCGTGGCCGGGCTCACGGTCTGTGCATTTTTCTCGACCGTGGTTGATGCTGCTGAGCCCATCGTAAGCGCGGTGAGCCAGTCCAGATGTCTACGCCTCGAAAGCAGCGGGACCGCAGCAGCCAGCGATACCGCCGCCAGCGCGGCGAAATAGCGGTGATGCGGCCAGCGATCCCAGCACAGGCCCAGCATGGCCGCGAGGCCGTTGCCTACGGCGCTGCCTGCAAACCACAGCCCTACCGACTGCGCAGCCCTGTGTCGCGGGGCCAGGCGAGTGACCAGGGATACGCCGAGGGGAGCCAGCAGAACCTCTGCAAGCGAGAGCAACGCGTAGCAGCCGATGAGCCAGGCGCTACTGACCCTGCCCGCATCCCCACCGCGCAGGCTCGCGCCGGTCATCAGTGCGAAGGCGGCGGCGGTGGCGACGTAGCCCCAGACCAGCAAGCCTGCCGTCGAGCTGCTGCGCGAATGCGACCGCCCGTGCAGGTACAGAAACGCGGGCAGTAGGGCGATCACCATCAGGCCGTGCAGGGACGCCAGAACGCCAGGGCCAAGCCGCAGCGAGTGCGACAGCAGAGTGATCTGCTGCTCTGTGTTCATTGCGGCGAACACGGCGAGCGAGCTGCCCGCTTGCTGCGCCGTCAGCCAGAAGACGACGGCGACCGAGCACAGCAGCCACACCGCGGCCATGTTGCCGTGGCGCGATGCGACTGCCGGTGGCTGATGCGTGCCATCGGTGTCAGCGCCATCGCTTTGTAGACGCGACAAGCTGAGCCGCAGCACGCCAGCACTCAGAAGCGATGCCATCGCAGCGCCGCCAAACAGCCACGCCCAGCCGCGCGCCGCATGCGCCCACTCTCCGTACAGCGCACCCGTCGCATAGCCGATGTTGGCCGCAAGGTAATGCCAGAGGAAGCCGCGCTCGCGCGCTTGCTCATCGTCGCCCATGGCTCGCGCGATCAGCACATGCAAGCCTGGACGGAACAGGCTGTGTCCGACGACCATCAGCCCGAGTGCAGGCCAGAACGGCAACGCGCGATCCAGAGCGAGAGCGGCATACGCTAGGGCCAGCAGCAACGCTCCCAGCGTCGTCGCCAGCCGCACGCCAAGCCTGCGGTCGGCGAGCCACCCGCCGGGAAGCCCGCCCAGATACGACAGCGCCTGCACGACGGCGAGCACCATCAGTGCGGTGGGTGTGGGCAGCGCCTGCCGATCCTGCGCGTACGGCACAAACATCGGCAGCATCGCAAGGAACGCAAATCGCTCGCAGCTCTGCACGGCACAGAGCAAAACCAGAGACCACCGACGAGAAGCAGAAGAAGAAACGGGACTCGACATCATGGAAGGCTCCAAGCGCAGTTGCGTTTATGAAGCCCCGCGAATACTGTGCGCCGCAGTTCCACGGGGTGTTAGCCCACTACGGGGAACTTGGCCTCCGGCGTCTCGAACACGACGGGGGCCGTTTTGCTTTTGCGCTACCGACCGCAGTTGTTCGGGCTGGTCGGCGAGCGGCGGCGATAGTGCTGGTCGTAGCTGCCGTTCAGTAGCTGCTGCACCTGCGCCGGCCACCAGTGCGTGTTGCCGCGCGGCGTCACGAAGCCGCCCTCGGACAACAGCTTGGCCAGCACCGGGTAGCTGGGCCGCGTGCCTTCGGCGCGACGGATAATCGACTCGCAGAATGCCCGTGGCGTCAGCAGCCGGTTCTCTTTCACGTTGCCGAGCAGACGGCACACGCTCGACTCCGAGAACTTCTTGCCCTTATAAGGCAGATAGCCCTCTTCGTTCAGAATGTTGGCAATACTGCGATAGGTCGTCCCGCGGTCTCGCAGCTCGCGCATTCGCCGTTTTACTTCTTCATCTGAATGATTGCGCTGATTAACAGGTTTGCAGCGATGCCAGCCTTTGCGGAGTTTCAGATTGTAGACAAGGCTCTTGGTCCAATGGTCCCCTTGTGGCGGACCGATCATCGCGGCATTCAACATTTCCGCGATCTCAATCAGACCGCACCCGGATTCAACCAGCTCTTTCACTTTGGTCAGAGCATTTTGCTCTGTGGGATCTTCGACCAAAACTCGATAACGCGGATTCTGTGGCGCAGGTATCGCCTTGTATCCATACGGCACCTTGCCAAAGTGGAATCCTTGGCGGCGAATATGCGCGATGGCCTCGCGCGTTCGCTCTCCAGTCGCTTCGCGCTCCATCTGTGCAAAGACGAGCAGGATGCTGACCAGCGCCCGTCCCAGCGCCGAGTCGAGCCGGATGGACTCCCGAATCGCCACCAGCTCCTTCTTCCCGTCTGCGAAGTGCTCTTCATACATCTCGCAGAAGTGCTTGATCGACCGGCTAATCCGATCGAATTTCAGCACAACGACGACATCGGCACTTGTCGCTAGCGCATTCGCCAGTCCCGCGCGATCCGCTTTTCCCCCAGATTCAATA
>JAEUJZ010000187.1 GCA_016794505.1 Myxococcales bacterium
CGGTCTGCGCATCACCGAGGTTCCGGTCCACTACTACCGTCGCAAAGGTGGCGAGTCGAAGATCTCGGCCACAATGAAGGGCACCGTGCAAGCCGGCGCCAAGATCCTCTACACCATCCTCCGCCACTCGACCCAGCGCTAGTCTGTCGTGGCGGACAGGCCGGCACAGAGGGCGGCGCGCAGGAACTGGCCGACGTTTTCTGGGGCGTCTAGATCCCCCATCGCGTCGACCCAGCGAAAGTCCGAAAACTCGTCGTTGGGCACGATCTCGATAGTGTCGACGTCGACGACAAAGACGAAGTTCATATGCAGGCCCTTTGTGCCCGCGACGTGCTCTTCATAGCCCAGAAAGCCGGGCGGCGTGCCGGCAAAGTCGCTGGTCTTGGGAAAGCGCCCGCGCAGGCCCGTTTCTTCAAAAAGCTCGCGCTGGGCGGCCTCAAGCGGCGTCTCGCCCGGCTGACACTCGCCACCAGGAGGCAGCCACACACCCAAGCGGCGATGCAGGATCAAAAGCGCCTTGCCGCCGCAGCGCGGATAGATTGCCACCGAATACGCGCGTCGCTGCATCGAGTTCTCGTTCGCCGATTGCATGGGGTGTCCGTGCTCGTTAGCCTGTGTCGGCCATGCAGATTCCTTCGCTTCGTGGGCCGCGTCTACTTTTGCGACCGTGGCAGGACACGGACATAGATCCCTTCGTCGCGCTCAATGCCGATCCGGTGGTGATGCAGCACTTCCCCAGCGTCCTATCCCGCGACGAGACGCTGGCATCGCTTGCGCGCATTCACGCCCACTTCGCGACACACGGCTATGGCGTCTGGGTCGTGTCACACCCTGGTGAGGCGGACTTCCTGGGCTTTGTCGGCATCTATCACCCGACGTTTACCGCTCACTTCACGCGCCCCGAAGCGCCCTGCCTTGAGATTGCCTGGCGCCTGGTCCCTGCCGCCTGGGGCAAAGGCTATGCAACCGAAGGCGCCCGCCTGTCGCTGCGCCACGCCTTTTCCGTCCTGGGCGCAGACGAGGTCGTATCGCTGACCGTCCCCAGCAACGAGCGCTCGCGAGCCGTCATGCAGCGCCTGGGTATGCAGCACAGCCCCGCGGACGACTTCGATCACCCGCGCCTTCCCGAGGGGCATCCCCTGCGCCGCCACGTCTTGTACCGGCTGCCGCGCTCGCGCTTTGTCGACGTGCTGTGACGCTAGAAGCCCGGCGTCTCCATCGGGCCTTCGGACAGGCCGCGCACGAACTGCTGCACCACCGCGTCGCTGCTGACGCGAAGCTCAGACGGTGTCCCCAGCGCATGCACGCGCCCCTGATACAGAAACGCGATGCGGTCGGCGATCGAAAAGATCGACGTCAGGTCGTGCGACACGACGACGCAGGTGACGTTCAGCGTCTCTTTTAGCTCGCGGATCAGCGCATCCACGCGGCGGGCCGATACCGGGTCCAGGCCGGTAGTAGGCTCGTCGAACAGCAGGCACTCGGGCTCTAGCGTCAGCGCCCTGGCAATCGCCACGCGCTTGCGCATCCCGTCGGACAGCGCAGCCGGGAAGGCCTCGGCGAAATCACGCATATGGACGCGATCCAAGAAGCCCAGCGCCCGCTCACGCGCCTGCGCCTGCGAGAGCTTCCTGTGCTTGGACAGCGGCAGCGCGACGTTGTCGACGACCGACAGCGAATCAAACAGCGTCGAGTGCTGAAACACCATGGCGCAGCGACGGCGGACTGCATAAAACTCCGACTCTTCTAGCTGATCGACGCGCTGGCCGTCGAACCACACCTCGCCGCGATCCAGACGCAGAAGGCCGATGACGTGCTTGATCGTCACCGACTTGCCAACGCCCGAGGCACCGATGATGAACAGGATCTCGCCGCGCTGGATCGACAGCGTCAGCCCCCGCAGGACCGTCTGCCCGCTGAAGGCTTTCCAGACATTTAGGAACTCGATCATGCGCTGGCTCGCTTCCGTGGGACCTCGACCTCGCGCGGCGGCAGATCGGGACGCAGCGAGGACGAAAGAAGCGGCAGACCCGCCGCAGCCATGCGGCGCAGAAGCGGCGTCGTCATCAGGTTCTTCAGCATCGCCGCCCCCACCAAGACCGAAAACAGCGACGAGGGAATCACGCCGAGATCGAGCCCGATATTGAGCAGGATCAGCACCATCAGGCCCGGCGTGTTGAGCAAGAGCGCTAGGCCTCCGCTCTCACGCGGGCTCAGGCCGGACAGGCGCGAGACCGCATAGGCTGGCCCCGCCGTCGCCAGCGTCCCAAGCAGCGTCACGCCCAGGCAGCACAGAAACAGCGTCCCCGAAAGCTGCGATAGATCGGCGCGCAGCCCGGTGTACGTAAAGAACAGCGGCAGGAAATACAGGATCGTTAGATCGTGCAGCCGGTCCGAGACCGCGTGCGCCAAGCGTCGCTGCGACGACAGCGCGACACCGGCCAGAAACGCGCCGAAGATCGCGAAGATGCCGATGTGACTCGTGGCCGCCGCGCACAGCGTAAGGCCAATCAGAAGCCCCGACAGCAGCGTCGGGTGGGGCTTGCCATCGACGTAGCCATAGCGCTCTTCCGCCCAGCGCGTGAGTCGCCGCCCCAGCGTCAGCACCCCCCCGCCCAAAAGCACAGTCAGGCCGATCATGCGAGCAAACTGGGCATAGTCGACCGGCGGCCGCGCGATGCCGACGATCAGCGTCAACAGAAACCAGGTACACAGATCCTTGGCGGCTCCCGTCGTGATCGCCAGCACGCCCATGCGCGTTGTCGTCAGCGATAGCTCCATCAAGAGGCGGCCCATGATCGGGATGGCGGTGATGGCCATGGTGATGCCGACGAACAGCGCGTACGCGATGAAGCCCTTTTGCCCCGGCACCACGCGCCACAGCCAGATCGAAAGCAGCGCCCCCATCGCGACTGGAAAAAGCAGCGTCGATACAGCCAAGAGCGCGACCTTGTTTCGGTGCTTGGGGATCTCGCTGTAATCGAACTCCATGCCGATCAAAAAGAGGGTCAGGATCAGCGCGATGTGACTGAGGAAAGGCAGGATCGGCGGCCCCTCGGGCACGAACAGGGCGCGAAACGTCGATGGCGCCAGCCAGCCGAACAGCGAGGGTCCCAACAGCACGCCGGCTGCGATCTCACCGATCGACTGCGACTGGCCCAGGCGGCGGAACAGCAGGCCCATGCCACGAGCACTCACCAAGATGACGGCGATCTGCAAAAGAAGCTGAACCAAGACGTGCTCGGTCGAGGCGTGAAATGCGGTCTGCATGGTCTTCCTAGTCCAGGGCCCAGCGGCTGTCGGAGAAGGCTGGGTTCAATAACGCCTGCGGTTCATCGAGGCCCGCTACAAAGCGCGCCCACTGCCCACGATCGCGTCGCGGGATACAGGCCCAGGCCGAGCGCGCCACGATCAGCGGCCCGCGCAGCGAACAAGTCATCGCCAGCACTGCGGCGTTGAGGGCATCGAGCACGACTATGCACTGGCGCCAAAGCTCGCGACCGACACTCGGCGCGGCGTGCGCGAAATAGTTCCGTGCAAGCTCGGCCTCGCGCTCGCTCTGTCGCATCAGCTCGGGCAGGCGACAGCGCTGCGCCATCTCGGCGGAATAGACGCACTGCTGCACTTCGTTGAGCGCCGCGCAGATCTGCCAGCGCACGCGCGCATCGTCGAGCGTCCCGCTCTGCAGAAAGCGCGAGAACGCCTCGGGAAAGTCGAAGTGGGGCGTAAAGCCGGGCGGAATGTGCAGGTGGCGGCGCTCAAGCCAGGGGAAGTCGCGGGCCAGACACGCCTGCACGTCGCTGCGCAGCCCGGACCGAAAGCGTACGCCTGCCGCCAAGACGGCCCGCAGCGTCGATAACACAGCCAGGCGCCGCAGGGGCCTAGGCAGCGTCCCCACCGACTGATAGATCAGCGCGGCAAAGCCTGTGATCTCGGCCCGCGTCGGCTGTGCGAGGGCACGCCACGCCGCGATCAGGCGATCGATGTCTCCGATCTGATAGGCCGCATACGACGCATCGACCTCTTCATCGGGCACGAGGCGAAAGAAGCGCAGACGCGATACCTGCGGCAGCACGACCTGATCGAAGTCCGGCATGCCAGCCGACTCGACCGCGGCCTGCGCCCACGGCGGCGGGCCAGCGGACACGGACACGCGAGGCAAAGACGGAGGCAGCATGGCGCGCAATTCGGCGGCAGCATATGCGCCCCCACGCGGCGACCCAACTAGAAACCGCGCCCCCCCACTCAGCCGGCCAGCCCCCTGCCTCCCGTACCAGGTCCCGCAACCGATATCACGAGGTCGAGCGACCGGTATCAGGAGGTCGAGAGACCGGTATCAGGAGGTCATGCCACCGGTATCAGGAGGTCATGCCACCGGTATCAGGAGGTCATGCCACCGGTATCAGGAGGTCCTGCGACCGGTACCAGGAGGTCGAGCGACCGGTATCAGGAGGTCCTGCCACCGGTATCAGGAGGTCATGCCACCGGTATCAGGAGGTCATGCCACCGGTATCAGGAGGTCATGCCATCGGTACCAGGAGGTCATGCCACCGGTATCAGGAGGTCATGCCACCGGTATCAGGAGGTCATGCCACCGGTATCAGGAGGTCGAGCGACCTCGTGTACGCGAGCGCACTTATCGAAGCAGGTGGCGACGTACCAGCGCTTCGAAGGCCAAGAACGAGCCGATGCATAAGCTGGGGACGGACCCCCACAGCGTCACTCCGACGAACAGCACGAACAGGGTATCGACGGTGTGCTCCCTTCCGGCGAGTTGTAGGCCCATCAGCATGCCGGGGCCATAAAAGATCGCGGTTCCAAGCGCAGCACTGCCCTCGACACTCGACTCGGGAGCCACCGCGAACCAGGCCCGCCAGATCAGCCCAAATAAGCCTACGAGGGTGACACTGGTCAGAATCATGACGAACAGCCACGTCTGATCGGCGATCTGCGCATGCAGCTTCGTCCGCACGGCCGGGTGCAGCGTCGAGTACAGGACCAGCGCGCTGGCTCCCAGGACGAGAGCCGGCGCCACCAGCACAGGCAGCCGTCGCGTGGGCTGGGGCGGACGAAACGACCACAGCTTGCTCAGCCCGACGAGCGCCGCGGCCGCGATCGCGTAGCACAGCGGCGCGCAGACCATGCCAAGGGCAAACCAGGCCTCGGTCTCGACGCAGCCGGACAAGAGAAGCACGCAAAGCAGCCAACCTTTCCGACGATTGCGCAGATGCATCGCCGGATTGTCGCACGCCGGGCCAGCCCTGGAAACGACGACGCAGGCCTGGTGCTTTCGCGCTTGGAGGCGCTGACTCGTCTGCGATAGGCTGCCCGCCCATGGATACCGAGACGAGCACCGCGGAGACCGACGTCGTCATCATCGGCGGCAACCTGCTGGGTTCGATGGCAGCCATCATGCTGCAGCGACGGGGCGTAAAGACCGTCGTGCTAGAGGCGCGGCCGGCCGGCAAAGAGCAGAAAGTCATCGTCGGCGAGGCGATTACCGAAGGCAGCAGCGTCTTTCTGCGCCACGAAATCGGTATGACGGACTGGCTGAACGCACAGGCTTTCCGCAAGTTCGGCTTTGACTTCCTGACGGTGCCACGCGTTGGCTCGCCGCCCGAGACCTTTGAGGACTGCCACGAGCTGATGCTGTCGACGCTGCCGCTGGAGCGCATCCCGGCAGCCTTTCGCTGTCTGATCCCGACGTATCACGTCGAGCGCACGACGATGAACCGCTATGTCGTCGACCTGGCCAAGCAGGAAGGCGCCGACTATCACCATGGCGCGCACGTCGAGCATGTCGCGTTCGCGGCCGCGGCCCAGGCCGGGCGCCCGCACGAGGTGCGCTATACGCAGGATGGGGAGGTCCGCCGCGTGCGCTGTCGCTGGGTCATCGACTGCAGTGGCCGACGCGCGGTCTTGTCGCGGCAGCTTGGCCTGTATCGCTCGGTGCAGAGCGACCTGGACACCGCATCGGTGTGGAATCGCTTTTCTGGCGTTGAGGACGACCCGACGCCCTGGCTGGGCTTCCACGGCATCGACCGCCGCAAGCACACAGTCCACATGACGGGCCCTGGCTTTTGGATCTGGTGGATCCACCAGCGGAACGACATGACCTCAGTCGGCATTAGCTGGGACAACGAGCGCTATCAGCCCGATGTGAAGACCGATGACCGCGGCTTCTTCGAGATGATGAGCAAGTTCCCGCCGGTCCTCAAGATGCTCAAGGGCGCGACGGCACGCGAGCCATACCAGTACTATGCCCACCTGCCCTATCAGAGCCAGCGCTGGATCGGCACCGAGGGCTTTACCCTGATCGGCGATGCAGCCTGGTTCACCGACGCGCTGTATTCCATCGGCATCGAGACCGGCTGCCGTCAGCTGGTCATGGCCATCCCACTCATCGTCGCGGCGGCCCAGGGTGGGACCCCGTGTGAAAAGACCATCGCCGGCTTGAATGGCGAATTCGAGGTCTGCCAGCGCAGCGTGCTGGAGCTAAACCGCTACAAATACAAGCACGCCTGGGGCAGCCCGCATGCGCTGATGCAGACGGCGGTGTATGAGCTTGGCGAGATTGCGGAGCTGTATTACCTGCGCGACAAGGCGGACTGGCGGCCCGAGATGCTGCAGAAGCACTACCGCCTGCAGTGGCACTGTCCGAAGCGACGCGAGAAGCTCTTGCGCTTCCTGCGCGGGTCCGAGCCGAGCTGCGATCTCGACCTGCAGCCAGGGGCCACGCTGCTCAAAAAGGCGCTGCTTCCGTCGCGAGCGGCCTATGCCTCGACCTGGCCGCTGTGGCAGCTTCGCGCCGGGCTGCCGCGGTTCTTTCAGCTGGTGCGAAGCTGGGCCTATTCCGAGCGCATCGCCCAGCGCCAGCGCCTCTGGCCCGATGTCTTGGGTTGGATGGCGACCTCGCCCCACGCCGTGCCGCAGTTCGCCCCGCCCCCACGCCCAGAAAAGCTCTCGGCCTCGTCGTCCGCCTCCTAGCGCGACTCGCTCACGTCCGGCCTGTCGGTCCTGACTAGCCCCAAAGCTTGATGCCGCCGAGCAGGCCGGCGACGTTCTGCACGCGCTTCACATTGGCCGGAAGCTCGCCTTTGAGCTTCTCGGCATTGCCACCGCCGATATAGATCACGCCGGGGTTAAAGATGCGCTGCACCAGCGCCAAGACCTCGCGCACGCGCTTGTTCCACTTGCTGTTGCCCGCTTCGACCCGCGCGGCGTTCCCAATGGACTGTTCGTACGTGCGGCCCTTGCGGAAGGGATGGTGCGCCATTTCTAGATTGGGGACATAGCGCCCATCGACAAACAGCGCGAAGCCCATGCCGGTGCCCAAGGTCAAGACCAGCTCGACGCCCTGGCCCGCGATCACCCCGAGGCCTTGGATTCCGGCGTCGTTGAGCACCCGCGTCGGACGACCGCACAGGTCCTGCAGCGCCTGCCGCAGGTTGAACTGGACCCAGCTCTTGTGCAGGTTGGGGGCGCTTTGGATCACACCCTCGACGACGACACCGGGAAAGCCGACCGAGACGCGCTCGAAGGGCGTATCGGGCAGCATCGCCTTGATCACAGCCAGGATGGCCTGTGGCGTCGCAGGACGAGGGGTCGGCTGACGCACGCGGTTGCCGCTCTGCTGGCCCTTGCCGTCTAGGAGCATGCTCTTGATTCCGGTGCCGCCGATGTCGATGGCCAGGGTGTACGGCGCCTCGGGCTCTGTCGCGGCAGGCACCGCGGCGGGGACCTCGGCCGCTTCGCCGGCTGCCACCGCATCAGGAGACGCGACGGTCTCGGGCGCGGGCAACACAGGCGGGGAATCGGCATCGCTTGCCGGCTCGACCGGGGCTGACTCGGTCTTTGGAGTCGCCTCGGCGCTCTGCGGCTCGGCCTTGGCGCCTTTGCGCTTGGACTTGCCGGGTTTGCTCGTTCCGGGGCTCTTTGCGTCCGAATCCGACCTGAAATCGCTGCTATCGCTCATTTTCTGTAAATATCACGCTCTGCGGGCGCGAATCAACGAGCGGCACTCGAATGGGCGGGCTCGGGTCTCGCGCCAGCCCCCGGTCGGCAGACGGTAATTCCAGCCGCAAAGAGAGCTGCCCGCAGGCCGGCGGCCAAGCGCTCGGCACCGGGCGTATCGCTGTGCAGGCACAGGGTCGCGATCGGCTGAGCAAACTCGACCCGCTGACCATCCGCCGCCTGCACGCTGCGACGCTGAATCAGCCCCAACGCCTGCTCGGTCACCTCGTCGAGAGAGCCGAGGATCGCACCGGGCTGCCCGCGCTCGACCAGAGCGCACGACGAGACATACCGACGATCGGCGAAGGCCTCTTCGTAGACGACCAGGCCCGCCTCGCGAAAGACAAAAAGGCCGCGGCTGCCGGCTCGCGCAAAGAGCGGCAGTGGCTGGTCCAAGCTGCGCACGACATCGACCAGTGCGGATGCAGCCTGCAGATCGTCGGCAGCAGCGTGATACAGGGCGCCGTGCGGCTTGATGTGCGAAAGCGAGACGCCCTGGGACCGGGCCACCTGCGCGAGATCCTGGATCTGCTGCCGCAGCGAGTCGACCAGCGCGGTGCGGCTCATCGCCACAGGTCTGCGGCCAAAGTGAACGCGATCGGGGTAACTGGGATGCGCCCCGACGGCCACGCCCGCCTCGCGACACAGGGCGATGACCGCGCGCATGCTATCGCCGTCGCCAGCGTGGCCGCCACAGGCGACATTGGCCGATGAGAGCGGACGAATCAGGGCAGCCTCCCGGCCATCGGCGAGGCGCTCGGGAAGCTCTCCGACGTCGGCGTTGAGATCGATGCAGGATGGCTCGCGGGGGGTCATGGGCGTTGTGCGTCGTCTGAGTCTGGGGCCGACACGATGGCCTGGGCCAGCGCCGCCTGCAGCGCAGCATAGGCCGCCTGCGCGTCCGCCAGCGAGACAGGCACGAGGCCAATGGTATCGCCCGGACGAAGCCGTCCCAGCAGCGGAAGATCGGCGGCGATGACCACGGCCAGCACGGGATAGCCGCCGGTCACCTGCTGCTCGATGCCGAGCAAGATGGGCTGGCCGTCGGGAGGAACCTGCACGGTACCCGTGCTGACGCCTGCCGAAAGAAGCTGTGCCGCCGGGCTTGCGCCGTCGACAAAAGGCAGCGGTGGATCGGCCAAAAGCCGCAGCCCGGCGCGGTTTGCCTGCGCCCGGACCGAAAGCGGCACCTGCGTGATCCGATCGCGCAGCGACGACGGGAACCAAGCCGCCTGCGGCCCCCAGGTCACGCGCAGCGTTGTGCGTCGTTCGAGCAAGTGGGCCCCTTGCGGTGTCAGCCGCGCGATGCGAGCAGACGTCGCGGGATCGAGGTCCACATCGACAGGCCCGCAGAGCACATCGCCGGACTGCAAGGCCCGCCCCAAGAAGCCACCAAAGCCTGCGCGCACATCGGTGGCTGCGCTGCCAGCGAGCCGCGGCACCACGAAGCCGCCAGCCAGAGCGAGATACGCGCGGGCCCCCTCTGCGACGTGGCCACAGCGCAGGATCTGCCCACGCCGCACGGGCAGCGTCTGGCCGCAAGGGACGGCGACGCCATCCAGGGTCATGGGCAGGGTACCAGCGACGGCGATTCGGACATCTCGCGCGGCGCGCAGCGCAGGCCCACGCACCGTGACTTCAAGCGCAGCGGCGCCGTCTTGGTTTCCCACCAGGCGATTGGCCAGACGCAGCGCGATCGGATCAGCGGCTCCACCCGCCGAGATCCCCAGGTGGGCAAAGCCGGGCCGCCCCAGGTCTTGCACCGTCGTCAACGGACCGGGGCTCAGCACGTGCAGCGCTGCCTGAGCCCTGGACTGCTCGGCGGGGGCGGTCGTCTGTTCTGGCTCGACGAAGGGCGTGTATGTCTGCGGCACGAAACGCACGGTGTCGCCGGGCTGAAGCACGGTCCATGGAGTGGCCGCCATGTGTAGTAGCGGCGTCGACGTGCGCCCGATCAGGCGCCAGCCACCAGGGCTGCACGAGGGATAGATCCCCGCCTGTGCCCCGGCCAAAGCCACGCTGCCGGCAGGAACAGCCAGCCGCGGTGAAGCCAAGCGCGGCATCTGCAGCGACGGAGGCAGGCCGATGAGATACGGGAAACCGGGCGCAAAGCCAAAGAACGCCACGGTGTAGTCCGCCGCGGCATGGCGCGCGATCACGTCGGCGGGCGCGAGTCCAGCGTGTCGAGCCAGGTCCTCTAGATCGGGTCCCTGATCTCCGCCATACCAGACGGGAAGCTCGATATGGGAAGGGGGCGGGAACGACGCTGCGCTTGCCGAGTGCAGGATATGGCGGAGCGCTTCGGCCAGCTTTTCCGGCGCGAAGTGCAGGGGATCGAAGCGCACAAGGATCGACGCATACCCGGCCACGACATCGGTCATGCCAGCGAGCGGATCGCGCCGCAGGGCGAGAAGGGTCTGACGGATGGTCCCAGCGAGAGTGGACAGTGAAGGACGAGCCTCGATCGCGTCGGACAGACCAGCGGATCGATCGCCGCCCATGAAAGATTCTAGGAAGCACACGCGAAGCGCGTGGTCCGAGGCCACTTCGATCCGGGGAAGCGGATCGCTCATGTCAGCTCGGTTCCGCGCGTCTCGGGCAGGGCCCAGACCAGCAGCGCGCCGAGGGCATACAGGCCGGAAAGCACGCTGAGTGTGGCCCCCAGACCCCAGCGATCGGCAAGCGCTCCGACGGCCATGGGGGCAAACGCCGAGATCGCACGCCCGGCGTTGTAACAGAGCCCCTGCGCAGTGCCGCGAATGGATGCGGGGAAAAGCTCGGCCAGCAGGGCTCCAAAGACGCTGAAATAGCCATGGCCCGCGAACCCCACGAGCGGCGCCACGACCAAAAGACCGATGGGCTGGCGCGATGCAGCGACGAACAAGGGCACGGCCAGTGCGGCCATGAGCACGTATGCGGCAAAGACCGGCCGCCGGCCCCAGCGATCGGCAAGGACACCGAAGGACACATAGCCGACAAAGGCTCCAGCCTGCATGGGCAACAGAAAGGACAGGGCCCGCAGCGAAGACAGGGATGCGCCACCGCGGTCTGTCGGCGCGGACAGATAGCTGGGGATCCACGTGAATAAGCCCCAGTACGCACACATCAGCACGCTGGCCAGAAGCGTCGCCCATGCCACCAACGCACACAGGGGGGGCCGCAGCAAGGCTGCGAGTCGTGGCCGGTCTGCGGTAGCCAGCCGAGGCTGCACGCTCTTCCAGGCCGCTGGCTCGTTCACGCGAGCGCGGATCCAGACGGCCAAAAGAGCCGGCGAGGCGCCGACCCAGAACAGCGCACGGAACCCCCAGCGCGGCAGGATCCACGTCGACAAGATCGCGGCCAGGGCATAGCCGACGGCCCAGCCGGCCTGGACCCAGCCGATGGCTTGACCGCGGCGATCGGCGGGGACGGACTCTGCGACCAGAACGGCTCCGGCTGCCCACTCGCCACCGAGGCCCACGCCAAGAAGCAGACGCCAGATCACCAACACGGGCAGGCTGTGAGCGGTCGCGGCTCCGGCGGTGCAGACGGCATAGAGCAACACCGACAGCGTCAAGGCCCGCGCCCGCCCCAGGCGATCGGCCAGCCAGCCAAAAAGGACCCCGCCGACCGCCGAGCTAAGCAAGGTAATCGACGCCAGGCCCCCAGAGGCTGCCCCGCTTAGCTGAAACTCGCGGGCGATGGCCGGAAGTGCGAAGGCATAGAGCATCGCGTCCATGCCATCGAGCGTCCACCCAAGAAACGCCGCCCACAGCACACGCCGCTGCGGAATCGACAGATCAGAAAAGAGCGACCAAGCCGCCGAGCGAGCCAAGAGCCGACGCCGGCTTTAGGTGGCGACGCTGCGCAGGTCGCGTTCGAGCACCTTGCCCAGGGCGGCCAGCGTCGATCCAGGTCGCGGCACCGCTCCTTGTGCCAGGTATGCAAGGTCCAAGATCAGGTCGCTATACGTGGCAACGTCGTCGCTGCCGGGTCGCACGACCAGCAAGTGAGCCAGCGACTTCACAAGGGGGTTTTTGGGGTTGATCTCTAGGATCGGCTTCTGCACCTGCACTTTGCGGCCGGCGCGAAGAAGGATCTGTTCCATGTGCGGTCCCAGATCACCCTCGTCGCTGACCAGCACGCAGGGGCTGCCTTCCAAGCGGCTCGACAGGCGGACTTCTTTGACCTGTTCTTGGAAGCGCGAGCGCAGATGGGCAACCAAGCTGCCTAGCTCGGCCTCGTCGCCCGGCTTGGCCTCGGGCTCGCTCTTTTCTTTGCTCTCGTCGCTGCCGTCCTTGGGCTTGACCTTGGGCGGGGTGAAGTCGCCCTTGTGGACGGGCTTGAGCTTCTTCTTGTCGAATTCCGACAGGCCCTGCACCACCCACTCGTCGACGGCATCGGTGAGCAGAAGGACATCGACACCGAGGCGACGCAGGGACTCAACATGCGGGCTGGCTTCGAGCACAGCGCGCGACGAGCCGGTAATGAAATAGATCTCGTCCTGCCCCTCGGGCATGGCGGCGACGTACTCGGGCAGCGTGATGTGCTTGTCGACCGGCGTCTTTAGGCTCTGCCACAGGCAGATCTCGGCGACCTTCTCGCGGTTTCCAGCGTCGAGGAAGATGCCCTCTTTGAGCACGGTGCCGAACTCTTCGAAGAACGCGCGGTACAGGTCGGGCTTGTCGTTCTTTGCGCGCTTGAGCTCGTCGAGAATCTTCTTTACGAGCTGCTTTTGAATCGCGCTGATGACCTGGTTCTTCTGCAGGATCTCGCGCGAGACGTTGAGGGGTAGGTCGTCGGAATCGACAACGCCACGCACGAAGCGCAGCCACGGCGGCAAGAGCTCATCGGCGTGGTCGAGAATGAAGACGCGGCGCACATATAGCTGCATGCCGCGGCGCTTGTCATCGCGATCAGCGAGGAAGTCAAAGCCCGGCTTCTGCGGGATATAGACGATGGCCTGAAACTGGTACGGCGCGTCCAAGTGGATGTGCAAGCGAGCGAGCGGCTCGTCGGTGACAAAGCCACCCATAAGCTCTTTGTAGAAGTCTTTGTACTCGTCCTCGCTGACCTCGGACGGGCGCTTGGCCCAAAGCGCGGTCGCACGATTGAGCTGACGCTCGCCCAGCTTGATCGGCCACTTCACATAGTTCGAGTACTGCTTGACGATGCCTTCCAGGCGCCAGTCTTCGAGGAACTCGGCCGCGTCGCTGTTCAAGTGCAAGGTGACGGTGGTGCCGATGCGTCGACGGCTCGACGAAGAAATCGTGTAGGTGCCGCCGCCGTGGCAGGTCCACAGCACGGGCTCGGCGCCGGGCTCGGCCGACAGCGTATCGAGCTCGACCTTGTCGGCGACCATGAACGCAGAATAAAAGCCGACGCCAAACTGGCCGATGACATCGAGGGCCTGACCGCTCTGCGCTTTTTCTTTCTGCTGCGCTAGCTGCTTCACCAGCGTCGCTGTGCCCGAGCGGGCGATGGTGCCGATATTGTCGATCACCTGCTGCCGCGTCATGCCGATGCCGGTGTCGGTGATGCGAATGATCTTCTGGTCTTTGTCGATGGCGATCTCGATGGCCGGTGCTTCGGCTAGCTCACCCTCGGCAGCAGGCTTTAGCTCAGGCCGGGTCAGGGCCAAAAAGCGCAGGGTGTCGATGGCGTCCGAGGAGTTCGAGATCAGCTCGCGCAGAAAGATCTCTTTCTTGCTGTAGAGCGAATGCACCATTAAGTGCAGAAGCTGCTGAACTTCCGTCGAGAACGTGCGCTGCTCGCCGCCGGGCGCCGCAGCTTGGGCTTGGGGATCCTGGGAAGAAGGGGTCGCAGTCGTCATGCAGCCATCCCTAACCATGCTGGCCGGGCATGGCAAGCCCTGAATGCAGGCATCGTGCATCCTGGCTGGCTTTGGCCAGCAAGCGCGGACGGGTGGTTGGCTTTGACACGCTGCCGGCGCTTTGAAACCATGCCGACATGCTGGCGCTGTCTGCGAACCTGGCTGCTGCGCTGGGGCTGCGACTTCTCGTCGAGGGAAGCTGCCCCAGTCAGGCCGCAGTGCAGGCCCAGCTTGCGCCGCTTCTGCCAAGCTCTGGAGTGGCGATGCTGGAACAGTCGCCGACAGCGGCAGCAAGAACCGATGTCACGGCCCGCGTCGAGCCTCTCGACGATCTGCTGCGCGTCGAAGTGCGCGACGCGGCTGGGCGCCTGATCTCGCTGCGCGATCAGCGACGAGACGTCCCCTGTGCCGACCTGGCGGCGTTTGCGGCTGTGGTCATCGCCACGGCAGTCGCTGCTCAGCCTCAAAGTGCGCCACCGGCTCTGACCGTGCCTCCGGCTTTGCTGGCGCAGCCAGCGCGGCCGCCGCGTCCTCGGCTGACGCTGGGAATCTCGCTCGCGGGAGTTCTGGCCTTGACCGCAGCCAGGGCAGCCGCCGGAGCCAGCTTGGATGTGCAGGTTGCCCAGCCGAGCGATGTGTTCGGCCTGCGTCTATCGTTTGCCGGCACCTCGCTGCGCCGAGTCGCCGTCGAGTCCGGGGCGGCCGACTACACTCGACTACACGCGGGGGTGCTGGCTCGCTATCGACTGCGCCCCGCAGGGGCTCGGCTGGCGCTGGATGTCTCGGCGGGCCTGCTGGGAGCGCTGGTGCGAGTCGAAGGCACGGGCTTCGCGGAAAACTTGGCCAGTCAGGGCTTCGACGTCGGGACCGGCGGCGGCGTGCGCCTGACGCGCTTCGTGGCGCTACCGAATGGCGCGCTGACGCTGTCGCTGGACTTGCTCGCGCTGGGCTGGCTGCGCCCACAGGTCCTGCGCCTGCTCTATGTGCCTGCAACCGAGACAAGCCCAGCCAGCACCCTGCCCGCCTGGGATATCCTTCTGTCTTTGGGGATTGGCTGGCAGCGGCACCTGCCCTAGGGTCCAAGGGTCCGTCTGCGAGCGGCTCGGTCTGTGGGCGCACCGGCTGTAAGGTTGCAGCCGGCAGCCATCCCCAACGGGTGTTGTGTACGTGGCCGAGGCAAAAAAAGACCCAGCGCAGCCGAGCGACCGGACTCCGTATGAGATCGGTGCGGTGTATCGTGCGCACGCGCAGACCGTCGCGCGCTGGGCGTATCGCCTGGGCGGGCCCGCCATCGATATCGAAGACGTCGTGCAAGAGGTGTTTCTGACGGCCCATCGCCTGCTGCCCGAGTTCCGTGGCGAAGCCAAGATCACGACGTGGCTGTTTCGCATCACGCAAAACCAGGTCCGCCATCAGCGTCGCAAGCTGCGCTTTCGACAGTTTCTGTCTGGGACCGCGACCGACGTGATTGGGCAGACCGCCTCGACGAAGCCGACGCCGATTGAGGTGCTAGAACAGCGGCAAGCCAACGCCACCATCTATCGTGTTCTCGACGGGATGAGCGACAAGTACCGCACCGCCTTCATCCTGTTTGAGATCGAGCAGGTCTCGGGCGAAGAGATTGCGACCCTGATGGGCCAGAAGGTATCGACCATCTGGGTCTGGCTGCACCGGGCTCGCGCGCACTTTGCGGCGGGCTTGGAAAAGCTAGAGCGCGCCGAAGCGAGTCGCGCCGAGTCGCCGTCTACAGCACCGACGCCCAAGAAACCGAATGACCCCACACCGAGCGCATCGTCATGAACCCTCGAACCCATACTTCTTTGCCAAGCTCGCGCAGTGCCGATGCAGCAGAGCCTTTGGTGCCGCTGCGGGACCTGGTCCGTGAGGGCCGCATCGATCCCACGTCTGTCGAGGCGCGGGCTGCAGCACTCATCCAACGCATTCCCAAGCCGCCCCCGCTGGCCAGCAGCGCGTACCTGCGCATCGAAGACGAGATCCTGCAGCGCACGACCCCACAAGTGCCACGCATGCTGTGGCTGCGTCGACTCGGCTGGGGAGCCGCCGCCCTATCAACGGTGACGGCCAGCTTTCTCTTGGGCCTGAGCATGCGCCCGGCGCGTATTGAGACACGCGATACCGCACCGCTTGCAGCATCCCGGTCGCTGGAACTTCACGAAGTGCGCTTGCCTCGCGACAGTCAGGCCCGCCTGAGCGTCGGCACGGGCGATCAGCTAACGGTCGAGGGCCCCGGCACGCTGAGCCTTCAGGGGATGCAGGTGACGTTTCGGCAGGGCCGCTTGCGCGTCGACAGCGGCAATCAGCCTCTGCTGATCACGATTGGCTCGCGGCGTGTGACGGTGGGCGCGCGATCGAGCGCCAGTTTGAGCGCGCACGTGGGCGAGCTTGTCCTGGTCGCAGCCTATGTCGGATCGGTGACGATTGGCGAGCCTGCGACGGATGGTAGCCTGCAGACCTTCACGGTGCCTGCGGGCTCGTCCTGGACCGCGGCCCCCGTGGCCGATCCAAGGTCAGCCGCCGTCGGGACTCCTGCGCATGAGAGTCCCCAGATGGCTCCGCAGCGCGCGGCGGTCAGAGCACAGCGAGGCAACGCGACGGTGCCAAACAAGACATCGGTCCACGCGGCAGTGTCCGGGGCTCTCACAGCGCCGCAGCCAACGTTGACGACAGCGCCGAGTCGCCTACTGGCCGAGTCGCAGCTTCTGGGTCGTGCCTTGCAGCGCCTGCACCGCGAACGCGACGCCCGCGGCGCGCTCAGCGTGCTCGACGAGTATGCAACCCAATATGCCGACGGAACACTGCGTGCAGAGGCCAGCGCGGCGCGTGTCGATGCCTTGCTGCAGCTCGATCGGCGCAGTGAAGCACTGCAGATTCTCGACGGAGCGAGCTTTAGCAACCTGGCGCGCGGAGGCGAGCTTCGACTGCTGCGAGGCGAGCTTCGCGCCCATGCCGGACGCTGCCGCGAAGCGGTCGCCGACTTCGATGCGGCGCTCAGAGGTGACGCGCGCAGCGACGGCCCACTGACCGAGCGAGCTCTGTACGGCGTGGCGACCTGCCGTCTGCAGCTTGGCGAGCGAGGCATGGCGCGGGATGCCCTCCGCAAATACCTTTCGCTGTACCCCACGGGTCGCTTTGCCGACGCGGCTCGCGAGGCCCTTGGCCAGCTGTAGCCGGCCTGCGCTAGGCTGCAAGCATGGTCGTCGAGCTAGGCCGTGAACTGTGTGGCGATCTGCGGACCGCCACCGCTCGTGAGTGGCTGGTCACCAATGGCATCGGGGGCTTCGCCGCCGGCACGGTAAGTGGCGTCCTGGGCCGGCGCTATCACGGCCTGCTTGTCGCGGCGCTAAAGCCCCCGTTGGGTCGCACGCTGCTCGTCAGCCACGTCGACGAAACCGCCGAGCTATCGGGGCAGCCCTATCCCATGGGCACGAGCCGCTGGCAGAGCGGTGCCGTGACGGGCCATGGCTATCGCAACATCGAGCGCTTTGTTCTCGACGGGCGCATCCCGACCTGGACCTACGCGTTGGGTGACGCGTTGCTCGAAAAACGCGTGTTCATGGCGCCCGAGCGCAACACGACGTATGTGCAGTACACCCTGCGACGTGGCTCGGTGTCCGGGGCGCCCGTCGCGGTTCGCTGCAAGGTCCTGGTCAACTATCGCGACTATCACGGCGAGACACGCTCGCAAGACTGGCTGATGCGCCTGTCACACCAGCCAGGTGGCGATACACTGCGCATCACCGCATATGCAGGCGCAAGCCCGTTTCTGTTGCGTTCCCCCGACGGGAACGTAGTCCCCGAGCACAGCTGGTATCGCGACTATCAGCTTGAACACGAGCAAGAGCGCGGCTTCCCCGGCACCGAAGACCATCTGTGTGTCGGCGAATTCCATCTGAGCCTGCACGAAGGACAGACCCGCTGCCTGATCGCAAGCTGCGAACCCGACGATTCGATCGAAGCGAATAGCGAGTTGGTGTTGGCCCTGCTGCGGCAACACGATGCACGACTTTTGGCACAGGCCAGCCGCCCCGACGATCCACCGGGCGTCGCGCAGCTCATCCTGGCCACCAGCGATTTCCTGGTGCGGCGCGATATCCCGCGCATCCCCTTGCCTGCTGGCTCGGACGACGACCAAAGCGCCGCTCGCGTCCGCGCTGATGCGAAGCGGCCCAGTGAGCCCGGCATCTCGATCATCGCTGGCTACCCATGGTTTTCCGACTGGGGGCGCGACTCGATGATCAGCCTGCCCGGCGTGCTTCTGGCGACGGGCCGCACCGCGCAGGCACGGAAGCTCTTGCGCACCTATCTTCACTTTCTCGATCGCGGTCTGATCCCCAACCGGTTTCCCGACGAGCACAGCCAGCCCGAATACAACACCGCCGACGCCACGCTATGGTTGGTCGAGTCGCTGCGTGCGTACATCGCGGCCACCAACGATGATGCGCTGTTGCATGAGGTCTGGCCGGCCCTGCGTGAGATCGTGGCCTGGCACGAGCGCGGCACGCGTCATGGCATCGCCTGGGACCCCGACGACGGTCTGCTGCGAGCGGGTGAGTCGGGCGTCCAGGTCACCTGGATGGATGCCAAAGTTGGCGACTGGGTGGTCACTCCGCGCATCGGCAAGCCCGTCGAGATCAATGCTCTTTGGTACAACGCGCTATGCGTCCTTTCGACGCTGGCCGCCCGAATCGGACACACTCAGGAAGCGACCTGGTACGCCGAGAGAGCGCGTCGCAGCCAACACGGATTTGCTCGCTTCTTTTGTGCAGAAAAAGGCCAGCTCTTCGATGTGCTCGACGGACCCAGCGGCCACGATGCCAGCCTGCGCCCGAACCAGATCTTTGCGGTGTCGCTGCCGCATAGCCCGCTGCCCCCCGAGCAGCAGCGGGCCGTCGTCGACGTCTGTGCGCGCGAGCTATACACGTCCCGTGGGCTGCGCAGCCTGGCTCGCGGCGAGCCAGCATACAGCGGGCAATACAGCGGGGACGTGCGCAGACGCGACGGTGCGTATCACCAGGGTACCGTCTGGGGCTGGCTGCTCGGACCGTTTGCACGCGCCCACTATCGCGTCTATGGCGACGCAGACAAGGCGCGCAGCTTTCTTCTGCCGATGCTCGATCACCTGGACGATGCCGGCCTGGGTCAGATCAGCGAGATCTTCGACGGTGACCCGCCCTTTCTGCCGCGTGGCTGCTTCGCCCAAGCCTGGTCGGTGGCCGAGTGGCTAGCCGCCTTTCGTCAGCTGGAACGCCCGACGCGGCCACGGCCCGATCCACAGGAACACGAGGAGCAGCAGGCCCAGCGCTGACAAGAGGCCACCGCGACGAAGCGGCTCTTGGTCATAACGAAACTCGATGCGGTGCGTACCCGCGGAGAGCGGCACGCCACGCAGCGCCAAATTGGCGGGATAGATCGGCTGCCACACGCCATCCACCTTCGCGGTCCAGCCGGGGAAATAGGCATCGGCCAAGACCAGCACGCCTGCGGTCTGTGCGGCGGCCTCGATGACCACGCGATGTCGACTGTATTCCAGCACGCGAGCCGCCTGCACCGATGGGCCACCTACCGACGGAGCAGATAGCGCTGGCGGCGGCGGAACGGGCCAGCTTGGCATGCTGCGGCGGGCGGTCAGCGGTACCGGACCGAGCACGACAAAGCGGTGCGGATCGAAGTCTGGCTGCGCGACGATCCGCGCTTCGTCTGCTTCGTCGACGGCGATCTTCGCTTGATAGGCCACAAAGGCGCGCGGCATGACCTGCCGGTTCTCAAAGACCCGAAGCTGCGCGTCCCAGACCGGTTCGAAGCGAGCGTGTGCCGGGCTGTCGACGGGACGAGAATAGACCGGCTGCCATTTTTCCGACGGTGCGACCCCACCGACCCAGTAGCGAATGTTCAACATGTCGACAATGGGCGAGGCCGCGTTCCAGATGCTGGCTGCCGCCAAGTCATCGACCTGCCGACGGTGCGGATACGGCCGCCCATGCCGCACGATGTACAGAAGCTGCGCGTATCGCCAGATCTGCACCGAGCTATACCCCGACGCGCTGGCCATCCCAAGGGTCTGTCCGACGGAAAGCAGGCGGAACGGGCCGCGTGGATCGGGGGCAAAGCGATACGGAAAGACCTCGTCGGCTTGCGCGGGCTGGGCCTGCTTTTGCTGCAGCCACTCGATGGCCGAGAAGCGCTCCATCCCATATGGATAGTCGGCAGGCTGCGGCAGCACATAGCGCCGGTTGGTCCATAGCTGGTCCCCCGCCGTTAGCGCCGAAATGAAAAGCAGCATCGCGGGACCGCGCCAACCCAGAAGGCCGCGCACGAGAGCCAGCGCCGCAAACAGCGACCCCACGACGGCAAGCTGAGCCCGCGAGCGCACGATCCACTTGAGCTTCGCTGCGACCAGCCCGGCCTGACGCAGATCGTGCCAGGCCAAGCCAAGCGCAAGCACCACCAGCGCGACGCAGACGGCAAGGATTGCCCAGCGTCGACGCACTCGCACGCCTGCTGACGTGGTGAGCCAGGCTGGGCTCTCGCCCGAAGCCTGGCCGAACAGCGCATCGACGGCGTGGGCGGCCAAGATCGGGGCCGCGACGACGTACAAAATCAGCCCGCGCGACGGGCAGCGCAACGCGCCATACAGCGGAAAGAAACGAAACAGAAGCGGGTGCAGCGGGCCGTGATCGCCGAGGGCTACCAGGATGCCCGACAGCAAGCAGACGAGCAGCGCCAGCCGCTCGGGGTCGACGCGGCGCGTCTGATCCCGCCGCCGCAGAAACGCGCCCGGAAGCGCCAGCAGCGCAGCCAACAGACCCTGGTAATACCCGGCAAGCTCCCAGTGATTCCACGGTGCAAACCAGTCCTGCTGTCGCGTCTCTCCGGTGCCGAGCACGTCGGGGGCAAAGAGAAACTGCAGGAAGTGCAGCGAGGGCCAGGCGTAGCTCGACGCAAAGCGATAGTCGGTGCCGAGCGAGCGCGTCGTGCTGGGCATGGCCGACAGCGTCGGAGCAAGCGCCAAACCAGCGAGCAGTCCCCCGGCGACAACGGCCAGCAGCAGCGGTGCGCCCAGCGACATAGCCGTCGCGACGCGCTCGGCTGGCGGACGTCGCGCCACCACCGTCGCAAAACGCGTCAGGCCATAGACCAAGAGCAGGATCGCAATGAAGTGCAAAATCGAGTGCGCGCCCGTCAGCAGCATCACGCCCAAGATCAGGCCACACAGGGCCAGGCTGCGGCGGCGCACAGGACCGGGATCTCCATCGAGATAGCGGTCGATCGCCCACAGCAGAAGCGGCAGCCACGCCAAGATCTGCACAAAGATGATGTGCCGGATGCGCACCACCAAGAACGACGACAAGGCATAGCTGATGGCGCCAAACAGCGCCGCGCCAAAGTGAAGCGGCAGGCCGTCGCAGCGCCGTCGACGCAGGTACACGAACATCGCCACGCCGGCCAAGACAGCATGCAGCGCCGCCGACAGCCCCAGACCGGCAGGAACGCCGCTCGCCAAGCCAGCATCCGGCTCGCCGCTGCGCTTTCCTAAGAAAAATACCGCATTCAGTGGATAGAAATACCCGTAATAGGGATCGACCGTCAGGGGCCAGCCCAGAAACGAGTTTGCTTCCCAGCTCGGCCAGGCTCCCTCGCTGAGCGCCCGTCGATGCGCCACGCGGCCGGGGTAATAGCCGTCGGCGGCATCGTCCATGTGATAGACCGCGCCGCCAAACAGGACTTCGTGATGCAGCGCCGCCACCAGGCCTGCGATGATCAGGGCAGCGAGGACCACACTACGCCAGCCACCGCTCTTGAGCCTGCAGACAAGGCCGCTTGGACGCGCCGCCAAGCTCGCTTCCGCTGGCTCGCGTCCCGAGGCTGCGCTGCGTTCGATTTCGGGATCTGCACCCGGCATGGGCCCCGCATGCTACCGCAAGCTGCACAAAAGCCCGGCGAGATTCGCCGCCTTCTGCCCCCACTGCTCGACGCAAGAATGCCCGAAAAACTGGTCCGCCCGGGTGATATCATCATGGGTTATCTGGGCGTAATATCTGGCCATGTCTGAAGCCACTCCTCTAAATGGCGCTCTTACGCAGAGCGCGCTTGCGTCCCTTGCGGTGCAGGTCGATGCCAGCTCGCCCAGTCACGTCCTGTTACCGCACCTGCGTCCCGACGAAGCCCTGCGCGCCCCGCGCGGCAGTCAGCTGAGCTGTCGAGGCTGGGCCCAGGAAGCGGCGCTGCGCATGCTGCTTAACAACCTCGATCCCGACGTCGCCGAGCGACCGCAGGACTTGGTCGTCTATGGCGGTACGGGCAAGGCGGCACGCAGCCGCGAGGCGCTGCTGGTCATCCTGCGCGAGCTACGCCAGCTCGCCGATGACGAGACGCTCTTGGTGCAGTCGGGAAAAGCCGTCGGAGTCCTGCGCACGCATGCCGATGCGCCGCGCGTCCTTATCGCCAACAGCAACCTGGTGCCGGCCTGGGCAAGCTGGTCGCACTTCTGGGATCTGGAACGCCAGGGCCTGATGATGTACGGGCAGATGACCGCGGGCTCGTGGATCTACATCGGCACGCAAGGCATCTTGCAGGGTACCTATGAGACCTTTGCCGCGGCGGCCCGCAAGCACTTCGCAGCGACGGGTGGCACGCTGCGTGGAAAGCTTGTGGTGTCGGGCGGCCTCGGTGGCATGGGCGGGGCGCAGCCGCTGGCTGTAACGATGAACGATGGCGTGTTCCTGGGCGTTGACGTGGACCCGAGCCGCGTCGAGCGTCGCTTGGCCACGCGCTATTTGGACGTGCAGGCTCGCGATCTCGACGAGGCGCTCGCGCGCTGCCGGGCAGCCTGCGAAAAAGGCCAGGCGCTGTCGGTGGGCTTGGTCGGCAACATCGCCGATGTCCTACAGTCCTTGGTCGATCGCGGCATCGTCCCTGACCTGATCACCGATCAGACCTCGGCACACGATCCACTGGTGGGCTATGTCCCCGCTGGCCTGTCGCTGAGCGAGGCCGCAGCGCTGCGCAAAGCCGACCCCGAGCGCTATATCGAGCGAGCGCGGGCCACGATGGTGACGCACCTTTCGGCGATGCTGCGCCTCGGCGAGCGCGGCGCCCACCTGTTTGACTATGGCAACAACCTGCGTGGCCAGGCGCTGCTGTCGTCGCAGGCACAGGCCGTGGGGCTGTCGCGTGATGGGCTGTTCCATCACATTCCGGGCTTCGTCCCCGCGTACATTCGCCCGCTGTTCTGCGAGGGCAAAGGCCCGTTCCGCTGGGTGGCGTTAAGCGGCGATCCGGCCGACATCTATGCCACCGACGCTGCGGTTCTTGAAGTCATGGCGGGCACACCCAGCGAGCCGCACCTGCGTCGCTGGCTGGCCATGGCCAAAGAGCGCGTGCAGTTCCAGGGACTGCCGGCGCGCATCTGTTGGCTGGGTTATGGCGAGCGCGCTCGCGTCGGGCTGCGCTTAAACGAGATGGTGCGCCGTGGCGAAGTGAAAGCGCCGATCGTCATCGGTCGCGATCACTTGGACTCGGGCTCTGTCGCCTCGCCAAACCGCGAAACCGAGGCCATGCGCGATGGCAGCGACGCGGTCAGTGACTGGGTGTTCCTAAATGCGCTGGTCAACTGCGCCGCGGGAGCCACCTGGGTTTCGCTGCATCACGGGGGTGGCGTCGGCATTGGTTACAGCCAGCACGCTGGCATGGTCGTGGTCGCCGACGGTACAGACGCCGCAGCTCGCAGGCTAGAGCGCGTGCTGACCAGTGACCCCGCGATGGGAGTGCTGCGCCACGCCGACGCTGGCTACCCCGAAGCTCTAACGTTCGCCGATCGGCACGGCCCACGCGTGCCGCATCGTCACTCTCGTCGAGATGACTTGGGCAAAGGATAGGTGACCGTGAGTCAAGTCTTTGGTCCGCACACGAACTTCCGCCTGAAGATCTTGTTGCCGCCCGTCGCGGTGCTGCTTGCTCTGCTGGGTACGCTGACCGTTCTGGGCAACAACTGGCATCGCGACATGACGCGCCGCTTGGCGCAGGCCAGCGCCGACGTCACCGCGTCAGAGCTCGTCAACTCGCAGCCGCTTGGAGAGTCGCTAAAGCAAGGCGGAGAAAAGACCACGCAGGCGCTGCTGAACGCGGTCATCGACAACGATCCGCAGATCCTGTTTGCCCTGGTGCATGTGCGCGACCAAGTGCTTATTGGAACCGGCGGTGGCCCTGACGCAACACGAATACGCGAAGGGCTGGCGGACAAGCAGCTTGTTGGCTCGTTCACGGTGGGGCAGGTCCACAACGACTGGGGGCAAGACTTCGTCGTCGCTCGCCGCCAGCTGCATCCGACGCTGACCGGTGGCGAGCCGGGGGATGTGCTGGTCGGCGTCGGCTTGGTTCGCTATGGCGTCGAAGTCCGCAGCGGCCTGCTGCTGCTGCTGAGCGTGATCGGAATCACGCTGGGTGCGTATCTGGTGGTGGCGCTTTTTCTTCTGGCCAGCACCGGCCGCAAGATGGAGCGCTTGGCCGAAGTCGCGCAGCGCATTGAAGGTGGCGACCTGAAAGCCCGCGTTGGCGAGCTCATCCCCGAGGAGCTGTCGCCCGTCGGACGCGCATTCGACAGCGCTGCCGACAGACTGTCGCACGTCGTCAGCCACATCAACACCACCGCGCGCAACGTCGAACGCACGGCCACCGATGTCGGCGAAGCCAAGAGCAGCCTGCAGCGCGGCATCAGCAGCGAAGTGCGCGATGTCGACGAGGCCCTGCAGTCGACGCGCGACATCGTTCAGGCGATGGGCGCGATCATCAAGCAAGTTGAGCTGACGCGCGATGACATGCGCCAGGTCTCGGGGATCGCGCAGCGCTTGGTCAATACCGTGCAAGAGAGTACCTCGACGGTGGAAGAGGCCGAGCGCGTGGTCTCGCTGACCAACGAAAGCATCCAAGGCGCGGCCAGCATCACCGCCGACATCGCCAAGCACGCCGATACGCTCAGCGACACGACGGCATCGACGGCCAACGCCATGCTGGAAATGAAGCACTCGATCTCGCGCGTGCGCGAGACGGCCATTACCGCCGCGACCTTGGCCGAGCAGGCCGGCTTGGATGCCGAGCGCGGCACGCTGGTCTTGACCGAGAGCGTCAACGGCATGGAGCACATCCGCGAGGCCTCGCGCGCCATCGGTGCCGTCACCGAAGACCTGGAACGGCGCGTCGGTGAAATCGGCGACGTCTTGCACCTGATCACCGAGCTTACGCGGCGCACGAACCTGCTCGCGCTCAACGCATCGATCATTGCGGCCCAGGCCGGCGCGGAAGGTCGTGGCTTCGCCGTCGTCGCCGACGAGATCAAGGACCTGGCACGTCGCACCGCCATTTCAGCGGGCAGCATCGACACGCTGATACAAGCGGTTGCCGAAGGTGCCCACGCCGCCCGCCGCGCTGCCGTCGCTGGTGCCGATGCCGTCGAGACCGGCGCGACCCAGGCCTCGGAAGCGGCACGCGCCATGACCGACATCTTGAATCGTCTGCGCAACTCGGCGGCCATGGCCAAGTCGATCGCAGCTCAGACGGAAGAACAGACGCGCAGCTCGGGATATGTCACCCGCTCGATTCAGGAAGTGCAGGGGCACGTAAACGACATCTCGACCAAAGCCGTCGAACAGCAGCGCCGCACCGAGTACCTGCAACGCCAGTCGACTCGCATGCGCGAGCTGGTCGAGTCGCTAAGCAAGACCTCGCGTGAGCTGCGCGACGGTCAAGTCACCACATCGGACACGCTGCTGCGTGTCGTCCGCACGCTGGAAGATTTGAGCAACAGCCATCGCAATCGCCAAAGCGAAGGCGAGCGCGTGCGCGCCATGCTGGAAGTGCTGCGACGCGCCGCGACCGGTCACCGCGATCAGATCAGCGCATTTGACCGCGCGGTTTCTGAGCTGCAGCTACAGGCGATGAACCTGCGCAATGAGCTAGCCCGCATCTCGTAGCCGCACGCGGCAGCTCCGACCTCCTCACGCGCCTCGTCGCCCACGCGGCATGCTTCCGCTGCTTTTTTCCGTCTGCCCGTCTTCCGCCCTAAGATTCTTGTTCATGCTCACGCTGAAGCGACCCCTGTGTGGACTGTTGTTTCTCTCGCTTGCGCTGCCGCTTTTGCCTGCGTGCAAAGACGAGCAGCCCGTGCCCCCGAAAAGCACGCCTACCGCTGCTTCCGAGAAGCCTGCGGCCAACGAGGCGACGGCAAAGCCCGTCGCGCCGCCCCCGCCGCCGCCAGCCAGAGCGCCCGTCGGTATGGTGAGTCCGTTTCCTCACTTGAGCAACGAAGCCGCCGCCGCTTTGAACCGCGGCTGGGCAGCTCTTAAGACCAAGAAGTATGAAGACGCAGCGACGGCATTTCTGGAAGTCACAGGGCAGCTGCCGGACTATCAAAACGCACGCTATCAAGCGGCACGGGCGCTGGTCTTGGCGGGCAAAATGCCCGAGGCGCGGGCTCAATTTGAAGAGCTTCTGCGACGGAACTACCCAGCCTATGTCGATCGCGCCAGCAAGCAGAAGGACCTGGCACCGTTCCGCGCATCGCCCGAGTGGCCAGCGTACCAGCAAGCCGAAAAGAGCATCCGCAGCGACTATGCCGACGGACTGATGCGCGGCCTGGTCTTGGTTGCGCGCTCAGGCGCCGTCGATGCACCGACATTCGCCGCGGGCAAGACAGCCGGTCAACAGGAAGCAAAGCTCGATTGGAAGCAAGAGGCCTATCACGTGGACGTGGGCAGCGGTCGCTTTCGAGCGCTGACGGCCAGCGACGGTCGACTTTTGGCTGCTCTGCGCTCGCCCGACGGCAAGCGTCTGGTCTATGTGACGGCGGAGCGTATCGGTCGGCCGGAAAAAGACGCCGCCGATCCCAGCAAAGCCAAGACCTATTTCGTCGAGCCACAGCTCGCGTTCGTCGATCTGGCGACCCTGGATGTCGCCGGTCCGATCAAGCTAGGCGGCGGGTACGAAGAGCTGACGATCGGCTTTGGGAAGAGCGGTACCCCACTTCTGAGCACTCTCGGTGTGGTCGTCGGCACAGGCGAGGGCAGCGCAGCCGGCACGTATGAGATGGACACCGCGCGCACCGGGTTGACTCCGGCGGTGAGCGATCCGCAGATCATAGGTGAGCGGGTCGTCATCCGTCCCGACCGACAGCAGGCAAGCGAGCAGCCCCTGCCAGCCAACGTGACGCTGGCTGAAGATCGCCACAGCCTGCGCCTAGGAGCGAGCGGCGCGGTGATTACGTCGGCCCGGACTCTGTCTGCGACGGCCTTGGCATGGTCACCGGCACAGGCTCTGTTTGCATATGCCGGGCAACTGGATGGCTGCGCGGCGCTGCGCGACGAAAAAGCCAAGGCGGCGCAAAACGAGATCTTCGTCTATGAGGTCGAAAAGAAGACGGCTCAGCGCATCGATAGCGGGGCCAGCGCATTTGCTCTGAAGTGGCTGAGCGATACCCTGCTTGCCTATGAGACCGGATCAGGCGCGAAGTCCAACCTGAACCTGTACGACGTGGCGGCGGCGAAAAAGACGACCCTGCCGCTCAAGTACGGTGCTGGCTTTGTCGGCATCCCGACGTGGACGTGTGGAACAGCCCCTTCGGGAAACGCGGCTGCTCCAACGGCCCCGCAAGCAGGCCCCGCGCAAGCAAGCCCTGTCCCAACCGTCCCCAGCACGCAGGCCCCGGCCGTGCCCACACCGGCCGCCCCAGCGCCTGCCCCCAGCGGTCCCTAGCCACGGTTTTCGCGCGCTTTCGCGATTCTAGAAAAAAGGCCGTCGAGGCTAGCTCCGTCGGAGTACGATCAGTGTGATGGTGGGCTCTATCATTGCCCATTACCGGCTGCTAAAGCAGGTGGGAAGCGGCGGCATGGGGGCCGTCTATGAAGCGACGGACGAGCGCTTCGGGACGCGTGTTGCCGTCAAGCTTCTGCGCAGTGACTTCAACGACAACCGCGAGGCCATCACGCGCTTTATCAACGAGGCTGCGGCAGCCAACCTCGTCGCCCATCCCAGCCTGGTCAAGGTTCTCGATAGCGGCCAGTTGTCCGACGGAACCGCCTATCTGGTGATGGAATTCCTAGATGGCGAGACCCTGAGCCAGCGCCTGCGCCGCTATCGCGGCTCGATGCCCGAGTGGGAAGTCCGACGCATCGGCTGGCAGCTCGCCTCGGGCCTGGCGGCCGCGCACAAGAAATCGATCGTCCATCGCGATCTAAAGCCCGGCAACATCATGCTGGTTGTCGGTGAGGACTCTCCGTCGCAAGGGGGGCCGCATGACCGCGCCAAGATCTTGGACTTCGGCATCGCCAAGCTCGACGTGCGCAGCTTGAACCTCGACGATCCACAGACGCGCGCGGGCACGCTGATGGGCACGCCGTACTACATGTCGCCCGAGCAGTGTCGTGGCGCTGCCAAGGTCGACGATCGTTCCGACGTCTACAGCCTGGGCGTCATCTTCTTTCAGATGTTGACCGGGCGCCTGCCGTTTATGCCTGCCGATGACGGCGACGGCGAAGGGGCGGTGCTGGCCAAGCATGTCTATGAGCCGCCGCCCAAGCCGCGCGACATCAATCCGGCGCTCAGCGATGCTATGCAGACGCTGGTCCTCGACATGCTCAAGAAGGATCGCGCGGTCCGCCCGTCGATGGCCGAGGTCTGCGCTCGCCTAGAGGAGATGAGCGGCTCGCAGAGCATGGCCGGCGACCTTTCGATTACGTTTGAAGAAGCCCCGCCGACCGCACGCGTGCCCGAGCCGGCCACGGTGGTGTCGGGCCCTGCCCTGTCCTCGATTCCATCGACGCTGGGTAGCGGAACGGGCCAGATCGGCAAGCTCGATCGCAGCGATGTGCGCACGCCGCTTTGGCAGCAGCTAAAGCTAGACACCCGCAAGCTGGCGATCGTCGGGGGGGCCACAGCGGGCCTGGTCGCGGTGCTGGCGCTGGTTGTCTGGACATCGCGCTCAAGCCCCAAACCCATCCCCAAGCACGTGAACAAGCCAGTGGGCACCAATCCCAGTCGAGCCGCCGCCGCGCCAATCCGCTGCGAGCTTGCGAGCGAGCCACTGGGTGCCGAGGTCTTTCGCGAAGCCGACGGCGCCAAGCTTGGCAAGACGCCGTGGACGTACGAGCAGCCGCCGAGCGAAGGCGGCCTCGTGTTGCTGCTGAAATACCCCGGCTATACCGATCGCGCCATGGCTCTCGACTGCCGCAAGAGCCCCAGCCATCGCGAGCAGCTTGAGCGCCTGCCAGTCGCCACCAAGGCTCCCGCACCGCCGGACAGCGAGCGCGAAGACGAAGTCACGGAATCGGAAAGCAAGACGCCCAAAAAGGGCAAAGCCAAGCCCAAGTCGAGCAGCAAGAGCAAAAAGAGCAAGCGCTCTTCGACGAAGAAGTCTTCTGGCAAGGGCAAGACCAAGGGCAAGGTCAAGCAAGTCACGGTTCTTGAGTGACACGCCGAGCGATGGCACCCCGCTGAACCGACGACGGCTGCGCAGTCTGTCTTGGCGTTGGGAAGCAGGGGTCGCGATGGCTGTGCTCGCGCGATCTGTGCGAACCGCGGATCCCTGACGGCATCTGCTCGCCGAGAACCGACGCGATCGTGATATACACAAAGGTCCGCGAGGAACCTTTGCCAAAGAATGCACAGCCCCTAGAGGGCGTACGTGATTCGGTCTCGCCGAGTGACGCGGACCCAGAACAGCCCGCCGGGAACGTTCGGCCCCCCGCGGACTCAGCCAGCGCATTGCAGTCTGAGTCTGGCGCCTTGCCCGACGATGCTGCCGCTCCAAGTGCGGCTCCGTCGTATCGTCGCCGACGGCAGATGCAGGTGCCTTTGTTGTTTCTGTCCGTCTTCATCATCGCCACCTGCGGCCTGGGCTATGAGCTCATCGCGGGCACCGTCGCCAGCTATCTGCTAGGCGACTCGGTGACGCAGTTTTCGACGGCGATTGGCCTGTACCTGTTTGCGCTCGGCATCGGCGCCTATCTGTCGCGCTTTTTCGATCGCGAAGACGAGCTCACGACGCGCTTCATCGACATCGAGCTCGCCGTCGCTCTGCTTGGAGGCTTCGCCGCCGCCATCTTGATGCTGACCTTTGCCCATGCCGCCTGGTTTCGCCCCGTCTTGTACAGCGTCATCGTGGCCACCGGCACGCTGGTCGGTCTGGAAGTCCCGCTGCTCTTGCGCATCCTGCGCCGCAGCATGGAGTTCAAAGAGCTTGTCGCCCGCGTGCTGACCGTCGACTACGTCGGAAGCTTGGCGGCGTCGCTCTTGTTCCCGCTGTTGCTGGTGCCGCGCCTGGGGTTGGTGCGCACCTCGCTTTTGTTTGGCCTGTTGAATGCCGCCGTCGGGCTGTGGGGGACGTTTCTTTTGCGTGACAGCCTGCGCCGCGTCGTCGCGCTGCGCCTGCGCTGCCTGCTCGTGCTGGGCGCGCTGCTCGCCGGCTTCGCCTTCGCCGACCACATCACGTCGCTGGCCGAGGACGGCCTGTATGCCGACGACGTGATCCTGTCGCGCAACTCGCCCTATCAGCGCATCGTCATCACGCGCGGCAAGTCGAGCTTCCAGCTCTTTCTGAACGGCAACCTGCAGTTCTCATCGGCCGACGAGTACCGCTATCACGAAGCGCTGGTCCATCCCGCCATGCTCAAGGCGCAACGCCAGCAGGGCCGCGCACCGCAGCGCGTGTTGATCTTGGGAGGCGGCGATGGCCTGGCCGCCCGCGAGCTCCTCCGCTATGGCTCCATCGACGAGATCACGATGATCGATCTCGATCCGGTGATGACTGAGCTGGCTCGTACGTTTCCGCTGCTCAAGGAACAAAACAACGCCTCGCTGAGCTCGACAAAAGTCCACGTCCACAACGCCGACGCCATGCAGTGGCTGGAAGAACACGCGCGCAAGCGCGATCCGCGGCGCTGGGATGTGGCGGTCATCGACTTCCCGGACCCCAGCTCGTTTGCCGTGGGCAAGCTGTACACGACGCACTTTTATCGCCTGCTGCGCGGCGCGCTCGCTCCGGGCGGAACCGCCGTCGTGCAGTCGACCTCACCGCTGTTCGCGCGGCGATCGTTCTGGTGCATCGTGCGCACCCTGGAAGAAGGCGGCTTCTTCGCCTATCCATACCACGCGTTTGTACCTTCGTTTGGTGAGTGGGGATACGTGCTTGCCGTGCCGCGCCCGACGGGCCTCGCTGCCGCAGGTCAGACGCAGCCGCTGCTCGACTTTCCTTCCGCGTCCCTGCCCCCCGGACTGCGCTACATCGACGACGCCATGCTGCGGGCGCTGTTTGTCTTAAGCCCAGACATGCGCCGTCCCACCCGCGAAGCGGGCGAGGCCAGCGACGACAGCGAGCTTGTGCCCAACCGACTGAACAACCAAATCCTCGTCTCGTACTACGAGCGCGAGTGGAAGCGCTGGAACTGATGGCGCGCTTGCCCACCGCGTCTTCCGGCGGGCCCAGTCGACGCGACGTGCTCGCGGCCGGGCTCGCCTCGTTGAGCGCCGGCTGTCTGCCCCGGCGTGACCCAGGCCTTGGCCATATCCGCGGCGAGATCCTGGGTCCCAGCGACGGCCGTGGCCACAGCTTGCGCGATGGTGGCGAGGGTCTGCGTGGCCGCGCTATCGCCGAGCAAGAGCGGGTCGATGTCGCGATATTAGGCGGCGGCGTCGCGGGTCTGTCTGCCGCTTGGCGCTTGTCGCGGGCTGGCCTCGATCATTTCCGGGTCTTGGAACTGGAAGACGAGCTGGGCGGGACGTCGCGTCCCGGCGAGAACCACGTGACGACGTACCCATGGGGCGCGCACTACCTGCCTGTGCCCTCGCGCAACCTCGACGCGCTGTGCGAGCTTCTGCGCGAGCTGGATATCCTGCGCGGCTTCGACGCGGGCGGCCGTGCTCTATGCCGTGAAGAGACGCTGTGTCGCGCCCCGCAAGAGCGCGTCTTTTTCAAGGGGCGCTGGTACGAAGGCCTGTACCTACGCGTCGGAGCCTCGGCCGAAGACCAGCGTCAGTTCGAGCGCTTTCACGACGAGGTCAGTCGCTGGGTCAAGGCCGTCTCTAGCGACGGTCGACGCGCCTTTTCCCTGCCCCGCGCCCACTCGGCGCCCGAGGTCGCAGCCGAGCTCGATCAGCTCACCATGGCGACCTACCTCGACCGCTTGGGCCTCAGCTCGTGGCGACTGCGCTGGTACGTCGACTATGCCTGCCGCGACGACTTTGGGTTGCGAGCGACTCAATGTTCGGCCTGGGCCGGCATGCATTATTTCGCCGCGCGCCTGCTGCACGGCGACGACAGCCCACCCGAAGTGCTGACCTGGCCCGAGGGCAACGGCTATCTTGTGCGGCGCCTTGCACAGCATGTGGGCGATGAGAGCGCATCGCGCCGAGGCCGCCTGCGCCCGCGCAGCCTGGTCGTCGATGTCCGCGCGCTGCCCAACGCCGGACCAGGCGCTGACACGGTCGAGGTGTTGTATCTCGATCTCAGCCAAGACCCCGATCCTAGAAAAGCGCCGCTCTGTTCGCTGCGCGCCCGGCGAGCCATCTGGGCCTTGCCAGCTTTTTTGCGTCGCCACGTGCTCGCAGACTATCGCCAGCGGCCGGACAGCGTCCCGGCCTGGCTGCAGCAGTTCACGTACGCGCCGTGGCTGGTGGCCAACTTGACGCTGCGCCGCGCCCATGCCGCGCCCGTGGCCGCCGCCCCGGTTTCCGTCAGCGCCCGTGGAGCCGGCTTCCCCCCCTGCTGGGACAATGTGCTGATCGAAAGTCCGTCGCTGGGCTACGTTGTTGCGACGCACCAGCGCGAGGCGCCCATCGTTCCCCGCAGCCAAGGCGGCGACGGGCAGCCTCGTACCGTTTGGACGTACTACCTGCCTCTATCCGACGGAGATCCCAAGGACGAGCGGGCCCGCCTGCTGAAGCTCAGCTGGGCCGATGCGCGCGATCGCGTTCTTGCCGATCTGGGACGTGCCGAGCCCACTGTGCGACGCGACACCGAGCGCATCGACTTTTTCCGCTGGGGTCACGGCATGGTGCGCCCGGTGCCGGGCCTACTAACCGGTGCTGCGCTCGCGCAAGCGGCTCTGCCTCGGGGAGGCGTGCATTTTGCCCACAGCGATTTGTCCGGTATGGCGCTGTTTGAGGAAGCGCATCACGCTGGGGTCCGCGCCGCCGAGGAGGTCTTGACGGCGCTCGACGCGTCGTTTGAACCCTGGGCGTGATACTGTTCCCGGCCATGTCCCACCGCGACTCTCTTTCGGGGCCCAGCGACGCAATCCAGCCTGATCCGCAGCCCGGATCATCAATCGCCACGCACGCGGTTCCCGCAGCGTCTGGCCTTGCTTCACCGCGATCGGTCCCGGCCAGCGACGCGCACCCCGCACGCAGCCTAGGGCGCACAGATCGCCCTGTGACCCTTCGCACCGAGGCACAGGTCAGCGGCTACGCCACGACCATCGATCTGCCCCGCGTTCGCTTGGTGGTTCTCGAAGGCCCCGATCAGGGCGCGTACTGCGACAGCGACGACGAGCTATTGGTCCGAGTGGGGACACGCGAGAACAATCGGCTCATCCTGAGCGACAAGAGCATCAGCGGCTATCACCTGGAAATCGCGCGCTCGCCTGGCAGCCCGGCCCAACCCGGCTCGGCCGGCGGGCCAGGCGGCGGCTGGCGCTTGCGCGACCTCGGCAGCACCAACGGCACCTTCGTCGGTGGCCTGCGCGTGTACGACATTCAGGTCCGCTCGGGCACGGTGATCAGCATGGGGCGCAGCAAGCTGCGCCTGGAAGCGCTCGACGACGATCCGGTCCGTGCGGCGCTGCACCCCGCCGGACGCTTCGGCGATATCGTCGGTCACTCGGTGCCGATGCGGCGGCTGTTTTCCCGCATCACCCAGGTCGCGCCATCGACCGCCACCGTTCTCATCACGGGCGAGACGGGCACCGGCAAAGAGGCCGTTGCCGAGGCCCTGGTCCAGGCCGGGCCGCGAGCCAGCGCACCGTTCGTCGTCATCGACTGCTCGGCCCTGCCCGGAAACCTGATCGAAAGCGAGCTATTTGGCCACGTCAAAGGGGCATTTACCGGCGCCCACAGCGACTATCGCGGGGCCTTTGAGCGAGCCGATGGCGGAACGGTATTCCTCGACGAGATCGGCGAGCTACCGCTGGATCTGCAGCCCAAGCTCTTGCGCGTGCTCGAACGCCGCGAGGTCCGCCGCGTCGGGTCCGAACGCACCCGGCCCATCGATGTGCGCGTCGTCGCCGCCACCAACCGCGCGCTGGCCAGCGAGGTCAACGAAGGCCGCTTTCGCCAGGACCTGTACTTCCGTCTCTCGGTCGTCAACCTGCACATCCCGCCGCTGCGCGAGCGTCGCGAAGACATCCCACTGCTCATCGAGCACTTTTATAACCAGTTATTAGCTCGCCTCCCCGCGCGGGGCCGCGTTCCGTCGCTAAGCGAGATCAGCGAGCGCCTGCTGGGCAGCAGCCAGGGCAGCGGCGGCGACTATGCCTGGCCCGGCAACGTCCGTGAGCTTCGCAACGCCGTCGAGCGCGCGTTTCACGTCCCCGACGAAGACCCCGTGGTCAGCATCCCCCGCCCGGCCGACCCCCGCGATGGCGGTGACAGCCGGCGGACCGGCTCATCGGCTGGGCTTTCTGCCGCGGTCGCGGACGATGCGGTACTGCCGCCCTTCCCGATCGATCTGACGGTCCCGTTCAAGACGGCCAAGCAGCAGCTCATCGACGGCTTCGAAAAACGCTATCTGGCCGCGCTGCTCAAAGCCGCACGAGGCAACATCAGTGAAGCCGCCCGCCGCGCTCAGCTTGACCGCATGCATCTATACAAGCTGATTACGCAACACCGTCTGAATCAGCCAGACTAACAGAGAATTTATTAATTAATATAAAACCAATTCTGGATATGTCATTTACTTGCAAGTAGTATAGAAATTAGTTAATAATTTGCATCCAGTCCCAGGCGTGCGCCGATGCCAGCTCCGTCGAGTCCTGAGCCGTGGAAGCGATAGCTTTCGTTGGTGATGTTGTCGATCGCGGCGGTCAGTTGGATTTGGCGCGACAGCCGCAGTGCGCTACGCAGGGACAACAGCATAAAGCCGGGTGTGCCATTGCAGAACGCCACGCTAGGTGTCGTTGGGCAGATCGTCGGATCCCATAGATCTTCGGTCGCAAGCTGCCGCTGCGGTCCGGCCCAGCGCACCAAGAGCTGCACAAAGTTAAAGATCGTGCGTGGACGGCGAAACTCGACTGCTGCGACGCCATGGACCGGCGGCACACGCGGCAGGGTCGACTCGCCAGTCGCCGTCGTATCGGGACGCGTATACGCAACGCTGGCGAACGCCGAAAGCCCCCAGAACAGGTAGACGCGCGCCACCGCCTCGATCGAGTGCAGCGACGCCGTCTCGCCATTGGCCCGACTGAGCAGGGGGCTGCAGCTTCGTCCGTCAAAGCCAAGCAGGCAGCTATCGCCCGCGAGCGTCACGGGCAAAAGCAGGATGGGGTTGTCAAGGCGCGTAAATGCATACGTGACGCTGCCTTCCAAGCGACGGTACGCCGTGCGAATGCCTGCCTCGCCCGAGTATGCCGACTCGCTGCTCAGCGCAACGCGGGTTGGCAGCAGCATCCCCGGCCGCCCGTCGTCGAGCCGGGCGGTGTCATCGAGGCTCGGCGGGCGCACCCCCAGCGAGCCGCCCGCAACCATGGCCAGGCCCGAAATCGGCTCATAGCGCAGGTGCAGCGAACCCGAATACACCGCTCGCCCTTGCTGCTGCTCGTCGAGAATCTCGCTGGTCGGACGCAGCTGACTCAGTCGCGCATCCTGCGGGATGTATAGGAAGCTGCCGCCCCCGCGCCCGCCAATCAGCGCCCGCAAGCGGCCACCTGACTCGGCTTCTCGACCGGAAAACAGGCGAATCAGATCGATGTCGTCTTGCAGGAAAAACGCGAACGTCTGCGCCCGGCTGCCATTGGGATAGCGCGCGTCGGCTGGCGATGGAGTCAGAGTCCCGCCTGGCCCGTCATGCAAGCGCGACTGCTCGGCAGTGCTGCTGACCCACTCGAAGTTGCTTTCGAATCCAGCCGACAGGCTGCCGCCGCGTCCCAGATCACTGCGCAAGCGGCTGCTTACGCCCAGCACGTCGACGCGGTTTTGCTGCCGCAGGCTGCGATCGATGCTCACGACCTGGCGCGCTGAAAGCTCGGACTGCCGCTGGAAGGAAACGGTGGCGTGGACCTCGACGGGCCGACCGGCCGCTTCGAACTCGCCGTCGTATCGCAGATAGCCAAGGTCGCGCCCTAGCTCGGGTAGGGAATAGACGTCGCCCCCTTGGCTGCGCTCGCTACGAATGCTGTCGTACTGTCGCAGCCCTTGAAACACGCCGGTTAGCGTCCCGCGACCGGTGTCGATGCCCAGACCCAAGTACAGCCCACCTTCGCCATAGCCGGTGTTGGGCTGCGCTTCATTGGCACTCGCTGAGCCACCGACGACATCGCGAAAACGACGGGCACTAAATGCGGCTTCGAGCGCGAAGCGGTTCCAGCGGCCCGCTCCGGTGATGCTGCCTTGCACGCCCTGATCGGGACTGGTGTAGACCCCGCGCGCCCCCGCCGAGAGCTCGACGGGGCTGTCTGCGATCGCGGTAGGCCGCAGCGTTCGCAAGAGGATCGTGCCGCCCAGCCCGCCTTCACCGTACGTCGTAAGTCCCGCACCGCGGATAATCTCGACGCCTCGCACCGTGTACGGGTCGATGAGGTTCAGGTTGGTCAGGCCGCCTGGCAGGGTGCTGGTGATCGTCGTGGTCAGCCGCACATCGTCGACGTACAGCGCGACGCGTCCCTCACCCAAGCCGCGCAAGCTGGCATTGGCAACGCCATAGCTTGGCTGCTGCACAAAGACCGCCTCTTTGTCGCGCAGCATGTCGCCGACCGAGCGGGCCGGCGCGACCCGAAGCTCATCCCCCAGGTCGATTCCTTCCATGGCTGCGGTGCTGCGCGGGCTCTCAAAGACGCTGTCCCGTCGCAGCGTCACGCTGCGCACGGTGTCCTGCTGAATGCGCGGCTTGGCCACGTCGATGGGCTCTTCGGCCTGGGTCCAGATGGGCCACGAAAGCCCCACTCCGCCGATGCCCAGACACCACAGCCAGCGGGACATCCCGCGGCCTTGGCAGCGACGGTTTTTTTGCGCTGTCGTCGGCAATGTCGTCAAAGCACGCGGCCCGCTGCGAGCCGTTCCATCTGCCGCGCCAGGGCCAGATCGCGATCCGTCACACCACCGCTGTCGTGGGTGCTCAGCGATACCGTGACCCGGTCATATACATTCGTCCATTCCGGGTGGTGGTTCATCGCTTCCGCACGCAAGGCCACGCTGGTCATAAAACCGAACGCATCGACGAAGCTCGGAAAGCGATACTCACGATACAGCTTGCCGTCGCGCACTGCCCAGGCCCGCAGGGCTGGATCAGCCAGAGCGACATGCACAGCTTCAACCGTCATACAGGGCGGGCTCGTAGAGGCAGACATCGTTCCCCAAGCTTCCTGAAGTTTCGACCTTTATGGCCTGGATATGCGGCTCGTGGCAAGTGCGATCTCGCACCGTCAGCGAGGCGACGTGGGCAAGGGGTTTGGCAGGACCTCTGCGATGGCCAAGAGCAGGGCTTCGATGTTGCGGGGATGCAGGTTGCCGATGGTGCCGATGCGAAAACAGTCCGCGAGACTGACCTTGCCGGGATAGATGACAAAGCCGCGCTCGGACAGGGCTTGATAAAAGGCCGAGAAGTCGAAGTCCGGCCGGCTGGGCATGCGAAACGACGTGATGATCGGCGACAACAGCGACGGCGGCAGCAGCGTCTGAAAGGCCAGCTTTTGCATGCCGGCCAGCAGTGCCTGCTGGTTCTTTTGGTAGCGCGCGAGGCGAGCACCGGGCCCCCCTTCGTCGGCTAGCTCGCGCAGGGCTTGCTGCAGGGCCAAAAGAGCATGCGTCGGGGGTGTAAAGCGGAACTGCCCATCGCGATCGAGACCGGCAAGCTGGGCTGCCAGATCCAAGCTGACGCAGCGCGCTTGGCCCTGCGCAGCGACAAGCAGGCTGCGCTTGGCCACGATCAGCGCCAAGCCGGGGACCCCCTGCAGGCACTTGTTCGCCGACGTCACCAGGGCATCGGCCTGCCAGTCCCCCAAAGGACAGGGCAGAGCGCCAAAGCTGCTCATCGCATCGACAAGCAGCCGGCGGCCCCGGCAACGCGTCACCTCTGCGATTGCAGACACGGGATTGACCAAGCCCGTGCTCGTCTCGCAGTGAACGACCGCGACGGCGCCAAGCTGCGGATCGGCGTCGAGGGCCGCGGCAATCACGGCCGCATCAACGGGCTGGGTCTCGGCAAAGTCGCAGGGCACCACGGCGATCTCTTGCGCACGTGCAAGTTGAGCGATTCGCTGCCCATAGGCACCGTTCTGCGCCACCAGCAACCGACCCCCGCGCGGCACCAGAGCACCCACGGCCGCTTCGACGGCATACGTCCCGCTGCCCTGCAGCGGCAGCGCGGCATACTCTGGCTCGGCTACGCCCGCGATCTCTAGCAGCGTCGCCCGCACCTGGCGAACCAGAGCCAGGAACTCTGCATCGCGCGATCCAAGATCGCGCAGCATCGCCTGCTTCACCGTTTCTGTCGTCGACAGAGGCCCCGGCGTAAACAGCAGCTTGCCTTCCGCCATGGGCCTTAGTCGCGCAAGAGCGCCGCGCCCCAGTGAAAGCCCGCGCCCAGACCGACGAAACAGCACAGGTCGCCAGAGCTGATCTTGCCAGCCCGACGGCACTCGTCGTACGCGATCGGAATCGTCGCTGCCGTGGTGTTGCCGTAGCGCTGGATGTTGTTGTAGATGCGCTCGGGCGGAATCCCCAGCGCCTGCTGCACCGCTTCGTTGATGCGCAGGTTCGCTTGGTGAAAGATGAACATCTTCACGTCCGAGATGGTGTAGCCATGGCGAGCCAGCAGCGAGCGCGTCACCTCGGGCATCTTGGTCACCGCCATGCGGAAGACGAACTTGCCGTCCATGTGCGGCACGTGCTCCAGGCGCTTGATCATCGCTTCGTCGACATACGGCCGGTGTGCCATACCAGACGGCACATACAGCTTGTTGTAGTGGCTGCCATCTGAATGCAACTCGAAGTCGATGAGGCCGCGCTCGCTCTCGTCGTCTTCGCGGCGCAGGACCACCGCCGCACCCGCGTCGCCAAACAACACGGCGCGGTCGCGAATCATCGTGCCGAACGCCCTCTCTTCTTCGCCGATCTCCTTGTCTTCCACCTGACCCAGCACCAGATCCCAGCTGCGGAAGGGCATAAATGGCGAGTGCGACTCGGCGCCGATCAGAAGCAGGTTCTTGGCCACCTTGGTCTTGAGCAGCGCGTCAGAGACCTGCAGCGCATAGATGAAGCCCGTACACTGCTGGCGAATGTCGAGCGCCGGGATGTTGCGCAGGCCCAGCTTGGCTTGCAGGATGCCTCCCGATCCGGGGAAAAAGTGGTCCGGCGTCATCGTCGCAAAGACGACATAGTCAATGTCCTGCGGCCCGACACCGGCTTGTTCCATCGCAATCTTGGCGGCGCGCACACCCAGGTCCGATGTCGCGACCCCGTCCGCCACGAAGTAGCGCTGCTCAATGCCAGAGCGCTCGCGAATCCACTGATCGCTGGTCTCCATCACCTTTTCGAATCGGCTGTTGGGGACGAGGTGCTCGCCGACCGCGAACCCGGTGCCTTTGACGACGCTACGCATGTGTCTTCTCCGTTTGAAACCTCGGGTTCTACTCTCCCGAGGCGGATTTGGCAAGCACGTGTTGGCTAGGCGGGTACCGTGCAGGCGCTTACAGGCAGCGCACCGTCATGGGCAGCTCAGCGCGATGCACCGAAACAAACCAGTTCGGAGAGGGAGGACAAAGGAAGCGACGGCTTGCTGCCGGCGTGAGGGAGGAGGGCTGCGCGGGTCGAGTGCGGAGCGAGCCCGCGCGATGGGGGGACAGCCTGCCTAGTGACCGTGACCTGCGTGACCGCCAGCCGCCTCGGCTTCATCCTTCGGCTTCTCGGCGATCATCGCTTCGGTGGTCAGCATCAGACCAGCCACCGAGGCCGCGTTCTGCAGAGCCGTGCGCACGACCTTGGTCGGATCGATGACGCCCGCATCCAGCAGGTCTTCGTACTTGTCGGTCGCGGCGTTGTAGCCAAAGGCACCCTTGCTGTCGCGAACCTTGTTCACGACGATGCTGCCTTCGACGCCGCCGTTTTGCGCGATCCAGCGCATCGGCTCTTCCACAGAGCGACGGATGATGGCCACGCCATAGCTCTGCTCACCCGGAAGCTGCAGGCCATCAAGCACAGCCTGGGCCCGCAGCAGGGCCACGCCGCCGCCCGGCACGATGCCTTCTTCCACCGCGGCTCGCGTCGCGTGCAGCGCATCTTCCACGCGCGCCTTCTTTTCCTTCATCTCCGTCTCGGTCGCAGCGCCTACCTTGATCACCGCCACCCCGCCGACCAGCTTCGCCAGACGCTCTTGCAGCTTCTCGCGGTCGTAGTCGCTCGTCGTGTCCTGGATCTGCGCCCGGATCTGCTTCACTCGCGCGTCGATGTCGCCCTTCTTGCCGGCTCCATCGATCACCGTCGTGTTGTCC
>JAEUJZ010000048.1 GCA_016794505.1 Myxococcales bacterium
CGAAGTAGAAGTTCGGTTCCTCGACCTTGCCGGGGAGCTCGGGTTCTAGGTACAGGCGGGACAGCATGTGGCCGGTCTTGTCGTCGGCGAAGGACAGCACGGTATCGTCGACGACCGACAGCGCGACATCGGCCGGGATGGGGTTGCCGCGAGGATCGCTGGTCTGTACCTCTAGCTGCACGCGATCGCGCGGCATGTAGGTCTTTTTGTCGGGCGTGACCTTGATCCCCAGACGCGCCCGGCGGTGGCGATAGATCAAGCGCTCGGCCAGGGGACGCTGTTGTTCGTCGAACAGCGTGATGCGCGTCACGCCCTGCGCGGCTCCGACCGCCTCGCTGCCTTGTCCGCGCGGCTCAAGATAGACGGTGGCCGTCGCGCCGGCTGGAACCTCGACGGCCGCGCTGTCGAGCAGGTTTTCGCGAACCACCGCGCTGACGAACACCTTCTTGGGGGTGTTGCCTGCACAGCGGATGCTGACGCGTGTCGCAGCGAGCTGACCATCGAGGTCGTCGATGCTGCGCAGCGTGCAGCCTTCCAGCTTGGGCGCGGGCAGGGCGTACTGATCGGTGATGCCGACGGGCTTGTCGATCTCGACGTGATAGACGCGACCCAGGGCAGGGGTCAAATCAAAGCGCCCCAGGCCATCGCGGACGCTGCTGAAGCGAGCGGCGATCGCGCCTGTGTCATCGACGACGCGGCCTGAGATGTCGGCGGGTTTGCCCAGGGGATTTTTGGCCTCGAAGTACACGCGGCCAGGGGCGCCCACGATCAGGTCGCCACCTTCGGGATATGTGGCGAAGTTCAGTCGCTTAAGAACGATGGGGACACGCCGAGCGATCGACTCGGTTAGGCCGCTTTCGTCGGCGAGAACCGTCAGCAAGCCATCGCCGAGCGCGATCTCGTTTGGCAGGTTGAAGCGAACGACGGCTTCACCTTGCGCATCGGTGTGGAACTTCAGCGTCGGCAGGTCTTGCCCATCGAGCCGCACCATCGCAGACAGATCGTGATTGCGCAGGGGCTCGCCGGTTGTGCGCTTGACCTCAAAGGTGGCGCTGACCTCATCGCCGGGGCCATAGGCCTTGCGCACGAATTCCAGCTTCATCTTGAGCCGCGGCGGCTCATAGCTAGCGACGACGATGGGCCGCTCGGCGGTTTTGCCATCGAGCGTCTTTACACGCAGCGTGTATTCGCCGCCGGCTATGTTGGCGGCCAGATCGAATTCGGTCTGGGCCATGCCGCTTACTTGGCGGACCTTCTTCTTGGCCACCTGCGCGCCGCGCGGACTGATGAGCTCGACGAACATCCCCGGCGAGCTGTGCTGACCGGAAAATGCGCGTGCAGTGACGTCCCAGGCCTTGATCCAGATTGTCTCGCCCGGCTTGTAGAGCGGCTTGTCGGTCTGAACATAAAAGCGTCGGGCGCCTTGGTGCTGAAAGCGCGACTCGATCTGGGCCTTGAGCGCGTCGGCCCCAGGCAAAGACGGCAGTCGCGGCGATGCCGGCGGGGCATCCTCGGGTGGCAGTGGCGGGCGCGGTGGCTTCGGTCCGGCTGGCGTGCCGGCTTCGGCCTCTTGTGTCCCTGATGTCTCGTCGCCGGGCATGTTTGCCGAGCCAGGCGCGGCGGCCGGTCCAGGGCGATCGAGCGGGTCATGGCCTGGGCTTGCCGTGGGGCGCTCGGTACGTCCGCCCGAGGGATCGTTCTTTGGAATGGGCTTATCGCTGAGCTTGCAGCCCGAGAGTGCCAAGAAGCAAAGGGTCGCGCGGAACAGTGAGCGTCGCATGAACTCCTCCAAGCGGTGCCTGCAAACGCACCGGGGCGGCTGTTCGGTGTACGCCACGCAAGCTGAAACAATCCCCCGAGCGAAAACAGCCCAGGTCATGATATCCAACCGCCGACACCGGATGTTGCAGTATTCCCGCGGTTACTGGCTGGGCCATCGCTTGTTGGCCTTCATGAGCCGCGGTGTATTGTCGCGACGTCTGCGATGCTCGGCGGGAAGCGAAGTTTCATCGCTTGGCCGCGGAACAAGAGAACATGGTCTAGGACGGATACAGGATGTTGAGCGCGATCTATTTGGCCTTGGGGCTTCTGCTCTTGCTGAACGTTATCGGTGTCGTGGCGCCGCGGCTGTACGGGCCGCGCTTGGCGCTGTTTGGATCGGTGTCCTTCATCGTGGTCATGATCTGCCTGCCGCAGATCATCGTGATGGGCGTGCTGATCACGGCGTTTCTCGCCTGGTTTGGCGGTCTGTCGACGCTGCCAGGGCAGCTCGGCTTGGCCGTCCACTTGGCTTCGTGGACGCTGCTTCTGCAGCATCTGTGGCACATGCGGCGGACGGTGCCGCTGCTCGACGACCGACCGGTCAGCGACGACCAGCCGCTGTGGAGCGAGCGGCCTTTTGCCTCAGGTGAAGTGTCGTTTCTGCCGTATCTAAGCTGGCGGACGGCGGCCATGGCGCAGGTGCGTGTGCGACGGAAGATCGTGTATCGCCAGGTGGATGGCATGCGCCTGGTCTTGGATGTCTATTCGCCGCGAGCGCCCTCTGCGGATGGGGGACCGCGCAAGTCGATCCTGTACATCCACGGCGGTGGCTGGGTCGTCGGTACGCGTCGACAGTCGCCATTTATGATGTTTGAGCTAGCGGCGGCGGGCTACGTCGTCTTTGCCATCGAGTATCGCCATGCGCCGCGCTTTCCTTTGCCGGCCGCCATCGTTGACTGCAAGGCGGCGGTGGCGTGGATTCGTCAGCACGCTGCTGAGTACGGCGCCACTCCCGAAGCGACGGTTGTCGGCGGATCGGCAGGCGGGCACCTGGCGTCCATGGTGGCGCTATCGGCGAACGATCGCGCGTTTCAGCCCGGCTTTGAAGACGAAGACACGCGGGTTCGCGCCGCGGTTCTGTTCTATGGCCTCTATGACTTCGAGAGCCGCGTGCAGGAGGACGCGCCCCAGTTTCTGCGGCGATTCTTCGAGGGCGTGGTCTTCGGCAAGCGCTTCGAGCACGAGCCCGATGTCTTTGTGCAGGCGCAGACCACGACGCACGTGTCGAGCGCAGCGCCCCCGGTGCTGATCATTCATGGGCAGTTCGACACGCTGGTGCCGATCGATGACTCACGGCTGCTGTATCGCCGGCTGCGCTCGGTCGGGGCGCGGGCCCATCTGTGTGAAGTTCCGCTGGCGCAGCATGCCTTTGAAATCATTCCATCGCCGCTACACCAGCGCACCATGCGCATCATTCGCGCCTTTTTGGGTCACGCCTTGGCTTCGCAAAGCTCGTAGACGCGGGCCTGTGCCTCTCGGAGTATCCTGAAGCTCTACAACCGGGGGGACGATGATGGCACGGCTCGCTCGCGGGGTCCGCTTGGCACTGGGGACATGCGTCTGGTTAGCGGCTGCATGCTCGGGAAGTGGCGATGTGAAAGCTCGGCTGTCGGCGCGTGAGCAGTGCCTGCGGCCGGCGATGCCGGCGCTGGGGCCGCTGGTGTCGCGCGTGATTGGCACCGGCAGTCCCGAGACCTGTACCGAAGACGCGCTGCGGCAGGCCGTTGCGCAAGGCGGATCCCTGCGCTTTGACTGCGGCACGGATGGCGCCGCGATCGAAGTCACGCGCGAGATCGGGGTCGATAAGGACACGCTGATCGAAGGCGCCGGGACGTTGGTCCTGACCGGGAATCATCGCACGCGCGTGTTTCGCATCGCGGCCTCAGGGGATTCACTTCCGACGCTGTGGCTGCGTGGCGTGACCCTTTCTGAGTCGGCCGCAGATGGCCTGAGCAATCCCAAGGACCCCGACGCCAAGGGCGGAGCGATTCGCAAAGACAGCGGCCACTTGGTGCTAGAGGACTGCTTTTTGTACGGCAACCGCGCGGCCACGTTTGCGCCCGAGGCGAGCGGCGGAGCGCTGTATTTAAGCGGGCCCGGCGAGACGCTGATCCGCCAAAGCGCGATCTTGGCGAACAGCGCGGCCAATGGGGCCGGCATTGGCGTGCGGGATAGCTCGCTGCGCATCGAGCGCTCTTCGATCGTCAGCAACATCGTACTGGGCGTCGGTGGCGTCCCCGGCGATGGCGGCACCGGGGCCGGCCTTGACATGCGTGGCAGCGGAGATCTGCTGATCTGCGAAACGACGTTTTGGGACAACTACGGAACCACGTTCGGCGGCGGGATCTTCCGTCAAGGGACCGGCGAGGACGCGGTGGCGATCTATGGCTCGTCGTTCCTGGGCAACTATGTTCTTCCGGGGCACAGCGTGGCGCGATCCGGCGGCGCCGCATACATCGAAGGAGCGGACGTCCGCGTCGAAGCAACGACGTTTTATGGCAACGGAGCGGCCTCGGGCGGGGCGCTGTACGTCGGCGCGCGAAGTGTGATGAGCCTGCTCAACGACACCTTCAGCCACAACGTCGCGGAAGCCGGCGGAGGCGCGGCCCTGTTGCTCGATGACCAGGGAACGCAGCCACCACGGGGATCCATTGTCCACAGCACCTTCGCCGACAACGAAGTGACGTCTTTGACGGGCACGGGGGCGGCCATCGCCGGAGGGCGCCTGGTGTCGCTGCGCAACAGCCTGCTCGTTGGCAACCGCATCGTCACGCGTCTGGGGGCGGTGACTTGCTCGCGGCGACTCATCGATGGCGAACACAACATGCAAAGCGGTGGCACGTGGGAAGACGGCAGCGACGATCTCCGCCGGGCGCCGTGTGTGGACAGCGTCTTGCTCTTTGACTCGGAAATCGGGCGCCTCGACTACTTCGGTGGACCGACGCAGACACGCTTTGTCTCGCCCCAGAGCCCTGCGGTGGGCCAGGGACGCGACTGCCCACCCATCGATCAGCGCGGTCGCAAGCGCCCCAGTCAGGGCTGCACGCTGGGTGCATACGAAGCGCTGTAGACACCGCGCCCGCGGCCGGGTGCCGGGACCGGCGACGCGTCCTCGGGGGGTGTGTCTATGCGACGAGAGTCGAGTGAACGACGAAACGGACGAGCGGGGTAGGAACGAGGCGGGGAGGGGACAGGGCGGCCAGCCGCCACGGGGGCGGCCAGCCGGCCGAGTTGGGCTAGGCCCAGCGGCGGCGGCGCAGCGCGATCAGACCGCACAGGGCCAGCGCCAGTGCTGCCAGCGATCCGCCCGCCGAACCGCGCGGACTCATGCTGCAGCCACCTTCCATCTTCGGCGGTGGGGGCGTCGAAGCCTGACCTTCCAGCTCGATCTTGGTGAGCATGTATTGCGTGCCCTTCAGGCGAACCTCGATCGACTCGCCTTTCATGCCAGGCGACTTCGGCGAGAACACCACCGGGACGCGCGTCGAGTCGCCCATGCGCAATGTTGTCTTGACCTGCGACAGATCAACGCTGAAGTCTTCGCTTGGGGGCAAGAGCAGCTCGATCTCGATCTCTTCCGTCCCCTCGTTGCTGAGTTCCACGGACTTGGGATCCGTGGTGTTGCCCACAAAGGTGTTGGCAAAGCGCAGCAAGCTGGGCCGGGCCATGATCGCGGCCGCCGTCGACGATCCCTTGAGCGCAACGGTCATCGGGACCATCACGCCATCGGCGTTTAGCACCAGCGTCGCGTAGTGCATGTTCTTGCCGATGCGCGGCTCAAAGTACACGCCGACATCTGTGGACTCGCCCGGCATGAGCTTGCTCTTGAAGCCCATGACATAGCCGAAGTCTCCTGAGTCATTGCCCATCAGGCTGCCCGAGATGGCCGCGGTCAGGTTGTCGATGACGACGTTGCCGCTGTTGGTCACTTTGACGGTCTTCATATCGCTCTTGCGACCGACAAAAATGGCGTCGAACGTCAGCTCGACGGGATTTACCGTGACACCGGGGACCACGCCGTTCACTGCGATCTGCGCCGTGAACTGTGTGCCACCGCTCATGGCCGGATCGTCGGTTTCAAACTCGATGCGCGCCGTCGCTGGGCCAGCCATCGCCGGCATCGACGTGACATTGATCATCAGCGACTTGCCCGGAGTGATCTTGGTGCCATCGGCAGGCAGCATGGCGGCAAACGAGCCAGCGGCCGGCACGATGCGGCTGCGCAGGATCGTCAGGTCGCGGTTGCCGTTGTTGCTGAGGGTCAGCGTCTTTACGACCATCGACTTCACTTTCTGATCGCCAAAGGACAGCATCGCTGGGTCAAGCTTGCCCACCGCTCCGTTGGCCACGCCCTTGAGATCGACGGTGGCGCTGCCAGACATCGCCAAGTCGGTCATCACCCGCAGCGTCGCTGCCACCATGCCCGCCATCTTGGGCGAGAAGTCGACCGTCACCTGCACACTGGTACCGGCGCGCAGCATAAACGGGATCGGGGCGAGCGTGCTGACGGCGAACGAGTCACCGCCCATGCCCGCGACGATCGAGACATCCTTGACCGTCAGATCGCCGTCGCCTTCGTTGACCAGCGTGACAAGCTGGCTGGGTACCGCGGCGCCGATGTCGGCTGTTCCGAAGTCGAGCGCTGTCTCAAGCACCTTGAACTGCGGCTTGGTGCCGTTGCCCGCAACCGAGATGATCTTGTTCGAATCGGTGGCCGGCGGCACCGCGGGCTCGTTGCTCTTGAGCGTGAGCTTGCCGCTACGCACGCCCGAGCCCGTCGGCGCAAACACAAGCTGGAACAGCTTGCCCGACTTGGCCGGGAGCTTGAGCGGCGACATCATGCTCGGCGCGTTGGGGATCTCAAAGTCGGTCGAGTCCGACGTAATATCGGTCACGCTGAGCTCTGAGAAGCCTTCGTTGTACAGCAAGACTTCAAGCGGCAGCGCCTTGGCTCCCGAGGGGGTATCGGACAGAAGCAGCGACGTATACGGCACCTTCAGCTTGGGCGGGCCCGAGCGACCAATGACGGGAATGACCAGCGGGCTGCCGCTGTCCGTCGAGTCGATTGTGACATCGGTGAGAAACTCGCCCGCCATCATCGCCGGCTTCATCTTCACTTCAAAGACATAGCTGGCGCCGGGCAGCATGGTGACCTTGGCATCGGGGACCGAGGGCGTCAGGTCATAGTTGGTCGTATCGCCGATCACCGGCTTGGTGATCTCGATGCTGCTGGTGCCCATGTTCTTCAGGCGGACAGAGAGCGGCATTACCGTCGTCCCAAGGGGCACGCCGCCAAAGTTCAGGGGCGACAGCGAGACGTACAGGTTGCCGCGGCTCTGCCCGGTCAGCACCACTTCCGAGCGCTCGAAGCCCTGGATGTTCAGGAAGAGGGTCGCCTTGTGCGAGCCCTGGATCTGCGGCTTGAAGATCACGCGGGCTCGGTACTTGCCACCCGGAGCGATGGTGATCGGCGCGGCCGGCGAGGGCACCTTGTCCGCTTCGTACGAGAAGTGCGCGCGACCCATGCCGTCGATGCCCAGGCCCGTCAGCTTGACCGGTACCGAGTAGATATTGGTGAAGGTCACCTCTTCGGGATTGGTGGCGGCGCCAAGCGGCGAGTCATCGAACTCGACCTGCGATGGCTGCACCTTGAGCGGTGTCGACAGATACACAATCGCGTTCGTGATCAGGCGGCCGGCTTTGCTGCCCCACGATCCGCTGATGACCGCCTCGTCCGCCGGCATCATGTTCAGGTCGACGCGCCGCTTGCCGCGCACGGCCAAGATGCTGCCGTCTGACCAGTACGCAGCGACGGTGGCACCAGGCTTTGGCATGGTGGCGGTCAAGCGGCGGCAGTTGGTGCCGCAGTCGAAGTCTTCGACGTTTTGCACAAGCGGATCGCCGGTCGCCACCATGCCGCGCTTGGTGGCCGTGTTGGTGTCGGTCGCCCCCTGCGTCGTCAGAGCATAGTTCGCCAGGAATCGCCCACCGATAGGCGGTGCCGATGGCACGCTCGTCTGCCAGGTATAGGGCTGGAACACCAGAACCGCAGCCGCCGGCACCGTGGCCATGAAGTCTCCGACGGCGTTGCCCAGTCCTTCAGACGTTGAGTAGCCATAGTCCGAGGCGATCATGACCAGCAGGCGGCACGAGGTCAGCTCAGACAGCGACGGATCGCGGAATCCGAGATCCTTCTGATCAACCCCGTCGGGATAAAGCCCCGTGTCGAGGATGCGCTGCCGAACCTGCTGCCACCAGACGTTTTCCGACGAGCGGGTCGCGGTCAGCAGACAGGCACGCTGGGCTGCCGCCGACTGCACCCAGCCCAGCGACATCGCCAAACACAGCCCAAAGGCCACGAGCGTTTTCAGTGGCGTCAGCCCGCGGGGACTTCCGCGGCGCAAGGGGAGTCTTAAGGGGGTCATTTGCGTCTCCTTTACCGATTAACGAGTCTCTGTCTGCAACACGGCATGCCGGGCGTGCGACGGATTCAGAAAGCGCCTCGTCCCGTCGGACCGATCCATGGAACCCTACATGTCGTACAGGTAGGGCAGGGTTTAGCACACAAGCTGCGGCCTTGGTCCAACCCATTTTTCGCGCTGGACAGCCAGGGCCGTGCCGCGTGGCGCCGCATGGCCGGAGCGCTGGCGGGCCGCGCTGTGCGACGGAAGCGAGCTCAGCCAGTGTGTCAGCAGGCGGCGAGAGGCTGGGGGATGGCGCGCTGGCGCGACTGCGGGCGGATGCAGCGAGGCGCGCACGCGGACACCCTGGGTTGCGCCTGGATGCGTGGTTGCGACTGCGTGTTGGGCGCAACAAGCCACTTCACCAACTGTGCGAGACCCCCTAACATGCCGCTCATGAGTTCTGCTGTCTCTGTCTCGAATCCCGGTGATCGTGCGGACTGCGTCGGACGCAAGCAGGGGGCGGGTGTGCCTACGGGCTGGTGGCCGTCTTCGCGCCGGACACTTGGGGCCGTGGCCGCGCTGGCCCTACTTGGCTCGGGCTGTACGACGATGCAGACGTATATCGGGCGCAACGCCGCCCATAAGCCGCCCGCTGCCAGCACGGTGCAGCCGGTGACGCCGGCTGGTTCTGCGGCGCTCAAGCTGTGGGCTGGCGATGCCAACTTCCAGCTTCCCGAGGGCGACTTCAAAGCCAGCCTCGAACTGCCCAAGGTGCTGCAAACGATCAAGAAGTCGGGCCTGGACTTTGTGTTCTTTGCTCCGTCGCAGAAGAGCAAGTTCTACGAAGACCAGAACACGCTCGATAGCGCGGTGCAGCGCTGGCGCGAGATTCGCCAGTTCTTAGAGACCGTGCCCGAGCCCAAGCCGCTGTTCCTGCCCGGCCTGCAGATCGTCGATCGAGCGCATGGCAACGTCTCGCTGTTGTTTCTCGACTTTGCTGCGATGACCGTGGATCTCAAGGCGAAGAACTTCCGTCAGAGCCCGCAGCTTTTCTATTACAGCGCCAAGGCATTTGGCGGCCTGCTGTTCATCGACACGCCGTTCGCCACACCGGTCAAGATGCCGGTCGATGCACCGGATCGTTTCACCTCGATCGATCGAAGCTGGCGGCCGATCACGGATGCTGGGCGCGACATCAAGAGCTTTCCGCCCGAGATCCAGGCCGCCGACGAGCTGGCGTTCGGTCTAGAGGCATACAGCATTCCCGTGTCGGTGTGGCGTGACCAGTACGGCTTGGACAACCCGCTTCACAGCTTGGTGGCGTCGATGCAGCGTATGGATGAAGAGATCCTGCGTCGCAAGCGCCGCATGGTGCCGATCGCCGGCAGTGACAGCCGACAGGGCAAGCACTTGCACCCGACGATGTACATCGCGGCGCCGACCCGCACGCCGCAGGCTCTGCGTGAAGGCATGCTGCGCGGTCGCGTGTGCATTCGTTCGCCCGAGCCCTGTGCCGTTCGCGTCTATGCCGATGACGACGGTCTGCCGCAAGGCGTAGGCGCGTCGGTAAAGGCGAAGCAGCGCGTCGAGCTGCGCTGGCAAGGCGAGGGCGAGGTCTTCCGCAACGGCGTAAGCTACGGCGCCTTCGACAGCCGCGCGACGGTGCCAGCCGACTCGCAGTGCTCGGTGCTGCGGTTGGTGGTGGATGGCGGGTATTCGGCGCCGATCTACGTCAACTGTCCGTTCGCTGACATCGACGTGCTGCCCTAGCGAGCCTCGCGGCTCCGCGTCCCTCTCGATGACGTGGACCCGTCGAGCATCGCGGTGACCTGCCGCCTGTACCTGTCTGGCCGTCCTCCTCGTTCGCTGCCGTTTATTGATTCCGTTGTTCTGACGATCCGGCATTCATGGGCCACGATTCCATCTTGGTGGTTGGTGCGGGGGTCAGCGGGCTGTGTACCGCGATCTTCTTGGCGCGCAGTGGCGCTCGCGTCGAGATCTGGGAAGCCGCCGAGAAGCCAGGTGGCCTTTTGCGGCCGGTGCTCTTTCAAGGAGTGCCCTGCGATCTGGGATCCCATCGCATACACGGCGATGCCTTGCCGATTCTGCAGCAAGCGGCTCCGACGCTGTCTTGGGCCGAGCGTCCGCGCAATGGACGCCTGATCTTCTGCGCGAATCGCCCCGCAGAGCGCACGCCGCCGTTTGCATCGCTGGGCCGCGTCGAGCGACCTGTGGCCTGCCGTCACGTGCCCTATCCGCTGCGGCTGCGTGGCTTTGTGCAGGGCCTGGGGCCCACTCTTTCGGCGCGCTTTTTTGTGTCGTTTCTGCGTCGCGAGGCCTCGCTGCGCAAGTTCCTGCGCTGGGAAGCGGATCGCACCGCGTCGTCGGATCTGGGCGCGACTGAGTCCGAGGATCTTGGCTTTGAGTCCTTCGTTCGCGAGCGCGTGGGCGATGCCGCGTATCGTGCGTTCTATCAGCCCTATGTCGAAAAGGTCTGGGGGCTGCCGGCCACTGCGATCTCGAAGACGGTGGCGAAAAAGCGCATCTCGACGGCGCAGCCGATCTCGGTGCTGGCCGATGCCGTGCGAGCGAGCCTGCGCCAGCAACCCGCAGCGGCCCGCTTTCTGTATCCGCCGCAGGGCATAGGCGCCCTGATCCAGGCGCTCTGCGTCGAGGCGGAAGCGCTGTCCGTGCCCATTCACTACGACCGACGTTTTGTCGAGGCGGAAGCCGCGCAGTTCGCCCGCGTGGTGTACACCGGCCACCTGAGCGACCTGCTGCCGCACCAAGCGGCGCTGCGCTTGGGACATCGCGGTCTGTATCTGATCTTTCTCGCGTTTCCGGCGTCGACGCTGGGGCCCGTCGACACGTACTACGTTCCGGGGCGCGGTCTGTGGTTTGGTCGCGTGTCGCTGCCCAACAACTTTTCGCCGGGCTTGTCGCGCCGCAATGAGTCCTTGTTGTGTGTCGAGATTCCCGAGGGCACGTGGGGGAACGACCTGGACTTCACGCAGCCTGCCTATCTGGCCGAGCTTGTGCGGCAACTTCACCGGGCCGGCATTGTTCCGCCGGGTCTGTCCCGGCCCACGGCCGTGGTGCAGCACTTCGTGCCGCGCGTGTATCCGCTGTACCGTCGCGGGTGGCTTGCCGAGTTTCGCCGCGAACTAGAACACATCGCCCAAGCCGGGCGCGTGTTTCCAGCGGGTCGGCAGGGGCTGTTTCTGCACTGCAACATCGATCACTGCGTGCAGATCGCACGCGATGTCGCGCGGCATCTTCTATCCGGTGGATCGAGCCATGCATGGATCGCACACTGCACGCGATATCTCGACGTCCGCGTTCGAGACTAAGAGGGTGTGCATGCGCGGACGCGTTTGGCGACGGATGCGCCGCCTATTTGACGATGTAGAAAATGGGCTTGGCCCACGCGGGCAGCGGCGGGATGCGATGCGAAGGCGGCGGATCTTTCTTCTTTAGGTTGGGCGGGCCGCTGCCCACTCGCAGGATCTGCGCCGTCGCTGGGTACGAGATATCCCATTCCTTTTTGCCGATCAGCACGTCCGGTTTGGGACGGTTCTCGTTCTTGGGATCGAGCTTCCACTTGCCCGTAAAGATGTATCGGCGTCGCTTGATGCGATAGCCAGGATAGCCATCCTGATCGATGAACTTCTGTCCCGCTGGCATCTCGGGATCCTGGCGTGTTGTCGTCGGAAACGGCGTCTCGCTGAGGATCTCGCGCTCGAACGCGACGCGATACGGCTGCGCTTTTCCCAGAAGCTCGACTTTGACCGAGCCCTGGTTGACGACGTAGTGCAGCACGATCGGAAAGTCGTATGGGTTCTTCAGCTTGAGATCCACCGACGGGTACACCACCGTCGAGTCCAAGCCCATCGGGATGTATGTGCTGGGCCGCGAGTGCGGCGTGCTGCGCACGATTTCCAGCCCCGCGAAGAAGGCCGCGGCGTGCAGCGTCGAGGCGATCTGACACATGCCACCGGCCAAGCCATCGATCAGCTCTCCGCCTGAGATCACCGGGGCGACGCGATAGCCCTCTTTTTCTGTGCGATCTCCGACGACGGCATTGAACGAAAAAAGCTGATGTGGCTTCAGCATGTAGCCGTTTAGCTTGCTGGCCCCGACCTTCAAGTTGTACGTGCGATCGCTGTCGACGGATGCACTGGAATAGCGAGTCTCCCATGTGCCGAGCACCGTCGAGACATCGATGCCTTTTAGATCTTCGCGTCGCACCTGTGGCTGGGCCGTGCGCGTCGCCGCCGATAGATCGATCTGCGTAGGCGGTGTGCCTTCCCGCAGCGATCGGACCGCGTACTGCAAGGCCACCATCGCTTCATACACACCGATCAAGATGCCCTGCTGCTCGGGAGCAATCGTGTGCTTTTCCAGATCCAGCCGCGCATCGATCGGTGCGCGATCCATCTGGTCTTTCAGCGACAGCAAGAACTCGATGGCGCGCTTTTCATCGAGCTGGACCGGCAGCGGCACGGCAATGCCCGACTGCTTGCCTTGCAGGTACGTCACCAGATCCGCGGCTGCGTTGCCCGAGTGACCGATCAGTTGAAGTTGACGCACCGCTTCGGCTTCATCGAGCGTCACACCGAGCTCGCTCCACGAGGCATGGGTCTTTTCACCGACGATCTGCACCGCGACGCGCTGGTTCAGGAGCTGCGCGCCGACCTTCTGCACGCGCGCCGGCAGCTCAGAAAACGGCAGCAATCCCAGGCCACTTTCAGCGTCGGGACTTCTGCTCGGACTGGACTTGCGATCGGGCTTGTAACTGGCTGGCTGCTTGGCCACGGAGTGATCGTGAAGTCCGGCGATGCGCAGACCCGGCACCGTGAGCTGTCGCTGCTGCCGCGCCACGACCTGCGCAGCCAGAAGCGGGCCCGCGCCGAGCACGATCAGACCCCAGGCGGCCAGCCACAGACCGCGGTCGCGCACAGGCACTGGGCCTGACGCTGCACCGACGGGATGATCCGGTGTGGTGGCGGAAAGAAGCGGCGGCTCAGGGGATGCGGGCTGAGCGAGTTCGTCTCCCTGCGACATGCGGCGGGCGTTATACCACGGGCGCGCTGCGTCGCGGCTTGGCGGTCGCGGCGCAGGCAGAAACCTTGGGGCGTTCATCCCGTCGCCCCACCGACCTCAATCGCAAGGAGACTCCCATGTACAAGACGTCATCCGCTCTCGTATCGCTGTTTTCTTCGCTGCTCTTGGCCAGCGCGGCCTGTGGCCCTGCCGAGCAAGACAGCCGTGGCCAAGACCAACAAGGATCAGGCGAGTCAACCACGCTGATCATCGGCGGAGGCAGCACCGACTTCACAGTGAACAAGCCGATCATCAACCGCGTCTGGGGCAGCAGCGATAAAGACGTCTGGGCCGCGGGCAACGACGGCAACATGATCCACTGGGACGGCAAGGCCTGGCGCCGTATCGCGGTGCCAACTGGCAACGATCTTCTGGGCATCTGGGGGGCCAGCGACAAAGATGTCTGGGCCGTTGGTGAGGCCGGCGTCGTCATTCACTGGGATGGCAGCGCCTGGTCGCGCGTCACCAGCCCCGTTCCCGATTCGGCAGCGCTGAACGACGTCTGGGGGACCAGCGGCAACAACATCTGGGCGGTCGGCGATCGTGGCGTCGTTATGCAGTACAACGGATCGGCATGGGGGGCGATCAGCCTGCCGCAGATCAACAACCTGCTCACCGTCTGGGCCAGCGGCACCAGCGACGCGTGGATCGGCGGCGACCTAGGGCTGCTTCTGCGCTGGGATGGCAGTAGCTGGAGCGAGGTCGCAAGCGGCAGCGCGGCGGCCTACGTGGCCATTCGCGGCACCGCCAGCAACAAAGTCTGGGCATCCAAGCAGAACCGCGAGGTGTGGATATTCGACGGCACCAAGTGGACGCGCAGCACCGCCATCGGCGGTAGCAAGCTGTGGATGACCGCCGACAACGATATCTGGGTATACGACAACAGCTCGGCTGCGCACTACACGACGATGTGGTCGTCGGCAAACTTCGGTACGCTGAGCGCCGTTTGGAGCTCAAGCCCGATCAGCGCCTGGGCCTTCACTCCCAACGAGATCTATCGTCTGACGACGGCGGGGTGGAACGCGACGTGGTAGCGGCCTACAGGCAGCAGGCCACCGGGCGGGCTCTGGCACAGTCGCCGTAGGTGTCGATCTGAGCCACGTCGGTGACGACGGTGCCATAGTCGCCACCGCCGCTGTTGTTCCAGCTGCTGCAGCTGGCCCCGGTGATGTAACGGGACGAGTCGGGAACACCCGAGTTGGCGACGGTGCTGCCGTTTACGCTGCTGGAGTCAAGCCAGGCTCCGCCGCTGGGCACCGTCTGCGCCGAGTTGGCGCGCAGGTACTCGGTGGCGTGGCACATATGCGCGCCGGTAAACGCGGTGGCGCACAGCGAGTGCATCTTCCACCGGCCTCCCGCGGCCCCGTGGACGGTTGCGCTGGTAAAGCCGGCGAAGCGCGCTTTGGTGGGCGTGTTGCAGCAGGCCAGCTGACGGGCCGAGCCGCAGGCGCCATACGGGTCGATGGTTCCCGTCGCTGTTACGATGGTTCCGTAGTCGCCGCCGCCACTGTTGTTCCAGCTGCTGCAGCTATAGGTACCTGGCAAGCGACCTGCTTTGACAGACCCGTTGTTGGCGACGTTGCTGCCGTTCACCGTGCTGGGATCGATCCAGGCGCCCGCCGTGGGAGGCTGCTGCGCCGACGTCGCTTGCACGTACTCGGCGGCATGGCACAGGTGCGCGCCAGTAAACGCCGTAGCACACAGCGCGTGCATGCCGGCGCGTCCGCCCGTCACCTTGCCGTTGTACGAGGCGCTCGTGAAGCCAGCGAAGCCCGGCACGTCCTCGGTGACTGCGCCGCCCGAGCCCGGCGGGCCCGGTGGGCCAGGGTTGCCCGGATCGCCCTTGTCCCCTTTGGCGCCTTGAAGTCCTCGATCGCCCTGGAGTCCTTTGTCGCCCTTGTCGCCTTTGTCCCCCTTGATGCCGGGATCACCTTTGTCGCCGCGGTCCCCCTTGTCGCCCTTCATGCCGGGGATGCCGGTGGGCCCAGTGTCGCCCTTGGGTCCCGCCGAGCCCGTCGGCCCGGCGTCGCCTTTGTCGCCTTTGTCGCCTCGTTCCCCTTTGGCTCCGGCGAGGCCTTCCGGTCCGGCGTCGCCTTTGTCGCCTTTGTCGCCCTTGTCCCCTTTTGTGCCTCGCTGTCCGGGCTCGCCTTGCAGTCCCATGGTGCCCATCGCGCCCATGGGACCGGGTTCACCGCCGTCATTGCAGGCGGGCAGCGCCGCCATGGCTGTCGCCAAGCCAACGAAACAGGAAAGAGCATTCAGGGTTCGCATCGACATCCTCACAGGCTGGAGATGGGCAGAACCTACCAAACCGCGTCCCGCTGTGTCTCCCCCTGTTAGCCTCTCCGTCGCTGACTCAGAACCCCCACTCCCCACGTAACGGACTCAACCGGACGCAAAACCCGGCGAAAATGGACCATATTTGGACCAGATTTCGCGCGGCCTGCGGACGGGGCGCTACTGCGCGGAACCAGCGCCTAGCGCATGGGTGGGCTGACCCCATGCCGGGCAGTCTGGGCTGGCTGCCAGCACGGTGTACAGGTTCCCGGCCTGCTCAACCTTCGGCGCGGCATCCAGGCCAAACAGCTTGCGCCGGCTCTCGCTGACCATTCGCCTGTTCTTCTGCCTTGCTGCCGCTACCCTCTGCGTGCGACCACTCCCCCGGGAGACATTCGTGCAACGAAAGACCCTGCTGATCTTGATTGGGGGCTGTCTGCTCTGGGGAGCAATCTCGCTAGTCAGACAGACCGCGTCTGTGCGTCCTGTTCGGCCTGCGGCGGCCCCGGCTGCCGCTTCGCCGTGGTCAGCCGCGCGCGTCTGCGATCTCGTGCCTAGCCTGCCCACAGAGAAGCCTTATCACGAGTTCCCGAACAACCCCGGCATGTACGGCTGCAACAGCAAGTATCACGCGATACCGACGGCAGCGAACCTAGAACACAGCGCGGTTTTCTCGGTCGCTGGCTCGACTGCTCATCAGGCAGACAGGGCCTGGATACGCCTCTCTGTTCTGTCCGCACAGCCACGCGATGCAGCGCTGGAGTATCTATTCGTCACCTGCGCTCGATTGCTGGAGCCCTTCGGGGACGCCAGCCAGCGCCCCGCGCTCTCTGCTTTGCGGCAAGCCATCTCAACAGGGTCCGCAGCAAGCTGGCCGCTGCCTGACGCTGTGGCCTACGTTGAGCACGATCCGGCAGCCATGCCCCGATGGGCAACGATCCGTTGCGGAGTGCGTCGGGAAGGCCAGCGGCAGCCCTAGGGAACGCTGCCCCGCCCGCGCTATCCTGCCGCGCGCATGCGCCCATTGAAGCTGACCCCGGAACAAGAGGGCGAGGTCTACCGCCGCGCAAAGGCTGGCGAGCCCTACGCGCAGATCCAAGCGTGGCTCGCGGGGCAGGGTGTCACGCTGGCCAAGTCGAGCATCAGCGAAGTGATCCCGCGCGTGGAGCGGCGAGCGCTGGCCGCACAGCCCGAGGCGTCGCCGGATGAGTACATCGACCCGCACACCGGGGCCGTTGTCGCGATCTCGGAAGCGACGATCCTGCGCTACATGCAGCGTTCGATGGTGGCCGAGTTCCTGTGCCCTGAACATCCGCTTGGCAGTCGGCTGGCTGTGGCAAAAGTGGTGTCTCGGCTGATGCTCACGCAACGCAAACTTTCGCAGATGCAGCAAGCGCAGCGACGGCAATCCTAGAGGGACCAAACCGAACGAATCCGAACGGGGCCCACGGGCCAAAGTATCAGGAAATCACCTGATTTGAGCTAGTTCATGGTATGGACGTGACCATGCCCAAGTTCGCCAACCATGAGCCGATTATCGCCCAAGCTCGAGTCCGCATAGTGGATCTGCCGTCTGTGTCGGCTGAGTTCGTCAGCCCTGAGCGGGTTATCACTGATGCGGTTCGACACTTTGTGACGTCCATACGGCAGCCCGAAGTGGCGCAGGCGCTGGAAAGTCGAGCTGAGGACTTGTATGCGGCCAGCCAGGCACTGCGGAAGCTCACGCAAGCAGCCGAGGAACTAAACCATCCTGTGATGGACCTCTTGTCGCTTGGCCGATGCTTTCGTGGGCTTCTGGCCGCGCATCAGGCGACTTGGCGCACCGCTTTTCGGAGCAGCGTGGAGGGGCCCTTTGTGGGATCTGTGCGTGACTCTTTCGCCGACTTCTGGCGAACCGTCTTTCTTCCGGTTCTCCTAGACCGCAGTATCCGATCGGCTGGGGTTGTGAAATTCTCAGGTTTCGATTGGGTCAGAATTTTTGGAGAGCCAAGACAGAAATCAAAATCGTGCAGGAAATGCTGCTGTGATGGTTGTTGTTCTGCACCTCACCGGCTGCAGGGGCCGATAGATTTCCATTTCATCATGTCTCTATTGCCGCCGCCGGTACTCAGAGACCCGGCCCCGGGAATGCATTTGGGCGATCATCTGCCCACGGCACCCCGAGCCGAACAGACCCGGCGCCATGTGTATGACTATAGCCCAATAGGTGACAAGGATTTATATGTCAACATTGATGCAATGAGAGATGCTGTGGCTTCAGTTGAATATATGATAAAATTGGTTTCCTCTTCGATTGCGTTTATCGAAAATAATAAATGGGTATCGCGTGATTATGCGTATGGGCTACTGGATAGACATCGCATTTCCACGGGAGCCTTTCATCGGGCACTCAATCCCATTTATGGCGTTACGTTGTCCAGCCTAGTCAAGGCCCGTGCCAGGCATCGGCGTGCACAGCAACAGGGGCAGGCCGAATCGCAGCCCGTGCGGACGAAAAAAAACACGGCGAGACGCCGCAAAAGAGCACGACCGGCGGCAAAAAGGCGCCGAAGCGCTCGACGGGAAGTTACCACCCCATAAAGGCGAGTTCCTGTCCACGGACAAACGCAGCGCACGCCTCGCCGCTTTGTCGGTAGTGCGCAGCAAGGGGGGCCGGGCAGGGTTGCGGCATGGATCACAACCCAGACCGCAACGAACCCGAACAAGTCACGTTTTCCCGTCGCCGTTTCCACGCTGCGCGAGAGCTGCGCGGGCTGTCCATGGAAGGGATGGCTCGGCAGTGCGAGGTAAGCGCCCGGCATCTGTGGTACGTCGTCACCCGCGAGCGGAAGCCCTCCCTCGCCATGCTGGCCAAGCTGCGGGCACAGCTAGGGGAGCCCGGCTGGCTGTTCGCGACGGGCCAAGCGGACGCGCTACGCGATGACGCAGCCGGCACTGCGGCTGCTAGCGCCTCGGAGGGTTCGCCATGTCGCTAGACGTTGCTGGACTGCTGGCGGCTGCGGCTGGCGATCCCCGATTCGCGGCAGCCCTAAAGCCCATCGTCAAGGATGCGGTCAGGGATGCGCTGTCGGAGTCGGCCGCGGATAGCTGGCTCGATACGGCTGGCGCTGCGCGTCACATCTACGGCTGCGAGGGGCAAGAGGAAGCCTTCCGCAAGCTGCGCGCACGCCACCCGGATCTTGATCGCTTCTCGGTCGGCGAACACAAGCTGCGCCGCTGGAAACGGGCCGATCTCGATGCCTGGCTTACTTCCAATCCCCGCGCACAGCGCCGACGGGAACAGGGGTGAACCATGGCCCCCAAAAACGAAAGCGCCCGGCTGTCGGGCCGAGCGCTCTCTACAACCTTCGATGCAGGCCGGAAGCTACCACCGGCCACTGACACTCTCAAGCGATTGCTAGCCGACCCCGCGACGGCGCTAGATGTGCTGGGTCTGCGCGATCGGGCAAGGCGGCAGGGGCGCGGCTTTGTGCTGCTCTGCCCTTGGCATGAGGAGCGCACGCCATCGTGTAGCGTCACCCCGGGGCCAGATGGCACGCTGCGGGCGCACTGCTTCGGCTGCGGTGGGGGCGGCGATGTGATCTCGCTGGCTGCCGCTGTGCTGGGGCTGGATGTGCGGGCCGACTTCCCGCGCGTGCTGTCCGAGCTGGCCGCGCGCTGTGGCCTCGCTGGGGATGTTGCGCGACCTCTGCCAGCGCTCCCACCGCTGCGACCGGCGCCGCCGCCGTCGTATCCCCCGGCCGATGAAGTCCGCGATCTGTTTGCTCGCTGCCTGCCGGTCTGTGATGACCCTGCGCTGAGTGTGGCGCTGCTCGGTCGGTCGCTGGACCCTGCGCTTATCGCCGATCGCGATCTGGCGCGCTGTCTGCCCCCAGATGGCCCGCTGCCTGCGTGGGCTCGCTACGCGGGGCAGAGCTGGCGCGCATCGGGGCATCGCTTGATCGTTCCGCTGTTCGATAGCTGGGGGGCGCTGGTGAGCCTGCATGCGCGCAGCTTCGCCGCCGATGCCGACCCCAAGGGGCTATCCCCTGCGGGCTATAGCAGCGCTGGTCTGGTGATGGCGGATGGGTTCGCGCGGGATGTGCTGGCGCGCGGCTGGCCGGCATGGTGGAACCGTAGCGAGCGGCTCACGTTCGTTATCGCCGAAGGGGTGCCGGACTTCCTAACCGATGCGTCGGTGTTCGGTGAGTGGGACCAAGCCCCTGCGACACTCGGAGTCATCAGCGGCGCATGGTCCGCCGACGTCGCAGCCCGCATCCCTGACGGCTGCCGCGTAGTCATTCGCACGCACGGCGATCCCGCCGGGCAGAGGTATCAGCGGCAGATCGGCGAATCGCTGCATGCTCGCTGTCACGTCGAGGTGGCCCATGGCTAAGAAAGCGCCCGACGACAACGAACGAAGGCAAAAGCAGGGCGCCAGCTTCAGCCCGCTGCGCGAGACAAAGCCCTATCAGTCAGCCAAACCGCTCGCCCAGCCAGCCGATCCGATCGCGTTTCCGTCCGCTGGCTGGGTGAAGCTCCACAGCGAGCCCCCGCCTTTCCTGGCTGCGTCTTGGAAGCTACTGACCTGGCAAGCGAGAGGCTTGTATCGCCTGCTGCTGACCCAGTGCGACAGCGATGGTGTGATACCGCTGGGCAAGGTCGGGCTGCGCGGGATCGCCGGCCTTGTGATTGGCCCATGGGATGCGATCGAGCCCTTCGCACAGGAACTGGTAGCCAACGAATGGCTTGTCTGGGATGACTCGGGGCAATTGCTCGCCGTGGCGTGGTTTCGCGAGAGCCAAGAAAAACGGCAGACCGCAGGGGCTAAGCGGCAGGCCGAGTATCGCGAGCGCCAGGGCCAGCGACCATGACGACGTTGACCGCGTCACGAGTGCGTCACAGTGACAGGGATGTGACGCTTGAGCCGTCCTTTGGCGTCACCACGAAGTCACCGAGACAAGAGAGTGACGCTTGCGCGTCACAGAGACGTCACACGAGAGACAGTGAGACGTCTAGAAGGGAGACGTCACGCGTGCGTCACTGTGACAGCGATGTGACACCGCTGGCGATCAAGATCGCGCTGCCTTTCCAGCGAGGAAGGGGGATGTCTGGGAGTGCCGAGCCTAGGCTTGCGCAGTCGTCTGAGCCGTCCGAGAGGATCGCCCACGCGGCAGTAGATCTCGGGGGCCGATGCCGTATGCCAGCCAGCACGGCGATACTCGCAGCGCCGCAGCTAGCGTTTCCACAGTCGCCAACGTCGGGACACTCTGTCCTGTTTCGGTCATGTGCACCATGTTGGCGGACGCTTTCGATCTGCGGGCAACCTCTCGCAGCGAGAGCGCCATGGCATCTCGTGTCTCGTGCAGACGCTGAGGCAGGGATGCGCTGTGCAGAATGTCATCGGCTGGGCAGTCAACCTCGACACCGAATGCCAGCGCGCACGGACTTCGCCCGAGGGCTCGCGCCAAGTGTTCGACGGTATCAACGCGCGGTATGCGCCCGCCATTTTCCAGCGCGGTCGCCGTGCCTCTGTCTAGCCCGGCCGCTGCTGAGAGAGCCGAGCCGCTGAGGTTTGCGGCCTTTCTCGCACGACGCAAACGCTTGGCGAATTGAGCATGCAGGGGATTGGGGCGACCACGAACCACGCCACTCGGTAGCACGCACCTTGTTGGTGGGCTAGTTGAACTGAAATGTTGACGATAGTGATGGTTTCTTGGTACAGGCAAACAGCAGTAAACAGACGACTGCGCTGTGCAGCGTCAAAAACAAAAAAGGCTCGACCGTCGGGAAACGGCCGAGCCCACAGCCCGCGCCGAATCTCAACCTACCAAGTCACGGTTCGACGCGAACGGAGGCACTCTATGTGCTTTGGTCCCCCTGCTACAAGTGCGTCTTCTCGTCGTCGTTCCCCGTCGCTGCGGCTGAGTCCGCCTCGCGTCGTAGCTGCGCTGGATTTGCAGAAGTCCGGCGAGCGGCGAGCCATGGACATGTTGCACGGCTACACCACAGGCCCGCGGAAGATCTGGCGAGTGCTGGCGATGCGCCGCGATGCGGACGCGCTGCGCGTGGCTGTCGAGTGGTCCCGCGATCGGTCTGCGGCGATGTTCGCGCTGGTGTCGATTGGGTTCGCTGATGGTGTCGTCGATTGCCGCTTCATGGACTCGGGCGAGGCTGCGCGGGCGGCGCTGACCAGATCGGGCAAGTCGCAGCGGAAGGGGGGCTAGCGCATGGGCACGGTATCGAATCGCGGAACCAAGGAACGGCCCCTTTGGTACATCCGGTATGTGGACGGCGACGGGAAACGCAAGAATCGGCCCAGCTATCAGCCCACGAAGAAGGATGCAGAGCGCTACCTTGCCGAAGTGGAAGCGAGGGTTGCTCGCTGCGACATCGGCATCCCCGATCCCAGCCCTGAAGATCTGCGGAAGCGAACCGTCACCGTGCGGGAGCTGGCCGAGCGGTTCTTGGCGGAGTACGACCCGCCCCGGCTGCGCAATCGCAAGCGCTACATCAACCTGGCTAGCTCGTCGTGTAATCAGCGGCTGTTTCCGTTCCCCATCGCGTCGATGGCGGCGGCGGCGGTGAAAAAGCGCGACGTGGAAGCCTACCGGGACGCTCTGCGACGGGAGAAGTATGCGAACAAGACGATCAACCTGACGCTGGAATGGCTGAGTCGCATCTACACGTGGGCGATCGATGCGGAGCTTGTCGAGAGCACGAATCCGGCGACTCGGGCCGAGCGGCTGCGGACGGAACCCTCGGAGGAGCACTACACACGCGAACAGGTCGCGGCGCTGATGTCGGGGCCGGACCCGCACCCCATGATCGCCATGGCCCTGTACACCGGCATGCGCAAGGGGGAGCTTTTCGGGCTGACCTGGGCATGTGTTCGCTTTGACCTGGGGCGAATCGACGTCCGCAAGTCGTTTGACGGCCCCCCGAAGAACGGCAGGCCGCGAGCGATTCCGCTGCATCCCGAGCTGGTGCCGATCCTGCGGGCTTGGCAAAGCCGCTGCCCTCCGACCCCGCAGGGCTTAGTTTTCCCGCTGCGGACGGCCAAGGGCTACCGGCCCGCAGTGCACACCGATACCGGCGATCTGCGCTTGGTTCTGACCGCTGCGGGCTGCCCCGGTCATCTGGAGCGTCCCTGGCACGCCATGCGCCACACGTTCGCGACGATGTTCTGCGAGGCCGGCGGCACCCCGGATGCACTCAGCCGCATCCTGGGGCATAGCGGCGGTGGAAACTCCATCACCGCCGGCTACGTCCATGTGTCGATGGACTACCTAGCACGGGAGCTGGCCCGCTTGTCGCTGCGCCCCCTGGGGCCGGACAACGTGATCTCGATGCAGGCTTTCCGGCACACGGGTTAGCCTCGCTTCCCCCGCCAATCGCCGTCCGATTTGGACCAGATTTGGACCAAACTGCGGACGCAAAACGGCTCTCCCGTCGAGAAACGAGGGGGCCTTAGATGGGCAGAACCTAGCACAATCCAGCGGCCTGGGATCCAGCCACCCTACATGTGTCATCGAGTCGATTGCTTCCCAGTGCCGCGGCAGGCTTTACGCGTCACGCGGCAGCGACTAGCGTGTGGCCATGTCTGCATCCCAATCTCTCGACACGTATTCGTACAACCGCAGCGCCTGGAATCGCGAGGTCGACGCGGGCAAGAACCAGTGGACGCAGCCCGTTTCGCCCGAGCGGATCGAGCGTGCCCGGCGCGGGGACTGGCAGGTCGTGCTCACTCCCAGCAAGCCGGTGCCGCATGCGTGGTTTGGTGCCAAGAACGGCCGACTCGACGGTCTGCGCCTGCTCGGCCTGGCCAGCGGAGGCGGGCAGCAAGGGCCGATCTTTGCCGCCGCCGGGGCGGATGTGACGATCTTCGATGCCAGCGATCGTCAGCTGGATCAGGATCGCCAGGTTGCCGAGCGCGATGGCCTATCGATACGGACTCTGCAGGGCAACATGAAGGACTTAAGCGCTCTTGCAGACGACAGCTTCGATGTCGTCTTTAACCCCTGCAGCTTGGGCTTTGTCGACGAGGTTCGTCCGGTATTTCGCGAAGTGGCGCGGGTCCTGCGACCCGGCGGAGCGTTTCTCTGTGGCTTCGTCAACCCGTGGTTCTATCTGTTCGACAGCGACGCGTTCGACGCCGGCAAGCTCGTCGTCAGCCGTCGCCTGCCGTATCGCGACCAGGACTATCCCGACATGATGGCCAAGTTCTACGACAAGGGCGAGCCGATCGAGTTCAGTCACACGTTGGACGATTTGCTCGGGGGTCAGCTTCAGGCGGGGCTGCTTCTGTCCGACCTGTTCGAGGATAGCTGGAGCGACTGGCGAGCCCTCTCGGGCATCGCCGAGCCCTTCTTGGCGACGCGTGCCATCAAAAAGTAAGGCGCTGGCAGAATGCGGCTGCGGTCGTGGGGGGCTGCCGCCGTCGTGCGACTGAGTCGGGGAGGGCGGGGAGACGCGAGGGCAGGGCGGGGACTACCAGGCCATGCCCAGAGCCACGATGGCGGCGAGAGCAATTCCCGAGGCTGCAAGACCGGTATTCAGCCCTGCGTCGATCAGTAAGCGGCGGCGCGCTTCCGAGAGGTGATCGCCGACGACCAAGATGGCGTCTTTGCCCAAGCGCAGGCTCTGCTGGCCGCGGAAGGCACTGTCGCCGGCTTTCTCGACGGGACCCTGCACGGCGGCCCGCAGTCCTTCGACGGCCATGCTGTCGCCCAAGCTGGCTGCGCGACCCAAGCCGACCGATAGGATCTCGCCTTGCTCGGTGTACACGGTCACGCGCTTCTCGCCACTGCGCAGCGTGAACACGCCCTTGTCCGTCTGTTCCAGGATGCCTTCGACCACGGGCTCGCCGCGCAGACGACGCACGCGGCGCAGATCGCCGATCGCTAGCCACAGAAGCGGCCCCATCGCCAGGATCCCCAGCAGGAACAGCGATGGATGCGCCGGGGCGTTTTCCAAGCGATGGATGCGGTTCACGATCTTGTCCGGCTCGACGGCCGAAAGCGGCCCGAGATCGCGCAAGAGGGGCGGCTTGTTGTCCGGTCCCAGCCCCGGCAGGCTCTGCCCAGCGGCTGTCAGGCGAACGGGCAAGTGGCCGGCGCAGGCGGCGACGGCTTGCACGGTGTTGGGGCCTTCTTCCAGCCAAAGCTGGCAGTCCAGCCACTCGGGCGGCAGCGGCGCGCTGGCATAGCGTTCCAGCTTGCCGTCGAGCCGAGTATCCACGACGACCAGGCGCCCGAACTGCGGCTGTTTGCGAAAGACCAGCGAGCCCTGTAGCCATGCCAGCGTCGCGCGCTGCTCGCGCTGGCCGCCTGTCAGCGCCGAGATATAGAGCTGCGGCGAGCGCATGTCATGCAAGCGGATTCCGAAGGCCACTGCCAGCCACAGAAAGGCGAAGCCGAAAGCCAACCGACGCATCGAGCTACCTCCAGCGACGATGGGCCTGCGGTGTATGCAGCGGCCAAGGCAGCCAGGGCTGCCCATGCATCGTCTAAGTCGTCAGGAATTGTTGTGGGCGCTGAGCGGGACTTCTCTATATGCTGCCCGCAGCCGTTCGCCATGCCAACCACTCCTTTTGACCCTTCCCACGAGTCCAACCGTCCCGGCTATTTGCGCCGTGCGTCGGGTTCCATGGCCGCTGGCCATCCACCGGTTCCCGTTCGCGGAAATGCGTCGGCACGGCCGGTCCGCCCGGTTCCTCCAACCGAGCCGCGCGCTGTCGATTCAATCACCGCGCCGCAGCGTGGCGACTGGCTGTTCACCTGTCGACCCGGTGCAGAGGACGATGTCGAAGACGAGCTTCGCGCGATCCGCATGAGCCCGGTCGTCCTGCAAGCCGGCCTGGTGATGGCCAAGGGGATCACAGAAAAGGGCAAGCGTGTGCCACCGACGGCGCTGCATGGCCTGATATTCGCGCGGCAGGCGGTGCCGGTGCAGCGGCTGTCGGAGCTGCGCGGTCTGGATCCGGCTGCCGCGGCCAAGCACATCGTCGATGGCATCTGTCGTGACTTGAAAGATCGGCCGCTGGCGGTGCAGGTCTTTGCGGCCGACAGCGAGAGCGGAAAGCAGCTCGCAGGGCGCTGTTCGGCGCTGCATGCAGCCCTGATGCACGAGCTTGCCGCGGGCGGGTTTTCCGTCGCCGCGAACGGGCCCGCTGCCCACAGCGAAGGCGGCCAGTTGTTGATGGTCTGCTTGCTGTCGTTTGATCAAGCCGTGGTGGGGGCGCTGCTGTCTAGCGCTGCGCTTAGCCTGCATCCCGGCGGCATTCTGCGCGTACGTCGGTCCCACGATGCGCCATCGCGATCGGCCAGCAAGCTGTCGGAGGCGCTGGCCTGGCTTGGGCACGGCCCGCAAGGGGGCGAGAGCTGCGTCGATCTTGGGGCGGCCCCCGGCGGCTGGAGCCAGGTCCTCGCCGAGAGGGGCTGTTCCGTGATCGCTGTCGACACCGGCAGGCTGGCCGCGGGGCTGTCGCGGCGCATTCAGCATGTCCGGCAAAACGCCTTTGACTATGCCCCGGACGAGTCCGTCGACTGGCTGTGCTGCGACATGGCCTATCGACCTCTAGAGGTCGCCGGTCTGCTCGCGCGCTGGGGGCGTCGTCGCTGGGCGCGCTTCTTGGTGGCGAACATCAAGCTGCCGATGAAGCAGCGCGTGGCCATGCTGGGTCGCGTGCGCGAGATCTTGGAATCGGGCGGCTGGACGGGCCTGCGCGCTCGCCAGCTCTATCACGACCGCGACGAGGTCACGCTGTTCGCGTGGCGTGGCTTCGGCTTGGATACCCGAGTTCAGCACCAGAGCCCGCGCATCAAGACCGAGACTGCCGTGCCGTTCCGTGCCCCCAAACGCGGGACTGCGCGAGAGGGGCGCCCCGCCGCAGCCAAGCCAGCCCTGGGCGCTCGTCCCGGCAAGGCATCCTCAGCGCGAGGCAAGCCAGCGCGTTCGAGCCAAGCCGGTCAAGCGCGAGGCAAGCCAGCGCGTTCGAGCCAAGCCGGTACAGCGCGAGGCAAGCCGGCGGGTTCCGCACGTGGCTCCTCGCGGCCTCCTCGTCGAGGTCGCTGAGAGATCGACGCAGGGTGCCAGGGCATCACTCGGCGCCGATGGGCCAGATCTGAACATCGTCGGCTCGCTTTTGGCCACCCTCGGTGCGTGCGTTCCGCCCTACGCTAGAGCCTCACGGGATCGCTTGATCCAGCCACCCTGCGTACTGCCACCCTGGCTGGGAGGCCGGGTTGTGTTCGTCCCTGCTCGAACCGGAGGCCGCCGATGTCCATGTCCGCTCTTTCGCTTGGTTCCGCTGTCCGCTTTTCTGCCTTGGCGCTGTGCTCGCTCACAGCCTGTGCGCCCGCCGCGACACAGCCCGGTTCGATGCCGGCTTCTGCATCCGAGCGTACGGCCGGTGTGTCGTGGATCGCGACAGCGCACGCGGCATCGCCGGCCCACGCAGCAGGCGCCGGACTGGATCCAGCCCAGGGCAGCGACATCGGCTGGGTCTTTGAAGCCTTCCTCAGTCCGCATCAGGAACCCGACGAGGAAGAGAACACGCCCGCCACCACGCCCAAGGTCTTCCGCTCGACGGGCAAGTCGATGAACCGAGCCGCCCGCGAGGCCGCCGGCCACCGGGGTCACGGTCGCATTCGCTTCACCAAGGATCTAAGCCGCGCCTTTGTCGACGTGCGCATCGACGGCATCCCGGCCAACACGGTGAACATGTTCCACATTCACTGTGGCAAGCCGGGCATCCTTGGGCCCATCCTCGTCGACTTCGCGCAGGCCACCAACATCCAAGAAAACCTCGCCGATGGCCTTTTTTCCGTCGAGATTCGCAACGAGCACATCACCAAGACGGTCGAGCACGGGCACGGCCTCATCGGGGCCCTGACCGCGGGCTGCCTGATCAACAGCCCCTCGCTGGGCATCGGCAAGCCGACCAAGGTGTCGACGGTGTCGGGCATGGCGCAGATCGCGCAAGAAGGCGAGCTGTACTTCAACCTACACACCGTTTCGCAGACGTACTTCGGCGATATCCGCGGGCAGATCCACGTCGCTGAAAAGAGTCGCTAAGCCGTCCGCCCCGCCTGAGACGTTCGCGTTTTTTCCCGCGTCCGCCTGCCTTCTTTGTCGCGTCCGCCTGCCTTCTTTGTCGCGTCCGCTTGCCTTCCTTTTTCGTCGTCTTGGTTCGCGTTCCCGGAATGCTTTTGCGCTTCGCCGAGCGGCCTGCCGGCTGCCAGCCGCAGTCGTAGACACGGGCGCTCGCTTGCGTCCGTCACGCGTCGTGCAGTTCGTAGTTTTCCCCGGCCAAGATCGTGCGGCTGTGGTTTCTACTTGGACACCAATAGAGTCCGGGTTTACCAGCAGACGAGCTCATCAGCGACGGGGCGACCCATGCGCGCCGGCTGGAATTTTGTTGCGAGTCAAATTTGGCGCGGGTTATGTTCCGCCCGCCTTCTCACCTGTTTGCATCGGCCTTTACCCCCCCCCGGAGAAGAAATGAGCGCGCGAAAATTTGAACTGGTCACCTCGATGCAGCCTTGCGGCGACCAGCCGCGGGCCATCGAACAGCTCAGCCAAGGGCTGCAGCGCGGTGACCGCCGGCAGGTCCTTTTGGGTCTGACGGGTTCTGGCAAGACCTTCACGATGGCCTGCGTCATCGAGAAGCTGCAGCGCCCTACGTTGATCATTGCCCACAACAAGACCCTGGCCGCGCAGCTATTTGGCGAATTCAAAGAGCTCTTTCCCCAGAACGCCGTCGAATATTTCGTCTCGTACTACGACTACTACCAGCCGGAAGCCTATGTCCCAGCGTCGGATACGTTCATCGAAAAAGACTCGATGGTCAACGAAGAGATCGATCGCATGCGGCACTCGGCGATGCATGCGGTGGTGTCGCGGCAAGACGTGATCGTCGTCGCGTCGGTGTCGTGCATCTATGGCATCGGCGACCCGGAGTTCTATAAGGGCATGGTCCTGACGCTGGACGCCGGACAGAACGTACGGCGCGAAGCCGTGCTGCGCCGCTTGGTCGAGCTTCAGTACGAACGCAATGACGTCGACTTCCACCGCGGCACCTTTCGCGTGCGCGGCGACACCGTCGAGATTTTTCCGCCCTTTGAAGAAGAAGTGGCGGTGCGGCTTGAGTGGTACGGCGACGAGATCGAGACGATTTCAGAGGTCGATCCACTGCGCGGTAAGACGCTGCGCAGGCTGAAGTACATCGCGCTGTTTCCCAACTCACAGTACGTCACGCCGGCTGACGCCATGGTGCGGGCCATGACGTCGATCAAAGAAGAGCTGCGCCAGCACCTGACCCTGCTCAAGGACACGATGAAGCTCGTCGAGGCGCAGCGGCTGGAACAGCGCACGCTTTATGACTTGGAGCTTCTGGATCAGATGGGTCACTGCCCCGGCATCGAAAACTATTCGCGGCACCTGCGCGGATCGAAAGAGGGCGAGCCTCCGGCCACGCTGATTGACTATTTTCCGCCCAATTTCATGTGCTTTGTCGACGAGAGCCACCAGACGGTGCCGCAGCTTCAGGCGATGTATCGCGGCGACCGCTCGCGCAAAGAGACGCTGGTTGAGTACGGCTTCCGCATGCCGTCCGCGCTCGACAACCGACCGCTGAAGTTCGAGGAGTGGAACAAGAAGGTCAAGCAGGCGGTCTTTGTGTCGGCGACGCCCGGCGACTTCGAACTCAACGAGACGGCCGGTGTGGTCGTCGAGCAGATCATCCGCCCCACGGGCCTGCTTGACCCCGAGATCGAAGTGCGGCCGGTGGGGACGCAGGTCGATGACTCGGTCGCCGAGATTCGCTTGCGCATCGCCGTCGGCGAGCGCGTGCTGGTGACGACGCTGACCAAGCGCATGTCCGAGCAGCTAACCGAGTTCTATTCGGAAGCGGGGCTGCGCGTGCGCTATCTGCACTCGGACGTCGACACGCTCGAACGTACCGAGATCATCCGCGACCTGCGGGCGGGCGTCTTTGATGTGCTGGTCGGCATTAACCTGTTGCGTGAAGGCCTGGATCTGCCCGAGGTCTCGCTGGTGCTGATCCTCGACGCTGACAAGGAAGGCTTCCTGCGTGCCGAGCGCTCGCTGATCCAGACCTGTGGCCGCGCCGCCCGCAACGTGAACGGCAGAGTCATCATGTATGCCGACCACATCACGCGCTCGATGCAGTTCTGCATCGACGAGACAGCCCGGCGTCGCGCGATTCAAGACGAGCACAACCGGAAAAACGGCATCGTGCCCAGGACCGTGCAGCGCAAGATCCAAGACCTGCGCGGTCAGGTGTTTGGTCACGTCCAAGAGCACGAGAGCGAGCTTTTGCAGCGCGCCACCGCCATGGCCGCCGAGGCCCGTGCCGAGTACGGCGACGGAGGCAAGGCCAAAGGCAAGCGCGGCGCCAAGGATCTCAAGGACAGCAAGACCAAGCTCGGCAAGTCCCCGGTGCCCAAGGCCACCACGGGCGACGCCAGCGTTCTTGATCTGGCCGAGATCCCGCGCTTGATCGAAAAGCTGAAGCAGCAGATGAAGGCTGCGGCACAAGAGCTGGACTTTGAAAAAGCCGCTGGACTGCGCGACCGCATCAAAGAGCTTGAACAGATCGATCTGGCCCTGCGCTAGTCTGTGCCGCGCTGGGTCGCTGACGAAACGACGGAACAAGCGGTGGGTCAAGAGCGCCGGGATGCGGGCACGATCCGTCGGAAAGGTCCTTGCAACCGTCGCTCGCACGAGAGCAACCGCGATAGAAGGAAGCGCAGGTCATGAAGATTGCAGTGTTGGGAACTGGGTACGTGGGCTTGGTCGCCGGGGCTGGCTTTGCCGACTTTGGGAACGACGTGGTGTGCCTGGACATCGACGGCCATCGCGTCTCGACCTTGGCCCGCGGCGAGCTGCCGATCTATGAGCCGGGCCTGCCTGAGCTTGTGCGCGCCAATATTGAAGCGGGGCGCCTGCACTTCAGCCAGTCTCCCGAGCAGGTCTTGCCGAGCGCCGAAGTGATCCTGATCTGCGTCGGCACACCGCCGTCAGAGACCGGAGAAGCCGATCTGTCGCAGGTGTTTTCGGCGGCTCGCACCATCGCTGAGCAGCGCGGACCCCACTTTACGCTGGTGGCCATCAAGTCGACCGTCCCCGTCGGGACAACCGAGCGCGTGACCGCAATTCTGGAGACCGCTTGCGCAGAAGAGACCCAGGATGGTGAGCCCGCCGCTGTGCCGCGCGGGCCGTTTGTTGTGGTCAGCAATCCCGAGTTCCTAAAGGAAGGCAGCGCCGTCGAGGACTTCATGCGGCCGATGCGCATTTTGGCGGGCCTGGGGCCACTTCGCGGCGATGCCGACGAGCAGCGACGCCTGGCCGAGCAGGCTCGCGCGCTGATGCGTCGACTGTACGGCCCGGTGGTGCGCACCAACGATCGCCTGCTGTTCTGCGATGCCCGCTCGGCCGAGCTGACCAAGTACGCCAGCAATGCGTATCTGGCGATGCGCGTGTCGTTCATCAATGACATCGCCAACCTGTGTGAAGAAGTCGGCGCCGACGTCGAGCTAGTCCGTCGCGGAATGGGCATGGACACGCGCATTGGCGCACACTTTTTGTTTCCGGGCTTGGGCTATGGCGGAAGCTGCTTCCCCAAAGACACGCAGGCCTTGGCGGCGCTGGGACGGCAGCACGGGCTTGAGCTGCACTTGGTCGAGGCCACCGGCCGCATCAACCAGCGTCAGCGTCAGCGACTGCTGGCCAAGCTGGTGCGCCATCTGGGGCCAGCAGATGCGGCACGGAACAAAACGGCCGCTTCTTCATCGGAAAAGCCGCTCGCTGGCAAGATCATTGCCCTGTGGGGGCTTTCGTTTAAGCCCGAGACCGATGATGTGCGCGAGGCTCCAGCGCTTGCGATCATCGATGCGCTGGTCGACGCGGGCGCGCAGATCCGAGCGAGCGATCCCGTGGCGCATCACAGCGCAGCGCAGACCTGCGCGCGTCATGTGGCCTCGCTGCGCTTCTTTGCCGACGCCTATGAAGCGGCGCGTGGCAGCGATGCGCTGATCCTGTGTACCGAGTGGCGACAGTTTCGTCAGCCCAACTTCGCTCGCCTGAAGTCGCTGATGCGTGGCACGGCGTTGTTCGACGGACGCAACATCTGGGATCCCGAGCAAGTGCGCGAGAACGGCTTTGCCTACTTTGGGGTCGGTCGCTAGCCACAGTTACCTGTGATTGCCCTAGCGAGCGTTCGCTGATACGAAGCACGCAGTGAGTCCAGAGCGTCGCGTTTTGAGCAAGCTTCTGCCCAGTGTGGCGGGACTTGGCCTGATCCTGTGTGCCGGCGGAGCCTTTGTCCGCTGTGTGCCCCCCGACCCAACTGATCCCTGCATCGACGACGAGGCCGCATGTCCACCGGATGCCGGCTTGCCCGTCGATGCAGCCGCGGGACTCGACGCCGATAGCACGCGCGATGGCGGCCGCGATGGCGGTGATCGCGATGCGGCCACGGCACCCGATGCGGGCAGTGACGCCGGCCTCGCCTGTCCAAGCTTTGCCATGGGCATGGCGGTGGGCCGCACGCCTCTTGTGACGCTGACCGAGTCCAGTGGCGTTGTGGCTGGCCGGCGCAGTGCCGGGACGCTGTGGCTGCACAATGACTCGGGGGCGGGGCCGCGGATCGTCGCGCTGTCGAGCACTGGAGCGCTGCAGGCGCTTTACGACCTGATGGGAGCGACGGCACAGGACTGGGAAGACATCGCCATCGGACCCGGCCCGCGCGCTGGCAGCAGCTATTTGTACATCGGCGACATCGGCGACAACGCCATGGCGCGGGCTGACGTGCAGGTCTATCGCGTCGAGGAACCCGACGTGCGCAGCGGCTCGCCGACGACACCGACCATGCTGCCGGTCGAGCGCTTTACGCTGGTCTATCCCGACCGCGCGCACAATGCCGAGACGCTGCTGGTTGATCCGCTGCGCAGCGACGTATACATCGTCGCCAAGAGCGGGGACGGCGTGTCGCCGGTATTTCGCGCGGCGGCTCCGCTTTCGTCGGCTGTACCCAATCGCCTGGAACAAGTGGCCGTGCTGCGCTTTGGCACAGCGCCGCTTTCCGGCGGTCGCACAACGACGGGAGGCGACATCTCGCCACGCGGGGATGAGATCGCCATTCGGACCTATGACGCCGCGTTTCTATGGCGTCGTCCAGCGGGCATGACGGTGGCGGATGCGCTGGCCGGTATCCCCTGTCCGCTGCCTCTGCGCGTGGAGCCACAGGGTGAAGCGTTGGGCTTTGCCAGCGACGGGGCGGGCTATTACACGGTCAGCGAAGGCAGCAACCAGCCGCTTTTTTTCTATTCCCGCCGCTGAGCGCCTAAAGACGCGCTGCCTAGGGCGGATCAAAGCCAAAGCGCTTGAGCACCTGCTGGCCTTCGTCGCTGAGCAGCAGAGCGACAAACGCGCCGGCCCCCACGGCATCGCCGCCGCGCACGGTGCCTAGGGCTTGCAGCAGCGGGGAATACAGCGCCTTTGGCACCGTCGTGTACGGCGTCTGTGAAGCCATCGCCAGCGAGAGCGCGTCCATCGCAACATCGGCATTACCGGTCGCCACGAACTGATGCGCTTGCCGGATGTTTTCGCCGAACACCAGGCGGGGCAAAACCGTTTCGTATAGACCCGCGCTGCGCAGCGCTTGCACGGCGGCCAGGCCATACGGCGCGTGCTCGGGGTTGGCCACCGCGATGCGACGGTACTGCGGCTGCGCCAGATCCGCGATCTGCATCGGCAGCGCCGGCCCCGAGCTGGCGGCATGATGCGACGCTGGACGTGTCCACAGCACCAGCGCACCGCGGGCAAAGGGCCGCAGCGAAGCCGGCTCGATGCGGCCTTTTTCTACCAGCGCTTCGACGTGGCGCTGGCTTGCCGCGGCGTACACGTCAAACGGTGCTCCATGCTCGATTTGCTGCGACAGTGCCGTCGAGCCAGCGAAGCTGAACACCACCTTGCGACCGTGACGTGCTTCAAAGGTCACGGCAAGCGCCGCAAACGCCGGCTCTAGATCCGCGGCCGCCGCGACGCGCAGCGGGCGTTGCTGGGGCGCCGATGGATCGGTGGCGCTGGATCTCGGTCCGCCTGCCGGTTGCGGCCGGCGCTGACAGGCCAAAAGGGCGATGAGCAGGCAGCTTCCCACGAGCGCTCGCCGCAGTCGGAGACCAGGGCCTAGCCCGAGGGGCGATTTCTTGAAAAATTGCGCGCACATACCCAGACAGTGTGGGAAATAATCTGCCCGGTTTTGGAGGAATGTTCCATGCGGCACGTACGAGAGATCTCAATGACGAAGATTGACCAACAGGTGGCTGCACCCGCTTCCGCGGCCATGAGCGCTTTGCATCGACAAGCCAGTGTCTCTGCAGCAGAGCAACCGAAGGCAGCGTCGATGCTGCGACGGGGTTTGGTGGCGCGCATCGACGCGTTTCGCCCGGCGGTCTTGGGGGCCCTTCTGGGCCTAGCCGGAGCCCTTTCAATCGCCGCCTGTTCTGAGGGAGGCAAGGACACTCCCAACCCCAATCCGACCCCGATGGTCGACATGGGCGACGGAGACGCATCGATGGTCGATCCCAACAAGCCATCGATTGCCGTGAGCAAGCTCGGCATGGGCGCGGGCGTTGTCACGTCGGCGCCTCAGGGCATCAACTGCGGCACGGCCTGCGCAGCCAACTTCATGGAAGGCCAAAAGGTTGTCCTGACCGCGCAGCCCGACGGAAACTCGCTGTTCGGCGGCTGGGGCGGGGCCTGCATGGGCGCCGATCCGACCGCCAATCCGCCGACGTGTACGCTCAGCGCCAGCGGCAAGCTCGACGTCAAAGTCACGTTCAACAAGCGCGCCAACTTGGACAAGGTGTGCAGCGATCCCAACTGGTGCTGGAACAGTCCGCTGCCTCAGGGCAACGACTTGCAGCGCGTCTGGGGCACCAGCGCAACGGATGCCTGGGCCATCGGCGACATGGGCGTCATCCTGCGCTGGAATGGCAGCGGCTGGTCGCAGAGCGATTCGGGCACGCAAAAGCGCCTGTACAACATCTGGGGGCGCGCTGCGAACGACGTGTGGGCCGTCGGTGAAGGCGGCGCCATCGTTCACTGGAATGGCATCAAGTGGGAACCGCAGGTCAGCGGCACCAGCTCGGATTTGTACGCCATCTGGGGCAACAGCGCCGAGGTCTGGGCCGTCGGATCCGGCTCGACAACGCTGCGCTGGGACGGCACGAAGTGGGACGCCTCGAAGACCTGCAGCTCGGGCTATGACCTGTACGCCATCTGGGGGACGGGCCCCAACGAGGTCTGGGCCGTGGGCTCGGGCCGCTATTACTGCAAGTTCAACGGCACCGCGTGGTCGTATGTCAACGATAGTTCGCTGCCGTACTACGTGCGCGATCTGTACGGCATCGACGGCAAGAACATGTGGGTGGTCGGCGATAGCGGCGTCATCGCCAAGTGGAACGGCGGATCGTGGAGCAGCGTCGCATCGGGCATGACCGGCGGCTTGCGCGGGATCTGGGGAACCGGCGACAAGAACATCTGGGCCGTCGGCGAGCAGGGCGTGATCCTGCTTTACAACGGCACCGCATGGTCCGTGGTGTCGCCGCCAGGGGCTCTCGATTACAGCCTGCTTGGCGTCTGGGGCTCGGGGGCCAACGGAGTCTGGGCCGTCGGTGAGCGCGGCACGATCAAGCGCTGGATGGGCACGCCTCCGTGGGAAGACGTGGCGCCGGGATCGCGCCGCGAGCTGCGCGCCGCCTGGGGCACGGCAGAAAACAATATGTGGGCGGTCGGTGACGGCGGTTGGCTGATGCGCTGGGATGGCAAGGCCTGGACACCGCAGGATAGTAAGAACACTTATACGCTGCGCGCCATTCACGGCAGTGGTCCCAGCGACGTATGGGCCGTCGGAGACAGCGGCGCCATCGCGCACTGGAACGGCACTGAGTGGAGCCAGGTCGTGCCAGCGAACTCGTACAGCATGACCGGTGTCTACTCTGCGGCTCCTGACAAGGCGTGGGCCACGACGACCAGCGGCTATGTCATGACCTGGGACGGCACGCGTTGGTCGCCGGTCTACGTCGGGACGGCCCTTTACTCGATCTGGGGATCGAGCGCGACCAACATCTGGGCCGGCACCGGCAGCAGCACCTTGTATCAGTACAACGGCAGCAGCTGGCGGGCCGTCTCGGCCACGCTTTCGGCCACGTGGTACGCCCTCTATGGCGTCGACGACAACAACGTCTGGGCCGCGGGCTCAAGCGGCCAGATCATCCGCTGGAATGGCACCGCGTGGTCGAGCGCCATCGTCGGCAACGATCCCAGCGTCACGTTCAGGGCCCTGTGGGGAAGCTCGACGGGGCGGATGTTCGCAGTCGGCAATAACGGCGTCGTCTATCGCTGGGACGGCATCGCCTGGGGGGCGACGAAGATCGCGCGAGCCCACTTGAACGCCATCACCGGCTTTGCCGCGGACAAGATCTGGACCTTCGGAGCCGGCGGTGCCGTGCTGCGCTGGAATCCCTAGTGCCCTCGGGCTGCGCCCTTCCGCGCTGCCCAACGGAGTGAACGTATGAAGCGACCAACCCTAGCTCGTCTGTCCGTTGTGTTGTCGTTGGCTGCTCTGCCGGTTGTCGGCTGCAGCGCCGATCCGCCTGCGATGAAGAAGAATCCCTTTGCGCCGCTGCCGGAGTGTCAGGGGCCGATGCTGTCGTTTGGCAAAGGCGAGCAGGGCATGGTCATCGCCGATCTGCGCATCGCTGCCGCAGGTCAAGGCTTTGACTTGGACGAAGATGGCTCCGTCGACAACAAGCTTGGCGCGCTGTCCTCTTTGGCCAACGGCGAGCTAGAGGACACCTTCAAGCTGCGTCACGACGTCGTCATCCCCATGGAATTCGTGGGGCTCAAGGGCACGGGCGACAGCGAGTGCGCCAAGTTCGCGCTGTACCTGGGCCAGTTCAACCAAGACCGCGATGGCGATGGTAAAGACACGACGTGGGAGGCCGATGAAAACGGCGCCGACGGCGACTGCAACGACCAAGACAAAGACGTGCGGCCTGGTCGTGCAGAAGATATGACCAACCGCGTCGACGACGACTGCGACGGCAAAGCCGACAACCCCGGCAAGCGCAAGCCGCCTACGGATGCCATGGATCTCGACGGCGATGGCGTGACCTTGGCGGAAGGGGACTGCGACGACCGCATGATGTCGCCGATGGTTCCGACGGGCATGGACCTGCAGCCGCTGGCCAAGCTGCGCCATCCTGCCGTGCCGGGCAAGGGCATCAAGGCCGCCGTCGAGCGCTGCGATGGCATCGACTATGACTGCGACGGGGTACCGGACAACGGGCCGGGGTGCGATCCGTTTGGCGATGCCAACGTCAGGCTGCCTATTCAGAAGGTATCCCTCGACGCTGGCAAGCCGCGCCTGGCGTTCAACAACGGCGCCGTCAAGGGCGGCAAGCTGCAGTCCGGGCCGTCGCTGTTCCGCGTCGCCGTACCCGTGAGCAAGGACTTTACGCTGGAGCTTGAGCTTTCGGGAACGCGCATCGCCGGCTCGTTGAAAGAGCGCAACGGCCGCTTGTATCTCGACGACGCGCAGCTTGGCGGCGTGCTGCAGGCGATTAGCTTGGCCCGGCTCGACAAGATCAACCTGAAGGGCTTCTTGACACCGCCGCAGTCGCTGTTCGATGCGCTGTGGGCTTCGTCGGCGCTGTCGACGATCCTGATGCTCAAGCGCGATGCCGAGGATCGCGTCCTGCCCGACATGGACGTCGACGGCGATGGTCTTGAGACATTCTGGGCCAGCGATCCGGCAAAGACGCCGGCCCTGGTTGACACCTGCCGCGATGGCGACGGTACGATCATCAAAAATGGCGATGCCAGCCAGCCCAACGACGATCCGATGAAGCGCTGTGTGTTCGCCAAGGACGAAAAAGGCAACTACCGCTTTGTCGACGGAATCTCGGCGGCGCTGCGCTTTAAAGCAGTGCCGGCGCGCATCGGCGACCTCGTGGACTCGACGATAGGAAAGTAAGCGACGATGAAGAACAAGCAACACACGGTTCCGGCTCCGCTGACCGGCAACATTTGGAAGATCACGGTGACTGAGACGACCAGTGTCATGGAGGGGGACACCATCCTGATCATGGAATCGATGAAGATGGAGATTCCCGTCGAGGCTGGGCGCGACGGCATCCTGATCAAGCTGCTGGTACAGGAAGGGCAAGCGGTCACCGAAGGCCAGGCCCTTGCACTCATCGATCTCGCATAGCAGCGCGCCGAGCGGCGACGGCGACCGGCTGATTGGGCAGATGCTCGACAGCCGGCTGCGCGTGCTGCGCTGCATTGGCCGCGGCGGCATGGGCACCGTCTATGTCGCAGAGCACATTGGCCTGGGCAAACAGGTCGCGGTCAAGGTTCTAAACGCGCCGTACGCCAGCCAGCCGGATGTCGTCGCTCGCCTGCACAGCGAGGCGCGTCACGCTGCGGCCATCGCCAGCGAGCACATCGTCGACGTCTTTGACGTTGGTCTTACCGACAGCGGGCAGCCCTATGTCGTGATGGAGCTCTTGCAGGGCGAGAGCCTGGCGGAGCGATTGCGTCGCTGCACAGCGCTGAGCGAGCTCGACACGCTGCACATCGGGCGTCAGCTTGCGAGCGCGCTTTCCGCAGCGCATCGCAGCGGCATCGTCCACCGCGACATCAAGCCCGAGAACATCTTTCTGTGCCATCGCGCGGGGCGCGACTTCGTCAAGCTGCTTGACTTCGGCATCTCGAAAGCCGTCGGGCCCGCAGGCGAGGGCGCGACGGAGCCGGTCGCAGCGCTCGCCCCGCTGGCCGATGAGCGTGCAGGATCCCCAGCGCAGGATCGGCCACAGAGCGCATCGACCTCATCAGCGGCAGATACCCATCGGGCGCAGCTGCAGGTCTCGCAAGATCTGCTGCAGCGCTTGACGCGTACCGGCGCCATCCTCGGCACGCCGCTCTATATGTCGCCTGAACAGGCGCGCGGCGAGCGCTTGGATTCACGCTGCGATATCTATTCGCTCGGCGTGGTCTTGTACGAGTGCCTGACGGGCAGCGTTCCGTTCTTGGCGACCAGCTACTTCGGGGTTATCGCCAAGATATTGACAGAAACACCGGATCCTCCGTCGCTGCGTATTCCAGATCGGGCGCTGTCGGCCGCGCTCGAACAGATTGTGCTGCGGGCCATGGCGCCTGATCGCAGCGAGCGCTATCAGACGATGGAGGCCTTGCTCGCCGACCTCGATCGGTATCAGCGCGGCGAGCCGATCCAGGCCTTGGCTCTCGCTCGAAGCTCGGGACGGGCCACGGCGCGTTCCGAGGTTGCCGACGATTCTGCGAGCCAGGGACGGGGGCCTCTGGGGTGGCTGTGGCCTCTGCGTCGCGACCGGGGACCTCTGCCGCTGCTTCTACCGCTTCTCGCCGGGACGCTGGTGGTGCTGTTGCTCGGTGGGCTCTTGGTGTTTTGGCGCGGGCCGCAGCCCCAGCACGCCCAGCTGCAGCCGGCTTTGCCAACACCGCCGGCCACGCAGCCGACTGCGCAGACCAACCCTCAACAACCGACGGTCGCCGCGTCTGCTGCAAGCGGTCCAGACCATCTGGTGCCGCCCAGCAGCGTGGATCGACGACTGGCAGAAGGCACCGAGCCGCTCGCACAGCGCGCGGGCGAGCCCCTGCCCAGCCGGCCGCTACCCAACCAGCCGATCCTCAACCAGACACTTCCCAACCAGCCGGCTCCCAACCGGACGGCTCCCAACCGGACACTCCTCAACCGGACGCTCGATCCATCCAAGCGACAGGTGGCGGACTCGCCGACAAGCCGGCCCGCACCGCTGCGAGATCGCTCGCTTGCGAACGGGAAACGAGCGGCCGGATCGATGTCGCTATCGCCGCAAGTACCCATGCCTCCCGGCGACGAACAGGCACCGAACCCGTTTGTCACACATACGCCCTAGGCAACCCTCTTGCACGGGGTGCCGGTCCGTTGCGCGAGCCATTCTGGCCAGGCGAACAATGCGTACTTGACCTCTCCCTGCGCGATTCGATACCGTCATGCCATGATGCAAATGTCCAACGATCGCGCACGCATCACAGGGTTGGCCGTGCTCGCTGTTCTGGGCTTGGCTGGCTGTCCAAAGAAGAACGCTGTTGTGGCGCCTCCCGTGCCACCAGGAGACGCGCTGCGTCTTGTGGCCAAGGCCGGCGACAAGGTCGGCGGCAACGTCAAGATTCGTCTGGAAAAGACCGACGTCGGCGGCAAGAAAAAGCCGAGGACCTATGCCTTCCAGCTCGAAGAAGAACACGTGTTCGAGAAGGTCGATCCCAGCGGCAGCATGCACGTCACGGCGAAGTTCTTTAACGTCGAGGCGCAAGGCGATACGCCCAAAGAAAAGAAGGCCGGAGAAGATCTGGCGCGGGCGCTTTCGGACATGCAGATCGCGTATGACGTCACCACGCGCGGCGATGTCACGAACTTCGAAGTGAAGAACGTTCCAGACGGCTTCATGTCCGAAGCGCGCCTGATCGGTGTTTGGGTCTATGGTGCCGAGCGCGGGCCCATGTTTGACGCCGGGCCCATCGAGGCAGGCAAGGGCTGGCAGACGCGGGCCCAGATCCCCATTCCAGCCGGCGGTTCGAAGAACTGGGAGATCGACTGCAGCTACGCCAAGAAGGAAAAGAATCTGGCGTACGTGACTCTGGCCGGCAAAGTGACGGGCGAGAGCCAGGGCACGCAGCTTACGGGCGAGATCAAAGGCGAAGTTCGCGTCGACGTCGCGCGTGGTGGCTTGACGTTCCAAGAGATGGACTCGCAGTCGACCTTCCGCACGGGCGAGTCGGGAGGCCAGCAGATCCACATCCACGTCACCTGGGAAGCGCAAGCGCCAGCCGGGGGCGCTGCATCGGCAGAAGGCCAAAGCGGTGACGCGCAGGCCGTGTCGGTCATGAAGTAGCCCCGCTGTGCGTCGGGCAGGGCGCCGCACATTTTCACTCTGCCCGTCTCGCGCCTGTGACAGAATCACGTCGTGGATCCGCGCCCCTCTTCGCCGACGCCTGTAGCTCTTCCCTCCAGTCCATCCGGTCCGAACAGTGGGGCTGCCACAGCGGAGCTTGAACCGAGCGCTGCACCGTCGGCAGCATCGACCAGTGGCATGCTGCACGCAGCCAGTATGGTGCCGACCACGGACAGCCCGCGTGAGGTGGAACTGGACATCGCCGGCATTGCCGAAGTGCGCGAAGCTCGCCTTGAGATCCTGCGCCAGCTAGAGCGTCGCATCATCGGCCAGCAGTCGGTGATCGACTTGTTGCTCGTCGCGCTGTTTGCTCGCGGTCACTGCCTGTTTGTCGGTGTGCCGGGCTTGGCCAAGACGCTCTTGATCTCGACGCTGGCCGAGATCTTGACGCTGCGTTTTTCGCGCATCCAGTTCACGCCTGATCTGATGCCTTCGGACATCACGGGAAGCGACATCCTGGAAGAAGACCACACCACCGGGAAGCGCTTCTTCCGCTTCATCCGCGGGCCCATCTTTGCCAACATCGTCCTGGCCGACGAGATCAACCGCACGCCACCCAAGACGCAGGCCGCGCTGTTGCAGTCCATGCAAGAAGGCCGGGTGACCGCCGGAGGACAGACGCATCCGCTGGAGCCGCCGTTTCTGGTGTTCGCCACGCAGAACCCGATTGAGCAAGAGGGCACGTATCCGCTGCCCGAGGCGCAGCTTGACCGCTTCATGCTACAGGTCGACGTCGTCTATCCGTCGATGGAAGAAGAAGTCGAGATCGTCAAGCGCGGCACATCGGCTCTGCGCCCCGTGCTGCAGAAGGTCCTGTCACCCGAGCGCATCCTGCAGCTTCAGGACTTGGTGCTGCGCGTTCCCGCGGCCGATCATGTCGTCCGCTATGCCGTCAACTTGGTGCATGCCACACGACCCGCCAAACGCGACGGTAGGCATCCAAAGTCCTCCGGCGGAATCAAGGTCTTGGGGAGCAGCAAGGAAGCGGAAGCACAGGCGCTGGTCAACGAATACTTGGCCTATGGCGCCGGCCCGCGCGCCTCGCAGTATCTGATCCTGGGAGCCAAGGCTCGCGCCATTCTGGACGGGCGACCCGTGGCTTCGATCGATGACGTCAAGGCGCTGGCGCGGCCGGTGTTGCAGCACCGCTTGATCCCCAACTTCCATGCCGAAGCCGAAGGCATTCGCCCGACGTACATCATCGAGCGCTTGCTAGAGTCGACGCGCGCCTAGACCCACAGTGCCGCGTGTACGTGGCTGCGCAGTCCGCGCAGCTCTGCTGTGTTGGGCAGTGCGGCCAGCGCAGATTCAATGCGGGCGCGCTCACGTTCGGAAGGCCCGGTATAGATCTGCGCGTGCAGGGCCCGCAGGCAGGCCGCTCGCGCGTCCGCTGCGACGCGTTCCTGTTCGACACCGCAGGCGCACAGCAAATACGAAAGGCGCGTCCAGCGAGCGAAGTGTTCAAGGGCGCGCAGCAGGCTGCGGCGCGTGCCTACTTCGCGGCGCTGCTCAAAGCACTGCCAGAGCAGCTCGGGTCCGACGCGAAACAGCGTAGCGCCTCCGACCTCCGTGGTTAGCAAGGTAAGCGCGGTGCGAAAGACGCTGGGCGATGGGTCGTGCAGAGCCGATTCCAGCAAGCTGCGACTCTGCGTGCGTTCGGGATGACTGTCCATGCGCACCAGAGCCCGCAGCGCACAGCGCCGAATGCGTGGCCGCGGATCATAAAGCAGCGTCGATGCGATGGCCTCGTGGTCCGCGCGCGTACTCGCCCGCTGCGCACCATCGACGTGGGGGCTGCTTGCGGGCGTCGCTTGTTCGCTCGTTAGGGTCTCGCCGAGTCCATCAAGGGCAATGCTGATACGGCGCAGCGTGTCGGGGCTGGATGCCTGGCTGTCGTCGGCAAGTGCAGCGTCGAGTGCCTGGCGATAGAAGGCCGAAAAGGGCAGCGTTGCTTTCTTGCGCAGATAGAAGCGCACCATGGCTCGCAAGCTGGCGCAGGGATCGAGCAGGCTTTTCTCTAGCTCGGGATGATCGCCGACCCAGGCCAACAACACTTCGCGACGGACGGGAACACTGCGATCGTGTTGTGCGGTTCGCAGCACGCTGCCTAAAGCGCTGCCATACAGCTTCTGTCGAGCCACGCGTGCGGCCCAAATGCGCAGCCACAGATCCCGACTGGCCAGCGCTCGCAGCAAGACTTGGCGCAGGCTTTCAACGTCGCTGGTTGGTGCATCCTGACGAGACGCCTCGACCGCGATCTCAAAAGCGCCGCGGCGCACGATGCGATCCTCGCTGTCGCATGCTGCCTGCACCGCGCTTGCACAAGCCGGGGACCGCAGCAGATCGCGGATCGCATGCCACAGCACAGACAGATCGTTGCGACGGGCCAGCGCAAGCTGCAGCAGCAGCGCGTAGCTGCGCAGGAAGTGCTCTGCATACTCGGGGCGCAGCCGGTCGCGCAGCGCCTCTTGCGCCACGCTTGCGATGGGCTTGACCCAGTCGTTGCAGCGCAGGATCAGAAACGGAACTTCGCTGCCGTCCCGGCTCAGATGCAAGCGACGCACCGACGCTTCGCGTACGTAACCACTTGCGTGGAAGCTGGCTAGCGCGACGAGAAGCGAGCCAGGTGGCAAGTCACCAAGGAACGAGATGGCTCGCTGCATGGCGCGTCGTTCATCGCGACCTGCCGCCGATAGTTCGCCATAGTGCCAGCCCCAGCGAACATGCTGGCGGATCTCGGATTCGTACGTCGGCAAGAGATCCATCGGCACACTGGCGAGCCATGCTTGCAAGCTGTCCGCTTGTGCTTCGTTTCGCCCGCGGTCGCCTTCGTGCAGCGCATGCAGAATGCTGTGAACCGGCGGCAGCAACGCGGCTGCTTTCCTCGTCATGCTAGGGCACAAAGTCCTTGTTGCGCGTTGGCATCAGCTCTCCTCCATGTCGCGTCGATACGACGCCCGAGATCGCTTTCCACATCGAACCAACCGTCGGGAATGTCGCCGCGCCCGATGGATAGTAGTCACTGTCGAACGTATCGCCCCAGGTTGTGTTGCCCGGCATGGTTGTGAACCCGCTGCCGTCAAATGCCGTTACCTGCAGTGTTCCGGCCGTTGGCTGCAGCGTGATCAACATGCCCTCGTACTTGTTCCAGGTCATGCCCAAGTGCGTCACGAACTGGCTGTACATGGCCGAGTCGCTGAGTGTGACCGGCGTGATCATGGCGTCCTTGGTCAGCACCTCGATCTTTTCAATAAACAGCTGATGCTCGACGACCGTCATCGGCTGTGTGCTGTCTACTTCGAAGACCAGCTTCCCCCACACCCGCAGGTTGTCGTCTTTGCTGATGTCGGCGAGCAACGTGCCGCTGCTGGTCTTCGCTGGGCAGTCACTGCCGCTGGCATTTGGGAACGGCGCCATCGGCCCAATCGCTTTCATCACCATGCCGCATGGCGGCGTCGTACAGGCAGGATCCTGAATCCACATTTGATATCGGCACTGTTGATTGGCCGAGTTCACATACTTGTCGACCTTGGTGACTGCGACCACGCGATCCAAAACAACGCGCTGTGCGTTGCCATAGGGTCCGTTACCAGGGTCGGTGTCGATCTGATGGATCGTCGCTGGCTTGTATTGGTACATCGGGCCAGCCATGTCCATTTCAGATCCCGTCATCGGGCTGTTGTTGCAGGCCGCGCTGCCGAGCAGCGCAGGCACGGCTAGTCCCGCCAGGCGCTGCCAGGGACGCGCACTGCGCACGCGCGAAAGTGCCGATGGGTTTGTCAACGCAGGGAAGGATGGCGGACGCTCAAACATGATGCATTGCTCCTCGTTCAAGATAGGCGAAAGCCATAGGGGACCGCGGCCGCTCGCTTACATCGGCCGCATGCGCGACCGCGGGACGAGCTCTTTGCACTGCGTTGCGCTGGACCACAGCAGACGAGCAGCGGCGTTGCCCGTTGCGTCGAAGTACTCCATGACGACCGTCGCCGGCTGGCCTGCGGTCAGGTTGATGGTGCCGCTGAATTCGGCACCCGCTTGTACGGCCCAGCGGTCGATCAGCAGAGTGCCGTTCACCCACAAGCGCACGCCGTCATCGTTCTGCGTATAGAACGTGTAGAGCTCGCTGTGTTTGGGAATGATCGTGCCGGTCCAGCGCACTTGGAAGCCGTCGGCCGGTACGGTGCCGCCTGGACTGCCGGCGCCAAAGTTGAAGTTGATCAGCGAGTCCGTGCGCGTCATGCGCAGCGTCGCCGTGGCAAAGCTGCGCGTCATGTCTGTCGTACTCGATTGGTAGTAGTCGCCTTTTAGACCGCAACTTGCTGCGGGGCAGGTCGTGGGATCGATGCCGTCGCTGATGTCCTTGCTGCGGCACGGGCCAAAGTTGCGCAGGTTGTTGAGCTCGGTGGCGAAGTTGCAGACGCTGGCTGCGGCCGGCGACGCCATGTAGTCGGCCAAGCTAAACGTCGCGGCGGCTTCGTCGACCTTGCTGCGGAACGACGCGGGATTGAGCACGCCCGTCGTCGATAGTTGCTGAATGCGCGCGAGTAACTCAGGACGAAACGCTTTGATGAATGCGTCTTTCCAGATATGCCAGCCCAAGCGGTTGTCGATGTTTCCTTCTTCACCGATGAAGAACGACTTGCCCGTGGCCCAGCCGTGGAACTCGCCAAATTCCAGATCCTTGTCCTGCGGAATGATCACCCATTTACCGTCGCTGACTCGGCGATATAGGAAGTAGTTGTGAAAGACGTCATCCCAGGTCTCGGCCCAGTTGCGAATGGCGATGTAGTCCATGAGCTTCTGGAAGTCGAAGTTGGTCTGAAGGAACGTGCGCACCTGGCTGTAGTCACCCGATGAAATGGCCTGCGTGCGCAGCATGGCGAGCTGTTCGATGAGCGAGCGGATCGCCGCGTTGTTTTCCCACTTGTTGGTGAGTCGCTGGTACGTAAACGCATAGCGACTATCGACCGACCACATCGGGCACGAGGGGTTTGCCGCAAGAGGCCTGGCGTCGCCCGTCCCCCATGGGCCCTCGATGTCGTTGGGGCCAGCATTGCCGTCCGACTTCAGCAGGTCACCCATGCGCTCGCCCGGCGCAACGTACCGCCTGATCATGTCGCCATCGATGTGCTCGATGTCCATCATGTAGTGGTAGGGCCGAGAGCCTTGGAAAAAAGCCCAATCGTCTAGAGCACTTCCGACGGTGTGCTGCGGTCCTACCTCGCGGACTCGGGGGCGTTCCGACGGGCCGCTTTGGTTCGTCGTGGGATCGCCATGGGATCGGGCGTGCGTGGTACGATCCGGACGCGGTGCTCTGATGGGGGATATCGTCAAGCGGCATGGAGGCTACACGCTGCGCTGGTACGAGGCGGGAAAGCGGCGCACGCTCGCCAGTCGGCAGACCTCGCATGCCGATGCGCGGCGCATGCTCCTTGAGATCGAGGCGCGGGTCGCTCGCGGTGAAGCGGGCATGGCCAAGCGAAAGACCGATCCGCTTTCGGTCGACGAGCTCGCGGAGCGCTTTCTGACCGAATACAGTCGGCCGCGAATCAAGGACATCACGAGCTATCGCTACCACGCGCGCATGTCGCTCAATCGCGTTGTTCCGCTGCTCAAAGGGCGGGCCGATCAAGTCACTCTCAGTGATGTGGAAAAGGCTCGCGACGCCCTGCGGCGACAGTGGGCCCCGGCAACCGTGCGCTTGAGCCTCAACTACTTGGCCACCGCGTTTTCCTGGGCGGTGAAAGAGGGGCTGATCGAAAAGAGTCCGTGCGTGGGTGTTGAGCGTCCACAGGCAGAGAGCAGCCTCGACTTCCTCAGTCGTGAGGAGCTGCGCAGTCTGCTCGATGCGGTGGAGGCCGCAGCAGCGCTTGACTGCGCCGGCCGCATGCTGCAAGTCGCCGTTCACCTGGCCATCTACACTGGCATGCGCAAGGGAGAGCTGCTTGGCTTGCGCTGGATCGATTTGGATCTAGAAACCCGACGCCTGACCGTTGCTCGCAGCTACAAGCGTGCGCCCAAGGGCAACAAGGCGAGGCATCTTCGGCTTCCGGCTGTGCTGGTGCCGCTCTTGCGTGCGTGGCGCGCGGAGTGCCCACGCTCGATCGACGGCGTGGTCTTGCCTGCGGGCAAGCGAGGAGGGGCCCTCACCGGGCAGACCATGCTCGGACTGCCCAAGGTGTGGCGCGCGGCCGGACTGCGCGAAGTGGCGCACCCGTTTCACATCCTGCGCCATTCCTTTGCCAGTCACTACGTCATGGCCGGCGGCAACATCTTGGCGCTGCAGAAGATCTTGGGACACGCCTCGATCGAGATGACGCTGGTCTATGCGCACCTGGCACCGGACTTTCTTGAGGGCGAGCTGGATCGGTTGCGCTTCTAGGCCACAGCTAGATCCGCGATGTGCGAGCGCTTCTGCGATCTTCGCGTTGTCTCGCAGCATCGCGTGCCACATCCGGCGCATGTTGCGGTCAGCGGCGTGCGAAAATGATCTGCTCGAATCCGATGCACAGGGGTCCCCCATGCTGGAAAGACGAACGCAGCTTCCTTGTGGCAGACGCTCAGGGCATCCAGCAGCAGGTTGTCGGCACGCTGCCTGGCTGTGCCGACTGAGGCGCGGGCCCAGCGGCTCGCCACTTTTGGCTTGGGCCTAGCACACGGCCCGAGCCAGTCGGCATCGCTCGCTCAATCAACAGAGGTCTTCTATGTCAATAGACTGGGTATCGAAAATCCGAGACGGCATTGAAATCAATCGCCTCGCCATCCCCGGAACGCATGATGCGGCGTCCTGGACACACGATGATGACCTGGACTGGCCGCCGTTTACCTGGGCACAGCGTCTGAATTTTCTTCAGCAGCTTAATATTGGAATCCGGGTTCTTGATCTGCGAATCGGCTGGAAGAGCTCATGGGGTCGTGAACTAACTATGTTTCACGGCCCGGCCGCAGTGAACGATCAAAACTTGGATGAGGTCCTTGCGGATGTGCGCTGGTGGCTGGATCGCAACTCAAATGAGTTTGTGATTCTTATGTTTCAACAGCAAGGATATCCACATATTCCCGGTGACTGTGCCCCCGAAGTCAAGGATCTGATTGAAAAGCGCTTCGGCAGCTTTGGCAGCCCGCGGTTCTTCTACTTCACGCGCAAGCGCCAGACCTGGCCGACAGTGGGCGAGCTGCGTGGACGCGTCCTGGTGATGGAGCGACTTGCTTCTCGTGTAAAGGGGTTCTGCGATATCAGCGCTTGGCAGGCTGCGGGTGCCACGGCCGGGTCACTAATCGATGTGGGAGAACATTTGCATATCTATCTTCAAGATAAATATTGCAATATATCAAGCAAGTACTTGTCCAGGGATGATGATAATGCAAAGAAAATAGCACTGGTCAAGGCTGCGGCTATGCACGTTCCTGATGTTCCATCATATACATGCTTGCGCGTGAATCATACGAGCTATTCAAATAAGCGATATCAACCTTGGACATCCGGCGAGGGTGTGAATCAATTGTTGCGAAATAGCCGATTTAAAATTCAGGGTATTTTGATGATTGATGATGCCGATCAAGCGACAGTTACGCATATTCTGCGTTCCAATCCGGCGTTTATGAAACAATAGAGCACGCCGGGATTCCGTCGGCGCTGCACAGGGTCGCGATGGGCTGGGCCGTGCGCATGTGGTGCGAGTCCCGCCAGGTAGCGTCCGCGTCGTGACATGGGGCCGGCGGCTGCCATGACATGGCGCTAGGACGGGCCGGCGGGTCCAGCTACGCTCGATGCGTGGATCCGGTACGGCGGTTTGACAGTCGGTACGCTGAAGAAGTGGTGCTGACAGACGGGACGCGGGTGCTGCTGCGGCTCTTGCGGCCGACGGACAAAGAGCTTGTGCGCGGGGGATTTGCGGCGCTGTCTTTGCGGTCGCGCTATCGCCGCTTTCTGACCAGCAAGGCGCGGCTGTCGGATCGCGAGCTGGCCTATCTGACCGAGCTGGATCACGAGCGGCACTTTGCGCTGGGCGCGCTCTGCGTCGATGGCGCGGGGAAGGAAAGCGGGGTCGGCATCGCGCGCTTCGTGCGTTCGGCCGAGCAACCGGACATCGCCGAGCCGGCGGTCGTGGTGATCGATCGCCTGCATGGGCGCGGGCTGGGCCGGATCCTCTGCGAGCGCCTGGCGGAAGCGGCGCGGGAGCGTGGCGTGCGTGCGTTTCGCTGTGAGGTGCTGGCCACGAACTCGCCGATGCGAGCGCTGATCGACTCGCTGTCGCCGCACGCCAAGATCGAGCAGCACGGCGAGGCCGCCACCATTGAGTTCGCGCTGGATGCATCGGCCCCCACACAGGATCTGGCTCCATCGCCGCCCCAAGGTCGTTCCGTGGTCGCTGCCCCGTCGGCTGCCCCCGCTGCAGGCGAGGCGGACGAAGCGAGCCCCGCCGCGAGTCCGACGATGATCCGCCTCCTTCTGCGTCTCGCCAGCCGCGGCGCCATGGTGGTGATTCATCGAGCCCTCGCCCGCTGGGTGGATCACGAAGCATAGGAAGCGCGACGCCGCGTGGGCTGCCGCTCTTGAACCACATCGCTTATGACGTAGCGTCGGTGCCAGCGCCACGTCCGCCCGTCCATGAAACGCGGTCGTGTCATCGCGCATCGTGGGCAGGCTGCGATCTCAGGCCAGCACGCGCGCTGTCTTTCGTCACGCGGGTGAGCGGTCGCCTAGGCAGGCTGCGATTGCGGTAACGGCATCCCCACAATGCCTTCGTTTGGGATCGTGCGGGGATCGTCATGGGATCGTCGGTGTCCCAGTCGCTGTGCTTTACCGTCGGACGATGAGCCATCCATCATGTAGTGGTAGTAGCCGCCGTTGATGTGGAAGCGGGTAAAGCGGATCTGCTGCACGGGGATGCCGATGGCTGGGTCGCCGTATAGGCGCTGGCCCAAGGCATCGTCGAGACCAGGGCAGGCCTGGTTCATCTTGTTGAGGACCACTTTCTGTCGCTTGTTCTCAAGCGGTGCGTAGTCGGGGAAGTCGATCTTCCAGCTCAACACGCGATTGCTGGGGCGGTCGGGAAGCGGATTGATGGTCGTCAAAGCGGGGTTGAAACCGACGCCGTTCAGTCGATTCCAGCGGCTGCCTTGATAGCGCGCAAACGTGTCATAGACGATGCCGTTGTAGACGAACACCGCGGGCACCTGCGCGTCCCAGCTGGGCCGCGGAGTGCAGCGATTGGGCGCTGAGCCGCCGGGTGTGACGCGCCGATCATCGGTTGCGAAGTTGGTGTTGTCGTATAGCTGGTTCCAGTCCTCTTTCTTGATGAACAGCTGGTAAAGCGGGGCCTGCGTGTTGATGGGCGGGGTTACGAAATACGCCCACCAGGCCATGGGATCCGACGGGCGCGGCGAGACCACGACCTGTCCTGCGCCCACGTCCGCGAGGATGCGATAACGCACGATTGAGTTGTCAGGCTGCGCGGGCAGCGATGCTTCATACGTGCCGTTGTTGAGCTCAAGCGGCACAACCGCAATGGGCTCGCTAACCTTCTGCACATCGTCGACAAAGTACTCAAGCTTGGGATCGCGGAAGGAACCAAGCTGCGAGAAACCGATGACGATCTTGACGGTGTCGGCAGAGCGAATGAACACGCCATTTCCTGACCAGCGCAGAACCTTGCTTTGCACGATGGTCGGAGGCACGCCCTGCATGCTGTTGAGACGCCCAGGGCTTGGTCCCTCAAGCGGCGATGGAATCCAGTTTGAGATCTCATCGGATCCGACATCGAACGAGACGCGTTCAAGCGAGCGTCCGCGATATTGATAGGGGGCCTTGGAAAGCGGCGTCGGCAAGCGCGCCAGCCACTCGTCATCCGCACCCAGCGCATCCGCGCCGATGGGCCACGGGAACTCGTCGTCGTACTTGAGTCCATCCACGACGTTACCGCTGGCGTCGTGCAGAAGGACGGTGCCGCCGCTGTTGTCGAGCTCTCCGGCGTAGTCCCCCAAGAGCTGTGGTTCCGAAAGGCCATAGCTGGCAATGGCCGAGAGCGCGCTGCGCTTCTTGGCGATGACCTGATAGCTGTACGGAGCAAGTCGTGTTCCCGACGGAAATGTGTACTGAATATCGCCCGCGAGCTTCCAGTCGGACAGATCGACTTCAGCGCCAGAGTGGTTGTACAGCTCGACGAACTCGTGATTGTCCTCGGGCGCGTTCTCATCCACGGGGTGATACATCACCTCGGAAATGCGCACGGCTTTGTTGAGCACTCCGCCGGCTCCAAAATCCGTGGAGCCACAGGCGGTCAGGGTCGCAAGCATCAGGCCTGTGATTGGAATGCGAAGTAGGTGCTGATTCATAGCGCAGCCTCGTCGTAAAGAGTAAGAGAAATGGTCTTGCCAGTATCGCATGCTGTCCGACGGGAATCGAGCCTCGCGGCGCCGCGAGGCAAGCCAGCGCAGGGCGACCCTTCAACGGTGCAAGATCACAAAGAGAAGGGATGCACATACGCAGCTTTCTTTGGTGCTGTGCCTCCCCGGCGTGTTTCAGTGCAGCGAGACATAGAAGCTCTCGCCCGGCACAAGGACGTGTGGCTGGTCTATGCGAATCACCACGCGGCGCACGAAGAAGGGCAGCGTTAGCTTTGCGGACAAGCGTGGTGGAGCCGCTTCCAGATTGGGGGCCAGCGCCACAATCTGCGCATCGATTCGTCCACCGAACGACGCGTGACGTCGCAGGCCCACGCGTTGACTGACGGTCAAGCGTCGGCTCTGGCGCTCTGGGACATAGCCGACGACATATCCAGGGCGCGATGAGACCAGCGTCACGATGGGCATCCCGGCGCGCACCACATCGCCAACTTGCTGCACCAGGATGCTCACGACTCCATCGACCGGCGCGCGTACCGTTAGCTCATTGAGCTCTTGTTCAACTTGCTGCAGCGAAGCTTGGTGAACCGAAAGCGCCGCGCGAAAGGGGGCCATGCGATCGTCCAGGCGAGCCTCTTGTTCGCTGGCGGGCCGGGGTCGCAGTCCCATCATGGACAGCGTGCGCACAGATCCCGTGGGACGCGTCGCCAAGTCCGCCGCCAACGCTTGCTGTCGTTGTCGGGCTGCTTCGACATCGGCAGCCCGCACGAGCTGCTCGGCTTGCAGAGACTTCAGACGGGACACGCGCTTGTTCAGCTCGCGCAGCTCTGCGCGTGTGCGCTGCTCGTCGGCATGCAAACGGACTGCCTGCAGCTGATTGCGCTGAAGCTGGGTCCGCTCGATGTCTTGCTGCGCCGTAAGCTGCGCCTCTGCCTGCTTTAGCAGCGCTCGCAGTCGATCGCGTTCCAGCTCCAGGGGGCGATTGTCCAGCACAGCCAGAATGTCGCCGGCCCGCACGCTTTGCCCCGTGCTCACGTGCAGGGTCTTGATGCGACCTCCCTGTAGCGATCCCACTTGATGCAAGCGCTCTTCGGCGAACGCGATGATGGCGGCCGAGCCAGCGTTCATCCCATTCGACAAGGTCCAGAACCCGATCGCGGCTGCCGCGATGAGCAGCAGCGTTAGCAGCTTGGGTACAAGCGAACGAATCGACACGTCAGGGCTCCAGCGCGCTGTCTTGCATCAACAGGTTGGTTGCACGAAGGCCAGAGATGGCGGCCAACGCAGAAAGAAGCTGCTCGCGTTCGCGCTGATCACCGAGGCGCACTTGATACGAGTGTTCTTGCAGCTGTTCTCCTAGATCGCGCAGATGGATCAACAGGAAGCCCGGAGCATGTTGCTTGAGAACGCGCTGCACCTGGCCGCTGGACTCATCGTTGGCCGGAACTTGCAAGCGCAGGATCGCGTTGAATGGCTGGCGCGACCCGAACTGCGACAGGCTCAGATACACGACGGCACCGCAGAACACCGCCGTGCCCAAGATGGCAACGGGAAAGGCCAAGGTGCCGCAGGCAATGCCGATGGCCAGCGCCGCAAAGGCAAACATGAGATCGCGCGTGTCCTTCAGCGAGGTGCGAAAGCGAATCACGGCGATGGCCCCAACCAAGCCCAGGCCACGTGCGATCTCGTCGCCGATTGCGAGCATAACCAGGGCTGACACGATGCCGGCCACTGCGAGCATGATCGCGAAGCTGCGCACATACGAGAGGCCACGATACGTTGCGCTGTATACCCAAGAAACGGTCATGGACAGCGCGAATGCCAATAGCAGCGCTGCGAGCGTAAGCTCCCAACCGACGCGCGTGTCCACTCAGCGTCCTCCTCGCAGAGATCCCAGGTCCTTGAACCAGCGCGAGCTGGGTGTACGAGCGAGACTGGCCACACCTTCCCGGCCAAACGCCTCGTGCTGTACCGCCGCGATGTATTTGGAGAAGCGACTGCGTCGCAGATCGCAGCTCTGGATCAAGTCGCCCAGCCAGACCGGTGCGCGATAGCGAAACTTGACCTCCATCAACGTGGTGGCGGGCGCAACATACGTGCTGACTCCACACAGGTTGATCCAAGCCCGCTCGCTGCCAAACAAGCTGGGTCCGCGCGCTGGCTGATAACAGATGTCGTGATCCAGCGTCAGGCGCAGTCCCTCGCTGGGATCGATCGATGCGAAGGCTTGGCGCCGCGCGGTGATCAAAAGCTGCGGCTCTGCACGATAGACCTGCATCAAGTAGAGAAACTGGGACAGTGTGTTTTGCTGTTCCGCGTTGGTGAGCTTTAGCGTCGAAGGGATCTCACCGCGCAGCAGGCTCGGCAAGGTTGCAAGCGGCACGACGGCTCGCTGCTTCAACGTCACGGCTTTGGCTTTGCGCTTGATCTCGACAAAGGCTGGCTCGTTCGGCGGGCGGCCATAGACGCGGATGCGCAGCTTCAAGCGGTCCGGTGCCTTCTCCATATGCAGACGTGCGAAATCAAGGCGCGGCGAGTCGAGATACAGCGACGTGTTGTGCTGCCCACCTTCTGCGTGGTCGTCGCGCTTGAGAAACGCCGCAGAGCCCGACAAGAACTGCTGCATTTGAGCGTGGCTCATCCAGTACTTGAATTCGAAGCGCTCAAACGAGGTCTGTACGGTGCTCATCGTCCCTCCGCAGGCCGACCAACGGCTGCCTGGAGCTGCAGCTGAGCGCGACGATAGGCCAGGCGAGCGTCGCTGTGATCGCGCCGCCTGCGCAGCACGGATTCTTCTCCACTCAGCAGTGCGACCAGATCGATCTCGGCACCACGCGCGGCGACCTCCAGCAAGCGCTCGTGCTCTTGCAAGCTGGGCAGCACGTCCTGCGTGAAGCGCAGAAGGATGCCGCGGCGAATGTTGAGCTCTGCGCAGGCCGCGTATACCCGCTGGGTAATCTGCTGCACCAAGGCGAGCACCGAAGCTTGCTCGCGTGCTAGCTCAGCCTCGGCCACTTTGATCGGCCCGGCGTTGGTGTTCAAGACAGGCACGGACAGATCCAGCCCAAGCTGCAGATCGTGCGGATAGCTCGATATGGCGTTCTCACGGTATGCGCCTTTGAACGTGAACCATGGATAGCGGCGCGTGGTCTCGATACGAATCGCCTGATTGCGCTGCTTGATACGGGCATAGGCTGCCTGCAGCGCCGGGCGCGTCGCCAGCGCTTGCTGGGAAAGCGGCTCGGGGTTGGTCTCGGCAAGGGGAATGATGGGACCCATTGGGCTGCCGAGCACTGGAATGGGCGTGGCGGAGGTCACGCCCAAGAGCAGCTGCAGCCCGCTTTGCGCTTGTTGCAGGCGTACGTCGAGCTCATCGAGGTCGCGCTGCGCGTACATCTGGGCCAGCTCGACGAGGTTGAGATCCAAGCGGGTCACTGCACCGCGGTGCGTGCGGGTCTTGGATGCGGCCGAAAGGCGCTTGCGCAGACCCAAGGCCAGCTCGCCCATGCGCCGCTGATCCAGCAGCTCGATCAGCGTGGAATGCGCGATGCGGACTTCCGTGGCGAGCGCCCACTCTCTCTCGGCGATCTCAAAGTTGACCTCGGCCTGCCGCGCCCGAGCCTGCGAGCGACGAGCCAGCCACTCGACAGGCTGCGGCGGCGTCCACTTGAGCGCCAGCTCCAGGCCCAGCCGATCAGGCGACTGCACGTGCAGGACTTCCACGCCCAGCGAGGGATTGGAAAGCGCAGTGGCCGTGATGATCTGACCCGCTGCAACGTCGCGCTCGATGCGAAACAAGCGAAGCTGTGGATTGTCGCGCAGCGCAATCAACACGGCCTCGTCTTCGCTGAGCGGGCGATGGCTGGCGACAACGGGGGGACGAGTCTGCGTGTCTTCTGCCGCGTTCACTTCTGTCACGCCCACGGGGCCGCTGCATAGAAGCCGCAAGCAGACCAGTGCAGTCAACCATGGTGCCGGACACACGACCGCCCCAGCCCGCCCACAAGACGTGCTCTCTCCCAGGCTCCATCGGCTGCCGCGTGTCACACCGCAAAGCAGCCGGGTGCTGAGGCTTGTCGCGTCGCACACAGAAAATTCCCCGCAGCGACTGTAACACGCTGACACTCTTGCCGGAACGTCGATTGCCAGCGTCGTTGCAGAAATGTTTCTTGACTCGATCGACAGGTAGGCGGTGGGCAGGTTGCGCGGGTCCGCGTACCTGAGCAATGACTACGGAAAACGCCGGCTGCGCTCGGCTGGAGCGAGCACCAGAAAGCAGACAGCCGCGGCGATAGCGCCCCCGATCATGACGAGGAACGGCGTATCCCAGCCTGAGCGGGCGACCAGAAAGCCAAAGCCCAGGCCGGACACGGCGCTGCTGGCATAGCCGAACAGTCCGGTAAGACCAATGGCCGTGGCGACAGCTTGCGGCCCGACCAAGCTGGCCGCACACAGCCCGACCAAGAACTGTGGACCATAGATGCAGAAGCCAATCAGCAGCAGTAGCGCCGCCGAGTGAAACGTGCTCCCCCCAGGCAGCTTCCAAAAGGCGAACAGCGCCGCTGAACAAGCCAGCATGTACCCCGCCGCAAGGTGCGCGCAGCGTCCAGAAAAGGCGTGATCGCGCAACCAGCCGGCCGCCAAGGCGCCCACCAGTCCGGCCATCTCGAACCCGGCGAGGCTCCCGCTGGCATGCAGCAGGCTTTGGCCGCGGACCGTTGACAGATACATGGGGGCCCAGTTCATCACGCCATAGCGAATGACATAGACAAAGAGGTTCGCGAGACAAAGGAACCAGAGCGCCGGATTCCCGAATACATGATCCTGCAAATAGGAATGAAAATCTTCATTCCGTGTGCTGCCCACGGATTCCTGATTGCCTGATCCAGATTCCTGTTTTGGCCCGGTTACGGCAGGCAGGGAAGGCGGCGGGTCTTTTGATTCAGCCACGGCGGGCAGGCCTAGAGATGCGGGTGTGTCGCGCAGACGGTTCGCCAGATAGGCGCTGACCACCAGGGCGCAGAGCGCCGGCACCACAAAGCCCGCACGCCAGCCTGCGTGACTGACCAGGGCCCCGGCAAAGACAAAGATCAGCGCAGCTCCGACTTGGTGCGAGCTGTTCCAGATTCCCCAGATGACTCCGCGGTCCGGGGGCGCTACCCAGTGGGACAAGATCCGTGCGCACGGTGGGAATCCCATGCCCTGAAACCAACCATTGGCCAACCACAACAGGCCCAAGATGGCGACGCTGGACGAGAGCCCGAAAGCCAGATTGGCCAGCGCGGATAACAAGAGTCCAGCGGCCATGAAGTATCGCGGGTTGCTGCGGTCTGCGAGGATGCCGTTGCCGAACTTTGAGACGCCGTACAGCAGATCGTGCAGCGTCAGGAACAGACCAAGCTGTGCGGTGCCAATTCCCAGGGCCCGGTTCATGTCGGGCATGGCGACCGGCAGATTCTTGCGAACAAAATAGAACACGGCATACCCGACAAACAGGGCCGAGATCTGACGGAATCTCCAGGCGCGAAACAAAATCGGAACCTGCTCGGGTGGCACCGCCGGAGCCGGTGGCGGAGGCGATAAGAGCGCACGCAGGCGATTCATCGGATCCCTTCCACGGTGTTACAGGCAGAGAGAGCCGAGGGAAAGACAGGAACGAACCGTGACTTTCTTGGGACCACTGCGGTCCGACGCACAGCGCAGTGTCCAGCCATCGCGGTCATAGCGACAGGACAAGCCGCTGCCTTCAACCTCGATGATTGGTAGCAGGCTGGGTGGGCGACCTGAAAAGAGCTTTTGCGGGGCAAATAGGAGGGTCTGCCCCCGTCGTGGATCGTGATCCCAGGCCACTTCGATGATGTATGGCGCGATGGGCGATGACTCGCGTACGGCAAGCAGCCGCGGCACGCCCGAGATGCGCTGGGCATATGGCCGCGGGCGGAACAGGCCAGGGCGCAGTTGACCGGCGTCATCGACGATCGAGAGATCTTCGTGATTCCAGCCGTCGCGACGGCTGCGGTCCCAGCCCGGCGTATAGTTCCACTGTGTGCCCGATGCGAAGCGCTGGTTCAAGTGGCGATGCAAAAGGGTCAAATAGGAATCGGCTCCACGGGTATCACCGGGGGCGCCATACTCGCCCAAGAACAGCGGCGCCGACAGCTCGGCGGTCTTGTGATCAAAAAAGGAAAAAGCAGTGTCCGCCGGCAGGGTGAGGCCAGAATAGACACGCCCAATAAGGACCCCTGCATCGTAGTAGTGAGGGGCGTATGCAAAGTTGCTAAACGCGGGGCGGGGCAGGGCGGATCCCACAAGGCCGCTATTGGTTAGCGCGTGGCCTTCGATAAACAGGATGGCCTCGGGGAACTCGCGACGGATGACCCGCTCGGCATCGGCATACAGGGCAGGCAAGTCCTTTTTCTCGTCGCCCCATGGTTCGTTGATGGGGTCAAAGCCGATCACACCGGGGTGGCTGCGAAAGTGATGAGCGAGCCGGGACAGGATCTGCAGATAGCGATCGCGGACTCCGTTTTTGTTCCCATGAAAGGCAGCGAAGGAGCGATGCATCTCGGCATCGAAGATCATCCGCAGTCCCCAGTTGCTGCAGGCCGCACCATTGTCAGGAGTCTGCGGGCGAACATCGGAAGGCAGGGCCCAGCGCGGAAACCCATCGCCACAGCCCGAGATGTTGAAGCGTGAAAACGCATCCTGATGGATGTCGACGAGCACATAGATCCCGCGCTTCCAGAGCTCATCGGCAAGCTGCGTCACGTGGGCCAGATATGCCGGCTCATACGATCCGGGGCTTGGCTCGTACGCTTCCCAGTTGAACAACAGGCGCACGACGTTGACGCCCCAGCCCGGCAGAGGATCGAGATCGGCCAGCGAGCGCACATGACGAAACGGCGGAACTTTGGACTCTCCGGCTAGGTTGACGCCGCGCAGGATGACGACGCCGCCTTGCGCATCCACGAAGTCCCGACCCACCACCCGCAGAGGCGCCGCCTGGGCGCTGGCTGGCTCTGCGAAGTTGGGCCCAGCAAGTCCGCTGGCAACCAGTCCGACGCACCCCGCGAGCAGCCAAGCCAAGCCGTTCATCGTGCTCCCCCTGCGCAAGCGTATCGCGTTGCGCCGCGGCCCACAGCTACAATGTGCTCCCATGGATACACCGAGGCACTTCGCCAGCTTCGCCGAGTTCTACCCCTACTATCTTTCGGAACACGCGAACCGCACCTGCCGTCGCCTGCACGTGGTCGGCAGCACGATCGGTGCCGCCTGGGCTTTGTCGGGTATTGCCGGCGCGCTCGGCGTCGGCAAGGGACGACCCAGTCGTGTGCTGTCGGGCCTCGCCATCGGCTATGGCTTTGCGTGGGTGGGTCACTTTTTCTTTGAGAAGAACCGGCCCGCGACGTTCAAGTACCCGCGCTATAGCTTCATCGGGGACTGGGCGATGTGGCGTGACGTCGTCACTGGAAAGCTGCCGTTCTGAGTCAGGCCGCTTGCGCCTAGTGCTCAGGCGGCGTGGCGAAGCTGGGAGAAAGGCCGGGGGCAGGTTCGCGCGGGGCTTCGGTGCGGGCCGGGCTGGGCGGTTCAGCGCCGAGCTGCTCACAGCCTTCGATGCGCTGCTTGCTGCAGCCTTGGCGCAACAGCTGTCTGCCCCGCGTGACATCTTGCGGCACGCCATCGCCGCGTAGGAAGTGCAGCCCAGCGCGGACGCAGCTTTGCGCCTGACCGGCGTGACATGCACTTTCTTGATCGCTGACCAGAAGACCGCAGGCCTGGGCATAGGAGAAGCGGCAGGCCTGCTCCAACAGCTTCTGAGCCATCGCCGCATCGCGCTTGCCACCGTCGCCCTGACGCAGCATGAGGCTCAGTCGGAAACAGCCTTCCGCGTTGTTGAGCTCGCAGGCCTGACGGAACGCCTGCGCCGCACGGGCCGGATCGCGAGGCAGGTTCTGCAAGCCGTTCTTGTAAAACACACCCATGTTCACGCACGTTTCCGCGTTGCCGCAGTGAAAGACATCGGCATCACTTGTCGCGGAAGCACCCGGCCGAGAGGACGGCGATGGTGGTGGGCAGCGCGTCTTGTCGCGGGTGCAGTCCTTGCTCGGCGCGTCGGTTCCTCGGGGTTGGCGAGGAGGATCGGACCCCCGGCTGGCCGGGCTGGTCTGCGCTGGCTGCCGCGTTGCCCAATAGCCCAAGAGGCCGCCGCGGATGCAGGCATCAAAGACCATTCCGCTGCAGGCTCGCTGATACAAATCCAACGTGTCACGCCGTTCGCGCTCGCGGCGCAGATCCCCTCGGCGTTCGCTGAGGCGGGCTGCCTTCAGACACGCCGCTGGCTGGCCGGCCATGCACTCATCGCTGGCGGCGTTGAACAGAGCCTCGCTCTTGCTGCGAGCCGCTGTCAGGTCAGGAATCGGGGACACACAAAGATCGGGATCGCGGCAGGATCCTTGGCGCCACTGCGCTGCCTGCGCTGCGCTTTTCACCGTCGACCAGTCGCTTTCCAAGAGCACCAGCGCCGCCATGCAGGCCACGCTGCTGCCGCCGCGGCAGCTGTTCTGCCACTGTTCCAGGGCCTGCCGGGTGTCGGCAGGTGGCCCCCAGCCGCGCAAGCGAATCAATCCGAGCAGCGTGCAGACTTGTTCGTTCCGTCTCTCGCACGCCTGACGAAGCTGGCTCAGCTCGCCAGGGCTCAGCGACTGATCACCGGTCAGTGTCAGTCGGGACAACAGGCCGGCCATGCACGCTTCGTCATGCCGACCTTCGCAGGCTTTGCGCAACAACAGAGCAGCGCTCTCGCGATCGCGAGCCACCCCCAGCCCCTGCCACTGCTGCCGCGCCAGCTCAAAGCAGCCCGAGGCGCTGCCGGCATCACACGCTTGCTTAAACAAACCGGCAGCAGCGATCGCGTTTTTGGGCAGGCCGTTTCCGTGTAGCTGTCGCTTGCCTAGATCGACGCAGGTCACCAGATCGCCGCCGCTGCATGCTTTGCCCAAGCGCGCAACGACGCGATCGAAACGGTCAGCCTCGGGCATGCTTGTTGACTCTTGCATCAGCAGCTGGCCTGCCCGCTTGCACGCCGCAACGTCGTCCAGATCGCAAGCCTGCTCGTACAGGTGTCGCGCCCGCACGACGTCATGCCGCACTTCTTGGCTGGGCGAAGCCGAGTCGGGATCGAGTAGCTCGGCAGTTCGGCGACAGGCCGGCCGATCGCGTACGGCACAGCCTTTTTGATAGGCCACCAGCGCCACTTCCGCGCTCTGTGGCCCGCGCGCCTTTTTGGCCAACAGCCAGTCGGCAAAGGGCCGGCAATGGGCGCCGCGTCCTCGATCACACGAGACTCCGCAGGATCGTGCCGCGTCCTCTGGATAGGCCACGGGAACAAGGCCGCGCGCCAGCAGCGCTTCACACTGCCTTGCCGAAAGCCACGGCGAAAGCTGGCCCAGACCCCACAGCATGCCGACGAGGACCAGCAGCAAGATCGGCGCCAAGATGAGCAGTCTGCGTCGCAGCGGATGCCGCCGGCCCGACGAACCGGGAGATCGGGACGACGATCCGCTAAGTGGCCCGCCTGGCCCATCGCTGGGCGTACTTTTCTGTGCGGGGCTCAGCGCTGAGGCGGCCACCAAGAAGGACTGCGCGCCACTGTATGTTCTTCGCGGTCGCAGTTCATCCATGGCCTGCAAGGCCGCAGCGGCGTCGGGAAATCGCTGCTGCGGCTGACGATGCACGCAGCGCGCAAACCAGTGATCAAATCCTTCCGGGAGCCGGTTTTCGACGGAAAATTCCCGCGCCCGCGCTGAAGCCGGCACCAAGGAACGCGCCAGGACTTCGTTCAAAATGGCCAGCGTGCCGGGGCCCTCGCCTTCGTCCGTCGACGGAACCGCGCGCCAGTACGAGCGGCGGGCAAACAGATAAAAAGCCAATAGACCCAGTGTGAACACGTCGGTGGCCGGTGACAGAGCGACCTGGCCTTCGGCCTGCTCGGGCGCCATCCACATGGGCGTGACTTTGGGTTGGCGAGCGCCGGTATCGTCGCTGGACGCGTCGCTGGCCACCAGACGCATCATATGGCCCATGGCAACGCCAAGGATCTTGACGTGCGGCTGCGACTCGCCGGCTGGACGCAGGATGTAAATGTTGCTGGGCTTGAGCTGTCCGTGGACCAGGCTCGCGGCGTGCAAGTCCGACAGTCCCTGGGCGATTTGGCGCAATAGGACCAGGGCATCGCTGCCGCGGGGTGGCAGCAGCTTCATCTGCGCCTCCAGCGTCTGCCCGCCCGCCAGAAGTTCCATGGCGATCCACGGCCGCGATCCCAGGTCCGCGTCGCTGCCGATGCCGTGCGCCAAGAAGCGCACCAAGTGTGGCGAGCGCAGGGCTAGCAGGCGATCCATGGCCTGCGAAAGCCGCAGCGCCACGTCGGGCTGTTTCTCAATCGATCGGTCCAGGATGCCCAGGCAGATGCTCTCGCCTCGCTCTAGGTCGCGTGCGCTGTACAGCAGGCCATCGCCGCGGCGACTGAGCTGCTGGTCGATCTCATACCGCCCCGCAATGACGGTGGATTTCGCGATATGTAGATGAGTACTCATCGCAGATAGACGGCTTATTTTGCCATCGAGCAATACGTGGCGGTTGATGGATTCGTTGCGCGGAAGCGTCGACCATATTCACATAATTTACCGCACGCCGCTTTGTCGTGATTCGTACACTTGTCGTCCAGCTTGCTTTGGTCTGCGTCGCTTAGCTTCCCAGAGCCGTTTTGCACGGGTTGGGGTCCTGGCTTGTGCGAAGCAGGCACCACCACGACGGGCTTCGGGGAAGTGCCGCTGGGACAGTCACCTGTGACCGATCCGTCGAAGGTCTTGGCCTTGTCAAAGTAGCGCTTGGCTACGTCGGTGTGGCCCCGTTGGCATTCGATCTTGGCACGCCCTTTACACGCTTCGGCGTCCTTGCGTTTGCACGCCTGCTCGAACAGTGCAGCCGCCAGATTCAGGTTTTTTTCGACCAAGACTCCTTTTTCGTACAGCACGCCCAGCTCGCGAAGCTGGGCTGGTTCTTCGGCGGTCATGGTGCAGGCTTCACGAAGCTCTTGCGCCGGGTCGGCTTTGCTCGGCTTGCCATCCAAGGCCAGGCTGCAGTCGCTGGTGTCCTGCCAACCGTCGCTGTTCTTGCACAGCTTTTCATGATCGGCCAAGCCCCGGCAGGCCGCTTCTTTCAGGCTCAACAAGTTCTTCGAATTCGGCTCGGCTTCCAGTGCTGTTGCGTGTCCGCGCAGCCTGGCCTTGGCCAGTGCCAGACACGATGCGCTGTCGGACTGATCACAGCCTGCTTGAAAGTAACGGACGCTCTTTTCCGGCGCATCCTTGCTTCGCTGTGCGGCATGATGGCGCCCGATTTCAAAGCAGCCCCGGCCGCCCTCCTGCCGCTTGTCGCAGGAGTCTTGATAGTACGAAGGTGCTCGCACCGAGTCTGAGATCTCAGCCAGTCGCAGACATGCCGGAAGTCGCCCCAGCGCTCCGCTGCGCGGGGCATCGCGACAGATGTCTTCCAGCAGCTTGCGGGCCTGCTGGCCGCTGGCGGGGTCTTGCTGCGCCGCCGGAAGCAGGCGCTGTTCCGCTTCCTTGAAACAGGCTGACCACAGCTCGGCATCGGCGTGTCGCTGTGCGCAGGCCGCGGCATAGGCGCCGAGCACGTCCCGACTGGCGCCATGCGATTCGACCAGCATGTCACCGTAGGTCTCGCAAGGACGTCCCGCGTCGTTGCGGCAGGCCTTGCGGCACGCCTCCAGGCTGTCCTGCGGGTTGGCCGCCGAGCGCTTCAAGGGATCGGCATACTCGCTGCAATGCTGACGCGCCAGTCGCTGATCGAGCACGTGCCAGAGCGGCGGCAGACCCAGGATGGGCACCACGCTCAGCCACAGCCACCTGCGTCTGGGGATTCGCCGCGCGCTCTGGATCAAGTTCAGCGAAGCCGACTTGAGCTCGCCGAGCATGCTGCCGGATCCGACACCGCTTCGGTTGTCGGGGCGGGATGCAGCACCGACGGGCTGCGCTGCGCGACCTCGGCCGCCGAAGCCCGGCAAGCTGCCGGACAAGCTGCCGGACAAGCCGCCGGACAGCGGCTGTGAACCTTCGACGGGATTGCGCAGCTGGGCCAGGGCTTTGCGCGCATGCGATGCATCTGCGAAGCGCTTGTCAGGCGCGCTGGCCAGACAGTGCGGAAACCACAGATCGAAGTTCGGCGGCAGCCGATCCATGCAGCCGTATTCGTGCGCCCGCGACATGGCGCTGGGCTGGATCTTCGACACGATCTCGGCGAATAGCTCCGCCGTATTCTCCTTGTTGGCGGCGCGAAAATAGTGGCGGCCGGTGAACATCCAAAACGCCAGCAGACCCAGGGCCCAGACATCGGTCTTTGCCGTCGGAACTCCGCCCGTAAATTGCTCGGGCGCTGCCCACTTCGGAGTTCCCAGTGCAGCGCTCTTGTCGGCTCCTAGCTTGGCCAGTCCGAAATCGATGAGCTTGATCAGCGGCCCTTCGCCGTATTCCTGATCGCAGACAAAGACATTGGCCGGCGTCAGATCGCGGTGGGCGATTTCCTGTCCGTGCGCTTCTTCCAGCGCCGCGCAGATCTGGTCCAAGATGTGGAAGACTTCGTCGCGCCGAAACGGCGCTTCGTTGGGCTTGGCCTTCTTGCGCGCCGTGGCTTCGCTGGCCAGATCGCGTCCGGTCAGAAGTTCCATGGCGATGTACGGCGCCCGCAGCTTGGCGTCCTCGCCAAAATCGAGAATGCGTACGACGTGCGGGCCCGCCAGCTTGCGCGTGAGGGGGGCTTCGTCGGCAAAGCGGCGGCGCATGTCCGCATCGCCGCAGTACTCTTCTTTGAGGAGCTTGACCGCGCAGGGCTTGCCCTCGCGATCCGTGGCTTCCCAGATTTCGCCGACACCGCCGACTTTGATGCGACGCTTCAGGATGAAGCCCGGACCCAACGCAGTGCCTTCTTGGATATTGTGGCCCATCGCTTCCACTACGAAGCTGCATCCCGTTTCTTGACAGCCGGGGTCCAGCCGCAGCGCAAGCTGGCGCGGACGCCAACGCGGGGGCGCAGGCTATGTATCAGTGTTTCCTGCACTTTGTTTCGCCGGGGGGACAGCAGTTCACAAAGTTGGCGCAGCGCTCGCATGCCGGGGCGTTGCCCAGGCGACAGGCGCGCAGCAAGCGATCGCGTCCCATCTTTAGGTCGGTGTTCACCGGCAGATCTTCCGTGGGCCCGGTCAGCACCGTACCCACATAGGCACAGGCGTCGGCGTTGTTCGCCCGACACAGAACGTCCACTTCGTTAATCAGCTTGACATAGGTCTTACAACTGGCTTCCCGCTGCAGTTTGCAAGCCAATGCATAATGCTGCAATGCTTCTGCCACCAGTTGTGGCTTTCTAGACATTAAATTATCCGCAGCATTGTCACAGCTATTGGCAACTTTGTATTTGTGACATAATTTGTCAACAACTTCAAAGTGCGCTTTCTTTACATCGGGATCGTCAACGCGATTATTGATATCTTGAATCGCGTCGGCCACTTTGCCGCATTCTTCAACATCGTCGCATTTCTGCGCCATTTCCGAGATGTTCTTGCACGCTTCGACATTGCCGCGCACGCACGATATGGTCACCGCCTTGATGGCTGTTTCGATGTCTCCTTTTTTGACCAATAGCAGGGCGGCGGCCATGCAGGCATCGGCGCTCGACTTTTCGCACTGGCCAAGCAGCATCTTCAGCAGCTCGTCGTCGCGGCCGGCTTGGGAATACAGCTTCATGGCGGCCAGGCACTCTTCCTGGCCCCCGGCATCGCAGCGCGTGCGAACCAGATCGCCGGCCTGACCCGCCTGCTTGGGGTGTTTCTCGACGGCGGTCATGCACTCGCGCAGCGTTCCCTCTGTGCAGGACTTTTTCACATAGGCTTCTGGACTGACGCAGCCGGAAAGCAGCGCGATAAGGGGCGGCAGAAGCAAACTGGACGGTTGCGGCCCCGCGGACTGCCGGTGCGCCGTGCGCCGCCATTGAGGCGTAAAGCTCTCATGTCGTCCAGGCTGGCCACGGCCAATGATGGAGCCAATTGATCGAGCGATTATATGTAATCTATCAATCATAATTTTCATGATACCATCGCTCCATGCTCCTGGGTGGACGAAAGTTGCCGTCGCTGATCAGCAGTCAAAGCCAGCTTGCGAGCCGTCTTTGCATGAGCCTTTTGGGCGCCTACCTGAGCGTTGTTACAGCGTGTGCATCGGCACCAACCCCAGTGGTATCTGGGCCGGCCCCTCTTCCCGTCGCCGCCGCGCCCGTACAAAACCCGGCTCTGCTGCCGGCGGCCCGACGTACACCGATCGTGGATGCAGTCGCCCGCACCGCGCCCGCCGTCGTGTCGGTCTTGTCTGAGGAACCTCCGAAGGCCAATCCATTTGGCTTCCTGGGACTGGAAAACAGCGAAGACGGTCAGCCCGGCCGTGTGGCGTTGGGCTCGGGCGTCATCGTCGATCCCCGCGGCTTCGTCGTCACCAACGAGCATGTCGTCGCCGGGGCGGCGCGCATCCGCGTGCAGCTAGCCGATGGCCGCGAGCTGCCGGCGGCCCTGGTGGGGTCCGATCAGGCCTTTGACTTGGCCGTGTTGCAGTTCGAGCCCGGCGCACAGAAAGTCACCGCCGTCGAGATGGGTCGCTCGGCCGACCTGCTGATCGGCGAGACCGTGATCGCGATCGGCAACCCGTTTGGGCTTTCGCACACCGTGACGACTGGGGTGATCTCGGCGCTGCATCGCACGGTCCGCACCAGTCGCCGCGTGTACGAGGACTTCATTCAGACCGACGCCGCCATCAATCCTGGCAACTCGGGCGGGCCTTTGCTGAACATCCTGGGACAGCTGATCGGGATCAACACGGCGGTACACGCGGGCGGCGCCGGCATTGGCTTGGCCATTCCGGTTGACCGGGTGCGCGCCATCGTCAGCGATCTGGTCAACCTGGGCCGCGTGCGCCGCGGTTGGATTGGCATTCGCCCCGCCTTGTACCCGGATCGTCGCCTGCGCGGCGTGCCCATCGCCGAAGTCGAAAGCAAGAGCCCGGCCGAGCGCGCCGGGATCCGCGCGGGCGACGTGGTGCTGGCTCTAGCCGGACAGCCGACGCCCAGCGCCACCGCGTATCGCCAGATGGCCGAGCAGCTTCTGGTGGGGCAGACCGTCATCATCCGCCTTGCCAAGCGCGATGTGCAGCTTGTCGTCGATGCGGCGGATCCCGCCTATGTATCCAGCTTGGTCCGGCGCCGCTTTGGTATTGAGGTAAGTGAAGCAAATGGCCGGGCTGTTGTGGTGAAAAAAATCCAAGGCGAAAGCGCTGCTGCACAAGCGGGATTACAGGTTGGTGATTTGATTTTGCAGGTCGGTGCTCGCACTGTACGCGATGTCGTGTCTTTTGAATCAGCATTTGAACAGCTGCATAGTGGCATGGATATTATTCTGCTAGTTGTTCGCAACGCTACTTCGTTTTATATCACCATTCCAATGATATAGTCTAAGGCGGATCAGCATGTCGGATCAGCGAGAGCACTCTTCGCACGAAGCGCCCCGGCCCGTCGCAGCCACCCTGCGCAAGCTGCTGCGCGATTCGCTCAGCGTGAATGAGTTTGCTGCCTTCTGCCAGGACTGCTTCCCCGACGCCTTCCGTCTGCAGCGTGCCGACATGGACCGCGCCGCTCAAGAGGTCATTCTGTTTCAACACGCGAGGCCGCTGGACATCTGGCAGAAGCTGCGCGCCTCACCCGCCCTGTTCGAGCGCGCCGTCCCCTATCTGTCCCTGCTGCGCTTTGAAGGCCACCGCGACATCCTCTGTGGGCGTTTCCTGCGCCGAAAGCGCCTGCCCAGCCAGCACATGGATCGCGAGACCTGGCTCGTGGATGACTTAGCGAGCGGCCAGCGCTACGCCTTAAAGCACTTGCAGCCACACTCTCTGGAAAACAAGCTGCTGGCCGGCGAGCTCAAGACCGCTGTAGCAGTCACCGAGAAGCTGCAGAGTCGCCATATCCTGCCGATCACCGATCACGGACTTGATCCACTGCTTGGGCCGTGGATCTTAACGGAATATCTAGACGGGCAACACCTTTCCGATTTTCTGAAAGCGCAATCCAATTTAATTCTAGAGAATCGACGCCAGATTATTATGCAAATTCTCAATGGCCTATGCGATATGCATCGCAAAGGCTGGGTGCATCGCAATCTGAAGCCGGAAAACGTCTTTGTCACGCAGCAGGACTCGCCAGCGGGGCCGATCTTGAATGTGCGGCTATCGGACTTCGGGCTGAGCCGGCAAGTCAGCGAAGCGCACTCGGGCGGCTTGGGGCGCTATGGTTCGTTGCACTGGCTGGCACCGGAACAGCATCACGCGGGGGGGCGCGTCGACCCGCGTATGGATGTCTGGACCCTGGGGCTATTGGCCTATTTCATCCTCTGCGATACGTGGTATGGGGCGCCGCGATCGGCCCCGCTTTCGTCCGCAGCCGCGGGGCTGGGCCGGGACCCTGATTCGCGGCATGGCGCGGCAACCGGCCACCGACAATCGACGTCGCAGCCCCGTGCCAGCGAACAAGCGCGGGCCCAGGGCATCGACCCTGCCCAGCGCTTTCCCATCGGCTTTGATGAGTGGTTTGCCAAGTGCGTCGCCGTCGATGCCGCCCAGCGCTATGCCGACGCCGCCAAGGCGTGCGATGCCTTTATCCGGGACGTGGTGTGGACCCAGGCGGCCTCTCCGCTGCGCGTGAGCGCCCCGCCGCCCGTGGCGCCGCCGGCTGTGCCGTCGCCTCGGATGTCGCTGCCCAGCACGCCGCAGCGGCCGGGTCTGATCCAGATTCCAAGCGGTAGCTTCTGGATGGGGCGTGCGGCCGATTCAAGCAGCGATGCGCGCAATGAGCCCCGTCGCCGCGTTCACCTGTCCGGGCGCTTCTGGGTCTCGGCCACGACGGTAACGCGCGAACAGTATTACAAAGTCACGGGATTGGAGCCCAATACTAATAAAGTCAACGACAGCCACGATTTGCCAGTTACGAATGTAGAATGGCGGCAAGCTTTGGTTTATTGCAATCAATTATCGGTATATGAAGGCTTAGAGCAAGTCTATAATCTTAGTGAATCGATTCCGTACTGGAAAACCAACCTGAAACGCCCTGGGTATCGCGTATTGACGGAAGCGGAATGGGAATACGTGGCGCGGGCAGGCCAGCCCGACTCCGACGGTCGGTCCACCGCCGTGTTGGATGCTTGCTGGTGCCGCGAAAACGCGGGCGACCGCTTGCACCCGGTGGCACGGAAGAAAGCCAACGCCTGGGGGCTGTTCGATGCCTTGGGCAACTGCTGGGAATGGGTGTGGGACGTCTACAAAGACGACGCGGGCCAGGCAGAAGTCACCGACCCGCGCGGGCCACAGCCGGAATCCGGCAGCAGTCTGCGCACGATCCGCGGCGGCTGCTTTCAGGACTCGGGCAGCGTGCTGAGCCCCTCGCGCCGGCAAGGTCGCGGCGAGCGCAGCAGCCGGATCGGCTTTCGCATCGCCCGCAGCATGCCGTGAAGCGCACCCAGCGTTGCCTTTGTCAGCCTGGCTTGCTAGCGTCGCGCGCATGCAAAAAGTACGAGGCATCGGTGGCGTGTTTTTCAAGGCGGTGGATCCCAAGGCGCTTTCGACGTGGTACCGCGATGTGCTGGGGCTTCACGTCGAGCCATGGGGAGGCGTCTGCTTCCGCTGGGATGCTCTGAATGGGGTCGACGGAGCGGCGACGGTGTGGTCGCCTTTTTCGCAAGACACCGACTATTTCGCGCCCAGCCAGAAACCGTACATGTTCAACTTCGTCGTCGATGATCTCGATGCCATGCTGGCCCAGGCGCGGGCCGCGGGTGCAGTCGTCGACGAAAAAATCCTCGACGAGGAAAACGGGCGCTTCGGCTGGCTGATGGACCCTGAAGGCAACCGCATCGAGCTTTGGCAGCCACGCCGCGGCTGAGCAACGCCCAGCCCGGATCGGGGGCCCGGAAGGGGGGCGCGTATTCAGTCTATGAATCAAAAACAAATAAACGAATAATTTTATTACATTTTTGTATATTGCTTTATATTTGCGTGAGCGATTTATTCATTTCTTCATCTTTATTGCGCGTTCCCGCAACAAGCGCCTCGTGCGTACTCGCTGCGGCGTCAGGCGCGGAGGGCTTGCGGTTGCGGATCACCCAGGAATAGATCGCCGGCAATAGAAGCAAGGTCAGAGCCGTCGAGCTGAGCAGGCCGCCAATGACCACCGTCGCCAGCGGCCGCTGCACTTCGCTGCCTGGGGCTTGCGACAAGGCCATCGGCACAAAGCCCAGGCCGGCCACCAGCGCGGTCATGAGCACGGGGCGCAGTCGTTCGCGGGCGGCTTGTGCGATGGCCGCCGCGGGGGCTTGCCCCGACGCTTGTAGCCGCTGCGCCACCGACACCAGCACCAAGCCGTTTAGCACCGCCACGCCGAACAGCGCGATGAAGCCAACGCCTGCGCTGATCGAAAAGGGCATGCCGCGCAGCCACAGAAGCAGCACGCCACCGACGGCGGCAAACGGCACATTGGCCAAGATGACCAGCGAGGGCAGCAAGCGCGAAAGCGCCAGCCACAGCAGGAACAAGATCAGGCCGATGGCAAGCGGCACCACGATCTGCAAGCGGGCCCGCGCATCCAAGTAGTGCTCGAACTGGCCGCCCCATTCGATGCGATAGCCAGCGGGCAGCTTAACCGCCGCCTGAACCCGCCTTTGTGCCTCGGTGACGACGGACAGAAGATCGCGGCCAGCGACGTTGAATTCGACGCGCAGGTGGCGCGACTGGTTTTCGCGGGCGACCTGCACGGGGCCTTGCTCGGCGACGATGTTGGCGACATCGGCCAAGGGCACGATCTGCCCGGTCGCGGCTTTCAGCGGCAGGTTGCCGAGCGGGTCCAGGGCGCCGGCAAACGGCACATCGACCTTGACCACCAGCGGGAAGCGCCGCTCGCCTTCAAACACTTGGCCCACCGGCACACCGGCCGACAGCGACTGCGTGAGCAAGCTAACCTCTTCGAGAGACAGGCCATAGCGGGCCAAGCGGGCGCGGTCGGGATAGATGCGCAGATAGTTCAAGCCAGCCGTCGCTTCGGTGCGCAGACCGCTCGCGCCGGGCAGGCCGCGCAGCGCACGCTCGACCTGCTCGCCGACGCGGCGAAGCTCATCGAGGTCAGGGCCGTACAGCGCAGCGGCGACGTCGGACTTGACGCCGGCCATCAGCTCGTTGGTGCGCATCTCGATCGGCTGCGAGATCGAGATGGCGGCATCGGGAACGGCTGCGGCCAGGCGCTCTTCGATCTCTTTGGCCAGCGCATCGCGGGTCAGGCCCGGACGCCAGGCCTCGCGTGGCTTGAGGATTAAGTAATTATCTGATTCACCGATGCCCATGACATCGTTGGCCAGGGCCGGCGAGCCAACGCGACCGACGATGTGCTCGATCTCGGGGACGATGGGCGCTCGCAGCGCACGGGCGATGCGCATGTCGATGGCGATCGACTCGGACAGCGCGATACCCGGCATGCGCCGTGTCTCGACGAGCAGCGAGCCTTCGTCGAGCTGTGGCACGAATTCGGCGCCGAGCCGGCTGCCCAGAAGCGCCCCCACAAACAGCAGGCCGACGAGCAGCGAGACCGGCAGTACCCGTCGACGCAGGCTAAGAGAAAGCACCGGATCATACAGACGCGATAGCTGGCGGAAGATCCAGCCGTCGTGGTGCTGTCGACGTGGCCGCAGAAACAGGCTGCACAGCGCTGGCACGATCGTCAGCGAGCAGATCATGGCACCTGCGAGCGCGCACAACACCGTCGTCGCCATGGGGTGAAACAGCTTCCCCTCGATGCCGCTTAGGCTGAGGATCGGGACATACACCACGGCGATGATCGCTTCGCCAAACACCGTCGCGGCGCGCACTTCCGTCGCAGCGGCAGCGATGATTCCTTTGCGCTCGTCGGCGGAAAGGGGCGCGGGGTGGCCGGCCTGGGCTTCGGCCAAGCGACGCACGACGTTTTCCACCACGATGACCGCGCCGTCGACGATCAGGCCAAAGTCGACCGCACCCAGGCTCATCAAGTTGCCCGTGCCGCCGAGAAGCTTCAGGCACAGAAGCGCAAACAGCATCGACAGCGGGATGGTCACCGCGACGATTAGCCCCGCGGCCAGATCGCCGAGCAGCACCAAGAGCACGACGATGACCAAGAGCGCGCCTTCGAGCAAGTTGGTGACCACCGTGCGAATCACGCGATCGACCAGCGTGCTGCGATCATAAAACGGCTCGACGCGCACGCCGGGCGGCAGACTGGCAGCGAGGCTGTCTAGCTTGGCTTTGACGGCCTGCGTCACCGTGCGCGCATTTTCGCCGCGCAGCATGAGCGCAACGCCGACCGCAACCTCGCCTTGTCCGTCCATGCTGGCGGCGCCTCGACGCAGGGCTGGACCGATGCGGGCATCCCCAAGCTGTGCGACGGTGATAGGCACGCCGTGCGGCGTTGCCGCGATGACTACGCTGCGCAGATCGTCCAGGCTGCGAATTAGCCCGACGGCGCCGATCACATATTGCTCGCGGTTGTGGACCAGATAGCCACCGCCTGCATTGGCGTTGCTGCGCTCTAAGGCCGCGACCACTTCAGCGACGGAAAGGCCGGCTGCTTGCAGCCTTCCTGGGTCCAGGACGATCTGGAACTCTTTCTGCTCGCCGCCATGACTGTTTAGCTCGACGATGCCGGGCACGGTGCGCAGCTGCGGAGCGATGTACCAGTCGAGCGTCTCGACCGCTTGCATCATCGATGGCGCATGCACCACGAACTGAAAGATCTCGCCGAGTGCCGTCGAAAGCGGACCGATCTGCGGCGTGCCATAGCGGTGCGGAATCGCTTGCTCGACATCGCGCATGCGCTCGGACACCAATTGGCGGGCCAGATAGATATCGGTGTCGTCGGCAAACACGATGGTCACCAGCGACAGGCCGTACTTCGAGATCGATCGCAGCTCGCGCAGGTGGGGCAGGCCGGACATGGCGCGCTCGACGGGGATGGTGACGTACTGTTCCATCTCGACGGGCGACAGCGCCGGGGCCGAGGTCAACACCTGCACCTGAACGTTGGTCACATCCGGCACTGCGTCCATCGGCAGGTCGCGTGCCGAGCGCAGGCCAAACAAGATGAACAGCAGCGTCGCGCAGATCACCAGCGCTCGCTGCCGCAGCGATGCGGCGATCAGCCACCCGAGAAGTCGCATACCCGCCTCGGCCCCCCTTCGCTGGCTGCCTGCTAGCTACCTTTGGCCTCTAGCTTCGCCCAGGTGTCTTTGAGTGTCACGGTGCGATTCCACACGGGTGCCCCCGGCTTGCTGCGCAGCGGATCGGCGAAGAAGTACCCGATGCGCTCGAACTGCACGTGCCGCCCCGGCTCGCTGGTCGCTAGGCTGGGTTCCAGCATCGCGCCGTCGATGATCTGCAGTGAATCGGGGTTGAGCGCGGTCTTCCAGTCCTGACCTTCGGGCACATCGGCGGGGTTCGGCAGACGGAACAATCGATCGTACAGCCGCACTTCGCTCTTTAATGCGTGTGGTGCCGACACCCAGTGCGACGTGCCCAGCACCTTGCGCCCGTCGGGAGCGTTGCCGCCGCGCGAGTTTTCATCCATGGTGCAGCGCAGCTCGACGACTTCGCCGCTCGCGTCTTTGATCACCTCGTGGCAAGTAATCAGGCAGGCCCAGCGCAGGCGGATCTCTTTGCCGGGAGACAGCCGGTACCACTTCTTCGGCGGCACCTCTTTGAAGTCGTCGCGCTCAATGTAAAGCGTCCGGGAAAACGGCACCTTGCGCGTCGGTGAACCTGGCACATCCGGGAAGTACGGCGCATCGAATTCTTCCGTCTTGCCCTCGGGATAGTTCGTGATGACGACCTTCAGCGGGTTAAGCACCGCCATGACGCGCGGCGCTTTGTCGTTCAAGTTGTCGCGGATCGAGTGCTCAAGCAGTGCGACATCGACCATGCTGTCGCGGCGCGCCACACCGATGCGATCGCAGAACGCGCGCAGCGCTTCGGGCGTGATTCCTCGACGGCGCAGACCGGCCAAGGTAGGCATGCGCGGATCGTCCCAGCCGTGGACGTGGCCACCTTTGACTAGCTCGATCAGCTTGCGCTTCGAAAGCACGGTGTACGTCAGCGCCAAGCGCGCGAACTCGATCTGCTGCGGACGCGATCGAAACAGCCGCTTACCCGCGGGCGTATCGGCCAGCTCGTGGATGCACCAGTCATAAAGCGGCCGGTGTGCCTCGAACTCCAGCGTGCAGATCGAGTGCGTGATGCCCTCGAATGCGTCCGACAGCGGATGGGCATAGTCGTACGTCGGATAGATCGGCCACGTGCTGCCCGTGCGATGGTGCGGTGTGTTCTTGCGAATTCGATAAAGCGGTGGGTCGCGCAGGTTCATGTTCTGCGAGGCCAGGTCGATCTTGGCGCGCAGCACGTGCTGCCCGTCCTCGAACTCGCCAGCCCGCATGCGCCGGAACAGATCCAGGTTCTCGTCGACGCCACGGCTGCGATATGGGCTCTCGATGCCTTTTATGTAGTAATTGCCGCGGTACTGCCGAAGCTCTTCGACACTCAAGCTATCGACATACGCTTTGCCGTCGAGGATCAGCTGCTCCGCGCAGTCATAAATACCTTGATAGTAGTCGGACGCGTACAGCACCGCCGTCGGCGAAAAGCCCAGCCAGCGCACATCGCCTTCGATCGACTCGACGTACTCGACTTCCTCGGTCTCGGGGTTGGTGTCGTCGAAGCGTAGGTTGCACGTGCCGCTGTAACGCCCCATGAGACCGAAGTTCAGGCAGATCGACTTGGCGTGGCCGATGTGCAGATAGCCGTTCGGCTCGGGCGGAAAGCGCGTGGCGACGCGACCGCCATAGGTGCCGGCTTGGTTGTCGGCGTCGATGCGGTCGGTGATGAAGTTGCCGGTCGGGGTCGCCTCGCTGCTCTGGGCAGCCGCGGGCGGAATCGCTGCAGGACGTGGTTCGCTGGTAGACATGACAGACGTTCTCTCGAAACGGGGATCGGGTTCGCTAGGTGGCGGGTGTACTGCTGCGCGGCAGCAGGCCCTCGACGGTGGGCTTGTAGCCTTGGATGGCGCAGCGCTGCATATAAAACTCCATGCCGCGGACGCCGCCTAGCTCGTGTCCATCGCCCGCGCGCCCAGGGCCGCCATGGTTTAGCTGCGGCAAGACCGTGCCGGGGCCCGGCGACTGACCTGACAAGCGTGCGCTGCCCAAGAACAGACGGCCGTGGTACGGCCCAAGGGCCATCACAAGCTGGGGAACCAAGTGGCGGTCATCGCTGTATAGCGAAGCCACCAGACCGCCGCCGCCGCGTCGGACAAGCTGCGCCAAGCCTGCGCCATCGTCATACGGCATGATCGTCGCGACTGGACCAAACACTTCGACGCGGTGCAGCGTAGCCGCAGAGCTTGCCGCTGGATCGTCGCAGCGCAGCAGCGTCGGTCGCACGAAGTAGCCGCGATCGAGTCCTGGCACCGCATCGGCGCCGCCCAAAAGGATCTGCGCGCCCGGCGTGGCCGCAAGCTGCGCGATGCCGGCTCGCACTGCTTCTCGCTGCGCTCGCGTCGAAAGCGGCCCCAGCGTCGTCGCCTCATCGCGAGGATTGCCGATGCGGCAGCCCGCCAGGCGATCGGCCAGATCCGCCGCGACATCGGCCAGACGCGATGCTGGCACGAAGATGCGACGGACGGCCGTACACTTTTGCCCGGTCTTCTGCGTGATGTCGCGCGCTACGTCGTTTAAGAACAGGTCATAGACTTCGCTACCGGTCTCTCCGTCGGGACCCAAGATCGCCGCGTTTAGGCTGTCGGCCTCGACGTTCAGGCGCACGCCGCATTCGACGATCGCGCGGTGGCGCCGCAGCGTGTGTGCGGTCTCGCTGCCGCCGGTAAATGCCACGACGTCTTGGTCCCCAAGCTGATCCAGCAGGCTGCCTGCGCTGCCACAGATCAGGCCAAGCGAGCCGGGCGGTAGCACCGCTTTTTCGACGAGGATCTCGACGATGCGATGCGCTAGAAGCGCCGTGCTAGTCGCTGGCTTGCTGATCACAGGCATGCCAGCCAGCCAGGCCACCGCCGCCTTTTCCGCCAAGCCCCAGGCCGGGAAGTTGAAGGCGTTGATGTGTACAGCGACGCCGGCTCGCGACAGCCACAGGTGTTCGCCCCACAGCTTGGCGGAGCGCGTCGGCTGCACGCCTTCGCGGTCGCGCAGAGACGTCGTCTCGCCCAGGCTCGCGCCCAGCTCGCCATAGGCGGCAAGAGTGCCAATGGCCCCGTCGATATCGAACTTGGCATCGCCGCGCGTGTTGCCACCGTTGTCGATGGCCAAGCCGATGAGCTCGTCACGCTTTTCATACAGCGCCTTGCTGGCGGCTGACAGCAGCTTGCCGCGCGCCGAAAAGCTCAAGCCGGCAAGTGCCGGGCCACCGACGCGGCGAGCGTATTCAACGGCGGCGCCGAAGTTCAAATCGTGGCTGCTGGCCTGGGCAAGAGGTTCTTCCGTCGCGGGGTTTTCAAGGACAGCGGGCACGCCCGACCCGGCCTGCCAAGATCCCGATACATAGCTACGAAGCGTGAGCATGAACGATGCGCCTCCGAGGGCCGGCAGTATATCCAGATCGCCGTTGTCCTCGAAGACAAAAGCTTGCTCGCAGCCGGCCCAGCGGGTCCACAGCCGACGCGGCCCCCGGCCCTGGCGTGGACGGCTGTATCGCGACCGTCGCAGCCTGTGCTGGATTGTCACGCGGTGGTCAAAATCGCGCAGAACTTGTCAACAATTGTAATGATTTTTCACGTTTAAAATACGAAGTAATGCAAAGAAATACTGGCTCATAGAGCGACTGGATCGTAGGCTAATAGATAGCTAGATTGTCTAGCTGAGATTGAACGATAAACCAAGGGGAATGCCATGAAGAACGTCCTTCAAATCGCTTCTGTGGCTCTGTCGCTGGCTTCGCTGTCGCTACTGACTGGCTGTCCGGCCTCTGAAAATGCGGACTCCGCCAAGCCTGTGGCCAAGGTTGAATCCAGCTCGACATCCTCGGAAAAGACTTCGGCCACGGCTGCACAGCCAGCCGCGCCGACCGGCGACGTTGCCAAGGCCGACGCACCTTCCGCGGCGACCACACCGGCCCCGGCTGCTATGGCCGAGCCTGCGGCTGCTGTGGCCCCGACAAAGCCCGCTCAGTAAACAACGCAAATCGCTTCTGCTTAGAAATAATAAATCTTCATAAAATCGAGCGGATTTCAACATACGGCGCCTGAATCAATGCGTCGCTATGTCATGGAATGGCCCGACCCGCACGCGCGCAAAGGCGGCAGGCCCGCTTTCGGCGTGCGCTCCGTCGCCGGGGACATCAGGCTAGGCCTCCCGCTGCCAACGCCGTACACTGACAGAGCCGCCAGTGGGACTCTGGTGCGACTTCCGAAAGCTTGTTTTTGTACAGGACGTACGCAGTCGCGCCGCTACTCCTCTGGCGGCGTTCCATTTCCATGGCGCGACGAAGACGGATGGGTAGAGCAGGGCAGTGATGCAGCAAGCGATGAGCGCGGCTGAACGCGTGGCGCAGGAAGATCTGGTGCTGTTCATCAACGCCTGCTTCGCGTGTACAGGCCAGAGCGAGTTTTATGGCGCAAGCGAACGCCAGAGCGTCTCGATTCGCTTCGTTCACGAGTACATCCTGGGCAACTATCGACGGCTGTACGCGCGCACGCTGTCGGCGGGCGTCAACCACTTCAACCAAGCGCTGATCATCCAGAACCTGCTGCGTATGGGAGCGCCGCGCGATCCACAACAGCGACGCGAGGAAGGCCAGCTAATCCTGGCAGCGCTTCTGGGCCTGCCACCGCAGCGCGTGTATCACCTGTTTCGCGATCTGCGTCAGCTTCGCTGCAACAACCGTCGCACGCGCGCCGTGATGGCGGCCTATCTTGCGCGACGCCCGGATCTGCACTTCGACGCCGTGAAGTATCGCGCCCATGTCCGCGCTGTCGCTGCACACGCCCACCTGCGCTTGCCTGGCGAGGTCGGGGCCTTCGTCTTCATCGGGGCGAAGCAGCGCGGGGGCTATACGACGCCGCTTTTCGAGAGCGTTCGCCGCGCGCACTATGCCGCCGACGCGGTCTACGATTTGCCGTACAGCATCGCCCAGGGTTTCGCGCGCAAGCACCGCATTCCGCAAGACGTGTTTCTTTCGCGCATCGCGGGGCGCTTGACCGGAAGCGAAGCGCTGCGCTTGCTCGACACGGCCGAGCGCGTGGGTGCGACGGGAATCGACGTCGATCTGTCGCGGGCCCCGCTGACCAAGCTGTGCCTGTATCTGCTGGATCGACCGCTTTCCGAGCGGCGCGAGCGAGCCTTGGAGTTCGTCGCTGCGCTGCGCGGATCGACACAGCGAGCGATCGCGCGTTCTGGGCGCAATCAGCGCTTGGGCCGCGTCATCGCGATCTTGGATCGCAGCTATTCCGCTTCGGGGTCTGAAGAAAAGCGGCGGCGACCGCTGGCCGTGGCCTTGGCCGCAAGTCAGATTCTGCGGGCGGTGGCCAGCGACTATCGCGCGATCTGGACGCCGGGTCTGCCGGACATCGTCGGCACAGCATCGGAAAACAGCGGCGATGCAGCGCCGGATCCTGGGCCCGAACGCGAGCTTTTGGCCAGTGCGCAGGGGCAGACTGCGCTGGGCGAGCCGCTGCTTTCGGCGCTCTCGGCCCAGCCAGATCTGATCGTCATCGTCTCGGATGGTTTTGAAAATGATCCGCAAGGAGCCTGCGAGACGATCGTGCGTCTGTTTCGTCAGCACCTCGATCGCAAGCGCGCGATCTCGATCGTGCATGCCAACCCGGTCTTCGATTCCGACCGCTTGATGCCGCGGTCGCTGGGACCCTCGATCGCGACGCTGGGTCTGCGCGATGCCGAGGATCTGCTGACGATGATCGGTTTTGCGCGCTTTGCCGACGGCAGTGCGCCTCTTTCTGAGCTGGAACAATATTTGGAAGCCCGTGTGCCGCGGCTGCTGCGGCGTCTGACCCGGCCGGATCGATCGGTTGCAGAGAGCGACCCAGGAACGGCCGCGAGCGCTGGCGCCGCCGAGGTGCGATCGTGAAAGTGACGACGGGCTTGCTGCAGACGCTGTCCTTGCAAGGCTTGGTGCCGGCACCACCGCAGCAGTGTGGCGCTGTGCGCTTGCTGCCGCTCTTGCGATCGCAGGTGCGGGATGATCTGCGCCTGTCGCTGCGTCGCTATGGCGAGGCGATTGGCATGGTGGCCTTGGAGGGGGAACCCGACAGCTTGCGTGCCGATCGCGGCATCGTGCCGGGCTTGAAATACATCGGCTATGTGCCGCACGGCTTGGTGGTCTCGTATAGCGAGGACGGAAGTCCCGTCGCTGCACTGGGAACACAGCTTCACAGCCAGGGCGATGCGCGAGCGGATGGACACGCGGCGGCGCGCTGTGTTCGCCTGCTGCACCGCATGGTCAAGCGCGAAGGCGAGCGCACGTTGCGCCTTCTGCCGATGCACCTTGCGATGGAGGGATTGCTGTCGCTGCACTTCGGTGGGCCGGACATCGCGTGGAGCGAGTATTCGCGCCGAGCCATCCGGTACGGACTGGATCCGCGCAGTGAGTCAGCCGTGCCGGGTCGCGCCATTGCGAACCTGGAAGAAGCGCTGCGAGTCTTTGAAATTCACGATGCGCAGTGCGGTGTGATGATCTGCGTGGCAGATGCGCTGGCCTCGATCTTCGTCGTGCCCAACCCCAGCGACTATCGGGCCTTGCACCGCAGCTTGATCGAGGACTTTTATGGCGAGCTGATCGCGCAGTACAGCCAGCAATATCGCAGTGTGCTGTCGCTTGGGCGCAGCGAGTCGAGCCTGCCAGTGCCGCGCTCCGTTGCAGATCTGCGACGCTGGCTGAGCGACGAACGCGCGCACTGGGCCGATGTCGGGCAGGTACTGGCCGGTGGTTTTTTGGGGCGAGGGCTGCGAGCCGAGCGGCTGTATCGCATGGGGCCTTTTGTGCTGCAGCGCTTTGTCACGAGCCTGCAGATCAGCGACGAAAATCACATCGGGGAAGCCATCGTGCGCGAAGACGGCACAGTCGAGTACATGAAGAGTTTCCGCTTGTCAGATAAGCAGGTGAAGCGCGCGTACTTGCTGCAGGTCTTGGCAGCACATCACTGGAATTTGGATGCGGCCGCGGCCAGCCAGCGTCAGACACGTGACCAGTGGGTCGAGCGCCTGCGCAACGCCGGCTTTGAGTACCTGTTGTCGGATGCGGTGCTGCGTGCGGCGCGCAAGCGCTCGGGATGATCGCACCGGGTTCGCGCGGTCGCAGACCCTGGCCGCTGGCCGACGTTTGAATGGGGCTGCGGCGACCCTGTTTCTCGACGGAAAACAGTCCCCAAGAGAGGCCGCGTTCCGTGTTACGGTAAGGGCGGAGTTTGCTATGCGCCGTGTACGCGAGATCTCTTTCTATTTGAGCCTGGGTTTTGCGCTGTCTGCGATCGGTCCGATCTCGGATGGGGCTGCGGCGAAGAAGAAACCTGCGAAGGCGAAGAAGGCGCCACCCAAGGGCAAGCCCCTAGCTCCGAAGGCGGCTCCTGCTCCGTCGACTCCGCCTGCTCCGTCGAAGGCTGCGCCGCCTGCGGCTGCGGCACCTGCTGAAAAGACAGCGAGTGGCCCAGGGGCTGCTGCGGCTCCCGCTTCTCCGAGCGCATCCAGCGCACCATCGACGGGGGCTGCGCCTCAGCCGGGTGCAGGTGGTCCAGCGGCCGCGGCTCCTGCAGCCTCGGCGGCCGCGACAAGCCCGAGCGCACCCCCGGCAGGAGCAGCGACCAACACGCCCGCGGCTCAAACCGCAGCGACGGGACAGGGGGGAGCTTCTTCTGGAACAGCGACTGTCCCTGCAAAGCCGGCCGCGCCTTCGCCAGCCGCACAAGCTGCGTCGGTACCGCAAGCTGCGCCAGCAACCGCGAAGCCCCCAGCGCCTGCCACGGCTGAGCCTGAGGCCAAGTCAAGTGAGCGCTCGCGTGACGAGGCAACCGCCCGCATTCACATGCTGGCACGCGAAGCGAGGCGCGATCAGAAGTCGGGTCGACTCAGCGAGGCGCTGAGGAAGCTGCGGCAAGCGACGGAAGAGAGCGAACGCGAGCCGGTCGATCTCGACACGCGCGTCCTGGTTCACCTGATGTATGCCTGGGCGCTTTCCTCGTCGGGCGACGCAGCGGAAGCACAAGCGCAGGCCGAGCGGGCGGTCGAGCTTGCTCCAAACGACGCAGACGCGCATCACGACTTGGCAGAGCTTCAGCTGGAAAACGGCCAGCGCGATCAGGCCGTACGAACGGCCCAACGGGCGCTGGATCTGGGGCTGTCTGGGCAAGCCGCAGCCGACATGCGAGGGATCCTGCGCGGCGAGCGGCCCGATACATGGCGGTCGCGTTTGCACGGTCATGCGAGCGTCACACTGGGCTTTGAGTCGAACGCGGCGCAGGGCGAGGACTATCAGACCATCGCCGGTAAGTCGACGCGCGGAGCAGCCAGAAACCAGACGGATCGCCTGGCCAGCGTGCGCATCTTTCGTGCGCTGCGCGAGGATCCGATCCTCGGAACGCAGGTCTATCAGCGTGCGGTGGTTGCGGACTATCAGACGGCGTTGCCGGCGCAGCCACAGGCGGCCTTGCCGCTCGATCTGTCGCTATCGGCGCGCTACAGCTTCGTCAAGACGCCGACTGCTGACGTGTCAGTCGGCTATCAGTTCGCGCAGCTATTCATGATCTTTGCGCAGTCGGCCGACAACAACCTGCTGCCAGCGGCCGAGACGTATCATCTGCAGCGGCACACGCTGTCGATCCTGGGACAGCTAAAGCCGCGAGCGTCGATCGACATCATGGCGCGGCTCGATGGCTTCGTGACGATGAGCGGCCTTTCGCGCTTCACGCCGTTTCAAGGCGGCCTGCTCGCGTCGGGGCATGGCGTATTCAGTGAGTCCGCACGCTGGCACACGCACGCCGATGTCTCGTACCTATTGCGGCAGTCGTTCGATCAGACCAACGACGGCTATCTGAACAGCCATCGCATCCGAGCACTGTTGGGACAAGAGCTGCGCTGGCGCTTTTTGCGGCCGATGCTTTCGTATCGCTTCACATACGACGCAAGCGGAGTTCTGCAAGTGCAGGCGCCGCTGGCCATCCTGTACGCATCCAGCGCGCTGCCCACCGATCCGCCGGTCGCGGCCAACTTGGGAACGTACACATACAACGCGCCGCTCAGCTACCACGGGCACCAGATCAGCCTTGGCACGACGCTGGATCTGCCCCTTGCGATCGATGCACTGGCCGCGCTGCGCTATGAGTTCATGGGGTACACAGGCCAGTACACGGCGACGTACTTCGGCAACAACGTCGGCTCGATTCCGCCGCTTTCGCCGTTTGCCTTGCCCGATGCGCAGCGCTTGGATCACCGCTTCTCTGTCGATCTCGCGGCCAGCAAAGCGCTGCCGCATCACCTGCGGCTGGGTGTGGCCTATGGCCTTCTGGTCAACGTATCAAGCATCAAAAACGCGCTCGACAACCGGAACTTCGACAAGCACAGCGTGATGCTCAGCTTGACCTATTCACGCTAGACACCGCGTCGAGCTTCGCCGGTCCTGCTTGCTGCTGCGGGCGGTCCCGAGAAGCCCGCTCGTAGCTCCACGCAAGAAAACCAAAGTTTCAGGCCCAGAACAAACCCGAGGGATCTTGGCAGCCGCGTTCCCAATCTGTCGGGATCGTGATACGTTGCTTGTGCGCATGGATACTCCGACGCGAGCAGGGGAAGAGATTGCGGGAGGGCGCTACAAGCTGGTGCGCCCCTTGGGGCGAGGCACTTTTGGCGATGTGTACTTGGCCGAGAGCGCGAATCCTCAGACGACGCATGACCAGAAAGAAGTGGTCGTCAAAATCCTGCACTCGCAGTGGGCGCAGGTGCCGGAAGTGGTCGAGCGTTTTCGCCGCGAAGCGCAGGTGACGCAGAAGATCGACCACCCGCACGTTGCGAAGATCTTTGACTACGCCGAGCTTGACGACGGCGTGCCCTGCATCGTGATGGAATACCTGCCTGGTAACGCTCTGCGCGATCAGCTGGATCACGCGCGCATCGGACAGCAGCCAGCGACGAAAATCCTAATTGATATCGCCGACGCGCTAGCCGCCGCGCACAAGGCTGGCGTCGTCCATCGCGACTTGAAGCCCGACAACATTCAGCTTGTCGAGAAGGACGGCACCCCCTTTTATCCTGTGGTGCTGGACTTCGGCGTCGCCAAGTTTCTGGACGCGGCCGAGAAGCTGACGATGACGGGTGCGCTGCTCGGGACGCCAATCTATATGTCGCCGGAGCAGTTCCGCGGCGAGTCCAACCTGGGTCCTCCGTCGGATATCTATGCGTTTGGTGTGCTGGCGTATGAGCTCTATGCCGGGCGGCCGCCTTTTACCGGACAGACGTTTGCAGAGCTGGCTCTGGCGCACACCAACAAGCCGGCGCCGCCTTTGCCCGGTGCAGACAAGGCGCTGAGCGATCTGCTGCTGCGCTGCTTGGACAAGGATCCCAACCGCCGACCGAAGGCCGAGGCCATTGCCAACAGCCTTCGCGCCATTGCCGCCGGGCTGCCACCGGGCGATACACTGGCCAATGAGCCCGAGATTGATCCCTTCGCAGCGACGGGAGCAGGCAGCAGCGCCGCCTTGGCCGAGACCATTCGTGCCACTGTCGCGACGGTGGCCAAGACCACACCCGTCGAGCCAGCCAAGCCACCCACTGCGGCAAGCTCATCGCGGTCGACCTTTTTGCTGGCCTTATTGGTCTTTGTTTTGACGTCGGGCTTGGGTCTTGCGGTGTACTTCTATCTGCTGTAACTAGCCCGTGGTTCTCGTCGCTGGTGCTCGCTTTCCCAGCGACCTGGGTTAGGCGCCGCGAGCCAGCCAGGCTTCTTTGCGCAGGGCGGCATCCAGCAGAAAGAACAGCGCGAACAGGCCGTCTTCGAGCGAGCACTTGCCTGCTTCTGCATCCTGCACAGCTTGACGGAAACGCAGATAGCGCTCGACGGGAAGACCGAGGACCAGGCCGCGCCAGGCAGGACCCTCATCGGGTTCGCGCGTTGCCTCGGCAGCGGTCAGAGCATAGAAGATGCTCGCAGCGCGGCGGACCCCGGCGCTCCACTGGCCCGCCAAGATCTGACGCTCGACATCCTGAAGCTGTACGCGCAGCGAGCCATGGGGCACCAGATGGCTAAACCAAATATCGCGCGCCAGTCCGGGCTGCGATGTGTTTGCGGCGCTGCCATCGCTGCGTGCGCTGCGACTTGCGGCCGTCGGATCGCGGGAAAGCGCGCTCGCCGCATTTAGGACCGCTCCATCGTTGGCAGCGACGATGGGGGCTTGCCCTGGCTCCAAAATGACCCGCTGGCCCGAGTGAGCGGCCCGTCGGGGAACGGCCAGGACATCGACGGGAATGCTGGGGGCATCGCTGCGCCCCTCGCCACGCACCGGGCTGACTGGGCCGGCGGACAGCCGGACAGGACCACTGGGGACACTCGCGACAGGCTCTGGGGCGGCTGCGGTCGGTGCGGCAGAAAAAGGCGGCGCAGCCACTGGGCCGGCCTGCGAGGACGGACGATCGCCCAGTCCGCCCCGCTCAGCGACCAGGCCGCCGGAAAGCGGAGGCGCGCTGTGTGAGGCAGGAGGCGGCGTGCTCTCGGTCGGTGCCTCGCCAAACGCGTGATCGGGCGCGTTTCCGCCCTGGTTCGTCGGCTGGTTTTCAGGTGGGTAGCGTTTCTGCAGGTTGGCCATGGCGCGCTGGGCATCCTGCATCGCCAGCACGCGGCGGCTGGTGACCACGTCGCTCGTTGAGCTGTATTCCGGCCGCTGACTGTCGCGGGTCATCTCGGGTCGGCGACGCAGCGCGGACTCGAGCGCTCGGCTGCTCAATGCCCGGAATGCATCAAAGACCCCTTGTCCGACGTGCGCGATGGTGGCAAAGCTCGGCGCCTGCGTCAGGTTCAGCCCGGATTCTAGCTCTCCCACCGACAGAGAATCGGGCAGATCGCGCTTGTTCCAAGCCATCACGAACGCGATCTGATCGGGCGACACATTCAGGTCAAACAGGCAGTTGCGCAGCTCTTCAAGGGCTTGGATGTTCTCGCGCTCGCGGCCACGCTGGCTGTCGGCGATGAACAAGATCCCGTCGGCTCCGACCAGAAGAGCGCGTCGCGTCGCCTCGTTCTGCACAGCGCCTGCCGCGGTATAAATCTGAATCTGCATCGAAGAGCCGAGCAGGCGGGCTGGCGGCGGCGGATAGAAGTCGAAGAACAGCGTGCGATCGCTGCCGGTCTGTACCGTCACCAGCTGTCCGCGCACGTCGGGGCGCAGCGAGCGATACAGGCCGTTTAGCATCGAGGACTTGCCGGCCGACGCCGGGCCATAGAGCACCAGCTTGAGATGCAGCTCGCGGCTCTGAGAGTAAGACGGCGCCACGATTTAGCAATCTAACATACATGGTAGTCCCCGTGTGATGGCTATTTCGCCGAGGCTGAGCGCCGTCGGCTGCGGGTGCCACGCGTCCTTCTCGGCTCGCTTGGCCCGCGACGTGGCCGCGCAGCTAGCGTGCGCCTTGGGTCGGCGCTCGACGATCCGCAGCGATGAGCAGGCTGGTTCGCCAGACCGCGTGGCGACCCGGCTTGCCCGTGGATCCAGACCGGGCCTTTGCGCTATCTTGCCGGCGTGCCAGCGCATACCTCTTCGCCGTCTGCCAAGCGCCCACCCCTTCATCGTCCTCGTCGAGATCCGCCTGCCAATCGTCGAGTCGTGCCGCAGATCCTGCCCCAAGTCTTGCAGCGCGCGAGAGCCCTGGGCGATCGCGGGGCGGTCCTGTTTGATCTCGACTCGACGTTGCTGGACAACCGGCCCCGACAGGCTCGCATCTTGCGCGAGTTCGCCGCACAGCGAGCGATCGAGCCGCTGCTGTCCTGCATCCCCGAGCACTTTGACGGCTGGTCGCTGAAGGTCCCGATGCGCGTCTGCGGCCTTCCCGATCCAGAGGTCGACACGCTGGAGCCGCAGGCCAAGAGCTTCTGGCGCGAGCGCTTCTTTACCAGCGAGTACTGCGTCGACGATGTCGCGATGGCCGGCGCGACCGAGTATGTCGAGCAGGTGATGCAGACGGGGGCGCGGCTGATCTATTGCACCGGACGACATCCCGCCATGCGGCAGGGCACCATCGAGTGCTTTGTACGCGAGGGCTTTCCCATTCCCGACGAGTCGCGGGTCACGCTGCTGATGAAGCCGCAGTTCGAGATGCACGATGACGAGTGGAAGCTCATCGCCCGCGACGAGATCGCGCGCATCGGTGAGCTCGTGGCGGCGTTCGACAACGAGCCGACGCACATCAACACCTATCGCGAGCAGTTTCCTCAGGCGCTGTGCGTCCACTTGCTCACCGACGAGTCGGCGCGCGGCGTCGTGGTTCACGAGAGCATTCCCTCGGTGTTCGATTTCGAATTCGACTGCTAGCAGGCGGGACCGCCGCATGCTAGGCAGAGCCTGGATAGAAGGGGGCTGCGGCTCATGACCGACGAGCGGAGTGCCGAAAAGCTGCGCTGGATCGTGATTCTGGCCGCGCTGCTTTTCTTTGTGCCGGCGATCTTCATGGTGCGCGACTGCCTGCACTATCCACGGCAAGCGCAGCTTCGCTTTGCCGCCCGCGTCGTGAAAAGCGAGGGAGCCCAGCTTGCCGTCGATACGCCCTGTGAGCTATCGGCGCAGGCGTATGGCAACGGGCGTCAGAGCTTCGTCGAACAGGTCGAGCTGCGCTGCGGCGGGCTCGTGTGGCAGCTGGCCGAGACCTATGGCGGCTGTGCGCCGCAGGAACAGGCGATGCCTGGCGAGACCCGCCTGCGCTATCGCTTGATGTGTCGCGCCCCCGAGCAGCTTCCCAAGCGCCACCTGCCGCAGCATCGGCCGGGATTCGTCCTCGACACGCCGTCGGGCACGCTGCGCATCCAGGCCACGTCGCCGTCCCCCTCGCAAATCGCGCTTTCGATTGACGAATACAGCACGCCTGTAGCGACGCCTCGATTGGTAGATTAATTGCGTTGTTTATATATTTTGCTTAATAAGAAATGCGATCAATCTACGAATGTCGATATGACAATAGGCGCTTAGGGTGGAGGAAAGGAACAGCTTCGCGGGCCGCAGGTGTCATAGACGCGACCTTCGGTGCGCAGAAAGGCGTCGAGCTGTGCTTTGGCCGCTTCCAGTCGCGGGATGCTGCGATGCACGGCGTTGTCGCGGTCGGGCGGCACGTTGCTGTCACCGGGGCGCGGCTGCTGCCCGATGTCGTACTGGACATAGGCCGACTCGCTGCTCATCAGCACCTGGCCGACGCCGAAGACCGCTTCGCTGGGCAGGCCCAGCAGCGACAGACCCATGCTGCGCACCATCGCCCGCGTTGCCAGGTTGGGCACCTGCGCATCGCCGATGCCTTCTTGATACAGCACGCGCTTGGGCACAACACCGGGCAAGGGATCGCGAAGGACATGCGGCGCATACGTCGCAGGGTCGCTGGCGTCCCACAGCATTTGGCCCAGCGCGATCACGATCTGGCGGTCGAGCGGATCGGGATACTCGTCGGCCAGCCGCTCGAAAAAGGTCTTGAACGCACTGCTGCGCCCGATCAGCAGCGAAAAGAACCCTCCCGGCACGCACAGCGCGGCGCGCGGGATGTGCGGACTTAGAGCCAGCAAGCTCAGTCCCAGGCTGCCGCCGTTCGAGATGCCGTAGTAATAGACGCGGCTCTTGTCGGCGAGGATGCGCCCCATCGAGCGCAGCTCGGGCAGTGCGTCGAGCCCGCCTGTGGACAGCACCCGTGCCAGATACAGAACGTTGATCTGCGCCTGCTGCAGTCGGTCGGTGAGTAGCGCAAGCTGGTTCATGTCCTGCGGCAGGCGCTCGTTGACCAGGCTCAGGTCCGAAGCGGACAGGCCGATCCAGTCGATCGCGACTTGGACCATGCATAGGCGGTTGCCAAGCTCTCGCAGAAGCGGGCTGTCTAGCTCGCTTTGTCCGCTGCCGAACAGGCTGTGGCCAACGAGCAAAATCGGCACCGGCCCCATGGTGCGCTCGACGCAGCTAGGGATGTGAATGGTCAAGGGAAATTGACCAAATCCGCGCACAGCCGGCTCGCCGTCTGGACCGAGCAGCAGCTGACCCGCGCTGTCGTTGCTGAGGAACGATGGAGCCTGGATCCTCCCTTGAATCTTGCGCCAGATCTCGGCGCGTCCGGGCGGCTTGTCATCGACCTTGTCGAGCAGGATCGCGGGGGTGGATCCGGTCGCGCCACGGTACGCAAACGCGGTGTCCCGCATGCGCACCAGGCGGCCGCTTTGGCTGCGATCGCTGGCGGTTTGGAAGTCCCAGGCCAGCTGCAGGCTGGACCGAGTCAGTCCTTGCCGTTCCAGGAAGGCAAAAAGTGACTCGTAGTGCGCTCGCAGCGTGCTGCGCAAGCTGCCGGCATCCAAGCGCCCGTCGCGCAGCGCGCGGAAACCAGCGAGCGGCGGGATGCGCTGCCCCGACTCGCTGCTGAGTCCCGAGATGGCGACGACATAGCGAGTGCCAGGGCGCAGGCGCACCTGGGGATACACGATCAGCGCCTGCCGTTCATCGGGGCCGGCGTTGCGATCGGGCTCGGCGAGGATCGGCACGCGCTCGCCGCTTTCGTATTCAAAAAGCTGCACCGGGCTTATCGGCAGCAGCGACTCGCCAGCGCGTCCAGCCGTCGGCAAGTTCGTGGCATCCATGCGCCCAGCTTGTATCGGAAAGTGGGCCAGCATCGGCGTGGCCGGGCTGAAACCGTCGCGGCCGTTGTACGGATCGGGCGAGACGTGTACGCCTTTCTTCGTCGATGGCAGCACCGCGTCCGGGATGCGCAGTCGGGTTCCGCCGCTGGCATCGGCTGCAAGATAGAACGACGAGGGAAAGGGCGTGAAACAGTCCTCGCCGGGGCCGCCTGAAAGCGGGTTGCAGCCGACGGCAAGCGGCGGCTCTTGCGACGGAGGGACGGTTTCCTCGTGTGTACACGAGCCCTGCACCGCGACACTGCCGAGGCAGACAAGCACTAGGCAGGGCAGACCAGCAGGGGACCCGCGAAGACCGGAACGGCGCATGCGCGCAGCATACTGAAGCGCCGCGATGTTCGGTGTCCCGCGGCTTGTGTACAGTGCGGCTTCGCCGTGACCGGACGGGACGTGGTCCGCACGTCTGCATGCTCGGGTCGATGAGCTCGACTGCCCAAAGGAGAAGCGAGATGGATCTCAACGAAGCGATGTCGGCGCTGCAGGGATTTCAGAGTGAGACGTGCAAAAAGACGTATCTGCGGCACGGCGCGAAAGAGCCGCTGTTCGGCGTGCGCACCGGAGATCTGGGGACGCTGGCAAAGCGCATCCAGGTCGATCACGCCTTGGCCAAGGCGCTGATCACGACGGGCAATGCCGACGCGCGGCTCTTGGGGTTCATGATCGCCGACCCCAGCAAGCTGGACGTGGCGACGGTGGAAGGCTGGCTGTCTTCCGCTGTGTGGCCGATGGACACGTATTACCTGGGTCAGCTTCTGGCGCGCAGCGCGATCTGGCAGGCGTGCATGGCGCGCTTCATGGCGCAGTCCGATGAATGGGTGCAGAGCGCCGGGTATTCGTTGCTGGCGCAGCGCCTGAAAGAGGAGCCCGAAAGCATCTCGGACGAGCTTGCGGCCAAGACGCTGGTCGTCATCGAAAAGGGCATTCACAAGGCGAAGAACCGCGCTCGGTACAACATGAACACCGCGCTGATCGCCATCGGCACATACAAGCCGAGCCTGCGGCAGGCTGCGCTGGCTGCCGCCGAGCGCATCGGCCCGGTCGACGTCGATCACGGCGACACGGACTGCAAGACGCCGCTCGCCAGCGAGTACATCCGCAAGGCGGGGGCACACGCCGACCGCATGGCCGAAAAGAAAGCCGCGAAGAAACCGGCCGCGACGAAGACGCCCACTGCGACGAAGAAACCGGCCGCGACGAAGAAGCCCTCTGCGACGAAGAAACCGGCCGCGGCGAAGACGCCCGCCGCGACGAAGAAACCGGCTGCGATGAAGAAACCCGTCGACGCGAAGAAGCTGGCCGCGGCAAAGAAGGCCTCGGCTAGGTAAAATATCAATATAAATTGAATAAATGATATTGATAATTAAATGGCCGTAAAGCCCGTGAGCTGCCAGGTGGGTAAGGTCGATAGGACGTCGTGGTGGGTCAGATCCAAGGTCAGCGGCGTCACCGAGCCCAGGCCGCTGTGGACGGCAAATGCATCGGTGCCGGGGGGATCGTCGTTGGCCTGCGGCGGGCCGCCGATCCAGTAATAGGTCACGCCGCGCGGATCGGTGCGGCTGTCGACGCGCTTGTGATAGTCGCGCTGGCCGAGGCGGGTCCACATGAAGTGGTGGCGTGGGACCTCGGGGCGGACATGGGCCGGGCCGGGCAGGTTGACGTTGAGCACCGTGCCTTCGGGCAGGCGGTGACTCTGCGCGGCGCGCACCAAGGCATGCACCAGCGCCGCAGCCGGACCAAAGTCGACGCCGGGGCCGTAGCCCATCGACACGGCGATCGCCGGGATGTCGTGCAGCGCGGCCTCGACGGCGCCAGCAACGGTGCCGGAATAAAAGACGTCCGAGCCGAGGTTGTAGCCATGGTTGATGCCGGACACGACCAGATCCGGCGTCGGGCAGAGTTCGAAGATGCCCAGGTACACGCAGTCGGCCGGCGTGCCGCTTACGGCGTACCAGCCGGGCGCGACGCGATCGACGCGCAGCGGATCGTGCATGGTGAAGGCGTGTCCGGTGCAGCTTCGCTCGCGGTCCGGGGCGACGACGTAGACCGTCCCCAGATCGGACAGGCGCGAGGCCAAGACCGACAAGCCATCGGCCCGCACGCCATCGTCGTTGGTCAAAAGAATGTTCACCTGCGCAGCTTACTCAGCGGCTCGCCTAGGTCCAGCGTCTCGTGCGCGGCGCGGGCACTGTGCAGGGCCCGAGAAAGGATGCCTAATTAAATAATCTAGACATTAACAATAATTGACAATTGGGCGCAATGTGTTGATTATTTATTTGCGAAGGAAGATCGCGATAGTTTTGTGTGTTAGGGGCCTTCGGGAATGGGGATACGATAGATGTCAAAGCCGATCTGGCCGTGGACCACCTGTACGATCAGCTCGTTGCGACCGGGGACGCGCAGAAAGTCGCGGGCGCTGTCGAGAACCCAGCGCGCTTCGCGGGCATGTTCATCGATCAGGATCAGGCGGTTGTAGACGCCGCGGCCCGCCGCGTTGCTAATGGCCAGGACACGGCCGGGGGTGACTTCCAGCCACTGTCGGACGTTCTTGGCCAAAAGCATCGGACGCTCGCTGTCCTGCGCCGCGATGCGGGCCGACATAAGCTCGCCGCTGCTGTCGGATCGCGCGGCGTTTTCCATCCAGCGCATGCGCGTCGGCTCAGCCTCGATGGACCACGTGGGGCGGCGGCCGCGGTTCATGAAGCGCCAGGTGCCAAGCCAGCCGTCCCCGATGCCGGCGCCATAGGTAAGCGGCGGGTCCGTCGAATGAACCAAGGCCCGACCGGGCCCCACCGCGAGCAGCTGACCAATCGGCCCGGCAAGTCGGCGCTGCGGCAAGAGGGGGTGGTCCACTTCATAGAGTCCGTCTTCGCGCAGGTACAAGACGGTGCCGCTGACCACGCGCAGGATGGCTGGGTTGCAGGCGGTGGCGTCGACGGTCTTGGCGGTCAGGCCTGGCAAGGACAGGCGCACCAAGCCGCGCTTGCCGCAGAAGAACAGCGAACGAGATCGGCTGTCCTGCACCAGATCGCGATCAAAGGGTCCCAGCGCGCGATCGACCTCGGCCGTGGTGCGATGCGCCACGAGCTGGCCTTCGCCGTCTTGCGCAAAGAAGAACTCGCCGCGGGAATCGAAGAAGAAGCGTCCTTTGTCAAAGGCTTGCTTGGGATCGACCTCGGCCGGCAGCGGCAGTTCACGTTGGAAGCTGCCGTCGCTGCGGTACAGAAGAAACGTGCGCTTGTCGTTCTTGGCGGGGATGTATGCGAACACGACGTCGCCGCTTGCCGCCAGCAAGAGTCCGTCGCCCGGAGGCAGCTTGAACGCGCCGATCGGTGTGGCCTGGCCCGGTCGCTGGATGCGCAGACTGACCTCGGTCTTGCCGTCTTTGGGACGGGTCAGAAGGTACAGCGCCGTGCCGCCCTGCAGGATCTGGTCAGCGGTCCATGTCTCGATGGCGCCGTCTGCGATGCGCACGAGCCGCGTGGTATCGGGAAAGCTCTCGGGCGGCGGCCAGGTTTCGGGCTGGGCCTGCGGCATCACCACCCACAGATCGTCGCGGTCGGGCGTGGCGTCCACCCCTTGTATGAACGACGCGGCGCGCACCGGGCCCAGCCCGTCGTTGAGCGGCCGATACAGCGACGGAGGCACGGGATCGCCACGCAGCACCACATCCACGCCTGCTTCATCGAAGGTATAGGCGCAGCCCAAGAACCCCAGCGTCACCGCCGTCGCCACGGGGCCTAGCAGCGCAGCGATGCAGCGGAGCGAAGCGAGAAGCGTCAGGCTCTTGCGCAGGCAGCAGGACATCGACGGAGAGTGTACAAACCCTATCACGCGCGCTGTGCGTCGCTGCGCATCATTGACAGGTGGGACGTTGGCGCGCGACTCTTTTACGCGTGCATGTCTATATCATCCGCCATGGGCACGCGATCGACGAAGGCCCCGGACTCAGCGACGAGAGCCGCTATCTGACGAAGAAGGGGCGCAAGACGGTTCGCGAGATCGGGCGCGTGCTGCGCGAGCTGGGCGTTGAGTTCGATGCCATCCTGACCAGCCCGCTGGTGCGCGCAGTGCAAACGGCTGAGCTGATCGCTGAGCGCACCGACTATGTCGATGTCATCGAGGCCTTGCCAGCGCTGGCTCCTGGGGTGCCGCCGCGTATCGCCGCGGCCGAGCTTGCATCGCGCGGTGTCCATGTCGCGGTGGTCGGGCACGAGCCTGGTCTGTCGATGCTGGGGGCCTATCTGACGGGCCGGCCGGCCTTTCCCCCGCTGCGCAAGGCACAGGTGAGCGCCGTGCAGGACGGCAAGCCACTGTGGATGATCCACCCCGACACGCTGGAAAAAGATCGCCTACTGATCTCGTAAACGCAGGCGGCGCGCGGGCAGCGCAAGTGGGCCGCGTGGCTATTCGCGGGGGGCGTGGCGCGCGGTGTCGTAGGTGCCAAAGACGCGATCCCACAGCGTCGTCGACACGCCGAAGCCGCAGTTGTGGTTGTCGAAGTGGTGACACAAGTGATGGCGACGAGCGGTGCGCAGCCAGCTTGCAAACGGCGCCAGCCACTTGGCGCGCGGCGGACGCACGTGATGCGTCGCGAAGTGCGTGTAGTCATAGCCCAGGTAGCCCAGCGCAAACCCCGAGAAGGCTGCGTGGGCCACTGAGACGGGCAGCACGGCATGGAACAGCGCCACAAAGGCCACGGCCAAGGGGGCACTGATGATGGGCACCATAACCAGGCGATAAAAGTCGTCGGGGTACTGGTGGTGAATGCCGTGTGAGTAGAAATAGACGAACTTGCTGACGGCGTTCGACGGGCTTACGTGGAATACGAAGCGGTGCAGGACATACTCGGTGAATGTCCAGGTGAGGACGCCCAGAGCGCAGACTGCAACGAGCAGCGGCACGCTCAATCCCGCGCGCAGCGCCGAGTACGCCGAGTACGTGACCACCGGGCCATAGAGCAGAAGCGGCACGATGGGGTGTACGCGCGAGAAGAATTCCATGAAGCCGCTGTGGAACATGCGCGCTTCTTTGTTGCGGAAGACGGGATCTTCCTCGTCGGCCTCGTGGTAGTGCGGGGCGAGCTGTCCGACGTATTTTTCGACTCCTTGCATGGGCATGTATGCAACCTCCAACGAAGCTACGGCCCCATCCTGCATGAAGCTCCGCGCCGTAGTCGAAAAAATTTCACGCAGTGTTTGCGCACTGTGCGACGGTCGAGTCGTTCGATCAGCAGAGGGCAGGGGACGAAGAAGAAGGCGATCGGTGGGCCAGAGACGACCGAAGGGGCGAGCAGCAGGCGCTGCGGAGACGACGCGCTAGGCGTTCTTGTTGAGGTGGACGCTGTGCTCGGCTGGCGTCGGGTAGCCGGCCTTGGTGAACTCCTCGGCGATGGCCTGCGTCATCGCGAAGTACACGGTCCAGTAGTCCTTGTCATGCGTGTAGCTGCGCACCAGAAGGACGGTGCCAGCCATGTTGAACTTGTCGATCTCGACCTGTGGCGCCGGATCCTTGAGGACCCCGGGAATCTGGGCGAGGCGGTTCTTGAGGCGGGCGATGGCGTCCTGCGGGTTTACGCCGTGCGCAAGCTGGGCGCCCATGTCGACGCGGCGATAGGGATTGGCGGAAAAGTTGACGATGTTGTCCGAGAACAGCTTGTTGTTGGCGACGTATACGCGAATGCCGTCGTCGGTGTTGATGGCGGTGACGAACAGGCCAAGCTCATGCACGGCGCCGATGACGCCTGCGGCCGAGATGCGATCCCCGACCTTGAACGGCGAAAAGATGATCAGGAAGACGCCGGCCGCGAAGTTGGAAAGAAGTCCCGACCAGGCCATGCCAATGGCAACACCGGCTGCCGCCAGCACGCCGGCAAAGGTCGTAGTCTCGACGCCGAACACGCCCAAGATGGCGACCATGAGCAGGATCTGCAGGACCACGCCGAGCGTTGAGTCGAGGTAGCGCACCAGCGTCGCATCGACGTGCCGTAACTCGCTGGCGCGGCGAACCCCGCTGCGAATCCCCGAGATGATGATGCGGCCGACAATCCAAAGAACGATGGCGCCAATAAGCTTGGCGCCGACGGAAACGACCCATGGGCCGATGGCAGTCGTGACATTTTTAACAAACTGTTCGATCTGGTCTGGGCTGATGGAACTGGTGCTCATACGGCTGACTCCTGGATGGGAAGAGGGTGTAGTCGGTAAGTGTCATCCATCGAGCAGGCCCGTGTCTAGCCGCCAGTGCCTTGTCCTCGCAGGTGGGCCGCTTGCCGAGCGGGAGACTCTCGGATGCTGCATAGCGCAGTGACGCGCACAGGACTGGCACGAATTGTTGCGTCGCCTGGCTGGCGTCACCATGACGGGCATGAGTAAGCGCATCTTGCTGCTGTTTCAGGATGGCTCGGCGACGCAGGATCTTCTGCAGGCCATCGCGCTGCGCGGGTATCACGTCACGCTCTTTTCCGGCCTGCGCGGTGTCGTCGAGCGCGTGGTCTTGCAGCCCCCTGACTTGATCGTCATCGGCCTGGATCGCCCGGATGTCGATGGGCGGGATTTGGCTCGACTGATTCGCCGGGACGCACGCTGCGCCGCGGTGCCGATTGCGCTGTGTCTGCCCAGCCCAGAATCGGGTACGGCGCGGCTGCAGCTACTTGCGTTGGGTGCGCAAGGCATGGTGCGGCCCGAGGGCGGCGCAGCCAAGCTGATCTCAGACATCGAGGATCTGCTGCACCGTCGTCGCCCACTTTTGCCAAGCAACGAACAGGCGCGCTTGGCCAAGCTGCAGGATCTGTCGGTCCTAGATACGCCGCCGGATCCCGTGCTGGATGCCATCGTTGCGGCGGCATCGGCGATGGCCAGCGCCCCGATTGCACTGGTCAGCTTGGTCGATGCAGAGCGGCAGTGGTTCAAGGCCCGCGTCGGCCTAGATGCAACCGAGACACCGCGCGATCTCGCGTTCTGCGCGCATGCCATCCATGGCAGCGAGATCTTCGAAGTGCCGGACTCGCGAAAGGACGATCGGTTTGCGCAAAACCCGCTTGTGCAAGGGGCGCCGCACGTCCTCTTCTATGCGGGGGCGCCGCTTACGACCAGCGACGGATATGCCGTGGGAACGCTCTGTGTCATTGACCATGTGCCGCGACAACTGACCAGCGCCCAGCGCGAGAGCTTGGCGCATCTTGGGCGGGCCGTGACGCTGCTGCTTGAGCGGGGGACACGTCCGCGGCTGCCGGTTCAGCCGCCTCTGCATCCCCTGCGGTCGCGAACCAGCGAGCGCGCGATTCCGCGGCCCTAGCTCGCACGGCCATCCGCTTTTGCTGGGCGTACGCGGCTCGACGGTCTGGATGGGTGGGGCGGTGCGGTTCTGGCCCTCTCGCTGAGGGGCACGTTTCGCGCATTGAACCGGCATATCCGTGGGCGGTATAGTTAAGTCACTGTGCCCACAGATGATCCCAGCGCCGACGGGCGGGCTGCGGCAGGGGTGATCCCAGATCCGCGGGCCCGTGTCTGTGCGGCCTGTGACTATCGGGCAGAGCTTGCGGCCGAGCAGTTCTGTCCGCGCGACGGCGCCTATCTGGTGACCTTGGCCGACCTCCATGCGGCCGAGCACGACCCGCTCATGGGACGGCGTATCGCAGACTTTGCGATCGTGGCGCGCATCGGCAGCGGCGGCATGGGGACGGTGTACCGGGCCATCCAGATCGGCATGGAGCGGACGGTGGCCCTCAAGGTCCTGCGGTCCGGGCTGACCGACGATCCGCAGGTGGTGCAGCGCTTCCTGCAAGAGGCCCGCGCAACGGCTCGGCTGCAGCACCGCAACCTGGCCATCACGTACACAAGTGGCAGCACGCCCGACGGCCTGTTCTACATCGCGATGGAGCATATCGGCGGTGGCTCGCTCGCTGACTTGATCGAGCGCTCATGGGTCAAGAGCGAGCGCGGCAGCACATATACGCTGGAACAGTCGCGGGCCCTGCGCCTGTTCTGTCAGGTGGTCGCGGCGCTGGCCCAGGCCCATCGTCTGGGGATCGTGCATCGGGACTTGAAGCCCGACAATGTGCTGCTCTGCGACGATGAAGACGAGGGCGAGCAGGCCAAGGTCGTCGACTTCGGCATCGCCAAGATCTTGCAGGGGCCCGATGGCAGGAGCGGCCTGGTCAAGACCGACGCCAACACCAACTTGGGCACAGCCTTGTACATGGCGCCTGAGCGATTCGGCGGGGCTCCCGGCGATCCGCGAATGGATGTGTATTCGCTGGGGCTGCTTTTGCATGAGCTTTTGACCGGTCTTCTGCCGTTTGCGACGCGCTACGAAGATCGCGAAATACCGACGGTGCTTCTGCACAAGCGGCTGACTAGCGATGTTCCGGCGCTGTCGATGGGTCAGCAGATCTCGGTACAGCTCTCGATGCTGCACGCAGATCTACTGCAGCGCGATCCACTGCGCCGTCCGGCCCACGCAGGCGATGTCCGCACCCGCCTGCGCGATGTGCCTGAGCTTGTGGCGCTGATGCTGCCCGAGATCTCGGGGCGCCTATCGATAGCCAGCAATCCGCCGCGTGAGCTTGCGCGCCCCGATGGGTCGGGGCCCCAGCCGCAGGCACAGACGCCGCCAAGCTCGATCCGATCGACTCCAGGGATCCCGACGCCTTCGCCGCGCTCTGGAACGCCAGCGCTGCCGCCTGCCCGATCCAGCACCCCATCTTCGGGTTCTTTTCCTGGACCTGGTTCGGGTCCAGGTCCTATACCGGGACCGGGGGCCAGCCCAGCTGCTGCGGTGTCGGTGATCTCGTCGGGGCAGTCGGCGACTCCAGTGCCGGCGCGTGGTGCATCGAGCCGAGACAAGAGCGACAGCAGCACAGCCAACCTAGCCGTCGGGCAGCGGGGCGGGCTACGTCTGTCGCTGACCTCGTGGCTGCTGATCGGCTGCGCGATCCTCTTGGTGCTGCTGGTGCTGCTAGTTCTTTGGTGAGGCCGCCGCGCCAGCGGTCTTCTTGGCTTGGCGCTCTTGCTCGTCCTTGGCGTCGCGGGCTCGCTCTTCCGTCAGCTTGGTCTTCATCTTGTTGAGCAGGCCGTCGTACCCCGAGCTGTTGATGATGCGCACGAACGTCGATCGATAGTTGCGTACCAGCGATAGCTCGTCGGTGATCACGTCATAGACCATCCAGCGCTTGTCGTGCTGGATGAGGCGATAGTCGATGGTTGCGGTCGTCGACTTGCCCTTGGTCTGCAGCTTCAGCGTCGTGATTACCTTGGCTTCGTCCTTGGTGATCTCTTCTTCCCCATACTTGACGTCGTAGTCGAGGTTGGTGCGCAGCTGCTTGACGTAGTTGCGCTCGATGAGGTCGCGCAGCGTCGCCACGAATTCGTCCCGCTGCTTCGCAGGCATCTTGGACCAGTGCTCACCAAGAGCGCGCTTGCACAGCTCGGCGTAGTCCAGAAGCTCGGACGCGCGCTCTTTGATCTCGTTCTTGACGCGCTGCTCTTCATCCGATCCGGGGACGGTCTTGGCGCGCAGCAGCTTATCGACATCGCCATTTAGCTTCTGCAGGGTGGCCTTCGGTCCCATGCCTGCGGTGCTGGCGGGGGCTGCATGGGCAGAGTGACCCGGCGAAAACGAGGACACGAAGAGCAAGATCCCAAGACATAGGCCGACCGAGCGCAGGAGCGATCGAGCGACGGGGGCAGCGACGAAAGCGAAGCGAAGAAGGGCAGTCATTTCGGGATTACCTCCAGTCCACACAGCCGGCGAAGGACCGCGGCTTGGACGTTTGCATCGTTAAGGGCGCGCAGCACATTTACGTGCTGCTCGAAGTACGTTCGAAGGGCGTCGGTCATGTCGCGCGACTCGGCCGTGCCGATGTCGATGTTCTGCTGGATGCCTTGCAGCCAGCCTCGGGCGCGACGCTCTGCGGTCTCGGCC
>JAEUJZ010000049.1 GCA_016794505.1 Myxococcales bacterium
CAAGATGTTTTCTTCCATCTCCATCCCAGAAGCCGCTCCGCTCGATGCCACCTGCACTGAGTACCGCCTGACGACGCGCTTGCTCGGATATGCCTGGCGCTATCGCTGGCTGTGGCTCTTGTTGATTGCGTCGACGGCTGCCATGGCCGCCTTCGCCGGGTATCTGGTCATCTTGGTGAAGCAGGTCTTGGACGTGCTGAAAGAGACAGACTCGCAAGGCCGGGCTGCACTGGTCGGTGTGCAGCGGCTGGGCTGGCAGGCGCTGGCCTTGGCGCCTGTTGCAGCGCTGGCCTATGGCGGGGCCTGGCTCTGTGGGCAGCAGCTAGCCAATGCTGCAACGCGCGATCTGCGCAACGACCTCTTGGCGCACTTGGTGCAACTCGACTTGGGCTTTCACCAGCGCATGTCGCGCGGCGATCTGCTGAGCCGCATGACCGCCGATGTCGAAACCACAGGTGAGCTCTTTGGTCAGATTTTCGGCAAGCTGCTGCAGCGTCCTGCCGAGGCCATCGGGACGGTGTTTTTTCTGTTCTATGTGTCTTCAAATCAAGGCTAGCGAGCCCTGCGATTTCGCGGACTTGTGGCGCAGGTACGAAAAGCAAGCGGTGTGCGGCTGGCGATCTCGACGGGCCGCGCAGGCCAGCCATGGGATCAAGATGGGATCAACAAGCGTGATACGATGGCGCGCGGGGGCGGCCTGTGGGCGAAGTACTAAAGCGGGGTGGCGGCTGGAGCCTGCGCTTCTATGAAGGAGGCAAGCGCCGCGTGCTGGCGAGCAAGCAGCGAAGCCATGCTGACGCCAAGCGCATGCTGCTGGAAATCGAAGCGCGGATCGCGCGTGGTGAGCTCGGAATCGCCGAGCGTCGCGCGTCCTGGCCCACGGTTGCTGCGCTCATCGAACAGTTCCTGACAACGTACAGTCGTCCGTCGCTGAAGGATGTCGAGCGATATCGGGCCCGTACCCGAGCCGTGCTGCAAAAAGTGTTGCCGGTCTTGGGATCGCTCTCGGTGAATAGGGTTCAGTCGAGTGACGTCGCCGCGCTGCGCGATCAGCTTGCCCAGATGTCCAAAGCGGGCACGGTTCGCAACACATTGATGTGTCTAAGTGCCGCCTTCTCTTGGGCCGTGCGGCAGGGACTGGCGCCGCACAATCCCTGCCGGGGCGTCGAGAAGCCTGCGCATCGAGAGAACCTCGACTTTTTCAGCCGCGAAGAAGTCAGCGCGTTGATTCGCTGCTGTGAAGAGCGGGCAAGGTCTGGTGCGCTGCTTGATCAGCTGCAGCACGCACGCGTGCTGGTGGCGCTGCACACCGGCCTGCGTAAGGGCGAGCTGTGTGGTCTGCGCTGGCGTGATCTGGATATCCCGACGCGTCGTCTGACGGTGGCTCGCAGCTATGCGAGCACGCCGAAGTCAGGAAAGTCGCGCCATCTGCGCTTGCCTGAAGTGGTTGTTCCCGTTTTGACGGACTGGGCGCAGCGCTGTCCGCGCACCGATCAAGGGTTGGTCTTTCCACACCGCGGCCGGCAGGGCTGGACTCTTTCGACCAACACCAGCGACTTGCTGGATCTGCCGTCGCTCCTGGAAGCTGCTGGCTGCCGACGCGTCAGCCATCCCTGGCACGTCCTGCGTCACACCTTCGCCAGTCACTTCATCATGTCGGGGGGCAATATTCTCACCCTGCAAAAGATCTTGGGACACAGCGATGTGAAGATCACCCTGATCTATGCGCACCTCGCTCCCGACTTTTTGGGAGACGAGATGAATCGAGTGAGGTTTGGGTAGCGCAACTCTCACGTTGCCCGCGCCGAGCGTGTGCCGACGCGCAGGGTGTGACGCATCCACCATGGCAGGCTGCGCCGTACTGGCTCTGAGCACGCTTCGACGCATGAAAGGTGATTGCATCGGCGCGTCGCGTTATGCGAACCTACTAACATAGGAGGAATTTTTATGTCGACTCGTATGCATCCACTAAGAAACAACAAGCGCTGGTGTGCGCTGCTGGCTCCGCTGGTTCTCGCCGCTTCGCTCTTTGGCAGCACTGCGCACGCGCGGACGGATGTCTGCTATCAGGGCGGAGTCAATCTTCCCAACTTCAAGCTGAACGGAACGGCCAAGCTGAACGGCACGACGCTGCTGGTTACTCCAGATCTGAACAACCAGCTTGGCTCGGCCATGTTTACTCCGACGTTTGCTGCGAACTCAGACATCCACATTCAGCTGCAGCTTCAGATCACAACGAGTGCAGGAGGCGGCGGTGGGGCCGATGGCATGGCCTTTGTCATGCATCGCGACCCGCGTGGCGCTGCCGCACTGGGGGATCCCGGTGGAGCGATTGGGTATGGCGGCGGCACCAAGATTACGCCGAGCGTAGCGGTCGAGATGGATACGTTCACCAACGGTGGGGATCCCAACGCCAACCACATCGGTGTGACGTTGGACGGGGACACGATGACGCACGTTGCCGCGTACACTCCGCCGTTTGTGATGAAGACCGTTGGCACTCCGTTTTATGTCTGGATCGATTACACGGCGGCAAACACGCTGCTCGAAGTCTTTGTGTCGCAGAATGCCACCAAGCCAGCGACGGCACAGCTGACGACCAACATCAACATCGCGCAGCGCTTCGGCAATCAGCCCTTCTACATGGGCTTTACCGGATCGACGGGTGGGGCGAGATCGCAGCACGAGATTCTGAACTTCATCGCGTCCGACACAGCCGCGACCGTCTGCTGTACGCAGAACAGTGACTGCGCGGGCAATCCACTGGGCGGAATCTGCGACACCGTGAAGCACGTCTGTGGCCAGTGTACGCCGACCAACTTGAGCGCATGCACCATGGCGATGCCGGGCTGTGACATTGGCGGCGCCAGCAACGTCTGCATCGGCGGCTGCATGGGCAATCACATGAGCGGCAACGCGGCAGCCTGCCAGAATGCATCGGCTCCCTTCTGCATTCCCAGTGGGCCCACGGCTGGCTCATGCGTCGGCTGCAATGGCAACAACGGATCGGGCGCACTCTTCGAGTGCCCGGCTGGTGCTCCGAGCTGCAATGCGAGCGGCTTCTGCGGTCTGTGCAACAGCAATGCGGACTGCACAGCGACCTGTGACATGACCAGCAAGACCTGTCAGCCCTGCAATGGCGACAACGGCAGTGCAGCCAGCAATGCCTGCCCCAATTCGGCGTCACCGCTTTGTGATGCGCTGGGCAACTGCCGCAAGTGTACTCGCGACACTGACTGCACGACGGGGACGCACGCCGGTCCGTTCTGCAACACCACATCGGGTATTTGCTCGACGAGCTGCTCGAACGATGCACAGTGCGGCGCGGGCATGTGGTGCAACACGAACAGCGGCGACGGTACGAAGTGTGAAAACGTTCTCACCAATGGCCAGCCTCTACCCGGCACCACCGTATGCACGCCCGAGCTTGCCCTGCGCGCCTGCGAAAGCCAGGCATGCAACCCGAGCAACAACCAGTGTGTGGAGTGTGCCGTCGATTCAGACTGCGACACTGCGGGCCAGGTCTGCAGCAACTTCGTCTGCAAAGCGGCGCCGATGCCCCCAGCGGATGTGTTTTCGTTCGCGGGTGGTGGCTTTGGCTGTAGCTGCAACGTCGGAAGCCACACCAGCAGCAGCGCGTCCACGCTCGCAGTCGCGGCATGCCTGGCACTGCTGGCTGCACGGACGTGGCGCCGCCGACGGCAGGACCGCGTATCCGCTAACTAGGGTTTAACCAGCTCGAACTCGCACTCCGCAAAGGGGGTTCCATCGTGCGTCGCCTTGCTTATCTTCGACAGGTATCGGCCATCGCTGCGTTCGTCGGTGGTCTTGGCAGCGTCGTCTCGACGGCGCAGGCTCAGACTGCGACGCCGGCCAACGGCTTCCAGGTCAATCGCTACGAGCCCACAAGTGCCGGTGAGTGGTCACTCATGGTCGACCACCCTTGGTACAGCTCGATGCGCTACTTCGCCGCCGGCATTACTCTGAACTATGCACATGCACCGCTGGTCGTCGGCACGCGCGACGCCAACGGGGTGTTCACGCGAAACGGGGCGGCGATTGCGCATCAGCTCTTGGGGCACGTCGATCTCGCTGGGTCCTTTTTGGATCGCGTGCAGATCTCGGCGACGCTGCCGATCACGCTGCTGGAACGCGATGATCCGATGGGTATCGCGGCGATGCGTGGTGTATCGCTGGTGTCCTCTGTGGCAGTGGGAGATCCGCGCTTCGGGCTCAAGGTGCGGCTGTTTGGCCAGCCGTACCGCGGCGCTATCTCGATGAGCTTGGGGGCCGATGTCTGGGTGCCGGTGAATGCGCTCGCCGGCAATCCGTTTCCGGCGCAGGTCGGCGAAAGTAGCGTGCGTATCCTGCCTAAGCTGATGCTGGGCGGGCTGTCGCACGGTGTGATGTGGTCGCTGAACGCGGGCTTCCTGTACCGGCCGTTTGGCACGGTGGCGGGTCAGGCGGCAGCACCGGGCAACACCATGGACTCTGAGCTGCAGATCGGAGCCATGATTGGCTACGCCAGCTATGAGAAGCGCTTCGCGATCGGACCGGAAGCGCTGCTTAGCACCATGGTGGGGCTGAACCAGCCGGGCACGGCCTTTAAGCAGGACTACACCAGCCTCGAAGTCCTGCTCGGCATCCACTACAACATCGCCAAGATTCTGCAGCTCAGCATCGGCGGTGGCGTGGGCCTATTGCGTGAACCTGGCACGCCGGACGCTCGCGGGCTCTTGCGCCTGTCCTATGCGCCGATCCGCGAAGAGAAGCCCAAGGATCGCGACGGCGACAGCATCCCAGATAAGCGCGATGCTTGTCCCGATGAGCCGGGGGTCGTGACGACGGATCCGATGACCAATGGCTGCCCGCCGCCGCCCAAGGATAGCGATGGCGATGGCATCGTTGATCCGCAGGATCAGTGCCCGACCGAGCCGCAGGGCAAGCATCCGCACCCAAGTCGCCGAGGCTGCCCGAACACGGACAAAGACGGCGATGGTGTCTTCGACAACGAAGACAAGTGCATCGACGAACCCGCAGGCAAGGACGCCGATGCCGACCTGCCCGGCTGCCCGCTGCGTGACAAGGATGGCGACGGCTTCTTCGACAAGCAGGATCAGTGTGTCGACACGCCCGCTGGCGCCAACCCCGATCCAAGCAAGCCCGGTTGCCCAGACAAGGACAGCGACAACGACGGAGTCTATGACGCCAAGGATCAGTGCAAGGACGTGCCGTCGGGCTTCAATCCTGACCCTGAAAAGCCCGGCTGCCCCTTGCCCGACCGCGACAACGACAAGGTGCCGGACAAGGTCGACGCTTGCCCGGACAAGCCTGGTGCGCCGAACACCGACCCGAAGAAGAACGGCTGCCCTGGCTTGGTCGAGATGAAGGACGGCCAGATCGTGATCCTCAAGCAGGTGTTCTTCGCGACCAACAAAGACGTCGTGCTGAAGAACAGCTTCCCGGTGCTGGATGCGGTGGTTGCGACGCTGAAGATCATGACCCAGGTCAAGAAGGTCGCCGTCGAAGGACACACCGACAACAAGGGCCAGGCCGACAAGAACCGCGATCTGTCAAACCGCCGCGCCAAGAGCGTCGTGAAGTACTTGGTCGATCACGGCATCGACGCCGGCCGCCTTGAGGCCATGGGCTATGGCCCGGATCGCCCGATCGCGGACAACAAGACGGAAAAAGGCCGCGCCAAGAACCGTCGCACGGATTTCCGTATCGTCGATCCGCCTTCAGCAAATCCCGCGCAGGCGCCTGCCCCCAGCGCAAGCCCGCCGGCCAACACGCAGTCTGAGGCTCCTGCCAAGCAGCCGTCTGAGGTCAAAAAGACGGACAAGGCGGACAAGGCCGGCAAGGGCAAGCCCGCTCAGAAGGCGCCGTCGAGCCAACCCGCCAAACAGAAGAATGCTGCAGCGCCCAAGGCGGCCGCTGCGGCCAAGGCGGGCAAGGCGCCCAAGAAGGCCAAGTAGTCGGTACTTCCTGTATTCTTCCGTTTTCATTCCTTTTTCCCCGAAATGACAACTCGATGAGCCTGCTTCCATCAGGGGAAGCAGGCTCTGCTTTGCCGCAGAGTCTCGCGGGATCAGCACGGGATCGCGTTCACCCGTCTCCGTCGGCGATTGCGTCGAGGCGCCAGCTTGTGTGCCTGTTCTATGTGAACTGAAGGCACGAGGCATGCAGCGACGGCTGAGCAGAGCAATTCGGCAGGCGTCGTCCCAGGAGCGTCCGGTTCCCAACGGCTGCCTGCGAAGTCCGTTTTCCATCCTGGGCATCACCGAAGCTCGGACTGGATCGGCCCGACAGCCGCGGGCTGCAGGTTGAACAAGGTTGGGCAGAGCGCCGCATGTCCCAGGCGAACCAGGCACGAGGCGCAGGCGACCGCGAAAAGACCCAGGACCATATTGTGCCGCCTAGCGCACTTCGTTATGGTGTGCGCCTCACCAAGCCACTCCTATGTCGAGCTGTGCGGTGTCTGACGATCAGCCCCGATGCCGCCTGACCCGAGCGGCAGTCTGAGCCGCTCTTCCACAAAGCCTGCTAGCCAAGGAGGTCCGTTCATGTGTACACCGACGCTTCGCCGTATTGCCCCCTTCTGTCTTCTCGGACTGTTTGCCGCCTGTGGTCAGCCCGTCGATGATCCAGCAGCGCAGCAGCCCGAAGAGGCGCTAGAGAACACGCCGCCCGGTCTGATCGTCTTCGATGAAGGCGCACCGCTGCCGGCGGACTTCGTCATCCAGGCGCTCACCGCCAGCGAGCAGACCACGATGCTTAGCACGGTCAACGCCAAGCGAACCCGCGGCGCCACCTGCGGCACCACGGCCTACTCGGCTGCACCGGCTCTGGTCACCAATGCCAAGCTGGTACAGGCGGCCGAAGGCCATGCCGCGGACATGGCGGCGCGCAACTACTTCAGCCACTACACCCAGGGGACCAACGCCAATCCGGGGCAGCGCATCACGGCCACCGGATACAAGTGGTCAACCTACGGCGAAAACATCGCCGCCGGGCAGACCTCGATCGCCGCCGCCGTCGATAGCTGGTACAAGAGCGCGGGGCACTGCGCGAACTTCATGAACAAGAACTTCACGCAGGCTGGCTTCGGCAAGGGCTACAGCGCTAGCTCGACGTACAAGAACTATTGGGTCGCGGTGATGGCGAAGCCGCTCTAGCCCACGTGCAGGTGCCCCTGTGATGTGGGCGCCTGGGTGGCTTTCATCGCGGGGGCTTTGCGAACGCCAAGACAGCGCTCTAGAAGTCGACGCGATTCATCTCGTCCCCAAGAAAGTCGGGGGCCAAGTGGGCGTAGAGTAGCGTGGTCTTGACGTCGCTGTGCCCGAGGATCTTCTGCAGCGCCAAGAGGTTGCCACCGTTCATGATGTAGTGGCTCGCGAACGTGTGGCGCAGCGCATGCCAGGGATTGGGTAGGACGCGAACCCCCGCCGCACGCAGCAGCGCCGGCAAGCCCAAAAGGGCGCTGCTGCGTGATTCCATACCCCAGGTTCCTCGTCGCTGTTTCACTGGAAACACCAGCCCCGCATCGGTCTTGGGGCAGCACTGTGCCCAGTCTTGAAGGTGCGAGATCACGGCATCCGGCAGACGCAGGTGGCGCGCCTTGCCGGACTTGGGTGTACCGCGATAGCTGCGGGCGATGGTCAGACGCTTGCTCGTAACGTCCAGATCGCGCCAGCGCAGGCCCAAGAGCTCGCCTTTGCGGACGCCGGTATGCAGCGTAAAGAGCACACGCAGATAGAGCAGCTTGGCGTCGACATCGCTCTGCGCTTCCGGGCGAGCAGCGCCAAGCAGCGTGCGAACCTCGTCCTTGCTCCAAAAGTCCAGAGCGCTGGGTGAGGCTGGCTTTTCGATCCCGCGCGTTGGGTTGCTTGGCACCAGTCCCTGACGCACGGCCCATGAAAAAATCAGGCCCAGCGTGCTGAGTACGTTGCGCACGGTTCCGGCACCTCGCGTTGCGGCCAAGCGATCTCGCAGCCGAGTGACATCTGTGGCGCGCAGGGCATGCGCGGGTGTGCTGCCGATCGCTGACAAGGCCGTAGACAGCACGGCGCGCACGCGTGCTCGATAGGCAGCCAGATCCTTGATGCGAGGCCGGCTGTATTCGACAAGAAATCGCTCGGTCAGCTCGGCCAATGTCAGCTTGGTCTGATGCGCAGGGACGCCCACCTCGCCACGAGCGATGCGCGCCTCGATCTGCACGAGCAGCTTGCGCGCCTCGGCATACGTTGGCTGCTTGCTCGCGATCTGACGACGCCTGCCCTGTTCATAGAAGCGCAGATAGAAGCCGATGAAGCGACCGCGGCGAACGCACTTGATGACTTCGCCCAAGACATCCCCCGTGGCGATCGTAGCACGCGAGCGTCGTCCCACCGTCGTCCTCTAGCCAGGTGTATTCTGCGTCGAGAACGAGCGCTGGAGCCTTGCCGAAGTGGGACCGCAGTGCCGTAACCCCGCGAAACCACAGCGAGCCGCGACCATTCAGTCTTGTTCTATGTGAACTGGCAATTTTCTGCCGGCGAAGCGCGATGACGACGGTGAGGGGAGGGAGCAGCGAGCCGAGTGCGGCGCTGGGTATCCCGCGGGCCCGGCGATGGATCGTGGATGAGGGGGACTACTCTGCGCCCGGCTCGGTGCTGCGCTCGTTTCGTGCAGCCAGCAGGGCATCGCTGGCCGACGGCGACATCATGGCCGCATCGGTGGCGCGCAAGCCGTCGAAGCCGACGAAGGCTACGGTGCGGTGGGGGCGAAGCTGCGAAAGCTCATAGAGCGTGTTGTACGCAGCAAAGACGGCCGCATTCTGCTTCAGCTCGGAAAAGACCTCTCCCATGGCCAGCGGATACTGCGACTTGGCATCGGCGACTAGCTTGGCCACCTTGGCGTCGGTCTCGGCATCCAGCATGGCCACAGCCAAGCGGCCTTCTTCTTCGATGCGCGCCTTCGCTCGCTCTTTGCGCGCCGCGACCGTCTCGAACATCAGGCGAGAGACTTCCGGCAGCAGGCGCACGTGGCGGACAAAGGCATTGCTGACCAAGAGGCCCCAGCGCTGACACTCGTCGTGCAGATCGCGCTTGAGGCGTTCGCACAGATCGGTGCGGTCGGTGAGGATGTGATTGAAGTCGAGGTTTGAAAGGATGGCGCGCGTGGCATGGGACGCCACATTGCGCAAGCTGCGATCCCAGTCCTGGACCGCGAACGCAGCCTTGGCTGGATCGACAATGCGGAACTCTAACCACAGATCGACGATCAACGTCGTACCGGTGGCGTCGTTGATCTGGATGTTGTCGATCTCGCGAAAGTCCACTTGCTGTGACACGCGGCGCAGCGAGATCCACGGCAGCAGCAGGCCAGGGAAGATGTGCAGACCCGGCTCGGTCAGCACGCGATCCAGCTTGCCAAAGCGCGTAATCAGCACGGCCTCCTCGTCGGGTACTGCGACCACCATCATGCGGAAGATGCGCCACAGGATCAGCGCGCCACCGAGCGCGAGAGACAGCCCAAGGATGAATGCAATCTGCGGGCTCATGCGGCCTCCTTCGCGGGGACTGTGGCAATGTTTTCTGGCTCGTGAATAAACAGCGAGCGCGCCTCGCCATAGACTTCAGCGCGACGTCGCGCAATGTACGCATCGAGCACGCCCGCTGCATGCAGTTGGCTTAAGTGAGCGGCCAAGACGCGCGCTTCTTCGGCAGCGGCTTGCGCGTGCGAGTGCGCGATGGCGACACCGCGCTCGGCTGCGAGCAGCTTCTGCTGGTTGTCTGCTTCGGCTCGCGCATGCAGGGCATCGGCTTCTGCGTGCGCATTGATGACGGCATTCAGGGCATCGGCCAGCTCATCTGGGGGCAGGATGTCCGTTAGATCGACGGCGTGGAAGCGCACACCATAGTGTTCGCCGATGCGCTCGCGCACGAAGCGCTCAATACGGCTGTGCAGGCGCTGACGATCGCGGCGCAAAAGAGCATAGGAGCCAACCTCTGGCGTGGCCTCTTCTCCCTCGGGCCGGAAGTTGGCGATCTCGTTGCGCAGCAGGCAGGCGAACAAGCCCGTGATGTGCTCCATCGGAGCGCGTAGCTCAAACAAGTAGTCGTACAAGCGCTCGCGCAGCGGCGAAAAACGCAGGTTCGAGTCGAAGCGCAGCAGCGTCCCGTCCTCGGTCATGGCCGTCAGGCCGCGATGGTCACCGGACAGATCGAGATTCTGTTCCATCATCGACACCAAGTGGACGTAGTGCCATGGCGCTTTGCGGTTCAAGCCGGGCGAATAGATGCGCAGCGCCCGCTTGTCGGGACCGTCCGCCAGTGCCCGGCCAAAGCTGGACAGCACCGCAAGGTGGCCTTCGGGGACGCGAAAGAAGCAGCGCGACAGCAGCACCAGGGCCAGGACACCTAGGCCGCAAAAGAACCCCCAGGTTGCATAGAGATTGCTCAACACGATTCGTTCCTTTCTGCGTCTGTGGTTCTAGAAGCGGGCGACATGGGCCCTAGACGCCGCCGCGGTATGGGCGCGCACTGGATCATCGTCGGTGATCAGGCTGCCACGATGGATGTGGGCGCGATACGCTGCGGCCAGGCCGCGGTTGACTTCGACGACGTCTTCGTTGAACTCGATCTGCTTTTCGTTGATCAGTGGCAGCGTTTTGACCGCGTCTTGCGTGTCGATGATGCGGCCGTGCGGGACGAAGCGCCCTTCGGGGAGCTCGACGCCAACAACCACCGCGCCGATGCCGATAAAGCAGCGGCTGCCGATAATTGAGTCATGCACGACGGCCTTGAATCCAACGAACGTCTCGTCACCGATATAGCAGGGGCCATGGACAAGCGCGTCGTGCGCAATGGACACATTGCGGCCGATGAAGATGGCCCAGCGTTCGTTGCCGACGTAGACGTATTTGTCTTTCAGCGCGTGCAGGACGACGCCGTCTTGGATGTTGGTGTTGTCACCGATAAAAAACGGCGAGCCTTCATCGGCGCGCACCGACGATCCAGCGGCAAGATGCACATGATCGCCGAGCACGACACGTCCAATCAGCACGGCTTGGTGATGCACGAACGCCGATCTCGCCATGATGGCCCGCCCGCGGATGTTCGACAGCCACTTCTGCCGCTCGGGGGGCGACTCGTAGTGACCGGAGTGCCGAGTGTGCTGCGTTTCTTCACGGTGCAGCGTGGCGCGAATGCCTCCGGCGCGCTGTTTTTCAAGCTGCTCGGCCACGGATTTTTCTCCGCGATGCAGATAGGCATGCACCGCATGCAGCGCGATGCCACCGATGAGGCCCCACATCAAGTGACCCGTGACTGTGCCCACGGCGGCAGCCAGAAATGCAAGCGCCTCGATGCGGCTCTCGTGATACAGCTTGACCAGCGTGCCGACCTCGATCAGGCGGCCACCGACGACGCACAGCAGCCCAGCCAAGGCCGCCAGCGGAATCTGCGCAATGTACTTGCTGCCGTACAGCATCGCGACAAGCAGCGCCAGCGCATGAACCAAGGCAGAAAGCCGACTGCGACCTCCCGACTGCACGTTGACGCCCGAGCGCACGATGACGCCTGTGACCGGCATGCCAGAAAACAGGCCCGAGCCCAGGTTGGCCAAGCCCTGACCGAAGAGCTCTAGGTTCGGGTCGTGATGCGAGCCGTCGCCTTTCATGCGATCGATGGCGCTCGCCGATAGCAGCGACTCGACCGAGGCCAACAGAGCCAGAGGTACGGCGCGGACGAACAAGTCGAGCCACTTTTCATCCGGTTCGACGGGCAGCTTGGGCATCGGCAGCGACGATGGAATGGCACCGACTCGCTCGATGTTCCAGCCCAGGTATACGGCGACGAAGGTCGCGACGATGACGCCGACCAGCGCCGCTGGAAAGCGCTTGAATCGCGACATGCCGATGGTGAACAGCGCCACCATCAGGCCGCAGACGACGGCCAGCCAGACCACGTGATGCAGCCACAGAGGCTGATGCATCATCTTGGCCAGCTCAGACACTTTGTAGTCAAAGCCCAGAAGCTCGGGAATTTGCGTGTCGAGCAGCTTGAGGCCGACTCCGGTCGTGAAGCCCGCGAGTACGGACTCGGGCACTAGCTTGCCGTAACGACCGGCCATGGCGAAGCCCAAGATCAGCTGCAGAGCACCGATCATCAGAGCGACGGTGGCTACGCCTTCGGCGCCAAAGTCGGCGGTGATTGCGGCCACCATGACTTGCAGCGCCGCGGCCGGGCCGGTCACTTGCAATGGGGCGCCGCCAAAGATCGACGCCAGTGCGCCACCGATGGCCCCCGCCAAGAGCCCGGCACTCGGCGGTAGACCGCAGGCGACAGCCAGCGCCACGTTCAGTGGCAGCGCCACCGCCGCGACGGTCAGGCCAGCCAAGATATCCGACGGCAAGCCCTGACCCCGATGCACCGCGGCCCAGCTATTTAGCCAGTAGCGAGCGGCCGCCCGCACATCGCGGTGCCAGGCCTCGACGTACTCGCGCTGGTCGAAGGGACGGCCTATGCGCGCTGCTTTGCCTGGGGCGCCACCTCGCGACGCGCTGGCTTTCGGGGGCGCCCGATACGGAACACCATGCTTTACAGGGGGCGCTGACGACGGGGGCATTGACGAGAGAGGCCGTGAAGATGCCGGAGCCTGCATGGCGCGCATTGTGCCGAACAAATGACGAAATCGTAATCCTTTCGTCATGTTGGCCGCGACACGCGCGCTCGGCCACTGCGGTGCGCCATGACCGGATTCGTTCTTAGGGACTGCCTTTGATCTCGGCAGAGCAGAAAAAACTTCAAAAAATTTGCTCTGGTGATCCCTGCACGGCAGCATCTCTTGTGTGCCGATCTTTGCGCAATCCACCGAGCGCTCTCTGCGGGTATCTAGGCCTGTATTGGCCCCCGCGGCGGTTCCTGCCGATCCGTCGATATTTACCCCCAAGCTTACGCGGCAATCTTCGACCCGTCGACAGCCGGCTGTAGAGCCCGCGTTTGCCGGTATCGAGGCGCGGCCTTTCCTAAAGTGGGCGGGAGGCAAGCGACAGCTCTTGCCGCAGCTTCTGTCGCGCGTGCCGGGGGCTTTCCGCCGCTACCACGAGCCATTTGTCGGTGGCGGGGCGCTGTTCTTCGCGCTACAAGCCCGGCAGCAGCTGCCGCAGGGGGCGCGGCTTTCGGATATCAACCCCGAGCTGGTGAATGCCTATCAGGTCGTCCGCGATCGCGTCGAGACCTTGATTGTTCTACTTGGTGCATTTCGCAATGAAGAGGATTTCTATTACGAAATCCGCGCGCAAGATCCCCAGACCTTAGATCCGGTACAGCGAGCCGCTCGTCTGCTTTATCTAAACCGGACCTGTTTCAATGGTCTGTTTCGGGAAAACCGCGATGGCCGCTTCAATGTGCCGTTTGGGCGCTATCGCAATCTGCAGATCCTGCGAGAGAACGATCTGCGCGCCGCCAGCCGGGCCCTGCGCGGCATCTGCATCGAGCAGTCTTCGTTCGACGCGCTGGCCGACTGCGTCGAGCCGGGCGACTTCGTGTACTTCGACCCGCCCTATGCGCCGCTGTCGCGTACGGCTTCGTTCACGTCGTACAGTCGAGGCGGCTTCGACGATGAGGCGCAGCGACGCCTGGGGGCGCTGGTGCGTGCGCTTTCGGCTCGCGGCGTTCACGTGCTTTTGTCGAACTCGTCGGCGCCGCTCATCTTCGACATCTATGACCACCCCGAGCACTTGGTCGAGCAGGTGCTGGCATCGCGCGCCATCAACAGCCGCGCCGACCGCCGCGGCAAAGTCCACGAAGTGCTGGTCGCCGCCGGCCCCCACGTCGACAGCCTGCGCCGCCGCCAAGCCTCCCAGCCGCTCTCGCTGTCTGCCTAGCCAGCAGTTGGGCGGTCGCCCGCTGCAGCCTCGTTTCATGCTTTCTGTCACAGCTCCCAACGGCCATGACTGTCAGCCGAGCAAGGCGTGCGCCACGCAGTGTGGTGTGATAGCGCGCAGACCTTGCTGGCGCTGCGGGTCGGCCAGGCGATGTGCGGCACCGTCGCAACGGCGAGTCGGAGCAGCTTTCTTTGCGCGATCGCAGTCGATGCATGAGCGGCTGCGCGGGTCGAACGAACGCACTCGTGGGTTGAGCGGCCGCGTCGGCTTTCCACGGACTCCGACCGCCGGCTCGACGTCGCTCCTTCGTAGACTTGGCTTGCCGAGACGCGAATCCTGCTGCGAAGGTTATCGGAAGCGGAAGGTGTTTAATTTAAAAACACCTTCTTAGCCAGATCCGACTCATCTACGCTGGAAAATGGACCCAATTATGCAGAATAGCCCTTGCGTGCAATCAGATCCGCGAGCTGATCAACGCCGAGCCAATATTGCGATTCGAAACCGGGGCGGTAATTGAACTTGGCAGGATCTGCGATAAGTGCAGCTTGCTCACTCTTATCGTATCCGATGATACTTACATAGTGATAAATTGTCTCATCATCGGGATAGCCAGGAGGATTGGTATCGCCCGGCGGCGCAACAATATTGGCAACGATCGGATAGTTGTTATCGATGTCGGTGACGATGTCTTTCCACAAAAGATCGCGCTCTTCATCAGTCGCCGTTGCACCGGGAATGACCTTGTTTTCGTAATAACCAGTGCCCAGCCGTTCGTTTAGAGCCGACGTAATCAGGCCAATATGGGCTGTACCGACGACGTCGTTGGTGCCCAGCTGGTCGGCTAGCTCGCCCTGCGTCGGTGGGTTGTCCATCCGGGCCGACAGCGCAATTCGCGTCGAGGCCGGCCCGCACCAGTGACCCCATTCTTGCTGCTGGAAGTCGACATCGAGAATCTTGCGGTCCTCTTCGGTTGCTTCGGGACCACCGCCTCCCGTCTGCGGCATCGGAGCCCGTGCGGGCGGCGCGCCCCCACCCAGAGCGGGAGCAAAGTGCGAGACCTTGTGCCCCGCAGAGGCCTCCATTCCCGCCGTCGCAGCCGCCACTTTCTTCAGCAGATCGGCCTTCTTGCCATCGGGAGCCGCCTGGACCGCCGCCGCAAGGTTTTCCTTCAGAGCCGCTTTCTGTTCGGACGGGGCGTCCGGTCCCGTGGCCTTCGCTGCCCTCTTCGCCGCGATCGCGACTTTCTGGTCGGGAGGTGCCGCCTTTCCGAGCGTCTTGGCGGCCATCTTGGCGGCGAGCTCGACCTTTTGTGGATCGGGCGCAGTCTTGGACGCAGGTGCCCCACCGGGAGCCGCCCCAGCCTTCTGGGCGAGTGCTGGTTCCAGCTTGGCCAGCGCCTGAGGAGCCGCCTTGGCTGCACCGCCAGCATCGGTCATATGACCAAACAAGCTGGACAGAGCTTGGCTCGTCTTGGCCTGGGCCACAGGCTCGGCGACGGGTGCCGGAACGGCTGCGGACACAGGCGCGGCGGCCGATGGCGCAACCGACTTTGGAGCGGCACTGGACGGTGGGCTGGTCGGATGTACAGCAGCCTTCTTGAGCGCACCATCGAACGACATGGAACAGTCCCCCGAAATGCTCGCAGCACAGCGAAATACTAATAGTATCGCTGACTCAGCATTTCAGTTGCGCGGCTTTTTTCCGGTGATGTTCCCCCTACAGCGCGGCCCTTATCGCACTGGTTACCTCGATAGTCGTCTACTGGTTCAATCCTATGTGCTCGGATATGGAGTCAGCGCCGAGCCCGCTGCACGGGTGACAAGCTACCTGTGCGCCGTGTTTTTCGGCGTGCTTCCGTTTGCGGCCTGGATGGTGCGATTGCGCGTTAGGCGCAACGCAGCGCTGCTCCGCTTGGCACATGCCGAGCGCGTCAGACCGCGACCGCGTGGGTCATGGCTTGGGGTGGGCCATTAGGAAGTCGTAGATGGAACCGGGCCACTGGGCGTTGAAGGCAGGAATGTGGCCGCCTCCTTCGAGGGTCCACAGCTCGACGGCCCCATCGCTGGCGCAGCCGGAATAGGACTCGACCTTGGTTTCCGCACCAGCCAGAGTGGACTCGATGTCGAGTCGGACGCCGTTCGTTGTGAGGGGGCCAAGGCAGGCGTTGCGGTTGGCCCAGATAGCGACGGTCTGGCGTGCCCCCGGTGTGAGCGGAGTGCCGTCATAGGCAACGTTGGTGTCGGCGGTGCCGTGGACTTGCAGCACCGAGACTTTGCCGACGGGACGACACTTGCTGGAATCAATCCACTGGCCACCGGCCAAGCTCACGATGCCAGCAATTTTCGCACTGCGATCACAGGCCATGCGATGCGCCATGTAGCCGCCATTGGAGTGCCCCACGAGGAAGACCCGCTGGGGGTCGACCGTGTACCGGCTGGATAGGTCATCAATGACCGCGGTCAAGTAAGCAACGTCGTCGACCTTGCTACCAAAGAAATCGCAGCAGCCATCGGTGGCATTCCAAAAGCGCACGCCGACGGGGTCTTTGGTTCCATCCGGGTAGGCGTAGAGAAACGTGCGGGCATCGGCCAGCGGAGCCAGGTGCAGGACCAGCTCATTGAGCTCACCGCTGGCTGACAGACCGTGCAGCATCACGACAAGCGGAGTCGGTTTCTTGGCATCATAGCCCTTCGGTACTTTGTGCTTGTACGGGCGTGCCATGATCAGCGCGGCGGCTTCGGGGGACAAAGAAGCCGCTGCGGGCGGACTGCTGCCGGACGACGCTTGGCCGTCGCAAGCAGACAGACCGACAGCGAGTCCAGCCAACAACAGAGACAGTGGTGCCGCTCGGCGCATGAAGACCCCTTTGCTCAAGCCATACTACAAAGAAAGCCTGGGCGTCTCGGGCAGTGCTACAAGCGGGTCGTGTTGTCTCTTTTGGCATGCTGCGCCTCTAGAGACACTCCATCCGTCTAGCGGCTAGGCAGAGCCGGCTCGGTCTGTGCAGCCAATCGAGCGCCGCCGGCCCGCCCGCCTGAGCTGCTCGTCGCCTCGATTACCTGCACCAGCTTTGCCCACGTGCGGCCGCATGCGTCCAGTCGATCGCCGAAGTCGGCTGGGTTGAGCACGGTGGCCGTGATGAAACCGCAGTCATGCAGCGCAGCAGCGACGTCCTGCGAAGTTCCAACGTGAATATGCACGCGGCTGCGCACGAAGATCGAAAGCAGCAGCAAAAAGGCGTCCGTCATCGGCCCGTGGTTCGCGCTGTTTGTGTGGATGTCGGCAAGGTAGAGCCCATGCGGGAAGCCAGCGAGTGCGTGCGCGAAGCGGTCCCACATGCCGAGCACGTCGTCGCGGCCGAAATAGTTGAGCAGGCCCTCGGTGACAATCGCAACGCCACGGGACGGATCGAGCGTCTTTACGAGCTCCGCCAGCGAGTCAGGTCCGTGGTCGGCCAAGGCATTGACCGTCGTCACCCGGTGGTTGAGCGGTGTCGCGCCGAGCAGCTGGCGCTTGTGCGTGGCCATGCCCTGCAGGTCGGCCTCGATGTACGTGACGCGGTCACCGTACTTGCGGGTGATGCGCAGGCCACGTGGCGAGAGTCCGGCGGCGATCTCGATCACCTGCGATACCCGGCCAGCCTCAATGGCGTCGGTAAGGCGCAGGTCGATGAGTTCGTGGCGCGCCAGCAGAAAGTCCTCCAGCGTCGGGCCGCCTACCCACCTTGACACCGCCATGGCCGGGGCCAGCAGGTGCCAGAGGGCGTTGCCCTGCGGCGTGCTCAGTCGCTCGTCGGACAGACCGTTGCGCAGCCACACCTGCGCTGTGTAGTGAGCGGTTGGGCTGATGGTGGCGCTGTTGCGCGCGGAATCGCTCATCGGGGAACTCCGGCATCGCGGAAAGACGGCCACCCATCCTACTCGATGACCGAATCGTGGCCGGCCAAAGCGGTCTCCGGCGCTGCTGGCCAGTCATGCAGCCAGACCCCAGGATGGAAGTGGCGCCATGAGCCACCGGATCGAGCCTGCTCGGCCTAACGACTGCACCGGCATCCTTTGGGTGTTGCGCCCAAGCAGTCTTTGCGCCCCCCTCCGAATCCTCCAAATCGGAGGCCCTAGTTTCTCCCTCACCGGAGCTGCGGGGCGTTTGCTGCTAGTCGACCGACGCTGCCCCCCGGCGGCAAAAGCACACCACCAGCGCGGAGTAGAGCAGCAGGAAGGCGAGCGGTATCGTCACGGCCATCCGCAAGCTGTGCGCCTGTCGCAGCTCGGCTTCGGTCGCGAAGACCTCGACCGTGCGCTTTGCTGCACCTTCCGCAATCGCAATCCCGGCGCTCTGACACTTCGCGATCGCCAAAGCCAGTCCGGGACCGCACTCGACCGGGCCCGATCCAGTCCATGCCTCACTCGACAGCACCCATGCTCCGTTTTTGCGGGGCGGCGCCTGCATGCTCCGGCAGTGAAAGCCAACCACCTGCTGCACGGCGGGGTCGAACAGCGGGGTCACGATCATGCGGGTGGTCGAGGCGGACTTGCCCGAGCCGCGCTGCAGGCGGGCCCATCCCTCCTGATGGCGCAGATGGCGCAGCTCGCCAACGCGCAAGGCGATGATGTCGCTGCGTGGATCCCAGTCCGAAAGAGAGGGCTGTTCGACGATCGCAGCGTTTGCTGCGACGAGGGCGCGGTGACCTTCCAGCGCCATGCCCAGCGACGCGATGAAGCCGATTAGACCAGCGCCCACGCCCGCACCACCAATGCGCGACGCAGCCCACGCACTGCCGCCAAGAAATATACCCAGGGCACCCAGGATCAGGCCAACCCACGGCCTCGATAGCGCTCCGGCGAACCCGACAACCCAGCCCAGAATCACAAACAGCGCACCGATCGCCAGCGCGCGGCGCACCCAGGCAAACGGTGACAGTGCAGGCTGGCTCACGCGTTCGGCTGAGCTCCCTGCTGTGCGGGTCGGGCAGCTGGCCACAGCGTGGCCGCAAGATCGCGCGCAAGGAACGACACCCAGGATGCTTGAGACGCGTACGGGCCCACCAAATCCAGAGTGCATGCAAGGCGCCACTCTGCACAAGCCGCTCGCGCGAACCGTGGGCCAACGCGTCCGCTGGGCGAGTCGGTCCCGTGCGGACCAAGCGCCTCTACGGCAACCCGTTCTTCGCCACGCAGCTTCTGCGCACGCTTTACGAGGAGAAACAGATCTTCTTCGACGTCGACGCTAGCGCCTGGACGTGGAGCATCGAGAGCTGGAGCAAGCTGGCGCTCGCCGACAGCGTCGTCGAATTCATGTCGGGCCGGAGCAAGCTCTTGTCCGCGGACGCGCAGGAGGCGCTCAAGCTCGCGTCCTGCAGCGGACACTCATTCAGTCAACGCTCGACGGCGGAAGTGTCCCGTTGACCACTCCGCTCCTCCGTCTTGCCGCTTGAGGTCCTGGCTCACGTTGGCAGCCCGCTGCTCGGACTCTGTCGGCGCAGGGCTGCAGGGCTAGGGGACGACGATCGGGAACAGGTTCAGATCGACCGCCAGGAAGGCCCCGACGCGGATCATCGAGAACGGATCGCTGTGCTCCATCGGCTGGTTGTCGACATAAAAGTACGTGCGTAGCTGCGGTGCATACGACGCGCCCACGCCGAAGGTAAGCGGCGTCTTGTCGGCGCCGAACTTGAGGTACAGGCCCGGCGACAGCACACTCAGAAAGCTGACTTCGCTGGCGACGTTGACCCGCGTCTGCGTGTTGGTCATGGTGTTGGCCGGCTGTCCGTTGTTGCTCACCCGCGCCCAGGCAAGCTGTCCGACGTCCAGCACCGTGGCAAAGAAGCCCCAGGACCAGTTGCGGTTGTGGTGAACGGGGAACTGCAGATCCAGGCCCAGCGCCGCCATGGGGCCGAGCGCGAAGCCGCCCGCGAGACCCGGCTGCGAATAGCCGGGCGCCACCACTTCACCGCCGATCTGCACGCCGACCACGCCGGTCACGGTGAGGCTGGTGCCCTGTCGCTTGCTGCGCCACGAACCGACTGGCGCCGCCGCCGCGCTGAGCGCCGCCGAGACATCCTTGGGATCCTTGGCCGCGGCCAGATCCGAAATGAGCGTGATGTATTTCCGTACGCTGTCGGGCAGGCTGGCTGTCTCGCCGACCGCGGCCAGGGCCACCAAGACCTGACGAACGCCGTCGGCATAGGCGCCGCGCAGCATGTCTTGGCTGGCGTGCATCAGCGAAAGCAGCGCGTCGAGCTTGGGCGTATCTCGGACCGCGACCAGCGTGGCGCCGGACTCGATGAGGTCGGCCACCAGACTCAGCGTCTCGGCGGCAACCTGTGCGGCGGGTGGAGGGCTGCCAGTACGCCACTTTTGAATCCGCTGTTCCAGATCAAACACCGCCAGCGCCAGCGCCCGTACTTCGCGATAGCCCTTCTCATTGGAAGGCGTGCTTGAGCACGTTACATTCTGTGTGTTGGTAAAGAATTCTTTTAGTGGGCTTGGGATCTTGTCTTCGCCACCGAAGAATCGCCCAATAATGATGTGATCCGCTGGCGAAACACCAAGCTGCTTCAGTGCAGTGCAGACCGTCTCTTCATTCCATGTCAAGGAACCAGAGGCATGCACACTGCTTTGAATCGCGGCCACCAGGCCGCCAAACCGACTGGCGAACACGCTGGTTGCGGCAATTGCGCAGAAGGCATCCATGCCCTGATCGCTCGCAGCGTCAATCGCATGGGCGCATAGCGACTGTGAATCCAGGGTCGAATAGGCTTTTCCTAGCGTCGTACCCAACCCTGCCAGCAGCTCAAGAGCGGGTGTTCCCTTGCGCAGCCCAGCGAACACCGAATAGAGCCCCTCGACGGTATATGTGGCAGCGATGGCCATGCGCAGCTCTCGCGTCGGCACCGTCGCCGGCCAGAGCAGATCGATCGTCACGTGAAACAGGGACGCCGTGTTTTGCATCACCGAGTCAGCACTGGGGTTACGGGCTAGCGCATTAATATAGTCATACGTCAATACCAACTCTTCCAGCTCTGGGGGTGTGGCGGGAGAGGCTTCGCACGAGAGGGGAGTCTCGGGCTTGAGCAGCTTCTGCATTTTTTCGGAGAGATGCGAAAAAACCGTGGGCTTCGTCAGGTCGACGATGTACTGTAGGGTTTTGTCGCGTAGAACGGTAGTCACAGTCTTGCAAAACTCACCGCGGTTCTTGGGTTTTGACTTCATGACTGTGGTGACTAGTTCCAGCAAACGATGGGCAAGCACCAACTGACATTTGTGTGTATGCCAAAGGCCATTCGGATTGTCTTTGGTGTCTTCGCATTGCGTTTCAATAGCTTTGGCTGGATTGGGGATCACGTGGGAAACTGCGTCCGCAATGCGATGGACATCGCGCTGGCGCAGGGCCTGCAGCAAGTGGCTGATATTCCCACCCAATCCATACAGATATCCAAAGCTGGCAATCGGCATGCCTTCCAAGTCCGCACGGATCGCCGAAGAAAGCAGCGCACCGTGGCTGGCTGGCGAGTCCTCTGTCGCGCTTAGCAGCGAGCAGGTCTGAGGAAACAGCGCAGACGATTCTGCGCACAGCTTCTTTTTAAACGCAGACACGAACCAGAGCACAAGCTCTTGATTGGCGCGATCCACCATAAAATCCGCCAGGCCGGTCACAAGGGTGCCTTGCCAAGACATGCCACTGGCGCTGCCTGCCGTAGTCGGTGGCGGTGATCCGCCGCGTTCCGCAAGAGTGGCCTTCCCCCACGCATTACATTTGGCTCTTAGAGCCTTCTCTTCTTGCGTTGAGAGGGGGGCCGCGGGAAGCTTGAGGTATGATTTGAATTCCAGTAACTTGTTGGAAGAGATGTGGTTGACGGCTGCCAGGAATATTTCGATATATCTGGTCGCTAGAATCACATGAGCTTCACTGAGAGGTTTCTTATCGTACGTCGCAAGGCTATCAGATAATGCCTTGACCTGTTCGGCGGTAGCATAGAGCTTCTTGCGCTCGATGTCTACTTCCTTGTCTGCTTGGGCCTTTTCGCCATCAAAGTATTGTTGCAGTAAGGAACCCAATTCTTTCTTGTCACGCTGACTAATTTGCAATATTGTATATAATTTGGTGTCTTTATTAGATCTGTTTTCCGCGACGCGTACCCAAATGCCAATATCATTTCCTCCTTCGGGAGATTTGTTTAGTTCTTGCTTTGCTGCATGCGCGATAGATTCTATATCTGCGAGCCTTAGAATGGATTCGCACGATGGTATGCTGGTTGGCGGTGTTGCCAGGGGAATCGGCTGCAACCGCATAGGTGCTGCTTGTGCGGGGTATGAAATAGACAGCAGGACAAAGGCCACGATGTGGCCTAGCGCTGTGCGTATAGATGGATATTTCCGGGGCATCATTTGGACTCTCCTTGTTTACCCACGTACTTCTAGGGAAAGGCTGGTAAAGATCGCGCCGTCGACCCGCACGTACAAAGAGCCGCGTGGCGACTGCAGGTGCCAAAACGGCAGCGTCGGTGAGCAGGACTGCAGGCAGGGCTGCCAGACAAGCTCGGGGCGAAGCAGAGGCAAGTCGCGCAGCCAGGAACGATACCTGGCTATTGAGGGATCGCGCAACAGGTGTGGCAACAGCTGTACTAGAGAAGGAAGTAGCTGAAGGCGAGGCTCAGTCAGTGTATGATAACTTAACAATGTGCCATCATGCGCGTCGAATGCGGCGACCCCATGGATCAATCGCTCGGACGTCATGGGAACCAATGCATAGTATTTGTTCCCTTGATCGAGATAGCGCACAAAGCGTGGAATTCCGACATCCAGCAAGCGATGCACATCATCCAGACGGTGCATCTCTGCAGCCAGCGCGGGATACATGGCGAGCGTTTTCTGGACGAGAGAGAGTAATTCGTCGGTTTTGAGTCGTCGTCGACGCAATGATGAAGGGATCAGCTTCGGAAAGCGCGGCAATGGAACCGCGGGCGACTGCGCGCTGCACAGTGCGACATATTGCTCCACGAAGCCAGTGGCGGCACAGGTGATTGGAAATGAATATTGAGTAATCCAAGAATTATATGTGACATATACGCGGCCATAGCCATGAGCAGCGTTGCACTGATCGCTGTCACTGTGATTTCCAATGGATTTATGGAATGGAATATTTAGCCATAAGCCTTGCATGCCATATCCATATGGATCGTCGGGCGTGTTGTCTAATAGAACGCCTTGCACTACAGACCAGTGGTGATTTTTGTATATGGGAACAACGCAGGGACGGCGATGCGTGACGATCGTGTCAATGATATAGTGCAATGAGTCGTATACGGTTTCAAATTGCGAATATGAGTATTTGAATGCATCGTCCCGTGGCAATAACTCGTTAATGGCCGCGGTGAGCCCTGCTGGATCTGAATGCCAGGTAGAATCCTGTTTGTTGTGTTCGATAATCTCAGCAATTTGCGCTTGATTGACGGTTTGACTGGGGACGCCCTGCGTCGCTAGCAGCATCATGGCGCTTGCCGGACCACAGTATGTTCGACCGTCTTGATGGTGATACTTACAAGTCACTTCTTGTTGCCAAGTCATCGAAGCCTCGTGTGATCAGAGAGAGGGTTTGAGAGTCGGAGTATGCGTGAATCGCGCAGCGAGCTGAGCCGAGGCAGAGCAACCATTGTGCCATTTTACGCAGGGGAGGACGCGGAGGGATTTGCGCGGGTCTGCGCAAAGACTGCAGGCAAGCTGGCTGCCTGCGAACAAGCTGCGGGCAGGCAGGCGAGGGGCGATACCACGAAGCCACGGGAAATGCGGGCTGCTGCGCGATGCCGCTTATTCCCACTCGATGGTGCCGGGGGGCTTGCTGGTCAGGTCGTAGACGACGCGGTTGATGCCGGCGACTTCGTTGACGAGCCGGCTGGCGATGGCTTTGAGGTCCGAAAGAGGAAGCTCGCTGGCCTCGGCGGTCATGGCGTCGACCGAGGACACGGCGCGGATGCACAGGGCTGACTCATAGCTGCGGCTGTCGCCCATGACACCGACGCTGCGAACCGGCAAAAGCACGACGAAGGCCTGCCAGGTGCGGTCGTACAAGCTGCGGGCCAGAAGCTCGTCGTGGAAGATGGCGTCGGCGCGGCGCAGGATCTCGATGCGATCGGGCTCTAGCGGGCCCAGGCAGCGAATGGCCAGGCCGGGGCCGGGGAAGGGATGCTGGTGCAGGATGTATGGGTCGATGCCGAGCAAGGCGCCGATCTCGCGCACCTCGTCTTTGAAGAAGCGGCGCAGCGGCTCGATCAGCTGCAGGCGGTTCCACTCGTCGGGAAAGCCACCGACGTTGTGGTGGCTTTTGATGGTGTGGGCGCGGGCCAGCTTGTTGTCGGCGCTTTCGATGACGTCGGAATAGATCGTGCCCTGCGCCAGGTGCGAAAACTGGCTGTGGCCGACGTGATCGGCGAAGGTCTCGACGAACAGGCGGCCCATACCGCGGCGCTTGGTCTCGGGGTCGGCGATGCCGGCCAGCGTCCCCCAGAAGCGATCCTTGGCGTCGATGACTTCCAAGCGAATCGTCGGGTACTGGTCAAAGACGCGCCGCAGGTTGGTCAGGTCATAGGCGCGCAAAAAGCCGTGATCGACGAACAGCGCACGCACGTGGGTGACCTTGGACAAGAGCACGGCCATCACCGTTGAGTCGACGCCTCCTGAGACGGCGCAGACGACCTCGGGCACGTGGGCTAGCTCGACGCGAAGCTGGGCCTGCACGTGCTCAAGCTCGCTGCGCAGGTTCCAGTCGGGCGACAGGCGACAGATGTCGCGGGCGAAGGCCTCAAGCAGCACCTTGCCCTCGGGCGTGTGATAGACCTCGGGGTGGAACTGCAGACCCCACAGGCGGCGGCCTGGACCCAACGAGGTCTCGACGCGAAAGGCCGATGGCTTGCCGTTTGACTCCAGCAACAAGGTGGCGCCAGCGGGCAGCGCGACGACCGAGTCGCCGTGGCTCATCCAGACCTGCGTCTTTGGCGACAGCTTGGCCGTCAGAAGATCGCTGCGGCCGGCCGGCGTCTTTTGCACCTGCGCCGCGCCGTACTCGCGATGCGTGGCGCAGACGACCTGGCCACCGAGCACCTTGGCTAGCCACTGATAACCAAAGCACAGACCCAAGATGGGAATGCCCAGATCCAAGATGGCGGGATCGGGATCGTGTCCCTGTCCCACGCTGGCGGGTGAGCCCGACAGAATGATGCCGTCGGGACGCGGCGTGCGCTGGGCCAAGGTGCGGGCGTCGGTCTGACCGGATAGCACCTCGGTCGCGAAGCCCTGGCTGCGCAGGCGACGGGCGATGAGCTGGGTGTACTGCGAGCCAAAGTCGAGGACGGCGATCATGAGCCACTCTGCCCGGACGCGCCGGAGTAGTTGGGCGCCTCTGCGGTGATGGTGACGTCGTGGACGTGACTTTCACGCAAGCCGCCGGGGGTCAGACGTCGGAAGCGCGCCTTGCGCTTTAGCTCGTCGAGATCGCGAGCGCCGACGTAGCCCATGCCGGCGCGCAAGCCCCCCATAAGCTGTTCCACGACCTGCTTGAGCGGGCCGCGATAGGGCACGCGCGCCTCGACGCCTTCGGGCACCAGCTTGCCGGTCTGATCGACGTCTTGCTGACGATAGCGGTCGCGGCTGCCTTTCTTCATCGCGGCCAGCGAACCCATGCCGCGATACGACTTGTAGCTTCTGCCTTGGTACAGGACGATTTCGCCTGGGCTCTCGTCGGTGCCGGCGAACAGGCTGCCGATCATGACGGCATCGGCGCCGGCCGCCAAGGCCTTGGTGATGTCGCCAGAATAGCGGACACCGCCGTCGGCAATGATGCCGATACTCGGCTCGCCTGGCTTGCGGGGATGGCGCTGGCGCACGGCCTCGGCGACTTCGACGACGGCGCTCCACTGCGCGACGCCGACGCCGGACACGACGCGCGTTGTGCAGATGGATCCAGGGCCCATGCCGATCTTTACGATCGATGCGCCGGCCTCGACGAGCGCGAGGGCTCCTTCGGCGGTTCCGACGTTGCCACCGATGATCGGCAGCGCGGGATAGCGACTGCGCAGCATGCTCAGTGTGCCAAGTACCCCGTCGCTGTGCCCATGTGCTGAGTCAAGCACCAGGCAGTCCACGCCGGCTTCGACCTGCATGGCCGCGCGGTGCAGGCCTTCATCGCCAACGCCAATGGCGGCGGCAACCATTAGGCTGCCTTGCGAGTCGCGCAGCGAAAACGGGTGCGACTCGGATTCGCGCCAGTCGCGCGAGGTGATCAGCCCACCCAGCTTGCCCTCCGCATCGACAAGAGGGAGCTTTTCCAGCTTCCACTTGCGAAAGAATGCCTCGGCGTCGGCGCGCGTGGCCGAGATCGGCAGGCTGTGTACCGGCGTCGACATGATGTCGGCAACCTTGGCCTTGCCATCGGTGACATAGCGAATATCGCGCCCGGTGCAGATACCGACCAGCACGCCGCGATCGTCGACAACTGGGAAGCCAGTCACGCCGCTCTCGGCGATCAGCTGATGCACTTCTTCGATCGTCTGGTTGGCCTTGATCGTAAGCGGGCTGTGGATGACGGCGTGCTGGAACTTCTTTACGCGTCGCACCATGCGCGCTTGCTCTTCCGGTGGGCAGTTGCGGTGAAGGACGCCCAGGCCTCCGAACAGCGCCATCGCGATCGCGGTCTGTGATTCGGTGACGGTGTCCATGGCGGCGGACAAAAGCGGAATCTTTAGGCGCAGAGTTCCAAGCTGCGTCTCGATCTGGCATTCCGACGGCAACACCTGCGAGAAGCCGGGCATCAAGAGTACGTCGTCGAAGGACAGCGACAGCTCCATGGCTTCCCCGGCGAAGCTGGGCGGCGGCGGCGTCCCCTGCGAGGCGTGCGGCCCAAGCGGGCTGAGCGCTGCATTCGACGACGTAGAACTGTGACGAACGTGTGACGGAAATGGCGGCTCAGAAGAGGGCGGGTTCGGCATGGCCCGCTCGTATACACAAAGCCTCGGCCATAGTCATTGAGCATTTGACAGCGTCGCGGTACGTTAAGAACGATGTCTATAGATCCAGCCGCTGACACCTTGGCTGAGCCAGGGGTCGCTAAGGAGTCCAATGCCGCACGCATTCGCACCGCGGCGGCACTGGTAGGGCGGACGCTAAAAGGGCAGTACCGCATCGAAAAAGAGCTGGGGCAAGGAGCGCACGGCGTCGTTTTTCGTGGCACCCAGCTTGCGCTGCAGAAGCCGGTGGCCATCAAGATGCTGCGCCCGGATGGCTTTCACAGCGACGATGCGCTGGATCGCTTCCAGCGCGAAGCTACGGTGGTGTCCAAGCTGGTGCATCCCAGCATCGCGCAAGTGCTGGACTTCGGTGTCGAAGAGAGCATGCCGTTTCTGGTCATGGAATTTGTCGACGGCAAAGAGCTGACCGAGATCACCGAGAGCGAAGGCCCCTTGGCCCCGGCGCGAGCCGTCGCCATCATCCGTCAGCTGGCGTCGGCGCTGCAGGAAGCCCACCAGCACGGCATCGTGCATCGCGATATCAAGCCTCACAACATCCGCTTGATGCGGTACACGCCGGGGGGGCAGCTATTCGTCAAGGTGCTCGACTTCGGCATCGCCAAGCAGATCGACGAAGCGCAGGGACACAAGCTGACGGCGACAGGGGCGGTGATGGGCACGCCCGCGTATATGGCGCCGGAACAGGTGGGGGGCCAGCCGCTTTCGGCGCGGGCCGACCAGTACGCGACGGGCTGTGTGTTGTATGAGCTGCTGACGGGCTCGGTGCCCTTTGTGAGTCAGACGGTAAGCGGCATGCTGATGGCGCACCTGACGCAGCCGCCGCCCGAGCTTCCGCGCGGTGTGCCGGAGTCGCTGCGCAAGATCGTGATGCGTCTGCTCGCTAAGAATCCGGCTGAGCGCTTCGAAAACTGCGCGGATCTGGATCGAGCGCTGGCCGACTGCGAGTCGGCGTGTCGGGATGTGCCGGCGCTGTCGAAACAGCAGGCCGCCGAGCTCGGCAAATCGCCGGGCCTGCCAGGGGCGACGGCGCAGGTGGAACGTGCGCCGGCAAAGCCCACGGGCAAGCAGTCGCTGATCGTGGGCGGAGCGTTTGTTGCGGCGGTGTTGCTGGTCGGCGGGGTGGTCGTGCTGGCCCCCAAGCGCAACCGCACGCCGCAGGTCGCGACACCCGGACCGGCAACGCAGAACACGGGCGGCCCAGCGACGCATCCAGACGAACCCAAGCCGACGGAAGCAGGCAAGGGGACGACAGATCCAGGCAAGGCCGCAACTTCGGACTTGGGCGCCAAGGCTGGAGCACAGACAGGTGGCAAGCCGGGCGATGCGACAGCGGGCGGTGGAAGTGCAACACCGACGGTGACCGCCAACAAGCCAAGCGCTGTGAAGCCCAGCCCTGTCGGCACCACGGCAAGCGCGTCACCCAGCCCCAAAGAGCCGGCCGCCGTGAAAGAGAAGCTGGATGAGGCCGAGGCGCTCTTGCGCAAGGGAACGTATGACGAGGCCGCGAGCATTGCGCTAAAGACCACGTTCACGGCACCGACGCCGCGGGCGTACCGCCAGCTGGTGACTGCGTACTGCAATATGGGGGATCTAAGTCGAGCCACGACGTACTTTCACCGTGTGGCGGCAGCGGACAAGCGATCGCTGATCGCGCTCTGTCGCAAGCACGATATCGACCTGCACTGAGCTCTGTTTTCGCGGGGGGAAGACTCGCTGCGGTTGGCTATCGACCGATGAGGAGACTCGCTGCAGCCGTCTGCTTTCCCGACCCAGAAACCCGATTCACCGGTTCAGGAGTGCCATGTCTGCCAAGAATTCGCCGATTTCCAAAGAGGCCTTTTCGAGCTATCTGCGCAGTCGCTTCACGCCCGCTGGCTTCGATGTCAGCGAGTCCGGCGACGCCCCGTACAAAGAGCTGGTCAGGCACCTGCCCGAGGGCTTTTCATTCGGCATGACCATCGCGCGCAATGACGCTGGGGCAGGGGACAAGGCCCGCTTAGGGGTGTGGTTCCGACCGGCTGGCAAGGGTGGGATCCAGGATCTTGCGGCGCTGCGTACGCACTATCAGGTGAAGTTGCAGCAGCAGGGACGGGGCTGCCGGATACACAGCTGTGCGCCACCCGTGGGCAGCTTCTTTCTGTTCTGGGAAACCACCGCGCCACTGCCCGAGGGGGTTGTCTCGGGCTGGGTCGAGATGGTAGAGGAGCTGTCTGCTCTGTGCTTCGATACCGACGCACTCGACGCATTCCTAAGCGAACAAGCCTAACGGAGCCTTGCCATGAAGCCGTGTGCCCGTCCCGGAAACCTGCCCTCGTGGGCCCACTCGTCGAGAGAGCATCGCTTGGACGCGCCGCAAAGCAAGGCGACAAGGGGCGGGCAGCATCGGCGTTGTGCGAGGATCGAGACCCGCTTGCTGTCCGCGCTGTCCTCCCTTTTGCTGTGCGGCGTGGGCTGTGATCCCGGCGGGAACAACGGCTCGATGGACATGGCGCCGCCTGCCGATCCGCAGGTGCGCTTTGCTCACTTCTTGGTCGATATTCCTGCGTTCGACATCTGCCTGAAGGCCCCCGGCGAGACTGACTTCACGGGGCCGCTCATCCGCACCATGCTGCAGCGCTCAGGCGGCGTGCCCTATGGCTATGAGACGGCGTACGTGACGCTGAAGCCGGTATCGTATCAAGCGCACGTCGTGTCGGGGCTGGCTACGTCATGCACCGGGCCGTCGCTGGGAGGGGTGCCGGACGTGAACTTGAACCAGCTCAGCGCGGGACGGCAGTACACCATCGCTGCGATTGGCAATCCGCTGAAGACATTCAAGCTGCCGGTGGTGTCGCTTCTTGAAGACGATATGACGGTGACGGCAGGCCAGGCCCGACTGCGCTTCGTTCACGCCGCCGATGGGCAGGGCGGACTGGAGCTCGGCAGCGGCAGCAGCGGCACGTACAGCAAGCTGTTTACCGCCAACGACTATGGCAAGGCTGGCAGCACAGGCAGTGGCGCCTATGCGACGGTGCCGCCCATCGCCAACGGCACGTACAGCCTGCGCTCTGCCGGAGCCGGAGGGGACCTGCTTGCCCTGATGAACAAGGTGACCTTGGTGGCTGGATCGGTGTACACCGCGACGGTGATGGGGGAAGCGGGTGGTGGAACGTCGCCTCTTGCGATCTCGCTGTGCAATGACTCTGCTGCGGCGATGAGCGGCCTTGCCCCGTGCAGCGAGCTGCGCTGAGCCCAAGCCCGCGCGACTACAGCCGCTCGTCCGCTTCGAACTCGGCCGTGTACTTTTCGAGATCGATGCCTTGATCTTGAAGCGGCTTGCGCACGCGATAGCGTGTGACTTTCGCGCTCGACAGGATGAAGGAACGAATTACTTCCTCGCGCCCGACGATACGAGTCGATTCGGCCAGGTATTCGGCGTTCTTTGAAACGCGCCAGCGCACCAGTGCGCGGAACAGCGCCGGCACGCTCTTGAGCAGCACTTTGAGCAGCTCTTCTGCCTCGGGACGCCACGACAGCTCTTTTGGCAGCTCGGGCGTATAGCCGTACTCGTCTTCGCTGAGCTCGCGCCACAGAACCAGGCTATTCCCGTCGCTGTCTGCGACCTGAGAAAACAGCTCGTGTTCTTCGGTGCGCATCGGCTCATAGCGCACGCGCAGCCCTAGATCGACCAGTTTCTGGGTCGTTTCCTCGACGTTGTTGACCTGGATGCGCAGCGTAACCGGGTGTTCCACGTGGCGCGTCTTGAGCAGCCGCAAGATGCAGGTTCCGGTGTCGACATCGACATACCCTTCGCCGCGGCGCTTGACCCAAAACGGCAAGTGCTGCGTGAACAGCTGTTCGCTGTGTTCCAAGCTGGTCACCGGCACATCAATGTGGCTTAACCCGAGGATTCCCATGGCGATCTCTTGGCAGGCGAGATCAGCGTATCAACATTTCCAAGCGTCCGGGCTTTTGTCTGCGCTGTCCTCGGAAGGGATGCGAAAACGAGGCGCCTTTGCGGCTAGCGCAGCTTGAGAGCGGTGGCTTCTTGTTCGGCGCTGAGTCCAGCGCGCAGCTTGGCTTGACGCTCGGCAGGCAGCGTCTGCCACCACGCTAGCGTGTCGGCGATCGTCGTCGCGAGCGGCCGAAACGTCAGCCCGGTCTTGATGGCGCGTGCATGACTGACCTGGGCCATTCCGATGTCACTGGGCGGGACCCAGATCGGCACATGGTCGAGGACCCCTGCTTGCTTGAGCTTGTCGGCTGAGATCCACACGAAGCGCGCATCGGACTTGGTGACGCGCTTACACGTCTCAAGCAGCTCGCCCATGCTCAGTTTTTTTTCTGGGCCGACCAAGTTGAACACGCCGCTTTGACCTGCGATCGCTTGCGTCACCATCCAGTCGCCCAGATCGCGCACATCGATGATCTGCACAGGGTCGCTGGCGGTGCCGGGCGCCAGCATCTCTCCACCGCGGCGTACACGCAGAGGCCACGATGTGAAGCGATCCGTGGGGTCGCGTGGGCCGACGATGTAACCGGGTCGGACGATCAGTGCAGCCCCTGGGAAGGCGGCCTGCGCGGCTTGCTCACAGAGCACTTTCAATCCGCCGTACGTGCCCTCGGTGATCTTTTCCACTGTCGGATCGCTGAGCGTCGCAAGCTCAGAGTCTTCCGCGAGCGGCTTGGTCATGTCTTTGTACGCCGAGACCGACGAGACAAAGACATAGGACTTCGCGCGCCCCTTGAGCGCCGCAGCCATGTTGCGAATCTGTCGCGGGTAATAGCCTGAGGTATCGATGACCGCATCGAAGCTGCGGCCCGCAAACAAGCTGGTCAGCGTAGCGACATCGGCGTTGCGGTCGCCGTGAATCTTTTCCAGTTCGGGAAACAGGCCGGGGTTGGTTTTACCGCGATTGAACAGCGTGATCTTGGCGCCGCGGCGCTTGGCTTCCTCGACGAATGCTGGGCCGACAAAGCTCGTGCCACCAATCATCAAGAAGTGCTTGCCGGCACCCGATGCGGCGGCTGCAGCGTCGCTGTGCGCGGGCCAAAAGGGCAGCGAGAGCGCTGCGCCAGCCGAGGACAAAAGAAAAGTTCGACGAGACTGCATGGGGGCTCCTTTTTTTCAGCAGACAAGACGGGGACGCAGGCATCCCGGAAGCGGGCCGCGAGTACTCAGCGCAGGGCCAAGCGCAGCACGTGGGCTGCCGCGCGCAGCGGCGCATCAAGGCGCAGTCGTTCCTGCACATCGCTTGTGTGCAGAACGCGCGAGAGCTGCCGCTCGTACGTCCGTCCGTCGGGCACGCTCAACGCCACTTCGACATCCGGCACCAGCCCCTGACCTTCGATGACGTCACCGCGCGGCAACAGAAAGTGGCTGGCCGTGAACTTGTAAGCATAGCCATTCGGCAGCTCTTCCAAGCGCTGCACCGTGCCTTTGCCATAGGTTCGCGCACCGACGAGATGAGCACCGGCTCCATCATGCAGCGCTCCGGCCAAGAGCTCGGCACTCGACGCCGTCTCGCGATCGACCAAGAGCGCAAGCGGCCACTTCACCTTGTCTCCACTTTTCTGCGCGGCGATGGTCTCGATCTGACCGCCGCGGTGGCGCAGCTTGGTGACCGGCGTGCCCTTGGGCAGGAACAGCTCGGCAGTCGCGATGGCTTTTTCAAAAAGCCCTCCTTGGTTGCCGCGCAGATCGACCACCAGCGCCCGCGTCTGTTTCTGTGCCAGCTCGCGCAGCGCTTGCTCGATCGCGGCCGGCGTTCCTTCGGTGAACTGACGGATAAACAGATAGCCAATTCCGTCGGGAAAAACGATCGGCTGCACCAGATCGTAGGCAACGCGCTCGCGGCGAATGGAAAGCGTCAGCACGTCCGCGCCACGCAGGGCCGTCAAGCTCACCACTTCCCCTGGCTTGCCGCGCAGGTCGCCCACGACATCGCGCAGGCTCTTGCCCTTGTACAGCTTGCCGCCGACGGTGAGGATCTTGTCGCCATCGCGCATGCCCGCTCGCTCGGCCGGCGATCCCGGAATGACTGCCAGAACATCCGAGATCCCGCTGTCTGCATCAAAGCGGATTTCGACGCCGATGCCGACGATGCTGCCCTGCATATCGGCCTGTAACTCGCGCAGCTCCTCTGGCGACATCAGCTTGTTCCATGCGGCAAGCTGCGGTTCCAGAAGCTGCAACATGCCGGCGGTGGCAGCGCGGTACAGCTCTTCTTCTGTGAGGCCCGCGCGATAGTATTTGCTGCGCAGCGTGTCTTTGACAGCGCGGAACGCCTGCTCACCGCCGAGGAAAGGCACGCTAGACAGCGTCGCCAGATCGGTCGGCGACGGGGGCCCTGCGCTGCCTGTCGAAGCCAAAGACGAAGAGCCCGGTGCGCTGCTCGCAGGGTCGCTGGCCTGCTGTGCGCTGGGCGGTGGGGCGCTGGCTTTTGGCGCCTTGGCAGGCAGTCGCTGGCAGCCACTGCCGAAAAACAGCGCGCAGGATCCCAACAAGGCCGACAGCCAGCCAAGCGCGCTCGGCCGAGCTGGTTTGGTTCGCTGTATCCGTCGCTGCAGCGTCTGTGATCGAGGCGTTGAACGGTGCATGATGTCCCCCTGGTTTAGTAGTAGGTGATGCTGATGGCTTGCATGCGGGCGCTGTCGAACTCGCAGCCGAGCGGTGTGCCGTCGGGCACGAGACGCACAGGCGTCGGCTCGGACGGCGCTGTGAACGTGGGCTCAGGCTGCGAGTGCTGCGTCTGGCCTTGTACCTGCAAAAGGACCAGGCTGCTGACCGCCGTGATCGCGATCGCACCGACGGCAGCGCGATACCGCGGCAGCGGCTGCGAGAGCCACGTCGAAAACGACTGCACGATGTGGTGCATGCGAGATGCGCGTGGCTCGGGCAACTTGGCTGGCTCAGGTGGCAGCAGCCAGGCCTGGACATCCCGTCGCAGTCGAGCGTGGCAGCGCGCTGACGGCTGCTCGGCCATGGCCTCTGCGCTGTCGATATCCAGCTTGAGGTCGAAGTACGCCTGTGCGCACGCTCCGCAGCTTCGCAGGTGTTCGCGCAGCGCCTCTCGCGCGCCCTGAGTGCAGCTTGCAAAGTGAAATGACACCAGTTCGTCTTGAACGTCCGCGCACTGCATGCGCAGCTACTCCTTCTTGGTTGTGTCGTCGCTGAGCTGCGCTTGCAGCCGCGACGTCATTTGGTTCATTCGCGACTTCACCGTGCCGAGCGGAAGCCCCAGCCGCGCGGCCATCTCTTCGTACGAAAGACCTGCCGTGCGCAGGCGATAGATCTCGGAAAGCGGCGCTGGCAGAGCATCGACGGCGCGGCCTAGCTGTGCGGCTGTCTCGCTCTGGCTCAGGGCTTCGTCTGCGATGGCATGGTCGGACGCCGACAGCGATTCGGACGAAGCATGCGCCGCGCTGCGTCGGCGCTGGGTGCGCAAATGATTCAGCGCCGCGTTGCGTGCGATGCGGTACAGCCACGTCGCAAAGCTCGCGCGGTCCAGCGTGACCTGTCGGCTGCGCAGCACGCTCAGGAACGCTTCATGGAACAGATCTTCCGCATCGTGGTGGTTGTGAACCATGCGCACTAGAAAGCCGAAAAGCCGCAGCTCGTACCGACGATACAGAGCATCAAAGGCACGCAGATCGCCGGCCCAGATGCGTTGGTACAGCACCTCGTCCGCTACATCGAAAGAAGGCTCATCTGCGGGGGCCGGCACGGCAGGTCTTGTGTGTACCAACACCGCGGCCGGGGTTTTGTTCAGAAAAAATGCAGCTCACGCGTGGGCACCATCCGCAGTGACGAAACGCGGCGCTGTTACGCGACGAGCGCGCTGCGCCGATGGGTCACGATCCCCTAAAGAACGCGAGGCCGCGAGGCCGAGAGGCGAGTTTGCGGTGGAATGGGGTCGGAAATTTTGATGTAATTCAAATTACTATGAAATTTCTTGCAAATAGCGCTGGCGGAGTGGCTCTGCTCCTTTGCATGAGTGCCGCGCTGGCTCCGGCTGCGCAGGCGCAGGTGCCCGCTGCGGCCCGAGGGCACTTTCAGCGGGGCAGCGAGCACTATCGCAAAGGTCAGTTCGACCAAGCTGTGCGTGAGTTTTCGGCTGCGTACGAGACGTATCCGTCGGCGCGTCTGATCTATGACGTGGCTCAGGCCGAGCGCAAGCAGGGCTTGCTGGCAGACGCGGCGCGTCACTATGAGCAGTTTCTGAAGCAAGAAAAAGCCATCACGCCTCTGACGCGCGGCGTGGTTCAAAGCTATCTGCAGCGACTGCGAGGCACTGCCGCGGGTCGTAAGCCTCCGGTTCCACCGCGCAACATGCCTGAGCTGTTTGATCCAGCGCTCGGTGCGCCGCTGGGTTCAGGGGCTGGCTCACCGTCGGCACAGCCTGCTTCTGCGCCAGCCAGTCCGCCTGTCGCGCCCCCGGCGATGCCGGCTGTGGCAGCAACCCCAAGTGGGCAGCCAGCTTCTTCTGCGGCGCCCGCACGCGTCGAGCAGAAGCCCGCGGTCGCAGCGGCAGCCCCCCCGCCAGCAGCACCTGCGTCCGCGGTTGCTTCTGCAGCTTCTGCAGCTTCTGCGTCCCCGGCTGCGCCGGCCGGGCCGACCCCGAGCTATGGCATTGTCAGGCTGCAGCAAGGCGCCCCTGCAGCGACGGTAGCAGCACCCAGCAAGCCGATCAGTGGGCGCTGGCTGCCGGTGCCGGTCAATCCGTCATTCACTCTGCGTGATGTCGTTGTTCAAGGGGATGCTCTGTTTGCGGTGGGCGACGGAGGCGTCTTTTTTGTCGCGCTGCAGGATGGGATCTTTCGAGCGGTGCGCAGCGGCGTGAACAACTGGCTGTCGGGCGTGTGGGGCGTCGGCAACGAGCTCTTCATGACGGGCGACAGCGGCACCATTCTGCGTCGCTTTGGCGGTCGCATGAAGCCAGTGGTCAGCGGCACGACCAAGACTCTATTTGCCATCGGTGGCACGGCCAACGAATGGTTTGCCGTTGGCGAGGCGGGTGTGGCAGTGCGCTGGAATGGCAGCGGTTTTTCACCCGTGCCCACGGGAACGCGGCAGCCCCTTTTCGCCGTGCAGGCCCTCGACGGCGAAGTCTTTGCGAGCGGCGGTGGCGGTCTGATCCTGCGCTGGAACGGCGCCGCCTTTGTGCCGATGGAGAGCGGCACGTCAAGCTGGCTGCATGCGATGTGGGGGACTTCGCGCAGCGACGTCTTTGCGGTGGGCGCGCGTGGCACGATCCTGCACTTCGATGGGCGCGCATGGACCCAGCAGGCCAGCGGCACGAACGAGACGCTCTTGGCCATCTGGGGAACGGCAGCCGATCGCGTGGTAGCCGTCGGATCGCGCGGCACGATCCTGCACTATCACGGCGGCAGCTGGCGACCGGCCAAGAGCGGCACGCAGGCCAGCCTGTTTGGGGTCGTGGGTCGCGATGTGGACACGATCTATGCCGTGGGCGACGCGGGCACGGTGCTGCGCCTGCAGCCCGAATAGGATCCGGTGCAGCCCGCGCATGGTCTCGTCTTGTGGCGTGCGTGCGCTGCGATTCAGGCGTGTTTCCTGCTTGCGTGTCTGTCGCTGACGACGTAGCTATAGGCCACGAAACGGTATGGACGGCCACTTCGTGAACGATCCGCTGGCTGCTTTGCTGCGGCGAGTGGGCTGCGACATGGCTGGCCAGCCCTCTTACAAGGACGCCTCATGGAGCCGCTGGAACGAGAAGAAGACATCACCGCCAGGCAGTGCTTGGCGGCGCGTACGCTGTTGGGCTGGTCGCAGGCTCGACTCGCTGAGCTAGCCGGGGTGCCGCTGCGCAGCGTGCGCGCGTTTGAAGACTTGGTCGCGCAGCCTCTTGAGAAAGAAATCGTCGCCCTTCGATTGGCTCTTGAAGCAGGTGGCATCGTATTCAGCGCGGGTCCGCAAGGCAGCGAAGGAGCGCGCCTGCGACGCTCAGACGAGCCGGCTCGGCCGCCCCATGTCACCTTGCACTAGGCGCGTTCATCCTGGGCAAGGGATGCTGGAATCGGTCGCGTAACGCCAGCCAGCTATAGGTCGCCGACTTCCTTATCATCCCGTGGTTATCCCTCGATCATCGCGCGGCGCTCGTCTGGGACATTTGTCGATGGAGCCGCTGGCTGATCTCGTCTTTTGCCAACCCCGCGAACACAGAGCCCTTTTCCGCCCAGCCACATAGAACTGGCAATTTTCTGCCGTCATCTTTTTGGCGCTGCTGCCGGCGGCGTTTGGGCTGAGCATGCTGCTGCGCAAGGTGAGCCGGCGGTCGCGTCGGGCTCGGCGGCGCCAAGCTGAAAACTTCACGGCGCTGGAACAGATCGCGAGCGGCATCAAGGTGATCAAAGCCATGGGCTCGGCCGCGGCCGAGCGGGCGCGTTATGAGCGGACCAACAGCGCTCTTTACGCCGCCAAGATGAAGATCGCGCTCGCCCGTGCCGAGAGTGATGCGCTGATTGGAGGCCTGTCGTTTGCTCTGATCGGCGTTGTGGTGCTGGGCAGCGCGGCAGCGATTGCACATGCGCGGATGGATAGCTCTAGCGTGCTCACGTTCATCACCGCGCTGATTCGTCTGACGACGTTGATGAAGACCGGCACCAAGGCCTATGGCGAGATCCAGGAAAATCTGCCAGCGGCCGCGCGCTTGTTCGCCGTGCTGAACCAAGAGAGCCGCATCACCGATCGCGCCGGAGCCCCTCCATGTCCGCGACCCCAGCAGGCGATCCAACTTCACAACGTGCGCTTCGGCTATGGCGTCGGTGCGGAAGTCCTGCGTGGGGTCAACTTGACGCTGCCGGTGGGCAAGATCGTGGCTCTGGTGGGCGAGTCGGGATCGGGAAAGTCCACGCTCATCGATCTGATCTTGCGCTTTCGTGATGTCACAGGCGGCTGTATCAGCGTCGACGGTGTCGACATTCGCAGCGTGCAACAGGCCAGCTTGGTGCAGCACTGTGCCTTGGTCTCGCAGGACCTGTTTCTGTTCAACGACACGATCGAAAACAACATCCGCTATGGCCGGCCGGATGCGACAGCCGCCGAAGTCGAGGAAGCAGCACGACGCGCCCACATCCACGACACCATCTTGAAGCTGCCCGGCGGGCAGGGATATCAGACAGTGGTCGGGGATCGCGGCGATCGCCTGTCAGGAGGCCAGCGGCAGCGCATCGCGATTGCCCGTGCCCTATTGCGCAATGCTCCGGTGCTGCTGCTCGATGAGCCGACGAGTGCGCTAGATGCCGAGAGCGAACATCATGTGCAAGCCGCGCTGCGCGAGCTTATGCGCGGGCGTACCTGCTTGGTGATTGCGCATCGCCTGAGCACGGTGCAGCACGCCGACTGCATCTGCGTCCTGAGCCGCGAGACGGGAAACGTCGTCGAGACTGGCACCCATCAAGAGCTGCTCTCACGCGGCGGTGAGTACGCGCGCTTGGTCCAGATGCAGCAGCTTGGCTGATGTATGCAGCGAGCCGGTGCATGTGTGCAGCCGACGTCCTTCACCCGTGCGACCACTATTTGCTTGACGCTGCCGCAGCCGACCGCGCAATATCTCAGTCTCTGAGTGGTTGAAGGCTGCGATTCTCGTCGTTGAGTTCGCTTGATTCAGGTTCTTGTTTTCCTGCCGATGGCATAGCGAACACGCCCCAGAATGACTGCCGGAAGTACGAAACGCGACCGCCTAGATGACCGATTCCTGACCGACTTCTGACCGATAGAGAGCCGAGATACGTGCGGCTCCAAGCTGTGGCAAAACGACGCAGACGCGATGCTTGTTCAACTGTCCTTTTCGGAGCTGACTTTGGCTCCGCCCTCTTGCTGCCCTGGGTTCGCGACGATCACGGCGACCCGCATCGGCAGCGTATGCCTGACGAAGCTCTGCCGACCGAACTCGCTCTTTGGCAGAGTGGCCACGCACCGGCACCGCCGTTCGACTGCCGGTCCCTGCAACTGAGGAACGTACGATGACCATGAAGCTGTATGTTGGCAACCTGCCCTATTCAACCACCAGCCCCGATCTGGAACGCCTCTTCACTCCCTATGGCGCGGTGACTAGCGCTCAGGTGATCGAGGATCGCCTAACTGGCAAGAGCAAGGGCTTTGGCTTTGTCGAGATGACCGCATCGGAAGATGGCCAGAAGGCGATTGCGGCGCTCAATGGCAAGCAGTTCGAGGGCCGTACGCTGACGGTCAATGAGGCACGTCCTCGCGAAGATCGCGGCGGTGGCGGCGGTGGCGGTGGCCGTGGTTTTGGCGGCGGTGATCGTGACTTCGGCGGTGGCGGCGGCCGTGGTGGCCGTGGTGGCCGCGGTGGTGGCGGTGGCGGTCGCGGTGGCTTCGGCGGCGGTGGCCGCGGCGGCGATCGCTACTAGTTCTGCGGCCCGCTCTACACAGCGAATAAGAGCACCGCTGGATCGATCTCTCGGTCCACGGCTGCTCTTTTTTTTTGTCTGCCTGGCGACCCTACTTCCCGCGTCCTTCCACGATAAAGCAGACACTGGTGCTGGCGCTGCCGCCGATGTTGAGCGTTGCGACGCGGCGTGCGTGTGCAACTTGCAGCTCGCCGGCTTGCCCGCGCACTTGCCGCACAGCGTCGAGCACCATGCGCACGCCGGTTGCACCGACGGGATGGCCACCACCCAGCAGGCCTCCGCTGGGGTTCACGGGCGTCCGTCCGCCAAAGAACACGCGCCCGTCTTCGATGGCCTGCATCGGCCAGCCCGGCGGTCCAAAGCCGAAGTGATCGAGGATCATGTACTCCATCACCGTGAAGCAGTCGTGACACTCGATTGCGTCGAGCTCTTCCACGCCACGCAAGCCGGCGCGAGCAAACGCATCCGTGATCGTGCCCCGCACGTGCGGGAACATGTACGGCTCGTTGGCGCTGTCGTGCAGCTTGCTGGTCAGGCGCATGCGCGCCGTGCGATGACCAAAGCCACTGATGCGGGGCAGTGCATCCAGCGGAACACCGCGCTTGCGCGCAAACGGAGCGGCAAAGGGCGCAGTCGCCAAGACCAGCGCCACCGCTCCGTCGGTCACGGGGCAGCAGTCATAGCGTCGCAACCGTCCGTGGATCACTGGGTTTAGCTGATCGTCGAACGAAAAATGGCGGTCATCTAGCTTCCAGCCGCGGCCTTGGGCGCGGGGGTTTTTGCGGGCGCAGGCAAAGTTGTTGCGGGCGATGGCGCGCAGGTGCAGCGGATCCAGGCCGTAGCGTCGCGCATATTCATCCCCGACATCGGACAAGAGCTTGGGCCAGTGATAGGTGATCCCGGTTGTCTCTTCGGGAACCAAGGCCGCGCAGCCCAGAAGCGCTTGAGCTTCGACGGCGTTCTTGTTGCGCATGATCTCTAGACCAAGCACCAAGGCGACGTCATAGCGGCCGCTCTGCAGATCCGCCATCGCCGCCAAGGTGGCCACACTGCCCGAGGCACAAGCCGCCTCATGTCGGCTGGTCGGCAGGCCAGAAAAGCGCGGCTCGGCTTCTAGCAGCAAGGCGCCCAAGTGCCCTTGCTGGCAGGCTAGCTCTCCGACGAAGTTGGCGACGTGTGCGACTTGGATATCGCTGGGTTCTAGCTGCGCATCGGTCAGCGCACCTTGCGAGGCTTCTTGCAGAAGATCCGTAAGCCCCTTGCCTTCGCGCGTAATGTGGCGGGCGAAGTCCGATTGATACCCCCCCAAGACATAGACCGGAGGCAGCGACTGCAGACTTTGCATGATGACGCTCACTCTAAGCCAAGGACCTCCATGATACGATGAAAGAATGCAGAACTCTGATATTGCGACCCTTAGTTCTCCACGTGATCCTCTTCACTCTTCCTCTCGGCCGCAGGCTTGGTCTTCGCGTATTCGTCGCTGGGCTTGTGGGCTTATGCTTTCGCTGGGTCTAGTCGGATCGAGTGGCTGCGGCACCCTGGGCACGACGGAAATGAACATCAACTTGGCCGAGCAGACCATCAACTACGACTTGATGAACAGCTTCCCGCTGACGATTCCGCCGATCCAGTGCCCCAATGACGCGCCCTGCATCGATCTAGTGCGCAACACGCTGCGCATCATCGATGGCCGCGTCACGCCGAAGTGCGACTTGACCAAGATGCAGTGCGTTGCCGATGTCTTCGTCGGTGTAGTCGTCATCATCGACTTCTCGCAAGACATGGCATTTACCTCCGGCCTCGCGCAGAGCTCTGCCGATGCCGTGCGCGATATGACGCTTAACTACGCGTTCACCAACAACACCAACTTCCAGATCGACAAGCTCGATATCTATGTCGGGCCGGATCGCCTCGTGAACTCACGCGATCCGCGTGCGGTGTATCTCGACTGGATTGGCCCTATCCCCAAGGGCGCAGTCTATACACAAGAGCAGAAGCCGCTGGTCATTGTCGATCAGACTCCGCCGCATGCCGTCATGGTTGAAGCCATTCGCAACCCCGCGGTGCCGCTCAACTTCCTGGTGCAGTCGTACGTGCATTTGAAGGCTGGAGATCAGCTACCCGCGGGGGGCTTCTCACTCAAGCTGACGCCGCAGGTGCGTTTTCTGAAGCGCTAGGTGCCGCCCATGCCTTCTCTGCTCGATGTCGCTGAGCGCTTCTTTGTCGACGAGAACTGGGAATGCAGCCGCCTGGATGCCCGCGGCATCTTGCGCATGGGTTTTACTGGCGACCAGGGTAACTGGATGTGCTTCGTGCAGGCTCGCGAGGCGCAGCGTCAGATCGCGTTTTATTCCGTCTGTCCGCTGCGTGTGCCCGCCGCCAAGCGGCCGTTGGTGGCGGAGTTTTTGACGCGCGCCAACTATGGCTTGGTGATCGGCAACTTCGAGCAGGACTGGGATGATGGCGAGGTGCGCTACAAGACCAGCCTAGATGTCGAAGACTGCGAGCTAAGCGCGATGCTGTTTGCGCACATCGTCTTTGCCAACGTCACCGCGATGGATCGCTATCTGCCCGGCCTCGTCGCGGTCATCGCGGGAAGCCAGACCCCCAGCGAAGCCGTGGCTGCCGTCGAAGCGTCGCGCGAGCCAGACCTAAGCAAGTCGTAGTGATGCCCAACACTGCCTGCGCGCTTGCGCTCGCGATCCGCTTCATCTTCGCTGGCTAGGCTCGCCGGTTCCCTGGCCGTGTCGCGGGCCTACCCTCTGCATCACGTGCTTCCTCGCGGGGGTCTTCGGGCAGGTAAAGCGTCACGCAGCAGCCGCGCTCAGGCTGGTTGCTCGCTCCTTCTTCGTGCGCTGCGGTGACCGATATATGACCGCCGTGCGCCTCGGCGACGCGGCGAGCCAGAGTCAAGCCCAAGCCAAAGCCCTGCTTGTCACCGCGATGCGCGCCACTGGGGCTGGGCGTATGCGCTTTGTCGGCGCGATAAAACGGCTCTAGCACTCGCTCGCGCTCGCTTTCGGGGATGCCTTCGCCTTCGTCCATGACTGCAATCTCAACGAACCCAGCCGCGCGACGGGCGGATACGACGATGGGTGGGGCACCATACTTGCCCGCGTTTTCGATCAGGTTAAGAACGGCGCGCTTGAGCAGGTTGGCATCGGCAAACAGCGTCAGATCAGCATCCTGATCGGCCAGCTTCAGACGAACGTCTTTGCCCGCGGTGTGCGGATGACTGCGGGCGCGCTCGATCACCTGGGCCAGCAAGGGACGCAGCGCGATCGACGCAGGATGCGTCGGCAGCCCGGTCGCCTGCAAGCGCGAGGTGATCAGCACGTCTTCGATCAAGCGATCCAGCTCGCCTAGATCCGCTTCGATCTCGCCGATGCGCGCTTCCGAAGCGGCGTCACGTGGCAAGAGCTCAAGCGCCAATCGCACACGAGCCAGTGGCGAGCGCAGCTCATGCGAGACATTGGCCAAGAGCTCGCGCTGTCCCAAGAGCAAGCGCTCGATGTGGTCTGCCATGTCGTTCCACGCTTGCATGAGCTGAAACAGCTCGTCGCGGTGGTGGTGATGCAGCGGGGATGATCCCCACCGCGGGGTGTGACGGCAGAATGGGCCACCGGGCGGCATGGGCGGCAGCGGGCGGCTCTGCGGCGAGGCTTTTCCGACGCTGCGCGGCGTGTGCCAGGGCGGCGGCGCGTGGGCACACTCTGCCGGCAGTGGAATGCGATAGCTCAGCTCTCCTTGGCCCAGGCGACGCGAGGCTTCGGTCAAAAGATCGATGGGCCGCGTGATGCGGCGGGCCAGCGGGCGACTGGCCACTGCAACCAGCAGCAACACCAGCGCCACGCCAAGAAAGGGTCGCCAGAGCCAGGTGACGCCACTCGTCGACAAGCGTCGCGGCGGTGACATCTGCAAGATGGCGATCAGTGTTCCCGTCGCTGGTTCACGAATCGGGGCGGCAGCGGCGGCGGCACGTCGCTGATAGATATCCTGGCCCCGCTGCAGCGCGAGCAGCTCGTCATCGGCTGGCGGTGGCAGGGGGCGTCCTGCGCTGGCCAGCGGGACTCCTTGCAGATCACAGACCGAAAGATCGATCTCGAAGTTGTGGTGAAGTTGAGTGATGACGTGTCGCAGGCGTGCGCGCTCGGCGTCGCCACTTTTGGTCAGAAGCGGTCGATCGCCCAGCTCGCTGGCCAGGTATCGCGCCAGGCGCTGCGTCACTTCGCGCAGGACCAAGCCGCGCTGGCCCAAAGAAAACACCAAGCTGGTCGCCAACCCAACGACGAGCAGCACAGCCAACATGTGCAGATAGATTCGCGAGTGCAGGCGGGTCATGAGCTGCCCCCATCGCGCGACAAGACATAGCCGACGCCGCGCACGGTCTTTATGTAGCGCGGCTCGCGCGGGTTCGGCTCGATCTTGCCGCGCAGCTTCGAGACATGAACATCGATCGAGCGATCGAACGACTCGTACTCTTCGCCTTTCAGATCGTCGAGAAGCTGCTCGCGCGAGAGCACACGCCCCGCGGCCTTGGCCAGTGTCACCAGCAGCTGATATTCATAGCTGGTCAGCGCGATGGGCTTGCCATCCAGAAATGCGCTGCGCGCGTCATAGTCGATCTCAAGCGCGCCACTTTTGAAGCGCGGACGACTGCTCTGCGGCGCTGCCCCGCGTCGCAAAACAGCGCGGATGCGGGCCAGAAGCTCACGCGGGTTGAAGGGCTTGGGCAGGTAGTCGTCTGCGCCGAGTTCGAGCCCGACAATGCGATCGACGTCATCGCCCTTGGCCGTGAGCATCAGCACCGCAGTCTGGGCTAGATCGGGCGTGGCGCGAATGCGGCGACACACTTCCAGGCCATCAAGCCCCGGCAACATCAGATCCAAAAGCACGACATCAAACGCGCTGCGCCGCAGGACAGACAGCCCCCGCTCGCCGTCTTCGACGTGCTGCACGTCGATCTCTTGCTTGCCCAGATATTCCTTGAGCAACGCAGCCAAGCGGACGTCGTCATCGATCAGCAGGGCGGTGATGCGAACTGCGGGCATGGGGACAAGATATCGCAGGCGGAAATGGGCGGGTGGCGCAGCGGTCGACTATTCGCTGTGCGAGCGCTTGAACTGGCGGATGTGATCGGTCACGACGCGGCGCTGCTGCGGCGACAGCGTGTCGTGAGCCTCGACCAGAGCCTGCGTCACGACATCGGCAAGTGCCTTGCGCTCGACTTCGTGTGCGCCGCGCAGCGCGCTGATCTGGTTGGCATCGACCTGATCGGATTCGAACAACGTCAGCGCTTGTTCCAGTGAGCCACCTGTCTTCTTCCGGTGATCTTCAAAGGCGGCGAACACGCGATCGCGGGCGGCATGGATGCGCTGGCGCTGCCCGTCGTTGACCTTGGCATCGTCGAGAACCTCGTCGATGTGAGCGCTGACGATGCGCTTCATGATGGCGGCCTTGCGACCGTGGCCGAAGCCGGCGTGCGCGCTCTTGTACGCGACGCCTCCAACCAGAAGGGCCATGGCCAGGGCGATGAAGCTGATCTTGATGCGGCGGCGTGTCATGGGGCGACTCCTTTTTTCGTCTGTGGGCTTCGGCTCTCGCAGTGGCGAGCGCCACATCCACAAGCATGATCGGCGCCTGTAAACGCCGCCTGTCGCGCACGTAAATTTTTGTAAAGACACACCGCGGTAGCGGTTTGAGGAAGGTCAAAGCCAAGCCGAGCAATCGTCGGCAGCGTCGCTGAAAAACGTCTGCCTAGCCATCCTGCGGGGGACGAGACTTGCTTTTGATGCGCGAAACCAAGCGCTGGTTGGTGAGGATCGACCACTGCAGACGCACCGCGAGATCCACGGCTTCCACGAGCTTTTGAATGCTGTCGCCCTTGGTGATGTATGCGAAGGGGCGGAAGTCATTGATGATGCGATAGGGATCCTTGCTGTCCTGATATGCGGAATAAAAGATGACCGGCAGGTTGGGGTGGCTTGCGCGGATCTTTTCACAGACGGAAAAGCCATCCATTCCCGCCATGCGCACATCCAAGATGACGGCGCAGATTTCGTCGCTTAGTACAGCGAGCGCATCCGGCCCGTTTTGGCACAAGTGCAAGTTGTACCGCTTGCCAAACAGCCCCTCGATGCCGCGCAGGATGTCGCGATCGTCGTCGACGGCAATGATCGTGGGTAGCTCTGCGCTGCTCTTGGCGGCGCCTTGCTTGCTGGGCTTGTTGCCAGAGGCTCCGAGGAGCTCGTCGAGTTCGGTGAAGGCCATGTGCGCCTTATTACACTAGGGCGAAGCGCGCAGAATGGCACGCCCGCTGCCCACTGCGATGGCTGTGCCGGAATAGGCTGCGACGCCAAACAGTGTCTGGGTCGAAAGCCCGCTATCGAGGCGCGAGAATGTGGAGCCATCACTGCTGCGCAGCATGGTTCCCCCCGTTCCAACGGCCCAGATTGCGCCGTTTCCCAAGTTGGCGACGGCACGAAGCACAGGATACATCGACAAGTCGACCTGACGATCGTACGAGCCCGATGTGAACTTAAGAAGGGTGCCGCGGGTCATGGCGTTGTCATAGCCGACGAAGGTCACGTCGTTCGGCGAGGCAGCCGAGACGCCATACAGCGTGGCATTGGGCAAGGGACGAACGACGGTGGCGTTGCCGGCGCCATTGTATTTGAGCACGCAGGCGATGGTCGCCGTCATGTTCATGGGGTCGGCAATGGCGGTGCCGCCGGCCCAGACATCGTTGGGGCTGGTGGCTGTCACGGCCAGCAGGTTCGACGAAACGGCCGTGCCGATGGACACAAATGCGCTGCCATTCCAGCGCAAGAGCGTGCCGGCGTTGCCGACGGCATAGACGACTCCGGGACCGGCGCCGCCGATCGCGTTTAGGCGCTGCGAAACGGGCAGGTTCTCGGGATTGAAGGCGCTGCCGTTCCAGCGCAGCACGATCGGCAGGCCGGCGCTGTTGTTGTAGCCGGTGACCCAAACCTCAGTCGCACTGGCCGCGAAGACGCCCGTGTAATCGACGCTCGCGGGCTGGCCGGTGACGACGGGCAGCCAGCCTTGCCCGGTGTTGCGAACGACCGAGTTGCTATTTCCCACCACCCACAGATCTTTGGGACCGGTGCCCGAGATGGCCCCGAAGGCGCTGACGCCGGGATCAGCGGGGCGGCCGTACGCAGTCCAGGATGTGCCGTCATAGTGCAAGAGCGTGCCGCGCGAGCCGACGGCCCAGACATCGCTTTCGGTGACGGCGTAGACGCCGTTTAGATAACTGGTGCTGGGCACGGGATGGCGGATCAGTGTGTCTCCGTCGAAGTGCAGCACCGAACCGTCGATGCCGACCAGCCACGCATCACGCGATGCACGGAAGTGGACGCCGTGAAGCGCGCTGGCGCTGGGATAGGCGGGCAGGGCGCGGTAGTTCTGCCCATCAAACAGTCCGATGGCCCCAGAGTCGCCTGAGAACAAGACGTTGGTCGCCGACAGTCCGCTGATGCCATAGAGCGGCCCTCCCATCGTCGGAGTGCTGACAAACATGCTGCCGTTCCAGCGCATGGCCTGGCCCAGTACCGAGGTGATAAACGCGGTGCCATCCGGCGCGACATACAGGCCAATCAAGTTGCCGCCAGGGCCGCCGGCCTGCGTGGCCCACTGCGTGCCGTTGAAGCGGTACAGAGTCGCAGCGTTGCCGATGGCCCAGACATCGCTGGCGCTGCTGCCGCGCACTGCCGTCAGGTTGGTGGTGCTGCCGCCGGGGGCGGGGACTTGGCTCCATGCCGTGCCGTCGAAGTGCAGGATGGTTCCCTGATCGCCGACGGCCCAGATGTCACTCGCAGAAGAGCCCCAGACCGACTGCAGGTTGCGCGTCACGCCCGAGGGCTGCAGGCTCCATGTCGTGCCATCGAAGTGCAGGATCTGACCACCATCACCGACGGCCCAGAGGTTGTCCGTGGCGAAGCCCCAGATCGCGTTCATCGTCACGTCCAAGGGCAGAGGACTTTCCCAGCAGACCTTGCCTGCGGTGCAGATCTGCTGCGCAAAGCGGGCCTGTGCCGACAGCGGTCGCGTCACGACCAAGTCGCAGAGGCCGCTGCCAGCGCAGGCGCCGCTCCAGCCAGCAAAGTACGACTTGGCACCGGGGCTGACGCTGAGCGTGATGCGGCTGCCTGCCGGCGCATCCAAGCGGCACTGCATGCCGCAGGAAAGTCCGGTCGGGTTCGACGTGATGATGCCGTCTCCGCTGGTCGAGACCTCGACGCTGCACAAGGGCGGTGTGTGCGCTTGCAGCGCGACGGTGACGAGCTGTCTGCCGCCCGCGACGCTGACCTCGCCGCGGCCGCTGGCTTGGGCGCAGCCATCGGCTGCGATGGCTCGCACATCGACGACAAAGGTGCCGCTGCTGCCGCTGGGCAGGGGATACTGCGCTTGCCGCACGTCGCTCGGCAGGTTTTCGGCGGCGCGCACCGGCTGGCCAGCGAGCGTCGCGCTGTAGCGCAGGGCCACGGTCTTTTCCGGGACTCCGCTCACCTCAACGACGACGGTGGGGGGAACGCTGCCGCAGCTTGCCAGATACGCGATCAGCAGACCAAAAAGCAGTTGGACGGCTCGAATGCTTGTCCAGCGCGCACTTGGCTGCGAGCGTGGTTCTGATCGAGCCCGCGAACGCGAGACAAGCGGCGAGTTCGTAGTGCGCTGCATGATGCCCCCCTGATCGTGCGCGGTCCGGTGGTTGCGCCCCGGCGAGTCTGCTGACAGCCCCGCTTTTCCGCGTGCTGAGGCGCCGCCGTTCGTCGGACAGACACGTCCGATCATCTTAGCGTGGTTGCGTCGAGTGCAGCGAGAGGAATTGTGGCGCGCTTGCGGCTTCCTGTGCCCCGCAGTCTGGGTGCTGCACCCGCGACGCGGTGGCCGGCGAAGCGACGACTATGGGGCGTCTTCTTCGCGCTCGTCGTACGTGCGTGCCAACAGATGAAAGCGACTGCCCGCGATGCGCAGCTCGTTGAGCGGGCAGAGGGTCTTTTTGCCGCACAGCTCGGATAGCTCGGACAGGCGCTCGCGATCGTGCGCGTACACGTTCCAGTCGCCTTCTTTGGGCTCGACGATGTCGAACAGCCAGTCAACCCGATGGCCTTGTCCTTGGGCTGCACAGTCGCTGCGCTCGGCGTCGCTGCGCTCGCTGCCGCACACGCCATGGGCAGCGTCCGAGGGCGCGTGGCTGTCGGCGAATTCGATCACCGCGTGCCGCATGTATTCGAGATCCGTCTCGGACAGCACGCCTTGCGTGACGTCGCCTTCGGGGTGTGTGTGATAGGTGCCGATGAAGAACTCGCCTGCGCCCAGCGGGCCCAGATCGGCGGCCGCAAAGGTCAGCGTGGCATCGCCAAAGCGAAACGGCGGCACGACAATCCGCGAGACATCGACGTCGACGATGTGTTGGTCTCCAACGCGCGGCACCGCGATGCGACGCCCCAGAACAAACGCTGCGACCTCGGCGACACCGCGCGGGCCGAAGCCGGGCTGTGCCACTGAGATCTCTTTCAGTCGGCGAAGCTGACAGACCGAGCGAGCACCGAAGCGCACCCGCGACAAGCGCCCCTGAAGCTGCACCGCGAAGCTGCGTGCGGGCGCCTGGCAGCTTCGGCCTGCACGTGGGAAGTCAGGATGCGGCACGTCCGCGAGCAGCGCGTTCAGCAGCGCGGCATTGGCCATCGCGTCATTTCCGTCGAGACGCGGAATATCCGGGGCGACTTCACCGCGCAGGCGAGCGCGTTCCAAGGAATGCACGGCGGGCCGCGGTCGTTCCGTGCGCAGGAAATACCCCGCGCAAAGAGCCACGATGCCAAGCCCATATGCAAGAAGCGCCCAGAGCCGCATGCCCCCCGTCCAGGCCAGCGCACGGGCCGCGAGCGGGCGCTGGATTGCCTAAATATGACTGATGTTTTTGTAATTCAGAATCCAAAAAATCTAGAAAATCATCGCTCTACGCGCCGAACGGGGCACAATGATCTCATCTTCAAATGGAGAAGCCATGTCGCGAACGCTAGCCGCTCTCTCGCTGACCACCTTGCTTGGGGCCGTGTCACTGCCCTGCGGCCAGGCCCACGCCGAGGAGGGTATGTGGACCCTGACCGACCTGCCGCGCGGCAGCCTGCGCCAGCGCTACGGCTTTGAGCCCAGCGACGACTGGCTGCTGCACGTGCAGCGAGCGGCGGTGCGCCTGGGCAACGGCTGCTCGGGCAGCTTTGTCTCGCCGCAGGGCCTGGTCATGACGAACCATCACTGCGCCGTGTCCTGCATTACGGAACATTCATCGGCCGGTCAGGACCTGATGAAGAACGGCTTCTATGCCCAGAGCCGCGAGCAAGAAAAGCGCTGCACCGGGCTGGAAGTAAACCAGCTTGTCGAGGTCGACGACGTCACGCAGTACGTCCATGGCGCGACACAGGGCCTAAGCGGCGAGCAGTTCGGCAAGGCACAGCGCGCCGAGATGAGCCGCATCGAGAAGCTGTGTGGCGAAGCGACCGGCCTGCGCTGCGACGTCGTCAGCCTGTACCACGGCGGCAAGTACCACTTGTACAAGTACCGTCGCTATTCTGACGTGCGACTGGTCTTTGCACCCGAATCGGGGGCGGCCTCCTTCGGCGGCGATCCCGACAACTTCAACTATCCCCGCTATGCGCTCGACGTGACGTATCTGCGCGCGTACGGCCCGAACAACCAGCCGATCTCGCCCGAGCGCTTCCTGGCGTACAACCCTCAGGGGGCCCGCAGCGAGGGAGATCTGGTCATGGCGGTCGGGCATCCCGGCTCGACGCAGCGCCTGTTGACCGTGGCGCAGCTTGAGTTTCTGCGCGATGTCGTGCTGCCCGAAAAGCTTCTTTACATGGCGGAACAGCGCGGCCGCCTGATCGAGTTCGGCAAGCGCGGTATCGAACAAAAGCGCCAGGCTGCCGAGCCGCTGCAGTATCTGGAGAACAGCTACAAGGCCAACTATGGCCAGCTGCAGACGCTGCTCGATCGCAACTTCATGAACGCCAAGGCCACGGCCGAGCAGGCGATGCGGGCGCGTGTGGCGCGCGATCCGGCGCTGCAAGCGCAGTACGGCGCGGCCTGGGATGGCCTGAGCAAAGCGCAGGAACAAGCGCGCCGCCTGTACAAGCTGTTCGTGTTTTTGGAGGCCGGGCGGGCGTTCGATTCGACGCTGTTCCGCTATGCGCGGACACTGGTGCGCGCCGCCGATGAGCGTCTGAAAGAAAACGGCGACCGCCTGCGCGAGTATCGCGAGTCGGCTCTGCCGTCGCTGAGCATGCGGCTCTTGAGCAAGCGTCCGATCTATTCGCAGGTCGAAGAGCTGAGCTTGAGCTATTCGCTGACCAAGCTGCGCGAAGCACTGGGCCCGGATCATCCGGTGGTGCGCCAGGTGTTGGGCGTCGAGTCGCCGGAAGAGCTCGCCCGCCGCGTCGTGCAGGGCAGCAAGCTTGGGGACAGCGCCCTGCGCAAGCAGCTGTATGAAGGCGGCCTGCGCTTGGTGTCGACGTCGTCCGATCCGATGATCCAGTTGGCGCGGGCCATCGACGGCGAAGCGCGGCAGATCCGTAAGCAGTGGGAAGACGAAGTCGATGCGCTGGAAGACAAAAACGGCGAGCTGGTGGCGCGGGCGATGTTCGCGGTGCTGGGCACCAGCATCTATCCCGATGCGACGTTTACGCTGCGTCTGACGTACGGCACGGTGAAGGGCTACAACGATGGCTCGCGTGTCATCGCTCCGTTCACCTATTTCGGTGGCGCATTCGAGCGTCACACGGGCCGCGATCCCTTCGTGCTGCCGCAGACCTGGCTGGGTAAAAAAGCGGCGCTCAAGCTCGACACGCCGTACGACTTTGTCAGCACGCTCGACATCATCGGCGGCAACTCAGGCAGCCCGGTGATCAGCCGCGATGCGCACATCGTCGGGCTGGCATTCGACGGCAACTTGCAGTCACTGGGGGGCGCATACCACTTCGATGAAGCGGTGAATCGCTGCGTTTCGCTGCATGCAGCAGGCCTGATCGAAGCGCTGCGCGTGGTCTATCGCACCGAGCGCATCCTCAAAGAGATCATCGTCCTTGGACCCGACGGTCGACCGATGACGATGAGCGTCCCGCCAGCGCCCACTGCGCCGGCCGCGGCTCCTGCTACAAACCCTGGGGCTGCGGTCGCTAAGCCAGCCGCCCCAGGCGCTCCGGCGGCTGCTCCGGCGGGCCCGCGCTAGTCCGCTGCCCTCGCGCCGCCTTCGTGCGGGCTTTCCGCTTTTTTCCGGCCGTCCAGCCTCCAGCGAAATCGGTAGTGCTCAAGTTTGGTTGTCGGACCAAGCTAGACCGCTCTTGCATCCATGACCCCCGCGTGTCACCTTCGCCGCATGCCTAGACGGAAGAAGGAAGAGGACTTCAACACGCAGATCCATGCGCTGTACGAGCGCATAGCCGGCGGCGAGTCATCGCACGACGACGAACCCCCGGCGGAACCCGCGCCCACTCCAGAGAAGACGGAGAAGCCCAAGAAGGCCGACAAGGTCTTTGACCCTACCGTGAGCCCGGCTCAATGGCTAGGACAGCGCGGCGGCAAGAAGGGTGGCAAAGCGCGCACGGATGCCATGACGGCAGAGCAGCGCAAGGAACTTGCCCAGAAGGCCGCCGCCGCTCGCTGGGCCACCGCCAAGACCGGCGATCGCAAGGGCAACGGCTAGCCCTTCAATTTCTCCCCCCACCCTTTCGGCGCTTTCCCGTCGCCGTAAGCCAGCCAGCATCGTTCCACCTTCAGCGCAGTAGCCAACCTCTCCACCGTGTCAGTGCGCGGCGTGCGGCTGTCTAGTTCCACGTCAGTGATGGAGCTGGGCGCGATGCCGGCTCGCTGCGCCAACTCGCGCACGGTCCAGTCCGCTTTTTCGCGTGCCCACTTCAGACGTTCTCCGATGGTGCTGCTGCTCACGGCGGTTTCTTAGTACTGCCGCCGTTCCCTTTGGGGAACAGAAATTTGCTCTTGTTCCTTTCAGGGAACATTCTGGCGTCCTCATCCATGAGGGAGGTCACCATGAACCGCGTCGCCAGCAAGCCCCATCCCCGCAGCAAGACCCCACGCATCGTCGCCACGTTAGACTTGGCAAGCGAAGACCAGCGACGACTTCACGATCTGCTACACCGCTTCCACTCTGGCCGCTGGCCGCTGTTTCGGTGCCTGGGAATGCGACAGATCAACGGCGTGCTCTGTGAAGCCGTGGAGTGGCTACGGGTGGCCAAGCCCAGTTTTGGCGTGGTGACGTGGCGATCGGACGGGCTCGGGCTGTCGTGGCGCGATGCAGGGAGCGCCCAGGAGGCCAAGGTCAATCTCATGCGCAGCGCGGCGAAGGCAGCCTCAGCGACGGTCGGAATAAAAAATGGAATAAAAGTATAGCCAGTAGGTAAACCTCGTGGTACTGACTCCTCAGTTTTCCTGGTTCACAGGTTACGCGAGGAGTATCGATGCTTTATACCAAGGACCAAGTCGCCGAAATTGTCGCCCCCCATGTCCATAATCTCAGGGAGTGCGTCAATGGCGGCTGGTGTCAGTACCGCCGTGACTATTCAGCAGAACTCAGAAAAGTTCACTCAGCGCGGGCCAGGGCATCCGTCGTCCATGATCACATTGTCCAGACTGCCGTGCGGAATCTGGAGGGCGTGCCTGGTATCAGAGTCCCTCTCTATCATTCTGGGCGTCCACTGCTGATTGAGATCGACAAAAAACTGACGGTGCGATTTAAGAAACTCGACAACGAACGCCGTCCGCGAAACATCATGACCAGGCAGCAGCGCGGGCTCCTTGCCCAAGCCACCCTGCCACACATAGAAGGCACCATGCATCTTGTGGTCGGCTATGAGCTGGACCAGTTGCAACAGAATATCGCGCATATTTCGTTGCTCTGCCCTCATCCCACTAGGCTCTCTCCGCTATGGGATTTGCCACTCGATGACCGACTGAATGGCTTTGATAGCATGCCGCTGTTTACACACGCTACCCAAGCCCAGGATAACCCGGCGAATCTTATTACCATTCGTCCTGATGCTGCTCGGAAGGAGGGGCGCGAACGCAATGGAAACAAATAGCGTCAACTACAAGATGGTCACACTTGCGCGTCAATCACGCGGATTGACACAGAGCGAAATGGCAGAGCGTCTCGGTGTTACTCAAAGCAAGTTATCCAAGATTGAAGGGGGTCTTCTGAGTGTTTCCGGTGACATGCTGACTGGATTCAGCAAACTTCTGGACTATCCGGTCAGCTTCTTTATGCGACAAGATGAAATCTATGGCATTGGCTCAAGCCTGTTGTTTCATCGGAAACGGGAGAATGTACCAGCCAAAACTCTCGATTGCATGCATGCGATGATCAACATTCGACGAATTGAGATATCGCGAATGTTGCTCTCGCTGAATCCTCCGCCATGCAAGGTTAAAAGGCTTCTAATTGATGAGTTCGACGGTAACGTCGAACGCATCGCCGCGATTGTGCGCGACGCATGGATGCTACCCAGGGGCCCTGTGGATAATTTAACGCGGCGCATTGAGTCTGCCGGTGGGATAATAATCAAATGCAATTTGGGAACCAGGCAGATTGACGCAATAGGACATTGGCCGCCGGCCATGCCGCCCATGATATTTGTTAATCAGGATATTCCAGCAGATCGTTATCGCTTCACTGTCGCTCATGAGCTTGGGCATCTTGTGATGCACGATTCACCAAACCCAGACATGGAGGCTCAGGCAGATCGGTTTGCGGCCGAGTTCCTGATGCCGACTGAGCAAATACTACCTGATTTGTATAATATCACTCTGCCGAAGTTGGCGGAGTTGAAGGCGTACTGGAAAGTGGCCATGAGTTCGCTATTAAGAAAGGCGCGCGATTGTAATCGCATTTCCCAAAACCAGTACAAATACCTTACGATCCAGATGTCCAAAATGGGTTATCGGACAAGCGAGCCTGTTATTTTGCCATCCGAGGAACCCACCGTGCTGGATGGTCTTACCCAATTACATTTAACATCATTGGGCTACTCCATTGATGAATTGACGCGGATAATGGATCTTAATAAGGAGGAATGCACATCTATTTATGTCCGACCGACTCAGCCGCGCCAAGGAACAGGTCATTTGCGGCTGGTTTGACGAGGCATTGGCCCGACCAGTGAACTCTAACATTAGAGGTTGACATGCTAGAGCGGTCTGGTATGTTTCTCGGCATGAACAAGCTCGATTCCGCCAAGCGCTGCCAAGTTTTGAAGGCTCTCGTCGAGGGCTGCTCAGTGAACTCGACGGCGCGGCTGACGGATGTGTCGGTGCCGACGATTCTGAAGCTGCTTGTCGATGCTGGCGAGGCTTGCGCCGAGACGCACGATTACATGGTGCGTGATGTGAAGTCCCGTCGCGTGCAGGCTGACGAGATTTGGTCGTTCGTCGGGAAGAAGGCCAAGAACACCGACGAGACCGATCGCGCTTGCGGTATGGGCGATGCGTGGGTCTGGACGGGGATGGATGCGGACAGCAAGTTGATCGTCTCGTACCTCGTCGGCGGTCGCGATGCCGAGTGCGCCAAAGAGTTCATCATCGACCTGGCCTCGCGCCTCAAGAGCCGCGTGCAACTCACGACGGACGGCCTCAAGGTCTACGTGGATGCAGTCGAGTACGCTTTCGGCGCCGACGTGGACTACGCGCAGCTTGTGAAGTCGTACACCTCGGTTATCGAAGGCCAGAAGCGCTACAGCCCGGCGCAGTGCTGCGGAGCAGTCAAAAGCACCGTGACCGGCAGCCCTGACCATGCGCACGTCAACACGTCGTACAGCGAGCGCTTGAACCTGACGATCCGCATGCAGGACCGTCGCTTCACCCGCCTAACCAACGCGTTCTCGAAGAAGCTCGCGAACCACGTCGCCTCGGTTCACCTGCACAACTTCTTCTACAACTTCTGCCGCATCCACAAGACGCTGCGCACCACTCCCGCCATGGCCGCTGGCATCACCGATCGCGTGTGGGGCGTAGAAGACATCATCGCGATCATGGAGAAGCGGGAAGCCCCGGTCGCGAAGCCAAGCGGCCTAGTTCCTGTCCGTCGGAAGTCGGCCTAATTGGTCGGACAAGGAAAGTTGAGCACTACCGCGAAATCAGGTGCCACAGAACGTTCGATACGCGCCGAAGCTCGACGGTGGAGGCTCGGCATACTCGGCGTGCATCGGCTGGTCCGCGTAGGGGGCGGAAAGCACCTGAGCCAAGCGCTCAAATGCACGGAGATCGCCGTTTCGCACCGCTTGTTCAAGCGCATGCTCGACGCGGTGGTTGCGCGGAATAAAGGCCGGATTGACAGCACGCATGGCCTGCGCTCGCTCGGCCGGTGAGCCTGCTTCGTGCGCACAGCGCGCCTGCCAGCGCTGCAGCCACTTGCTAAAGCGCGCGGGGTCATGGAACTGGCAGCGTAGATCCTCTGCATCCGCCCCGCCTGCGACGGCTGCGAGGCGACGAAAGGTGCAGGTGAAGTCCGCTGCGCTGCGGTGCATGTGGTCGAGCAGATCCTGCACCAGCGCATCATCGCCGGGCTGCTCGCTTGTCAGCCCCAGCTTCGTGCGCATCCCGGAAAGCCAGCGCGCTGCAAACCGCGTTTCAAACTGGCCTAGGTGTTCGGTGGCGAGGGCGATGGCGCGGCTGCGATCGGGATCGAAAAGCGGCAGCAGCGTCTCGGCCAAGCGCGCAAGATTCCACAGCGCAATCGGCGCCTGGTTGGCATAGGCATAGCGCCCGCCTTCATCGATCGAGCTGAACACCGTGCCCGGATCGTAGGCATCCATGAAGGCACACGGGCCAAAGTCGATCGTCTCGCCCGAGATCGCCATGTTGTCGGTGTTCATGACGCCATGGATGAAGCCAACCAGCAGCCAGCGCGCGACCAGATCGATCTGCCGATCCATAACCGCATCGAGCAGCGCCAGATACGGCTGCTCGGCAGAAACCAGCGCGGGATCGTGGCGCAGAAGCACATAGTCGGCGAGCCGCTTGACGTCGGCGGGCTCGGCGTGACGCGCGAAGAACTGAAACGTTCCGACGCGAATGTGGCTCTGCGCAACGCGGGTGAACACCGCTCCCGGTAAGACAGACTCGCGATAGACCGGCTCGCCCGTCGCGACGGCGGCTAGAGCGCGCGTCGTGGGAATGCCCAGGGCGTGCATCGCTTCGCTGATCAGGTACTCGCGCAGGACGGGACCCAGCGCGGCTCGCCCGTCGCCGCGGCGTGAAAACGGCGTCTGCCCCGCGCCTTTTAGCTGGATGTCACGACGCTGCCCGGCACGATCGCGGACCTCACCGAGTAGGATGGCGCGCCCGTCGCCAAGCTGCGGCACAAAGTGGCCGAACTGATGCCCGGCATAGGCGAGCGCAATCGGCTCGGCATCGCTGGGCAGCGCGCAGCCAGAAAAGATCGCGGCTCCGTGCGTGGCTTGCAGCGCGCGTGCATCCAGACCTAGCTCGTCGCACAGCGCATGGTTGAGCTTGAGCAGCGTGGGCGCTCGCACGCGGCTGGGCGCGACCTTGGCATAGAAGCCGGGCAGCGCCCGCGCATAGCTGTGTTCAAAACCAAACGAGATGCTCATTGTGACCTAGATCCCTGATGCTGCTGTGCGCTCTGCGGCGTCATAAGGGCCTGGCAGATCGCAACAGTGGATGGATGGGCGTGGCAGCCTGACCTGAAAGCGCCGCAGCCAGCTGCGCCAGGCTTTCCAGGTTGTGAACGGGGCGGAATTCGTCGACGTGCGGCAGCATCGCGACGATGCCTTGAGCGCGCGGGGCAAAGCCGGCAAAGCCAAGCAGTGGATTCAGCCACACCAAGCGCCGGCAGGATCGCCGCAAGCGCGCTGTCTCGGCGGCCAGATCAACGGTGTTTTCGGGCTCGGGCTCGCGTTCTAGACCGTCGGTGATCAGCAGCACGATGGCCCCCTGCGACAGCACGCGACGCGACCAGGATTGGTTGAATTCGCGCAGGCATGCCCCCAGCCGCGTGCCGCCACCCCAGTCCTTCACGTTCTGGCCGCAGCGGGCCAGCGAGCGCTCGATGTCGCGACCGCGCAGCCAGCGCGTGGCATTGGAAAGCCGCGTGCCCAACAGAAAACACTGCACGCGGCGACGCGCTTGCATCAGCGTGTGGACAAAGCGCAGCAGCATTTCGGTGTACCGGTTCATCGATCCGCTGATATCGCAGAGCACGACCAGCGGCGGTGGCTGCGTGACCGGGCCGGCAAAGCACAGCGGCAGCGACTGGCCGAACGTGCGTAGGCTCTGCCGCAGAGTCTGTCGCAGATCCAGCCGCGTTCCCGTTCCGCGATGCCGCACGGGCCGCATGCGTCGCGTCGGCAGCGCATCCAGGGCAAAGCGCAGTCGCGAAAGCAGCAGGCGTGCTTCGGCAAGCTCGGCAGCAGACATGTCGGCGAAGTCGCGCTGGCGCAAGATCTCTAGGCTCGATGCGGTCTCGCTGGCGTCGAGCTCGACTTGATCCTCAGGGGATGCGGCCGGGCGCTTTTTCGGCGGCATGCGCGCAGGCGGGCTCGGCATGGCTTCGGCCACGCGGCGCGCGATCGGATCGGCGCGGTCCTGCGGAAACGGGCTCTGCGGCAGCAGCATGGACAGCGCAGCGCGCAGATCGTCATGGCCTTGGAAAAACAGCTGAAACGCCTGATCGAACAGGGCCAGATCTTCCTGCCGGCGCACAAACAGCGATCGCAGGCAGGCGCGCACGTCGTGCCGCAGCGACAGATCAATGAGCGGCAGCGCCTGCAGCGCAGCGACGACACTGGCTGGCCCAATGACCAGGCCCGCGGCCCGCAGCGTTCGCGCGAACAGCACGATGTTTTCGGCCAAGCAGCCGGTGTCCGCGGCGAGCGCGGGCGGGGCCGGCGAAAACGACGCGCGATCAGCGACCATGGCTTTCACAATACAGGACCGTGACCAGGTGGTCTGTACGCGGTGCAGTGCGTGGGCTTGATCTTCGCTGCGCATGATTCGCTGCGAGCGAACTACTCTGTGACTACGGTGTCGGGTTGCAGTCCTTCGGTCCGAACATAGACGCCCTGCTTTCGGCAGGCGATCTGCGCGGCGCTGCAGTCGCGCTGGCCGCGCAAGGCGAGCTAACGCGTGCGCGCGAGCTGTTCGAGCGCATCGGTGACTGGTCACGCGCCCGCGAGATCGCAAACACCCAAGGGGACCGGCTGAGCGAGCTGCGGATCGCGCTGCGCTCCGACGATCCGCAACGCGCAAGCGAGCTAGTCGCGGCGCTGCACACGGCCGAGCGTACCCTGAAAGAGCAAGCGGCTGAGCTGTGCGAGCGAGAGCGAGCCTGGTCGCAGGCTGCGACGCTGCGCTTGGCGCTCCACGACATCGATGCGGCCCTGCGTCTGTTGCAGCGCGCAGGCGATCACCTGGCCATCGCTCGAATCAACGAGCAACAAGGGAAGCTGCAGGCCGCCGTGCAGTCCTATCGCGCCTTCTTGGCGGAGCGAGCCGCTGTCGAGCCAGTGGCAGGGCAGAGCAGCGACGAGTACCTGGCCGCTCTGCGCGGCTGTGCGCGGCTGCTTCTGCGTTCGGGGCAGGCTGAATCGGCGATTCCTCTTCTGCAAGCCGCCAGGCGATTGCTTCTTTCGGGCGATCGGGATGCGTGGCGAGACGCGCGGCGAGGCGCGCTGAGCGGTGTCGAGTCCGATCTGATGGAGTGCTTTTTCTCCATCGATGAGCCAGGGCTTGCCGAGCGCGTATTCGCCCAGCACATGCGCTGGCAGACCGACGCACAGCCTGCCGGATCAGCGATCGAGTACCTGCGTCGCCGGGTGCAGGTGTCCGGGGCAGCGCTGGCCGCGTCGAGAGAACGCCCCCTGTTGCTCGGCCGCTATCGTCTGGGGCGCTTGCTTGGCGCGGGCAGCGTCGGGCGCGTCTATGAAGCAGAGGATCTGTGCAGCGGTCGTCGTGTGGCGCTCAAGCTCTTGGTCTTGGCGGGATCGAGCTCGGCGCGAGCCAGCGCGCTGTACGATCGCTTCTGTCGCGAGGCCAAGACGCTGTCGGCGCTGCGTCACCCCAAGCTGGTGCAGATCGAGGCCTTCTTCCCCGCGGCCGGCGTGCTGGCCCTCGAATACATGGCGGGTGGCGCGGTCCATGACGCGGCACTGCCGCTTTCGCTGGGGCGCGTGCGTCGCCTGCTGCTCGACGTCCTCGACGCGCTTTCCGGGATGCACGCAGCCTCGGTTCTGCATCGTGACATCAAGCCGCACAACCTGTTCTTCGATGCGCTAGGTGGCGTCAAGCTGGGGGACTTTGGCATCGCTTCGCTGAAAGACCTGGGCGTCACACAGACCGAAGGGCTCGTCGGCACGCTGGCCTACATGGCTCCCGAGCAGATTCGTGGCGGCGTGCTGACGACGGCCACCGATGTCTATGGCTTGGGGGTCACGGCGTATCAGCTAGCGACGGGACGTCTGCCGTTTGCTGGGCCCGATTTTCTGACGCAGCATCTGCACAGCCCTCCGCCCGATGCGCGAAGTGTCCTGCCCGATCTACCTCAGCCGTGGGCGCTTCTGCTTTTGCGCATGCTGCACAAAGATCCGCACGAGCGCTGCCAGCGGCTCGACGCGCTGCGCAGCGAAGTGGCCAAGCTGCCCGTGCCCGAGGGGTTGACGCGGTCGGGTCCTGAGCCGATTCCACCGGCCACGCCAGAGCGACCGGCACCCGATGTCACCACCGCGCTGGCTGCGCCGACTGACACCGAGCGCGCCGAGCCCGGCGTGCGCATCGCAGGCACGGCCCACAGCGAAGTGTTTGTCGGCACCGACGCGCTGGCTGGCCGAACCGTGCTGCGCGAGCGCTTTGCGTCCGCCCGTTTGCACAGTGATCTGGGGGCAGCTCAGCTGACTTGGCTGCGGCAGCTGGCGGCGCTGTCCGGGCCTGGGCTGCAGCGCATCTATTCCATTCAGCCGACGGTCGCAGCGCCGAATGGCGAGCGATCTTCAGCTTTGCCAAGCGAGCCAGCGTTCACCGAGGTCGAGTTCCAGTACATCGATCCGGCAGCGTCTGTGTCCCTGGCCGAGCTATTGCCCCACGAGCGGGCGCAGCTTGGCCGCGTCCTTGCGCGTCTGCGCCATGCTGGAGTGACGCACGGCAGCGTGCAACGCGCGCTGGCCCGAACCTCTGGCCATATCACGCTGCTTTTGCACGCCTGCGGGCCCCTGTCCTGGCCTGGCCCCGTCGAGGATCCCGACCTGCTAGAGCCATCTACGATTCCTGAAAAGCCACATAAAGAGTGATCTCTGTCATGTGATTTTATTTTTATAAATCAATATAAATCTAAATTATAGATATAATAAATTATCGAGACTTCGTGCTTAGCGCACGGGGCGAATGCGCAGCTTGGGCGTACGCGGGGGCGGTGCCTTGACCAGCTTGCCGGCCTTGTTTTCGAGGATGTCGAAGGTCTTGCAGACTGAAAGCAGCTCGCGACGGGCTTCTGCGGTGTCGCGGCGCGGATCGGGCAGCTTGGCTAGGGCTTGGTTGGCGATGCTCAGACGGTCCTTGCGGCAGGCCAGCTGACCGAGCGCGCTCCACAGCTGGGGGTGCGGGTGCTGCGCCAGGGCGCGGCGCAGCGCTTTGATCGCGTCGTTGGTATCGCCGGCTCGCAGCAGCGCGTCGCTTTGCAGGATGGCTTTGCTGACCTTCGGCGGCAGGGGCGGCGCAGCAGGCGGCGGCACAGGCTGCGCAGCGACGGGCGGTACAGGTGCAGGGGGAACGGGCGCCGGGCTCGCTGGCACCTGCAGGCGTGGCGGATCGGCTTTGACTGGCTCGCGCTTGACGCTCGATCGCCCCAGAAAAAACGGTCCCAGAACACCGCCGACAATCAGGCCCAGCAGCGCTACGGCCGAGACGATGCGGCGCTTCTTGCCGCGCCGGATCATGAGCGACCACAGCTCTTCGCCGATCTCGCGCTGACGGGTAAACGAGCGCCGCCCTGCCTCGCGCAGCCGTCCCAGCACGCGCTCTCCCAAGCTGGGTGAGCTGTTGGACGACTGCGAGCTGGGCGATTCCGTGGCGGGCGCGGCGCGGGCCTGGCGCTCGGCGTCCGCGACCTGCGTGTCGGCGCGCACCGATACCGGCGGCTCCTCGGGGCGCGGCACCACGGCTGCTTCCAGCGTGGCCGCCGTCGCTGCCGCCATGTCCGATGGCGAAGGGGCCGGGGCGTTCCGCGGCGCGGCCTTGCGCAGATCCAGCTCGAACGACCCTTGATCGGCGATCGATCCCGACAGATCGCGCAGCACGCGCACGACCGCGCTCATGGCGGGCCGGCGCTCTGGGGTCTTGTCGAGCATGGAATCCACCAGCGTCTGCAGCGACGGACTGCTGCTGGGCACCAGGCTTCCGAGTGGCGGCGCTGGCTCGTACATATGCAGCACGATGTACTCGCCGGGATCCTTGGCCAGAAACGGCAGCCGCCCGGCCAGAAGCTCGAACAAGATCGTCCCCAGCGCATAGACATCCGAGCGATCGGTGGTGTTGCGACTGCTGCGGCACTGCTCGGGCGACATGTACATCGGCGTGCCCATCAGCATGTTGCTGCCGGTGCGCACGCTGTCCATGGCCGCCTGCAGCTTGGCCAGCCCGAAGTCCAGCACCTTGACGCGCTCGCCTCCCGGCGCCTCGGGCTCAGGAACGATCAAGATGTTTTCCGGCTTGAGGTCGCGATGGATGACGCCCTTTTGGTGGGCGGCGGCGAGGGCGGCGGCGATCTGGCGTCCCAGGCGGATGGTATCGGCGCTGCTGAGCTGCTTCTGGCGCTTGAGGCGCTTGTACAGCGTCTCGCCTTCCAGAAATTCCATGGCCAAAAAGATGGTCCCGTCGGGCTCGCGACCATAGTCGAAGATGCGGACGATGCCGGCGTGCTCGATGCGGTTGGCGGCGCGGGCTTCGTTGAGAAAGCGCGCCGCGATCTCGTGGTTGGCGGCGTACTCGGGTCGCAGGATCTTCAGGGCCGCGCGACTGCCGATGTCTTCGCGCGTGGCTTCGTACACGACGGCCATGCCGCCACGGCCGACCTCGCGAACGATCCGATAGTTGCGTATGCGCTGACCCAGCATGAGTGGCAGACTGCGACCCGTCGACGTTCCCAGGCGCGGCTCCGCGATGGCCGGTGCTCTGCGCGTATCCGTCGAGTAACGGGTTGGGGAGTCCATCTTCAAATGTACATGGGCTGCGCGCTGAGCATTCAACAGTTCCGCACGGAACCATGGCTTCGAGGCTGCGGTCGAAGCTGCGCGTGTCCCGTCCCGCTCGCTCACCCAGGCACACACCGCCGCCGCGGCACGAAGCCGGCACAGTAAATATTGATTAATAAACTGATGGCTGTCTTTTGTGTTGGGGGCCTGAGGAAGCTCAATTATCAATTATAAAGAGAGGTGCGTAAAACCTTGCCAGCGCCGGACGTGGCGAGCGTTGTTTTATGATGAAAAGGATGCCGAGAGGCGGAGGCTCGTCACTGCTGAAGGTTAAGGGGGGCCCCTCGCTAGGGGGACGACGGCGTGGGGCGCTGCGCGAGCGGAGTCGCAAGCATCCTCGCCGAAATGAATGGGGCCGCGCGGCGCGGGAAAAAAGGAATCATTATAGGGACTTAGGACTGCGCACAGAGCGTCTGCGCAGCAAGTGTGTTGTCGAATCTAAGCGGCCATTGCTACTTACATGATTGGAACGTAAAATAGTCTGCTCAGTACACATATGACCGGCCAGGTGATTGGAAAGTACCGCTTAGGTCGCAAGCTCGGCGAGGGCGGCATGGGGATGGTCTTTGAGGCGGTGCGTGAAGACATCGGAGGCCGTGCCGCAGTCAAGCTGTTGCACGCCGAGCTCGCGCGGAACGTCGAGATCTCGATGCGCTTCTTCAATGAAGCGCGGGCCGCCAACCTGCTTGAGCACCCGACGATCGTGCGGGTCTTCGACTACGGCAATCTGCCCGATGGCCGCGCCTATCTGGCGATGGAGTATCTAGAGGGCGAGTCGCTGGCCAGCCGCATCAAGCGCAGCGGTCGCCTGGCGATTCCCGATGTGCTGCGCCTGAGCCGTCAGATCGCCGCCGGACTTTCGGCCGCGCACGCCAAGAAGGTGATCCACCGCGACCTGAAGCCAGCCAATGTCATGGTCGTCCCCGAGAGCGAGATGGCGGGCGGCGAGCGGGTGAAGATCCTCGACTTCGGTATCGCCAAGCTCAGCGAGTCAGAAGCGGGAAAGAACCTGCACACCAAGACCGGCGCGCTCATGGGAACCCCGATCTATATGTCGCCCGAGCAGTGCCGCGGCGCCGGACGCGTTGACGAGAAGACCGATGTCTACTCGCTGGGCATCATGCTGTTCGAGATGCTGGCCGGTGGCCCGCCGTTCTCGGCAGAGGGGCAGGGCGAAGTGATCGCGCTGCACATGTTTCAGCCGCCGCCGCCGCTTCAGCACTACGTCCCCGAGGCGCCGCCCGAGCTGGCGTCGCTGGTGTCGACGATGCTGGCCAAGGACGCGACGGTGCGTCCGACGATGCAGCAGGTCGCGGCGACGCTTCAGTCGCTGGCGGCGCAGGGCGGACAGACGTCGATTCCACCGACGAGCGCAACGGCGCCCGTCGGCAGCTCGCCGCTCGCCAGCACGCTGCCGCCGAGCAGCATTCGCGGCAGCTTGCACAGCAACACGCGCAGCGGAGGCGGCACGCGCATCGCCCTGCTCATCGCGAGTTGCGTCCTCATCCTTGGCGCGGGCGCGGCGCTGTTCCTCGTGCGCGATCCGTCGCCTGAGCCCGATGCGACGCGCGCTGCGACCGAGGTCCCGATCAAGGCGAAGAAGGACTATGAGCGCTTTCTCTACGCCATCGGCACCGGCCAGTACGACGCAGCGATGGCGGCCTATCGTGAGCTGTCGAGTGACGCGCCGTTTCGCGACAAGGCGCGTGCCGACTACGAGCGACTCTTGCCGCTGTTCATCGACGATCACCTCAAGAACGCCGACACCGCGCGGCGACAGGGCCGCTGCGCCGAGTTTCACAGCAACCTGCAAGCGATCCTGACCGTCTCGCCCACGCAGAGCAAGGCGCTGGCCGCAAAGGATCTGCCGTGCGCCGAGCCGTCGGCCGAGGTCCTCACCAAGGTCGAGACTCCCGACGAAGTAGACCAGCGCTTGAGTGAGGCGCAAACCGAGTACGTGAACGGCAACTACCAGAAGGCGATCGACATAGCCAAGACTGTGCAGAAGGGCAGTATGGTGCGGGCCTGGCGCATCATCGGTACCGCCGCCTGCAACATCAAGGACCTCAAGCTCGTCAACGACGCCTATCGTCGACTGGACAGCGCGGGGCGTCAGTACCTTGTCTACGTCTGTCAGCGCAACGGCATTCAGAACAGCGGCAGCCAGTTCAAGCTGGCCGAGTAGCCGGAGCGGCCTTGGGGTCATAAGGACGGACAGCTGGCGGAATCGGGCCCGCAGTCGGTTTGTGCGATGGCTTCTAGACACCCCCGCAGCGAGGAGGGTAGCCTCGGGCCATGCGGCAGGTTGAGATCAGCAAAGGCTGGCAGGTTAAGGGGCGCGATCGAGCCCGCGTGGGGCAGAAAGCACAGCCCGAGGAGTGGAGCGGCGAGACCGGCTGGGTCGCGGCGCCGGTTCCAGGCACGGTTCACGAGGCGCTGTGGCAGGCCGGCCAGATAGGCAGTCCGTATCAGCTGGCGTCGCTGCGGCAAGCGGCCTGGATCGCCGAGAGCGATTTTCTGTATCGCTGCCGCTTCGACCTGCCAAGCGACTTTCGGCTCGACGGGGCGGATGCGGTCAGCCTGTGTTGCCAAGGCCTGGATACCGTCGCGACGCTGTGGCTAAACGGCGTCGAGCTTCTGCACAGCGACAACATGTTCATCCCGCAGAGCGTGACCCTGCCCGAAGGCGGCTTGCTGCGACGGCGGGACAACGAGCTCTGGCTGCTGTTCGAGTCGGCGCTGCGCGTTGGGCAGGCGCGCGAGGCGCAGTACGGCAAGCGCCCGGTGTGGAACGGCGATCCGAGTCGCGTGTATCTGCGCAAAGCCCAGTACCAGTACGGCTGGGACTTTTCGCCGACGGTGCTATCGCTGGGACCGTGGAAGCCGATTCAGCTTCTTGCGTACTCGGCCCGACTCGGCGAGGTCAGCTGTCCACTGTCGGTTGCGCCCGATCTGCAGACGGCGCGCCTGTCTTTGTCGGTGGCGACCGAGTTCGTGCGCGAGATCCCGGCGGGGGCCGTGCTGCGCATGCGCCTGCGTGATTCAGCGTCCACACTGGTCTGCGAGCGCCTGTACCCGCTCGTCGGTGGCGCAGTGGTACGCGACGCCATCGACATCGAACAGCCGGCCCTGTGGTGGCCACGCGGCCATGGTGAGCAACCGCTTTACGAGCTGTGCCTAGAGCTCTTCGCCACGGCGCCTGCATCGGAAGCGACACCGCTTGATGCCCGTCGCCTGCGCCTGGGGGCACGCCGCTTGCGCCTGGTCGAAGAGCGCCTGCCGGACGGCGAGAACTTCTATATCGAAGTCAATAACCGCCCCATCTTCTGCGGCGGTGCCAACTGGATCCCAGCCGACGTGCTGCCGACGCGTATCTCGCAGGATCGCTTGGCCGCCCTGCTCGACGAGGCAGTCGCGTCCGAGATGACGATGCTGCGCGTCTGGGGCGGCGGCCTGTACGAAAGCGACGCCTTTTACGATCTGTGCGACGAGCGCGGTCTTTTGGTGTGGCAAGACTTCGGCTTTGCTTGCGGTCTGTATCCGGCCCATCCCGAGCTCTCAGACAGCGTCGCTGCCGAGGCGCGGGCCGCGGTGCAGCGCCTGCGTCACCACCCATCGCTGGTGCTGTGGGCCGGCAACAATGAAGACTATGCCATCGCGCAGTCGGTCGGGGCCTATCGCGGGCCGCGCGATGCACGGGTCGCGCCGGGCCCCTCGTCGCTGTCTTCGCCGCGCTTTGACGGACGCGTGCTGTACGAGCAGGTGCTGGCCCGCGTCTGCGAGGCCGAAGATCCAAGCCGCCCCTACTGGCGCGGCAGCCCCTATTCGCGTCATCACGCCGACCCCAATGTCGGCAGCGAGGGCGACCGCCACATCTGGGACGTCTGGCACGGCGCCATGCGTGACTATCAGGACTACGGCCAGATCGCCGGTCGCTTTGCCAGCGAGTTCGGTATGCAGGCGGTGCCAGACCTGGCGATTGCGCGTCGCTGCTTGGCCCCGAAAGCGGTCGATGAAGCCGCGCTGCGCGATCTGAACTATGGCCAGGAAGGGCCTGAGCGCATCGCCAAGTACATTGGCCGCAACCTGCCGTCTGCGCCCCATGCCGGCGTCGCGGGCTATGTCTATCTGACGCAGGTCAACCAAGCTGAGGCCATGGCCTATGCCGTGCGCGCGTTTCGTCGCGGCTTCGATGCGACGCGGCGCTGCAGCGGTGCCCTGGTGTGGCAGCTTAACGACTGCTGGCCGTCGGTGAGCTGGTCTCTTTTGGGCTTCTGCGATGAAGGCGAGCGACCGCGCCGCAAGGCCAGCTTTTATGCCGTGCGCCGCGAGCTTTTGCCCTGGATCGTCGGCCTAGCCCCCGGTACATCGCCGCACTCGGTCGCTGTCTGGGTGGGGGCTCCGCCGCTGTCCGCGGTTGAGCAGGGCCGGCTGCAGGTCAGCGTCCGTCTGCGCGCCTTTGGCGTCGACGGCAGCCTGCACGACGCGCAAGAACACCTGTGCGCGATCAGCGGCAACCAGACGACGGAGCTTGGCACCATCACGCTGGCCGCAGCGACGGGCCCGCTGGTGGTGGGCGTGCAGCTTATCGGCATCGAAGAAGGGCATGAGCAGGTCTTGGCCCGCGCCGTCCTGTGGCCACAGCCGCTGCGCTCGCTTTCCGAGCACGCGGCGCTGTCCGATCCCGGTCTTTTGGTCCGTCGCTTCGCGGATCGCGTCGAGCTTTCGGTGCAGCGTCCGGCCAAGGCGGTGCTCTTGTCGACCGAGGGCGAGATCCCCGTGGCCTTTTTCGACAACCTCGTCGACCTGTTGCCCGACGAGCCGCTCGCCATCGAAGCGCCCGGCCTGGGGGATCAGCCGCTTATCGTCCGCTCGCTGTTTGGAGGCGTCGCATGTCCGTGACCGCCCACCTGCGTCGGCGTTTTGGCGCCCTGATCTTCGACAAGGGGCTTTCCGGCGTGTCCTATCTGGGCAAGCTGCACCCGCGAGCGCAGCCGCAGCGTCACGGCGTCGAGGTGCATCGCAACGTGCCCTATCAAGCGAGCGGTCATCATCACCACTTGCTGGATATCTATGTGCCGCGCTCGCTGCCCGATGACCTGGCGCCGGGTCGCGATCCAGCGACGTACACGGCGCCGCATCCCGTCGTGCTGTACATCCACGGCGGCGCGTTTCGCATCCTGTCGAAAGACACGCACTGGGTCATGGCCTTGGCCTTTGCCCGTCGCGGCTTCTTGGTCTTTTCCATCAACTATCGCTTGGCGCCGCGGCATCCGTTTCCGGCGGCACTGGAAGACGCGGCGGCGGCCTTGCAGTACGTCTGCCAGAACGCCGCAGCGTACCAAGGCGACCTGTCGCGCCTGGTCTTTGCCGGCGAGTCAGCGGGAGCGAACCTGGTGACGGCGCTGTCCCTGATGACCCTGCTTTCGTCGCCCGCCGAAGGACAGCCTTTTGCCAAGCAGGTCTTCGATCTGGGCGTCGTGCCGCGCGTCGTCCTGCCGATGTGCGGCATCCTGCAGGTCAGCGATGCGGCGCGCTTTGCTCGTCGTCGCGCCCTGCCGCTTTGGATCCAAGATCGCCTGCACGAGACATCCGACGCCTACATCGGCAAGGTGGCCGAGCATCCGGCGATCGCGCTCGCCGATCCGCTGTGCATTCTGGAGCGCTTCGCCGAGTCCGATTCGCGCCTGCCCACCTCGCGACAGCCGCCGGCTTACTTCGCCAGCGTCGGCACGCGTGACCCACTGCTCGACGACACGCGGCGTCTGGGGCGAGCGCTTTCTCGCCTGGGCATCCCTCACCAGACCCGCTTTTACGAAGACGAGGTCCACGCCTTTCAAGCCCTGGTCTTTCGCCACCGCGCCAAGCAGGCCTGGGCCGACACCTATGCTTTTCTTGATCAATATTTGCGTTGATAATTATATTGATAGATATCGCGTTTTAACTCGTTTTTGATTTGATTATTAATTTTAATCGCCAAGCTCCCGAGGCCGTGCAGGCTTGTGCTTGACAAGGCGATTGCAGGCTGCGTCGATCCGGGCCACTGTGAGCACGCACGAGCCGACAAATCCTGACGCCAGCCAGCGCTCGCCAGCCCCGGCGCTGTTCGCGTCCAACTGGACCCGACTTCTGCCATGGGCGGTGGCGCTGGCCTTTGTGCTGGGCAAGCTGCCGACGCTGTTCGACCCGCATACCTGGGACGCGCTGAGCTGTTACTTGCCGCAGGCCCGCTTCCTTTTGGAGCACAGCACCGACTGGGACGCCTATCGAACCCTGCCGTATCTGCGACCGCCGGTCCTGACGGGCTCGGTGGCCGCGCTCTTGGGGCTGGGGGCTTCGTATGCCGCCGTTCGCGTGTATCTGTGGCTGTGGGCCCTCGCGGGCTTGTTCGGGACGCACCGGCTGGCGCGGGCTCTCGGCGGAGACGCGCGCGTTTCGATCCTGGCGATGGCGCTGTGCGCCGCGACGCCGCTTTACTTTGCGCAGGCCGGGCTTTTGCAGCTGGATCTGGCCGCCGCGGTGCTGTGCATCTGGGCGCTGGTGGCGCTGATCGAGGGCAAGACGCTTGCCTTTGTCCTGTGCCTGAGCGCCGCTGTGCTGACCAAAGAGAGCAGCTATTACCTGTGCCTGCCGGCCGCCCTGTTTCTTTCGCAGCGAGCGGCGGACAGCCTGCGGCCGCGCGATTTTTTTCGCCTGCGCGTTTTCGTACAGACGCTGCCGGCTGCCGTGCCGTGCCTGGTGCTTGTGGGCTGGCTGCTTGTGCATCGCCTGCTCGTCGGACGGCTGATGGGGGCCGATCACCAGGACGCGCTGTTTTCGCCGGACCGCATCGGCTCGGCGCTGTTGCACAACTTCATCGAGGGCGGGCGCCTGCCGCTGTGGCTGCTGGCCGGCCTGGCCCTGCGCGCGGCGTGGCGGACGCGGAAGGTCCCCGTGCTGATCGTCGGGCTGGCCGCGGGGCTCTTGCCGCTGTGCTTTGCCGGGCACCCACCGCGCTACATGATCCTGTCGCTGCCGCCCTTGTGCGTGCTGGCGGCGCGCGGGCTGACCGAGCTTCCGGTACGACGGCAAACCCTAGCGACAGTCCTGCTTTTTGCCTGGCTTGGTCTGGGGCTGCGCGGAGGACACTGGCACAGCGATAGCGGCGATCACCTGGAAGCGAACCTTGCGTATCGCGAGCTCATCGCGCTGCATCGCGACGCCGCGCGCAGCCTGGCTGCGGCCCAGGCCCACGCCGTGCTGTCCGACTTTCCCATGGAAGATGTTCTGCGTGCGCCGCCTGCCGTCGGTTATCTGCCTGCCCAGGTGCCGGTGTCGTGGGCCAATCCGCGGCTCGACTACGCCGCGCTGTGCCGACACGATTTTTTGATCGAGGCCGATGGCGGATCGGTCGATGCAGCGAAGCGTCTGCTTGCGCCGCGCGGCGCGCTGGCGCTGTACAAAGAGCTGCGCCCGGTGACACCGCGCGGGATCCTCGCTGCGCTGCCTTGGGGGCGAATCGATCAGCGCATCGCCATCTATCGCATTCGCTGTCCCGAATCTGTCGGCCCGTCTTCGTCGCCAAGTCCGCGCTGATCGCGGCGGCCTTGGCGCAGTCTGATTGCGCGACGCAGCTTACCGGGCGCGCGTCACCGGAACCATGCGACCGCTGCCAAACGCGCGCTCGCTGACCTTGAGGGCAATGCCGAACTGCCAGCGTTTGTGCTCGGCACCGCGCATCAGGCGGCGATACCGCGCCATATCCGCCGGGTTGGCTCCGTCGGGAGGCGGCTGGTTTTGCACCACGCTTTCGATCAGCGGCGACTCGCGCTCGTACTCGAAGGGATCGACCTGATCCGGGCGCAGCTCGGCCGAGGGTACACGGTCGAGGATAAAGGCCGGGATCGGGCCGTCCCCGCCCGCCGAGCGATTGATGTGACGGCACAGCGCATAGACCTGCGGCTTCGTCAGATCGGCGATGACCCCAAGCGCGCCGGCCATGTCGCCATACAGCGTGCTGTATCCGACGGCAAGCTCGGTCTTGTTGCTGGTGTTCAGCAGGATGCCGCCGCGGCGATTGACATAGGCCATCAAGACCAGCGCTCGCAGCCGGGCCTGCACGTTTTCCAGCGTCGTGTCATCGCCCGCAGGTGCCCCGTCGCTGCGAGACAAGAGCGGTCGCAGCGTTTCTTCGCACGCGAAGCGCAGCGGATCGATCGAGATCTCTTCGCAGGCCACGCCGAGCGTATGGCACAGCGCCTTGGCTTCCGAGGTCGAGCGCGGATCGTTGAAGCGCGACGGCAAGGTCAGCGCGGTCACCGCCCCCGAGCCCAGCGCTCGCACCGCGATGCACAGCACCAGCGCCGAGTCGATGCCCCCCGACAGACCGACGAAAGCGCGCCGGACGCCGTTTTTGCGACAGAAATCGCGCACACCCAGCGTGAGCGCCTGCAGCAGCTCTTCTTCTGGCGGCAGATCTGAGGCGGGGCAGGCTGGCAGCGCGCCTCGACGCAGCGCCGACAGTTCGCAGATCTGCACGGCTTCGCTGAAGCGCGGCAGCTCTTGCACGATGGTGGCCGACGCGCTCTTTACGAAGCTGCCTCCGTCGAAGATCAGCTCGTCCTGCGCCCCGACGGCGTTGACATAGACAAGCGGCGCGCCCAGCTTCGTCGCGCGGGCCGCGTGGCTGCGTCGCTGCGCCCGCACGCCCAGGCGATAGGGCGATGCCGACAGACACACCCACAGATCGGCGCCTTGCGCCCGCAGCTCGCGCGCTGGATGCGTGCCATAGGCGTCATCCCACAGGTCTTCGCAGATCAAGATCCCCAGCCGCTGGCCCGCCCAGTCAAGCGGCGCTCCGACGGGACCGGGGACAAACCAGCGCGGCTCGTAAAACACGTCATAGACCGGCAGCAGGCGCTTTGCGATCTGCGCCCGCACGCTGCCGCCGTGCAGCAGCGCTGCCACGTCGTACAGGCCGGGATGCTGCGGCTGCTTTACGACCTCGGTCGGGGCCTGGGCCAGCGCGCCGCACAGCACCGCGGGACCGTCGGGATGCTGGCGGTGAAGCTCGTGAGCCAGCGTGTCGGTGGCGGCCAGCGCTTCGCGAACAAACTCAGGGTCGTGCAGAAGATCGCGCGGTGGGTACCCGACCAGCGCAAGCTCGGGCGTGACGACGAGCAAGCGGCTGGGATCGCTCACCTGCGATCGGGCAGAGGCCACGGCATCGCGGATCTGCGCGCGGTTGCCGGCGAAGTCGCCGATGCGGCTGTTGATCTGCGCCAAGGCGATCGTCGCGCCACTCGGCCGCTCGGAGCTAGGGGCCATAGGGGCGAAGCTCCGACGCGACGGCATCCAGCAGATTCAGCGCCGCGAGCACGCTGTCTTTGCGCAGGCAGACTTCGTCCCCCAGCATCAGCGTGTGATAGCCCTGCGTGATCAGATAGGCAGCATCCGAGATGTCGGCGCAGTCAGGAATCGCGTTGGGTCCGCGGCTCAGCGACGAAAAGATGCGGCTTGCGGCAATCGCCTGGCGGTCGGATGCGATGATGCGGCGCAGCGCACCCAGGATGTTGTGCGGGTAATAGACCTCGACATACAGATCGCCGCGCGCAGCCATCAAGCGCGGGGTGGTCCCTTCGTCAGACGCTCGCTTGGCCTCGGCAAAGCCATCGCGCATCCAGTCCAGGCCTTTTTTCGATTCGATCTTGCAGACGATCTGCGCGTCGGGCAGGTGCTCGCGCACTTCGGTCAGATCGCTGTGCTGCTCGACAAAGGACAGCATGACGTGGCGCAGACCAAGCTCGCGCATGGCCTGCAGGTACGCGCGGTCGGTATCGGTCAGCGAGCCTTCGATCTGCAGCGAAGGATCGACGATGTTGACCGATTCGCCGGGCCCCACAAAGCGCCGCGGGCCATCGAGCAGGATCAGTCGATCGCCGTCCACGGCCACGATTCGCGCGTGTTCCTTGCCGTCGCAAAAAAAGGCATCGGCCGGCGTGTGCAGGCGAATGCGATGGCTCAACTTGACCTCGGTAAATGGCGGCACTGCGGCCTGCGTGACGCGCAACTGACGGCCTTTCAGATCCACCCACAGCGGCTGCCCCAGCGACGACAGCCGGCGCAGAACAGCAGAAAGCGACTCGTCGTGCTTGGTCGGCATGACGGTGTTCAGGCGCAGTCCCGCGACGATGGGATGGCTCGCGACTTCGGCCAGAAACGGCGCGTACGGCGGCACGGTGACGATGGCTCGGACGGGGTGATTGAGGGGCGGCATGACGGCCTAAGTATCGACGAACTTCCGTCCCTGCGGAGGCGTGTCGTGGGGCCGCATCGCCGGCACGGAAAACAGGCTTCTCATTGTGTGTGCGTGTGGTAGGTTGCCGACACAATGGCGAGAACTTTTCATCTTCACGCAGGCTTCGCGTCGCTTGACCAAGAGATCAAGCCGCCGCTGTCGGCGGACGAAGCGCACGCGGAAGCCAACCGCTGCCTGTTCTGTTACGACGCGCCCTGCACGCGCGCCTGCCCCACGCACATCGATGTGCCGCTGTTTATCCAGCAGATTGCGACGGGAAACACGGCGGGATCGGCGCGCACGATCTTTTCTGAAAACGTCTTGGGCAATAGCTGCGCCCGCGTCTGTCCGACGGAAGTTCTGTGCGAAGGCGCCTGCGTGCTCAACGATCAGCATCGCCCCATCGCCATCGGATCGCTGCAGCGCTTCGCGACCGACCATGCGCTGTCGCAGGGGCAGCCGATCGTGCGGGCGACGCGTCCGCTGCGCAGTGCCGTTGCTCCGGTTGGGATCATCGGCGCGGGTCCGGCGGGTCTGTCGTGCGCGGCTGAGCTCTTGCGTCTGGGCTATGCCTCGGTGCTGTACGAGCAGGCCGAGCGCCCTGGCGGCCTGAACACCTATGGCGTCGCCCAGTACAAGATGACGCCGCGCGTCTCGCTGCAGGAAGTCGAAGCCTTGGTTCGCGCCGGGCTGGACATTCGCTGCGGTATCCGCGTCGGTCACGATATCTCGCTGTCCGAGCTTCAGACCCGTCACCCTGCGCTGTTTGTTGGCGTCGGCATGGGTCGCATTCCCGGCATCGGACTTGCGGGCGAAGATCACGCAGCGGTGTGGGACGCGCTCGACTTCATCGCGCTGCTCAAAGCCAGCTCGGATGCAGGGCACGGGTCGCCGTCGGCGCAAGCGCTGCGCAGAAACTTGCATGGCGCCTCCGTTGCGGTCATCGGGGGAGGCAACACCAGCATTGATGTCGTGACGCAAGCGGTGCGAGCCGGTGCCAAGAAAGTGTGGCTGCTGTACCGCAAAGGACCGTCCGAGATGCCGGCGTATGCCCACGAAGTCCACCTGGCGCTTGAGCACGGCAGCGAGCTTGTCTATTACGCCGTGCCCGAGCGCATCGTGGCCGAGGACGAAAGCCGCCTGCGCGGCATCGCCATATGTGTCGTGCATGCCGATGGCGCTGCGGTGGCCGGGCCGCACGGACCTCGCGACAAGACCAGCGCGCTTCTTGAGTGCAGCGTGGTCGTGCGCGCCACCGGACAGCGTGGGGCCGAGCTTGTTGCCTCGCTTCCCGTCGAGAGCGAGCGCGGCGTGATCAAGGTCGATGCCCAGGGCCGCACATCAAACCCGCGCTTCTATGCCGGGGGCGACTGCATTTCCGGCGGTCAAGAAGTGGTCAACGCCGTCGAGGCCGGCAAGCGTGCAGCGCGGGCCATGGTCCACGACATCTTGGAAAAACTTCCGCAAGAAGCGGTGTAAGGAGCGCGGCCAGATGGCAGATCTCTCCGTCGAATTCTGTGGCATCAAGTCGCCCAATCCGTTCTGGCTGGCCTCGGCGCCACCGACGAACACGGGCGATCAGATCATGCGCGCCTTCGACGCCGGCTGGGGCGGCGCTGTGTGGAAGACGCTGGGCGAGCCGATCATCAACGTCTCGTCGCGCTATTCATCCGTCGACTACCGCGGCCAGCGCATGCACGGGCTCAACAATATTGAGCTCATCACCGACCGTCCGCTCGACGTGAACTTCCGCGAGATTGCCGAGGTCAAGCGCCGCTATCCCGGCCACGCGCTCATCGTGTCGCTGATGGTCGAGTCCAAGCGCGAAGCCTGGCATGCCATGGTTCGCCGCGCCGAAGAGGCCGGCGCCGACGGGATCGAGCTGAACTTCGGCTGTCCGCACGGCATGTCCGAGCGCGGCATGGGCTCGGCCGTCGGTCAGGTCCCCGATTACACCTGCCAGATCGTGACCTGGGTCAAAGAGGTGGCGCGGGTGCCTGTCATCGTCAAGCTGACGCCCAACGTCACCGACGTCGTCTATCCCGCCCGCGCAGCGCAGAAAGGCGGCGCCGATGCCGTGTCGCTGATCAACACCATCAACTCGATCACGGGCGTCGATCTCGACACCTTTACACCGCGGCCCGATGTGCATGGCTATTCATCGCACGGCGGGTACTGCGGTCCGGCGGTGAAGCCCATCGCGCTGAACATGGTGGCGGCCGTCGCGCACGAGACCCAGGGCCTGCCCATAAGCGGCATCGGCGGCATCAGCACCTGGCGTGACGCCGTCGAGTTCATGCTGCTCGGCGCGACGACGGTGCAGGTGTGTACCGCCGTCATGCACCACGGCTTCCGCATCATCCATGACCTGTGCGACGGGCTGTCGAGCTACCTCGATCAAAAAGGCATGACCTCGGTGCGCGAGCTCGTCGGGCGCAGCACGGCGCGCGTCAAGCGCTGGGAACAGCTTGACCTGAACTATCGCGTCATCGCCCACGTCGAGCAGAGCCGCTGCATCGGCTGCGGCCTGTGCTACGTCGCTTGCAACGATGGCGCCCACCAAGCGATTGCCGCCCAGCCCGACGACCGCGGCCGCACGCAGGTCGAGATCCTAGAGCACAAGTGCGTCGGCTGTAACCTCTGCAGCTTGGTCTGTCCCGTCGAGTCCTGCATCACCATGCGCCGCATTGACGCCTTCGGCGAAGCGCAGCTTCCCTGGACCGAATACAACAAAAACCCCAGCGCGCACCCCCACGTCCGCAGCAATCGCCACGACAGCTAGTTAAATTTTATTGCAATATATTAATTAAATATTAAAACCAAAATAATATAGAAAGATAATTTGCCCGGCGTCGTGCCGGGTGTCTGCGCTGTGCCCGCGGGGGGATCTTTCGCGGGGTGTTGGGACGCTCGGGACGCTCGGCACGTGCTGCGAAACCACGGCGCCCGATCGGCGAAGATCTGATCTGATGAGTCAGGAAGCGGTTGCGTCTTCTGAGGTCGGTCCGTATTCGGCGTTTGAGTCCACGACGGTGCGGGCGCCGCAGTCGCCGCTGCCGGTGCCACTGGTCTCGCCGCACATCGCGGGCGCGGGTGCGGGCACGGGCGGCCAGCCGTTTGGTCCAGTCGATCTGGGGGCACTGCGGGCCGCAGTGGGCATGTATGCCGACGGCGATTCGCCAGGCAACCTGCAGGGCGCAGCGACCGGAACGGTCCCACTGAACCCATGGGCTGGGCAAGCGCCGCCGAGCCCAGTGCCGGCGATTCCGACGGTGAACCCGCTGCCACCAGAGTTTGTCGGGCCGCCGTCGCGCGACGATCTGATCCGCGCGCAGCGTGAAAAGCTGGAACAGGGCTCGACCGTGGTGCCGACGCTGCCAGAAAACCAGCGCGACGCGTACATCCGCGAGCTTTTGAAAGACACGGCGCGCTTTTCGGCTCAACTCCACGGGCAAGGGGAAGAGACGGACAAGAACACCGGCCTGCCGCCGCGACATGCCGTGCCGCCCGGCTTGATTTCGACGGTGCGACCGCTCATCAACGAGATCGAAAAGCCGGGCGAAGGACGCACGCCAGCCGGTGACTCGGAAGCGGCGCGGGACGGCACGACGACGGACTGGAACGCGCAGCTTGGCGTATCGCAGTACCGCACGCAGTCCGACAACCTGATGACGCCCGAGGGATCCTGCAACCTGACGACGCTGGCCATGGCGCTGGAGCGGCTGGGGTACAACCGCGCCGATGCTCTGCGCGCTGTCGAGCGCAAGCTCAAGCGCGACGAGGTCAAGCGGCAGAACGAAGGCAAGGCGGTCTGCGTCATGGACAGCGACGAAGACCTCGACAAGATGAAGATGCCCGACGGTCTGTTTGAACGGACTGTCGAAGGCTATCTGCGCCAACAGATGAACCCAGCGGAAAACGGCAGCGCGTATCAAAGGCTGCGCGGCGAAGAGTCGCTGAACGAAGCCGAGGTGCGACGCCTGTCGCAGCAGTTCCGGCAGAACGCGCAGTTTGAAGACATGCTCGATCTGTTGCGGCACGTCTCGCCGGGGCCGGCGCTGGGACGGACCAGCATGTCGCAGGGCGTGCCCGAGCGCATCCTGCAAGCGCTAGAGCCCGATCCGATGCGCCGCCCGAAGCTGCAGACGCTGCAGTCCGGCAACACCACCTGGGACGGCGTGCGCAGCGCCATGTCCGAGACGCTGGACAAAGGCGGCGCTGGCTTCGTCAGCTTCCGCCACAAAGGCTCGACGGATCGCAAGAACGCGACGCACATCATCTCGGTGCAGAACGTCGAAGAGGGCGGCGTGCGCTTCGATGATCCCTATGGATCGATCAATCCCGAGTACCGCCGCAACCGCCCAGGGGATGCCTATGCCCCGACGGGATCGACGGCGCGCAGTGCCGAATTCAAGAACCAGGTGCAGGGCAATGCCAACCGCGGCGACGGCGTGGTCGGCGATGACTGGAAAGTCGGCAACGCGCAGGCGCTGCAGCCGGGTGAAGCGCTCGGCAACTCGACGCTGGTCCCCAATGCCGTACACCAGAACTCGTGGATGTATGCGCGCACGATGACGCCACGCACCCGCGAAGAGATCGCCGCGGCGGACGCCGAGCGCTATCAGCAGGTTGGTGTACTACGGCTGCCTCGACAAGGCCTGCAGCGCCCGAGCACCGGTCGCTGACCCAACGATACGTCGGCCACGCGCAGCGAGTGCGGCGGCGCTGGGTCGATGTAGTTGCCGCGAGCGGGTTCGTCGAGCTGCATCGCCCACGTGCGGACCTGTTCCAAGTCGGTGCGCGGCGACAGATCGAGCAGCTTGCGAATCGTCTGGGCCCGCGGGGACGGCGGCAGCGCCAGGGCCGCTGCAAATAGCGCATCGGTGATCGGCTGACCGTCGAGCGTCGCGAAGCCCCTGCAGATCGCGCGCGGCAGAAGTGCCGGCGCTGCGGGGCCAGACTGGCAGGCTTTGGCGTTCGTCAGCTAGCGACGGAGAGCCCAACCCACAGCCGGGCAGCAGCGCCCATCGCTCCTCGCCTCTGCCTCGCCCCCCGCTACGCCTTTGGACGATGAATCTCGCGCAGCGTGGCGAGTAGCTGTCGCGCTTCATCCGCTGAGCTGACAAAGTGCGGCGCGCTCGGGGCTCGACCACCAAGCAGCACGCGGGCCCGATGCACCAGGGCCGCCGTGCCGCGCAGAATCAGCGATCGGCTGATGAAGATGACTTCGGCGAAGGACAGGTCATTCTGCTGCCGCGCCAGATAGCGACGCGCCTCGGCCGTCAGCGGCTTTTCGATCAGCGGCTCAATGATCAGCAAGACCCGCTCGTGCTCGCGCCGAACGGCCGTCAGGTGCTGCAGTAGCTGCTGCAGTTGCTCGACGGTCCAGGGCTCATGCAGCGTGATCCACGCGGTCTCCTCGTCTACCTTCACCGCGTTGCGGCCAAGCAAGAACTCCATCGCATCCTCCCACGGCACGATGCGTTGTCAGTATACCGTGACGACGCACCTGTCCGGGTGCTGGGCCAACGGAGCACCGACTTGCCCCCAAAAGAATGCCAGCGGACTTTACTTGAGTGATTCCCGCCGCATCTTGAGGTCCTCGCTCACTCTTGCAACACGCTAGCCGCGATAAAAGTCGAGCACCGCATCGCTGACGGCCGCGAGCTGAGCCGGACTCAGGTTGGCATGGACCGGCAGGGCCAGGCACTCGGCCGCTGCCGCCTCGGCGCGGGGCAGCGAGCCGGCACGATAGCCAAGCTGGGCCAAGCACGGCTGCAGGTGCAGCGGCAGCGGGTAATACAGCTCGGTCTCGATGTGACGTGCGGCAAGCTGCGCTCGCAGTGCATCGCGACGCGGCGCGCGGATCACAAAGTGGTGATAGACATGCTCGGGCGCTTGCTCGGGCGACGGCGGCAGACGCAGCACACCTGCGCTTTGCAGCGGCGCGAGCGCCTGGTGATAAAACGCTGCATGTTGCCGCCGCGCAGCTTGCCAGCGATCCAAGTGCCCGAGCTTGATGCGCAAGATGGCCGCCTGCAGTGGATCCAAGCGGAAGTTTCCGCCCCACAGTGCATGGACATACTTGGGACGCGATCCATGCTGGCGCATCACGCGCAGCGAGTCGGCGAGCGCCGCGTCATAGGTCACTACGGCTCCACCATCGCCGGCCGCTCCGAGATTTTTCGTCGGAAAAAAGCTGAGGGTGGCGCAGCGGGTCTGCGTCGCCAGGCCGGGCAGCAAGGTCTGGGCCGCGTCTTCGATCACGGGCAGCCCGGTCGCCACCAAGCGATCCATGGCCATACGCTGTCCGAACAAGTGAACCGGCACGATGGCCACGGTCTTGTCGGTCAGCTTGGCCAGCACATCGTCGACGTCGGCGTTGAAGCCATCTTCTTCCAGATCGGCGAACACCGGACGCAGGCCCAGGCGAATCGCGGTCTCGGGCGTCGCAAAGAAGCTAAACGCGGTCGTCACGACTTCGCCGCCGACGCACGAGGCAGGCTGCGTGAGCGCCGCGCTGCCGGGCTCGCCCTGACCGCAGCCCAGGCCCAGACCCAGGCCCATGGCGGCGGCCAGCAGAGCATCCGTTCCCGAGGACACGCCCACGACATAGGGCCCAGCTGACGCCTGCGCAGTCGCTCCGTGGCCGAGCGATTCGGGCGAGGCCGCTCCTTGGCGCAGATACGCGGCAAGCTCGCGTTCGAAGGCTTCGACTTCAGGACCCAGGACATAGCGGCCGCTTTCCAGGACGCGCAGCACGGCTTCGTCCAGGGCAGGCTTTAGCTCGGCATATTGCGCCGCGAGATCCACCAAGGGCACACGCAGCGCTGGACGGGCTGCGGACACAGGCGACACAGGAAACGCTGCAGACGACGCAGACGACGACGCAGGCGATGACGCAGACGACGCTGAGTGCGACGACGAAGAAGGCGCCGAAGAAGACGACGAAGAAGACGACATGGGCGGCGAAGTATATGCAGACTTTACGGGCCCCGGATGCGCCAGATATCCTCGCGGTTGATGGTGCCCGAGAACAGAGTCGTGGTGGTTCGCTGGCCGCGTGGCGCGGGGCTGCGGGGGGTGCTCGGCGTGGGCGTGGTGGCGCTGGTCTCGCTTGCAGCCTGCGATGCGGCCCGGCCTGAGCTTGCCGCGGCCGTCGGGCGCGTGGCCTCGGCCGAAGGAGCGGCGCTGGATCGCGCGCTTTGGGGGCTGCTTGCCGCGGGACCTGCGACGCTGCCGTTCATCGAAGCCGCGCTTCATCGCGGGCCGGATCACGAGCGCTTCAACTTGGTCGTGGCCCTGCGTCGCTTGGCGCTCGTCGAGTCAGTGCCGCTCTTGGCGCACGTCGCCAGCTTCGATCGCGATGCGAAAGTGGCCCGCGAAGCTTGGGAGACGCTGATGGTGTGGTCATCGGCCGCGACGCCGCGTGGCATTGCCGCGAAAAAAGGACTGCGCAAAGTCGATGAGCTTCGCGGCGAAGTCTTCGATGCGCCCACCGCAGCCAGCGTGGCCACGCGCATGTATCTGCCGACGGTGATTCCGTCGGAACCCGCCGCGATAGCCACCCCGCAGGCGGCCTCCTTTGCTGCGCCGCCGCCCGCACTCGACGCGGCTTTGTCCGACCGTCCCGCTGACCGCTAGCCGGCGATATACTCGTCGACATGAAGCGGGGGCTGCGTCGCGCCGGATGGTTGTTTGGGGGGCTGGGTCTGCTTCTGCCTGCGGTTGCCTGGTGCGCGGACCCCGTCGCGCAATCGGCCGCAGCAGCGATTGGAAAGGGGCATGCAAGCGAGCGGGCTGCCGACTTTCTGGCCAGCTGGCTGCAAGCGCTGAGCGGCCCCGACGCGGCTGCCTTGGATGCTCTGTACGCGACCGACTTCGTCGGCCAGAAACAGGTGGGCAAGCGGTCGATCGCGGTGACGCGGGCGGACTTCATCAAGGCCCTGCGGCCGGATCCATCGGCTCCGCCGCGCTTGCTGCAGATCCGCGAGGCCAAGGTCGCCGGCAGTCGCAAGAACCTGTGGATCACGCTGCGTACGGAGTGGCGCCAGGGAAAGCAAAGCGGCCAAGACAGCCGGCACATGGTTGTGGTCGAGCAAGGCGGCAGGCTGTGGATCCGACGCGAGCAGCTCACACCGGGACGTCCGTCGAGCCTGCGCAGCAGCGATCGTCCTTGGGTCGCGGCGCCGCTGCCCAAGGTTTCGTACCGCTGTGCCTGGGCAAGCTGCTCCAGCGACCCCAGCGAACAAGCCGAGGTGCAAAGCGAGTGCAGCCAGGCCTGCGAGCGTGATGCCGGCCAGTGCGCCGAGCTGGCCGAGATGCTGCAGCTTGCTCGCTGTGGCGCGACCCTGGATGTTCGCCGCGCCATCGACTTGTGGGATCGTTCCTGTCAGGTCGCTCGCGACGCTCGGTCCTGCGCCAAAGCCGCGCAGCTTCTTTCCGACCGCAAAGAACCAGGCGACATCCAGCGCGCGTTGAGCTTGCTCGGCTGCCAAGGGCCGCCGTCTGCGCGGACCTGCCAGGGCCCGCTTGCGGCGCAGCTACTTGTGGCGACCGCCGACCCCAAACAAGTGAAGCGCGCCTTGAGCATTTACCTGAAAGCGTGCGGTCCAGACGACTCACTCGACGGCAGCGCCGAGGACTGCGAGCGTGCCGCGGCGATCTACAAGCAGGGGCTGCTGGGCACGCCCGATTCCAGCAAAGCGGATGAGCTGCAGTCGCACGCGGACCGCATCCGCATGGAAGAAGATCGCCGCGCCGTCGAAGATCCGCGCGCGAACCGGCACGGCGACCTCTGATCTATGGATCTGCGACTGAATCTGGCGGTGGATCGGTGGATCCGCGGCCGGACTGGCGCCCTCAGACACGCGGAGCAGCAGAGCGGTCGCCTGAAAAGCCGCGCTGCTCAGCGCGGGGAGCCCCAGTGGATGTTCTCTATCCAGATCAAGTGGGCAGCAAAGCAGAACGAACCGCGCCGAATCGACGGTGCCTTGACCCGTTCCCGCACACGCGGCGGCTGTTTCTCTTGTTGAGTTCGCTATGACGATAAAAATTCGTAGCCTTATAGCCTCTTGTCTATATAGTTTTCCCCGCGTGGTTGCTGCAATCACGCCATGGAAAACCACCCACACAAGAGAGAGCACACATGCACATTCCTACGTCGACGGTCACGGAGTCGAACCTAAAGCGCATCACTGCAGTCATCGGCACCCTGACACGCAGTGAAGTGCCGAGTGGAATCTTTTTGCACCCACTGGCGCATGGCCTTGAACACCCGAAGTACATCGGCAGATCGGACGAGCCCCTTTCTCTGCTCGAATTCTATCAATCGCTCGGTGAGCTAGAGTTCTCATCCATTGAGAAGGGCATTGTTCCAGACGCGGGTGCGCTACGCACCGCGGTACGCACTGCCCATCGCGAAGGGATCATCCCCATTGGCATTGCGTGTTTTGATTATCAGGCGCTCACACTGCGAGCGGTCAAGCGCTTCCTTGTGCAGATGAAAGACGGCAACGATCTGTCGCTTGAGGGTCTGGCTGTGCCCACGCTGCTGCAGGACCGGCAGGCGAGGTTTGCACGCCCCCTGATGGGCTGGGCTGCCGACGCCCAGGCGGTCACGTTTAGCTTTGAGGAACGCTGGGTTTTGGCCAATACCAGCGAGCGGCCCACCCGGATCGACTTCGATGCCGGCGACGGACTTGGCATCCGGCACGTGGCCATCGGATCGCGCCTGAAGGTGTCATACCCGACGCCAGGCGAAAAGACACTGCGGATTACCTGTCATTATCCCGCTGGCAGCGCCACGAGTGTTTCGCAGATCCATGTGTTGGCGCAGTCCCTTCCAGAGCCGAATGAGATCATCGCGGTTCGGGCAACGCGAGCCTACAAAGACGTTTGGGCCGGCGGCGTAATGAAGATTTACTATGCTCCCGGCCATTCAAATATAGAGAAGCCCTTGTTCATGTGGACAGGATTCAACACAGGCGCCGCTGCGATCGCGCTAAGCGTCCCGACACCATTTGACGTCTGGGATGCAACGGCCGAGCTTATGTGGGCGATCTCTCCCTCGAATCTCCTCGAACAAGCGCGCCAGAAGGGGTACGACATCGTCATGATTGAATTCGACGATTCGCGTACCTATATCCAGGCTAATGCGGCGATGATCGAGGAAGCCTTCCTGCTGATCAACCAGCGCCCGTCGAAGAAGGAACCTGGAATATTGGTTACTGGTTCGATGGGAGGATTGGTCGCTCGCTATACCTTGCTGGAAATGGAAGCCAGGTCACTGGCCCATGGCATATCCAAAGTCATCATGCTCGACACACCCTGCCTGGGGGCCGTCGTGCCGATGTGTGCGCAGTACGGCTTGGATTTTCTCGCTGATAAAGTCAAGGAGGTAGCCATATTACGCGATACGATTCTGAATTCGTACGCAGCAAAGCAGATGCTGGTGCAAAAATACCGCCCAATGTGGTCTGGGCAAGAAGACCCACAACCCGATGAATTATTCGATGAACTGCAGCGGGATTTTGCCAATCTCGGAAATTGGCCGAAACAGCCAGAGCTGTATGCCATTGCCAATGGCAACAATCAAGGCAAGGGCCAGTCAAACGACGCGGGAGGTGTTCTGAATCCAGGTAGCCAGCTTGCGAGCTTTGAGCGAGTAGATGGCAAAAACAATTGGAAGGCAAACGGTGTTTTCTGGGCGATGCCAAATTCCCCAGAAACCACAGAACCAGGGACCAAAATCATTGAAATAAGCTGCATTGGGAAACTCAATTGGCAAGCAATCGTCAAAAAGAGCTTGCCCTGGGATACGTGCCCTGGAGGAATGGCATCCTTCATCCGATTGTTTGCCACGAACGGCTGGACGAGCCATACGCTACTAGCTGGCAATACCTGCTTTGTTCCAACGCACAGCGCATTGGCTTATAAAGGGCGGACCGACCTCTACGCGACGGTGCCTGATGCGGGCAGTACGCCATTTAAGAGCTTCTATGCCCCGACGGAAAACCAGTCTCACGCAGAGCTCAACGACGGGAACGTTGCGTGGCTGCGGACCGTTCTCGGCATTCCGGCAACCAGCCAGGCCGCAAAGAAGTAGGTGACCCGCGCTGCCAAGGGGCGGCCATGCCTGCGGCAGCGTGGCCCACGGCGCGGCTGATTCCTGCGCTCGCTGGTCCGCAAGTGGGCCGTGACATCGCACCCAGCCTCGCCTGGTTCAAGCTGGCCGGACTCAAGGATGTACAGCGTGCCGGGCGGCGCGAAAACGCAGCGACAGAGGGCGCAGCGAGCAGAAGGGGGTTGAGAGCGGGGAGGGGGCGTGGGCTGCTGCGAGTGCTTCACGACATCTGCACCCCCCCCGTGCGATGTCGCATGGCTGTGCCGGCATCTGACAGTGCGTCTGAAGGTCTTGTGCTCTTTGGCATTTTCTTGGTTCCAGCCCATCCCGTTCCTGTGCGACCATTAGACGTTCACACTGCGCCCTGCAACGCGTATCCACTGCTGTGAGTGCAGACTCCAGCCGTGAAGCCGGTGCTTCACGAACGTGGTGGTGCTCTTTGCCTGGGCCAGGGCAGTCCGCCTGCTCTTGCGTGGAAGGATTCTGGGAGGATTCTCGTGCGACGAGTTCGTCACTTTCTTCAGCTGTTGGTACGTGTCGCTGCCTTGGGATCGGTCGTGGCCACAAGCCCCGTGGCGCATGCCCAGGCGGTGAAAACAGGCTTCGCCGTGAATCGCTACGAACCGACTGCGGCAGGTGAGTGGTCGTTCTGGGTCGATCACCCATGGTTCTCGTCGACGCGCTATTTCGCGGCGGGTGTCACGCTGAACTATGGGCACAACCCATTGGTGTTCGGCACGCTTGGGCGAGACGGCAGCTTCAATCGCACGGTCTCGGTCATTGAGCACCAGTTCCTGGGGCACGTCGATCTGGCGGGCTCGTTCTTGGATCGCGTGCTGATCACGGCCTCGCTGCCGATCACGCTGCTTGAGCTGGGAACGCCCGCAGGCGGCGCGGCGCCAAGCAGCTCGGTCGCGGTGGGCGATCCTCGCGTGGGCGCGTGGGTGCGGCTGTTTGGTCAGCCGTATCGCAGCGCGGTGTCCTTGAGCATCGGCCTAAACGCCTGGATTCCACTGCGCAGCTTTGGTGAGCTCTCAGGCGTCTCGACGACGTCCAGCGATCAGGGACTGCGCTTCCTGCCGAAGCTGGCTTTGGGCGGCCTGACCAAGCACATCATGTGGTCGTTTACGGCGGGCTTCTATTACCGCGAGCCCGCGCGAATCGGCGCGGGGGTCTCGGACTCGGGCAGCAGCATCGGATCCGAGCTGCAGCTTGGCGCCAGCATCTCGTACGCGGATCTGGATCGCCGCTTTGCCATCGGACCGGAAGCGCTGCTCGGCACGGTGCTGCTGGGAACGGACGCGGTCAAGCCGTTCTCTCGCGAGTTCACCAGCCTGGAAGTCCTTTTGGCAGGTCATTACAACATCGCGCGCCTCATCAACATCGGCGCTGCGGTGGGCATAGGCGCGCTGCGCACGCCAGGCACGCCCGATGTCCGCGCGCTGCTGCGCCTTGCGTATGCTCCGATTCGCGGGCCTGAGGACTCGGACAAAGACGGCATTCCCGACAAGCAAGATGCCTGTCCCAAGGAAGCCGGCATTCGCACCGATGATGAGCGCACACACGGCTGCCCGGACCGCGATCGCGATGGAATCGTCGACGCAAGCGACCTCTGTCCCGATGTTCACAAGAGCGCCAATCCCGACCCAACGCGCTTGGGCTGCCCGGCTGCGGATCGCGATGGCGATGGCGTCTTCGATCATGAAGACCTGTGCCCCGACACCGCCAAGGGACCCAAGCCGGATCCGGCGAAGCTTGGCTGCCCGGCGGGCGATCGCGATGGCGATGGTGTGGTCGATCCCGAAGATCAGTGCCCGGATCTTGCGCAAGGGGCCAAGCCGGATCCGGCGAAGCTCGGCTGCCCGATACAGGATCGCGATGGCGACGGTGTGGCCGATGCGCAAGACCAGTGCCCGGACACGCACCAGGGCAGCAAGCCCGATCCGGCCAAGCTGGGCTGTCCTCTGCCGGACCGTGACAAGGACTCGGTGGTGGACAACGAAGACGCTTGCCCTGATCAGCCGGGCGCACCCGATCCGGATCCCAAGAAGAACGGCTGTCCAGGCTCGGTCAACATCACCGGGGGTCAGCTGAAGATCATCCAGCCGGTGTTCTTCGCCACGGGCAAGGACGTGATCCTTAAGAAGAGCTTCCCGATCCTGGCATCGGTGGCCAAGACGCTGAAGGCGGCGACCGACATCAAGAAGGTCGAGATCGGCGGTCACACGGACGATCGCGGCAAGCCCGAGCTGAATCGCGATCTCTCAGAGCGTCGCGCCAAGAGCGTGATGCGGTACCTCACCGAAACGGGCGGCATCGAGGCCAGCCGTCTGTCGGCCAAGGGCTATGGCCCCGACAAGCCGATCGCCGACAACAAGTCGCGCAAAGGTCGCGAGAAGAACCGACGCGTCGAGTTTGTCATCACCGATCCCGCGCAGAGCCAGTCGGTTCAGCAGGCCAAGGATGTATCGGTTCCCGATTCAGAAGATCAGAGCGACCGATCCAGCGGCACGAGCAAGAAAGACAAGAAGGCGCAAAAGAGCAAGAAAGACGCTCAAGACAAGCAGGACAGTCCAGATCAGACGGACAAGAAAGACACGAAGAGTTCGCGCAGCAAGCGAAGCAAGAAGGACAAGGACAGCGACGCCAAGGACAGCGACGCCAAGGACAGCAGCAGCGACAAGGTCGACAAGAAGTCCAAGTCCAAGAAATCCAAGTCGAAGGCCACCGACTCAGCGGGCTAGCAGGCTCGGAGCGGTTTCGACAAGCCCGTTCATGAGGCTGGGGGCAGGAGGGTCACCTCCGTCGAGAACCTCTGAACGATGGCAGCAGAGTAAGGGCGCAGCAGACAGACTTTGATGGAGGTTTAAGTATGCCTAGGAGCTTTGGTCTCAATCTGATTCGACTCGCGCTGGGAGTCATCCCCGCGCTGTACTGCTCGCTGAGTGCGACGTCAGTGCAGGCAGCACCGCAGAAGATCGCCGAGTTCAACGAGAAGGGCAGCTTCCTTCTGATCGGCAACACGTCCAGCTTCGACTGTCGAGCGGCGGTGCCCCGTCCCTCCGTCGGAACGATCGGCGACTGCGGCATGAACACCGATGACACGTCGTCGGATGTTCTGTTCGATGCCGTAACGGGAAACGCCGATACCTCGGTCCTGGCGACCAAGGCGGGCAGCACCGCACGGCTGGATGTGCCGGCCGGTGCCATCGTTGTGCATGCGCAGCTCTATTGGGCGGCGCAGCTTCCGATGGGCTCGTCGGCCGCCGAGCGGGTGATCCTAGAGCGCCCGGATGGCAGCTTCGCCATGACCCTCGTCGGCGATCCAGCGCGACCTGGCTTGACCGCGAACACGGGCGGGCGCACGTATTACCAGTCGACGGCCAACATCACCAAGCTGGTGCAGCAATATGGCAGCGGCGCCTATCGCGTGCGTGCCATTCCAACGGTTCCTTTGGCCAACGTGCTTGAGAACGTGGCGTTTGTGAACTGGCACATGGTCGTCGTCTATCGCAAGACCGATGAGCCAACGCGCAACATCGTGCTGTATCGCGCGCTCGATATCATCGAGCCGATGACGACCGCCAACACCATGCTCGACGGCTTCCTGGTTCCGATGACCGGCTTTCAGGGCTCGCTGGGCGTGATTGGCTATGAAGGCGATCACGACTTGGTTGGCGACGTGCTGCAGTTCAACGGCACATCGTTGACCAACGGGCTCAACCCCGCGGACAACTTCTTCAACTCAAGCCGCAGCAACAACGGTCAGGCGGTCTCTGTCGTCGGCGATCAGCCGCAGGCCACGGGCCAGCCGGCCAGCATGAGCGGCATTGATCTCGATGTCGTTGATGTCAGTGCGCAGCTCAGCGCGGGGGCAACCTCGGCCACGATCCGCGCCACATCGAGCAGCGATCTGTATTTCCTGGGTGGCTTTGCCACGGCGATCTCGACGCTGTTCCCCGTGTTTTCTGAGTCGACGAAGCTGTACGCCAACGTGTCGCGACCCGGCCAGCCGGTTCTGCCCGGCGACACGATCCGTTACACCATTCGAGCGATCAACACGGGCAGCGATACATCGATCAGCACCATCTTGCGCGACACCCTGCCGCCAGAGCTGATCTACATCCCTGGCTCGACGCAGATCACAAGCGGCCCCAACGCCGGAGCAAAGACCGATCAGACGGGTGACGACCAGGTTGATTACGATCCACAGCGGCGCACGCTGACCGTTCGCCTGGGTACCGGCGCCACCGCGAGCAACGGCGGCACGGTTCCGGTCAACGAAGTGACCACCATCGAGCTCCAAGCGCGCGTGAGCTATGCGGTGTCCGGTCAGCTAAACAACCAAGCGGTAATCAGCGGCCAGGGCGAGCGCGCGACGGCGCAGAATGTGCTGCGACCGGGTCAGTGGCTCTCGGGCGATGGTGTCTCGCCCAGCGTGCCGACGAGCTTCACGGTGGACTGCCAAAGTGACCAGCAGTGTCCGGTGCTGGCTCCGCGCTGTGACCGCTCGCTGAATCCGGCTCGCTGTGCCTGCTTGAGCAATGCCGACTGCCCAGCGAGCACCGTCTGCGATCCTGTCAGCCGTCGCTGTGCGCAGTGCTCGGCCAGCCCGGCGCAGCTGCAGAACTGTTCTTCAGCGGGGCTGGGTGCGCAGTGCTTGCCAGACAACACCTGCGGTTGCAGCTCGAATGCCGACTGCGGCGGTCGTATCTGCGATCTCGGCTCGCGCAAGTGCCCGCACACCACCAGCGATCTCGATGTCCAGGTGATTCCACCGTCGATGAGCCTCCTGCCGGGCATGACGGCGCTTTACGATGTGCGCATCACCAACCTCGGCCCCGATGCTGTGGCTGACGCAAGCATTCTGACCCAGCTGCCACCCGGCATCATGGGCGCGTCGTGGACCTGCATGCCCGTGGGGGCCGGATCCATGTGCCCGGCGGCCAGCGGCACTGGCGCGCTGCCCGGCAGCATCAGCCTGCCCGCTCTGGGCGCTGTCGTCTATTCACTGAGCATTCCCGTGCCCGCCGACTACACGACCGAGAGCGTGCCAGTGAAAGTGACGGCCGTGGCGCCGCCTGCGGTGGTCGATCCCTTGCCCAACAACAACTTTGGCGTCGGCGATGCGCTGATCACACGCAGCGATCAGCCGGATCTGGTCCTGAACCTCGACGGAGTGCCTGGCAAAGAGCCCTGGAGCATCGAGTACACGGCCACGGCCAAGAACCAAGGAACTGGCAAAGCCTTTGGCGCCTATTTCCTGTACACCGCTCCCCCTGGTTCTGAGATCACCGTCGGTACGCAAGGCGAGGGCTGGCAGTGCCTGATCAGTGCCGACAAGCGCGTCCTTACGTGCGAGCGCTCGACGAGCATCGATCCGCAGACCACCACGCCTCCGGTGATCTTCCAGGTCAAGAGCCCGCCCAACACGGAATCGCAAGACGTTACGGCCACGGTCATTCCGCGCGACCCATCGGGGCTTACGGCGAGCGATAAGAACCCGGCGGACAACACCATCACCAAGACCTTCCCTCTGTTTGATGCCCAGCTTGCGGGCGGCGGCATTGGCTGCGACATCGGCACGCACGGCTCAAGCTCGGCTCCTGTCTCGGCTCTGGCTGGCTTGGCGCTGTCCTGCGCCCTGCTGCTGCGTCGCCGTCGCAGCACGGGCCTTCGCGCGTAACACACCGCTCGCACCACGCACCACGCACCACGCACCACGCACCACGCGCCACGCGCCACGCACCACGCACCACGCACCACGCTCCACGCACAGCCGGCGCCCGTCTGGGGAACCGGCTGCGGGGCCTGCCTCACTTCTCCATCCCATCTGGGTCTGAATCCATGCCGGATGCTATGGCCGCGCGGCGCGGGTCTGCGTAGGCCGCGCGTCCACGCGGAACGAACGGGCCGCCCCCTGCCCAAGGCAGAAAGGGTCGGCTAAAGGACTGTGAAGTGTGCGGGAGAAGAGAGCTACAGACGGGGAGAGCCGGGGACTAGCCGCAGAGGAAGTTCGCCTTCAGGTTCTTCACCGCCGGAGTGACCAGCGGATTCTGCGCCGTCAGCTTGAACTGCAGCTGCAGAAGGGTGTTGTTGGCACCCTCGTTCATGTTGGGCACGAAGGGACCCACCACAGCCGGAGGAATCGCCGTCGCGGGGCCAAACAGAGCCGAATCCAGCGCCTGCGGATCGCCGGCTCCGCGCGCCCGGATCTCAACCGTCGTCCCAACGGGCGTATCGACGTCATACGTCACCTGCGTCCAGGTCGTCTTCTGGCCCGCTGGGCAGGTCGATTGGAAGGTATGACGATATAGGCCAAAGCGCGCACCGGCATATCGCAACTGCGCTCCACTCATATCTGAATAGGTGTATGGAGCATTGCCAGTAGTCACCGCTGTTGCGGTATAGGCATTGGGCTTATCTACGTTATAAACGATGCCGGTGGCACCCGCGCCGCCTGGGCCCAGGTCTTGCGTACCGGTGGAGACGATCCACGGACGGTTGGCCGAATCGAGGCTGACGCCCAGGTAGTACGAGTTGAAGCTCACACCACGCGGGGCGCGGCTGGTCACAAAGGTCATGCCCTGGCCGAAGGGCTTCGACGCGTCGAACTCATACAGGCCGCCGCCGGTATCGGCGACCCACAGCGTGTACTTGTCGTCGAGAGCCAAGCCGCGACCCGAGCTGAAGCCGGGGGCACCGATTTGCTCGTAGGTGTTGGTTGCCGGGTTGTAGCGCGCCACGCAGTTGCCGCCCGAGCTGTAGATGTAGCCGCGAGCATCCGCCGAGATGCCGTAGGCGCAGGGCAGGCCGCCGAGGTTGGTCACCGCATCGTTGTTCTTGACGTCGACTTTGGCCAGCGTACCCGAGCCCTGGATCCACAGCGTGCCGTCCTTGTCGACGACGAATCCATAGGGGCGTACGTTCACCAAGAACTGCTTGAGGATGCGGCCGGTCTTCGAGTCCAGGCGCACGACCTCGTTCGGGTTGAACAGGCCGATGTACACAAACGGCGAGGGCGTGCCGTCGTCTGCGATGGTCGAGTCAAAAGCCGCGGCGCGCGGCAGCGTGCCACCGCCACCGGGCGTGTTGCCGTTGCGATCCTTGTCGAGCTGCGTGAGCCACAGCACGCACTCATCTGGGCTGTTGGCGGCGCCGGCTGGCCAGCGGAAGGCGGCGGGAATCGGTCCCGATCCTTCGAATGTGTCGATCTGGCCGTTGCCGTTGCGGTCGACACAGCGCGACTTGTCGCCCGCGATCTTCACGGCCGATGCACGCGCTGGCGCGTTGATGCCAAAGTAGTTGGCGCGGTTGGCCACCACGACATCACCCAGCAAGCTCACCGTCGAGCGCGATGGATCGCCATTGCAGCCGGGGTATGTGCAGTAGCGAGCCACTTCTTTCATCGTCTTGGTGTCGACCTTCGACTCGGTGCCCTCTGCGCTGTTGGCGACCCAGACGTAGTCGCCCAGGCCCTTGCCGAAGCTCGCCTGGTCGATCACGACGGCATTGGTCGCCGGATCCACCTTGACTGCCGACGAGCCATTCATCCCGGTCTGGTATGGCGTGCCAGCGCCGTCGATGACGACGGTGCCGCTGCCCGGCGGGATGTTAAATGGGTCATCGAGAGTCGGCATGCCGTTGGGATCGGTGCAGGTCTGTCCCTCGGGACAGCTCGGTGCAACAGGGATCACACTGCCTGAGGTGCCTTCGCTCTTGCAGCCGAGCGCAGCAGAACCAAGCAGCAGAGCCATGGTTAGGATTCGCCGCGATGTCATTTGAATGCTCCTATACGTTTGACAAGAACAAGGTTTCTAATCTGGCTATCTGATCATATCCTTTCAGACTATGTTCAGGATCAACAAACCCGCAGCTAGGCGTGGCCATGAAGCATTCCGCTTGGATAGGACCGGTTTTTTGCCATGGCGTTCTCCGGCTCGCAGAGCGTCCGGCCCGATACTGGCTGGGCTGTGCCTGCTTCTTTCGGCGTGTCCAGACAAGGGCGTGAGCCCACCACCGTCTGCGGCGCCGGGAAGCGCGCCCAGCGCGGCCCTGCCTGCTGCGCCCGCCGTGGCTTCGCCGCAAAACACAGGCGGGGCCGCATCGCCCGCCCCAGCACCCGGCGCGGCCCCTACCATCCTCAAGTCAACGGGCTACTTTGAAAAGCCCTCGCTGTGCGAGATCGAGTTTGAGGGCAAGGTCAAAAACGCCGACAAGCTGCCGCCGAAGCACCGCTTCTGGATCTTCGTCGCGCAGGGGAAAGCCGACTGCCTCGATCCCGCTGCGCACATCATTGGTCGCACGGTGACGTCAGCGACGGGCGAGTTCAGCTTCGAAGTGTTTTCGGACTGGGCGCAAGACATCACATTCTGCGCCGCCGCACTGCCCGGACAAGAGCAGGCCGAAGGGATGGACAAGCCGTCAACGCTGTACGGCAAGGCGTCTGGCAGCTATCACGCCGAGGCGATGGGCGAGATCGTCTGGAAACAGATCGACGTGGTCGTAAAGCCAGGTCCGGCACATGTCTTTCCAGCCCTTAAGGGCCCCAAGGCGAGCCCGCCTCCCAAGTAGCGTCGATCGGCTGCGTCGAGGCTGTTTTACTTTCAGCAGACGGACGGGGATGCGTGAACGCGGAAGAGGCTAGAGCGCGTTCGAGGTCGCGGCTTGATCGAACCAGCTCTGGATGTCGGCGATCTCTCCCGTCGGGGCGCCCCACAGCTCGGCGGGCGTGATGTCGCGCAGGCCCCAGGTCTGAGCTCGCCCGCGCGTCAGCACAAACGCTTCGTTGCCCAAGCGGCCGAGGACGGCGGGCGACATGACCTGCTCTTCTTCCATCAGGTCGAAGTCATCGCCGCTGTCGAGGCTGGGGCTGGACATTCGCGGCGGCGTGGGGAGCTGCGCCCGCTCTTTGACACGCGGCAGCTCGCTGACATCGACCTCGACCAAGCCGCGCTCGCAGGACAGCACCAAGCGGCTGTCGACGACGCGCCTCTCGACGAGCAGGATGTTGCCAAGCGGCGACGCATACACCGGCAGCCAGCCTTCCAAGTGCCCGGTGCGCGCAATATCGGCATAGGTCATGAGGTACAGCCGATGATCGTGCAGGCGTCGCGCCAAGAGTCCGCAGGGCACGGGCACGACCTCGACGACGCCATAGTCATGCAGGGCCACGATCTGCGAGCCGCCTTGCAGCCAGGTGCCGGGCTGATGCGGCGTGCAGCCAAAAAAGACGCTGGTGCCGCCCGTGCTGCGGATGAAGCGACCGACGACGGCTCCGACGTCGAGCGCGTTGCCGGGATAGGCCAAGCGACGATCGCCGTTTAGCACGATGAAGTCGTCGCGCAGCGCGTGGATGCTGTCGAAGTGGAACAGGCGCTGCGGCACATCGGCGGCATCGGGCCAGCGCAGCGCCAGCTTTTCACCGACGCGCATCGTCGACTGATCCAGCTGATGCAGATCCTCGGGAATGGCCAGATAAATGCGCCCCTGCGAGTTCAGCGCGACGAACAGCAGGCTGCGTGGCGTCAGGCCCTTTTGTCGCAGCGCGCCCAGGCCATGGATCAGTCCGAAGGTATCCGAGTAACTTTCGATGCGCATGAGGCTATTCCACCTGTCCGGTTGGCTTGATGCGCAGGCGCAGGGCCGCGTCGGCTTCGACGTCGCTGCGATGGAAGCGCAGCGGTGCGTACTGCACGTTCTGCCAGGCCTCGTGCTGGTTTCTGGCGAAGCGACTGGTGGGCGTCCCATCGTTGCCCAAGGGGAAGTTGATCTGGGCCTGCGGCGCACCGCGCTCGTCGAAGCCGACGACCATGCGATACAGCGATCCGGCGTCGCTGCTGAAGCGATCGACGGGCTTGCCCATGTCATCGGCCATGGCCGACGACGACACATTGACCGTACCGACCGAGCCATCGACGGGGACGGTGCCGCTGTTCCAGCGACCGCCCAGCATGTGATCGAAGCGGGCGCCGTGGACATCGCGCCACGCAAAGTGCGTTGCCGAATCGGGACTCGGCGTGGCAAAGCGGCGCTTCAGCCAGTCGTGGGCATCGGCAAGCGCAGCGACGAGGATCGCGGCCTTGCCTTCCTGCAAAACAGCAGTTGTGCCCGGCACATCGGCAAGGGCCAGGCGCAGCGGCTTGTATGCAAAGGCTGGCTCGGCTTGCCACAGCCGCGGCAAGAAGGGGCCATAGTCATCGCCGACGGCCCGCACCGTCGCAAAGTGCGCAAAGGCAAAGAAGATCACGGCCTCGGTTGAGTCGCGCGCCATGCGGCGATCCCAGTCCTTGAGCCGCTTGCCGAGGGCGATAAGCTCAGGTCGGTTTTTATATGGATCCAAGACAGGGTCACTACCGATGCGGTCTAGCGCCATGAACAGCGGCGGCAGCAGGTCATCGGCGACGTAGCTATGGACATCGGCCTGCAGCGCCTTCATGTCATCGAGGCTGACGCGGCCAGGCTTGTCGCGCAGCAGTCGGCGTAGCTCGCTTTCGATGCGGGCGGCGCGGTCGCCGGGGTCATAAAAATTGCCGTAATAAAACGGGTCGTTGTCGACGCGACCGTCGGCGGTAAAGCCAAAGGGATCGTTGTTGGCGCTGCACAGATAACCGCGCTCGGGCTCGCTGGATGCAGGCAGCTCATCGTCGCTGAGCAGGGCGCCGTCCCACAGTGTCTTTTCATCGCGGCCATCCATGATCATCCACGGCTTGCTGCCGCTTTTTACCGCGCTGCGCCGCGGCACGTTGGCATGCACGCGATAGCGGATGCTGCGGCTGTCGGCGGCGATCAGGTTGACGGCGCCGACTTCGAGCCGGCGGGCCGCCGCGTCCCAGGCTTCCAGGCCATCGGCGAAGTCCAGGCCCAGGTACATCGAGGCCTCGGTGGTGGCCGCTTGTCCGGTCCAGCGCACGAGGATCTCGTCGTTTGACTGAACCAAAAGGAAGCGCGCCACGGGCAGCATCTCATCGGGCAGAAACACGCCGTATTCGCCTAGCTCGCCGATCGACACGATGCGGGCGCTGCCGATGCCGTCGCTGGTGGCGGGTGGACCGCCGGGGCTGCGCACGCGGATGGTCTCGTTGCGACGCTGCACCGGGACCCAAGCCTTGCCGATCTGCGCCTGTTCCTGCCCGTCGCGGCTCTGCGTCTGCACGCGCCACAGATCGAGGACGTCGGCAAAGTTAGTGGTGGCGGTCCATGCGACGTGGCGGTTGTGGCCAAGCTGCACGCCCGGTGTTCCGGCGAAGGCAAAGCCGATGACATCCAGCCGACCACTGCCGTCGACGCTGGACAGGTGTTGGGCAAAGAAGCGATTGGGTGTGCGCAGCGGCTGGTGGGGATCTCCGGCGAGAAGCGGCTTGCCGTTTGCGGTATAGCGCCCGGCCACTGCCCAGTTGTTGCTGGCCGTGGTGTCGGCGATGCGGCGATAGCGCGCAAGCTCACGCAGGATCGACGCGCGATCCTGCGGCGGGTTCGCAGGCAGTGCGGGATCGCGCTCTCCCGGCGCTCGCACCGGCAGGATCTGCGAGGCGCTGGGCATGGTGAAGGCCGGCCGCACCGGCATGCTCAGCGGGAAGTCGGCAAAGGCCGGGGAAAGCGTCGCAAGCAGGGTCGAAAGGATCTCGCTATCGAGCGCATTGGACATACCCAGCGACAGCATCTTGCCGATGACATAGGGATCGTCGTCGGTAAATCGCTCGGGTTGATGGTTTAGCTCGCCCGCGGCGAATTCCGGCGGCAGCGGCTCATCGCCACGCTTCACGCGGTCGATGTGCAAGTTGATGCCGCGCACAAAGGCTTGGATCAGGGCTGCGTACTCGGGGAATTCGCGCTCCATGCGCGTGCGGCTGGCGATGCCGTGGCGGGCAAAGCCCAGCGTGCGGCTGGCGGCATCTTGCGCGAAGCGGTCTTCGCCCAAAAGCTCGGCCTGACGACCCCAGGCCTGCCGCCGGACCATTTCCAGCTGAAACAAGCGCATGCGCGCCATCATGTAGCCCGACGCCAACATCGCATCGGCATCGCTGCGCGCATAGACGTGCGGCACGCCCGCTGGGTCGACCAGGACCTCGACATCGGCGGACAGCGACAGATCGCCACCGCAGGCCACCAAAAGGGGCAGTGCGCCGCTCAAAAGGGCGCGGCGCAGGCGGGAAACAAGACGCGATGACGTCGACGAGAAACTGCGAGACAGCGCAGGCATGGGCGGAACGTATCACAACCCTTCCAAGGCCGACCGCGCATCTGGCTGCGCACGATGGCTGGGTCCGCTCGGGGCGACTGCGTGCCCGCGTGGACAGCGCGCGAGGTTACACCAGCAGGGGGTTCACGCGACCGCCGCCGAGCAGCGTGCCGCGCGGCAGGGGAAAGCCGATGACCAGCGCCGACGCCGGCATGCGCTTGCGACCGGGAAGCTGCAGGTCCGAGATGACGACGGCCCCTGCGCCACACGCGACATGCAGGCCATCGCGATCGACGCCCAGCACCTCGCCGGGAGTGCCGCGCCCCGACGAGACGCGGGCCCCAAACAGCTTCATTGCGATCTCTTCGACCGCGCCATCTTTGCTGCTTTTGCCTTCCAAGGTTGTGAAGCCACCGGGCCAGGGATCGACGCCGCGAAGCTGAGCGACCACGGCGGCGGGGCCGCGCGTAAAGTCGACGCGCCCGTGTTCTTTGTCGAGCTTGGGGGCCATGGTGGCTTGGCTGTGATCCTGCGGCACCGGCACGGGCGGCTTGCCGGCAAAGACGCGGCGCAGTCCGTCGCGCAGGACATCGGCGCCTAGCTCGCTGAGCTTGTCGTGCAGAGTGCCCGCGGTGTCATCGCTGCCAATGGGAAGCTCGCACTTGAGCAGCATGGCGCCGGTATCCATGCCTTCGTCCATCTGCATCAGCGTCACGCCTGTGACGGTCTCGCCGCGGATCAGCGCCCACTGAATCGGCGCGGCGCCGCGATAGCGCGGCAGCAGCGAGGCATGCACGTTCCAGCAGCCGAGCTTGGGGATACGCAAAACCTCGGGTGGCAAGATCTTGCCGTACGCGGTCACCACAACCAGGTCGGGTTCCAGGGCCTGCAGCGTCGCGACAAAGTCCGATTTGTGGGGCCGCAGAAACAGGGGCTGCAAGACCGGCAGAGACAGCTTCTGCGCGGCTACCTTGACAGCGGGAGGCGTCATGTCCAAGCCGCGGCCCGCAGGCTTGTCGGGCTGGCAGACGACAGCGAGCACCTGCGTCTGCGCCTGCAGCGCCAGCAGACTCGGGACGGCGAACTCCGGCGATCCCATAAATACGGTGCGCATGTGAACAGGTGTCTCCTCAGTTGGTGGCGGCGGTTGGCTGCGCCACTTGGGTCGCCGGTTAGCGACGGATGATGCGGGCGCGGATGGACTCGGTCACGGCGGCGATGGCTTCGGCGGTGGCGGCCACGGCTGCAGCATCGGGACGCAGGACGGCGACCGTCAGGGCCGAAAGCGCCACAAGAAGCTCAGCCGAGATGGTCACCACATCGGTGACGTCGCGCAGTCGCTTGGCGACCGCCTGAAGCTCGTGCGTCGCACGCTCGATGGTTTGGATGTGCGAGCCGAGCGGAGGCAGCGTCTTTACGACCTCGTAGAGCGCGGTGTTCGCCTGGTTGATCATGGCTTGGTAGCGGTCGCTGACCGACAGAAAGCCTTGCAGGTCTAGCTCGCCGGCCTCGCGCGCTGCAAAGGCTCTCTCCATCAGCGCGTGCGCGACTTCCCGCAGCGTGCGGGTGATCGCAATGGTCCGCTCGACGATCGCGTCTGCATTTTCGGGTGGAACGGGCGGGCCCGCGGGTTGTGACATGCTGTGTCTCTACCGCTTTCTTACTTGAGCAGCGGTGGAATGTCTTTCTGCAAGACTTCATAGACTCGGCTGTCGTCGTCCAAGAGCGAGCGATTTTGACTGACGCGTTCGTACAAGATCTGATGAGCGCGACGGAAGGCGACGACGGACTTTTTGTATTCCACGAGCGCTTCGTTGGCGCGACGCGCGAAGTGCTGGAAGTGCAGCAGGCCCAGCAGCATGGACTGGTGCTGCGTGCGGACGATGGCGGAAGCGGTAGGGTCGCTGGGCAGCGTCTCGCGATCGAGCTCGGCCAAGATGCGGCGGCGCAGCGCGATGTCTTTTTCTGCTTGGAACTTGGTGGACTCGCCGAGCGCAGCGACGCGCTCAAGCAGGCCCTTTAGCACAGCGTCGAGGGCCGGGTGGGTGTCGCGGACCAGCGCTTCGATGCGGTTGCGGCGCCACTCTTGCGTGAGCACTTGCGTGATCTTGGCTGCGGCCAGCGACACCGACGTTCCCGGCGAAGACGGGGTTGCATCCACGTTGCCCTGCGCGATCTCGACGAAAAACGGCGCGCCGCGGACGACCTGATCCAGCGGATCGCGGATGCGGTTGTCATCGAATTCGGCGATGTCGCGCAGCATGCCGGCATACGCCGAGACGTTCTGCGAGTAGCGCACAAGCTCTTGGCTGTGGCGCTCGATCTCGGCAAGCGGGCACGAGTCCACGGGGTGTTGTTGCGAGCGGCTGAGGATGTTTTCGGCCTGACAAAAGACCGGCAACAAGCCCAGCGCAGAGGCGCGTGGCGCGATGAGCTGTCCGACGGAAGCAGTGGCCGTAACGCTGCGGAACGACAGGCAGCCCGTTGCGCCAAGCAGCCCGCACAAAAGAGCGAGCCAGCAGGGCAGGGGGCATCTTCTGGGCCAGCGGGAGAGCCGCAACGGCCAGCGCAGCGCAGTCATGACGCGCGCACCATATCACGCGAAACTTCTGCGCGAATGTCTGCGGTGCTGCTTCGTCCAGCCTTTGTGTGGCGCTGCGCCTGCGGCTCACACGATTCTACGACCTGTTGACACGCCCGACGCTGACCAGGAGAATGCGCGCATGTTTTCATCGTGTCGTCGATGTGTACGCTTCGAGGGACCCTTTCGTGGGCTGCGCCCTGTGCTGCGTAGCCTGGGCCTGATTTTGGGCTTGGGTCTGGGTGGGTCGCTCGCACAGGCGGGGCCTTCGGACTTCGCGATCTACACGCTGCGGCTGGGGGGTGAACCCGAGGCTGCGCAGCCCTATATCGATCGCATGGCCGCCGAGATCGAAAAGGCGGCAGGCTGGGCTAAGGGCTCGGCAAAGGGCCGCTTCTTGACCTCGCGCAAAGAAGTGCAGAGCTTCCTGGATGCGCAGAAGCCCGGCTTCGGCATTCTTGAGCCCTGGCTGTACTTCGAACTGCGCCAGAGTCAAAAGCTTGAGCTCTTGGTGCAGGTCGACAGCGCCGATCTCAACTCGCCGCGGCTACACGTCGTGGTGAAAGACCCGGCGTGGAAGACTTTGGCGGATCTGAAAGACAAGAAGCTGTGGACGCATCTTGCGGACTCGCCTGCCTACTTGAGTCGAGTTGTGCTCGACGGAAAACAGCCAGCGCAGCAGCACTTTCAGTTGAAGCAGGTGGGCAGCGCGATCAAAGCCGCACGCGCGGTGCTGCGCGGCGAAGCCGACGCCGCCCTGCTTGATGACGAACAGCTTGCGATGGCGCAGAAGCTGGATGGTGGGGCGGCCCTGCGGGCTGTCTATTCGTCGGTGCCGCAGCCATCTGTGGCGGTGGTCGCGTTCGGCGCCGTGCTGCCCGCGGACAAACAGGCGGCGCTGCGCAAGGCACTGCTCAATCTGTGCGCTGGGGCAGGGGCCGCGACCTGCACAGAGATGCACATCCGCACGTTCGTGGCACCGAACAACACGCTGTTCCAAGAAGCGCAGCGTCGCTTTGATGGCACGGCTGGAACAGGGAAAGGCAAGTGAAAAAGCCGATGGTCGTACTGAACTGGGTGTCCTTGGGGCGACTCTTCGCGACGAGCCGGCCCGTTCTTTCGGGGCTTCTTTTGGCTGGGACTTTGGCGCTTTCCGCCTGTCCGCCGGCTGCGGATGTCAAAGGCGGTGGATCGGCATTCAGCGTCGATGCGTTGCCTGCTGATCCGACGGCACTATTGCGGGCGGCAGATGAGCAAGATGCGGCGGCGGCTCCGCGCAACTCGCTGGCTGTGCTGGAGCGTGCGCAGAAGACGCAGGCCGACTGGGCGGCTGGGCCGGGAGCGTATGACCTGCAGTGGCGCATGGCCCGCGCCTATGCCGCGCTGTCCGAGCCCGATGGCGATCAGCGCGCGACGACGGTGCCAGCCGGTGTGCAAGCCGCCAAGCGCGCCATTGAGCTTCAGGCCGAGCGCGTCGAGGGGCACTATTACCTGGCGCAGCTACATGGGTTTTCAGCGCTGCTGCAAAAAGGCGAGACACGCGGTCTGGTCCAGAGCTTTGTCAGCGAAGCCGAGGCCGCCATCAAAGCCGACGAGAAGTTCGATGCTGGCGGGCCGCTGCGCATCCTCGGCGTGCTGTATGCACGCGCGCCGAAAGAGCCCGTTTCCGTCGGAGATCCCGAAAAAGCAGTGCAGTACATGAAGCGCGCCGTCGCGGTGGCGGCGGACTATCCGCCAAACCAGTTCTTCCTGGCCGAAGCCTATGTTGCCGATGAGCGCTATGGCGAGGCCGAGGCGGCGCTGGCCACGGCGCGCAAGCTGCTATCTGATCCGAAATGGGATGCCCGTCGCTCGTCGTGGCGCGAGCTCTTGAGCCGTATCGAGCGCAAGCTCAAGGCCAAGCAAAACTGACCACCGCTGCGCTGCATGCGCAGGTCCCAGCGGGGCCATCTTGAGAGGGGAAGAACGCGACGCGCTGCCGCCTAGCGGCCGTAGGTGAGGACGCCCTGACCCGCGAACCAGATCAGGCCGGTGGTGGATGCCCACATCGACAGCGTGCGTCCGGGGCGGCCCATGCTGGTGTTCATTTGGCGGAAGTTGGCGCCGTTCCAGCGGTACAAGGCACCCTGCGCATCCGAGAACCACGCATCGTTGGCCGACGTGGCGACAATGCGCTGGATGCCACCGATGCTGCCCGAGATGTTCATCGGTGCGCTCCACATCGTGCCGTTCCAGCGGTAGGCGACGCCGTCGCCGCCGGCCCAGACATCGGTTGCGCTGGAGCCCGCGACAGTGTGAACGGTTGCCGTCAGCATGCCGGTCCGCGACCAGCTGGTGCCGTCCCAGCGCGCCATGTCGCCGCCGCCGGCCACAAAGACATTGGACGGTCCCGAGCCCCACAGCGTCGTCTGCAGGCGGTTTAAGCTCAGCGTATCGAGCTGCCACGCCGTGCCATTCCACTTAAGTGGCGTCGTGAAGGAGCCACCAAACGCCCACGCGAGGGTCGGGCTGGCCGCGTACACCAGGTTCATCGAGCTTTCGAGATCAAACGGCGACGGCAGAGGCGAGCGAGTCCACGTCTTGCCGTCGTAGTGGAACAGGACGGCCTTGTTGTTTTCGCCCGCGCAGAGCCAGATGTCCGATGGACCCGAGCCGCTGATGCCGTAGAGCGCCGCGTTGGCTCCTGTAACCATGGGCGCGGACTCTTGGTATGCCACGCCGTTGTAGTGGACGAGAGTGGCCTTGTCCGTGACGAACCACACATCGCTTGCGCTGCTGCCCCAGACGTACTTGATCTCGCCGGAAAAGACGTTGGCGCGATCGCTTGTGACCTTGGTGCCATCCCAGTGCGCGACGGTGCCGCGTGGGCCGACCAGCCACATGCTGTTGGCGGCCGTGCCCGAGCCCTTGGCAAAGATGCCGACGTCTTTGGCCGGCGTCTGGATGGTGGACCAGGTGGCCCCGTCGAAGCGGTACAGCACGCCTCCGGGGCCGGCTGTGAAGATGTTGTTGGCGTTGATGCCCCAGAGCCCGATGATGCCCGACGCGCCCGAGATGTCTGCGGTAGGCGCCGTCGGTGGCATTTGGTACGCGGTGCCGTTGATGCGGTACATCTGAGACGTTAAGTGCTGCATGTACGCGACGCCGGGCCCCGACGTATAGATGCCCTGCGGCGTGTAGCTGCGAGCGAGGAAGGTCCAGTTCGCTCCGTTCCAGCTCGATACCGAGAAGTCGTCGCCATAGACCCAGACGTTGCTGCCCGAGGTGCCTGAGATGCCGCGCAAGAAGGCCGCAGTGGTGCGCGCCGCGGCTTGCCGGCGAGGCCATGCACCGGCTGCGGCATAGTGAAGCGCGAAGGCCGATAACTCGGTGACGATGACCGACGATGGACCGTCGCTGTACACCCCCGTGGTGAACACGTTGGATCCGGTGGTGACAGGGCCCCAGCTTGTGCCGTTCCAGCGCAAGACCAGGCCGTTGTTGCCGCCTGCGATCCACGCGTTGTTGCCAGGGCTCGCCGAGATCCCCTGCAGATCGTCCAGCGTGCCGCTTGGCGTGATGCTCCAGCGCGTGCCGTCATAGTGCAGGATGGTGCCCATCGCGCCGACGGCCCAGACATCGTTGGCAGTGACCGCTGACACATCGCGCAGGTTCATGCCGAACGGCAGTGGCGCTTCCCAGCACAGACCATCGCCCGTGCATGCCAGCGGACTGAAGTTGGCGGTGACCGCGACATCTTCCGTCGGTGTGATCTTGCAGATTGCGCTCTGCCCGGCGCAGGGGCCGGTCCAGCCCGCGAAGGCGGTGCCACCTTGGCCTTGTGCGGTTAGCTCCAATGGAACGCTGGATGGAAACATGGCGGAACATGTGCCGGATCCGCCGCAGTCGATGCCTGCGGGTTGGCTGCTGACCACGCCGGAGCCTTGCCGCGTAACCGTGACGGTGATCAGCGGTCCGCCGGTCATGTCGCCGCCGGGATTCATATCCATGTTCATGTTGTTGCCGGGGTTGCCGCCGTTGCATGCCGACAGCACCCCCAGCGAAGCCGCGGCGAGTGCCATCGGCCACGAACACACACCATGCGGAGCGCCGCCCAGAGCAGATTTCCTCGGATTCGCCATGCTGCACCTACTTCGCTAGTCGAACGGGTTAGGAAAACGAGAATGGGACGCTGCTGGCGCGTTGCTCGCCTCCTCCAAGGTGCCGCCTGGCGCACGATGCCGTCGCCCCATAAGCATCGCGCTGCCCCCCACTGCACGTCGCGCTCTGGCTACTATACCGCGCAGGCTGGCTGCTGTGCGCTCGCCGAAAATTGCAGTCTGCAGTCCTCGCTGCGGCGGAGGATCTGCGTACCTGCGGCGAGGATGTTCGGCGGAGTCTGACCCGCGCTTGGCATAGAGCCTGCGCGGCTTCCCTGCCGTTTATTCTTCGTACCCGGTGGGAGGAATGTCGAGATGGACGCTGCGTGCGGGCCCCGGCACGCCGTTCCCACCCGCAGGGCCGGGCGTTTTTGCCGTCGCCGCGTCTGCCTTCGCGGGGTGCGGTGCGGCGCTGTCCGGCCGAAACGGCTGCAGCGAGCGCGCCGTGGCCCAGAACACCGTCTCTTGCTCAGCGAATGTGGCCGTCGTCGCCACATAGTTGATGCCGTAATAGAAGGACTCATCGGCGAACAGCACGTACAGCCGATGCTCTTCGGGTCGGTTCGGACTCGGAAAGGCCCAGATTTCGAAGTAAACCCCGGCAAGGCCCGTCTCGGTCTTCGTCGGAAAGGGCCCCAGGCGACGCGACACGTGCAGGCCGGACTTTTCCTCGACGGTCACGGCCATGGCAATCAGCTCAGCGGGCGGGGGCAGCTTTTCGTGTCGTGGCAAAAGCGGCGACACGAGGATCACCGTCGTCGCGGAAGCATGCGAAACGCCCGGTGGGGCGAGCCGGATCAGGCTTCCCTGACGGACATACGTCCAGCCAGCAGGGGCCGCTAGATCTGGATAGTTCAAGGTGGGTGGCATGTTGTGATCTTATCGTGCTCGCTGTGGCTTTTCGGCACAAAGTCTGCGACGGAAGCGGCTGATTCTGCGAGCTTACGCAGCGTGTGACACCGCGCCCAAGACCGGGCCTCTGTCCTTGATAGACTGGGCCTATGCCTGAGCCGACCGACGCCATCGACCGGATCTCTCCGACGAGCAAGCCGCCTGGCTGTCCCGTCATGTACCAGCGCTGGGCCTATCTTTTGTTTCTGCACTGGCCCGTGCCGGAAGCGATGCTGCGTCCGCTGATTCCCGCGCGCTTGACCATCGACACGTTGGCGGGCCAGGCCTATGTCGGGCTGGTGATGTTCACCATGACCGGCGTGCGGCCGATCTTGCTGCCGCCCGTGCCGGGCCTTTCAAGCTTCCACGAGACCAACGTCCGAACCTATGTCCACGACGGTGGCAAGAACCCTGGGGTCTGGTTCTTTAGCCTGGATGCGGCCAATGCCATCGCCGTGAAGATCGCGCAGACGTTCTTTCACTTGCCGTATTTTTATGCCCGTATGTCGCTGAAGGCTGGGCGCGATACCAAGGCGCCTGGCGTGGTTGAGTACGCGACCGAGCGCTTGTGGCCGGCGCCGACTCCTGCGACGGCACAGGCGCGCTATGAAGTGACCGGCCCGGCCCGGCCGGCCGCGCCGGGTACGCTCGAACACTTCCTCGTCGAGCGCTACATCTTGTACACGCAGCAAGCGGGCAAGCTGAAGTTGGGGCGCGTCCATCACTCGCCCTATCCCGTGCAGCCGGCGCGCGTCGATGCGATCCGTGAAGACCTGATTGCAGCGCTTGCGATCAAGCGACCGGACAGCGCCCCCTTGGTCCACTACGCAAGCGAAGTGCAGGTCAATATCTACGGTCTGGAAGATGTCTAGCGTGCGTCGCTGATCGCGCGAGATCTTCGTCGGCGTGATGCCGCGTCTGCGGGCTCGCAGGGCCGTGCAGGCTGTGCGGATCGCAGCGGTTGTCGCGCTACCAAGACTCTGGTGTGGCGTCGCTGGCCAGCGGGCTCTGATACGGACTGCCCGCGGTGCTGCCTGCGAATTCGGCGCGTGCGCGGCGCACCACGTCGGGGCTGGAAAGCAGTACACTCAGCGCCCCAGCGAGCGTCTTGGCCGCCACCATCATTCCTTTTTTGCCCATCGCGTGACCTGCCGCTGCCGTCTGCGCCCAGTGGTGCGCCGGAGTTCCCAGCGGCCGCGTCGCCACCGCAAGCTCGGCCAAGGGCACGACCGCGCTCGTCTCGCCGACATCCGAGGACGCCGTGGCGCCATGTCCCGGTGACAGCGGCAGCACCGCAGGGGACAGACCTTGCGCGGGTACACCCACTTCTTTTTGGATGGCGCGGGCGAGCTCGTGATCGGCGGCATCCCAGGCTGGGGCTCCGACTTTGTCTAGCTCTGTCTGCAGCACGCGCGACAGGACTTCGTTGTAAAGCGGCTCGCGCGTTGCGGCGCGCACCGTGACTTTGCTGCGCGTCTCGCTGGCCAAGGCGGCGCCATCCGCGGCTTTGCGCAGCCGATCCAGCATGCTGCGCACTCGGGTGCCGGTCTCGTCGCGAACGAAGTACTGCACCTTGGTGTAATCGGGAATCACGTTCGCTGCGACGCCCCCTGCTTTGATCACGCGATGCAGCCGCGCCGTCGGCAGGATGTGTTCGCGCATCAGCGCCACCGCGTGATCGAAAAGCTCCAGCGCGGACAGCGCGCTGCGTCCCAGCCACGGCGAAGCTGCGGCATGTGCCGTCGTACCCATGAATTCGACATCGATCACCGTGACCGCTAGGCGCGGCCGCGTATAGACGTACGTCGTCTCTTCCGGGTGCCAAGCCAGCACCACATCGGTGCCACGAAACAGGCCATCGCGAACCATGAAGGTCTTGCCGATGATCTGTTCTTCCGCGGGGGTGCCGAACACCTGGATCGTTCCAGCTAGGCCGCGGCGGCTGCGCTCGCGATTGGCGGCGATGGCTGCTGCGACGGCCGCGGTGCCAAGCAGGTTGTGACCGCAGCCATGCCCGGCCGCCCCCGTCAGCACGGCTTCCTTGCGCGCGATGCCTGGCTTTTGCGACAGACCGGGCAGCGCGTCGTATTCGGCCAAGACGCCGACAACCGGCGCGCCATGTCCCGCCGTCGCAACCCAGCCCGTCTTCATGCCGGCTACGCCGCGTACGACGGAAAATCCCTCTTTTTCAAGCTCGCGCGCCAGCACCTCGGCGCTCTTGGTTTCGGCCAGAGCCAGCTCGGGATGTGAAAAAATCGTGTCGGCGATCGGACCCCAGCGCGCCAACGACAGCGGGTCTTGGCGCTCGACGCGGGCTGCGTCAGGCGGCCGCTCGTTCGCGCGGGCCGCGCTGGGCGCAAGGGCCACAAAAAGCCCGCAGGCCGCGATCCAGAGCGGCCATTTCCGTCGAGGAACGCGCCCATTCGCCCGGCCAGGCAGCGGCAGCGCAGGGTGCAACGCCGACACATAGTGCGACACAAAAAGAGCGCAGTCCATGGAGCCCGGCAGCTTCGCACCGCGCCACCTGATCTGGCAAGGCATGCCCGATCGCAGGTCCGATCCATTGTGAACACTATGGATAGAAACACGATCACCGGATGGGTAACGCGGGCCATCGGAGAGGCGTGTCGTGGCTTATTTCAGACGGAAATTTTGCAAAATATGGAACGAAAAGAAACACGCGCTGGAACCTTTTGTGAAAGACCATCGTCCGATCTACGGAAAAGATGGCAGCAGGCGATCTGCCAGATTCAGCCACTTGTGGCGCAACAGAAGGAGACGCGACATGCGCATTCACAACCGGGGCCTTCTTGTTTGGTGCGTGGTGAGCTCGGCTTTTTTGGGCTGCTCTTCCGATGGCGGACCGGCGGGCGGGGACAGCATGGACATGAGCACGGGCGGCGATCCGCTCAAGGTGGAATCGGTCAGCAAGCGCGCGGCTGCGTGCAGCGGCGCACCGGGCGCAGCCAGTCGCTGCGAGGCCTATGACGTCGTCTGCGAAGGCCTGCCAGCGGCTGTCGTCGAGGTCGCGTATTACAACCGCACGGCGGGGACCAGCGACAAGGGCAGCATCGTCTTTGGCAGCGGCGGCGACGGCACGGGCTTTTACAATTACACGCAGACCAAGCGGCTCTTGGATGCTGGCTACAACGTCATCGATCGCCGCTGGCCTGCTGGCTGGTTCACGGCGGGGACGGCGGGACCCCAGCAGACCGCGTGTCGCTTGGCGGCACTCTTGCGCTATCTGCGCGCAAGCGTCGCCCCGACGGGAGCGTTCTGTGCAACGGGAAACTCCGGCGGCAGCGCCGAGCTTAGCTATGCCCTTACGTGGCAGGGCGCAGGCAAGGTCCTCGACTTTGCGCTGCCTAGCTCGGGCCCGTTTCATCGCTTGGATCTCGCGTGCCAGGGCGAGACCGACGCAGCGTGGAAGGCGCAGTGCCAGATGCTGATCAGCACGCGCTGCCCCGACTGCCAAAGCCGCATCTGTCAGCTCGGCAACGGCCCGCGGTCGCTGATCGACAACAGCTTTTCCGCCCTGCCCAAGTGCTCGGCGGCGACGGCGATGGATCTGGCCACGCTCAAGACGCTGGGGCCAGCCCAGGGGCCCAATGCCGCGACGCTGGATGGTGCTCCGGTGCGTTTTCTGACGGGAAAAGACGACTCGGGGGCCTACGCTCCGCTGCAGACGGCGCTGCATGATGCGCTGAAGGCCAGCGGCGCCAGCGTCGAGATCCTGTATGTGACCGGCGCCCCGCACGAGATGGACACGACCTCAGCCGGTGCCAACGCGATCTTCGACGCCCTTAGCACACGCTGCGTCCCGCGCGCCAAGTAAGAGCGCTGCGCAACACCCACTGCAGCCCCTGTCTGCCGCGTTGGTCGTCGGTCCTGTCGGGGAGAACGCTCACGCCTCGGTCCGCGCAGCCAGGGAGGCCGCGCGACGGGATGGATGGGCGCTCGTATCCGCTGGGAGCACCGCGCCACCATGCGCCGGGGCTTTCTGCAGCTCGCCTGTTGCCTCTTCGCCTTCAGAGTTGTCGTGGGGGCGTTTTGCGAGGCCCTGTTAGCTCTGATCTGAGCTAGCCCCCGTCGCGGGCTGGCTGTGGGCGTGGCGGCGGCCGCGGCGATGTTTGCGGGGGCGGCCGGGGTCGGTAAGGGCGGCCAGGGCCCGCAACAGCGAGCCGATGGCGAGCCAGGCGCAGACGAGCGTCACGCCCCAGCCGAGCTGCGCCGGGTACAGGATGCCGATGCCGGCGAGCAGGCACAGCACGGCAGTCAGCGCCATGGACAGCGAGACGGGGCTGCGCTCATACGGTCGACGCAGCGCCACACCGAGCATGAGCGCGCCAGCCCGTGCAACGGCGCGACCGGGGCGACCGCGCATGGCAACTGGGATGCCATTTTTGGCCATGGCCTTGCGCTTTAGCTCGCCCGACGGCGTACGCCGCATCTGCACGCGTCGATCGGTCAGGACAAGCTCAGTGGACTGGTCCAGGTCGCGCAAGAACTGGTCTTCCATGGCTGCCCCGAACGCTGGGTCTTCGACGACAACGTCGAGTTCCCAGTTGGTAAACAGGCTGGCCAGGTTCATGTTGGAACTGCCGATGCGCGCCCACTTGCCGTCGACGACCATGGTCTTGGCGTGCAGCATGGGGCCGCGCCACTCATAGATCTTCACGCCCGCATCGAGCAGCGTCGCAAACCCAGCATGGCCAGCCCAGCGAATCCACGGCAGATCCGATCGACCTGGCACCAGGACTCGCACATCGACGCCATCGCGCGCCGCTGCGAGCAGCGCTTCGTAAAGCGGGGTCGGCGTCAGAAAGTAGGCATCGGTGATCCAGATGCGCTCGGCGGCATTGGCCAAGAGCACCTGCATGAGGCGATAGATGCGCGATCGCCAGGGCACGCCAGGAATCACCCGCACGGGCGCCGTCATCGACACGCAGGGGCAGTCCGGGGCCGAGATGGCAAGCTGCTCTAGATCCGAGGTGCGCAGCGACAGGCGGGCTGGGCCCTGACCATGCAAGGCGTGGAATAGCCGCGGCGGCAAGCCGGGCCCCGAGCGAGACCAGGTCTCGTCGAAGGCCAGGCAGAGCTCCGCTGCGGCGGGGCCGGCGAAGCGCAGCGCGGTGTCTCGCCACGGTGGGTCGTCTTGGCCCTGGTGATCGAAGTCACCCGCCCATGCATCCCCGATGCACAGGCCCCCAACGTGGCCGATGATGCCGTCAATACACACACACTTGCGGTGATTTCGCCGCAGGCTGGCGATGGGAGCGGTAAAGGCAAAGGGCTGACAAGCGCGGACGCTGATGCCGGCGCGGGTCATGCGCGCCCATAGCTCGCTGCTGGTTCCCAGGGAACCGAACCAGTCGTAAAGGACATAGACCTCGACGCCGGACTGCGCGCGTGCGATCAGCGCATCGGCGATGCGGTTGCCGATGCGATCGCCCGAAAAGATGTAGTTTTCGAGCAGGATGAAGTGCTGCGCATGCTCGATGTCGTAAAGCCAGCTGGAAAACACCTGCGGGCCGTCGCACAGCAGGGTGACGGCGTTGCCGGCGATACGCTCGGCTTCGCTGGCGCGACGCAGGGCGCGGGCGGTCAGTTCGGCGCTGCGGGATGCAACAAGTGGCGGCTGCGATGGCGATGACGGTGGGTGATAGGGCAGCAGGTTGATCGGCGAAGGGACGGACTCGCTGTTCGACGGCGGTGTGGACGGCGGCGGCTCGGCGCTTTGCGAAGCTGGACGCTCAGGAGACGAGGGGTTCGAGGCGCGTTCCGGCGTCGCGGAGCCCCTGGCAAGCGCGTCGCTTGCATCGTGTTCCGGGCGATCCGAGGCCGGCGGAGGCTGTTCCATGGCGCACTCGCCGCCGGAGTGTATCACCGAAGCCCGAAGAGAACTCGGCCGTCTGCTGTGACCGGATGCGATCCGGCGCAGCCCCGATGGCGGGGTAAGTTGCTATAGTGCGCGCCCGGATGACTGAGACGAAACGACGTGCGCTGGTGACCGGCGGCAGTCGCGGGATCGGCCTTGCGATCGCCCGTGCTCTGGCGCGCGATGGGCTGGATGTGATCGTCAGCTATGGGCACGATGCCGCCGGGGCCGAGGCGCAGGTGGCGCAGGCGCGCAGCGAGGGTCTGATGCTCTCGGCGGTGCGCTGTGATGCGGCGCGGGCTGAAGACTGGGATGCGCTGTTTGCCCGTGGTGGGCCGCTGGGATTGGCCGAGCAGGGCGTGCAGGTGCTGATCCACGCGGCGGGTTTTGCCAAAGATGGCCTGCTGATGACGCAGGCACCAACAGACTTTGACGCGGTGCAAGGCGTTCATCTGCGCGGTGCATACCTGGCAAGTCGGGCTTGTCTGCGTGCCATGATTGGCGAGCGCTTCGGGCGCATCGTGTACATCTCGTCGCCGACGGCCACGCTGGGACGACGCGGTCAGTGCAGCTATGGCGCGGCCAAGGCGGGGCTCTTGGGTCTTGCGCGCAGCCTGATGATGGAGGTCTCGCGATTTCAGATCACGGTGAACTGCGTCTCGGCCGGGCTTATCGACACGGCGCTGACGGCGGAGCTGCCCAAAGAGGTGTATCAGTCGCTGCTTTCATCGGTGCCGATGGCGCGAGCCGGGAAGGCTGAGGAAGTGGCCGAGCTGGTTCGCTATCTGGTGTCGCCGGCCGGCGGGTATGTGACGGGACAGCTTCTGGCAGTAGACGGAGGACTGGACATGCTGGCCGCCGATGCGTTCTAGTGACGCGGTTTAATAGGGTCCCCGGTGCGGGTTCTAGCCGCGCGGGAACCTTCTGCATCTTCGACGAAGGACGTAGCAAGCAACCATGGCGACCCCTGAGCTTCTTCACGAAATCAAACAACTCCTTATCAGCAGCCTTCACTTAGATCGCACGCCTGAGAGCATCGACGATCAAGCGCCGTTGTTTCAGGCTGGCTTGGGCTTGGACTCGATCGACGCGCTGGAACTGGCGGTCGCGATCGAGCGCACCTATCGCGTGGTCATCCCAGACGAGAAAGTCGGCAAGCAGGCGTTCGCTTCGGTGGCTGCGCTGGCAGACTATGTTGCGACGCACCGGTAACGGCGGGGCAGTTCGCAGCTTCAGCATGCGGCCGAAACCGTCAGACGCTGCCGCTGTATGCACCTCGCAGGCTGCGCGTCGCGATAGAAAACGCCTGCTGCTTCGTCTGATGGACATGACGCACGTTCCGTGGATGAAGGCCCTTCGGTTGGGCGCTTGCTCGGCGCTGTTGATGTCGGCTCTGGGGGGGACACCGGCTGCGTTGGGGGCCGAAGCGACCCAGGGCAGCGCCGAGGCGGCCAAGTCACCCGACGAGCTAATGACGCAGATCGATCGAGCGCAGAAGGATCTGCACTCGCTGTCGGCTGACTTTGTCCAGCTCAGTCGGGTGAAGCTGTTTCGGCAAGAGCTGCGCTCTGAAGGCCGACTGCTCTACGACAAGGGAGATGGCGAGGCGAAAGCGGGATCGGCGAAGCGGCCGGCTCGTCTGCGCTGGGAGTATCTGCGCCCGGATCCCTCGACGGTGATCCTGGATGGCGAGCGGGCGTCGCTGCACATGGGAACGCTGCCGCCCCAGGTGTTCGACACGGGCAAAGACCCCAAGCTGCGCGCGATCTTTTCACAGCTTCGGCTGTGGCTGGGTCAGGGTGAGCTAGCCAGCGCCAAAGGGCAGTACGACATCTCGCTGGGGGGAACGCCGGGGAAGCCAGCGCTGCTGATGGCGCCACGACCCGAGTCACCCTTGGCCGCCACGTTTTCTCGCATCGAGCTTCACGTCGAAGGGCGCAGCCTGCAGCTCTTGCGGTTGCTCTTGGTTGAGCGCTCGGGTGACGAAAAAGAGATTCTCTTCTCGAAGATTCAGCGCAATCCGCGACTGGATCCGCAGGTCTTCATTCGCTGACCCACGCGGTCCTGGCTTCACGTTGGGTCCGAGTGGCCGATGTCCCGACGGCAGCACCTGCAGTTGGCAGGCAAGACACCACGCAAACAGTGATGACAGGCGCCGCAAACATCGGATAGAGTGTTCCCGTCGTAGCATTTGCCTTAACGTTGGACTTCACTCGGCCAGAGCCCTGGCCATGACCTTAAGACCCTGAGCAGTACCGAACCTAGGAAGCAGAAGCAGGAACATGAAAGGGAGACACTCGATGACTCATTCGAATTCGGTCAAGCACGTTCTGTTGGCGGTGGGCCTTGGCGCGCTGGTCGCGGCGTGCGGCGGACCAGAGACGCCCGCTGGCCCGACGTTTTCAACCGATATCCAGAAGGACCTAACGGCTCAGTGCGCGAGCGCTGGCTGCCACAACAAGACGGCGACCAACAAGCTGAAGGTCGATACGGCCGCAGGGCAGGAGATGGCCAACTATCAGTTGCTCTTCGATCAGCAGCTCGTGATCAAGAACGACGCTGCGAACTCGCCGCTGATCAAGGTGGTCATGTCCGGCAAGGGCCCGTCGGGAGTGACCCATGCGACGCTGTCTGCGACCAAGCTGGCGACCTGGACCAGCTGGGTGAATGCCGGCGCGCCGTTCTAGGCCAACGCCCTTCTTCAGTCGCTCGCCGACCTGTCCTTCCTCCTAGATCCTTCCCGCGTACCGCTTCCCCCTTTGAATCTCGGGCTCTGCTTGGCTTGAGGGTCGTGTTGGGTCCGCTCGCTGTCCGGGGGGGCCACGTGCGTAGCTTCGTTCGCAGCTGAGCCGTTCCGAACGCAGTCTGCGCGCGGTGTACCGACGTAAGTCCGCGAGAAGACCCGTGCGTGCTGCGGGCACAGATGTTGCAACTCGTGTCTGGTTGCATCGATACCTGCGTCGGCTGCGTGGCAGCGGCGCAGGTCGGACCGCCACGGGTGCAGTGGCTGACCGTTCGCGTGGATCTGCAGCATGGATACTCTGATCGACAAGTGCCCAAGCTGGGGCTATCTGGTTCTGCTCGTCGGAGCATTCGCGGCGGCGGTCGTCGTCTCGGGCTTGGGCATCAAGGCCATTGGCCACGTCGCGACCCGCACCCGCAAGTCGGAATAGGCTCCGGGCTCTTCGTCGCTCCAACGGAACTTCGCGCGCTTCAACGACGCCGTGCGCTGGCAGAGCGAGGATTGCTCTGACCGAACATCGAGCGTCGCGTGGCGGACTTCGAGGCAGCCTGTGCGAAGTTCGCCACAGAGGTTCAGAAGTTGCAGGAAGAACGGACCGCAAGGATAGACTCTGTGCTTTCGCAGCGAGGCGCGATCCGTATGGAAACGAAATCGATGAAGGACATGGCCCGCGTGACGCCTTCGGCAGCGGTACCCCCCTATGACTTCGAACGCGCGTACCGTGTCGACCTAGATCCGGCAGTGACCGCGGTCGACGAAGATCGACAACGACCGCTGCAGCAAGCGATCGACGCGGGATACAGCCCGGCCAGCGACATCCTGGCCTTCGCTAAGCTGGAAGAGATCGAAGCAATCGATCGGCTTGCGCGCTGGCAGAGTGATCGTGGTCTGCCGCTGTCCGTGGTGCCGATTCCACCCGACAAGAACCGCGACCAGCTTGCTGCCGAAGGGGCCCTGCGCGAACGTGCGCACTATTTCGCGCATTGCCCGTCGAAGCACACGCGCACGGTGGCGTGGATTCGTGAAGGCTGGGAGCTCGACGAGAAAAGCGAGATCGACCTGCTGCGCCAGGTCTATGCCCGCATCCGCGAGCGCTTGCGAATTCCCACGCGCTCGGGCTAGTCCGCGGTGGCTCCCTGCGTTCCAATCACCAGGTCGGCTGTATCTCGCTCTGCAACATCACCTCAGAGCCGCGATCTGCTCCATACGCTTGAACAAGGGTGGGGCGGGATTCGGGGACCATTCGGCTTGGTTCGTCGCTGGAGCATGCACTGCGTGGCCGCGCCCTAAGGAAGCGGCCCCCATGCACGCCGCTTCAGTTCATGTGTTTGCTTCGTCGGAGCGTGGCGACGGCGCGGGCACGGGGAGCTGGCAGACGACTTCGGTGCCGCTCGGAGCGGCGGATGTGACCGACAGGCGGCCGCCCAGGTGACTGACGCGCTCGCGCATGCCGATGAGTCCGACGCCGCGAGGTGCCCCTGCCGTTGCCGGCGGCAGTCCGCGCCCGTTGTCGCGCACACGCAAGTCGATCTGCTGCGAAGTGATGTGCAGCGTGACCAACACCTCGGTGGCCTCGGCGTGGCGGAGCACGTTAGTCAGCGACTCCTGTGCGATGCGAAAGACCGCCGTCGTTAGCTCAGCGGGCAGCGCCACCTCCTCGCCGCGCAGGTCGATCTGGCAGCGCAGCTCAGCGCGATCTTCGATGCGTCCGACCAACCACTCAATCGCCGCGCACAGACCCAGATCGTCGAGCACGCGCGGTCGCAGCTCGGTCAAAAGGGACCGCACAGTGCGCCGCGCCTGCTCAAGCTGCACCGCCACATCTTCGATGCCGACGGCGAGCGGCCGGGGGACATCGCCGCTGCGCCGCTGCAGCGCAGTGACTTCGTAGCCCAGCGCCGCCAGCTGCTGCCCCAGCTCGTCGTGTAGCTCGCGGGCGATGTGGGCACGTTCCTGTTCGCGTGCCGTTTCGACGCTGGCCAGCAGGCGGCGCAGCTCGACCGTGCGGGCCGCCACCAGGCCTTCCAGGCTCGCACTGTAGACCCGTAGCGCATCGGCGTTCTGCGCGATGATGCGCGACTGCAGAAAGGACTGGCGATGCAGCATGAACAGTCCATGACCGAACACAACGCTGAGCAAGTACACGTTGAGCTGCACGCTGAGGACCAGCGGCAAGTAACGGGATACCAGCTCGCCACGCACCCCCAGCAGCAGGCCAGACCACAGCGACAGCGGAACCAGCAGCGTCATCAGGGCCCGGCGGCCCAGCGTCCACGGGAACAGCACCGTCAGAAAGAGCATCACGTAGTACAGGTGAAACCATGGCTCATCGAGGCCACCCATCCAGCCCGCGCTGTAGCCAAGCGTGGTGCAGCACACGATCATGGTGACTGTGAAGATCGCCATGTCGTACGCGGCAAAGCGTGGACGACGAATCAACAGCAGCGCGATGCCCGAAGCGAGGATCATCACCACGCGCCAGAGCGTCACGGCGCGCAGATCTTCCTGCGCGGCGGGATAGATCAAGCGATCCGCGGGCATCCACAAAACAGCGCAGGTCAACGACAGAAGCGCGATCAGTCGCACGTAGCTGACCGAGCGCGCTTGGCACAGCGCGGCGAACTGCGCTTCATCGTCGGCAGACATCGGCTGCAAGAGCGGCGAGACCGTCAGCGAAATGTTGTGGTGCAGAAACGCGGAAAAGCGCCCGGCGATCCTGTCTGACACAGCGGGCGGCTGACGTGGCGGATGCAGAGGTTCCGGTGGGTTCATCATGCGCGTTCCACAACCCTGGTTGTCACGGGGCGGCAAAACCCGCTACCGGCGGGAATGGCGCGGAAGTCGTGCGTTCTATGGGCGCTGCTGCTGGCCCAATGCGACGGCCAACCACTGCGATGAGGCCCGCGGCGCTGTCCCAAGGCCCCGTGGATGGAAGCGCCGCTAGCGCACAATTCCAGCTTGATGGGCATAGCGGACGATTTCGCCGATGGTGTTGACGTTTAGCTTGCCTTTGATGTGCTGGACGTAGGTGCTGACGGTGCTCTTGCTGAGGTTCAGCTCAGCGGCGATGTCGCTGACGCCGCGGCCCTGCGCCAGTAGATCAAAGACCTGGTATTCCCGCGCCGACAGCGATTCGTGGACCGGCCGTTGGGGGTCGGCTTCGCCCAGTCGCACCCGCTCGGCTAGCTCGGGACTGCGATACGTGCGGCCGGCCGCGACATGGCGTATGGCGAGCAAGAGCTCGTCCGACGGGCGATCTTTGGATACGTAGCCTGAAGCGCCCTCGCGCAGCATGCGCAGCGCGTACTGCTCTTCGGCGTACATCGACAGCACCAGGATGCGCAGCGCGGGGCGGCTGGCCCGCAAGCGGCGCAGCACTTCAATCCCACTGACGCGCGGCAGCGACAGGTCCAGGATCAAGACGTCGCACGCGGTCTGTTCCATCGCCTGCAGCGCTTGCCGACCGTCTGCGCACTCGCCCACCACTTCGATGTCGGGCGCTTCCCGCAGCAGCTTGCGCAGCCCCTGACGCAGGATGGCGTGATCGTCGGCAAGATAGACTCGAATCATTGGGCCCAGCCTCCGCCCCCAGCGGCCAAGGGGCATGCTCAAGCTGGAAATTGTACTGCCAAAGCCTGCCGTCCATCGCTCCATCCCGAGCGCGCAGATCGGCGGTCCGCGTCCCTGGGATACGCCAATAGGCCCTTGTGCTGCGAACCGGCTTCAGCGAGATTATGTTGAATGATAACGCCTCGCCTGCGAAGCACATGGGCTTCTATTAATTAATCAGAGCGATGGGGCGCAATGCCGGAGGAGAAAACACGCTTGGATCGAAGCGCGCAGATCTCGACGCGGGCACGCCGTCCTGAAAATGAACCGCTCGAACCGGCGGCACATGCCATACCCTAGGCTGCGTCCTCGGTCGATGAGATGGCTTTGGGGCGCGAGCGCAGGCCAGGCACTCTACCGGCGCCTTCAGAATCACCGAGGTAGGTTCGGCCTGCGCGGGGGCAGATAGTTCCACGGGCTCTGATGCGGTGCTTCGGCCGGAAGGGGGGGCCTCAGGATACGCGGCGAAGTCTCGGTGCATCCTCTGGATGTCACCGACGATTCGGACATGCTGGACATACACAGGCCCATCCCCCATAAATGTCGGCCAATCAGCAGATAGTCGGGTAAGATTTTGGCTTGGCATGAGGAATTGCCCTTTTATTTTTATTGGATAGTCTGTTGCGGAATAATGCGTGATCGGTGTCTTGGTGATCAGTATTAGATCGATAGTTGTTATGCCGTAATTGCCGGTAGATACTTCGAGAGGATAGTAGATTTTGTTAGATACGAATCGATATTCAATAGGCGGATAACTCTGTATTTCGCTAGATACAGAGATTTCGTCAAACGCAAAGAAATGATACCCACGATTGGAGAAATAATTGGCAACACGGGCACATATTTTGGGACCTTCCGAGAAAGCATTCGGGCGAGTGGACAGGCGATCGTTCGCCGAGCCAAAGAACTCGCGTACCGCAGAGACCGAACCGGTCATCAACAAAGAGAGCGAGCCATGGGGTTGCTTGGCCGGCACGTCTTGCAGATCCACGCCCTGCTCGGCGGCTAGCGCAGCCAAGCTCGTAAAGATTCGCAGATCTCCGACTTTGGCAGTTGGCAGAGCCGGAAATGGGCTGAACTCAGTCATCGTGCTTTCGTCGGTGTGCCCAATATCCGTAGACAGCGAAAGGATCTCCTCCTTGCCATTCCACAAGATAATGGCTCGCTGATTGGGTTCGTAAACGGACACGGTAGGGCGCGAAGTGAACTGGCTGGTCTTGCCTCCACAGCCACCGTGATCCGCATAGCTGATCCGACTACCTATTAGGATGGTAGCGGCCATTAGAACTCCATGCAACAGTGCGCCGATCCGCGGTATGGGTGCCATGAGAAGCTCCTGTGTGGTGTTTTTCTATTGACGCGACCAGTTCAATGGAAGGGAGTTCTTCGCACTGACTGCACAACGAAATCCGGCCATATCACAACGCGTTGATTCTGCCATGCGTGCGCGATGCTGATCGGTACTAACTTGCACAGAATTAATGGCATTCCAAGCACCACCCATTAGTATTCTCGCGAATATTACTTTAGAACCCAGTACTAACCACGAATACTCGCGTGTCATTTCGCGCACATTACCGGCTAGGTCGTATAACCCGAATGGGCTAATGCCAGCAGGAAATCTTCCAACCGGAGCTGTGGTTGGATAATGGTCATTTCCTGAATGCAGATAATCAGATGCAGAACCGTCATATGGCACTAAATGTACATTGTTCGGCTTATCGAAGTCTCTGTCACGACGCCATACTAAATTATTTTCATAGGCAAGATCAACGCAAGACGCATCACAAGCATTCAATAATAACTCATTAGGTGGAGAGAATCCCCACGGATATGGTCGCGCATCAGGAGCTGCCGCATAGTGCCATTGTTCACCACTCGGTAATTCCATTCCAATTGCGTGGCAATATTCCTCTGCTTGACTGTAGCTAATGCAGTTAATTGGATGATTACCTCTGTCTGAGTACGAGATGTTGCAAAATTTGGAATATTTCACAACATCGGCTGACTGGATACCTTCCCACCATACCGTTGGCTCTGCATTGCTGCATAGGCTAGCGCGCTCACATGAGCGGTATTGGTCAACAGTTACTTCTGTCTCATGCATATAAAACGGAGCGTCGGGATGGGGGATGAGAATGCGCTTGGGCTCCTGCAGCTTGAGGTGCGACGGCGGTGGGATCACCCATGCGCCTGCGCGAATGCCAGCAGCGAGCGCGATCACCATGATCGCCGCTTCCGCGACCCGCGGCGGAAGGAACCGCCGCAGTCGGGTGAGGTGCTTTCTCAATTTCTTGACTGGAGGCGTGATCGCTTGCAGCTCAACCCCGGACGGCAAAGAAGTCGCAGGCTGCTTGGCTGCCGCTGTCAGTGCGTGTTCCAGCGCAGCGCAGAAGGCCCTCATATCCTGATAACGCTGTTCTGGTTCCCAAGCGAGCGCTCTGGAGAGTACATCCTTTATTGTTTGGTGGCAATGAATTTGCTGCTCAAGAAACATATGGCTAGTCTGGAATGTGCGCGTCGGTAAATCATTGGCATAGAGAACAGACAGAAAAGTCCGAGCCAATGAATAGACATCGGCGCGATGATCAACATTACTGGCATCATCCATGGCCTCTGGAGCGCCATAGACAAAGGTGCCTAAAGGGCCACGTAGGGTTCCACCTGTCGAGTTTTCTGACATCACAAGATCGAAATCACAAAGATAGGGACAGCCATGTTCGTCGATCAGAATATTGCGCGGTTTGACATCGCGATGCACAAGACCATGAGTATGAGCATAAACGAGTGCATGCGCGATGGGTAATAGCTGACGCAGTCCATCTTCTCCTTGCACCACGCCGCGCTTAATTGCAGCCTGGAGGTCACTGCCTCGAATATACTCCATAACGAAATAATGAAACCCTTCATAGACTTGTGGTTCGGTAGTTACCTGAGCAATGTGGGGATGGTGAAGTTCAAAGAGTTTTCGTGCACCACGACGAAATCGTTCTAGCAGAATAGGGTTCGTAGCACAGTGAGGATGCAGGACTTTGATCGCCACTTCGCGATGCTCTTTGCGATCATAGGCTCGCCAAACAACCGCGAAACCGCCAGTGCCAATAATTTCTACCAAACTGTAACGATCAGCCAGCACCTCTTTTGCGTTTAGTAAAGGCCCTGAACGCAATGCCCGCTTCAGTTCTTGAATTTCTAAGGTGACGGATTCGCTGGCACGACCTGAACGAATCAATTGTTCGCGACAGATATACAGTGCTTGTAGTCGCTGCTCAATCTGAGTTTGGTGTTCAGAAAAACGCTTACCTTGAGATAGCTGGTTTGTTTCATCAAGGGGAACTTGCCAATCTGGATACGCTTGATGCAGACAATCCAACACGATCTTTGGATCTACGCTTGCCAGAAGCAGTGTTTGCCGAACCAGCACATCCATATCCGCGGTGAAGCGACGGAATACATCGGGAAAGTAGTCGGAACAGAACGCATCCAGCTCTGCTGGGGTTGGCAGCACAGTATTCAGATGCGCACGAACGGTCGGTCGGCTGGACTTAGCACGTAGCGGATCCATGTCCACTCACTTGGCACTGACGTTATTGCGACAACACTCCTACATGACTGGCCTGCTATACCACTCTAGAGTCGGGCAGGGTGTAGAAAAGTCGAGTTCGCTTGCTTATTTTTTCAGCGGCTAGGCCCTGGGCTGCGCCGTCAGCGAACGTTGATGCGTAGGTCCCGTCCGACGCCCTGCCGAACAGCGCGGTCAAGGCTGGCGGCTATTGGGGAGACAGCATGACGCGGAATTCGCCCTCATCGCAGGCGAGAGTCCACCGCCCGAGGAGGAAATTGCCTTCCTGAACCGGGACGACATTTGGACCGCAGATGGGATCGTTCTTGCTCAGGTCCTCATCCACCAAAGCCACCGTGACACCGCTCAGCAGCGCCGTCGCTGTCGATAAAACGATGCGCGGACAACATGGCGAAACCTCCTGAGATGTTTGTGGCTCACGCTTGAGCAAGCGCTGACTATCCAACATAGTGACTATTTGGGAACGGGCTTTGTATTGATCATGCGCATGTGTTCCGCGTGCATGTTGCGGGTCTTCCGCGAAATTGGCGACACGAAGCCGACGTTGGGTGGGGCGGTAAGCTTGGCGTTTTGGCGCGGCCCCTCCCGCAGGGGGGCCTGTGCAGGCTAGGACAGCGACAGCATCTTCTGCAGCGGGCGCAGGGCGGCGAGGCGAAGCGCCTCGGGCAGGACAAGCTCAGGCCCGAGATCGCGCAGCGCCAGATACACCTTTTCGGGGGTGTTCTTGCGCATGTGCGGGCACAGATTGCAGGCGCACCCGTCGTCGGATGGGACCGGGATGAACTCTTTTTGCGGAGCGCGCTTTTTCATCTCGTGAATGACGCCCGGTTCGGTGGCGATGAGAAAGCAGCGGGCGGGGCTGCGCTCGGCATGGCTGATGAGGGCGCTGGTCGATCCGATGAAGTCGGCGTGCCGCAGCACGCGCTCTTCGCACTCGGGGTGGGCGAGGATCTGGGCCTCGGGATGTTGCAGCTTGAGCTGGACAAGAGCCTTGTCGCTGAAGGTCTCGTGGACGATGCACGAGCCGGGATAGACCACCATGTTGCTGCGGCCGGTCTTCTTCATCAGATAGCGGCCGAGGTGCTGGTCGGGAGCGAACAAGATCGGCTGCTCTTCTGGGTAGCTGCGCAGGATCTTTTCGGCGTTTGACGAGGTGACGATGCAGTCGGACATCGCCTTGACCGCCGCAGAGCAGTTGATGTAGCTGACGGTGACGTGATCGGGATAGCGCGCTTGATAGGCAGCTAGGCGCTCGGGTGGGCAGCCATCGGCAAGGCTGCAGCCGGCGCTGAGGTCGGGGACGAGCACGGTGCGCGTCGGGTTGAGGATCTTGGCGGTCTCGGCCATGAAGTGAACGCCGCAAAACAAGATGACATCGGCCTGCGTGCGCTGCGCCGCTTGCGCAAGCTGCAGCGAGTCACCGACGTGATCGGCAAGGTCTTGGATCTCGGACTCTTGATAGAAATGCGCGAGAACAACGGCGTTGCGCTCGCGCTTTAGACGGCGAATCGCATCGTCTAGCTCAGCCGGAGAGGGCAGGGGAGAGGCGGGCGAAGGCGGCTTGCCGAGGGGATGCAGCGTCTGCATGCGGCCCATTCAAGCAGAAGCGAGCGACGAAGGCGACGACGGTTTTTGTCGCCCTCAAGATGTCGGTGGCTGCGACGCAGCTAGACGGGTGTGACGCTGCGCTTTCTGGCATACGTTGGGACCTTCTTGGATTCGGCATAGACCAAGCGGCGCAGAAGCTCGCGGCGCAGCTCGTCGGCGGGGACGATGGCGTCGATGTGCAGGTCGGCAGCCAGCTTGTAGATGTCGATGTCGTCGCGGTATTCGGCGCGCAGCTTCTCGATGTACGCGGGACGCTCGGCCTCGGGTTTTTCTTGGATCTTGTTGAAAAAGACGGCGTTTACGGCCGCTTCGGGACCCATGACCGCGATGCTGGCCTGCGGCAGGGCGATGGTGGCGTCGGGGTGAAAGCCGGGGCCGCACATGGCATATAGCCCGGCGCCATAGGCCTTGCGCAAGACGACGCAGAGCTTGGGCACCGTGGCGTCGGAAACCGCCGAGATCATCTTGGCGCCGTGGCGGATGATGCCCTGGCGCTCGACGTTCTTGCCGATCATGAAGCCCGGCACGTCGGCGAGAAAGATCAGCGGAATATCGAAGGCATCGCACAGCCAGATAAAGCGGGCAGCTTTGTCGGCGCTATCGACGAACAGCACGCCGCCTTTCCACTTGGGCTGCGAGGCGATGATGCCAACGGCGCGACCATCGAAGCGAGCGAAGCCAGTGACGATCTCACGGGCGAACAGGCGCTTGACCTCGAAGAAGCTGCCTTCATCGACGAGCGACTCGATGACATGCAAGACGTCGAAGGCCTGGTTGTGGTTTTTGGGCAGGATGTCGTCGATGCGCTTGGCTCCGGCTTTGGGGACGCGCGGGGCATCGGGGGCGGGCGGCGGCACGGGCGCACCGGCATGCGAAGGCATGTAGCGCAGGTAGTCGCGGCAAGCGCGGATGCAGTCGGCTTCGGTCTTGGCCAAAAGATCGCCGCAGCCCGAGACTTCGCAGTGCATGCGGGCGCCGCCCATCTCTTCGAGGGTGGTCTTTTCGCCGATGACCATCTCGGCCATGCGCGGCGAGCCGAGGTACATCGAGGCGTTGCCGTCGATCATGAACACGACGTCGCAGAACGCCGGGATGTACGCGCCGCCTGCCGCCGACGGGCCGAACAGCAAACAGATCTGTGGAATCGAGCCCGAGAGCTGGACTTGATTGTTGAAGATGCGCCCGGCGTGGCGCCGACCGGGGAACATGTCGAGCTGATCGGTGATGCGGGCTCCGGCGCTGTCGACCAAATAGACAAGTGGGATGCGCAGGCGGCCCGCGGTCTCTTGTATGCGGATGATTTTTTCGACGGTGCGGGCACCCCAGGATCCGGCTTTCACGGTGCTGTCGTTGGCCATGACGGCAATGGGGCGACCGTGCATGCGGCCGATGCCGGTGACGACTCCGTCGGCTGGCAGATCGCTGGCTGCGCAGTTGGCCAGCAGGCCGTCTTCGACAAACTCGCTGTTCTCATCGAACAGCAGGCGCAGGCGCTCGCGACAGAACAGCTTGCCTTCGGCGGCGTTCTTTTCGTGGTACTTGGCCGCGCCACCGTGCAGGATGCGCGCCGTGTGTTTCTGCAGGACCGCGACGGGATCGACCGCTACGGCCGAGGGGGAAGGAGCAGAGTGGTCAGTCGACATGGCCGCGCATGATAGCAGGCTCGCAGCGGGCGGGCGCTGGCTTCAGCGCTCTGTCGGGCTTGTGCGCGTACGTCGAATCAGAAGAGCTCGCTGCACTAGTCGCTGACCGTGACGTGACGCCGCTTGACCAGCGAGTCGCCGGCTCGACCGCCCCACTCGAACTGGGCACCCGCGTCGCTGCGAAGCTCGCGGTGTAGCTGCCAGGCTGAGCTGGGAAGCGCGCGTCGCCAGATCGTCAAGTGACAGTGCGCTGCGGCGGCAAAGTGGCAATACGCAGGTGTTCCATCGGGATCGACATATTCACTGCGCAGCATGTCATCGGCCTGGCAGGCAAAGCGCGCCTCGACGCGATGGCGTGCGCCCTGACCGGACAGGGAATAGTGACCTGTGCGGTATTCCGAGCGCGAAAACGGCAGGTCGGCCCACTCAGTAAAGCGGATGGCGGGACCCGACAGACCGTCGGGATAGACCGTGAACAAGGTCAACGGAATGACCACGGGGCCGCGACGCATGCGCACGCTCAAGGTTTCGAGCACCGCGGACGAGGGCTGGCTGGGATCGGCGGCATCGCGGAAGGCGTTGCAGTGACCCCAGGCCCAGGCATAGGCGTGCTTGCGGCCCCAAAGGTGCGTCTGACCGGCGGGGGCGTCGCACAACTCATAGACCTCGCCATCGACTTCGATGGTGCCGCTGACCGCAATGCTGAGGTTCGGCGAGAGCACCAAGGTCTCGGCGATGTGCAGCGGGTCGTTGTACAGCGAGCGCGGCAAGAACAAGTGGGTGGTCTGCGCCGGTCGCCAGCGCAGGTCCCAGCGGACCTGGTGCCCGTCGCCGCGAAGCTCTCCACTTGCGCTGCTGTGGGTAAGGCGCGCGTCGCCAATGCGGATCTGGAATGGGCTGGCCAAGCTCGACAGCGCGGCGATGGGGATGCGCTGGTTGATGCCGAAGTTCTTGCCGGGATTCTGGCCGTCACCACGACAGAACCACAGCTGGACATAGGGCTGACCGTGAGAAGGCGTGGGGGCTTCGAGGGTGTAGCGGATCCAAAAGCCAGTCTTTTTGTGCGACAGCGTCAGGTACCAGACCTCGTAGTGACCGGCCTGGCCGCGCCACATCAGGCGGTTCTGCAGCGCCGTGGCGCTGTCGGCATCGCTGCTCTGGTGCTCAGCCGGGGTGGGGCTTGGGGTCGTCGGTGCGGCGGACATGCGAAACGGCCTCCTTTCCTGATGTGAAGTGAGCAGAGAGGATGGGCTGCACCGGTTGTCGGGGCCGGGAGTCTGGGGAGTCCTGTGCGCAGAGCGCGGTCGGCGCGGCCCTAGACATCGCGGGGTGCAGCAACAAATTCCTCAATTTTGCACAGAGGTTGACCCTACACTGACAGTGCGCATACGATGAACGCAACACCGAATCTCGCGACGGGATCTTGCAGAGCTCCTGGTATGTGCCGGGACCGAGTCATGCCCGAAGAATGCGGCGAATTTTGCCGGACTCGGCTGTGCTTTTGACCGCGCAGACACGAACCTTTGTACATCACAAAACGGGTACACCCGGACCATGCACGCCGTGATTGGACGGTGGTCCCAAGGAAACCCCAGGCAGCGCCACGACCCGCACCAAGGGCACGACATGAGCGAGACGCAGACGAGCCGGAATCGCAAACCTCTTCCCGCCAGCCTGGGCTGGGGCATCGCAGGCCTGGGACTGTGGGCTTTCGTGGGCCTGCTGGCCGAGGCCGGTTCCGCACAGGCCGCTGGGGGCAAGCAGCGCGGCGGCACTGCCAGCAGCGCACCGACGGTACAAGCCGCGCAGACCGCTTCGCCCAATAAGCCCGACGAGGACGAGATCGTCGAAGAAATTCCGACGGCGGCGAGCGTGCAGGCAGCGCAGAGCGGTCGCCCGGTGGATCTCAGCGTGGCGGGCCGGCTGGAGTCGCTGGAGCAGGCGAACAACGATCTGAAGAACCGCCTGCGCGACCTGGAAAAGCGCATCACGATGGTCACCAACCCCGAGACCGCGCTGCGCATCCAGGGCTATATCGACTTTGGTTTCTTTGGCTTCTTCCGCGGCAACGGGTCGGGCATCACGACGTATTCTCCATCGGATTCGCCGTTTACCAAGTACGCCGGCATCAGCAATGCGGATCAGCGCAATGCGGCATATCGCAACGACGAGCGCGTGCAGCGCTTTCCCGAGTTCTTTTCGCCCTGCGGCTTTGCGGCCGACGGCTCGGTGGCGCGCTGCGAGAAGGCACCCGCTTCGGGAATCAGTCAGAACCGCTGGCACTTTTTGGGCGACCCTCTGGCGACGGCGATCAATACACCGGGACACCCGGCGGACATTCACGCGCAGAACAACCCCAGTCAGTCGTCGCTGGCCGTGCCGTATGACTACATCCAGTCGGGCGGCCGGCCGACGTTCATCATCAACGAGCTGAACCTGATGCCGATCGCCAAGCTGGGCGCCGGACTGAAGGCGCAGGCCTCGGTGAACTTTTATCCGCGCAGCGCCAGCATCTCGGTTGGGGACAAGCAGGACGGCGGCGGTGTGCAGCCTGCCGGGCCGACCAGCGTCGGCGATTACTTGTGGGTCGACTTCGCGTTTCTTGAGTACGCGACGGCGTTTCAAAACGGTCGCCATCAGTTGAGCATCTTCGCCGGTCGCTTCGACCCGAACATCGGCATCGAATATCGCGTGCGCAAGTCGCCGGATCGCTTTGGCGTGACGCCTTCTTTGCTGTGTCGATATAGCTGCGGCACGCCGCTCGGCCTCAAGGCGCGCGGTCAGTTCTTCGACGAGCTCTTCACCTTTGCGCTCGCCATCCACAACGGCCCCAGCTACATGGAGACCTTCCGCTTTTCCGAGAACACCGACAAGAAGTACATGAAGACGATCTCGGGCCGGGCTTCGATCCACTGCAGTGAGAAGAACCACTGCCAGAAGGTCAATGTCGAGCTGGGCGTCTCGGGTGAATTCGGCGGCCAAGTCGACGGGTTTTATGACGTGGGGCAGGGCGAGTTCGATCCCTTCGTCAAGCAGTGGACCGTGGATGTCGACCTGCACGTCGAGTTCCGCAGCCTAGAGCTACGCGCCGAGTTCTTAAAGACGGTGGCCGATGGCTTCCAAGGCAGCCTGACCAAGCCGGCGCTGCCACGGCTAGAGGCAACGGGCTTTTACGTCGAGACCTCGTATCGTTTCCTGAACTGGCTAGGCGCGATGCTGCGCTTCGATCTGCGCGATGCCTCGCACGTCGACTACTCGGTGCCGTTCGCCTATGTCGCGTCGCTGTGGCGCATCACGGCAGGTACACGCTTTGACATCAACGACAACGTCGCAGTCAAGGCCGAGTTCGTTCACGTGCAGCCGTTTGGGCGCATGGCCGATGGTCTAAACGACATGCGGGTTGCCATGGGCAGCACGACGGCGGGTGACTTCGCGGCTGACTACGTCACGAGCTCTGTCGTCCTTCGTTACTAGCCTGCTTCCGTCGGGGCATGTTCCCCGACCCTGCGAGGTAGCTCCATGCAGTCACGGACTTTGAGTGCAGCGCAGAATTGCCGAGGGGCGGGGGCGGCCGATGGGACGGAAAAATCCAGGACACGCACGCCGAGTCATTTCAGGTTGGGTGGGCTGGGATTTGTCGTGGCCGCGTTGGGGGTATCGCTCGGCGGCTGTGGCCTGTCGGCGCAGCAAGGCGACTGCGGCCCTGTCTTATCGAGCGCCGAGTGCAACGTGGTTCGCACGCAGCTTGGGCGCTTGGACGATCGGCCGCCGCCCGATGCCACCAACCGCTTTGGCCGCTGTCAGAAAGATGGCAGCAGCGAGTGCTTGCTAGAGGATGCCGCGGTCAAGCTGGGACATCGGCTGTTTTATGACCGCTGTCTGTCGGTCGACAACAGCACGGGCTGCGTGACCTGCCATGATCCGGCTGTGGCTTTCGTCGATGGCCGTGCGCGTGCAGTCATGACGCCCCCGACGCTCATCCGGCGCGATGACGGCACCGAGGTGACGATGCCGCTGCCGCTGATCAAGGGTGAGCGCACCTGGGCCCGCATCCACAGCCGCGACGGGGTCGAGCCCGAGACCGATCGCAACGGTACACCGCTGGCCTATTTCGACACGCAGGCCGGGCGGTGGCTGGGCGTGACGCGTCGGCCGCTTTCGAGCTATGGCGCGACGGCCATGGGGGCGGCACAGGCCTCGACTCCGCGGCATTCCCCGACGGTGTACAACATCGCCTATGGCGCCGGGCTGCCGCCAAGTGACGGCCGTCCGACGTATGGCGCGACGGCGACGCCGTGGGATGGGCGCTATGACTCGGCGTGGGCCTTGGCGGCCGATGTCTTTGAGTTTGGCGCGACGCAGGGCACGGATCGTGCGCACTTGGCGCTGCGCGTCTTTATGAAGCACCGTGCCGAGTACGAAGCCATGGTGGGCAAGCTGCTGCCCGACTTTGAAGCCAAAGAGACGGTCAACAACAAGTATGTCTATCCGCGCCACGGCTCGCCGACGTTTGCCAAGGGCTGCTGGTACGGGGCGCCGACCTGCGACGACATGGTATCGCTGGCACCGAGTGAAGCCGTGCGCAAGGACATCAACGAGATCTTCGTCAACGCCGGCAAGGCCTTGGGGGCATATATGCGGCGGCTGCGCTCGGCGGACGCGGCGTATGACCGCTGGCTTGCAGGCGATATCAGCGCCATGTCGGCCTCGGCCCAGCGCGGGCTGCGCCTGTTCATCGGCAAGGCCGAGTGCGTGATGTGTCATTCGGGACCCAACTTCACCGACTGGCAGTTCCACAACCTCGGCGTTCCGTCAGACGATCCCGAGCGACGCACCGCTGGCAGCGCGGTGGCCAACTTGGCCGACGCAGCGCTCGCCTGCTTCGAGGGAGTCGGACCCAATGCCGGATGCTCGGATCACGGCCGCTTTAGCTGGCAGCAGCGCGCCGCCGGGCAGTGCGAAAAAGACACGGGCAAGCTTGGAACGCGTGACCTAGCCTGTCAGCGCGTCGATCAGCCCGAGAGCAGCAATCGCTTCGACGTGCGCATGGACTGCTATAGCGAAGCCAGCGATGCCAAGGACAAGGCGAGGATGTGCAATCCAGCATCGATCTTTCCCGCAGATCGCTGCGCGAGCTCGACGCAGGCACAGTGCGAGCAGAGCGCGCTGTGTCGTTGGGTGCCCGCGGTGACAAATGGCATGGGGACGGTGATTGCGAAAGAGCGCTGCATCGTCCGAGCCGAGCCGGGTGATAAGGGGCAATTCAAGACGCCGTCTTTGCGCAACGTGGCCCTGACCTTCCCGTATATGCACAACGGAGCCTTGTTCGACTATGGACCTGCGGAAAAAGGTCTGGCTGATCCGATGGACGCGACGCCGCACCTGCGCAAGGTCGTCGAGTTCTACAACCGCGGGGGCGATGAGCCCTTGTTCGGAACGCTCGACCGCGACATCCATCCGCTGAACCTGTCGCCGGCTGAGATCGACGATCTGGTGGAGTTCCTAAAGGCCCTCACTGACAACTCATTTGCGACGAGCAATCCGCAGGGACTGGCCAGCTCGCCGGTCGATCTGCTGGACGTCTCAGACTGTCCTCTCTAGCTCTTGTGCCTAGCTCGCCTGCCTAGTTCCCGTAGACGATCGATGCCTTGCTGCGCTGGATGAGCCGCGCAGCCCAGTGCCCTGTGCTCAATCCCGTTGCCGCTTCTTGCTCGGTTGGCTCGCTCGCGAACCACTGTTTTTCGTCGCCCCAATGGCCGCGTGGAAATTCTGCAAAACCCAGCAGATTGTGATGGGTTCGACGAACAAAGCGCGATACACTCGGCCAGTAGCGTGGTATCTGCCTCCGCAGAAGACCCCCTGAGACCCAAGACCATGCACACGCACCGTACACCTCTCTTGCGAATTCTCGTTCTTGTCGGCAGCTTCCTCGCCACCGGTCCTTTGGGGCTGAGCGCGCTCGGCGGCGCTGCGGCACAACCAGCAGGAGCGGATCCTCGCGTGAAGTATCTGTACAAGGCCGTGCCCTGTACGCCTTGTCCCTGTGAATGCCCTGATTCGCGTGGCCGTGAGACGCCTGCGAGCGCCACTCAAGCGCCGCCGCCGGCCTCTCCGGTGGTCAGCGCTCCCGGCGGCAGCGACACCGAGCAAGCACCGGCAGCAAGCGCCGGCCGCAGCACGGCCCCCGCCGCGCCCAAGGCGCCAGTTGAGCAAGCGCGCGGCAGCATCGGTGGTGTCGTCGTGGTCCGAGACCGCGCGGGCAAAGAGAAGAGCGATCGATCCGACGTCGTGGTCTATCTGGAGTCGGTGCCGCGCAAGTACCAGGCTCTGCGGAAGCCGCGCGCCATGGCACAGCGCGAGAAGGCCTTCATGCCCAAGCTGCTCGCGGTCACCAAGGGCTCGACGGTTGACTTCCCCAACGAGGACAAGTTCTTCCACAACGTGTTCTCGCTGAGCGAAGGCAACACGTTCGACTTGGGCCTGTACCGCTCGGGCGAGTCGAAGCCGATGACCTTTGAAAAGACGGGCGTCGTCGACGTGTACTGCAACATTCACCCCAACATGTGGGCGCAGATTCTTGTCCTCGAAAACCCGTTCTATACGACACCGTCGAGCGACGGGAACTTCGAGCTGAGCAAGGTGCCGCCGGGCACATACAGCGTGGCGGCGTTTGTCGGTGGGGCCAAGGGGCCGGTGAGACAGCAAGTCAAGGTTGAGCCGGGCAAGCGAGTCGAGCTTCGCTTGGAAGTTAGCGAAGGCTCGGCGAACAAGCCGCACCTGAACAAGTTCAACCAACCCTACGATCGCTACAAGTAGTGCGGTGGCCGAGGATCCATAGCGCGCTTTGCTGGATTGTCGCGGGGGCGGCACTGCTGCTCAACTGTGACGATCCGAAGCCTGACTTTGGCACTCTGCCACCCAAGCCCGCGGACCTTGCGACGCCGGCTCCACCCCCTGATTTGAGCACGCGCGTCGACGCAGCCACGGTGGCGGCTGAGGCACCGCCTGCTGTCGTGACTCCAGCGACGCCTGGCAAGGCGGCTTTGTTTGTACGTTCCAGTCGCTGCGGTGAGTGTCACGAGAAGTTCCGCAACGAATGGACGGGCTCCGCGCACTCGCGCGCCAACCGCACCCCGGCGTATCGCAAGGTGATGGGCACAGCGAGTCCAGCGCTGCGTCAGCTCTGCCAGAGCTGCCACCTGCCCAGCATGGCCTATGGCCAGCCCGATGATGAACCGAACCGCCCGAGCGAGGGCGTATCCTGCGACGGCTGCCACACCATCAAACAGGTGGCTGTCACGCCGGCCGGATCGACGATCCAGTTCGATCCCGCATCGGGATCGAAGTACGGCCCCATCGTTGGAGCCAGCGGCCATTACTTCCACGACATGGCGTACAGCGTGCTGCATACCAAGAGCGAGCTATGCGCCGGCTGCCATCACCGCATGGAGTTTCAGCTGGGAGGCGAGAAGCGCGCAATCCCCGTCGTGCTCAGCTATTCCGACTGGCAGAAGTTCGGCAAAGGCAAGCAGTGCCAGGACTGTCACATGCCATCGCGCGGTACCGAGGAAGTGGCCCGCGGATCGAAGCCGCGACCCAACGTGCCTTCGCATGCCTTTGGTGGAGCGCTGGCCTGGGGCAAGCTGATCCGCCTAGAGCTCGGCGGCAACGCCAAGCCAGGTGAGATCAACGTCGAGATTCAGCACAACGCTGGGCATGCACTGCCGAGCGGCTATGTCGATCGACGCATGCTCTTGCGGGTGGAGTTCTTTGCTGCAAACGGCACAAAGATCGCTACGGAAGAGCGCTCGTACGGCATGCAGCTGGTGGATGCTGCGGGGCAGCCGGCGCCGTTTTTCCAAGCGGTTCGCATCGCCGAAGACCGCCGCTTGGTGCCAGGGCGTATGCATGTCGAGACCTTTAAGCTACCCACTGCGGCTGCGGCCCCCGCGGCGACACCAGGGCCAGGGCCAGGGCCAGGGGCAGCTCTTGCCCCAGTCGCTGTTGCACCGAGCAAGGTCACGCTCTCTCTTGTTGCCGCTGGGACCGCTCCAGAGCTTCGGGCGGTCTATGGTGAACCGGCGCTTGTTGTGATCAAGACCACGTCGCATCCATTGCCAGTCCGAATCGGAGGAAGTAAGTGAGGCTCGCCGTCAAACTCGCGCTGGCCATGACTGCCCTTGTGGCGGCAGTGGTGGTGACAGCGATTTGGTCCATCGGCGTCTACTTGCGGCGAGATGTCGAGCGCCAGCTGGCAGCGCAGATCGAAGAGTCCAGCAAAGAGCTGCAGCGAGCACAGCGCGACAACCTGCGCCTGCTTGTGGCCTTGAACCGCGGCTATGCCGATGAGCCGCGCACCAAAGCGGTAATCAACTCAAGCGAAGTCGACGATCGAACGGTGGCCGACGTAGCGCGGGACATTCGTGAGACCGCGGGCTTTGATCTGATGATCATCGCCAGCCCTGGTGGCGCGGTGCGGGCCAATGTCACGGCACTTGGCAAGCCGGTCTTGGTGCCGCCCGGTCTGATCCAGCCGGCCGATGCGCCTGGCATGCGCCGTGAGTTCATGGCCAGCTGGCCGCTTGAAAACGAGGTGTACTTGATTGCCGGCAACGCGGTCACGCTGGCTGATCGCACCGCCGGCATCATTCTCGCGGGCTGGGTTTTTGGCAACGAGCGCGCCGAAGAGATCCGCGCCCGCACCAAGACCGAGGTCGTGCTTTTGACCAGCGAGCGGATTACCGCGGCGGCCATCGATTCGCACCTGGAGTCACATCGCGTCGAGCTGTCGACCGCGATCCACGATGCCGCGGAGCGATCGCGGTCGCAGGCCATTCTTCTTACCATCGCGGGCCAGCGCTACATGATGCGCACGGCGCCGGTCGAGGGTCTGCAAGAGCCTCGCGATATGCGGCCAGGGCAGACGTACTTTGTCCTCTTGCGTTCGCTCGACGAAGCTCTGCGCTCGTACTATCAGCTGCGCGGCTTTTTGTTCAAGCTCGGCTTCTTTGCCATTGCCGTGGCGATCTTGGCAGCGCTGGTGCTGGCCAATACGCTGTCGCGACGCGTGGCGCGCTTGGCATCGGCGACGGCGCTGGTGGCTGGCGGTGACTTGGATACCAACGTGCCCGTCGGGGGCCGCGACGAAATCGGAGCGCTGGGACGCGCCTTCAACGACATGATCGCGCGCTTGCGCATCTCGCGCGAAGAGCTGCGTTCCAAAGAACGACTGGAGCGCGAGCTAGAAATCGCCACGGTCATCCAGACGCTGCTTCTGCCGGCGCAGCCCGCGCTCGATGGCTTCGATGTCGCGGCGCGCATGGTTCCAGCGGAAGAGGTGGGCGGCGACTTCTATGATCTGCACTCGGCTTCAGCGGGCCACTGGATCGCGATCGGCGATGTCTCGGGCCATGGCGTCACGCCGGGTCTGATCATGATGATGGTGCAGAGCATGCTGTCGGCGATCGCGCGACAGAGCCCGGAGATTGGTCAGGGCTATAGCCCGCGCGAAGTGCTGCGCGTCATCAATGCGGCACTGCATGACAACCTGCGAACGCGCATGCATGACGACAACTACATGACCATGGTGCTGCTCAAGCACGACGGCAATGGCAAGTTCCGCTATGCCGGCGCGCACGAGTCGATCCTGGTCTATCGTCGCGCCACGCATCAGGTCGAGACGATGCCAACCGATGGAACCTGGCTGGGCCTGCAAGACGACATCGGCCCCTTTGTCGAAGAACATGAGTTCGAGCTGCGGCCGGGCGATGCGCTGGTCCTTTATACCGACGGCGTAACCGAGGCGAAGAACCCGCAGAACGTGCAGTACAACTTGGATCGCTTGCGCGACATGCTCTTGCGCCAAGGGAACGCGTCGATGCCATCGGCTCAGAAGATCCGCGACGGCATCATCGACGATGTCATGGCTTGGTCACGCACTCGACAAGACGACGTCACAGTGATGGTGCTGCGACGTCTGGATAGCTAGTCTCTGCCAACCCTCCATCAAGCAGGCTCTCCATGTCTGAGCAACGTCTTCCGCTGCTCATTGCTGGCGGCGGCATTCTGTGCCTGTTGCTGCAGCTGATCCTTTCGTTGACCGACAACCCCGTGAAGCGTGCGCAGAGCGTGGCGCATGAAGTGGCGTACAAGTCGGTCAAGATGCGGGCCGAAAAGCGCGCTGCCCGTCTGGGACCTCGGCTGGGACAGGCGCTGTCAGAAGGCAACCGCAACCTGATCCAAAACGAGCTGGATCTGACGATGCAGGCCGATCCCGAGATCGTCGAGGTCGGCATCGTCGATCAAGATGCGCAGATGACGGTCATTGCCAGCTCGGATCCCTCGCGCGCGACCAAGCCGCTCACGGGGCTTGGGGCGCAGGTCGTTCGCGAGTCGCTGGCGGCGGGACGCATTCCGCGCTCGGTGGACGCACGCGCCGATCAGCGCGTCTTGGTGGCGCAGCCGCTTACGCATCAGAAGGCCTTTATGGCCACGCTGTTTCTGGTCCTGAACACCGCCAGCGTCGAAGACGATCTGGGCCAGGTGATCTTGGCCATGGCACCGCCGCGCGTCCCCGTCTGGTTGACCATTGGCCTGGGACTTTTGGGGCTGGGTGTCGCCTTGGGCATGATGCTGAGCGCCGAGCGCAAGCAGCAGCTTGAGACCGTCAAGCTGCAAGAAATCGTCGAACAGATGGGCATGGGACACTTCGATGCGCGGCTTGATCCCGCCGATGTTCCCCATCATGCCGGCGTTGCTGAGCGCCTAAATGCCATGGCGGAACAAGTGCAGCTTTTGCAGCAGGCGCAGGCCGAGGACTCGGAGCATGCAAGCCGCATGGCGCAAGAGCTAAAAGACGCGCAGGTCGTGCAGCAGACGCTGATGCCAGAAGTGCGACGCACGGTCCGCGGGCCCCTGCAGATGTGCGGTGTGTATCGCAGTGCCAGCAAGCTATCGGGCGACTGGTGGAACCACTATCAGATCGACGAACACCGCACGCTGTTGGTCTTGGCTGACGTGGTCGGACATGGCATCGGAGCGGCGGTGGTCGGTGCAATGGCCTATGGCTGTGCCTCGCAGCTTTATCAAGAGATGCAGGGCAATGTCCGGCCCGAGCTGATCCTGACGCGCCTCAACGAGACGATCTGCGCCACCACGCGCGGCAAGTTCACGATGAGCTGCTTCGCCGTGATCATCGATACGCACGCCGGCACCCTGACCTTTGCCAGCGGTGCCCAGGCCTTTCCCTTGCTGTTCCGTGCCAACGACAGCGCCAAGCCATTTGTGCCGCTCATCGCCACGGGATCGCCCTTGGGATCGAGCCGCGACTCGAAGTTCGAGGCCAACACCCAGACCTTTGGTCCGGGCGACATGCTGATCTGCTACACCGACGGTCTGATCGAAGCGGCAAACCCCGGCGGCGATCAGTTCGGGGACAAGCGCGTGCGACAGACCGTGCAGCGCAACGCCAGCCGCAACGTCGAAGAGATCTGCGAGGCCCTGCTCAGCGAAGTCGGACGCTTCGTCGGTACAGCCGAGCTCGAAGACGATCAGACCTTGGTCGTGGCGCGCAACCTAAGCGGCTCGGGCGCAACTTAAAGCCGCACGCTGTAGAGCGTGAAGACCCAGGGAAAATAGCCCGCAGTCTGCTGTTGCTCTCGAAAGCGAGAACGTGCAATCTTGAAGCTGCCTTCTAAGTACCCATCGGCACGCGGACTCTGGACTTATCAACGATGAACCGGCTGTCACTTGAACCACTGCATGTTGGTGCGCTGACCGCGGAGGTCCTCGATACCGACAACTCGGTCTCGATTGTCCTGCGCGGCGACTCGGATGCTCGCGATGCAGCCGCAGCCCTGGACGAGTTCTTGGTGCGCAAGCTGCATCCCGCCATCTTGAAGGCGACGCTGAAGTTGGTGCAGCTTGACGTAACCGGCCTGGAATTCTTGAACTCAGCGGGCATCAAGGCGCTGGTCAACTGGCTGCTCGCCATCAAGCAACAGCAGCAGCCATCGCGTTACTTCGTCGTCGTTCAGTACGACGAGGGCATCACCTGGCAGGCCAAGGGACTGAAGCCGCTGACCTTTGTCGCCCAGTCGTTCCTGCGGCTTGAGCCGCTGCGGTAGCACCATGCTGGCGAGAAACCCCCCCTGGATCCATATCGAGCTGGTACCAGTCTGGGTACACATCAAGAACCTGCGCCAGTTCGTGCGCGAGTTCTGTGTTGGCATGTCCATCGTGCCCGAGACCGCCGACCAGATCGCGATGACGACGTCTGAGCTCTTGGAAAACGCGACCAAGTATGCCTCGACGCTGTGGGCGCGCTATGACTTGCGCTTGCTCGGCAACTGCGCCGAGATCAGCGTCACCAACAGCGCCACCAGCAAGCAGCGCGAGACGCTGATCGCGTTTGTCGGCGAAGTCAGCCAAGGCGATGCGCTGGATGCCTATATCCGCTGCCTAGAGCGCCAGTCGCAGGAAGGCCAGTCGCAGGCCGGTCTGGCCCGCATTCGCTATGAAGCCGCCGCCGAGATCTCGGTATCGCAGCACGACGACGAGATCTGCCTGCTCGCCAAGATTCCGATGTAGTCCCGCCTGAAGTAAGCTTCCCGTGTGCTGGATCGGCTGCATGAATTCACCGCGCTTCTGCGGAAAAACGGCGTGCGCACATCAACGGCCGAGGTCATGGATGCCGTGCGGGCGCTGTCCCTTTGCGGGCTTGGCGAGCGCGACACCGTTCGCAGCGCGCTATCCAGCACGCTGGTCAAGCGACAGGAAGACCAGACCGCGTTCGACGAGCTTTTCGAGCTGTTCTTTTATCAGCCGGGACAGATCCTGCGCTCATCCCAAGCGCCGCTTATCGATGCGCTGCGAGCGCGTGGCTTCAGCGAAGACGAGCTAGAGCGCATCTTGGCCGCCTTGGCCGACCAAGCCGCCAAGCTGGACCCGACGGCACGCATGGCGCTGGGCCTGCGTCGCACCGATCTGGAAATGCTGCTGCGCCTGACCGGGGCACAGGTCGACTTCGGGCGCTTGGCCAACCCGCTGCAGATTGGTTATTTCACGCAGCGCATCTTGGAACAGCTTCGCTTCAGCGATGCCCAGACGCAGATTGCGCAGCTTGGAGCGCAGCTTCAGTCCGCGCTGTCCGGCGGGGGCGGCGGCGGACGTGGCGGCGAGGTCCTCGATCTTTTGCAGGCCAACCTCAGCGAGCTACGCAGCACGGCGCGGGCCTTTGTCCGCAACGAATTCGAGAAGCGCAACCTGCGCTACACCGAAGAGATGCGGCGCGATCTGCTGATGCACAAGCCGTTTGCCCAGATGTCGCAGGACGAGCTATCGCGCCTGCGCCGCGAGGTCGAGCGGCTGTCCGAAAAGCTGCGCACGCAGGCCTCGCTGCGGCCCAAGCAGCGGCGCCGCGGGCGGCTCGATATGCGTCGCACCTTGCGGTATGCGCTGGCGAGCGGCGGCACCCCCTTTGTGCTGCGCTTGCGCCATCGCCGCGTCGAAAAGCCGCGCCTGTGCATCCTCTGCGACATCTCGGACTCGGTGCGGCAGGTCTCGCGCTTCATGCTGCACTTCGTCTATACGCTGCAAGAGATGTTTTCCAAGGTGCGGACCTTCGTCTTCGTCTCGGATCTCGGCGAGGCCACCGACTTGTTTTCGCGCCACGAGCTAGAGACCGCCGTCACCCGCGCGCTGTCCGGCAGCGTCATCAACGTCTATGCCAACAGCAACTACGGTCGCGCCTTTACCCAGTTCGTCGATCGCCACTTGGAATCGGTCACCTCGCGCACCACGGTCATCATCATTGGCGATGGCCGTTCCAACTATTTCCCGCCCGAGGCCTGGACCCTGGAACGCATCCGCGGTCGCGCCCGCCACGTCTTGTGGTTAAACCCCGAAGCGCCCGCATCCTGGATGTTCGGCGACAGCGCCATGCAGCAGTATCAGCCCCACACCAGCCGCGTCGAAGTCGTCTACAACCTCGCCACCTTGCGCCACGTCATCGACTCGCTGGTGCTGTAGGCGACGCCAGCGCTTTGCCGTCGTGGTCCGCGTCATCCGAACGCCGCTGCTTCCGGGTTGACGGGCCCCGCGCGCTTGTTTTACAGGGGGGGCATGCCCTCGAAACAAGTGCTCGATCGTCAGAAGCTCGCCCGCGCGGTCTTGGCGGCCGCCAGTACCCACAGCGACGTCATCGTTCGCGAGCTAGGTACACTCTTGCAGGCCCAGCTCGGGCGCGGCGAGTCCCTGCCTGACGTGGCATTTCTCCTCACGCTCCTTTCGCGCAGCCTGGCCAGCGCCACCGAGACGCTCGTGGCCGCCGATGTCGCGCATGAGGCCGAGCTGCGCGATGATGCCGAGCCGCGCGCTGCCCGCGATGAGCTGGTCGATCAGCTCCGCAGCGAGCTCATCGATCTGCGGACCACGGTCTTGGGCCTCTATGGGACGCCGGGTCTGGTCGCGCTGGCCCTGGTCGGCGAGACGCCCCGCGACGCGGTGGCGCTGTCGCGCTTTGCCTGGGCGGTGGTGCAGGCCTGTTCGGCCCCGGCAGCCCTGCCCAGCCCCAAGGTGCGCGGTGCCAAGCTGGATCTAAACGAGATCGCGGCCCTGTTATCGCCCCTATGCAAGCAGCTAGATGCCCAGCTGACGACGGTGGCTCGCGAAGAACGCGAGGCGCAGGTCACGCTGGCCACCAAGAACGCGGCGCAAGAGCGGTTCGATCAAACCTATGGCGCCGTTGCCTCGCTGCTGTCGGCCCTGCTGGTGGCAGCGGGTCAGCCTGAGCTTGCCTCTCGCGTCCGCCCCTCGCTTCGCCGCGGCAGCAGCCAAGACGAAGAGCCCGCCCCCAGTCCCTCGCCACCCCCCAGTCCACCCCCCAGCGACCGCTGATCCTCGGAGCCCGCCTGCAGACGCGATCCGCACGCTGCATAGGCCGCTCGCAGGGGCTGCAGACGCGATCCGCAGGCTGCATAAGGCGCTCGCAGGGGCTGCGGCCGCGATCCGCAGGCTGCACAAGGCGCTCGCAGGGGCTGCAGACGCGATCCGCAGGCTGCACAAGGCGCTCGCAGGAGCTGCAGACGCGACCCGCAGGCTGCATAAGGCGCTCGCAGGGGCTGCAGACGCGATCCGCAGGCTGCATCAGGCGCTCGCAGGAGCTGCAGACGCGATCCGCAGGCTGCACAAGGCGCTCGCAGGAGCCCAGGTTCGCCCTGCTGGACAGTCGCCGTTTGACGCTGCGTCTGGCCATCCTGCGCTATAGTGCCCGCCATGCAGCGACGCCCAGTCCGGCACGAACACAGCCTAGGCATCGACCGCAGCAGGCCAGAAGGACGCGGCGCATGAGCGTGCGTTGCTATGTCCAAGCGGCGCGTCGGCATTATGAGGACGCACACTATTTAGAGTCGGCGAATCCACCCCGGACGCAGAATGCCGACGCCTTGTATGGCTTGTCTGCGGACAGTGCCGCGGCGGCCATTGAGCTTTCTGCCTGCAGTCGATCCGGGCAGCGCTATGCCACGGAAAGCAAGACTCATATCAATCACAAGTGGCAGGAACTGCGGATACAGCAGGGCAGCCTGACACAACGGGCTCCTGGCTTGGCACTGCTTCCGAGCAAGAACCCATTTGACGACTGGGATGTGAACCAGCGCTATCGCTGCGATGGGCCGGTGCCGACGGCTACGCTGACGCGGCACAAAGACGCGGCCGGCAAGCTGCTCGCCATCTTGGATCAGCTTCGCACCGCCGGAGTGTTGCTGTGAGTCGCTTTTTTCCCGGCCCGGTGTTGCCGGTGTTGTTTGATCAAGCGCTTCACATCGCCAAGACCTTTGCCGAACAGCATGCGAGCGAGCTGGGACAGCGGCCCATTGTCGTGCGCGACCTGTTCGGGCGCCCGCGCATTGCGCTAGATGACCGGGTCGCGGTCCTATCCGCAGACCTGGATCGTCTAGCGGCTGAGCTGCATGCGCAGCTTGGGGCGTACAGTCCGGGCCAGCTTGCGGGCGAGATGTTTCTGCGGGCCCGCGAGCTGTTTGCGCCCGAGCGCATCTTTGATTCGGCCGAGCTACAGCCGCTCTCGGAGCATGTCCGCTTGCTAGAGCGGCAGATCACGGGCGAAGACTGGCTGCTGCCGCCCCTCGATCCAGAACCCGCCATCCCGCGGGCGACGCTGTTTGGTATCAAAGGTGGGGTGGGACGATCGACGGCACTCGCTCTATGGGCCCGCTATCTGGCGATGGAGCATAGAAAGCGTGTCTTGGTCATCGACCTGGATCTGGAGTCACCGGGCGTGGGTTCGCTGCTTCTGCCTACGACGCACCTGCCACGCTTTGGCTTGGCCGACTACTTGGTGGAAGCGGCGGTCGGGCAGGGAGAGGCCATTCGATCCGACATGATGGCGCGCAGCCCACTTGCGGCCGGATTGCGCGGCGAAATCTGGGTCACGCCCTGCTATGGGACCGAGCCGGGAGATTATGTGGCCAAGCTAAGCCGCCTCTATCAAGGCACACCGCAGGAGGGTCAGGGATTCGCGGAGCGGTTGCAGCACGCCATTTCAGCCCTTGAAATGCAGCTTCGGCCCGATGTTGTACTGCTCGACAGTCGAGCGGGTCTGCATGATATCGCTGCCATTGCACTCACTCGGCTGGGGGCGCTGGGGCTGCTGTTCGCGGGCGGCACACCGCAGACACTGCATGCCTATCGGCTGCTGTTTCAAGGGCTGGCCCGCCACTCACAGCATCTGCGGATGCTGCGCCAGAACTTGCAGATGGTGGCGGCTCTGGTCCCCGATCGCGAACGGGCCAAGTATCTAGAGCGGCTTCGCGAGCGCCTGTACGATCTGTTCGCTGAGTTCCTGTATGACGACGAGTCATCGCTGCCCATGGGACGCGGTTCGATCCCTACAGAGGGCTGGAACTATTCCGTGCAAGATGATGAGGCGCCACATCATCCCATCCCCATCCGGTGGTATGGCTGGTTTCAGGACTTTGACCCCACGGCCGAGGGGGCGTTCGACGCGAAAGAAGTGGACGCTGCCTTTGGTGCCTTCCACAGCCGCGCGACCGAGTTATTGCTCTCTGGCAAAGACAGAAAGTAGCTGCGCCCATGGCCATCGACAATGAAGAGCTGCGCGCCGCGATCCGAAGCGCCATTCCTGCCCGCCTAGATGGTCCGCCACCGCCGCAGTTTATCTATATTCCAGCGGCGCATACGCAGGCGATTCACCCGGATCATGCGCTGGTGCGCGGCATCCGTGGCTCGGGCAAAAGCGTCCTTTGGTGGTGGCTGCAGCAGCCCTGGGTAACGGAGTCTTTGAGCGCGTTGTTTCCCGCGCAGCCGGTGCCGAATCGGCTGCTGGTTACGCCAGGCTTTGGAGAGACGCCGGATCCGGACATGTATCCGGGACGGGATACGCTGACTCGGCTGCTCGGCGCATTCGAGCCGCGGACGATCTGGCGGGCAATTGCCACGTACCGCATCGGCTCGCCGCTTCTGCCCAGCGTGGATACCTGGGAAGCGCGGGTTGCCTGGGTCAAGAGCAACCCCGAGCAAGTCGAGCGGGCTCTTTATGAAGCCGATGAGGGCTTCGTGAAGGCCAATATGTTGGGCTGGGTGCTCTTTGACGCGCTGGATCGTACCGCCGACAGTTGGGAAGATCGCAGTCGGCTGCTCTCGGGTTTGCTGCAGAACCTGCTCGACTTTCGCGGCTATCGCGCGATCCGCCTGAAGGCCTTTGTCCGTCCCGACATGCTGGTCGATCCCGAACTGCGGCGCTTTCCCGACGCATCCAAGATCCTGAATACGGCTGTGGATCTGCGCTGGACCCGTCTGCAGCTCTTTGGACTCCTGTATCACTACCTCTGCAATGAGCCGAATCAGCCTGCGGTGTTCCATGACCTATGCGAGGTGGTGCTGGGCGAACGTCCGCACGGGGATGGGAGTACGTTTTGGTTGGCGTCCCGAAGACTCGACGAGCAAGAGAGTGCCCAACGAGCGATGTTCCGACATCTTGCCGGAGACTGGATGGGAAAGGACAAGCGCCGCGGCGATCCCTATTCCTGGCTGCCGAACCACTTGGCAGATGCCCACGGCCAAGTCAGTCCCCGATCCTTCTTAGCGGCCGCGCGACAGGCCGCCGAGGTATCGTCCGCCGACTATCGCGATCACTCGACACCGCTGCACTTCGAGGCAATCAAGCGCGGCGTCCAGAATGCCTCGCAGATTCGCGTGCGCGAGGTTGAAGAAGACTTCCCCTGGCTGGCCGAGGTCATGAAGCCCTTGCGGGAACTGAGTGTTCCCTGTGCCCTAGAGGACATCGCAAGTGCCTGGGGGGCAGCCCGGCTTGATAAGACGCTCGATCGTGAGCTTCGCGGGGTCCAGCCTCGGCGCAGTGGCGAGTTTGCCCCAGGGCTTCTGGAGCAGCTGATCGATATTGGCGTCTTCTCACGCCTCGCCGATGAACGCATCAACATGCCCGATGTCTATCGTGTGGGCTTCGGCTTGAAGCGCAGAGGCGGTGTTCGTCCCGTTCGCTGAGTGCCTGCAGCCAGCGCACACTGCGGCGCCGTCCCAGCCGCGTCCTGAACCCCCCGCCAAAACAAAAAAGGCCGCATCCGTCGGGATGCAGCCTTTTTGCGGGGAGTGCGAAGGGGGGGAATCGAACCCCCATGAGTGTTACCCCGCTAGCACCTCAAGCTAGTGCGTCTACCAGTTCCGCCACCTTCGCGATTGGGTTTCGTGCAAGTCTTGATACAGTCCTTGCCGTCGCGCCAGTTCGAGTAGTTAGGCTCAGGATGCCGTCACCTGTCAAGACTTCTTTCGATTCGTCGCTTTGCACCAAGCCCACCCCCGCGGATTCGCCTGTAGGCCAGGGGCACGAGCGGCCGCTTGGCGAAGCACTGCTGGCCTTTGCGGTGGTGACGGGCGTTGTGTCGCTTCTGTATCGCCTGCGCGGCATCGCATTCGTCGAGCGGAACCTGGCGGTGGTGGCGGCGGTGCTGTTTCTGTACGTGCCGGCCTTGGTGCTGTGGCGACGCGGGCGCGAGCTTGAACAATATGGCCTGCGGGCGAAGCCTGTGGGGCAGGGGATGCTGTTCGCGGTGCTGTCGATGGCGGCCGTATTCCCGCCGTTTGCAGCGGGGTATTTCGTGTATGTGACGCGGCTGTGCGGGCGCCTTTCGCATGCGCTGCCTGCGTGGCACTGTCCGATGGCGTTGCCAGTGGCGCTGCGCCTGCCGCCGGATCTGGCGATGGCGGTGCTGTCGCAGCTCTTGGTGGTGGCCCTTCCCGAGGAGTTCTTTTTTCGCGGCTATCTGCAAGGGCGCCTGGGCGAGGCGCTGTCGCCGCGGCAGACGCTGCTTTTGACTGCGATCCTGTTTGCGCTGGGGCACTTCTTGGTGACGTTTGATCCGGCGGCGCTGGCCGTCTTTTTCCCTGGCGTGGTCTTTGGCCTCTTGCGCCGCTGGACGGGCTCGATTCTTGCCGGAGCGCTGTTTCACGCCGCCTGCAACCTGTTCATGGAAACGCTGCGCCGAAGCCTCGGCTAATCGGCGTGGACCTGGGGCGGCCCGGCCAACAAAGTGCTTTCCGTGCGATGGGCGCTGGATATACTCCGCCCCATGCTGCGTCGCCTACGTTCTCCCACCCCTCTTTTTTCTCTCGGTCAGCGCCAGCGTGTTCTGCTTGCGGGGTCTGGCCGTGGGGCCTTGGCATCGCTGGGGTTTCTCGTCGCGGTCGGCTGCGCCCCCAGTGCTGAGCAGCTAGCCGATGAAGAGCTAGAGCGAGTGCGCGCCCGCCGCGACCGCGCCATCGAGCGCTGCGAGATGGGCTCGGCACCGCATCAGGTCATCGAAGGCGACATGGTGGTGCTGCCGTCGTGCCGACGTGGAACCGGCGACAGCGTGCAGCCGCTGGGCGCCAACGGTCGCCACGTGCTCTTCGCCAACTTCGACGGGGTCGACGTGCGGCCCGGCGATACGTCGCTTGAAAACGAGGGCATCCGCGATCTAGAGACCGCGGACCCCATCGAGCTGGCCCGCTATGCCCCCAATGACGACGAGGGCAAGCGGCTTGGCAACATCCTGAAGATCCAGAAGCTGCTCGCAGGCTGGTACGCCGACTTCAACCTGGATGTGGTCGTCAGTCGCCCGCTCAACGGCGATTACCAGATGACCATCGTCGGGGATCGCGAGAGCGTGGTGGGCTATCCGGGGGGCGTCGTCGGTATCTCGCCGGTCGACTGCAAGAACAGCAATGACTCGAACCTGAACTATGCGTTTTCGGGATCGCTGAAAGAAAACCCGGATCAGACCGCGATCACCATCGCGCACGAAAACGGCCATGCCTATGGCTTGCACCACACGAACAACGACAAAGACATCATGTTTCCGTCGGTGACTCCGGCCGAGGGCTTCCGCAAGGGCAAGGCGTCGCGCGGGCCGTGCTTGATGCCGGGGGAGGATCAGGACAGCCATCAGGTGCTGCTGGACAACCTGGGGGCGCGTCCGATGGGGGTGGAAAAGCCCGGCAAGCGCGAGGCGCCGATGATCGAGATCGTGTCGCCCAAAGACGGCGAGGCCGTGGGCCGCGAGCTGACGATCGCCGTGCGCGGCGGCAGCAGTGCCAACGAAGGCATCGATCACATCACGCTGAGCCTGAGCCTAGAGAGCGAGAAGGGCTATCGCGGCAACCACCCAGTCGCCGAGCTTCGGCCGCCGTTTTCGTCGACGCAGGTGCGCCTGTCCCACGCCGGCAGCTATCAACTGACGGCAACGGCCTATGACGTATACGGCAATGTTGCGGTGGCGCGCAGCGGCTTTAAGGCGGCGTCGATCACCTGCTCGGTGCCAAACGACTGCTCGCCGGGGCAGCGCTGTGAAAACAATCTGTGCGTGACTCCGCCGCTTCCGCCCAAGCCGCCGACTGGCATGTCCGACGAACACCTGCGGCCCTACGGTGCTGCGTGTGACAAGACCAGCGACTGCAAGGGCGGCACCTGCGCCATCACGCCCGCGGGTCAGATCTGCACGCACTACTGCAACCGCGATCGGCTGTGTGCCGGCGGGCTGGAGTGCGTCGACAGCATCTGCATGCCGTCGATGTTCCCGCGGTCCTCCCCGAAGCCGGGTCAGCTGGGCGGCAAGTGCACGCGCAAAGAAGACTGCTTCACGGGCGAGTGCAGCCCATTTATCGATGTGCAGACGCCGCGCTACTGCACCAAGGTCTGTGATCCGGCGACGGCCTGGGCCTGCCCATCGACGATGGCCTGTACCGAGACCGATGCTCCTGGGGGCGGTGGCGTGCGCAAGAACATGTGCATCGCCAAGCCAGTGGGCCAGCAGCCGGCGGACGCGGGAGGCTGCGCGATGAGCACAGATCACCCAACCCGCAGCCAGGGCGCCGCCACCGGCCTCTTTGCGATGCTGCTTATGACGCTGGGGCTTGCGGCTCGCCGCCGCCGCGCTGTCTAGACCGTCTGCCGAACCCTTGCGGCAGACGTTGACCGTTCCCTCCGAAGCGGTGATTCTCGAACACATGACACAAAAGCTCTTGCTTGCGACGTTGTTGGCGACTCTCGGTTGTGCAGGTGCAGCAGAGGCGGACTTGGTTCGCCCTGGACCGCGACCGCAGCCGGGACCCAAGCCGCAGCCCATTCCCCAGCCCATGCCATCCGCCAGCGGAAACCGCGATGCCGTGGCCTTGGCGCGTCGCGATCCCGAGATCGCCAAGATGATCGTCCAGGCCCGCGGAGGCCAGACGGATCAGACCGGTCCCGCGGCACCGAACGAGACAACGGTGCAGCTGCCGCTTGCGGGCCAGTGTGGCTTTGCCGGCTGCAGCTCGACGACGTTGGTCGCGTTTACGTTTCGGTCGAGCGGAGCCAACCCCATGACGCAGACCGTCCTGGCCTTGGTGAGCTGCCCTCCGATTCCCAGCGCACAGTGTGTGGTGCGACCGGCTGAGGTCCGCCCGATGGGGACCTCGTCCGAGCAGCGCTGATCGACGCATGGTTCCGCCTCGCGCACTGGATCCCGACGCTGGCCAAGCGACCGGGCAGTCACCGGACAGACCGACAGTGGTCTATCTTGGCGAAGCCTTGCCGCCTGCCTTTGGGGCCTCGGTTTTTTTGGCGGGCTCGACGGGGTTGGCATGGCGCGAGGAGCTGTTTTCGCTTCTTTCGCAGGCTGGGTTCGACGGCGTGGTCTTTGTTCCCGAGCCAAGGCAGGGGGCCGCGCCGTCTGATGCCGCGCGACACGAGGCCTGGCTCGCCGAGGCTTTGACCATCACCGATGTGCTGGTGCTGCACGCTACCGAGGGCAGCATCGGTCCAGGAGCCCTGTCGCTGTGGGCCGACTGGCTGCGCACGGGCCGCATGATCGTCTGTGGCTCACATGGCGAGGGCCTGTCCCGGCAGTCCGCGCAGCGCCTGCTGTTCGCCGATACGCTGGCCGATGTCGCCACCTTGGTCGTCAAGTTCTTGCGTCCGGGGGCGGTGCGACGGGCCGGCGAGCGGACGGTCCCGCTGTCTTTGTGGCGTAGCCCAAGCTTTCAGTCGTGGTATCGCGCGCTGTCTCGGGCGGGGCACTTCTTGGAAGAGATCGATGTCGAGTGGACGCATCGCTCGCGAGGGATGGGGCGACCGCCCTTTCTGTGGGCCATGCGACCGCGTGTGCGGGTGCGCGGCGAGCGTCGGCAGCTAAGCGGCGAAGTGGTCATTGGCCGTGCCGATGTCAGCGTCGCCGTGCTGTACCACCGCCAAGCTGGCAGCGAGCCGCTCGATACCCTGGTCGTGCTGGTGCGCGAGTTTCGCGCGGCCGTGCGTAACCGTGGGGGCTTTGCCTGGATGTTGCCAGGTGGCTCGGCAGCGCAAGCAGGCGAGCGCCGCAGCGATCCGCGACACACCGCCGTGCAGGAAGTCTTTGAAGAGACCGGTCTGCGCCTTCCTCCTGAACAGCTACAGGCGGTTTTGGGCGGGGATCGTCAGCTCGTGGCCTCGCTGGCGAGCTATCACGCCCAGGTCTTTCGCGCGGAGCTCAGCGACGATCAGCTTGCGACGCTGCGCGCGACGGCGGCGGCGGGCAAGGCGCTGGGGGCGACACCCAGCGAGCGCTGCTTTGTCAGCGTGCGCCGCTTGGCTGAGGTCCTATCGGACCCCGACTTCGACTGGAGCCACCTGGGCATGCTGATGTTTGCGTTGGGAGACCTGCTGGGTGCTGGCAAGGGCCTGGCAGGATCCGCAAGTGCGGCTGAGCGCCGCAGAGAGGACGCACGATGAGCCAAGCGGACAAAGTCATCATCACCTGTGCCTTGACGGGCGTGCTGACCGATCCGGCGCAGCACAAAGTCCCCGTGACCGCGAGCGAAATGGCCGATGCGGCCGAGGCTGCGTACAACGCAGGCGCGACGGTGGTTCACTGCCACTACCGCATGCAGCAGCCGGGCATGGGGCGCTTTCCAACCTGGGATGCAGAAGTGGTGGCCGAGATCGATCGCGCGATCCGCAGCCGCGTGCCGCAGCTTATCGTCAACATGTCGACGGGCGTCGTGGGCGCAGACATCAGCGGTCCGCTGTCGTGCTTGCGTCGCATCCGACCCGAGATGGCGGCGCTCAATGCCGGTTCGCTGAACTACTTGAAGACGCGGGCCGATGGCCGCTGGGCGTGGCCTCCGCTTTTGTTCGATAACCCCGTCGAGAAAGTCGAAGCGTACATTCGGGCGATGAACGAAGTGGGCACCATCCCCGAGTGCGAGTGCTTTGACACCGGCATCGTGCGCTCGATCGCGCTGTTTCAGCAGGTTGGCTTGCTGCGGCCTCCGGCGCATATCTCGCTGGTCATGGGGGTGGCAAGTGGCATGCCGGCCAAGGCCGAGTGGCTGCCGCTTCTTGTCGATGAGATGCCCAAGGGCGCCCACTTTCAGACGATCCTGATCGGTCGCGAGGAAGTCTGGGCCGTGCATCGTCGATCCTGTGAGCTCGGCGGGAATCTGCGCACGGGCGTCGAGGACACGTTTTATCTGCCCAGCGGCGAAAAGACCGACTCGAACGGTCGGCTGATTGAAGCGCTGGTGCAGATCGCCCGCGAGTGCGGTCGCGAGCCAGCGTCCCCCGCCGAGGCGCGGGCGCTCATCGGCATTTCCGACCTGCCACACGGCGCGACCTAGGCAAGGAGCGAGCCATGTGGATTGTGCTCGGCGCGATTTCCGGTTTTGTTGCCGTCGCAGCGGGGGCGTTTGGCGCGCATGGGCTGAAAGCCCGATTGGCGCCTGATCTGCTGGCAGTCTTCGAGACGGGTTCTCGCTACCAATTGATCCACGCTCTGGCGCTGGTCTTGGTCGGGGTGCTGGCCCTGCGTCTGACTCCCGAGGCGCGGGCAAGTGGCGTACTGGGCGTTGCGGGATGGCTCTTTGCCGCCGGGACGCTGCTCTTTTCCGGCTCGCTGTATCTTTTGGCGCTCAGCGGGCAGCGCGTGCTGGGCGCCGTGACGCCACTCGGTGGCCTGTGCTTTCTGGCTGGCTGGCTGGCTTTGGCGTGGGCCGGCTGGCTTTCGCGCTAGCTGGGTCCTGCTCTGCAAGGTCCAGCCGACGCGTGCCCCTAAGCTGAATATCTGTGTCCTGCTTCGCCGCTTGCTTGACGCTGCGCAGGCGCGAGGGGGAATCCGACGATTTCGTCGGTAGCTTTGTTAAAATAGCTTAGGTTTTCCATGTCTGAATCACGCACGGGGGGGGCGGGGACCCCGCCGCTTGATGGAAGTGCTGCGCCGGGATCGGCTGCTTCAGCGACAGGATCCGGCCCGACAGCGGTCTCGGGTGGGCCAACTCTACCCGGTGGGGCAAGCACCAGCAGCGGCACTCCAACCCCACCGCTTGGTGCCAGCGTATCCGGTGTCGTCAACCCGTTTGCCACCACGCTGGGCAGCAGCAGCAACCCGAGCGGCCCGACGGGCGCTCGTCGACCGCGCATCTCGCAAGAGCTAACTGTCGGCGCCATCATCGCCGAGCGCTACCAAGTCGTCGAGCGTCTGTCCGCGGGTGGCATGGGGGTCGTCTACAAAGCGCGGCACATCGCGCTGGATGACTTGGTCGCGCTAAAGCTTCTTTTGAAGCCGCAGCGGGAAGAAGACCAGAAGCGCTTCCTGCAAGAGGCGCGCGTCGCGACGAAGATCAAGCACCCGAACACGGTGTACGTCTCGGACTTTGGCGTGTTGCCCGACGGGCGTTCGTATCTGGCGATGGAGTTTCTGCGTGGCAAGACGCTGGCTGATGCCATCCACGAAGCCAGCCGCGATCCCGTATCGACCCACGCCACCACCAAGCCGGCCCAGCCACTCAGCACAACCGGCCCGACGCAGCCCGGCACATCGGGCAGCCCCGCTGCGCTGCCCGTGGGTGAAAGCAAGATGGACCCGCTGCGCGTCTGTCGCATCGCCGTGCAGATCGCCCGCGGCCTACTCGCCGTCCACGAAAAGGGCATTATTCACCGCGATCTGAAACCCGAGAACGTCTTTCTCGTCGAGCAGGATGGGCAGCAGGACTTCGTCAAGATCGTCGACTTCGGCATCGCCAAAGCGACGCGCGTCGCCGGGGCGGATAAGAGCTCGCCTTCGGGACAGAGTCAGCCTTCGATCAGCCGCGAAGAGATCCTCAAGGCCGTGGAGCAAGCAGGGGACTCGCTGAACGTGCCGGCCAGCGTCACGCTGCCGGGATCGGTCATGGGCACGCCAGCCTATATGTCGCCCGAGGCGATCGATGGCCGGATGATCGACGCTCGCGCTGATCAGTACTCGCTGGGCTGCGTGCTGTTCGAGATGCTGACGGGGCATACGCCGTTTCGCGCTCGCAGTGCCGCCGGCATGCTGATGAAGCACTTGAGCGACACGCCGCCGACCTTTGGGACGCGTGCGGTGCCGGTGCCGGCGGGCGTGGACAGCTTGGTCCAGCGCCTGCTTTGCAAGACCGCCGACGAGCGGCTGCCGTCGATGCGCGATGTCATCCAGGTCTTGGAGCGCGAGATCGACCTGATGCTGGTCGCCCGCGGCGAAAAGACCGTGCTGCCGACGGCACTGGCAGGAGCGATTGCCGGACGCGGGCTGGGGGCCGCGCTGGTGATCGGCGGCCGTCGCTTACCGCTTCTGGCGCTGGTTCCATTGGCGCTGGTGCTGATCGCGGCGTCCGGGAGCGCTACGTATTATCTCCTAAAACGGCAGAGCCGGCCGACGCTGAAGCCGGGTGAGATGCTGGCCCTGCGAGCCAAAGCGCTGGAGGTCCTGCGCGCTGATCTGGCCAACCCCAGCGACGCTGCGCTGCGTCTTGGGGCGGTACAGGCCCTGGGCCAAAGCCAAGAACCGTCGCTGCGCGCCTCACTGGAAGCGCTGCTTGCCGACAGCGCTGCCGGACCTGAGCTGCAAGCCCAGGCTGCAAGCACGCTGGGTCTGCTTGGCGAGCGGCAGGCGGCCTCAGCGCTGCGCAAGGCTCTGAGCGATTCGCCCTCGCTGGCTGTGCAGCTTGCGGCGGCGACGTCGCTGCGCGTGCTCGGCGATGGCAGCGGAGAAGCGGCGCTGGTCAAGCTGCTCGACAGCAAAGATGCCGAGGCGCAGTTCCGCTCGGCCTTGCTTCTGTGCAACGCCGGACCGACCGAAGCGCAGAAGCGTGGCCGCGATCTTTTGCGCACGTACGCCGGGCGCGAAGGTGTGCCCGACGAGATCAAGCTGGATATCTGGGCCTGCTTGGCGCGCGGGGGCGACGACGCAGCACGAAGCTCGCTGCAAAGCAGGCTGCAGACCGTCGGTCCGGCGTCGCTGCGCGTCCTCGCTGCGGCCCGCTTGGCCCAGCTTGGCGACGGTGGCGCTCGCGCGTTTCTGACGGATGTGGTGCGCAAGAAAGAGCCCGAACAGCTTCTGGCTGCCCGTCTCTTGTCCGGCCCAGACGAGCCTTCTTATCGCCCGCTGTTTCGCGATGTCGTCGTCGCCAGCCACGCCGCGATTCCGACGCGGGTGCTGAGCAGCGAAGGCCTGGGCGCAAGTGCCGAGTCTTTCGATGCGCGCTTGCTTGGCACGCTGCTCGAACCTCCAACGGAAGCGCCGCTGAGGCAGGCGGCAGCCGCGGCGATCCTGCAGCTGGCTGCCCAGGATCCATCGTCGTGGTCGGCCCGCAGCCTGGCCTGGGCGCGCGGTGCGCTGGCTGATCGCGACTGGCTGATGCGTCAGGCTGCCGTCGAGGTCTTGGCCGACAGCAGCAGCCAAGATGCCGTGGCTCTTCTGGCGTCGCTGCTAGCGGACGCCGATCCCCGCATACGACGCAGCGCGGCCAAGGCCCTGGGGCGCCGGAAAGAGCTAGCCGCCCTGCTGGCGTTGCGCTCGGCACTCGACGACAGCGACGCGGGCGTGCGGGGCGAGGCGCTGCGATCGCTATCGCGGCTGGTTTCGACGCTGAGCAAGCTCGGCATTCGCGATCTGGCCAGCCACGTGGGGGCGGCTCTGCGTCGGCTGCTAGAGCGCGGCGACAAGGCGCCCGCCAGCGAGCGCTTGCTGGCGCTGGGCATCTTGGCGCGCTTGGGCGATCGTCAGCTTGCCGAGCAGATCCTGTCGTTCAAAGACACGCCCGATCCCGAAGTGCGGCGCCTGTTCATCGAACAGCTCGACGGGGCACCTGAGCTTTGGGTCGCGGCGCTGGGGGATGCCTCGCCAGAAGTCCGCCTGACCGCCGCCCGCAAGCTGGCCGAGCGCGGCGACTCGCGTGCGGTACCGGTGCTGCGTGAGCTTCTGCAAAAAGGCGGCGTGGCAGCGCTTGAAGCGTATGGCCTGCTTCTGCGTCTGGGGGCGCCGGTTCCGTCGGCGGATGAGCTGGCCGCGCTGTTTGGCAAGGTCAGCGATGCCGAGCGCCTGGCTGCGGTGGCGGCGCTGTCGCGTCTGCCCGTCGATAAAGCGCTGGCTCTGTTGCTGGTGGCGGCGCGCGATCCGCACAGCGAGGTGCGTCGACAGGCCGCCGAGACAGCCTCTGAGCTGCCCATGGTAAATGGCGCGTGGGCGGGTCTGCCGGTGCTGCGCCTTCTGCTGGCCGACAGCGATGCCAGCGTGCGCGCCAGGGCGCAGGCGCTTCTCGACGCGCTGAGTGCTCCGACCGATGCCAGCAAGGATGCGGCGGGTGCGAGTGCAGCTGGCGCCGGGACGTCGCTTGTCGACGCCGGCCTGGCGACCGTGCTCGTCGACGCCGCAGAGGTCAGCAAGCCTGCGTCAGAGGAACCTGAGCCGAAGCCGGCCGGTGCCGAGTCGGGATCGGAGCAAGTGGCGGACGAGGCCTCAGCCGGCCTGGAAGGCGAGGGGCTTCTGCAGTTAAAAGGCCCTGATTATGTGCAAGTGCAGCTTGATGGAAAACGCTGGCAGTACCTGTCAAGTAAAGCCATGAAGATGACCGCTGGAACGCATCAGTTGGTTACTTTGGCCGGCAAGAAAGAGATTGATATTGCCGAAAAGAAAACAACCAAATTAGAGGTGCCGCCGTCGCCGATTGAAGAAGCGGCTCATAGCGGGATTGAAGCATATAATCGTAAGGACTACAGCAAAGCCCAAAAGCTTTTAGAGCGTGCCTATTCCCGCTGTGAGCGAGCGCGCGGCCTGGCGCTGCCCTGTGCCAACCTGACCGGTGAGATCACGTTTTATCTGGGACAGGCCTTTGAAGATCAGGGGCGCTTCGACGAAGCGGCGACCATGTATCAGCAAGTCGTCGATGCGCATGTGCATGGCCGCTTGACCGACAAGCAGCTTGCAACGGCCTCGTCGGCCATTTCGCAGCTATCGAAGCGCTTGGGGCTGGTCATTATCCAAACAGCGGAAAAAAGCCGCTGCAAAGAAAAGAAGATCTGGCTGCCACCAGGGCAACACCGGATCAAAGTCGGCAGTGACCGAAAGGACGTAAAAGTCCGCGAACGAGAGACTGTAACCGTCGGATCTTGTGCTTAATATTATTTATTTTATTAAATTTTTAATGTTTTTTTCATTCGGGGAATATTGCGAATTGCTGTGTTGCGGAATTATTAATAAAATGGGGTGGCCAGGCGATGAACCAGCGAGCGCGCACACGAGATGGGGGCGGCTTTGTCGCGCTGTGGCTCCTGCTTGGGCTGTGTGTCTCGTATGCGCCTGCCGACGCTCGCGAAAAAGGCCGGGCTGGTAGGGCGGTTGGCGACGTCGCACAAGCCGGCCACTTGGTGCAAGAAGCCCGCGCGGCGCTGGCTCGGGCTGACCTTGCGGCGGCGTATAAGCTGGCGGCCCAGTCGTATCGGCTGAGTCAGGCTCCCGAGGCGCTGTTCGTGCTGGGTCAAGTCGCGCTGGCCGAAAAGAACGTGCTTGCGGCGCAGGATCTTCTGCGGCGCTATCTGGCGGATCCGAACCTAGAGGTGGGCGGCGACTCACCGGATTTCCTCTCGGCGCAGCGTATCGTCGAGCGACCTCGGCCTCCGGCGGCGCAGCTCAGCATTACGGGCGATCGCGGCGCGCTGGTTCTTTTGGACGATCGCGTGGTCGGTGTGCTGCCGCTGGTGCGTCCGCTGCTTGTCGTGCCCGGCGAACACAAGGTGGTGCTTGAGCGGCGAGGCGCCCGTCTGGAAGACATCGTGCGCGTGGCCGTGGGCCGGCTGGCTGAGCTGCGCGTGAACCTGGCCACCAAGGCGCTGGTGCTGACGGTGCTGCCCGGTGTGCTCTTGCGACAGAGCGTGCCCCTGCAGACGGCGCCTATGCAGACAGCGGCAGAGCACGTGGGGTTCGAGCAGGCGCTTGAGGCCTCGCTGACGTCGCGGCGCCTTTCCGCCTTGACCGAGAGAGACTCGGCCGACTGTGTCGAGCCTGCGCCGGGGGCGTGTTCCGATCCGCTGCGCTGCGAGGTCGAGCAGGCCAAGCGCTGTGAAGCCGACTACGTGCTGCGGACGCGGCTGGAAGCGCAGCCAGGCCCGCCGCCGCTGCTCAAGCTGAGCGTCGAGCTTCTCGATGTCAACGTCGGTGCCGTAGCGGCGAGCGACGTGCTGATGTGCCCAAACTGCAGCGCAACCGCCCTGCGCGAGCGACTGCCCGGCCTGCTCAGCGGGCTATTAGAGCGCGGCATTGGGCGGGGTCGTGGCTCGGTCGACATCGTCTCGCTGCCGGCTGCGGCCCTGGTGTTTATCGACGGTCAGCCGGCGGGCTTAACGCCCTATCGCGGGCCGCTGTTTGCCGGCGGGCATCAGGTGTTGCTGCGCAAAGAGGGCTTCGTGGATTTTTCGCAGCCCATCGACGTGCGCGATGGCGAAGCGGCGCAGGTGCTGGCCAGCTTGCAGGCAAGCGCGAGCGCACCGACGGCCGCGGTGACGCCGATCTATGTCAAGCAGCCGAGTCGTCCGCTGTGGCGGCTGCTCTCGGGGGGTGTGGCGATGGGCGCGGGGGCGGTGCTGTTTGGCTTTGGCCTCTCGGCTCTGTCCGTCGACAACAAGTGCGTGAACGCGCTCAGCACGCCGAGCGTCAACTGTCAGACCATTTACGACACGGGCGAGGTGGGGGGCGCGCTCGTCGGGATCTCAGCCGCCCTTTTGCTTGGCGGGGCGATCGCCATCGCGCTGCCGCCGGCTCGCCCCAAAACCGCAAATCGCCCGTCGGTGGCTCTTACACCTTAGTGACTACGCAGAGGGAGGATTCGATGCGTCGACTCACACTGGCTGTCTTTATGCTTTGCAGTGCCTCGTGCGAGACCATCTGGAGCAGTCGGACGACGAGCAACGAGGGCTTCAAGTGCTACGCCGCGGGCTCGGTGTGCGAAAAAGGCACGTTCTGCAATGTCGGCAGCGGCAAGTGCGAGGCACCGTGCGGTCCCGAAAGCCCGTGCATCTCGTGCTCGACGCCTGAAGGGGCGGAGATGCTGGTGGCTCGGCTGCAGCAGCAGAGCGAGCAGACGCCCACGGTCATTCGGCTGACGCCAAACAGCACCTGCACGTTCAGTCAGGCCAACGAAAACGACATGGGGCCGAGCGCGCTGCCAGCGATTCGCTCGGATGTGGTGATCGAAGGCAATGACTCGACGCTGATTCGCGCCCCAGGCGCGACGCCCTTTCGTTTCTTTTACGTCGCGCCGCCGCCCGCGTCAGGGCGCAAGAGCCAGCTAACCCTGCGCAACCTGAAGCTGCAGGGAGGCTTGGCCCAGGGAGGCGACGGCAGGCTGGGGGCGGCATTCACGCAGACCGGGCAGGGGACAAGCCCTGCGCCCGGTCCAGGCAGCGGCGGCGGGGGAGCCGGCCTGGGCGGAGCCATCTTCACGCAGGGAACGCTGATCCTAGAAAACGTGACGCTGACCGGGAACATGGCGCAGGGCGGGAGCGCCCCAGAAATCCCCGATGATGCGCAGCTCATCAAGCTGTCGCTGAGCTCGGTTCAGACCAAGGCAGGCGGTGGCGGCGGTGGCATGGGAAGCAGCGGAGCCGCAGCGATGTCAGGCTCTGAGGGCGGCGGTGGTGGCGGCTTTGGCCCCGGCGTCGCTGAAGGCGCGCGTGGCGGCAGTGGGCCCTACCAAACAGAGGGCGGATCCAAGGACGGCTGGGGCGGCACCACGCGCAACGGGCCCGCAGAGATCCACGGTACCGAGCCAGGCAGCCCGGCGAAAATGGGGACGATTGGCGCTGGGCCTGGGGCCGGGGCTGGCCCAATGGCAGAGACGGCTTGGCTGGCAGGCTCAGGCGGTGGCTGCGGCGCGCTTGCGGCAGGGGGCGGAAGTAGCCACGGCGGTGGAGGCGGAGCGGTACTGGCGCTGCCGAACAAGGGAGACGCCTCTCCAGCCGGCGGAGGCGGAGGCTTCTATAGCAACGGCGGCGATGGCGGCAATGCGGGCCGAGGCAACCATGGCGGCGGCGGCGGAGCATATGGTGGCGGCGGTGGCGGCGGTCTCAACATGCCAGCCGGTGGGGGGGGCGGGGGTGTCGGCGGGGGGGGCGCGGGCGGCGTGGCGAACCCGACAGCCGCCTATGCAGGCGCAGGCGGCGGCGGCGGCGGTGGGTTCGCGGGCGGCGGGGGAGGTGGCGCAGGCAGCCTAGAGTTTGGCAAGCCCGAAGCGGTGGCCTGCTCGGGGGGAATGGGAGGGTTTGGCGGCGGCGGTGGCGTCGGTACTGGTCTGCAGGGCGGAGCGCCCAGCCGCTTTGGCGGCGGCAGCGGCAACTTTGTCCCTGGCGTTGCGGCTCTGGCGGGCGGCGGCATGGGGGCGGGGGGCGCGATCTTCGCACTCGGCGGCTGGGTGACTGTGCGCAACAGCACGCTGTCGGAAAACAGCGCCAAGGGCGGCAGCGGGGCGGTCGGCGGCCTCGGTCTGGGGGCCGGCCTCTTTGGTGTCGCGGCTGAGCTCACGCTGGAAAAGGCGACACTGACGAAGAACACGGTGCAGTCTGGCGTGTCGCGGCTGCCTGTGCTGCGCGACGTCACACCGCGGTCGCGCGGCGCTGGCCTGTTCGCGCTGGATCCGGGAGCCCAGGCTCCGATCACGCAGACCACCGCCAGCGTCGACTTGGTTGACTGTTCGATCACGGGCAACAGCGCCGACGTGCTCGCCGCAAGTGGGGTGGACGCAGCGCTTGAGTTTGCCGCGCTGGCCGGAGGCTCGCCGAGGGGGGTTCTGCGCGATCGCGGCGGCACAACCGGGCAGATTGAAAACGGCTTTGCCATGGACGCTCCCCCGACCATGACTGCGGGCGGCTGCAGCATGACGGATCACTCGCGCGGGCACGTGGGCGCACCCCTGTTGCTCGCCTTTGGGATCGTAGGAAGCTGGGGGCTCTGGGGGCTGCTGGGGATCTGGCAGGTGCGACGGGGTCGTACCTCGGTGCGCCGGAAGTCCGCCGGGTAACTTTTTGGACGGGCCGCCGACAACTTTAGATACGGACCCACGTCTGCAGCAGGTGGTAAGGCCCCATGAGCTACGACGAGAGTGAAGCGGCGGCTCAGAGTCAGTTGCAGTCCCTTTGGCGATCGGTGGATGCCAAGAGCGGGACGAGCCTGCACTCCCAGGGGAGCGCTGGTGCGGGGTCTTGGCTGCGATCCGCGACGGAGTCTGCGGCCGGCTTGAGTGGGGCGCCGTTCTGGGCGGCCGGTCTGGGACAGGCTCCGGCCAAGGATCGCGCGGCGCCGTTTGTGGGGATGTACGACGGCAAGAAGCTGGGGGCGGGCGCGGCCAAGGGCAAGGGGGGAGCCGGCGTCCCTGGCAAGGCACCGATCAGCGATGCCAAAAAGGGAAAGACGGGCGGGAAGTCGGCAGGGAAGCTGAGTCCGGCGTCCACCCCAACATCGCCAGCCAAGCGGGCCATCGACGCGGCGCGTACAGCGGCTGGTTCCAAGGGCGGTAGCGACGGAAAACAAGCGGTCAAGAACGCCGCTCTAGCTGGCCTGGGCAAGGCTGCGCCGGCAGGCAGCAAGCTGTCAGCGGCGGCTCCTGCGCTGCAGGCGGCAGCCGATGGCGCGCGTCCGGCGGATCAGCTAGCCAAGCTGGACCAGCCCGTGACGGTCAGCGGGTGGGAAGCGCTGAAGATCGGTCAGGACGTCAAGGCCAAGGCCGGCGGGCAGGCTCCAGCCTCGGCGACGGGCAGCAAGAGCCAAGGGGTAGGCACCGATCACAGCGAGCAGCAGGCGTACCAGAGCCCCTTTGCATCGGTCTATCTGACGGGCATCACCGACGAGTCGAACAACGCGCAGGCGAGTGGTCAAACGGTGACTGGGCACTCGAATTCGGTCGCGCTGTACGAAGGCAACAAGCCGGGCACCGATCAGAAGAGCCAGCACAACGTTGCCTCGGACAAGCTGAATAGCTCGGACGAAAAAACGCGAAACCAGGCAAATCAGGCGAACACCGTCGACATGGGCTATGACGCGCTGGCCGTGTCGCAGTTCGCGCGCATGGGCGACGCGGTCCAGATCGGCAAGGACGGCAAGCTAAAGATCGACGAGGCCGCGCTGAGCCAGCCGGTGCAGATCGGCGGCGAAGGCGGTCAGCAGTACATGTCGGCGCTGGACGTCGGGAACAAGGGGGCGGACGCAGCGATTGCCTCGAACCCTGAGCTGGCCAAGCTGATGGCGGGCGGCGGCAACCCAGCGACCGATCCCAAGCTGGCCAACGAGTTCATCTCGATCACGGGCCATAGCGGCGGCGGACAGAGCAGCTTCTATTCGGCCTTAGAGCTCGCGCAGCGCGGCTTCAAGAACATCTCGGTGGTCGGGTACGACATGGCGATATCGCCGCACCAGCGCGAGGTGCTTGAGAAGCTGGGCGTCAACGTCACCAACATCACAGGGCACAGCGGTAGCAAGGACAACTACCTCAACAGCCCCGTCGGTGAAGGCATCCGTATGGCCATGGGCGGGGACCAGAACTACTACGATGCGAGCATCGATCGGGGCGGCCAAGAGGACATCATCAGCTCGCACAACATCGTCGGAAATGATCGCGCCACGACGATGATGCGCTACGCCACGTGGCTGGATTCTCAGGGCAAGCACCAGCAGTGGAACGACGCGAACTATCAGGAATTTCTCAAGGCCACGGGTGGAAGCGGCGACAACATCAAAGGGCCCGACGGCAAGATCCACGAATCGGCAAGTCCGATCAGCGGCAGCTTCGTCGACAAGACGCAGGCCAAGGACCCGTCGATCTATCTGCGCACGCCAGAGTGGACCGGGCAGGACCTGATCAACGGAGCGAGCAACCTGCCCTTCGTCGGCAACTGGCTCGGCCCGATGATGAACTCGGGCCTGAACTCGTTTGTGCCCGGCTTCAGTGACACCAAGCTGCCTAGGCTGGATGCGGCCATCAATCCGCAGCTGCAGACGCAGGGCTCGGTCAATGCGGGCCAGCTTTCGGCGCAGGGCAGCGTCAACATGGCCGGCAGCAGCATCGACGTACTGGGCGCGCACCTGACCGCTGGAGACTGGGCGCAGGCCTCGGGGGGCGTCAACCTGTCGCAGGGCGCAGCCAACGTCAATGTGGGCGGTCAAAACGGAGTCGGAGCCGACGTGAACCTGTCCCAGGGCAACCTGGACTTGAACGTCTTTGGCAACAAGATCGACGTCGACCAGGGCATCAGCAACGCTTGGAACTGGCTGACTGGACGCTGACGTCTGTGCTGCGCTCGATCAGGGCAGAATTCGCTTCGTAATCGCAGAAACGAACCCTTGTCTTGGTGAGGCGAAATAAACCACGCAGGTGAGCTGACGTGGCGAGTTTGCCAGGGCCTTGGTCCGGCTGCGTGGGGCGCTCTACGGCGCCAGGGCACGTCGTTTTCTCGTCGGATAGCGAGCCGGTCGGGCGGTCGTGGAGCAGGAACCGCGTGCGATTGGCACGATATCCGCAAGAGTCTTCGGGCATGCGCCGCATTGAGCAGCGCACTTCTCAAGGAGAACGCACCATGAAGACCCTTTCCAAGCTTGCTCTGTTCGCTCTGCCCCTGTTTCTGGCCGCCCCTGTGATGGCGGAAGAGACCGCCGCTGCCCCGGCCGCCACCGACGCCGCCAAGCCCGCCCCCGCCAAGAAGGGCGCCAAGGCCAAGAAGGATCCGGGCTCGCCCGAGACGCCGGCCGGCGACGCTGCCAAGGCCGAGGGCGAGAAGAAGGAAGGCGACGCCGCCAAGCCCGCCAAGAAGGGCAAGGCCAAGAAGGCCGAAGGCGAGAAGAAGGAAGGCGACGCCAAGTAGTCTCGCCGCATCGCTTGAGCTTCGGGCCGATCTCGGCCGAGCCCAACGGAGACCCCACGCTGCGACCTCTGGGTCGGCGTGGGGTTTTTGTTTTTTCGGCGCGCCGGGCGTCGCTCTGTCACGCTGGAACAGAGGCGCTCGCCGAGGCGTTCGTTGAGACAGGGACTTCATATGGGCATGCACCGTTTTCTGCTGGGCGCGATCGGGCTCTGCCTGCTTCTTTTGGGACGTTCTTCGACGGCACAGGCGCAGCCCCAGCGCGCGGTCGATGCACCGCACGTCCGCGTCGAGCTTCTGGCAAAGGACGCGGCTCTGTCGCTGGGCCGGGAAAGCCTGCTGGGTCTGCGCTTCGTCCTCGAACCCGGCTGGCATGTCTATTGGCAGAACCCAGGGGATTCAGGGCAGGCGCCCAGCGTTCGCTGGACGGTGCGCGCAGGCGATCGGAAGGCTGCCGCTGCGGCCGGCGATCTGAGCCAGCTTGTGCGCGTCGGTGCGCTCAGGTGGCCGGCTCCCAAGCGCCTGCAGACCGGTCCCCTCGTGAACTTTGGATACGAAGGCGACGTGGTGCTCGTGGCTCCGCTGGTCCTTTCCGAACCGCCTGAACCGTCCGATTTATCCGCAGGCAAAAAGCGTGGCCTGCCCAAGAGCCTAGAGGTCACCGCGGATGTGAGCTGGCTGGTCTGCAGCGAGCCCTGCATTCCGGGTCGTGCCACGCTGGTGCTGCAGGTGCCTGTCGCCTCGTCGAACCAAGCTGGCCTATCGACTGACACAGAGCGAGCGGCGCTGTTTGCCGCGGCGGAAGCGGCACTGCCCAAGCCGCTGCCATCGGCTATGCAGGCGAGTGCGCTCTTGGGTGCGCAGGCGTTTCATGTGCGAGTCGATGTGGACGCGGCCTTTGCGGCGACTTCCGCGCGGCGTGCGCAGTTCTTTCCGCTGCAGGCGGACGTGCTTGAGCTAGGGGCTGAGGCGCCGTCTACGTGGGCTGGGCGGACGCTTTCGCTCAGGCTGCCTCGCTCGGAACAGCTGCGCACGCCACCACCGACGCTGACGGGCCTGCTGCAGCTCACGGCCGACGGGCTTGCAGCTCAGACCTATTCGGTCGCCATTCCGGTTCGTGTCGAGGCAGAGCCGGCCGCGCAAGCTGCTCTGTCGAGCCCTGCGTCCTTGCGCCCGATCGATGTCGCGCGGCCTTCGTCGCCTGGCACTCCGCCGCAAACGCAGTCGCTGGGCTGGATGTTGCTGTTTGCCCTGTTGGGCGGTGCGCTGCTCAACCTGATGCCCTGCGTGTTTCCTGTGCTGTCGATCAAGGCGCTTGAGCTCGTCCAGATTGCTACGGCCGATCGACGGCGGGCGCGTCTTCAAGGCGCGGCCTACACCGCTGGAGTCCTGGTCTCGTTTTGGCTGCTCGCCGGCCTGCTCATCGCGCTGCGTCTGACGGGACAGCGGCTGGGCTGGGGCTTTCACTTGCAGTCGCCGCGCTTTCTGATTGCACTTTCGGCGCTGCTGTTTCTGATGGGGCTCAACCTGCTCGGCGTGTTTGAGCTGGGGCTGGGCCTGACGCAGCTTGGCCAAGTGTCGGCAGACGTCGCGCAGCGTCGAGGCGAGGGCCTGCTCTCGGCGTTTGTCACGGGCGTCCTGGCGACCCTGGTGGCGACGCCGTGTACCGCGCCGTTTATGAGCACGGCCCTGGGCTTTGCGCTGACGCAGCCACCGCTGGTTTCGCTGCCGATCTTTACGGCCTTGGGGCTTGGCTTGGCCTTGCCGTATGTGCTGCTTTCGTGGCTGCCCATTGTCCGCCGCGTGCTGCCGCGTCCGGGGGCGTGGATGGAGACCTTCAAGCAGCTGATGGGCTTTTTGCTCTTGGGCACCATCGTGTGGCTTTCGTGGATTCTCGCTGTGCAGGCCAGTGGCATGGGTGTGGTGGCGCTCTTGGTGTGCCTTCTTATCGTCGGTGTCGCCGCTTGGATCCTGCATCGCTGGCCGCACTCGATGCGGGCCGTTTCCGCGAGTGTGCTCTTGGTCCTGGTCGGCGCCAGTGCCCCCGCGTGGCTGCCTGGCTTTCCGTCTGAGTCATCGCCGCTGCCCGTCGCGTCGAGCTCGATCCAGCCGAGCGCAGGCAGGGCCCCCAGCCACGGTGAGCCACCGCCGCTTTCTTGGGTGCCGTATTCCAAAGAGCGCTTGGCGGCCTATCGCCAGGCCGGAACGCCCGTCTTGGTCGACTTCACCGCCGAGTGGTGCGTGTCCTGCAAAGTGAACGAGCGCTTGGTGCTGCAGTCCGCAGCGGTCCGTCGACACCTGCATGATCGCGGCATCGTGACCATGAAGGCTGACTGGACGCGCTATGACCCGCAGATTACCGAGGCGCTGGCCGAATTCGGCAAGAGCGCGATCCCATTTTGTGCCCTGTACGGTCGCGATCCAACGCGAGTACCGATCGAGCTACCGACGATTCTGACGCCGCGCATCGTCCTTTCCGCGATCGAGCAGATTGCGCCACCGGCCGGTGCGACGCCTTAGCGATCGCGGTCCAGTTGTGTCTCGCTGGGCTGCGGTGCAAGGGGCGGCAGCGCCGGCTGAGACCGCGACGTTCCCGTCGGATCCGGAGTGCAGGTGCGACGGTACAGGTCATACAGCGTGTTGAGCCCTGGGCGCTGCGTGCCCGCCACGATGTCGTGGATCAGCGTGACCAGCGCGTGGTTGACCGGTGTGGCGATCCCCAGCCGCTGCCCGCGACGGACGATCTCGCCGTTTAGGAAATCGATCTCGGGCTTGCGTCCGCGCGAAATCGCCACTCCCATCGAGCTGCGCATGCGTCGGAACTTGAGCCCAATCGCTAGCAGCAGCGAGTGCTTTAGAAACAGGGCTGGCGAGCCGACTTTCATGCGTCGTTCTGCATCGGTGATGGCCAGCTTGTCGATGTCGAGCGTGCCGGCGACTTTGGCCAGCTTGATGCCCTCGGCTCGCGCCACGTGCGCAAGCTCACCCCAGACCTCAAGCGCTAGGCGACGGACAAAGCGCTGTCTGAGCAGACGGCCCAGCGTGTCCCCACCGGCCGCTCCAAGCGTGCTAGTCGCGCAGTTGATGGCTAGCTTGCTCCAGCGCACGCCGTCGAGATCGCGCACCATGCGCGTCGCGAAGGCACTGCCCAATAGATCGGTCGCGCGCTGCAGACCGGCATCGTGCTCGCCTTCCATCGGTCGGCGACGTCCAAGCTGCAGGCCTCCGCGCGATGTGCGGGCCGAAAATCCTGGCTCGACCAGCGTCGCGCCCCAGCCGACGACACAGCCAATGACTCGCTTGTGCCCCAAGATGGCCTCAGCGCGCTCTTCCGGCAGGCCGTTTTGCAGCAGCACCACGTCGGCCTGTGGCTGCAGAAGTGGCTTCACTTCATGCAGTGCTGCTTCCAGCGTCGTCGTCTTCGTCGACAGCAAGCACAGGTCATAGGCCGCGAGAGCCCTCGCAAGCTCCCCCGCGCTCGCCACTACCTGCCCGGTGGCAGGCGTCGACCACTCCTGGCTGTCCAGCTCGCGCACGCGCAGGCCTTGCGTCTGAATCGCGCGTTGAATCTCAGGGTTGCCGGTGATGATGTCCAACGTGGTGCCGCTCTTTGCGAGCGATGCAGCGACGATGCCGCCGATGCCACCACAGCCGACCAACAGGACACGCATGCGACTGCCTCCGTGGAACCCTGTTCACTGTCGGCAATCCCGGCATGTGGATCAAGCCCTTTTTGGCATGATTTCCCGTCGCTGAGCAGCGTGTTCCGTAGCGATCAGCCGATCGTTGGATGGTTGTCCAGCAGCAGGCGCGGCTTGACGTCACGCCAAGCCGAAGGTGATGCTGAGCTAGGGGGAGCGCTGCGCAAGGTCGTCCTGCGTGCAGCCGGTGCGTGCGCTCTGCTTTGTTCCATGAGTGAGCCGATCGTCATCGCATCTACAGACGAACTTCCGTCGGGTAGCCTGCTAGGGCCGTATCGCGTACTGCGCGTGCTGGGCAAGGGCGGCATGGGCATCGTGTACGAAGCGGTGCATACGACCATCCAACGGCGCGTCGCTATCAAGGTGCTGCGTCGCGATCTGGCCACGGACAGAGAGCGCGCGGCTCGCTTCGTCAATGAGGCGCGTGCCGTCAACCTCATCGAGCATCCCGGCGCTGTGCAAGTCGCCGACCTGGGCGAGCAGCCCGACGGGGCGCCCTATATCGTGATGGAATTTCTGCGCGGCGAGACACTGGCTGCGCTGCTGAAGCGTCGGGGCAGCCCGCTTCCATGGCGCGAAGTCGTCGGCTACGCGCAACAGATCCTCGACGTCCTGCGCGCCGCCCACCAACGAAACATCATCCACCGCGATCTGAAGCCTGAAAATGTCATGTTGGTTGAGGATGCGCAGCTTCCGGGTGGGATGCGCGTCAAGGTCTTGGACTTTGGAATTGCCAAGCTGCTCGACGAGGCGAACGCGAGCCACTTCAAGACAAAAACCGGGGCACTGATGGGCTCGCCTGCGTATATGTCGCCCGAGCAGTGCAAGGGCAGCGAGCGCATCACGGCGCAGTCGGACCTCTATTCTCTCGGCATCTTGATGTATGAGCTTTTGAGTGGACAGCTTCCCCATGTGGCCGACGGACCGGGGCATATGGTGGTGCTGCACATGTTCGGGGCGCCGCGCCCGCTGCGCCACCTGGCGAGGGGCCTGCCTGATTCGCTGTATGTGCTGCTCGATGATCTGTTGCACAAGCAGCCCGAGGCTCGGCCACAGGGGGATCAGCTTGCCCTGCGCTTCGCGACGATTCTGCGAAAAGGCGACGGTCTCGGCGAGCGTGTGCAGACCTGGGGGCTGGGGCTGTGTCTGGGACTTGCAATCTCTGCCGGCGTGGGCACGGGCATCGCCAAAGCGCGCACCGGGCGTTATTGGTGGCAGGCTCAGAAATCGCAGCCCGCCGTGCCGTCAGCCAGTCTGCGCGTCGATTCGACGCAGCCTGCTGCAACGACCGCACCGAAGCGAGCGCCTGCGCCGAGTGCTGCGGAAAAGGCCGAGCCCATGCATCCTTCGCCACCGCGTCCGCGATCAAGTGGCGGGTCGGTGCCGCGTGGCGCAAGCACGGGCACCGCTACCTCGTTTGCGCCCGTCGACGTCAGCAAAGAGCGACAGGCACCACCGATGGCCATCAAGCCTGTGCGCTGACTGCGAGCGTACCCGCCGCAGTGCAGGGCTTCGTGCCGGCAACGAGTCAGGCGAAACCCAGGGGGGACTACTTGCCGCCGCGCGCATCCATCTGGCGCTGATAGTCGCAGACCCCTTTGATGCGGTTCACGGTCTCAGCATAGGCCGGCTCATTGGGCACCAGAGCGGCTTCGCGCAGGCCTTCTGGGCAGCGCTTGTTGTTCACGAGCAGCGTCGCCAAGTGAAGACGGATGGCGTGCTGCTGCGGGCTTTTGGCCAAGGCGGCGCGGAATTCGGCTTCGGCTTTGGCAATGTCCCCTTGCTTGGCTCGCGTCTGCCCCAGATAGGTTAGGACTTCCGGCGTCGCGTCGACGGCCTTGGCTTTTTCAAACTCGGAAGCGGCATCTGCTAGGCGCTCGCGATTCAAGTAGATGACGCCCAGTCGGAAGTGCGACTGGAACAGCATGTACTTGGCTTCGACTTTTTCGTCCTCGGTGCCGCTCTGCATGATCGGCTCGACGAGCTGCACGGCTGCCGTAAGCTCGCCGATGGCCTCGTCGTACTTTTTGCGCATGGTCAGCAGGCTGCCAAGGTTGAAGTGGGTGTGCGGGCGATCCGGGGCCAGCTGCACTGCCTCGCGCGTCGGAGCCTCTGCCTCGTCGAGGCGCCCCGCTTTTCGCAGCGTGTCCCCCAGGTGATAGTAGGCATCTGCCTGCGAGTAGCGCGGCTTGGCGTCGAGCGGCTTGAGCTTGGTGGCGTTGGTAAACGCGGCGATGGCCTCATTCCAGTGCCGCATGGCCTCGTGCGCGACGCCCAGGTTGTACTGCGCCTCGAACATGGTCGGCTTCTCGCGCGACAGCGGCTCTAGCATCTCGATGGCGGCGGCGTGCTGGCCGCGCTCGATCAACACGCGGCTTAGCTCGGCTCGGGCCTTGTGCGTCTCGGGCTTGCTGCTCTTGGGATCGCGACTGATGCCCTCGCGAAAGTCGGCCTCGGCTTCGGCCAAGCGCCCCATTTTTTGATAGCAGGTGGCGCGCATGTAGTACGGGTCTGGCTCCAGCGGGAAGCGCTGCACCGCATCGGTAAACGCCTGCAGCGCTTCTTCCATCTTGCCGATGGCCATGCGGTTGGTACCCAGCTCAAGCAGGGCCAGGATGACTTTCGACCCCGGCACGATGTCCTTGGGAGTCGCCTCGCCGTGGTATTCCTTGCCGCGACCCTTGCCAAAGGTCTTCTTGCCTGCACCGGGCTTGCCAGCGGGCGGCTTGGCAGCCGCGGGCTTTGCAGCTGCAGCAGGAACGGCCTGCGCTTCAGCGTAACCTGGCGTCAGCGAAAGAATCAGCGACAGGGCGGCGCCACCAACCGTCCCTGCTACGCGGGCAGACACGCAAAAGGTGCGGGGGGAATGGGAAGATCGCAGCCGTGCTTGCATAGACATGCTCAGCACTGTAACAGCGACTCGGAATAGAAAAAAGCCCGCGAGGAACCTTGCTGTCCTCGCGGGCTCGCTTGTCGGGGCGAGTGGATTTGAACCACCGACCCCCAGTCCCCCAGACTGGTGCGCTAACCAGGCTGCGCCACGCCCCGATTGAAGCTATGTCGTGAACCGGCGAGTGTTCTACCAAGGCCGCCGGCTTTCGGTCAAAGGAAAACTCGAAGAAAAATTCTGCGGCGCGGAACGAGCGGTTCAGAAGTCGTCGCAAAAACCGTGACCGGCCGCGGGGACGATCGCGATATAAGTTACTTCATGGCTTCGTCTTCGCTGCAGAAGCACCCGGCCGCCAGTCCGTATCGTCGAGCCAAGATTGTCTGCACGATCGGTCCGGCCAGTCGCAGTCCCGAGGTTATCGGTCACCTGATCGATGAAGGCATGGACGTCGCGCGCTTGAACTTTTCGCACGGCGCGCACGCCGATCATGCCGCCACCTATCAGGCGGTCCGCGACGCGGCGCGCAAGCGTGGGCGAGCCGTAGCCATCTTGCAGGATCTGCAAGGCCCCAAGATCCGCGTCGGCAAGATCCAGCCCGGCACCATCCTAGAGCCGGGCTCTGAGTTCGTCTTGACCATTGATGAGATCGTCGGTGACGCCAAGCGCGCATCGATCACCTATGAGCACCTGCCCAAAGATGTAAAGCCCGGCAACGTGCTCTTGCTCGACGATGGACTGCTGCAGATCGAAGTGCTGGAAGTACAAGCGCGCGATGTCATCACGCGCGTCTTAGTGGGCGGTCCGCTTTCGAACAACAAGGGCGTCAACCTGCCCGGCGTAAAGGTCAGCGCACCGTCGATGTCCGACAAAGATCGCACGGATCTGGTGTTCGGGCAGAAGCTGGGCGTCGACTTTTTAGCGCTGTCCTTTGTGCGTTCGCCTTCCGATGTTCACAGCGCGCGAGAAGCCATCGCCTGGGCGCGAGCCGAGATTCCCGATGCGCAGCGTCGGGCACCGACCTTGATCATCTCGAAGATCGAAAAGCCCGAGGCCATCGACTGCCTGGCTGAGATCATCGATGCTTCCGACGGCATCATGGTTGCCCGCGGTGACCTGGGCGTCGAGCTAGGCCCGGAAAAAGTACCGCTGGTGCAAAAGACCGCCATCGAGATGGCGAATGCCCGCGGCAAGCTGGTGATCACCGCGACGCAGATGCTGGAATCGATGACCAGTACGCCGCGTCCGACGCGCGCCGAGGCCAGCGACGTAGCAAACGCCATCTTCGACTCGACCGATGCGGTGATGCTGTCGGGAGAGACCGCCTCGGGCAAGTACCCGCTTCTCGCCGTGCGTACCATGGATCGCATCGTGCGCGAGGTCGAAGCCAGCGAGCGCTTCCATCGCCTGACGTCGCAGCAGGCGTGGCCGATGATCCGCGTCACTGCCAATGCGGTTGCGCACGCTTCGGTGGTCGCCTCGCGCTTGGTCGACGCGCCAGCCATCGTGGCCATCAGCGACTCGGGCGGCTGTGCCCGCCTGCTTTCGGAGTACCGTCCGGCCGCAGCCATCGTCGGGATGACGCGCAGCAGCGAGGTCTATAACCAGCTTGCCGGGTATTGGGGCGTGCTGCCGATGATGGCTCCCGATGCAGACAGCGAGGCGATGCTGATCGGTCAGACCTTGAACATGCTGCGCGATCGCGGCCTCGCTCGCTCGGGCCAGCCGGTGATCTTGACGATGGCCATCCCGTTTCGCAGCGGTCGTTCCACCAACACCATGCAGATCCACGTCGTGCCCTAGGCGCGCGTTGGTCTGCGGCCCACCGAAGCTAGCCCGGTGTGTTGCGCAGAAAGTCGGCGACTTCGGGGAAGCGTCGATCCAGAAACTCGCGCACCGGGCCACTGATCCCTGTTTCATCCAGCGCGCGGGTCATGGCGCGCACCCAGGCATCGCGCATGGCCGTGTCGACGGGGACGCGGCCATGGCGCAGGCGCAGGCGGGGGTGGCCGAACTGGTTGACATAGTCATCGGGGCCGCCCAGCCAGCCGATTAGGAAGAGCGCGAAGCGGTCGCGGCTTTCCCGGCAGACCTGGCCGTTTTCGTCGCAGCGATGCAGGCGCGCTAGCTCTGGCTCGTGCCGGCCCATGGCGTCATAAAAGCGCTCGACGAGCCTGCGCACCGTCTGCTCGCCGCCGAGTAGCTCATACGGCGTGACCTCGACTTCATCCATGACCGCGCACTGTATCGCGATCGCGATTGCGGCCCCAGCGCCATGGAAAATGAAAAGGCCAGCGCCGGGTCTCGACGCTGGCCTGTCTAAGCTAGGACGTCAAAGCGAGCGGCTTACTGAAGCGGCGTGCCTGCGCAGCGGAACGACGGCTCCTTGCCATAGGGCGGCTGCTGCAAGTCCTTGCGCCACACGCCACCGATCCAGCCCTTGGATGCCGAACAAACCTTGGTGCTTTGTACGGCGCAGAAGCAGTCCTGCGCCTCGGCCGCACAGGCGGCGCGGACCGTGGGATCTTCGGTGCTGGCCTGGTCCGCATTCGCCCAGCCCTGGCAGCAGCTAGCCGAGCAGATCGGGAACAGCTTGTCGGGCAGCGCTTGCGGCTCAGTCTTGTCCACATCCCCGACGAGGCACAGCGGCTGCCCATTGAGCATCTTGGGGGCAATGGCCAGGCAGTTCGGATCAATAATCTTCTTGATGTATTCAGCAATTTTGTCGAGGCCGCTCTCGTACTTGTCGATGTCGCAGATGCTGAGCTGAAGCGCTTTGGGATTGCCCTTGTCGTCTTTCCCGAAGCTGTCGGCAAACGCGGACAGGCGGCGCTGCGCATTGCCCCAGACCGAGCTAAAGCGACCATCGGTGCCGTTGTATTTGCACGAGGCATCGCTGCCGCCGGACAGCGACAGGAAGGCGCTCGACGTGCCGGCCACGCTGCGCTGCACCACCAGCTTGCCCCCGTCGGTCGTCGATGGCAGCGTCCAGATGCCGCTGATGACCAGCTTGTCGGTGAGGGAGCCGAAGAACTTGGTGTACTTGCTGATCGGATCCAAGAAGCTGTCCGAGCGCTCTTTGCAGTTGGTGTGCGGCCCCTGCGCGCTCATCGGCTGGTCACACTGGAGGCTGCGCGCCAGGCAGCGATAGTCGGTGTTGAAGCAGTCCCAGCTTTCGGGCTGGCCCGGCTGGCAGTCCTTGGTCGGCGGCGCCGTCTCGCTGCGTCGCGCCATCTGCACTGAGCAGTCTTCTTCGTCGGTGATGAAGATGACGGCCAGAGCCGCACCAGGTCGAAGGAAGCCTTTGTTCTCGGTGCGGTGTCCGTCGAGTGCGCGTCGGGCGCCTTCAAGCGGCGCTTCCATGCCGCAGCCACCATCGCCGACCAGCGCCATGCACTGAAACGCCGTGATCGGGCCCTGATCGAGCATCTTGCCGGGGTTCATGGGGTCCGGCACCAAGTCCGGCGGGACGTTGGTCTTGCCCTCGATGTTCGAGATCCAAGGCTTGCCATCGGTGGTCAGCTGGGTCGCGTTGGCGAAGGCCGGCTTGGTACACAGCGCGGCACAGGCGTTGCGCGCTTCGGCCGACAGGTTCGTGCGCTGCGTGCAGGGCTTGATCTGCAGCAGGCCGTCATCGCCGGTAAACGTGTTGCACTCGGCTTGGTCAGGGTTGGGGTACGTGAAGCTGGCGTTGGGCGTCGTGCCCACGTCCGACGTGACCACGCCGACCTGATAGTTGGCCCCAAAGGACTCGATCTTCTTGATGAACTTGGGGATGTTGACGGCCAGCGCCTGCTGCTTGGGCGACATCGACCGCGAGTTGTCGATCATGAACAGGATGTCGACGTCCTTCTGTGGGCGGGACGGGGCTAGCGTTTCGATCTGTACAGCGAAGCAGTTATACAGCGCGGCTTGTCGCTGCTCTTCCGTCGCCTTCTCTGGAATCGGACACGGCGCCCCGACCTGTGGCGAGAGGCATGACCCCAGCGTCAGGGCCATCCCCAGCCCGACGAATCCGGCACACACCTGCAATGCACGACTCATTTCGTCCTCCATAAGGGTCTTGTAGCAATCAACTTGGTCTTCTGTTGGCATTTACCTTACGAAAATACTCGTCGATGTAAACGACTCTGACCGCCCACCATTCGTTTTTGCGCCCAGGTGGTCTGTGCCAACAGATGGATCTCTAGGAACAGGAGCGGTGCCCAGCGCAAGGCACTCGTGACTTACGAGATTACATCAGTTTGTAGTGTATATGCCGGATTTCTTTGTGTTCGCGCGGGATTGGCTGCGCTCAGCGGGGGCGAACGCAGAGCGGGTGGACGAAAAAATTGGGCAGGCGGGGCGTCCGGCTAGCGCGTGTACAGGTCGGTCGAGACGGGTGCGAGGCCCAGGTTGATGGGCGTCGTCGGCAGCGCTTCGCCATTGGCCGGACCGATGTAGATGCCGGGGGGAAGCTGGCCGCTGCCCGCGCTGCCCGCCGACAGCACGATCACGCGCTGTCCCACCACTCGCAGCGACGGAACATATCGCAAGGGGCCGAGCAGCTTTTGGCTGCGCTGGCCACGCACGGCATCGACCAGAAAGACGTCGTTTTCGTAGTTCATGCCGACGCGGCGCGAGACATCGACGAAGACATCGCGTCCTCTCACGGCCTCTAGCGTGCTGACATTGCCGCCGAGATCGCTGTCACGCAGCACCAAGCCCAGCGAGCGCTCTCCGACGAGGTCGACCCGCTCGATGCCGCTTCGGCCAGATAGCGCGCCGCTTAGCTGATCTCCGGCGCTGCCGACGATGGCTTCGCTGCAGCCGGGCAGAACGCTGAGCGCGGTGGGGTTCTCTCCGGCGAGCTGGATGGTCTTGCGCACGCGCGTTTCGCTGAGGCTGACCACCGCCAAGCGGCCAGGACCCACGGGGCGGTACGTCGTGCGGTCGAGGTCCTGCAAGAGCACGTACAGCGAGTCGCCACAGGCAAGCAGCCGCGTCGCATCCGGGTTGTTGTCGGTATCGCCCGAGGCGACGGGAAGTGGAATGAACGAGCGAATCCCTGCCGTCGGCTGCAGAAGATCGATGACCCCCAAAGCCGTTGCGCCCGTCACCGCCGTCGAGCCAAAGCCGCCGTAGAGCGTCACATAGGCCGTGTTCTTCGCTGCATCGACATACAGGTCATACGGATTGGCCTGGGCAGCCGGTACCTCGGGCGGCTTGGCCAGAAGCAGCTCGGTCGGGTTCGCGAACTCCTGAGCTGTGTCATACGCTCGCGCTGTGCCGTGCGTCTGATCGAGGACATAGACCTTGGATCCATAGGTGCGCACGACGGGCTGGGCATCGACTACATCGATGTCGCGGCGTACGGTCAGCGTCGACAGCTCAATGGTGTGCAGGGCTCCTGTCTGAAAGTCGCTGGTCGCGACGGCCAAGAACTGACCGCTGCCGGTGCTGGGCAGTGGCGGAAGCTCCGTCGGTGGGCTGGTACAACCCGCTGCCGTGGCGCAGGCCAAAAGGGCGGGGAAAAACGAGGGCGGACACCCGAGTGGACGAAACATGAGATCTCCTTGGGGCTCGACCACCTAGGCCGAGCCATGTGCGGGGAAAAGAGAAGGCGCAGTGTAGCAGAGCGCTCGGCGGTCCAGACTGCGAGCACGTCGCCGCCTGCGGGGAATTGGCGGTAGACTTCAGGCCATGCTTCGCCCTGCTCGATCGGCTCGCCTGGCCTGCCTGTGTTCCGTCGCTGGAATGGCTCTTGCGCTGGTCTTTTTCGTGACGCTACGGCTCACCGCGGGGCGCACCGACGCGGCATCGGCGACGTGGACGTTTGCCGCAGGCGCCTGGTTTGGTGGGACGGATGCCCGAGCCGCGCTGCCCCTGCCCGGCGATCGTGGTGCCGAAGACGAGTCGCCCGCCGCGAAAAAAGCCGGCAAGCCAAGCCCGCTTGCGACCGGCAAGAGGCGCTCGGCTGGAGCCGGCCAGCCCAGCCAGCCCGTCGCAAAAAAGGCGGAAGCAGCCAAGCCGCTTTCGTTCGACGGCCCGCTGGCCCCCGCCTGGCTTGCACTGCGCAGCGGCGGCTATGCCGAGGTCCTGCGCGCAGTCGATCGCGTGCTGCCCAGCCTGAAGTCGTCGGTCCTGCGGTCGCAGGCGGAAGCTCTGGCCGCGACGGCGTTGCGACGCAGCGGCCAGCTTGAAAAGGCCGAAAAACGCCTGACCGAGCACCTGGCGCGCGACCCGCACGCTCTGGACGTGCGCGTCGAGCTAGGCCTGTGCTTGCGTCAGCGCGGCGATCGCGACCAAGAGCGTGCGCAGTGGAACCGCATCTTTGACGATCACGATGCGGGCCTGCTCGACATGAAGGATCCGCGGACCCTGCGCCTGCTAGGCGTTGCAGCGCGCTACCTGGGCAGCTATCACGATGCCAACGATACGCTGCGCGATGCCGTCGCTGCCGCCAAAGAACGCAAGGAGCTCTTCGAGCTGTCTCTGGGCAACATCGAGTGGGCCGATCTGTTCCTGGAAAAGTACCGCGCCGACAACGCCGAAGAGTCTCTGACCGAGGCTCTTTCCGTCGATCCCGAGAACGCCGACGCGCTGGCCTTGATGGCGCAGGTGCGCATGGAACGCAGCAACCGCGTAAGCGATGCGGAAGAAAACATCGCGCACGCGCTGCGCAGCCATCCGCGACACCCCTTGGCGCTGGCCTTGCGAGCTGAGCTGGCTATCGACGCTGAGCGATACGAAGAAGCGCTGCCGATCAGCGATCAGCTGCTGCAGCAAAATGCACAGGATCTGCGAGCGCTCAGCGTGCGGGCCGCGGCACTTTATTTGCTCGATCGGCCCAAGGACTTCAGCGCCGTGCAGGCGCGCGTACTCGCGCAGCATCCGACATACAGCAGCTTCCATCGCTATGTCGCAGAGCGCCTAGTCATCCAGCACCGCTACGACGAAGCCGTGCAGCTTCTGGAACAAGCGACGGCGCTTTCCCCGAAGGACTTCTATTCGCTGGCGGATCTTGGATCGGGTTATCTGCGTTTGGGCCAGGACGAAAAAGGCGTGGATGCGCTGCGCCGGGCCTGGAAAGGCGACCGCTTCAACCGTCGCTGCAAGAACCTGCTCGACCTGTTTGAAAAGACGCTGGCCGATAAGTACACGGTGCTCTCTCTCGACGTGTCGAGCCGAGCGCAGGATCGCGGCAAGGGGGGGCTGCGCATGCGCGTGCCCAAAGATGAACAAGCGCTCTTGGTGCCGCTGCTACTGCCGATGATTCAGCGCGAGTGGCAGTCCTTGGCGGCGCGCTATCACTTCACGCCCAAGCTGCCGCTGACGCTGGAGCTGTTCTCGGACCCGGACGACTACGCCATTCGCACCGTCGGATTGCCCGGCTTGGCAGCGCTGGGCGTGACGTTTGGGCAAGTGGTCACAGGACGCTCACCGGCCGAGGGCAACTTCAACTGGGGCCTGATGATCTGGCACGAGCTGTCGCACGTCTTTGCCATCCAGCTGTCGAAGTCGCGCGTGCCGCGCTGGTTTACCGAGGGACTGAGCGAGTGGGAGACCACGCAGGCGCATCCCGAGTGGGTCCGTCGCACGCACGCCGAGCTCTATGCCGCGCTGCGCGATGGCACGCTGCTCAGCATCGCCGACATCAACAGCGGCTTCACGCGCGCTCAAGACGTCGCGCACATCGTCATCGCATATCACGAGGCAGCGGTCGCCATCGACTTCCTGATTCGCCGCTTCGGCTTCGACAAGATCGTCGACGCACTGCAAGCATTTGGCGCGGGCAAGCGGACGCCCGAGGTGTTGGTTCGCATTTCGGGCATGTCGATTCCCGATCTGGATCGAGCCTTTCGCGCCGATCTGGCCGAGCGACTCTCTGCCTATCGCGGAACGTTCTTTGTGCGGCCCTCGGATTACTCGGATCGCGAGGGCTTAGAGCGGGCCATCAAGCAGCTCGAAGCAACGCCGAAAGAGCGCCTGAGCCCGGCCGACAAGATCCGCTTGGGACGTCTGCACGGTCTGTTCGCGGTCGGTATGGTGCGCAGCGGCGCAGGGGCCCGCCAAAGCGAGCGCGTCGATGCCGAGATCGCTGCCGCGCTGGCCCATGATCCCAGCAACAAAGAAGCTCTTCTCGCCGAGGCCGAGAGCCTGCTGCGGGCGGGCAAGCGCAGCGAGGCGGAAGCGCGCTTTCGCGGCCTGATCGCGGCGGGTGGGGATGGCTTTGACGTGCGTCAGAGACTGGGTGAGCTGTACGCCTTCCAAGCCGAGCAAGACCCCAGCAAGTTGACCGGCGCGGTAAACGAACTAGAGCAGGCCAAGAAGCTCGATCCCGATCGCTCCGAACCGTATGAGCGACTGGCGGCGCTGTACGAAAAGCACGGTCAGCTCGATCGCAGCCTGAAGGAACTGCAAGCCGCGCTGCGCTTGGACATCATGGATCCCGACTTGGCGACGCGCACGCTCGCCAAGCTGCACGAAGCAAAGCACTGGGACTCTGTTGTGAACACCAGCGAATTTGTGCGGCACCTGGTGCCGTATTCGGCCGCTGTTCGGGCGCAGATTGGCGAGGCACTCTTGCGCCTAGGCCGCAAGCGCGACGCCGAGCACGAGCTTCAGGCGGCGCAGCAGATTCTGTCGCTGGCGAAAGCGAGCGGCGATGCCGGCGAAAACGGCGACGATCCGGTGGACGCTCGTTTGAGCCACACCGTTGAACAGCTTCTGAAAGAAGCGCGCGGCCGCTAGTCAGCGCCTGGCGGACGCGGTCCACTACGGCGCGATGTGCCTGACCGGACTCGGCGCAGGTCCGCGCTGCGCCGGGCGACGCGTTACTTGCACGTGTCTTCCAGCGTGTTCGTCCGCTCGTTGTCGCGCGGCCTGCGTCGGGCAGGTGCCGCTGCGGGGGGCGTTTGTGCAGAGAGCAGTCTGATTGGTTGCACCCAGGTTGACAATCCAGCTTGATCATGTTCTTACGTCAACTTCAGGTTAATGATCGGAGCGTCCATGCGTGAAGATGGGTCGGCCGGTGGACTGTTTCGCGGCGTGGTCCCCTTTGTCAGCGTCGCGGAAGCGCTGAGTTATCGCCGTGCAGCGGCGCACTTGGGGGTCAGCGTCGCCGCGGTCAGCAAAGCCGTAAAGGGGCTAGAGGAAGAGCTAGGCGTCGTGCTGTTTCAGCGAAGCTCGCGCGCCGTGTCGCTGACGGCTGAAGGGGAGCGGTTCTATGTCCGCTGCCGCGAGGCCATCACCGCCATCAAAGACGCGCGGCAAGACGCCGTACGGTCGCGCAGCGCGCCACAGGGCCAGGTGGTGATCTCGGCGTCGTTCATCGTCACCAAGGTGGTGGTGCGGGCGCTGCAGCCGCTTCTGCAGAAGCACAATCGGCTGAGCGTTCGTCTGCACTCGACGGATCGCATGGCCCGCTTCGCTGAAGAAGGCGTCGACATCGCCGTGCGCGTGGGCGAGCCACAGGACGCCGACCTGCGCGTGCGTCGCCTGCGGCAGACTCGCTGGCAGATCGTCGCGTCCCCGGCCTATCTCGCGCAGCACGGTGTGCCGGAAACGATCGGTGATCTGCGCCACGGCTTGCGCTTTCTTTCGCCCCGTGGCAAGCCGCGCCCGTGGATGCTTTCGGCCCAAGCAAGCGAGGTGATGGGGCCGCTTGTGGTCGACCACGGGCCGACGCTGGTCGACGCGGCGCTGGTGGGCCTGGGGGCGGCGCAGGTGCTCGACTTCATGGTCGCGGATCTGATCGCGCAGAGCCGACTGATCCCGATCCTTGATGCCTATTCCCACGAGGGGCCAGGCATCTATGCGGTGCATGCCCGCGGCCGTCAGCGCAACGCCAACATCCGCGTCGTCCTCGACGCGCTCTTGGAAGCCTTCGCCGCGATCTAGCCCAAGCGAGCTAGGGCAGGGCGATGCGGCCGGGGGCGCCGTTGCTGCCATCCTGCGTGTGGCAGCCGTTGCAGTCCGTGTTCATCTGCGACCCCTTCATCTCGCGCGTCTTGCCGTTCCACTTGACGACGGCGGTATACGGCAGGGCGATCGCCATAGAGCCCCTGTAAAGGAAGTTGCCGCTGGCGTTCACCGGCAGCGAGATGACGCGCTTGTTGGCATCGGTGATCTCGACGGTCGCCATCGGCATGCCGCTCGCCGGTCCGCCCAGGCACTTATCCGGCTCGTGTCCAGTGATGTAGACGGTGCCGGCCAGCGTGACTTCGGCCGCTTTGCCCTTGGATTTGTGGCAAGCCAAGCAGGCTAGGCCGGGGTTCATTTCTTCCTTGGGCGTGCCCCCCATGTATGTCTTGCCGCTTGAGCACATCGGCGGCTTCGCGAACGGATCATCGGGCTGCATCGTCTCGCACTTCTTGCTGGGGCGACCGGCGCTGACCCAGGCGGCAAAGGCATCGATCTCTTTCTGCGGCACCGTCGCGGCGGGGGCTGGTGGCATGGGCCGCGCACCGTCTTGCATGCGCATCACCGAGCGCTCGGCATAGGTCTTTTTGGCATCGGCCTTGGATGGCGCGGCAAGCTGGGCATAGGTCATAAGCGCCATCGGTGCCGCCTTGGGCGGATCGCTGTGGCACGACTGGCAGTGCTTGGCGAGCAGATCGCGGACCTCGCAGGGAAGTTCTCCCGTGGCCATGCTGCCGTCGGGGTTCGCGCTGGCATCCATGGATCCCAGCGAGCTCATGTCGGCGGTGTCGAGAAACATCTCTTCGGGCGTGCTGCAGCCACCGGCCAGCCACAGAAGACCCGCCGCCGCCAGCGCGCCCGCCACGCGAGGCAGACGTCGGCGCGGCGAGCCCGCAGCCGCCTGGTTGGGTACGGCAGACGAAGAAGAGGGATCGATCAGGAAGGAGTGCGGCATCTTCGAGTCCTTGTGATGAAGTTCGGAAGCGGTCGGTTGCGTGCGTAGCAAGCGCGCCGCCGCGCAGCCTAGCCAAATTTGCCTGCGTCGTCAGCGACTTATCGTGTCGCCCTCTTGAGCCTCTTGTGGGCGCCCCCAGATCGGGCCGTACCATCTGGCATGTGGCGCCGCGGAGCTGCCCGTTTCTGTTCGCGCTGGCTGAGCGCTGCGGAGAGTTCTCAAAAATCGCGCGCCGCGCTACAAGAGCCGTTCAGTTACCTGCGCCCCAAAGGACTTCTCGATGAGGCTTGCGACGTGCAATCACCGACGGATCCCCTTCCTCGTTACGCTGTGCCTGCTTTTGTGGGGCGGCATTTCGAGTAGCTCTGCAGCGCCTGCAGACGGCCCAGCAGCGACTGGCGCAGCGACGGCGAGCCCGGCGGCCAGCAGCCCGCAGCCGGCCGCTGCTGGCGATGACTTCAACTTTGATCTGATGGGGGAAAACCAGAAGTCACCGGAGCAGATCAAAGAAGAACAAGAGAAGTCCGCGCGCATTGAGCGGCTTGGCAAGATTCGTCGCCCGATGCTGAGCACGCACCAGATCATGGGCTTTGTCACCTTGGCGGCGCTGACCGCGACGGTGGTGGTGGGCCAGCTAAATCACTACGACATGTATCTGAGCGGAGATCAGACCGGGCGCTATCGTTATGCCCACCTGGGGCTAGGCATCGGCACGGCCGCGCTGTTCGGCAGCACCGGGTTTCTGGCGGTGTTTGCCCCGAACCCGTATCCCAAGCCGGTGCGTTTTGACACGGCGCTCTTGCACAAGGTGGCGATGATCCTGGCCACGGCGGGCATGGCGACGCAGATCATCCTGGGCCCGATTGCCGTCGATCGCATCGGTCGCGTCGATCAGTCGCGCTTGGCGCTGGGTCACGTGATCACCGGCTACGCCACGTGGGCGTTTATGACCACGGGCATGATCGCGTATTTGTTCTAGCGAGATCGAGCGCAGCTTCAGGAACGTGTTGCAGAGCGTTCCGGGAACAGCGTCTGCAAGGCGCTGGTCAGCTGTTCCAGACGAATCGGCTTGCCGACAAAGCCGCTCATGCCGACGCGGGCGCAGCGCTCTCGATCTTCGGGAAGCGTGCTCGCGGTCATGGCGATGATCTTGGGACGCTGCGCTTCGGGATAGGCGGATCGGATGTGCTCGGCCGCGGCATAGCCGTCCATCTCGGGCATGTGGCAGTCCATGAAGATGACGTCATAGGGCCGCGCGGCCAGAGCGTCGAGGACCTGCTTTCCTGTGGCCACGCTGTCGGGGCGATAGCCGAGCTTTTCAAGGAAGCGGCGCGCCACAAGCTGGTTCACGTCTTGATCGTCCGCGATCAAGATGCGCAGAGGCAGGCGCTGGGCCAAAAGCGCGGCCGGCTCGCTGGCGCTGGATGGGGGACGCTCAGCGATCGGGGGCTGGCTGGGGCTGGGCTGCGTCGGCTCAGCGGCGATCGAAAACCAGAAACAGGCGCCGTCTCCAGGGCTGCTGTCGCAGTCGATCTCGCCACCCATCGCCTGCACCAGCGCTTTGCAGATCGAAAGCCCCAGACCCGTGCCGCCATAGGGACGCGTGGTGGACTCGTCGCCTTGCGAAAAGGGACGAAACAAGCGCTCTTTGACGGTTTCTGAGATCCCGATGCCGGTGTCTTTCACGCGGGTCATGCACAGCACACGACCGTCGCTGACACGCTGTGAGGATAGATACACGTCGATCCGCCCATGGGACGTGAACTTGATCGCGTTGTGGACCAAGTTGGTCAGCACTTGGCGATAGCGCGTGGCGTCACCGCGGATCCAATCGACGGCATTGGGATCGATGTGCAAGTGCAAAGCCAGGCCCTTTTCGTGCGCCTGCATGCGGAACAGCGCCAGGACAGCGCTCGCGCAGTCCTGCACGCTGAAGGGCTGGCTGCTTAGGATCAGCTTGCCCGCTTCGATCTTCGAGAAGTCGAGGATGTCGTTCACGATGTTGAGCAGAGCGCGGCTGCTGCCGTCGAGAACACTGGCCTGCTCGCGCTGCTCTTTGGTAAGTGGAGAGGCCAACATCAAGCTCGACATGCCGAGGATGCCGTTTAGGGGCGTGCGGATCTCGTGGCTCATGTTGGCGAGGAACTGCGACTTCACGCGCGAGGCTTTTTCGGCCGCGGCCAGGGCTTCGTTCAGGTGCTGCGTGCGCTCGGCGACCAGCGCTTTGGCGCTGCGGCCCGAGCGCTGCAGATTGACGACAAGGCCGGTGAAGAGCAGCGTCACCAGGGCGGCGCAGACTGCGACCCACGATGCGGTGGTGTCGTGGCTGGACTCGAACCGCGGCGACCGACGAAACGCCAAGCGAAGCTGCTGCTGCGCCAGCTCAATCGTCACTTGCTGATGGAAGGCCGGCAGAGGTCCTTGCCCCCCATCCGAGCGGTACAGCAAGGCATCGGCCACGCTCGCAGAGCCAGCGAAGGCAAAGACCTCAAGCTCGCCGCTAAGCTGCGCCAGGATGCTGCCCAGCCAGTTTTCAGCGATAAAGGGCGAGTACACCCAGGCGATAAACGCGCTGCGTCGCGCCTCTACCGTGTCGATGCGCGCTCCCCGTTGGTACATCGGATACAGAAGCAGAAAGCCGGGGCGCTGCTTGTGATCCTGCACCAGCGTGAGCGTGCCGGTCAGCGCGGGTCGTGCGCTGTCGCGAGCTCGCTCGGCGGCGAGGCGGCGATTGGTTTCCGATGCGATATCCAAGCCCAAGGCCGGCTGGTTTTCGTCGCGGGGCTCGACGAATTGAATGATGTACAGCGTGTCTCTTACGGCCTTGGCATCGTCCGGCTTGCTGAGCGCATGCACGCGCAGATCCGCCATGCCCAGCGCGCGGGTCTGTTCGAGAAACGCGGCGACATCGCGACGCGGCACCGGACGAATGACGCCGACGCCGTGCAGCCCCGGATAGGTCTCGCGTAGGTTCAGGGTCTCGATGAACGCGCGCCACTCTGCCGCGGTGACGGTCTCGCTTGCTGCGAACAGGGCGATGCCGCTCAGCAACACCTGTTGGTACTCCTGCATGCGGTGCTGAATGCGAATCACCGCCTGCTGCGCCAGGTTGCGGAAGTGCAGCTGGTCTCGACGCTGTTCGCTGGCCAGAAACGAGTACAGAAGCAAGCTCGAGATCAGCCAGCCAAACAGCAAGAGCGGCGTGGCCAAGGACAGCGTCGAGGACTCAGCAAAGTCGACAATGGCATTGCTGGTCAGCAGCAGCCCAGCCAGAAAAAGCTGCAAGTGCGTGAGGTTTTCACCGAGGGAGCGACCGATAAACGGCCCGCTGCCTTGCTGGGTCTTGATGCAGAAAAAGACATACAGAAACAGCGTGAACACATACAAAAAGCGCGGCGGGAAGCGGGCCGCACAGAGCAGCAGCAGCGGAAACAGCAAGAACAGAAACGTGGCGCCATGTCGCAGGATGAAAAGCAGCGAGCCTGTGGTCAATGCCGCAAAAACAGCCAGCTCGACCAGCTTAAACAGCGACGGAAGGCGCAGCGACTTGCGCAGCTCGACCAGCGAAAGCAGGACCGGCGCCATGGCCAGCGCGCCCAAGAAGTCGCCCATCCACCACGTGGCCCACGCCGGCACCGCGGCGGACCAGGCAAGCTGCCGCGTCGCGACCAAGCTCAGTACTCCGACGGTCGCGCTCAGCGGTGAGGACAGAAGCGCGGCCACTGCCAAGGTGGAGCCTTGCGCCTGCGGAGCGAAGTCATGCTGTGAGGCGCGCAGCCCCTGATAGATGCGCGCACCGAGCAAGGCTTCGCACGTATTGCCGAAGGCGATCAGCGTACAGGCCAAAAGACCCCCGCCGGCCTGCAGGTTGACCAGCCAGGCGCCAAGCCAGATAGCCGGGGCGATGCGAATCCCCCAACGCGTGCAGGCTGCGATGGCCAGGCCAGTTGCCGGCCAGACCGGCGATGTCTGCTGATGCAGCGTCGCAAATCGCAGCCCCAGCCAGGCAATGCAGACATAGGCAAACAAGACCAGAACATGGCGAAAAAGGCGCCTGCTGATTGCGCAGGCTTGAGCTCGATCCACGCGCCCCCCGACGGGCCGGTCTGTTCCGCCTGGCCCGCGGCAATTATTGCACTGCTCGATCCCTGCCGGAAGCCCTGGGTACTGAACGCAGGCGACGAGGCGCAGCCGCGGCGTGCCAGGGGGGCGCAGTCGTTGCCGGCTTCGTCCTCGCTGCCGTCCGTGGGCTCGTTGGCTTCAGTCGACTCTGGCGGCGTTGGGGGGCTGCGCTGCTGCGCTGCACGGCGGGGCGAGGGCGGGGGAAAATGGGCCCGGCGCGTGCTGCGGACAGACGCGGCAGTACGGTGCATCGCCCATAGCCTGCTGCCACTCGGACAGCGACAGGTTGCGGCCCGCGCGCTCGCAGGCTGTCGACTGCCACGTCGACTCGCGAGTGTCCCAGCGATACACCGTCTCGTCGTCGGCCGAAAACAGGATCCCCGACGGTGCAAAGGCCACGCTGTGGATGGCGCGGCGATGTCCGCGCAGCGCTTGGCCCAGCGGTTGTCGTCGCTGTACATCGGTGACCCAGACCTGGGCGTCGTCTCCGCCCGAGGCCAAAAGAGTCCCATCGGCCGAGAACTGCACGCTGTTGATCGCCGCCTGGTGCGGCTGGAGCGGCTCGCCCAGCCGTCGCGGGCACCCCACTTCGCCCCCGCCTTGGGTGGGATCTGAGAGCGTCCACAGAACGATGCGCTGATCGCGTCCGCTCGACGCCAAAAGATCAGCCTGCGGGCGCACGGCCAAGCTGGTCAGCGTGTCGTGATGCCCAGGGGGGGCTGTTCCTTTCGCCGGCTCGCACAGGCGCTGGCCGCTGCCGGCATCGAACACGCGCAGCGAGCCATCGAGGCCACCGCTGTAGACCCGCTCGCCATCGAGAGAATAGAGCAGGGCGGTAATGGCCTGCTGCTGCGAGGCGACCGGCGCACCGCGCAGCGTGCCTTGCCGCAGATCGAACCAGGCCAGCGTTCCGTCGGCGTATCCCGCCGCAAGCAGACTTCCCGTCGGAGAGACTGCGAGCGCCGTCACCGCTCCGTGTGCCCCAGATAAGCGCAGGGCAGAGTGGCGAACCTGCAGCCTTGGGCCGTGCAACACCGCGATGCTGCCATCGGCGCTTCCCGTCGCCAGCGCGCTGCCATCGCGGCTGCCTGCCATCACCTGCAGCGCCCGGCTGTGCAGCGACTGCGGAGCCTCGGGCCGTGCCTGCGACAGGTGCCAGCGACGAAGTCCGCCTTCGACATCGCCGATAAGCAGCTCTTTTCCATCGGGTGACGCCCACAGCGAAGCCGCTGGCAGCGGGTGGCGTCGACGGTGCCAAAGGGGGTGTGTGCGCATGTCCCACAGAAGAATCTGCCCGTCGCTGCCGCTGGCAAGCTGCTGGCCATCGGGGCGGATGGCGCAGCTGTCCAGCGGCCCCCCTGGGCTCAAAAGAGGCGGCTCGCGATCGGGCTTGGGGCCCAAGAGCTGCACGTGCAGGCGACCGTCGAGCCCGCAGGCCAAAAAGAGCTGCCCGTCTGCGCTGACGCCGATCGCGCTCAAGGCGCCGACCTGCGTCGACAGAAGTGGCGCCAAGCGCTCGCCGCGCACGCTGTCCCAGCGCAGCACGCCGCCATCCTCGCTGGCGGCTGCCACCTGGCGACCTCCGTCGAGCCAGGCCACGCTGCTGAGATAGCCATGCCCACCAGGCAGCGGTCCCAGGGCAGGAGCCGGCGGCACAGCAGCTTGGGACGTGGCGGCATCCAGAACCACCAAGGCCCCGCTGTTCCCGACGGCAGCTAGGCGCGCTCCGTGTCCTGGGGCATAGGCCAAGCCGGCCACGATCTGTGCCGCCCCCGTCGCACGCTCGGCGGTCACGCGCAGCTTCGGCACATCGATGAACAGCACCTGGCCGTCGCCACTGCCGGCGGCAAGCTGCAGACCATCGCCGCGAAACTCCAGGCTGTACAGCGAGCGGGCGGGGGTGACGACGCGCTGTTCCGACGAGGTCCCCGGCGGCAGAGGAAAAAGAAACACGCTGCCGCCATCCCCTGCGGCAGCCACGATCTGTCCGTCGGGACTGGCCACGGCCGCATACAGCGCAGCCGGTCGCCCCGTCGCAAGTCGCGGCTGGTACTGCGCCAGCCTTCGCCCCTCTTCGGCATCGAAGACCAGCAGGCCCGCTGAGCCTGCGGCCGCCAAAAGAACGCGACCGTCGCGGGTATACGTCAGGCTGTGTGCGCGGGCTGTGGCTGCGGCCGCGCTGTTCGTGTCGCTGGGGGGCGGCGGCAGCGACAGAAATCGGTGCAGGGCGGCAGAGCGCTGCAGCGCTCCGAACAGGGCGCTGCGCGTGCTGGGTTCGCTGCCGAGCTGAACCGCGTGCGCAGAAAGCAACAGCGCCCGGTCCGGGTGTGACGCGGTCGCTTGCTCGGCGAGCCGGCTCAAGAGCCGAGCTTGGGCGGTGCGCTCTTTCTGCTGCGCCAAGCGCTTTTCCTTCGTCGCCTGCGCTGCGCTGTGCTGGGCCCGCAGACTCAAGAACACCAGAGACACGATCACCGCCGACGCGGCAAGCAGCGTCTGCAAGAAGCGTCGCCTTTGCGCTCGCTGGCTGGCTTGAATCAAACGCGTTTCGTTTCGGCCCAGCTCGTCGCCGTACTTTTCCAGCAGGCGCTGGGCATACCCAAGCTGTGCGCCGCGCAGCAGCGTGCCAAACGCGGCAAACTGGCTGGCCCAGCCGGAAAGCTCGCGCGCCTCAAGCAGCCGCTGCCGATCGCTGTGCAGAAAGCTCTGCAGTCGTGGCCAGCGACGGATCAGCGCCTCGTGGGCGACTTCGATGACGACCGCGTCGCCTTCTTCGCTGCGCACCAGCAGCCGCGCCTCGACGAACGTCGCCAGCACCGCGTCGAGCCGCGGCCCGGCGGAAGAGAGCTGGCCGTGCAGCTCACTCAGGCTGCGGCGCAGGCGTGTCTCGCCCCCGGCCTCGTCGGAAAAACGGACCAAGCGCACCAGAATCTGTCGGGCCAGCGTCTGATCGGCGGGTGACAGCGTGTCGTACACGCGGTCGGCGCTGCCTCCCAGCGCGCCTGCGACGCCGCCAAGCTGGCTGTACGCCGACTCGCTCAGCTCGCGCCCACGTCGCGCTTGCCACAGCTGATCCAAGACATACGAAAGCAGCGGCAGCGCGCCTGGCTCTCCGACGACGTCGGCGACCATGCGCTGCACTAAAGAGGGGGCGATGTAAAGACCGCTGCGCCGGGCCGGCTCAGCGATGGCTTCGGCCAGCTGCTCGGGGCCTGGCTGCGCGATGAAGACGCGGTGCTCGTCGTCGTATACGATGCGGTCGAACAGCAGGCCGTGTTCGTCGAGGGAGAGCTCGCCGCAGCGGCCAACAAAGTCCACCCGCAGCGTCACTACGCAGTGAATGCCGTCTGGGCCCCGAGACAGCGCCCACAAGGCCTGACTGAACGCGCTGCGCTCGCGTTCGTCGCGGACGTGAGTAAACAGCTCTTCGAACTGATCGACGACCAAAAGAAACGGGCGCGCAGCGTCGCGGCGACCGGCCAAGGCACGCTGCAGCGCGGCCTGCGGGTTCGATCCGGGGCGCAGCACGGCGCACTCAAAGGGGCCTGCGGATGCGGCATGCGATCGCGTCGACAGCTCGCTGCGCAAGGTCACGAGCGCGGCTCGCAGCGTCGGACTGCCGGCGGCCTGCGCATCGTCCGGCAGAAGCTGCAAGAGCTCGCTCGCAGTGCGCCGAAGACGCGCGTCGCGCTCGTCTTCGCGTGAGCTGCCCAGAAGGTCCGGCACCAGGCCAGCCAGCACCACCGACGACTTGCCCGAGCCCGAGGCCCCCGTGACGACCAGCAGGCGCGGTCGACCGCTGTGCGCGAGCTGCAGCAAGCGCTGCCGCACCGCGTGGCGCTCGGCCGTGCGGCCAAAGAAAAACCGGCTGTCCTTGGCCGAAAACGTCGACAGACCGCGATACGGACGAAAGGGCAGGGGACGCGTGTCGTCGCCGTCTTCCGGGCGGGCGTAGAGCTGCAGCGCGGCCCAGTCCAGGCTGCCAGCCTCGGACAAGAGCGTGCTTCTGGCCAAGCGAAACGCGGTCTCAAGCGAAAAGGGTTGGCCCAAAAGCGCCGGGTACAGCGTCTGCGAAAGCCGCAGCGATCCCGAAACGGACAGGGGATAGCGCGAAGCCAGCACCGTCGCGATTCCCGCTCGATGCAGGGCCTGCGCGACGCTGCCCAGGTGATTTCCCAGGGGGCCGCTGTTGCCGCTGTCGCAGGCCATCAGCACGACCAAGCGAAGCTGTGCGGCATGCGGGGCCAGCACCTGGCGCAGGGCTCCCGCGTCGACCACCTGCGGGGCGCTGCCGTCGTCGCGGTCCCAGGCCAGACCAAAGCTGCCCTGGTGGCGCAGACCGTGGCAAAGGATGTGCAACACCACCGGCTGCATTCTCGTCGCTGGACCGTCGCTGTGTTGTCGCAGGAGTTGTGCCAAGCGCCCCAGCGAGACAGCCGGCAGCACGTCGCTGGTTTCGTCAAAGGGCAGGGCGGCTTGCAGGCAGGCCGCGGCCAGGGCGGCTTGGTGCTCGGCTGCGGGCACTGCACCCCCGGCTGCCGACCAGGCAAACAGCACACGGCCGCCTTCTTGGGCGTATCCCTCGTCGGAAAGCGGCCAGGTCTGGCTGCGCGTATCGGGCCAGGCATAGCGCAGCAGCACGTCAGGCAGGGCGCCCAGGTGCAGGCCCGAGCCCGACAGCGTAAGCAGCTCCCACGGCAGCGCGAACAGCTCGGCAGCCGCTAGGCGCAAGGTCAGCGTGACGGTCTCGCCACGGGCGATGGCGACCAGCAGCTCGGATTCGGCCTGGGCAAAGTACGTCGTCGACAGGAAGCGGCGCAGCAGGTCGCCGATGCGCTGCGGCAGCGCCGGATCGCGGCCGGGTCGTCGCAGCGCGGCCAGATCGGCCAAGAGCTCTGCATCCCAGCGCAGCGACAGTCGCTCGGCCCCGCCAAGTGGGGTACGCAGCACATAGTCTTGCTCACCGACGGCAAAGGCAAAGGGGTCTTGCGCCTCGGTACTGCGAACGATCTCAAGCGTAAGCTGCACGGCGGTCTCGCCTTTTGGGCTGTTGCGAACCGGGATCGGCCGCTGGCCCGACGGTGGTTCGACGGGCCGCTCGTGTCGACGATAGCGGCGCGCTGACGCTGTTCGCTGTGCGCTGTCTACACCGCTGTTTTCGAAAAAACGTACACAGATTTTATATTTCAAAAGAATACGATTCGTAGCGAGAGCCATCCGCAAGATATCTTCATATCGATTCCAAGGATCCCGCGAGTTCCACGATGACGAATCATGCCGCTGATTGGGGCCGAAGTGCCGAGCTGCCAGAAGACGAAGAGTATTCCCCCTTTGACGCCGAGAGCCAGGATGCCCCGGTCCTGTTTCTGCGGCTGGTGGATGCCGAGCTGCAGCCCAGGCGGCATCTTCCCGTCGAGATCTCCGGCCCATCGGGGCGTCACAGCCTGATCAGCGATGGCGAAGGCGTGGTGTTTCTGGACGGCTGCGAGCCCGGCGCGTACGCCGTGTCAGCGGCGCTGGGTACGGGGCTGCTCACGGCCTCTGCACATACGCTGTTCTTGAGTGATTTGACGGATGATAAAGAACCATATGTTTTAATGTTGTGATAGTTTAATAAGTGATTAATTAATCAATATAGACATTCGGTTTATACCATGCCAAACGCGAACGACCGATATCGCACACCCAGCCCTCTTTACCCGCAGCCCACCGCCACCACGTTTTCTCGTCTGACTGCGAGCTGGGAAGAGCTGCGCGCCCTGGACCGCGACGGCTATCGCACAAGCTCGGCGGCACCGCCGAGTACGTGGCTGGTCGACATCACGTGGGACGACCGCGCCACGCACCGCTCGCCTGGGCGTGGCACCACCTGCTCGCCATTCGTCACGCAGGCCATCGCCCTGTGCCTAAGCAGCCGCGACAACGAGCCGTATGAGCCGCGCCTTTCCGACGGACGCAAGCTGCCGTTTCTGTTCTCGCAGCTTGCCAACGGCGTGCTTCGGCGGGGCGTGCCGGCGTACGAGGCGCTGATGCAAAAGTACGGGCTTTCGCTCGCCGACAACACCTGGCCGCGGCCGGTGATCTTTTTCAACCTGGGGCGCGCCGTCGAAAAGACGCAGCTTCGGCGCGGCGACTGCGTCCACATCGACTGGCTAAACGGCGGTGGCCACGCGGTCTTCGTCTGGGATGTTCACTTGAACAGCCGCGGCGAAGTCGACGCCTTTTTGTACCTGTCGTCGAACGGCAAGATGGCGGCGGGCGGCAGCGGTGGCGGCATCGCGGTGGGTGGGACCACCGACGGAAGCGGCGGCTTTATTGTCCGCGAGACCGGGACCCATGGCGCCCACACGTATCAGGCGGCGCAGCGCCCGCTGTTTCAGGACAGCGAAGGCTATGTCGAGCATGGCCTGTGGGTGACCTGGGATCCCGAGGTCGCGGCCCGGCCGCTGTCTGGGCTGCGCTGTCCCGCGCGTCGCCGTCCGACGCTGGTCAAGCGAGTCTTGGCGGCGCGCTTGCACGGCATCGCAGGCAACGAAGCGCCGCTGTTCGCCATGGGCGAGTCACATCCAGGACAGCCAGCGCTGCCGAATGTCGACGGCAAGGCCAGCGATTTCACGCCGATCGAGCTGCGCAGCAGCTCGGCGAACCACGACGCGAGGGCCGAAGGAACAAGACCCCTGGGCAGCGAGGACGTGGCGCGCCTGCAGGCGCAGCTTCACTTGCTGTCGCGGCTGGAGTGGATCCCCCAAGATCCAGGCGCCATCGACGGCAAGCTGGGTCCGCGCACGCGGCGCTCGCTGGCGGCGTTTCAGCGTGCCTATGGCCTGGAAGCCAGCGGCGAGCCGACGGCGCTTTCGATCGAGCGCTTGGCGCGCGTGCATCAGTCGGCGCTCGACGACCCGCGGGCTCGCCTGTTTGCATCCGCCGCGGAAGCCGGGCCGCAGGCCTTTTCGGGGCCAGCTTCCGACGACGAAACAGCGGCCATGGTCCACCTGTATTTCCGTCAGGGCGCCGCGAGGCCGGGCGATCGCGTGTCGCTGATCGCCCATGGAGCCCTGCCCGCACAGCCGTTTTCGCTGAGCCTGTGCGAAGGCGATAGCCGCGAGCCCTGTCCCGACGTGGCACCGCTTTCTGCGGACCCGCTGGGACAGCGCGCTTGCGTGCAGATCGTGGTGCCGATGCGCCCTGAAGGGACGCGGCTTTATGCCCGCGCTCTGGGGCTTTGTACCGAAGTCCCGCTGGTGATTGCTGGGCCGCGCCGTGCAGCGGCCACTGAGTCGAGCTTTTCCGACGACACAGGCAGCCCGGTGCCCGCCGAGATCGAGCAGACGATCGCTCAAGTTCTGCTGGGCCGCCGCCCCTTGACCGAGCTGGCCACCGAGCGCGGTGTTGCCCGCGATGTCCTTTTGCGCTGGAGCGTGCGGTACAGCGACGCGGGGCGTCAGGCGATCGCCGAGGCTCTGCGCGCCGATCCCAGCCTGTCTGTCACCGGGGGGCGAGCCGCGGCCAGCTTCGCCAGTCGCGAGCCAGACGGCGACGCTGCACCAGCGGGTACCGGGCGCGCCGAGTCGATTCGCGACGGCAGCGAGCCTGCGCAGACCTTGGTCCTAAGCGATCTGCACCTGGGAAATGGCGGCGCCTATGACTGCTATGCCGGCGGGCTTGAACTCTGTCGATTGATCGAGCGCGAGGCGCTGAGTCGACCGACGCGCCTGATCTGCAACGGGGACACCCTCGACTTCTTGCTGAACGAAGACCCGCTGTGCCTCGATCGCGGGCGGGCGGTGCAGCAGGCGCAGGCGGCGCTGGCACGGCCAGAAAATGCCGCGATCTTTGCTGCCTTCGGGGCGCTCCTGGCCCGCGGCGGCGAGCTTCTGATCCGCATGGGCAACCACGATGTCGAGCTCGCTCTGCCCGAGGTCCAGGCGGTGCTGCGCGCTGCCCTGCGTCAGCCCGAGCGCGTGGCCAGCCGACTGCGCTTTGCCAGCGGCGAGGATCCTGAACAGACCGGGGGCCTGATCTCAGTCGGCGGGGCTCGCATCGTGATCACGCACGGCGAGCAAGACGATCGCTGGAATCAGCTGGATTACGGGCGCTTGCACCAGGCGCTGCACGCTGCGCAGGGACCGTCAGCCTTTGAGTATCCGCCAGGCTCGCGCTTGGTGAAAAAGCTCTTAAACCCGCTCAAGGCGCGCTATGGCATGCGCTTCGCCGATCTGTTGAAGCCGGACTTCCAAGGGGCGACTCTGACGGCGCTGGCCGTAAACCCTGGGGCCGTGCGGACGATCTGGGATCGCTCGACGCTGACCATGCTGTGGCAGCTTCAGGGGCGGCGCGGCATGGGAACGACCTTCGCCTCGTCGGACGACGCAGCCGAGCTGACCGAGCAGGCAGCCGCGCAGGCACTTGGCAGCCTCGATGAGCGGGGGCTATCGGCGCGCATTGTGGCGGCGGGTCTAGACATCGCCGAGACGCAGGCTCTGCAGCGCCTGCTCGATCTGGGGGCAGGACGCAGCTTTTCTGACGAGGAAACGAGCGATCCCGAAGGGCGCAGCACCGTCAGCTTGCAGGACAGCGCACGGCTTAAGCTTTTGCGCGCGGGCTTGTCGGTGTACGCGGCGGGGCAGAAGCGGGTGGCGGGTCGACAGGGCGAGCGCTTCTTTGGCCTGACTCCCGACGCGGCGGAGTGGTCCGAGGCGCAGCGCCTGGCCCGTCGCTATGGCGCCGGGGCGGTGCTGTTTGGTCACACGCACGCGGCGCGCTTCTTTGCCGACCCCGAGCTTGTGTATGTGAACACCGGGACGTGGATCTGGCTGATGCAGCTGCCGCCTGCCGACGCTGACACGGCGGTGTGGACGCGGTTCTTGGATGCGCTGCGTCGCGATCCAGGCCTGCAGGCGAGCCCGGCTTCCGACGATCCGGCTGCGCCGCGACTTCTGCGCCGCTTGCACGTCGCCCGCTTGCTGCCTCAGCCGAACGGGGGCGCTCGCCTGGCGCTGTGCGAGTGGCTGCCCGAGAGCGGCTTGCTGGTCCTGCGCGAGAGCCAGGTGCCGGCCCGCGCGCCTGCTGCATCCCCCACTTCCGCGGTCCGAGGTGCCCATGAGCCGAGCCCCTGAGACGAACCAGAGCCCGTCGAGCCCATACCCGAGCCGCGGTCTGCGCGCCGGCCTACGCCTGCTGATGACGCGCGGCGATGTCGAGCGGCCCGAGGTCGTGCTGCCACAGGGCATGCCCCTTTCGTCGCTGGATGGAGCGCCGCCACCGACGGTGGCCCCGGTGACCGAGAGCCGCCAGGCATTTGGCGACAGCAGCCGCGATGCCTCGCTGCTGTCCGAGCGGCACTGGGGGGTGGTCGTGCCCACGGCAGAGCCGCTGCGCAGTCAGCTTTTGTCGGCGGTGCAGCCGCTATTGACGCTGCGGGCCGAGCAGCAGGGCAGCGATCTTCAGACGCTGCTGCGTCAGATGGTCTATAGCGTGCCGTCTGATCCCGACCTGCCTTTGGGACGCGCCGTCGAGTGGTATCGCCGCGCGATCTTGGAAGAAGACCTCGCCGAAGAGGTCCGCAGGACTGAGCTAGATCGCCCGGACTATCTGCTGCTGCTCGGCGATCTGCACCAGGTGCCCGAGAGCGTGGCGCAGGTGCTGAGCAGCTTTGGCCACTTCGTCGGTCGCTTGGCGTTTACCGAGGACAGCGGGCAGCCTCGCCTAGCCGACTATCGCCGCTATGCCGAAAAGGCGGTGGCCGCTGTCGATAATCAGGCCTCAAATACGTATAGTGATGAATATTATGATTCGGAAGAATACATAAATCGGCCGGAATCGAGCGGCTCCGCTCTCGATCTCGTGCGCCGGGCGCGCTTGCTGTACGTGCAGGATGGCAGCGAGGCCACCGAGCTTTCGCAGGAGCTTCTGATTCGCCCCTTGCTGTCGCGGCTGGCGCTGCCGAACAAAAAAGGCACGCCCCGCGACCTCAACTCGGCGCCGGGGGCCGCGCTGCACAAGAGCGACGATCTGCTTCACGCGGCGGCTCAGCTGCCGGCTTCGCTGCTGTTTTCCGTCGGGCATGGCTATGGTGGACCGCGTGCTGGCTTCGGCTCGGTGAGCGAGCAGCGGCGCTGGCAAGGGGCGCTGAGCTTCCCAAACACCGCGCTGCGTGGGGGCGCGGCCTCGCGTCGCCTGAGCGCCGAGGATCTGCGCGCGGCGGCCCAGCCGTTTGTCGCAGGCGGGATCTGGTTCATGCTCGCCTGCTATGGCGCCGGTACGCCCGCCGAGAGCCTGTTCTATCACTGGCTGGCGCAGCGCTCTGGTCAGCTCGACGACGAGGCGCGCTGGGTGCTGCGCTCGCTGCCTGCTCCGGCGAGCCGCGTGCCCGATTCACGGCCGTTTATCGCCGCGCTGCCGCAGGCGGCCTTGGCCCAGCCCGATGGCCCCTTGGCGATCATCGGTCACCTGGACCTGGCCTGGTCGTACAGCTTTGTCGACGGGGGCGAAGACGAGTCCGCAGACAGCGCGCTTTCGCGCGGCGACTACGACCACTTCGAAACCTTTGTTCGCTCGCTGATGCGGCGGGCTCGGGTCGGGCCCGCTTTTACCAGCCTGACCCGCAAGCGACGCAGTGCCGAGCAGAGCCTTTTGCGACGGTACGATGCCCTGCGTCGCAGTCAGATGCTGCCGAAGGATGCGGCGACGCCGTCCGCAGGCCAGGCGGGGCGGACCGCTGCATCCGACGAAGCACTGCGTCGGCACTTCATGACACGGCAAGATCTGATGGGCTACGTGATCCTGGGTGATCCCGCCGTGCGCTTGCCGACAACTGGGGGCGGCGATCGACGGATGGCCGCTTCGCCGATGGTTATCGCGCAGTCGGCGCCCTCGTCCCCTGCGGCGGGGGAACGTGCCGAAACAAGCCAGCCGGCCAGCACCGAGGGGACCGTCGCTGCCGCAGCGATCCCGGCTGTACAAGGCGCTTCCGAGGCACGCACCCTGGCAGCCAGCGCGCCTGCGTCGCTGCCGAGCGAGCCCAGCGGATCCGGCGCCGATGTCCTGCGACTGTTCGAGGACGCAGTCCTGCAGCTCACGCTGGCCGGGGGCGATGCCCTGGCCGAGGCGGTGCGGCTTGGCGTGAGCGGTCCGCAGCTTGAGGCTCTGGCCCGGCACTATCACCGCGCCGGCCGCGCCGCACTCGCTACGCCCAAGGCAGGCACGTGAAGCCCAGGGCGCCGCTGCAGCTTCTTCTGCGACCGGCCAGCCAGGCTCGTCCCGCGCTGCAAAGTGGCCTGCCAGCCGAGGCCCTGCCGAACAGCCTGTCCGAAGGCCGCGGTGCCCCCGGATCCTCGTCGGGGTATCTGTGGGACGAAGGCGAAGATGGCAACGATCTGCGCTATCAGCGCTGGGGCGTCGTGGCTCCCCAGGGGGCGGTCGGAGATCGCCTGTTGGCCCAGGCGGCGCCGCTTATCGCCTGGCGACAGAGCGAACAAGGGCAGCCGGTGCGCATCTATCGCCCGCCGAGCCAGCTGGATGACGAGCAGGCGGCGAAGTACCGACGCGATCACTTCGACGGAGGAACCGAGCTGGCCCTGCACACGCCTCGCTATCTGCTGTTGCTCGGGGACCTGCACGAGCTGCCGCTGTCGCTGCAGCAGATCCTGCAGACCGATGCACTGGTGGGTCGCTTGGCGTTTTCGGACCCAGCCGGCTACGAGGCCTATGTCGATAAGCTGCTGCGCAGCGAGCGCGAAGCCAAGGCCGCGCCAGGGCAGGCTCTTTTGTATGCCGTACCCGACGGGACAGATGCCACCAGCGTCGGTTATGACTCGCTGATCGTGCCCAGCTTGGATCTGGTGGCAAAGAACCCAAGCGATGTGCCGGGGCGCGTGCGCAGCATCAACGACGAAAGCGGCGATGTCCCGTCTCCCGACCCCCTGGTTCAGGCCGCGCGGGCCGTACAGCCAAGCGTGCTTTTGAGTGTCAGCCATGGCGAAGGTCCGCCAGAGGGCGGCTATCGCAGCGCCGAGCAGCAGCGCCTGCGGCAGGGCGCCATGAGCTTTGGCAGCGAGCGCTCGCTGTCTGCCGACGATCTGACTGGGCAGCGCTTTCTGCCCAACGGCCTGTGGCTGATGGTCGCCTGCTATGGCGCTGGGACGCCGCACGACAGCAGCTATCGCCCATGGATCGAAAACCTGGTCAGCCGATCGCCTGCGGGGGCGGCTTTGGCGTCGCTATTGGCCGGTCTGCCACGACGTGGCGAGCGTCCGTTTGTGGCGGCGCTACCCCAGACCCTGCTGCAGAGCCGCGACGGGCCGCTGGGGTTTATCGGCCACATGGACTTGGCCTGGACCTACAGCTTTGCCGACCTCGATCGCGGGCCACAGGCGGTGCCTCGACCCGCGCGCTTCGTCTCGGCCTTGCGCGCGGCGCTGCGGGGCGATCGCCTCGGTCTGTGCCTGCGCGAGCTGATGCGGGCCCTAGGGCAAGCGCAGACCGAGCTTCTGTCGCTGCAGCTCAAGTCGGCGCTGGCCTCGCAGCTTATAGGCGATCCGCAGACCCGCACTAGCGAGCGATCCCGTGCGGTCGAGTCCCCGACGCGGGCTGCCTCGACGCGGGTGGGTTCGCTGTGGATGCTGCGGCAGGATCTTCTGGGCTATGTGCTGCTGGGCGATCCGGCGGCGCGCTTACCGATCGCCAGGCAGACCGACGCCGACCCGCAGAGGCCGCTGTCTGCGACCGCCGCTGAGCTGGGCTTGTTCGGGCTATCTCCGTCGAGCCAACTGCCGTTGAGCCCGCGATCCAGCGCTCGTCTGCAGCCAGCCAGCAGCCAGCGTCCGTCGAGCAGTGCGCGCCTGAGCCCTGGCCAGCCGCCTGCAGATCCACAGGCCCGTCACCTGCCACGGCCGCTTGACGTCTTGGAGAGGGCCTTTGGGCAAGCCTTGGCCGGTCAGCAGGATCCAGCCGATCTGGCCATGGACCTGGGGCTGTCGCTGTCGGTGTTTCAGGGGCTCTTTTCGCGCTATTGCCGCGCCGGTCGAGCGGCTCTGCGTACGGACGGCGAGCGCGATCTGGACCACAGCGAAGACGGGTAGTCGGGCTTGTGAGCGGGCCCAGACACGGCGCAGCCGGGACGGGGACCACTGCCGCACAGGAAGGCCGAGCCCGAAAGCGCGCAGCAGGCCACCCTGGCATGGCCTAGATGCCTCGGAGCCAAGGTGCGCGCATCGCCCACATTTTGCTTTACCGGCTGCCGCTGCCGTGCAAAAAGCGAGGCCATGAAGAGCATCCCGATGCGTCCATCGAGTTTGTCGTGGCTGGAGCGTTCGCCAAAGAGAGCCTCGTCGGCTTTTGCAGCACTGCTGGGCGGGTCGCTGTTGGGCGGGGCGCTGTTGGCTTCTCCGTCGTTGGCCTTTGGCCAAGCCAAGGCGCCAGCCAACGCGCAAGAGGCCGAGCGCCTGGGCAAAGAAGGCGAGCGCCTGCTGGCAGCGCACGACGCCGCAGGCGCCATCGATCCGCTGGCTCGGGCGTACAACATGACCGCCAACCCGCGCTTTCTGCTGCCTCTGGGCTTGGCGTATGCCGAGGCTGAACGACCCCTGGATGCGCTCGATGCACTGGGACGGTATCTGAAAGATGCGCCGGCTGTTCCTGACGCCAAGCGCAAAGAAATCGGCACACGCTTTGCGGTCATGCTCGATCAGGTTGGCGCCCTGGTCACCGTCGAGGCTTCGCGGCAGAACGCGCCGGTCAAGGTGGATGGTCGCCCGGTCGGCATGACGCCCTTGGCTGCGCCGCTGCGACTGATGCCCGGCAAGCACGAGATCCATATGCAGCCGGCCGCCACCGACCCGTCGAGCGGAGCCAAAGTGCAGATCGAAGTGCGGCCTGGTGAGCGTCGTACCGTCAAGCTCGAACCGGGCACCGCCTCGAAGTTTCTAGAGCCGCAGGCTCAGCTTGATGCCGGCAGCGGCCAGCCGAGCACTGATGTGACGTCGGCCCGGCCGTCTGCGCCGACGCCGATCACCAAGCAGCGCTGGTTCTGGCCCGTGGTCGGTGGTGGGGCTGCCGCGGTGGCGGCCTTGAGCATTGGCCTGGGTGCGGGTCTTGCGTCGCGCAAGAGCACAAGCGGGCTGCCGACGGAAGAGTTCCCCAACCTGCCCAACTGGCCCGGCGGTCCCATTGACGCGCGTCCTGCCGTCTTCGTCGCTGGATTGGGTCGATGAGCGCGCGTCAGGCAGCCAGTGGGCTGCATCGGTTTCTGCTGCCGCTCGGGGCGCTCGCGCTTCTTTCTGCGGCGGCCGCGGGGTGCTCAGACAACGACGCGTGCAGCGGCCGGAAAGAGACCTGCCTATCGCTGTCCCTCAGCGGTACCGAGGGCGTGAGCAAGGTCGATCAAGTGCAGGTCTTTGTGTCGCGGCAGGCCAAGCCTCTGTCGCCCGTCGAGGCCCTGAGTGAGCCGCGCGACCTGCCGTTCAAGGTTGCGATCCTGTGGCCCGACGGCGCCGCGTCGGTGCATGTTCGGACGTTTCTTCAGGGCACGCTGAACGGGTTGACGCCCGAGATCACGCTCGACCTGCGCAACGGGGTCCATGAGAGGCGCAAGCTCTCGCTGTTCCCGCCGATCGTCGGCACGGATCTGCCGGACATGGCGGGCAATCCGCCGCCGCGCCCCGACATGACGAGTCCGCGCGATATGGCGACGCCGGCTGATATGGCAACGCCCGAGGACATGACGACGCCCGCGGATATGCCGATGCCGCCCGCCGACATGCCGGCGGACATGCCTCCGACGCTGCGCTAGTCTTTTGTCGTCTGTTGGGTAGAGGGGAAGGCGGGCGCTTAGCCCATGCCTGCGTCGCGGCCGAATTCGAACGAGGTCTTGAAGCCGCCCATGCCGGTGCCGCCGCCGAGGCCGCTGGCTCCGTGCGAGAAGCTGTGCGTGACGCCCATGACGTAGTACTTGCCGTTGTAGTTCTGGTCTTCCGGCGTCAGCTTGACGATGGTGCCGATCTTGATTTTCGCGTTGCCCTTGGTCGTCGCGCTGCCGGTGATAAAGCGCATGTTGCGCTCGGTGCCTTTCGACTCGGCGACCAGGTCCGCTTCTTCCTTGCTGCGCACCGGTATGTCGCTGACCTTCAGCACGGGGCTATCACCGAATGCAGTAGCGCCCAGCGAGCTGCCCAGCGACGACGGCGCCGCCGTATAGACGCCGACGATGGGCTGCTTCTTTTCGTGATCCCAGCCGCGCACTTCGACTTTTTGCACCTGCGCACCGGAATTGGCCTGCGGGCAGAAGTTCTCAAGCGCGCTGTCGCCTTCTTCAGTGTAGTTCAGCTCAGCGACGGGCCCTTGGTCCTTTTCATACTTCACGTAGTACAGCGTCTTGTTGTCGAGATCGACCCACAAGTTGCGCGCCGTGCGGGCCGCCCGCAGCCGCAGGAATTCCAGATCGGTCTGGTTCCACTGGTGCAAGTGTTCGTGCATCAGCGTCGGTGGCGTCTTACCGAAGTTGGGCGACAGGCCGTTTTCCTGCGCGATCTTCGAGACGATGTCCTGGTCCTTCTGGTTCAGAAACGTGCGGGTGCTCGGCTCACGCGCGAGCTTGTGCAGCGCGTTCATCCCGATCATGTTGACGGTGACGGGCAGGTGCGTATCGAACGAAGGCTTCGAGCCAGTCAGCGAGCCCTTAAAGACAAGCTGCGGCGCCTCGCCTTCAAGACCCATCAGGATTTCCAGATCATCGCCTTCACGCAGCGAGGCGCTGAAGCGTTTTGAGGACACGCCAGATCCGACGAAGTCGCCCGAGCTGCCACCGCCACCACCAGCACCCGAGTCACCGAAGTTCGCTAGGCACACAACGGCCATATCGGGTTGATTGAGATGCGATTTGACCTCAACGCTGGTGATATGGTTCGGGTTGACCTCTTTACCGGCGACTTTGACCTTGATGTTTGCGGCGGTAATTCTCTGGGACATAGGCTATCAGCTTCCTTTCTTGCCGGTGACGGCTTGGCTGGCCTTCTTCATTTTCAAGGTCGCTTCGCAGCGCACAGCAGTGCCATCGCTTAGGAACATAGTGAACTTCTGCGATAGCGACTCAACGACACCTTGGAAAACGAATTTGCCCCAAATAAACGAACATAGCGGGGGGCGTTTCTTGTCTGGGACGATCAGCGCCAACTTTTCCAGCTTGCCGGTGAACTTGTCGACAACGGAGGCCTTTTCCTCATACGTGTCGAAGTGCAGCGTGACGTTCAACGTCGCTGGTGTTGGTTTCTGGAATTCCTCGGGCGGCTCATCGCTGATGGAGCCTTCCTTGGGCGTCCACTGGACCTGCTTTTCGACCGAGAATTCCTTGGGGTTGAAGCAGACATTGAGATCGATGCCTAAACCATCGTGATCGATCAGCTTTGCTTTGACCAGTTCCGCCATAGGCTCCAGTCCTTTCTTCGCCTTACAAGTCGTTCAGAACAAGAAATCGGGACAGGTGCTGATTTATTTGTTACCCCAGCGGGTATCAGCCATTTGTTCGTTTTCTTGTTCTTTCTTAAAGATCTCTTCCGCGACCTCTTTGATCTTCGTCAGAAGCATATTCTTGTTGGTGCTGACCTTGGGATGCTGCAGATGCCCGACGGGGCGATCTGGCTCTTTGGGATCAGGCACTTCATTGGCCAGCGCCGCAGCCAGCTGCTGTTTCTTTTCAGCAAAGGCAATCAGGGTCATATCGCCCAGCGAGATCCGCTGGTCCCCTGCCGTTGCCTGCGACGCGGCGTGGGCGCGCAGAGCGTCCAGCATGCGCAAAGACGCATCGATCGTCGCCCGCGACAGGGTTGGCTCAGACGAGCCCGCCGCGTCATCTGGGTCACGTCCAGCGTGACGGGGCGGCACGACGACCGGCATGCCGGGGGGCGTCGGGGCGCTCTTTTCGATGGTTCTCTCGATAGCGGCCAGGATGGGCTCCGCCTGCGCCGCCGGCAGCACGCTCCACAGCGGGCGATCCGCGTCGGCGTGATCACGCGCCGAAAGGCCGGCGCGGGCCACCTCGGGCGGCTCCCAGGTGGTTGCTACCGTCGGGAAGCTTGGTGGTTCAGCAGCGGCTGGAGCCCGCTCTTTTGGCTCCGTAGCCAAGAGGTCTCGGACGCGCTGCGGGCGCGAAGCCGGCGCCACCGTCTGAAGCGGCAGCGTCGACGCGCGGGCTGTCGGGGTGGCCGGTGTGGCATCCGGGCGGGCCGCACGACCGCCTGCGCTGAGTCGGTCGAACACCGAGTCCGCCATCCGCTGCGACGCGGCGGCCGCTTGGGGCACAAATGGCGCTGCGTTGTTCGTCGGCTCTGCCATGGTTACAGACCTGCCTTATAGGTCAGTCCTTCGTGCGCAATCTCGATGGTTTCGATCGAGATTTCATTTTTGCTGGCATCGAAGTCTGGGCCTTCCCACTTGCAAACCCAGGCTTTGGTAAATTGCCAGCTATGCACTCGCTTACCACCGGGACCTAATTGGATAATGGTACCGTTAAATCGGGTAAGCGGCGCACCCGGATCGTCGTTGACGTATTGCAGCCGCTTTTCCCAGAGAAATGCATTTGCGAACCCTTGCTTCAGTACAAGATTGGGGTGCTTGGTGCGGCCGATGAGCTTGTGCTCAGTGGTGTTTAGACCGCCTTCTTGCACGGACACGACCTCTGCTTCGGACTTGAGACCGCTGCAGGAACGGAAGAATGCTTCCTGCACGCCTTCGATCTCGACTGCGAAGTGATAGACGCCGTACGCTTCTGGTCTGCGCCCGGTCTCGCCCATTGCTTTACCCCTTTATTCCTTACGTAGTGCTCTTTCTGCCATTTCTTGTTCGATAGTGAACAAGATAAATTCAGCAGGAAGTGCAGGTGCTACTCGTACTTCAACAACAAGGCGACCACTATCGACAATTTCTGGACTGTTCGTTTCTGAGTTACAGCGAACTATATAACAATTTTCAGCAGACCCGCCAGCAAAATACCCTTTGGTGTACAGGTCGTTGAGAAATAATGATACCTCGCGCTCAACGATAGCCCAGGTATCGGGAGTATTTGGCTCAAACGAAATCCACTGCGTGCCAATTTCGATGGCTCGCCTCAACATAATGAATAAACGCCGGACGTTGAGGTAGCGCCACTCGGGCTCTCCGGCGCAGGTCCGCGCACCCCAGATGCGGATGCCACGGCCCGTGAACGAGCGGATGGTGTTGATTCCTTCGGCGTTGAGTTGTCCTACGTGATCATCGGACAACGGGAGTGTAAGTTGCGTCACGCCGAAAAGTTGCTCGTTGGCCGGGGCTTTGTGAACCCCGTGCTGCGTCTCGCTGCGCGCGAACACACCCGCGACGTGCCCCGACGGTGGCTGGCGTTGGTTCGTGCCATTTGGGCCCGGCACCATCAGCCACGGAAAATAGTACGCGGCATAGCTGCTATCGCGTCGCTGGCGCATGCGGCGGATCTCTTCGATGTCGCGCGTCTCAGGCAGATCGAGGATGGCGAAGCGATCCTGCAGGCGCTCGCATAGATCGATCATGGCGTCGTGGATGCGCTGCACGAAGATACGGGCTTCAGGCACGGACAAGCGGTTGTAGGCCTGCATGGCATCGGGGACCATGACCAGCGCAACGTCCTCGACGGCGCCAAGCGCTAAGAGGCCTCGGCGGTCATGCATGCCGTTGTCGTAGCCAATGAAGTCCTCAGCGGTCATTCCCTCGGTACCGTCGCGCCCACCGGCCAGACGCTCAAGCGGGGTGACGACGGGCAGGTTGTTGGGCAAAGGAGAGGTCGAGGCCAGGTCCTCCAAGCGAATAAGCTGCGACTGCTCGTTGATGACCCGCGGCGCGTAGTAGCGCGAGAGCGGACTCATCTGCAGATTGCGAAAGACCTCGCGCCGGTCGCGTAGAGAGGCATACACCTCAAACTCGATGACCTCGACATAGGTCGGCGATGCAGCGGCGTAGCGACGGACAATGGGCGTGTCGGTGCCCCATCGCAGCGTCTTTTCTTTTTCGTCGACTTCGCTGAGCACGACATAGTCGCTGTTTTCGCGATCGTAGATACGCACCAGCGAGCCGCGCTCGATGCCGCGCGTCGACGTGACGCGAGCGCCAGCCGCACCGACGGAGAGATCGAGTGTGAGCAGCGTCTTGGTGCCGGTCGAGCGGGCGAAACGGACCCAGATGCTGTTGCCCCAGCGGCCTTCGTTGACGGCGCGAACGCAGACGGTGTCTTTGTCCCAGCCGTCTTTGATGACGCGACTGGCGGGCGCGGCGTGCTCAGGCAGTAACGTCCCGCCGACACGAGCGCGGCGCGCGACGCGGACGACGTAGCAGGTACGGCCACCGTTTAGGAAGAATCCCTCGACGGCTCGTGCGAGATAGCCATCGTTGCTGCCGCCATAGATATCGACAAACTCGGCCCAGCTTTGCAGAAGCCGGGGGGTGTCCAGCGGCCCCTTGTTCGCAGTGCCGACGAAGCCGGCGATATGCGTGTTGGCCACTGCGACCGGAGTGACTCGGGACTGGTACCCGATGTGATATACGCCAGGGGGTCTTGCTTCACGCGACACAATCATCAGAGCATCCTCAGACGAAAGATCTCAGGCAACGGAGCACTCAGAGACTGCAGCCTTGTTGGGACGCTACGTTCTCTACTTCAGGTGACAGTCCACACCGACGGTGAAGACTGCCGAGTCTCACTACTTCTCAGCAGCACGATTTTACCAAGGGGGCGCGACGACGTGGGGAAAAAAGGAGTCCGATAGGAGACTCCTTTTTCGATCGACATGACGGAACGGCTGAGAATGGCCGGCACGTGGTGACGCGACCTGGCATCTGACGCTTTGGTCGGACTGGCTGCGGGAAGGCGGGACCGCTTGACCGCTTGGCTTTGCGGTCGCAGTTATCCACGTCGGCGGGCTTCGTTGATCTCGCGGTTGATGCGCGCGATCTCACGCAGCCAGATGTGCCGCTCGTCGTGTTCCATGTTGAGGACGTCGTCGAGCGGCCAGTGGAAGTGGTACGCGATGTAGGCTACCTCCTGGTACAGCTGATCCAGGGGGTAGCTCGTTATCCCCCCTGGCCGACGACGCGGCCATCACCTCCTCCAAGCAGATCGATATCGAACTCGTGCTGGCAGCTTGGACACTTGGCGTGGATGCGCGGAGCGCCTTCCTCGTTGATACGGCGATAGAACTCCTGCAGGTAGGCCAAGTCGGTCGAGAACAGGTTCTCGATGACTTCGGTGTCCACGATCGAAAGCTCACCGAGCTTGGTGATCACGCGACTGAGAAGCACGATGACCAGATAGGCGCGGTTGTTCTGGACGCGGTAGTCCTGCAGCGGGACGATTTCGTCCTTGGCCGTGGCCAGGCGCATCACCCCGGTGCGATGGAGCTTTCCTTCGCTATCGATATAGCCTTTGGGAAGCGTGAACGGGAATTCGGTTTTGAATGCCATGGTCTACCTTGTTGCCCTTGTCTAAGGGGCTGTGCGGGTATCTCTTTCTGCTGCAGTGAAGGTGGACGCCGCCCGGATTAACTCAGAATGAGACAGAGCTGGCGCTTGATGCGGTGAAGCGTTGAGTAGATATGTGGAAATCGAAGACAAGGCCAAGTTTGATAGGAGAAGTTATCCTGAAAATTTCCCGGTAGGCATGTACTTGAAATCCATCCGTTCGCAGTACATTTCGATCTTTACTTGGCGGACCTTCTCACTTGCGGCTTCAAGCTTCTCGGGAGTGAATTTGATAATTCCCAGCCCGAAAAAGTCGACATTAAATAGGATGCTGCTGACATCCGTTTGCAAGTATTCCAGATGCCCAGTTTTCTCGTGCGCAGGATCGCTGTGGCCTTTTGTTACAAATTCATCATACCACTTATACCAAGGCTCAGCATCAACTTCGGGAATATAGAAAACAACATTCGGGAAGTCGATCTGTGCGGGTTCTTTTTGAAATAGCAAGCGCTCGCCGATGGCGTTATCGACGATATTCTGCTTGATCGTCAGGGCGTCGACTTTGCTGACCCTGCGCGTATCCATGCCGTCGACAGCAAAGCGAAAGTTGGCAGCCTGCCAGCGCTTCTGTTTCTCGGTATCTTTTGGCACCGGCAGAACAGACTGGCTGCCTGGTGAGTACTTTACTTCGCTCCACTCTGGAGCCATTTTAATTGTGAACTTGCAGGCTTCCTTGCTGGCCGCATCGACGGGCGGAAGACCAATTTCTGTGATCAATGCCTCATAAAATGATAAACGAACAATCTCTTTGAAGTCATAGTTGGCGGTGACGATGGCACCTTCTTTGCGTTCATGCTCATAGCGAATGCTGCTCTGGAGCCACTGATAAAAGGGCTCAGTCATGGAAGAGCCACAGGTGAAAGTGATCTCTTCCATTTTGACGTTGCCAGCATGCTTGCGCACAGAGAAACCGCCCGATAGGCGCTCCTGTACGGCCTCGGTGGTGGCGAGTCCGCCCTCTGCCGAAAGCAGCCAGCCTGCGGTCTGCTTTTGCAGCTCTAGCAGGAAGCGATTGGCGACGTATGAACGCATTTTGCCTGGCACAGGATACCTCGCTCTTCGAAAAAATAGAACTCAGAAAAGCCTGAGCGGGTGGCGCAGACGGCGTAGGCGACGCTATGCCGCCTGGCCCCCCTGCTCAGGCCAACAAAAAGGAAACCGCGTTTGGCAGGGCACGTGGGCCGCCGAGCTGGACAGACAGACCCACGTGGCGCGGAGCGCGCCGTTTCGCCGCGACTAGCGGGCGCCGAACAGCGCTTCCGAGTTCGTGTAGTCGAACTTGATGTCTTCGCAGTACATCGAGACCTTGACACGACGAACGGACTCAGCACCGGCCTCGACCTTCTCGGGCGCGATCTTGAACACGCCGAGGTTGAAGAAGGTCAGGGTGAACAGGCGCTGCTCCATATCGGGCGCCAGGTAGTACAGCGTGCCGCGCTTCTCGTACTTCTCGTCGCAGCGGCCCATGATGACGAAGTCCTCATGCCACTTGTAGAAGTCGTCAGCCATGGCCTCCGAGACGGTGATCTCAAGGTTCGGGATCACCACGTTGGCCGGTACCAGCTCGTACTCACGGCGCTGGCCGACGCTGTCGACGACGATCTTCTGCTTGACGGTCAGCGCCTCGATCTTGCTGACGCGATCGCAGTTCAGGCCGTCGATTTCGAGCTTGAAGTTCGAGGGCAGCCACTTCTTCTGAGCAGCGGCATTGGCGGGCATCGTGATCTTGCTGCCCTTGCCCTTTTCCTTGCGCGCGGTCTCGGGCTTGAACTTGATGGTCATCAGCGCGGCATCCTTCGACGAAGCGTCGAGGGCCGGCATCGTATACTCTTCGATCATGGCGTGCTGGAACGTCAGGCGGGCGATCTCAGCCTGATCATAGTCGGCGAACAGCACGGCGCCCTGCTCACGGCCGCGGTTGTTCGACGTCTGATCGAAGCCGGTCTTGATCCACTCATAGACGCCCTTGCTCATACCCGTGCCGCACTTGAAGCTGACGGCTTCGTACTGCACGTTGCCCAGGTGCTTACGCGTCAGATGGTCCGAGCCCATCTTCTCTTCGACGACGTCCGCGACGGCGTGGCCGCCATCGACCTCTTTGATCCAGCCAGCCATCGTGTGGTCTAGCTCAAGGCCGTACTTGCCACCGGAATAGCTTCGTTGATTTCTCGTGAGGGCCATGCGTCTTCTCCCAAGCTTGGAGTGGCGGGCCCCGGTGCTACCTGCCCGGGGTCCCCGCCACCACTGACGGAACTACTCTTGGACGCCGCCACCCGCTGGCATCTGGCCGATGCGGAAGATCACGAATTCGGCCGGCTTCACGGGCGCCAGGCCGATCTCGACGATCAACTGACCGACATCGACGACTTCGGGTGGGTTGGTCTCCTCGTCGCACTTGACGAAGAACGCCTTCTCGGGCGTCTCGCCCATCAGCGCGCCCTGGCGCCAGATCAGCGTCAGGAAGGCGGAGATCGTGCGGGTCACGCGCTTCCACAGGCGGAAGTCGTTGGGCTCGAACACGACCCACTGGGTCGCGCGCTCAATCGACGTCTCAACCATGATGAACAGACGGCGCACGTTGATGTACCGCCACGAGGGATCACTCGACAGAGTGCGAGCGCCCCAGATACGAATGCCACCGCCCTGCATGAGGCGGATGCAGTTGATACCGCGGGGGTTCAGGATGTCCTGCTCACCACGTGAGATCTGGTAGCGCAGGCCGAGCGCGCCGCGCACGATCTCGTTGGCCGGGGCCTTGTGAACACCGCGCTCGTTGTCGGTGCGCGCATAGACACCCAGGACGTGGCCCGACGGCGGAACGAACACGTTGCCGCGCTCGGGGTCATAGACCTGAATCCACGGGAAATAATAACCGCCATACTTCGAATCACGCGGACGCGGCAGCTTGTCGACGCCGCCCTGAACACTCTCGGGGCTGTCGAGCACGGCGAAGCGGTCCTTGCGGACTTCGCAGTGCGTCAGCAGAGCGTCCTGCACGGCCGGCGAGGTGACACCGGGCGCGGCCACGAGCGAGATCTCGTCGATCTCCTCGAAGCACTTGAGACCGGTGCGGGCGCCAGGGCCGTTGTCCTTGCCGATGTAGCGCGCGTCGTTGTCGACCTTCTTGTCGGCGGGAGCAGCCGTCGCCGGAGCGCCAGCCTTCTCAGCCGCGGCGACCTTGTCAGCCGGGGTCAGGTCGAGATCGGCCGGAGCGCCGACGTTCACGACATAGCAGCGCGAGCCGCCATTGTTGAAGAAACCGTAGACCGCGTGCGCCAAGAAGGTCGACTGGGTGAAGTCACCGTAGGTCTTGACGAACTGGGTCCAGTTGGTGATCAGAACCGCCTGGTTCAGCGGGCCCATCATCGACTCGCCCAGGAAGCCCACGGTGTTGGTGCCGACTGCTTCGATCGGCTTCGTACCACGATCAACTTCTTCGACGTATACGCCTGGCGAAAGGTAACTAGTGGCCATGCTGCCTCCCCTTTTCTGTGTGTGTCAGCTTGCGATGAATCCCAGGTCAACCTTCCGCGCTTGCGTGAGCGATCTCACGGAAGGTTTTCGGAACGGCCTGGCGATTGTTGCTACCTATCGGCCTCCGCAGCACCTTACTGACGGAGCCGGTTGAGTTTGTTCAGATCGAAAAAGCGTACTTCGCGCTCGCGCACGCGCTGGATCGGCCGACCCGTGGTCGGGAACAGCGGGATCGTGGTCCAGCACTGGATCGCCGGCTTCAGCGGCTGGTTCAGGCTCGACCAGAAGCGCGAGAGCACCGTCTCATCCAGCTTCTGCGACAGCAAAAGCGGGATGTAATCGTCGGGGGCAAACGACTCGCCTTTGAGCTCGGACCCCGACAGCGTGGGATGTTCCAAGATCGCTCGAATCGTCGCGCCAAGAAGGAGCTGTTCCTCCTCGGGTGTTTGCGCCCAGCACGAGATCAGATAGTCCAAGCGCAGCCACAGCGGCATGTCGCGAGCGACTTCGCGAAGCTGTCCATCGGCATCGATCTCTTCGTCGATGAACTGGCCTGTGCGGTTGTTTGAGATCCCCTCTTCGTCGAGCGTCACGTTGTACAGGTAGACGCTGACGGCGGGGAGCTTGCCTTCGATGTTCTCCTGCTTGGGGGCAGCGACGACAAGATGGACACGCTTGTAGCCAACCTGCTTGTACTGCTGCTTGAGGAGTTCGCCGATGGTCTGCGAGGTCTCTTTGAGGATGTGGTACTGGGCCGGATTCATAGCCTATCCAGGCATCTGCGCGGGACCGTTTAGGGCGCAGCGCCAAGATACGTTATTGGATCGCTACGTTCTGTGTCAACAAGACATTCAAAATGGTGGCCAATTTGTGCGATTATCTGCCCATTCTGAACGTAGGCCGATAAATACGCGAAAGGACAGAGAAAACCGCTCACCTCAGACGGTGCGAAGCCAGGGAGAGCGTTCCGCACATTGGTGCCTGTGTTCCGACTGTGTCGGATTAAAAATCATTAATGATTTCTAATAGTTAATTGGTTCTGCGCTGGGCTATTGGGTATTTGCTGAATACATCAGTGCCCATGTAAGAACGGCCAGTACAGCCGCTACTGGCGGCCCATGAATTGCGCTGGGTATGGCCGCGGACTGTCGGCCAAACACGTCGTATCTGGGCGGGCTAGTGCCCGCTTGCGGCGCGTTTCTTGAGCGCAGCGCTGCGAAGCTCGTGGCCCGTCGGCCCCGGCGGCAGCGAAGCGCGGCGTTCAGCACCGTGGCCTGGCCCCAGGATGTCGCGCAGATAGGGCAGCCAGTCGAAGGTGTCCGAGTGATCTTTGGTATGGCAGACCAGGCAGCGATCGCGATCAGGCTGGCGCACCGGAATGGGATTCTTACTGGGTGCAGCGACGTGCGCGGAGCCCGGACCATGGCAGGTCTCGCACTGCACATGTCGAAGATCGGGCTGGCCGGGCGGTGTCTGATTCGGTGTCAGGCGCTGCCAAGCGATGAGCGAGCGCAGGCTGCTGCCCCCCGGTTCGTCGAAGGCCACCGCGTGGCAGCTAATGCAGTCATAGGAAAGCTCTTTGCCGCCGTTCACCAGCGTCGTAAAGGCCTGCGCATGCAGGGTCTTTTGCCAGAAGTCCACGGCGTCGTCGTGAAAATGGCAAGCGCCTTGGCAGGCCTTGGCGCCGACGAACGAAGGCTGGCCGGCGATCGCAGGAACCGGCGGGGCGGCGGCCTTCAGGTTGGCTTCGCCGATCTGGCGATCCAGCGCTCGCATCGCCTGAGCAATCGTGTCATCTCGACGCAGCGCTCGGCCCAGTGCGATCAGCTCGGCGGTGACATACGCGCCACGTTGTGCGCGTGGCTGCTCAAGCTGTGCGTGCTCTTGCCTCAATCGCACGAGCTCGCTTTCTGTGACTTGCACAAAGGCTGGCTCGGACTGTGGGTCGGCGCGCAGTGCAACCAGACGCTGCTCTGTCTGCGCGATCTGTTCGCGAAGCTGGGTCAGCGCTTCGTGCCGCTGGGGTTCCGTTGGACGCAGGTTAAAGGCAAGCGCTCCATTGTGGTCGGCATAGACGTCGACTCGAACCAGCCGCTGCGCTTCGGTTGCCGGGACCACAAGCAGCGTCTTTCCGATCTGCTCGGGCTTGCTGACTCCGTCGGGAAGAGCGTCGTCTCCGCCGGCTACCAAGATGTCGAGATCGGGCAGCTTTCGCGCCAGTCGGCGAGCCTCGTCACGGGGCAGACCTGTGAGCGCGACGGTCAGAGCCGCACCTTGACTGCGCAGCGACGCCAGGGCTCTGGCTCCTGCCTCCAGCGGATCTGCGACGTGAATGCCAGCGGGCCACGCCACGCTTGGGGACGCTAAGCCCAGCACCCCGATCCGTACGCCGTGAATTTCGCGCAGCGCTTCACGCTGGATGCGATCGGCTGGCAGCCCGTCGAGATTGCTGACCACGCGCGGGGATAGCTCCTGCGCGCCCTGTGTGCCCAGCAGATCGGCTGGCTGCAGCATGGTCAGCGCACTAAGCCCGCGCCACGTCTGCTCAAGAAAGTCGGCTTTCAGACGGGCTTGTGGTTGCTTTTCGCGGGGCAGGGGCGTCGGTTTGTAGCGCAAGCCACCCGCGTCCAAGAGCAGGCCGCGTCCTTGCGTGTCGTGCAGCAGGGCCCCGACGCGTGCCACATCGCCCAGTGGATCGGACGTGCAGCCGCAGGGCTCGGTGGTGTTTTGGACGCGCGTGGCGATGAGCAGTGTGACGCGCCGGCTGGATGCATCGCTGGGCTGAGCCGTTATCGGCTGCGGCTGCGCCGTCGTCGGTGGGCTGGGATGGCGACACGCCCCAGAAGCCAAAAGTAGGCAAAGCAGGGCGGGCAGGGGTCGTGAGCGGGCGGGGCGTCGTGCGGAGGACCGGAAGCGGGCGGGCCAACTGGGCATCATCGTCCAATCCTGACTCATTGGCGCGTAGGCGAGCGTTTGGCAATTGCGGTGCGAGCCAGCTCATCGCAGCGCTCGTTTTCCGGGTGTCCTGAGTGGCCGGCGACTTTGACAAAAGACACCTGCGGGAACTCTTGCAACAAGCTGCGCAGCCGAGCGACGAGCTCTTGGTTGGCGCGAGCCCGCCAGCCGCTGGCCAACAAGCCGATGGCATAGGAGGAGTCGCTGTACACCACCACCGGGCGGTCCCGTCCGAGAGACTGCAGAGCGACTTCGATCGCCGTGAGCTCAGCGATATTGTTGGTGCCGCGGCCCAAGTACTGCGATAGCTCGCGCTTCGTCGGTTTGGGCGTGCCGGCAGCATCGACGACTACGATGCCGATCCCCATAGGGCCGGGATTTCCAGTGCAGGCGCCGTCGGTATAGACGTGGATGGCATCGGCGGCGTTGGCATGCTTGGCATGCGTTGACTTGCGGGCCGCGGCAGCGGGCTTGCTCTTGTGTGTCGGCGTCGCGGTGCGTGGTGCTTTTTCATCGCCCGCAGCAGAGCGGGCGGCCAGCGCGTCGTCGGTTACAGGGACTGCATCGGCCACGCTGGCCAAGTTGTGGACCGACGCGCGGTAGGGCTTGCCGCCCGGCTTGTACAGAATCTCGACTCGCTCGTCTGCACCGAGGAGCGGATTGCCGATTTCATCGCTCTGCATCCAGACGCGCGTTCCGCGCAACAGCTTCTCAACCCAGGCCACGGACACAAGCTATCTGCCGCAGATCGCACTTGCAAGGGAAGCTGCATCACGCGCGAATGCGCGGCATGGTCGAGCGCGTCGGGCGAATTCCTGGCTGCTGCGGGGCCGTGTCTCGTCGGTCGTGGCTTGAGCTAGCCGAGGGCAGGGGATAAAGCGGCACGATCTCGTGCCCCAGCCGCAGAGCGGTTACCGAGGGGTATTTGGCCGCCAAGTCCAAGCACAGGATCTTCTTGTACGCGTCCTCCATACCAAAGCTCGAAGACATGATCAGCTGCTGCGCACCGATGGTCTGATAGCCCGCCGGTATCACCGAGTGCCCATAGATGCAGAGCGTGAGTCCAAGCGGGTCGAGGACTTGCCGGGCCAGAAGCGGCGGCAGGCTCTTGCTCCATAGAAGCTGTCCGAGCAAGGCCGCAGCGTCGAGATCGGCCTTATCGGACGAGCGGTAGGCATCGAGTGCGTCGCTGCGCGGCCGGTCATAGCGGCGATAGTCGATGCGCTCTAGTTCGTTTGGTTCGTTGAGCAAGGCTGCTGGGGCGGCGTGGCTGAACAGCAGTCCACAGGGAGCCATGGCCCAAAGCGGTAGACCGGCGACGAACTCGGAGAGCCAGCTGCTGTTTTCGATCCCCAGGCGCTGTTCCAGTGCCGCTGCTTCGTCGCGAACGAAGCGACTGGTGCGGGGGCCGCCGATGTGCGCGTGCTCGTGATTGCCCAAGAGCGCGAAGACGCGGCCGGGATGGCGCGACATCAGTTCAGAAACGCCGAGCAAGATGGCCGGGGACTGATCGGAATAGGGACGCCCTCGCAGGTTGGGATAGTCAGGCCAGCGCTCAAGCGGGATCTGTGGGCCGTGGATCAGATCGCCAAGGAACAAGAGGTGACCGTCGCTGCCAAGGGTCTCGAAGTGAGCCACGAGAGCCAGGAAGTCGCGCAGGTTGCCGTGTAGATCGGTCGCCACGAGCAGTCGTCCGCGGTCCGGCAGGCGTAGGAGCTTGGTGCGAGTCCCCATTGCGGCAGTGGCGCGCCATCGTGAGCCAGGCCCACAGGGCTACGTCAGACCTGGGGCGACAAGCGAGCCACGGTCATCATAACACCCCTGCCTTTGGGGCGGCGGCCTGAATCCGAGTCGATTCGCAGGGTTGGGCCCGAGGTGTCGCCCCACCTGAGCCCATACATCGCATCTTCCGCGCCACACGCCGCAACGTGGGCAGCGGCGGTTGGGATCGTCAGTCGGTAGTCTTGCCACCCTGCGCGAACCAGCGGCCGAGCAGCGTGCGTTCCTCGTCGGTGAGGTGAGTCTTATTGGCCAGCGGCATGTTGCGCAGGACGAACACGCGCTCATGGATCTTTTTTGCGGCCAGCGCCACGCGCTCGGGGGTGTCGAACATCGCGCCACTCGGAGCAACCTTGAACACGTCGTCGGTGGGATGCTCGGAATGACAGGGCAGGCAGCGCTCAGAAAGGATGCTGCGCACCGTGGCAAACGGCACCTTGGGGCCCTCGGCCAGCTTGGCAAACTCGGCCGCTTTGGCCCCTGGCCCGGTCAGGTACATCAGCAGAAAGATCGTCGCTGCCGCTGGCGCGGCCAGCCAGCGTTGGGCCGGTACCTTGGTCACCATGACATGTCGAAACAGCGCACCCGCAACGATGATCAAGATCAGTACCAGCCAGTTCTGCGGGTGGCTGTACGTCGACGGAAAGTGATTCGACAGCATGATGAACAACACGGGGAACGTCATGTACGTGTTGTGGACCGAGCGCTTCTTGCCTTTCAGGCCGATCGAATAGTCAGGCGTCTGCCCGGCCTGCGCCTGGGCCAGCATCTTTTTCTGCGCCGGCAAGATGTGAACCCAGACGTTCAGCACCATCAGCGTCCCGAACAGCGCGCCGATGTGAATGTAGGCAGCGCGACCGGACAGCGTATGCGTCGTCAGCCAGACCGCGCCACCGGCCAGGGCAATCGACAGCGTCGATGCGAGCAGAGAGCGCTTGGCCAGCGGCGACCGCCACAGTAGGTCGTACAAGAGCCAGCCACCGATGAGAAGCCCGATGCCCAGAAGCGACGCCTGCCCCGGCGAGATGCTCGATATCTGCGGGTCGACCAAGTACACGCCGCCCGTCAGGTAATAGACCAAGGCCAAGAGCAGAAAGCCAGTGATCCAGGTAAACGTCGCTTCCCATTTGAACCAGTGCAGCGTCGTGGGCAGGTCGCCGGGCGCGATCTTCTTTTTTTCGACTTGGTAATAGAACCCGCCGTGGACCATGAATACTTCGCCGTCGACGTTGGGGCGCGGCGAGGCGGGCGGCTCGAAGGCAGAGTCGAGCCAGATGAAATAAAACGAGCTTCCGATCCACATGATCCCCGTGACCAAGTGGATGAACCGGACCAACAAGTTGGCCCACTCTTGCAGGTGGCTTACGTCGAACACGGCGGATCAGAATTCGGCGTGCTGGGGGTATCGCGGAAACGGGATCACGTCGCGGATGTTTTCCATGCCGGTCGCGAACTGGATCAGGCGCTCGAAGCCCAAGCCAAAACCGGCGTGCGGCGCGCTGCCATAGCGACGGGTGGCCAAGTACCACTCGTACTCGGCGGTGTTCAGGCCGGCTTCCTGCATGCGCGCAACCAAGCGGTCATAGCGCTCTTCGCGCTGGCTGCCGCCGATGATCTCGCCGATGCGTGGCACCAAGACATCCATGGCGCGCACGGTCTTGCCGTCTTCGTTTAGGCGCATATAGAACGCCGTGAACTCTTTGGGATAGCCGGTCACGATTACCGGGCGCTTGAATTCCTGCTCGGTCAGGAAGCGCTCGTGCTCGGTCTGCAGCGGCTGGCCCCAAGCGACGGGATAGTCGAACTTTTTGCCGCTTTTCTGCAAGATGGCGACGGCGTCGGTGTAGCTCAGGCGCTCAAACGGCGACTCGATGATGTGCTGCAGCGTCTCATGCACTGGATAGTCGGCGCGCGACGCGAGGAAGCCCATGTCTTCCGGGCAGCCGACGAGCACCGTGCGCAGCACCGTCTTTAGGAAGTCCTCGGCCAGCGCTGCGTTCATATCGAGGTCGAAGAACGCCATCTCGGGCTCGACCATCCAGAACTCGGCCAAGTGGCGCGAGGTGTTCGAGTTCTCGGCGCGGAACGTCGGGCCAAAGGTATAGACCTTGCCCAAGGCCAGCGCGTACGTCTCGGCCTCAAGCTGGCCGCTCACTGTGAGGCTGGTGGCGCGCGAAAAGAAGTCCTGCGAGAAATCGACGCTGCCCTGCGGTGTGCGTGGCAGCTTTTCTGGGTCCAGCGTGCTGACGCGGAACATGGCGCCGGCTCCCTCGCAGTCGCTGGCCGTGATGATCGGCGTGTGCAGGTACACAAAGCCGTTTTTGCGGAAGTAATCGTGAATGGCAAAGGCCATCGCCGACCGGACGCGAGCGACGGCGCCAAACGTGTTGGTGCGGGCTCGCAGGTGGGCGATGCTGCGCAAGAATTCCAGGCTGTGGCCTTTTTTCTGCAGCGGGTACGTCGCATCGGCAGAGCCCAGCACGGTGACTTCTTCGGCGGAAAGCTCAATGGCCTGCTTCTGACCCTTGCTCTCGACGACCGTGCCGCGCACCGTGACGCAGGCGCCAACGCCGATCTTGAGGATCTCGCTTTCATAGTTCGCAAGCTTTTGATCCGCGATCACCTGCAAGCTGGCCAGGGCCGAGCCGTCGTTGACTTCCAGAAATGAGAAGCCGCCTTTGCTGTCGCGGCGGGTGCGAACCCAGCCTTGAATCAAGACCTGCTGACCAACAAACGAAGCCGCGGAAGACGCCGAGAGCAAGTTCACGATGCGCGTGGCTGACATGCTGTGTGATCCGTGCAAAGGGGGATGATGACGACTCACCTTCGGGTGAGCCGGCTCAAGCTACCGCCGTCGAGCCAGCGTGTCAAACGGGCCGTACTTCGTCCCGCTTGGATATACTGCCGAGCCGCTTTTGTCCCCCAACCTCTTCGCCATAGGAAGCCTCATGACGACGGGCCCGCAGCCATCGAACCCTGAACGCGAACTGAACCCGGCCACGCCCGCGCAGAGCGATGCCGCCCCGCGCCCCGACCTGCCGCGACATGCCCGCGTCGTCGTCGTCGGTGGTGGAGTCATCGGCTGCTCCATCGCGTATCACCTGGCGCACGCGGGGCAAGACGTCGTTTTGCTCGAACGCGACCGCATCACATCGGGCACCACCTGGCACGCCGCTGGGCTCATGGTGTGCTTTGGTTCGACGTCGGAAACCTCGACAGAGCTGCGCAAGTACACGCGCGATCTATACGCCCGCTTGGAAGCCGAGACCGGGCAGGCCACGGGATTTCGTCCCTGCGGCTTTATTGAGCTAGCCGCCGACCGCGACCGCCTCGAAGAGTACCGCCGCGTCAGCGCCTTTAATCGCTTATGCGGCGTCGATGTCCATGAGCTAAGCCCCAAAGAGGTCGCCGACAAGTTCCCGCTGGCCCGCGTCGACGACATCTTGGCTGGCTTCTACGTTGCCGGCGATGGCCGCGTCGATCCCGTCGACGTGACACGCGCTCTGGCCAAAGGGGCCCGCCTGCGTGGCGCCACGATCTTCGAGCGAGTGCCGGTTCTCGACGTGCTATCGCAGGGCAGTCGTGTCACGGGTGTGCGCACTGCATACGGCGACATCTCTTGCGAGTTTGTCATCAACTGCACGGGTGCCTGGGCGCGTCAGCTTGGCCAGCGCAGCGGCGTGTCGATTCCTCTGCAGGCCGCCGAGCACTATTACCTGATCACCGACAAGCTTTCGGGTATGCACGCAGCGCTGCCGGTCATCGAGGACCCCGCGTCCTATGGCTATTACCGCGAGGAGGGCGGCGGCCTGATGATCGGCCTGTTCGAGCCCGTCTGCGCCCCGTGGAACGTCGAGGGCATCCCCGAGGACTTTTCGTTCGGCGAGATCTCGCCCGACTGGGATCGCATGGCGCCGTATCTGGAAAAGGCCATGCGCCGCGTGCCCGCTTCGCTGGACATCGGTGTCCGCAAGTTCTTCTGCGGGCCCGAGAGCTTCACGCCCGACCTGCGCCCGATCTTGGGCGAGTCGCCCGAGCTACGGAACTACATCGTCGCCGCCGGCTTGAATTCCATCGGCATCTTGACCGGCGGAGGCATTGGGCGACTTATGACCCATTGGATCCTGCACGGTCGCGCCGATGCCGATGTCACCGGTTTTCACATCGACCGCCTGCAGCCATACCAGTGTACGCCGGCCTATCGTCGCGCCCGCACCGTCGAGTCATTGGGGATGGTCTATGCCTGTCACTATCCCAACCGCACGCTGCAGACGGCACGCGGAGCCAAAAAGTCGGCGATCTTCGATCGGCTGGTCGCGCGCGGTGCATCGTTCCGCGATGTCAGTGGCTGGGAAGGCGCCGACTGGTACGCCGGCCCCGGAAAGACACCCGACCCAGGGCCTTTGACCTGGGGGCGCCCGTCGTGGTTTTCCACCTGGGCCGCCGAGCACCACGCCACGCGCAATGGCGTGATCCTTATGGACATGTCGTTCATGGCCAAGTTCCTTGTGCAGGGCCGCGACGCTGGGCGCGTCTTGAACCATGTCTCGGCCAACCAAGTCGATGGACCGACGGGCCAGATCACGTATACGCAGTGGCTGAACGAAGACGGCAAGCTGGAAGCCGACCTGACCGTCACCAAGCTCGACGAGGATCGCTTCTGGGTTGTGGCATCGGATACCGCCCATCGCCACGCCGAAACCTGGCTGCGCCGCCACATCCCCGACGACGCGCACGCGTTTGTGACCGATGTCACATCGGGCTTTGCGCAGATCAACATCCAAGGGCCGCGCTCGCGCGAGCTTCTGCAGGCGCTCACCGATGCCGATCTGTCGAATGCCGCGTTCCCGTATCGGGCGGCGCGCGAGCTTGCGATCGGCTATGCCCGCCTGCTGTGCATCCGCATCACCTATCTCGGCGAGCTTGGGTACGAGCTGTACATTCCGACCGAGCAAGCGCTGCATGTCTATGACCACATCGTCGCCGAGGGAGAAAAGTATGGCCTGGTCCACGCGGGCTTAAAAGCGCTGGCCAGCCTGCGCATGGAAAAGGGCTATCGCGACTATGGCCACGACATCGACAACACCGACACCGTGCTCGAAGCCGGGCTGGGCTTTGCCGTCGACTTGAAGAAGCCGGGCGGCTTCATCGGACGCGATGCGGTGCTGGCGCAGAAAGCGCGCGGTCCTCTGCGCAAGCGCTTGCTGCAGGTGTTGTTGCGCGATCCCGAGCCGCTCTTGTTTCACGCCGAGCCAGTGCTGCGCAACGGTGTGCCGCTGGGCTATATCCGCGCTGCGTCCTATGGCCACACGCTCGGTGGAGCCGTCGGCTTGGCCATGCTCGAAGACCCCACGCTGCCCGAAGGGCAGGGCATCGATCAGGCCTATCTCGACCGCGGCACGATCGAGGTCAACATCGCTGGACGCATGGTCCCCGCCATGGCCTCGCTGCGTCCCCTGTACGACCCCGAAATGAAGCGGATCAAAAGCTAAACGGCACCACGTATCGACGCCGGCACCGACGATACGCGGACCTTACTGCCCTTGCCCCAAGGCATAGCCGGGTACACCGTCGAAGGTACACAGCGTCTCGGCCTTGATGAAGTCCAGGCCCTCGTGCTGCATTCGCTGCAATAGCTCGATGATGTCGTTCTGTTGGATGTCACCCGTCGGGGTGCTGGCCTGAAAGCGACAGCGATAGTGATCGGTGCAGAAGGTCTCGGGCAGGCCATCGGGCCAGACCTTGACGCCGCGGTTGGTGATCATCGACAGCTTCAGGCGGTCGTTCGCGAGGCGCTGCACGCGCGGCGAAAGCCCGCCCGGCCCCCCGCGAAAGTGAACGAACAGATCCACGCCGACCAGGGCCTTATGCAGCGGGGCGGGCCGCTCGTACTGGGCCGCAGCAGCCACCGAGCCAGAAGACTCGGCGTGATAGACCGCCTTGCGCAGGGCCTGTGGGGCCTGACCCAGGCGATCGATGATGGCGGCAGCAAACTCGTCGGTGCGCAGCGGTCGCCCGACCGCCGCTTGGCGATGGATATCCGCCGTGTGACAGCCATCTTCCAGCGCGCACAGCCAGGCGTTGTGGATGGCGGTGGCGATGTCGGGCTGACCGATGTGACTGAGCATCATCACCGCCGACAAGATCATTCCCGAGGGATTGGCGATGCCTCGTCCGGCGATGTCTGGCGCGGATCCATGGATGGCTTCAAACAGCGCCGCCTGACTGCCGATGTTCGCCGAGCCCGCCAAGCCCACCGAGCCCGTAAGCTGTGCCGCAATGTCCGACAGAATGTCGCCATACAGGTTCAGCGTGACGATGACATCGAAGCGCTCGGGCGTGTCCGCCAGACGGGCGGCGCCGATGTCGATGATCATGTGCTCTGTGGCAAGGTCGGGGTAGTCGCGTGCCACTTCGCGAAAGACGCTGCTGAACAGGCCGTCGGTCATCTTCATGATGTTGTCTTTGGTCATGCAGGTGACCTTGCGGCGGCCGTGCGCCCGCGCCAGCGCAAAGGCGTATCGAACGATGCGCTCGCAGCCGGGGCGGCTGATGAGCTTCAGGCACTGCATGACTTCGTCGGTCTGACGGTGCTCGATGCCGGCGTACAGGTCTTCTTCGTTTTCGCGTACGACGATGACGTCGAGCTTGGGATGCAGCGTCGAGACGAACGGCGAATACGACACAGCCGGGCGGACATTGGCAAACAGGCCGAGCGCTTTGCGCAGCGTGACGTTCACCGACTTGAAGCCACCTCCCTGCGGCGTGGTCAGCGGCCCTTTGAGCAGCACGCGCGTTCGCCGGATCGATTCCCATGCGGCGGGATCGACGCCGGACGAGATGCCGCGGCGATACACACGCTCGCCTAGCTCAACTTCTTCGGGCGCGATGCGCGCGTCGGCGGCGGCCAAGATCTGCAGCGTCGCACGCGTGACTTCGGGGCCAATGCCATCGCCCAGGGCAACCGAGATCGGAATCGGGTTCGACATGACTGGGGTACCTGTCCTGCGAGGTGTTTGGACCGACTGCGCACCGTCGCGCAGCCCTGACCCAAGACAAGGTAGCCAGCCCCAATCGATACGTCGAAGTGATAAATTACGAACAAAGGATAGATATTGTCTATGGTTTGGCGACGGAGAGCTATTCGGCAAACAGCTTCTGTCGCGCCGCGTCGCAGATCTCGGCGACAGCGGGGTGCTTGATGCGTCGCTCGACGGAGATGGCATAGAAACGCTCGACCACTCCGTCGAGGTGGCCGATGAGCTCGCAGCCGTACTGTGCCCGGATGGGCTCGGCCATCAAGGTTGGCGCCGCAAACACGCCGATCCCGGCCTGCGCAATCGTCTTTAGCAGCGCGCTGTCTTCAAACTCACCGACGACGTTGGGCCGCAGATCATGGGTCGAAAGCCAGCTGTCGACCCCGCGTCGCAGCATCGTCTGTTCGGTCGGCAGCAAGATCGGGGCGTCGGAAAGCGAGCGCGGGAAGCGGGCGCGATACTGGCGTGCCAGGGCCGGTGCCGCAAACATCGCTACCGGACTCTCGCCGAGCAGGTGATTGAACGCGCGGACCCGCACCGAAGGCGGCAGCGGCGCGTCGGTCAGGACGACGTCTAGCTCGTGCAGAGCCAGCTCTGCAAGCAGGCGCTCGGGGCGATCTTCGCGACACACCAAGCGCACCGGATCGGACATGCGATAGACCGGCAAAAGGATCTGCTGCGCGATCAGCTTGGGCAGCACATCGGCGATGCCGACTTGCAGGCGCAGCCGCCCGCTGTCTCCGCGCTTGATGGCCTGCTGCAGATCGCGGCCCAGCGAAAAGATCTCGTCGGCGTATTGCAGGACGACGCGACCCGTCGCGGTCAGCACCATCTGACGACCGACGCGATCGAACAGCGACTCGCCGATGCTGTTTTCCAGCGAGCGCAGCTGCGCGCTCAGCGTCGGCTGCGTCAGCCGCAGCTCTCGCGTGGCGCGCGTGATGCTGCCCTCTTTGGCGATGACCCAGAAGTAATAGAGGTGGTGATAGTTGAGCCAGTCCATGCCGGTCTCTCCTTGCTGCCTGCGATCTGTTTCGGCGCGCTCAGCCATAGGAGCCTCACTGCGGCCCCGACGTGGCCAGAGTCTATCCATAGAAAAGGCCAATCACTAGGCCTCTTGTTATCGAGAAAAACTGATCACCGGGGAGGAAGGCACATCCGATTTCGCGAGTGGAACCGCAGCGCCTGAGAGGCCCTTTGCCAGATCGCCAGAGACAGGAGAGAGACAGAGGTTGGGTGGCTTGAAATTGCCTTGACAAAGTCGGGCAGCGGGATGGAAAAACCCGATGTGCGCATACCTGCGCTCGCTTTGCCTACATCGTTGAACTGAAGAGGCCATGTCCAACCAGAGCCCCGCCAAGCAGTCGCTGCGCAAGCCCCCGCCTCCTCCCCCTGCCGCGGTTCGAGCGGCCCGGCGAGAGAGCATGGAGGACTTGCTCGACGACTTCATCGCCCGCGCCAATCAGCGCCTTCAGAGTGAAAAGAGCCGTAGCTGGGACCTGATGCCCGTCGAGGTCATCGAAGAGATGGACGTCCTCGCGGCTCCCGAGCCGGTGCCGGTGCCAGTGCCGGTGGCTGTTCACGCGGCGCCCGTGGCGGTGACCCCCGCCGTGCAGGCGGCAGCCCCGGTCGAAGCCCGGATCGAGCCCGCAGCGCCCCCATCGGCGGTCCATGTCGAGCCCGTGGTTCTGTCAACGCCAGCAGCGGCCGTATCGCCCGTCGATGTCGCTCCAGCCGTGCCCGCGGTTGCGGCCGACACGAGTGCGGCCCCGCCGGTTGTCGCTGCGTCGGTGCAGTCAGCGCCGAGCCCAGCGATCGTGGAAAAAGAGGAAGCCTCGGCCACCGTCAGCGGTACAACCGTTCCACTGGCCGAGACCGCTGTGCAGCCGATCCCGGCTGTGGAAGTCGCTCGGCCAGCGGCGGCAGCGCCCGCAAGCGATGCCAGCGAAAAAGAGGCGATGCCGACGGATCTGGCCCGCAGCGATGCGGGGCAGGCCCAGCGCGGTCCACAGCCAGGGCGCAACAAGAAAAAGGATCGCCGCGACCGTCAGCAGGGGGAACGGCAGCCGATGCGCGAGGCGCGCGTCGAAGACAAGAGCCCACCCGAGTCGAAGGAGGAGTCGGCACCTGAGCGCAGCCAGCCAGCCCCAGGGGCGAGTGCGCAGACGGCAGCGAAGGCGGTGGAGCCAGAGCCGACCAAGGTCGAGCGAGCGGTGGCTCCTGTTGCCGTCGCCAAGCCAAGTTCTGAGATCCGCAGCGTCAAGGCGGAAGTCCTGCCGGCGGCGGCGGTCGATGAACCCAAGCGAAGCAACAACAAAGTGCTGCTGGTGGCAGGCCTGGTCCTCGCGGCTGGCGCTGCATTCGTCTTTCTGCGGCCCGGCAGCAATGAAGAGGCGCCGAAGCCTCCCGCGCCAGCCGTTGTGCCGACCGAAAATGTTGCCCCCCCTGCTCCGGTGGTGACGCCGCTTCCGACGCCGCCACCGACGGTGACCCAGTTGCCGTCGACACCTGCGGCCGCCGAGCCGAGCGCTGTGCCGACGCCGGCTGCGGTCGCACCGCCGCCCACCGCGACGGATCCTGCCGCGGCCGTGTTGCCGACTGCGGTTCCACCCACGGCCGCAGTACCCCCCGCTGCGACGGTTCCTGCCGCGCCTGCTGCAGCCGCGCCTGCCGCCGCAGTGCCTGCTGCAACCGCGCCCACCGTGGCCGCGCCTGCTGCGACTGCGCCCCCCGTCTCAGCGCCTGCTGTGACCGCGCCCTCCGTCGCCGCGCCTGCTGCCGCTGTACCCGCCGCGCCTGCTGCGGCGCCGGGCGTATCGCCTGGGCCGGCTGAGACGGCTCCACCCGCTGCTGCCGTCGAGCCAGCGGCAAAGCCGGCAGCGCCTGAAGCCAAGCCGACGATCAGCGAGACTGCTTCCAAGCCGGCTGCTGCCGAGCCAGCTCCCCCGCCGGCCCAGGTTGCAAAGCCGAAGGCCGAAAAGCCCAAGGCTGAGAAGCCGAAGGCCGAAAAGCCCAAGGTTGAGAAGGCCGAAGGGGCGCCGGCCGCCAAGCCGGAAAAACCAGCCAAGCCGGCTCAGACCAAGCCTGCTGCTGAAGAGAAGAAGCCAGAGAAGCCCGCCAAGCCTGAGAGCAAGCCGAAGCAGGACTGGATCGACCCGTTCGCGGGCCAAGGATGAAGCAGTTGCCGGGCGACGCGACGCTGGCCATGCCGTTTGGGTGGGCTCGATGACGCCATCGCCGTAGCTGCCAAGCACGCCCCCGCAGACTCCGCGCAGGTCGGCAGGCTTCGGGGGCCCCGCACTGCCGCAACGCACACAGAGGATTCCGATGCGCAAAACAACACTCGCTGCCGCCACCGCTGCCTTCACCCTGTTCGCAGGGGCCGGCCTGCCTGGAAGCTTGGTCGATCGGTCGGCCAACCTGGGGTCGCGCGGTCGTCTGAACCTGTTCAGCCTGCCTTCGGCCGAGGCGCAGGAAGAAGACCCCGAGATCACGAACATGGCCAAGCAGCACTACAAGCTGGGCCAGGATGCGTATGCCGCGGGCAAGTATGACGTGGCGATCAAAGAGCTGAAGAAGGCCTACGTTCTTAAACGTATCCCGGCCATCCTAGTCAACATCGCCATGACGTATCGCAAGACCAAGGACTACGACATGGCGGTGTACTTTTATAAGAAGTTCCTCGCCGAGGCGCCGGCTGACGACAAGGGGCGTCCGGGGGTCGAGGCACAGCTTGCCGAGACGGAACAAGAGCGCACCGTCGCTTTGACGCCGGCTCCGCTTGAGCCGGCTCGTCCCGCGGTCGAGATGGCCAAGCCCGAAGGGCAGCCGCCAGCCGAAGCCGCCCAGGGGACCGCCGCACCCGCAGCCGCCGGAAAAGAGGCCGCGCAGCCGGCAGCCGAAGCCGCCAAGACCGCCGCGGCTCCCAAGACGCCGACGGCCGAGGCGACTGCTGCGGCAGCCCCGACGGCTGCTGCTCCCGGTGCGGCCCCCGAGGCAGCGACGCAGACGGCCACCGCAGACAAGCCAGCGACGGAGTGGTCGCACACGCCGATCGATGCCGTCCCCCCGGGGCAGCCCGTCGACGTACGGGTGCAGATGCCGGTCATGAAGGGCGTCAAGGTCAAGGTCTACTACCGCAAGGAAGGGCAGGCGAGCTTCGACTCGATCGAGCTCAAGCGACGTGGCAACGAGAAGCTGGCGCGACTGCCGGCCGAGCTGACGTCAGGTCGCAACTTCCAGTACTACATCGAGGCGCGCGATCCGGCGGGCACGCTGGTCAAGTCAGCAGGAAGCGAATACAGCCCAAACATCGTCCTGGTCGATTCGACGGCACGACCGCAGCTTGTCGATGCGCAGGGCGCCACCGATACCAGCGAAGACGACGAGCCGGCCCGCCGCGTCAAGGCAGGCCCCAAGCGCGACATCGAAAACGAAGCCGTGTCGTTCGATATCGGCAACCAGTCGGCGATGGATCGCCTGCGCAAGCAGCTCAGCAAGCAGGAGCGAGTGAAAGCGAAGGAGGGTCCGTCGTTCTTCACTCCGCTCGGCTGGGTCGGGGTGGGCACGGCTGGCTTGGGCTTGGCGTCGCTGGCCGCGGGCTCGACGTTCTTGGGCCTGGCCTATCAGAACGCGCAGATCGTCTCGGCTGACTCGCGCTGCGAGAACACCAAGATGCGCTGCCTGTTCTTCGGGCCGAACGATGATGCGTCGCTGAACAAGGCGCCCAAGGACTCCAGCTCAGAGCTAGAGCAGCGCGGCTTGCTGTATGACAAGGTTGGCACGGCGCTGACCGTGGCCGGCGGCGTTGTTCTGGCGGCGGGTGGGGCCCTGATCGCTACCGATCTGGTGCGCAAGTGGCAGGCCAGCCGTCCGAAGCCTGTGGCACCCAAGACGCGCAAGGTCAAGAAGGTGATCGAAGTCGAGGAGCCGGCGGTGTCCCTGGCCCCGGTTGTGAGCCCCGCTGTGACCGGGCTCGTCGCGGTGGGGCAGTTCTAGCTCTGCCGACGACCGAATCAACCCCTGCAACGAATCCAAAAGGGGAGGGCGGCATGTCGGTCGCGCCTCCGAGTAATGAAGAGGACTGCTCTCATGCGCATCTCGCAGCTATTCCTACTGTCGGCGCTGGCGATTGCTGGCTGCTACAAGCCTTCGTACTCTTCGGACCCTGACGCGGGCGTGGGTTTTCGCTGCCACGCGTCGGACAATCCGCCTTGTCCGGCTGGCCTTGTGTGCTGTGCCGACGGGAAGTGTGGCGATGAACTGCTCAACTCGTCGCAGCCCAACGCGGAAGGCTGGTGCGTTCCGCCGCCGCCGCCCGTGGACATGACGACGACGGCGATCTCATTCTGGCCGTTTGGTACCAAGAGCATGTACTACCAGGGCGAAGTGATGCCCATCCCGCTTTCTGGCTACGACGAGAACAACGAGTGGCGCTGCAAGCGGGACGACGGCAACCCCGATCCGACAGCGAGCATCAAGCGCATGTTCGAGCCGAACGACTGGCCCGAGAGCGCCATTGTCTTGACCAGTCCGCTGCCGGTGGATCCGTCGCCGTCGATGATCGGCTCGGCCTATGAGATCTGCCCGGACAAGTCGGCCCCCACCGTGCCGGACGTCGACGTGTTCAAGTTCAAGGTGCAGACGCCGGCCAAGGTCATTGCCGAGATCCGCTATCGCGTGAACAACGGCGACCTCGACTTCGCGGTCTTCCGCGTCGACACCGACACCGAGACGGGCATGAAGAAGCCCGTGGTCATCGGCAAGGATCTCAGCGCCGTCGACAATGGCTGCATTGAAATGCCGACGCTGATGCCTGGCACCTATTACCTGGCGGTGCGCGGCACCACCAGCCCCGAGATGCCCGGTCAGTACACCATGAACACGTACAATATTCGCGTGTTCGCCGTCGGCTCGATGCCCTATTCCTGCGCGAAGAAGGCTGACGGAGGCGTCTAGTGCCGTCGCCAGGGCCCTTTCTTTGCCTCGCCGACGAGGCAGATTTTTCACCGGACAAGCTCAAGAAGATCGGCCTGTGCGAGACAGGACGGATGCTGTTCGATCTGTACTGTCTTGAGCCCGGCCAAGCCCAGAAGGTCCACGTCCACGACGACATCGACAAGATCTATCTGGTACACAGCGGTCAGGTGACGGTGCAGGTTGGCGAGGCTTCGCGCGTCCTTTCGGTGGGCGAGGCGGCCTGCGCGCTGGCTGGGATGGCGCATGGCGTCCGCAATCACACGTCAGAGCCGGCCACCGTCGTTGTCTTCCAAGCGCGCGGCACGCTGTAGCCGCAGGCAAAGCCAGGGGCCATGCCAGTCCGCTGGGACGCGATATGACGACGCGGCGACGAGCAGCCCATCGCGCCGCGCTGGACGATGCCACCCTGGCCTTGCCGTTTTCATTGCCTGGGACGAAGGCGGTTTCGTCGGAGGGGCTGGATCTGGACCTGGGAATCGACGAGGCCGGTCGTGGCCCGATCCTGGGTCCGATGGTACTGGCCTGTGTGGTGCTGCGGCCGCACGATGCCACCGCGCTGCGCGACGAGGGCGTCTGTGACAGCAAGCGCTTTGGCGCCGGACCTGCAGCCCATCAAGCCCGCCTGCAGCTTGCCGAGCACATTCGGCGACGAGCCGTTCATGTCGGCGTTGCCATCGTCGCCCCGCACGAGATCGATGCCCGCGTCGGTCAGCTAAACCACCTAGAGCGCGAGCACGCCACGCGCCTGATCGATGCCGCTCCGCCTTGTGCTCGCATGTTTGCCGACGGTGTGCGGCTGTTTTCGCCGCTGGTTGCGCGCTATCCGCAGCTGGTCGCCCAGGATCGCGCCGAGTCGGCCTTTGTCTGCGTGGCGGCGGCGTCGATCGTGGCCAAGGCCACACGCGACAGCCTGTGGCTGGCGATCTGCGAGCGCTATCAGGCTGAGTTTGCTCCCCTTTTGTCCGGCCACGCCGGGGGCGGCTATCCCAACGAGGCGACGCGACGCTTCTTGCGCGCGTATTACGGCCGCTATCGCTGTCTGCCGCCCGAGGCCCGCAAGAGCTGGCCCAGCGATTTCCTCGCTGAGCCGACGTCGCCATAGCGCCATCCCACAGCGCGCTGCGCTGCTGTCAAACTAGGGCCAACAGAGGTCTGCGATGAGCTCTTTCGCGATCGACGACGCCAGCGACTGCCCTGTGCTGGATGCGCTGCTGCCGAACGACACCAGCGTTCACTTGATCGTTCACGTGCGTGGCGACTGGGGGGCGCAGCGCGAAGCTCGCGTGCGCGAAGCAGAGGAGCGCACCGAGACGGCGCTTGCCTATGCGCGCTCGGCGGCGTTTCGCACGCGCTTCCCCGGCCGCATCGGTGTGGTGCGCATGCAGACCGATGGAGCGGTGCCCAGCGTGGTGGCGAGCGTCTTTGCCGAGCGCGGCATCGAAATCGAGGACGTATCGGCCAAGGCTCCCGAGGACGGCCCACGCTGCGCATTCTGTGGCCGCGACAAGCTCTTGCCCGAGCAAGCGGCCATGACGGATGGTGGCTGGAGCTGCCCATCGTGTTTCCGTGCCTGGACCCTGCGCACGCAGCCTCAGCTCGACACGCCGCGGCGACGCATCATCATCCCGCCGTGGCTTTTGTGGTCTGCCTTGGCCGTGCTGGGCCTGCTGTTCTTGTTCGCCGTCGGAAACGAGCTGCGGTACCTGACCCACATGAACCGCATCATCCGCCAGCACATCCCGTCCCAATAACGACATAACGACAAATCCAGCCGGGTCCGCACAGACTCTAATTATTTAGAGTGCTCATTAATTTATTAATTAGCGATAATTTTCGTTCATTTTGTAGGGAAATTAACCGGTAGTCAGCGTGTCGTAGAACACCAGCTCGGGGCGCGACGAGGGGCGGGCGTGCAGCCAGGGGGCCTCGGTCTTGGGGATGGCGAAGTCGACGGCGCACAGCGTGATGCGACGCCGGGCAGAAAGCGGCTGCACGCGCGAAAGGATACGCCGCAGCGACGACAGGCCAAACGAGGCATAGATGAAGAACACCGTACCCTCGTCGATGGGCGACCGCGTGGCGTCACCGCAGAGGAAGTGGACGCCGGCCAGGCCAAGCAACGCAGCGCTGCGCTGTGCGTGCGCGACCAAGTGCGGCTGCAGCTCGATCCCAGTGGCGCGAGCCCCGCACAAAAGGTGCGCCAGCAGCACGACGCGTCCCAGGCCCGAGCCAAGGTCGACGAACACATCGCTCGCCGAGACCGGGGCTTCACGCAGCGCCTGCACGATCACTGCCACTTCGCACGGCAGATACGGCACCGCTCCGGCGGGCAGGCGCGGATCGTCCGGGGGAAGCTCCGGCAGGGCCAAAAGACCGTCGAGCCAGGCGTCGCGCTGGGCCTTTGGCACCGCCTGCAGGCGCTGTTCAAGCGCCCGCCCGCGCAGCGCCCCGGAAGCGACCGCGGCACGCGCGCACACAGCGTCGGTGAACAGCGGATCATTCATCGTCGAGAGCCGATCGACTGTATCGCGAAGCGGGAGCTTTTTTGCCCGCCTTCGCGAGCCGCGAAGCACACGACGCGGGGCCGCGGCTTCCTTTTTGGCCAATGCAGCCGTACCATCGATTTGGCGCTTGAAGGACTCGTCAAGGGCAGGCATAAAAGGGACTCGCCTGTCGAGCGGCAGGCCAGCGCGGGAGGATCATCGATGAACGACACGCGGCAATCGGTTTCTGTGTTTTCTCGCTCCGGCACACGCAAAGCGGGCTGGCTGCTTTCGCTGTGTACCGTGGCTCTGCTTCTGCCTGGCTGCATGGAGGCGGGCGGTACGCACGGCCAACATTCGCACGACGACTCGACGGCAAACCCTGCGGCACCGGCCGAGTCGCTGTCTGCCTTGGCCAAGTACGTCTTTACGCCCGACAGCAACTTTTCTTGGAAGCTGCGCGAGACGGTCAAGGGGGCCGATTACACGGCGCACTTTCTCGACATGACCTCGCTTTCGTGGCGCAGCAAGGCCGAGGTCGATCAGACGGTGTGGAAACATCACCTGACGATCGTCGTGCCAAGTCGCGTGCTGCCTGGACCGAACATCCTTTACATCGGCGGCGGCAGCAGCACCAGCATGCCCCCTTCGACCCCTTCGGACACGATCGTCAATCTGGCGCGCTTGACCGGCGCCGTGACCATTGAGCTGCGCCAGGTTCCAAACCAGCCGCTGGTGTTCAGCAACCACGATGGCAAGCCCCATACCGAAGACGGCATCGTCGCGTTTTCGTGGAAACAGGCCATGAAGACCGGCGATCCGACGTGGTCGGCGCGCTTCCCGATGGTGAAAAGCTCGGTGCGGGCCATCGATGCGGCGCGCGAGTTTCTGTACAGCCCGGCCGGTGGCAGCCGCAGCCTGGACAGCTTCATCGTCATGGGCGCATCCAAGCGCGGCTGGACCGCGTGGCTCACCGCTGCCGTCGATCCGCGGGTTGTCGGCGTCGTGCCCATCGTCATCGACGTCTTGAACACCAACGCGTTCATGAAGCAGCACATCGAGACCTATGGCTTCTGGGCCATCAGTCTGTACGACTACTTCTACAACGACATCACGACGCACATCGGCAGCGACGAGATGAACACGCTGCTCAAGAACGAAGACCCGTACTTCTTCCGCGACAAGCTGACCATGCCCAAGTACATGGTGAACGCGACCAACGACCAGTTCTTCTTGCCGGATGGTTCGCAGAACTACTTCGCGGATCTCAAGGGTGAAAAGTACCTGCGCTACGTCGCCAATGCCGATCACTCGCTGCGTGGCAGTGACTATCTGGAAGGCATCGCGGCCTATGTTGCAGCGCTGCGACGCGGCAGCGAGCGTCCGAGCTTCGCCTGGCAGTTCCAAGGCGAGGACACGATTCGCGTCGAGAGCAAGCAGCCAGTGAGCCGCGCGCTTCTGTGGCAGGCGACAAACCCGACGCGCCGCGACTTCCGACAAGAGGCGATTGGCAAGGTATGGACCAGCACCGTGCTGACCGCTGGCTCGGATGGCTCGTTCGTCGGCAAGGTCATCAAGCCCGCGACGGGATACACCGCGTTTTTCATCGAGCTAGAGTACGCAGGCGATCTCGCCGTGCCGCAGAAGTACACAACGCAAGTGCGCGTGCTGCCCGATGTGCGGCCCTTTGCGAACATCGACCCGCGGCTCGGGAAGCTCGAAGGCACCTAACCTTCAGCTCACCTGATTGGCTGCCACCCACGTTCCATGGAAGCCAAACGGGATGCGCTGGCGAGTCGGGATGATGGCGACGGGCTCGCCTTCGATGTCTTGCGCATCAAGCAGAAGCAGCTCGGACTGGCCCGTGTCCGCATGAAAGACCGTGGTGAGCAGATAGCCATCGCCTTCGTCGGCGTTCGGCGTCCGCGGGATGAACAGCGCTTCATTGGTGTAGCTGCTTGGGCCGAGCACGCGGCAGTTCACCTGCGACGTCTGCAGATCGATGTGCAGGATCGCGTTTAGCGCTCCGCGACCGCAGATGACGCCGCGCCGGCCGGCCAGATAACCGTGGCGATGCCGACGCGTGGCATAGCGCGGATCGATGACGGGAAACTCGCAGGCGATGTCCGTCAGCAGCTCTTCGCGCAGCGTGCCGGTCGAAAGGTCCAGGCGCATGCGCACCAGCTGACCCGGCGGGTACTCGGTGATCTTGGCGTTCGGATTTTCGCCGCCCGGATCAAAGAGCGGCAGCCTGCTGTACTTGACGACGTCCAGCACCACCGCTTCGCCGTCATCGAAGGCGTTGAGTGGGTGAAAGATGTAGCAGCTTGGGATCTCGTACCAGCGCACGCGGCCGCTTGCGTCGTCACGTGGCACGACGCCGATGCGCGACCCGCGCGAGGGCTGCCAGCGGATGCCGTTGGGGTTGTCGAGCTCGCGCAGGTTCAGCACCGCAGGCAGGTGATAAAAGACGGCGCGCGTCTCGGTCACGCTGAAGTCGTGCATCATCGCGGCGTACGGCGTGGGCACGTCGCGTCGCAGCGTGCACGCACCGCTGCGGTCGAAGACGTAATACGTCAGGCCCGGACGATCGAGCCAGTAACCGAAGGTGTAGATGCGTTCGGTCTGCGGATCGATCTTGGGGTGCGCCACCATGCCGCCGTTTTCGCGCACCAAGGCGCCGGCAAAGTCGAACTCGCCGCGGGTGGTAAGCGTCTGCGGATCGATCTCGTGCGCGGGCGAGCCCTCGACGAGCGACAGCAGGCGCCCGGCCATCATCTGGATGTTGGTGTTGCTGCGGTTCATGGCGCGTAGCACGCACAGGAACTGCTCACGCGTGGGCGGCAGCCCCAGCTTGTTGCGCAGCGGCATGGCGAGAATCTCAAGCGGCGATAGGCCCAAGGCCATAAGCCCGGCAAACGGCGTCGAGATGCCGAAGTCGCGAATGCCCCCGAACAGCGCGCGTCCGGCCGCTTCTTCGAGTTCGAGCTTGGCGGTGCGCACCCAGCGGCTCTTGTGCTGCACGGCTCCGTCGGCGAAGCGGAACGCGTCGATCATGCCGTCGCCATCGAACCAGTGATACAGCGTGCGCGACAGCGGTTCGAAGCGCGGCGCGGGGCTCATGCGATACAGCGTTCCGCAAAAGCCGTCGGGAATGCGTCCCAGGCGCGGCACCAGACCGGAAAAATCAGCCTCGCGTCCGACGGGCGCGAAGTTGCCCTCCAGATACGGGTTGGGCAGGTCGGGAATGGCGGGGCGGGGACGGTGCCGGTCCAGCGCGACAAGCAGGTCAGCAAGCATGCTGTAAGCACGTCACTGCCGCGGCCAAATTGCAAGCCTCTGCTGGCAGAGCGTTTGCTGCGTCAGTCCACGGTGCGCAGCGCTTGCTGCACTTCCGACACTCTGTCCGCGATGCCGATCCACGGCTCGCTGAGGGCGCCATCTAGCGATGCGCGCGGCGATACAGGGCAGCTTCTCGTGGGCAGGCGTGCAGCCACCCCCCCCAACGAGCAGGGAAGCCAGGAAGACCGGGCGCAGGACGCGGAATGATTGAATAATAAAAGCGCAACAGGCTAGTCTGTGTCGGTTTATTGACCTATGTAATCTGGCGAAATAGAGCCGCGTCCATATGTCGTTTTATTGCTGCATAAAGAGATTCGACGGAAGAGATGAGTTGTCAGCGGCCCGAGCCGGCGAGGAACGCGCGCGGATGCTCGGGCGGAAGCGGAAGCCCGATCTGGCGCAGACCATCAAGCGACGGCCATGCTGCCTTGCGTGCGCAGGGCCGAATCGTGGGACGGGGGCTGCGCACGTCGGCACTTGGGTGAACCGCGCTGTCGAGGCGCAGCATCATAATGGCGGCTATCGTCGGCTGTGGCGGCTCGCACGGCCGACACATGGAGATCGCTCATGCCCAGCTTGGTTCCGGCTCGTCGCGTCGCTTGCGTCTTTTCGCTCGTCGTTCTGCTTGCTGCAGGCTGCTCGCACACCGCGTTTGTGCCCGACCGCAGCCATGGCTTTGAGTCGCACGTGGCGACCACGGCCCGCGGCCCACACCGCTTTTTCGTGTACCGTCCACCCGGTCACGAGCGACGGGGGGAAAAGCTGCCGGTCATCTTGTACCTGCATGGCGGCGGCGAGCGCGGCAACGACGGCATCGCAGCCACGCAGGTCGGCATGGGCCCGGTCGTGCAAGGGACGCTGGGCTATTTTCCATTTCTCGTCGTGTTTCCACAGTGCGAGCCGTCGGGGTTCTGGGCGCTGCCGGACATGGCCGAGCGCGCCATGGAGGCGCTCGACATCGCGCTGCGCGAGCACAACGGGGACCCCGAGCGCGTCTATGTCACGGGCAACTCGATGGGCGGCTTTGGGACGTATTACTTGGCGGCGCGCTATCCCGGACGCTTCGCGGCGCTGGCGCCGATCTGTGGTGGCGTCAAGCCGCCGCCGTGGGTGCGGGTGCCTAAAGAAGGCCGACTGATCGATCTCGACGGCGATCCCTATGCCCAGATGGCGGAAAAGCTGGGGCAGACGCCGACGTGGATCTTCCATGGCTCGCGCGATCCGCTGGTACCCGTGGCGATGTCGCGCAAGATGGCGGCGGCGCTGCGCAAGGCCGGCGGCATCGTCCGCTATACCGAGTGGCCCAAGACCGGCCACGCCGCCGAAGAGCCGACGTATGCCCAGCCGGCGCTGTTCGAGTGGTTTCTGAAGCAGCGCCGCGGCCAGCCCAGTCTTGATGCCGGGGACCGCTCCTCGCCCGAGGCGGTTGCGACCGCGACCGGCGGCTAGCCGTCGTTGTTGCCCAGTGCCAGCGCAGGTCGTGCGAAGATGGCCATCAGATCGTTCGCCAAGGGGGGCGTATGGATCAAGACTTTCACTATTACGGGACGTTTTATGCGGCGCGCATTGCGGGCTTTAACGCGGCGAATGCGACGCTCATCGCCAAGTGCTCAAACTTCATCGACTTCCTGAGCAACCAAGGCTATGGCGGCTATTGGCGCTTGGTGCGCGACAAGCGAAAGCTGGCCTCGCGCGATCAGTACACCGTCGTTGGAGACGTGACCAGCCCGCGCTATACGTTCCAAGGCACGCTGAGCACGGGGGTGGCGGCTGAAGACGGCATGTGGTGTTCGTATCACTTTACGCCGGGGAACTTTGCCGACCCAGAAGGTGTGCCGACCCCGGCGGCGGTACACGGCGAACGAGTGGCGGCGCTCTTGCCGGCTCCAACCGATGACAGCATCGGCCGCTATCACGAAGTGCGCAGGACGCCGGGTATCTCGAAACCTGAGCATGCGACGCTGCTCAACCGGCCGATGAGCGGGCTGTCACGGGCCCTGCTCGCCGACACCATCGAAGGAGCCAACAACCCCGCCCGCCTGCGTCGCATCCTGATGCGGGCCGTTGGCGCGTCTGAGCTCTTGGGCGAAAACGCCACCGTTGAACAGAACACGCTACGCCGCTTTCGCTTGTGCCTGCTGGGTGTCCGCGCGCACGTCATCGCCGACACCTGGGCGCACCAAGACTTCAGCGGCATCGGCCACGACATGAACACCTATTGGGATGTCAACGGCTGGAGCGTCGGGCGCCAAGGCATCCAATACGATGTCGGCAATGGCTGGGTCGACGTCGTGCTGAGCAGCAGCAGCCACGAGAACCTGCAGGCCGCGCCCAACGTCGCCAAGATTGGCCACGGCTGGATGGGGCACTTTCCCGACTACAGCTTCGTCAAGTTTCGCTATCGCCCTGGGTGGGGCCGCAAGAGCGACACCTTGGAGCGCGACAATCCGACCCAGTATCGCTACGCCTTCTTGGAGCTGTGCAGCCTGTTTGCGCGGGCGCGCAGCCGGGACAATCACTTCGAACCGGGCGGCGCGACGAGCTGGCTTACCAAGGCCGGTCAGGCGATCTCATCGGCCTGTGATGTCGCCGACAAGTCGGTCTGCCCGCGCGTCCATTCGTCGAACGCGTGGCTGGAACAGATGGCGGGTCTGGGCACGCCGATGGATCTCATCAACACCAAGCTAGAGCCAGATCCCAAGGCCGTGCTCGACGGCTTGCTCGAAGGCACCGACGGCTATACGCGCTATGGCACGTACATCGTGCAGGCAACGAGCGATCTGTACCTGTTTCAGATCGCCGCCGACTATCACTTCCACTTCGTGCGGAACTTCTTGAAGCGGCACGACATCATGACCTTTGGCGGTAGCTGGTCGCAGCAGATCGGCCCGCTGTCCCAGACGGTGACCGACTTGTTCTAGCCAGATATTCGGTGGAAAACGGCGCGGCTTTGGCCCTGGCATCGGCTGGTGCCGCGACGATAAAACAACCGAAGCGCCGTGACGTCTGGGGCGTACGCGTGCCCTGCCCGAATGGAAGGAGCGCGCGGTGCAATCGCGGTTGTGTTCTTTGGATGGCGCGGGTATGCCTGCCGCATTCGCATGCGGAGGTACACGATGAGGCGTTCCACCAGTCGGACGCAGCGCCCAAGAGTCGGGGCTGCACTGTCCTTGTTGTCGGTTGTCTGCGGCGCGGCCATGAGCTGCGATCTGCCCGAGCGGTCCGAGCTAGAACCCAGCGCGGGCCCAAGCCTGGGGCAGCAGCCGGATGTGGCGGTGCGCGGGCACGGGCTTTCCGCTGCCGCTGCCGAGTCGCCGCGGCTTCTGGCGCTGCCGGCGGACTTGGTCGCGGCCTTTGATCCCAACCCGGCTCCCAGCGATGGCTATCGCGTGGTCGGCAGCCTGACGCCGCCTGCGTGGTCGTGGGGGCAGATCGAGCTTTTGGAAGGCACGCAGCGCGTTCGGCGCGAGGGGTACAACCGCCGCACGGAAAAGCTGCGCGCTCGCGACACCTTTCAGTCGGACAAGTACCCGCTGCGGACCTATTTCGGCGCGCTGAATCAGCAGCTTGTCGACGGCTTCAACCTGTCTTACGGCCACGCCTGTGCAAGCGGCAGCAGCGACTGCCCAACGGGGCCGGGACCGACGCGCCCCGAGGCGCGCTTCGTGCTCTTGCACAAGGGACCCAAGACGGCCGCGCGAAGCTGTCGCACCGATCTTTCACCGACGCTGTTGGTCCACGGCGCCATGCAAGACGGCAACGTCTGGCTGTTCCCCGGCGGCAACGACGGCGCAGGCGGCGCATTCCCCGGTACGACGCAGAAGACCGGCCTGGTGCAGCACCTGGAAGCGGCGGGGCGCTGCGTCTATGCCGTGACGTTTGGCAACTTTCACGGCGACAACTACAGCCAGGCGATTGCGGTCGGCAACGCCGTGGCTCGCATCCGCGCGCTGCACAAGCGGTCCGACGGCACCCAGCCCAAGGTCGACGTCGTCGCCTGGAGCAAGGGCGTGCTGTCCGTCGATGCCTATCTGGCCAACGCGGCGACCTGGACGTATCCCGGCACGCGCTATTTCGATCGCTTGGCGACGGCGCAGGCCGCCGAGGTGCCGGTCTATCGCGATGACATTCGCGTGTACGTGGCGCTGTCGGGGCCGCATCGCGGGCTGGATCTGAACTTCCGCCATCCCATCCATGCGCTGACCATCGCCAGCACATCGAACAACGCGCCCGTCGGACGTGGGCCGATGCCGTGGACGTGGTTTTCGGCGCTGCAGTGCGTGACCTGGGGGCCGGACTCGCCGTGGTTTGATAACCCCTATGCCAAGTCGGTATGCGAGGGCCGCGGCGGCACCTGGCCGGACTTCTTCCCGCGCATCTACATCTCGAACCTGTCGGGGCTGGATGCGATGGGCAAGCCCGTGGCTGCAGCCAGCCTAAGGCGCCTAAACAGCGTCGAGGGTGTGCCAGACCGTCGCAACACGTTCGACGAGTACAACATCAGCCTGTTTGGCAGCCTGGACGAGAGCGGCGCCTACGCCAACGCCTACCTGGGACAGGTGCAGGCGGCGTACGATCTGCGTTCGCTATATCCGGTGCCGCGGCGCGACAGCAGCGACTGGAAAGACCTCGATCCCGACGAGAACCGCTTTTACCCGTGGATTCGGCCGAAGCTGTCATTCCTGGCCGGCGGCTATCTGGATGACTCGGACCGCACCGCCTGTCGCAAGACGGCGTTTCTGCCTGCGGCGTCGCCGTGCATCGCCTGGCATACCTATCCGACGCTGCGCAACGCCGACTCGTCGAGCGGGCTTTACAACAAGTACCAGCTGTTTTCCGGGCTGGGCATTGCCGTCGCGGAAGAGCTTGGCGGGCACTTCATCGCGCGCTTGGCGGGACGCGGACTGGATGCGCGCCTGGGGGCTCTTTACGTGCTGTATGGCAGCGCACTCGGCGCACCGGGCACCGCGTACGAGACCGACGGCATGAGCTGTTCGACCTGTGCTCCGAACAGCGACGGCGTGCTGTTCAAAGAGAGCATCGCCGCGCTCACCCAGCTGACCCAGGGCTGGACCAGCAGCAAGCGGAGCAGCAGCGCCAAGCAAGAAGCCATGCCCCTTGGCCACTTGGAAATCGGCGTCAGCCCCGCCGCCTGGGACAAGCTTCTGACCTTCATAAAGGCGCGGGACTAGGGTCGCGTTGAGGGAATCAATCAATGATCTTAAGATAAATAAACGAAGCGTTTATTTATCTTAGCGAATCAGTAGTTGATCTGCATGTGCAGGCGCGTCACGTGACCGCTCTCTTGCTTGTACGGGTATTTGTCGGATGTGCGGTCGGCGATCAGGTACGCAACGACGACTTCAAACGCCGGCACAAGCTGCCACTCGGCCCCGAACTCGACCTCGCGCACTTCGTAGTGCGGGGCATTGGTAAAGAACTTCTTGCCGCCGCTGTACAGCGTGCCGCGGACAAACGGAATCAGCGCGGGCGTTCCCAAAAGATGCGCGAATCGCCACATCGCTTGCACATAGCCGCCGTACAAAAAGCGGCTGTCCACTCGATTCGGCTCGTCGATACCCAAGGACGGGCTGATTCCGATGTTGAACTCGCTGATCAGGCCAAACGGCTTGGGAAAAAGCACCGCGCTGATGTGTCCGCGGGCATCGTCAAACGTGTTGTCGGCGCTGGCTGACGTGATCGGCGGGCCGTCTTTGGGGGACTCCAGCTTGACGGTGTACTTGCCGTAGTAGCCGCCACCGCCAAGCTCTAGGAACTGGCTGCCCAGGGCAAAGGGCCAGGTGACGCGGGCGATGACGTGCGGGAAGGCGTTGGCCTCGGCGCGGTTTAGAACCTGACCGTTAAAGACGCCGAAACCGACCACGCCGTAATCGCCTGAGCCTTTCAGTCCCGATTCGACGAGGTGGCGGAAGCGCGAGCGGATGTGCGCAGGCGCCCAATAGAAGAACACGCCCAGGTCGCGCTCGTTTTGCCAGGCGCTGTTTAGCGCGTCGCTGCGGTCGGGCGGTATGCGGTTCTGACTGGACTGCAGGTTTTCAAAGCCAAAGGGAATCTTCGACTGACCGATGCGCAGGCGAAATTCCTTTTTGCGATCCAAAAAGACATCAGCATAAAAATCGCGAACGATACCGACATTTAACTGATCGCCAATGGCGCTCGCAAAATCCGGCTGGATGTATACCGAGACCCGCGGATGCACGTCGCCAAACAAGATGACGCGGGCGCGGCGGATATAGAACCCGCCGTTCTTGCCGATGGACTTGTCCCCCTGTTCGTTGATCAGGTTTTCGTTGCTGGCGGCGCTGGGAATCTGGTTGTAGCGAATCTGCAGATAGCCGCGGATCTGCAAGCGGTGGTACCAGGCGCTGGTGTCGCTTTCGGCCGGGGCCGGGCTCGGCGGTGGCGGCTGCGTAGCCAGTGCAGGCAAGCGGCTGGTGAGCAGCGCGCGAAGCTCGGCAAGCTCGGTCTCGTGCCGGGCAAGCTGTGCGTCACGGATCTGAAGCTGACGGCGAAGCTCGTCTTCTTTTTCGCTGGGGGCTGCGGGCGGGGGCGCGACGACGGGGGCGGGCCCGCCACTGCCTGAGGGCCGCGCGATACCCGAGCCCTCCGGGCGTGGGTTTCCGTCGACATCTCCTGCGGCATGGCTTTGGTGTGGCAGGAAAAAAAGGAACAGGCAGGACGTGACCAGAACGATGTGCAGCATGGCTTTGGGGCACCCTTTGTGGGGACGTGAGACGCAACCAAGGTGCGGAAGAATAACGGCACCGCGCGCGCTTTTGCGGACGCGTTGTGATGAAGCGAGGGCGATGGCCCACGGGCGCCCATGGGCTGAGTCGCGGTGCGAGTGGGCGAACGCGGCGCGCGAACGCACGAAAAACGGCACCGCGCTGGGACGGGACGCTTGGGCCCCGGCCAGCCGGGCTCGACGCGGCGAGGGCCTGGCTTAGCGATCTACGCGGCGTGGTGGTCGTGTACCGACCCCCCCCGGCAGGCGTGCCGTGTCCGTTGGCGCTGCGTTTGCAATGCAGGTTGGCGGACGAACGTCGCGTCGGTGTGGGTGTCAGTTGGCAAGCCGTACGAGCGCAGCCAAGCCAGCCGATGGGAAGGAATGATGGACATGCAGATCCCCGATCGAAGACAACTTATCGCCTGTGCGCTTTTGTTCTGGGTTGCGGCGCTGGGTCGTGCCAGCAGCCTGCAGAGCCTACCGCATGCGTTGGCTCACGGACTGCGCGACCGGCTGCTCAACCTGCGGATCGATACGGCGCATGGGTCCTGGGATGTCGCCGGGAAAGGCCCGGCCGAGGCCGAGGGCACCACCGTCCGCATCGCGACGCTGAGCGGGCGCGCCGGGGCCCGTATCGAGGCGCTGCGCTTGGGGGCGCAGGCCCGGTTAAATGGCCGCATCGTCCATGAGCTTGCGCCCAGCCTGCGGGAAGACGGCGTGCTTGAGCTGCTGTTGCCCAAAGGCGAACGCGGCTTGCTTGAGATCAGCATTGCGGCGCTCAACAGCGCGGCCTGCGTCACGGCTGCAGCGAGTGATCTGCGGTGGCTGAGCGATGACGCTCCGCTCGACGTGATGGCGCTGGTCCTGCGCTTGACGCCGCTTAGCACGCCGCTTTGCAACTGACAAAGAGCACCGACCGGACGCACCATGCCGCGTATGCCGCGATGGTGCCGTCGGTAGATGCAGAAATTTGCACGCCATGTCTGCTTCCGCGTCAGGTCGGAAACAGGCCTTGCGTATTTGTATTCGAGTCGTCGATCGCAACAGAGTGCAGTAGGTAGTCACGATGATTGGGCAGCGCATCGGTCAGTACCGTGTGGTTCGAGAGCTAGGCCGCGGAGGCATGGGTCTGGTCTATGAAGCGCAGCACGAGACCATGCCGCGGCTGCGGGCCGCCATCAAAGTGCTGTACGCATCGGCCAGCGCCGAAGAGCTAGAGCGCTTCGAACGCGAGGCGCGGGTGCTCTCGACGCTGCAGGACAGCGGGATCGTGCGCATCGAAGACTTCGGCAGCTTGCCCGACGGCAGCCTGTACCTGCGCATGGAATACCTGGAAGGCGAGACGCTGGAAAAGCGCCTCAAGCGGCTGCGGCGCTTGCCGGGTCGTCAAGCGCTTGAGCTTGCGCGGCAGATGGCGACCACGCTCGATCGCATCCACCACGACAAGATCCTTCACCGCGATCTCAAGCCGGCCAACATCATCGTCGTTCGCGACAGCCAGGCCGAGGGGGGAGAGCTGGCTCGCCTGCTCGACTTCGGCATCGCCAAGCTGCTGTCGCCAGATCAGCGCAGTCGCACGGGCCCGGTTGGCACACCGCTTTACATGTCGCCCGAGCAAGGCGATGCCAAGGCGGTGCTCAGCGATCGCTCGGATGTGTATCAGCTGGGACTCGTGCTGTACGAGATGTTGAGCGGCCACGTGCCCTTTGAAGTCGCCGAGGACAGCCTGGCCATCGCGCTGCATATCCAGCGCTTGACCGTGCCGCCGATCCCGCTGCGCAAGCACCTGCCGTATCTGCCAACTTCCGTCGAAGAGCTGGTGTTTTCGATGCTGCAGCGCAGCCCGCAGGCACGGCCGACGATGCGCTCGGTCGCGCAGCGGCTCAAGCGGCTGTTGGCCAAGCTGCCGACAGATGTCGACTGGCAAGCGGCCCCCAGCACGGCACAGGATCCTGCTGGTTCCGCTTCGCTGCGTGAGACCGGAGACATCGCGGTCGGCAAAGAGATCTCGGGCGTTAGCGCCGAGCTAGCGCGCCGCTCGGTTGCGCCGGGGAGTCCAACGGTTCAGGCGGTGGCGCCGCGGTCCCCGTGGCGAACGACGTGGGCGCGCACTCCGGTTCGCGGTCGCGTCGTCGGTGGGGCACTTGTGGCGCTCACTTCGGCGGCTGTGCTGCCGGCGCTGTGGTCCCCGCTCGACCTCGTACATCGCGGTCCCATTGAGCCAACGAAGCGACCCGGCACCCCTGGCAACCAGACGACTGCGCCAGAGGGGACGCCGCCCCCCCCGGTGAAGTGGGACAAGCTCGGCTGTGCGACGGTGACTGCCGCCGACGGCATGGCCTGCATTCCCGGCGATCTATTTGTCCCAGGGGCCAGCGAAGCCGAGCTTCGCGACATCGAGACGCGCTGTCGAGCCACAGAGGCTCCGGCGCGCTGTGAGCACGAGTTCTTTGTCCGCCAGAGCAACCAAAAGGAAGTGCTGGTGCCGACCTTCCAGATCGATCGGCGCGAGACGAGCAATGCCAGCTATGCCGAGTTTCTCAACAAAGAAATCGCAGCCAAGCTGGCGACGGTAAACGGCATCTTTGTGTATCTGGGCGACAGCCCGACGGCGGCGCTGAATCCAAGCGGCGGTCTGCATTTTTCAGATGGACAGATCGGGGTGCGCCCCGGCTACGAAAACAAGCCGGTCAGCTATGTGACGTGGTACGGCGCCGAGAGCTATTGCCGAAAGCGCGGCATGCACCTGCCGACGGAGCTGCAGTTTGAATTCGCCGCCCGCGGTGCGGCTCGCCGCCCGTATCCCTGGGGATCGGCGGCGCCGACCTGTAAAGGGGTGGCCTTCGCTCGCGACACCGGCCTGCCCTGTGGCAGTGAGCTGGGGCCGCGCGATGTGGGGGCATCCAGCCAGGATGTGACGCCCGAGGGCGTCGCCGACTTGGCCGGCAACCTGCAAGAGTGGGTGGCCAACGACTTCTCGCTGCACCTGCAGCTTTCCTGTCGCGGCGGTGTGTGCTTGGAAGCGCCCAGCGCGCAGCCGGCGCCGCGCCCCGCTGGGGACAGTCTGGTGCGCAGCGTGCGCGGTGGCACCTGGGTCTCAGGGGCCACGCAGCTCTATTCCTCGTGGCGCTCGCGCTGGGATGCACACATGGCTGATGTCAGCTTGGGCTTTCGCTGTGCCGCAGCCCCCGCGCCGAGCCCATAACCCGCAGTCCGTACACTGGAGAGATCAAAATGCCCGCGTTGCCCAAGTCTCCGTCGTCGTCCAAGCCCTCGCCCGTTGCCGCTCGCAGCCCTGGCAGTGCCGCCATGCTGTCACCGTCGCCCGATGTCCGTGCTGCCACCGAGAGCGCCGAGCCATCCGAGCTACCGTGGCGCTTGGGGGACATCGTGAAGGACCCCACCCCCGTTCCCACCGGCCCGCGTCCCCCCAAGAACACCGGCACCAACTAGAAACGCCGTGTTGCCGCGAAGCCGCGGACGCTCTGCGTGACAAACAACCAAGGCCTGTCCGGTGCGCCCGCGACAAGCTGGTTGATTCGCGCGTCCCTTTACTTGCGATCGCCACCTGCCGGCGCAGCGGTCTTGGTGTCGCTCTTCTTCTCGACGGGCTTGTCGCTTCTCTTCTCCTCTTTCTTGTCCGCCGGATCCGGTTCGGCTGCCTGTGCCACCGCTCCCACACCAACGGTTAGAAGGCTAGCCAACGCGATGAGCTTGGTACTCATGGCGGTCTCCTTGTGTTGCTGTTGAAACGGCACTCCTCGCGGCCCAGTGGGTGTTCCCGCGAAGGCCTGTCCAGGCGAGGCTCTAGGGATCGGCCAGCCAGTTGTAGAGCGTCTTCACATCGACCCCGAGCTTTTCGGCGGCGCGCCCGCGATGGCCGCCACACTGAGCCAGAACCCAGGCGGCATAGCGTCGCTGCACGACGCGAATGGGCAGAATCTCCCCGTCTAGAATCGGTGCTCTCTCGCTGTCGGGCTGAAGCATCGTCGGTGGCAGATCTTCGACGGTGACCTCGGCGCGGCGAGCCAGGACCAGCGAGCGTTCGATGACGTGAGCTAGCTCGCGTACATTGCCAGGCCAGTGGTAGCTGACCAACCTCTGCATCGCTTCGGTCGAGAAGCGCTGCATCGGCGACTGCGGGTGACGCGACCGCTGCTCGCGGAGGAAGTGCTCAACAAGAAATGGGATGTCCTCGCGCCGGTTCCGCAGAGGCGGGAGCTGCAGAGAAACGACATCCAGACGATAGAACAGGTCCTCACGAAAGCCGCCGCTGCGCACGGCTTGGCGCAGATCGCGATGGGTGGCGGCGATGATGCGAACATCGACTCGGCTGACCTTGTCGGATCCGACCGGACGCACCTTGCCCTCTTCGAGTACGTGCAAGAGCTTGGCCTGGATCGCAGGTGGCACGTCGCCGATCTCGTCGAGAAACAGCGTGCCACCGTCGGCTTGGCTGACCAGACCGCGGCGACTTCGCGCAGCGCCCGAGAACGCGCCTTTTTCATGACCGAACAGCTCGCTCTCAAGAAGGCTCTCGGGCAGCGCGGCGCAGTTGATCTCGACGAACGGACCGCTGGCGCGTCGGCTCTCGGCATGTACGACCCGCGCGCACAGCCCCTTGCCAGTGCCCGTTTCGCCGCCCAAGAGCAACGGGACATCGGATGTCGCGACGCGCTCAAGCGTGTCGAAGAGCGCTCGCATCGGTGCGCTGTGACCGACCAATGCACGGCGGCCGAAGCGCTCGCGCAGGGTCGTGCGCAGCGCGTCGGTCTCTTTGCGCAGGTGCGAGTCATCGATGGCTCGGCGCAAGAAAATGGCGAGCTCGTCGAGCTTGAACGGCTTGGTCAGATAGTGGTACGCGCCCTGGCGGATCGACTCGATGGCACTGTCGATGGCACCGTGCGCTGTCATGATCAACGTCGGCCGCTCTGGAGCCAGTCGCTTGGCCTGTGCCATCAGCGTCAGACCGTCCATTTCAGACATGCGCAGATCGGTGACCAGCGCGTCAAAGGGCTGCTCGGTGAGCAGTGTCAGAGCCTGCCTTCCCGACGAGGCAGGGACCGCCGAAAAGCCATAGTCCGAAAGACCGTCACATAGCGTGTGCGCCATCTCGGGCTCATCGTCAACAATGAGCACACGGGCACTCATTTCATCGACCATGGGATGCGCTCTCCTCGGCTTGTGGCAGCACGATCTCGGCACAAGTGCCGCCGTGTGGCAGCGGGCCGATACGAAGCGTGCCACGGTGGCTTTTTACAATCTCGTGCGTCACGGCCAAGCCCAGCCCGCTTCCTTTTCCGGCGGGTTTGGTGGTGAAAAATGGCTCCATCGCACGGGCCGCGGCCTCGGCCGAGATGCCTGACCCATCGTCGGTGACGCGGAAGGATACCTGCGCATCCTTGGCTTGGACCTGCAGCGTCACGTGGCCACGACTGGCGCACGCATCGCAGGCGTTCAGAAGCAGGTTCACCAGCGCTTGTTCGAGCAGCCGCTGATCACCGCGCAAGAGCCGGCCGAGCGCGCTCTGGGACACATCCAACCGCAGCAGCGTGCCGGTTTCAGCGAAGCGATGGCGCACCAAGGACATGGCACCTTGGCAGACATCGACCGGCGACAAGCGATCCGCGATTGGGGCTTGATCGCGCACCAGCGCCAAGATGCCGCGAATCACCTGTTCCATGCGCGCCGCTTGTTCCTGGATCACGTGTATGCCGTGCGCGGCTCGCTCATCTGCCGCCAGACGTACGCACAGCTGCTCGGCACGCGCCACGATGATGCCAAGTGGAGTCGATAGCTCGTGCGTGATGCCCATGGCCAGCGTGCCCAGCGTCGCTGCGCGGCTGGCTCGCTCTAGATCGGCTTCGCAGCGACGGTGTGCTTCCTCTACGGCAAGCTGCTGCTGCGTGCGCAGCTCTTGCCGTTGCCAGTGCAGGGCGACGCCGCCGAGTGCCAGGACGGCGCCGGCTGCCACCAGCACCGATAACAAGGCGCGCAGACTGGCGGCTTTTTCGCGGTCGCGAGCGCGCAGTGCCGTGGCCACCGATGCGATGTACACCCGCTGCCCCGAGGGCATGGTGAAGTGAGCCAGTCCCGCCATGGCGGCACGGTGCGGCAGATCCAGCTTTGCGGCGTGATCGCGATACAGCCGTGCATAGGCCTGTCCCGAGGCGATGGCCTCATCCAGCAGCGTGTCGGGCACCGCCCGCCCGCGCAGATCCGAAAAGCCGATCGCACCGGGCAGCCGCAGCAGCGTGATCGATGTGCCCATCTGATCCAGAGCGTGCAGATCGGCGAGCACCTGCTGCCAGGCTTCCGAGGACGGCGTGATGCCGCTTCGTACCTGAGTCTGCAGGTGATTGGCCAAGCTGCGCGCCAGGTGAGCCTGGTGCTGACCGAAGTCCTCCATCGACTCTGCATTGCGTCGCTGCACATCCCATAGAGACAGGCCGGCGATGGCGCAGAGCGATGCCAGCATGCCCAGGACCAAGAGAGCGGAGCGCGAGCGCGGCCAGCTATCTGCCCATCCGTGCTGATCAGCCATGCGTGAGCTCAGGTAGACCCAAGGGATTTCGTCCATGCTTGGCGTCAGGCCACAGCAAGCGCCAAGCCAGCTTGAATGGGACCGCTCTCGTCGATGAAGGGCTCATCTGGCCGCGACCATAAAGAAAAAATTCCGCTCAGTCGGGATTATTTCCCGAATAACGGCCTTCTACGGGACGCGGGCGCTCTATCGACAACGAACCAGGCAACGATGGGCGGAGGGGGAAACAGGGAAAAATTCCCGCGGCGGAGCGTCTAGCTGACGGCTCTGCTCGGGCGAGCTTGGCCCTGACTCCGTCGCCCACGGTGCTCGCGGCGGGCTGGCACATGCGATGCAATGCCCAGCGAGAATGCGAGGCAAGCTTCCCATCTCGTCTGCGTTGGCCATCCTTGAACTGGCAGGCTTGTTTGTTCCCAACGTCCTGTGGGCCGAGGCTTCGCCTGCGATCGAGGTCCGCGCACCAGCGGAACCTCCGGCTCTTCCTGCGATGACGCTGGTCGATGCTCTGGCCTATGCGCGAGCGAACCAGCCATCCTTGAAGGCCGCCCAGGCGCGTATCGAAGTGGCGAAGCGCGCGGCCTGGGGGGTGCGCTCGGAGTGGCTGCCGCAGGTCGGGGCGGGGGCCCAGCTTTTTTACGGCACGATGAACAACAGCACGGCCATGTTTCTGGGGATGCGCACTGTGGATATTCCGCGCATCGGTGGCAGTCGCAGCGACGGAAGCTGGGGCGATGCCTATCCGTCGACCGTGGTCGCGCTGGGTCTGCGTCAGAACATCTATGACTTCGGTCGACTGGCCGCTTTGGCCATGGCGGGCGATGCCGAGGTGGCGGCCAGCGCGCACCGCCTGCGGCTGGAGTCGCTGGACGTTGCGCTGACGGTGGAGTCGACGTTCTATGGCGTGCTTGCTGCAAAGGCGGTTGAGCGAGCGGCTGAGGATGCGTACAAGCGAGCGGTGCTGCGGCGCGACATGGTGAAGGCCAGCGTCGATCGCGGCCTGCGTCCGACCATCGATCTGACGCGAGCCGAAGCGGATCTGACTCGCTTCTTCGTCGGGTGCATGCGGGCGCGCGGCGGCATTGAAGCAGCTCAGGCACTGTGGGCTGCCGCGGTTGGTGTGCCGGATCCGCTGCTTGATACCCTCGTCGGCCGCGAGGGCAGCGAGGAGAACCTCGATGCGGCACAGGCGCCACTGCCCACGTTGGGCGAGGCCTTTGAGCAAGCGCTGAGTCGGGACCCCAGTGTGCGCCTGGCACTTTCGCGCCTGGCTGCACAGCAGGCTCTGACTCGTGCCACCGTGCGGCAATGGGCTCCGAGCCTATCGCTGACCGCCGGGGTGAATGGTCGCGCCGGAGGTGCCCCGCAGTCGAGCGGCCCATCGGGGCAGTCGGGCTGGCTGCCCGCCACGCCGAACTGGGACCTGGGGCTGATCTTGCAGGTGCCGATCTTCGACGGCGTGCTTCTGGCGCGGCAGAGGCAGAGTCAGGCGCAAGAAGACGTGCTGCGGCACGAGGTCGATGCAGCACGACGTCGCCTCCTTGCCGATATACAGCGCGCGTATACCGCGTTTCGCGTGGCTGAGTCGGCACTGCCAGCGCTGCGCACGTCGGCGCTGGCTGCGCAGAAGAACTATGAGCAAGCCAGCACCCGATTCCGCGCTGACCTGGGCTCCAGCGTCGAGCTAGCTGGTGCCGAGACCTTGCTCACGGATGCCGAGATTCAGCTTGCTATCGGGCGCTTTGACGTGTCGCGCGCCCGCGCAGCACTTCACCGCAGCATCGCGCTGGGCCTTTAGGCCGGCCTGCCCCGCCCCGATCGAGGTCTTCCTTGCGCGAGAATCCCGCTTCCAGCGCCGCGTCCGATCCACAGCCTGAAGAGCCTGCCTCAGCGTCGCACGCACATCGGGGAGCGAGCGCAGAGTCACGCATCATTCCTGTTGCGATCGCAGGAAGCGTTGTCCTGTTCAGCGTGACAACCGGTGTCCTGTTCTTGCGGGCACGGTCGCAAGAAAATCACAGCGCGCTTGCGGAAACGCCTGGCCGCTTGTCAGGGTTGTTGCAGGGGGGCTCTGTGTCACCCAACGGGTCATAATTATGAAAATAAAAAGGAACCAGCAATACCGGGATAAGCCACTTAGCACGCGTTGCGCGTGCAGCCGTTCGTCTTCGAAGGGGTCTTTTTCGACGGGCGCGAGGGCCTGAAGCAGAACCGCGTGGGCGTCGGTCTCCGTGCGGGTGCGGCGCAACCTGCGCATACAAGTGGGCTATCTGTGGCGACTGCGCAAGACCAACCCCAGCGACTTCACCCACGACCAACCGCTGCGCCAGGCGTTCACCCTGGACCCGTCGTTTGAAGGCGCCGGGTCGCACCATGTCGGCAGCAGCTAAGCTTTAATTCGCTGTATTCCCGCATAATGGTGTTCTTCCTGGTCCGCTTCTATTGCTATCTGCTTTGGTATTTGTATCAATCCGTTGGCCAGGAGACGGAAACGCCGCGCTGCGTGGATGACTTCTCGGGCGCCTAGATGCTGCCGGGGGGAGGGGAGGGCGCGGACGGGCGGGGCTTGCTTCCGGGGGATGGACGAGTGACTTGCGGCGTGGTGGGGGCGCCTTTTAGGCGCAGGTACTCGCGGGCCATCTCGTGCTCGAAATAGCCGAGCATCTGCGTCGCGACGACACGGCGAAAGTGGTCAAAAGCGCCGTCCTTGTCGCCGGATCGCAGGCGCTCAAGGCCGATGTAAAAGTGGGCCTCGGCTTGGCGGCCCGTCGTATCGGCGTGCTGCAAAAGGACCTGGCTGGTGATCGCTCCCGTCGACCACCGCGCCAAGTCCGCGTGCCACTTGCCGCCTTGCACGCCGCGCAAGACGCCGAGCGCCAAGGGATCCGGGGCCTGCCCAGCGCGCAGCAAAAGATCGTTCACCCACAGCGAGCAGTACACTTTCATGTTTTCCGGCAGACGCACGGACAGGGCGCGGTGGTACATGCTGACCACTTCGTCTAGCTCGCCGCGCGGGACGAGGAACGCCAGGATGTCGACGAAGGCCTGGCCGGGCGCCTTGCTGTCGGGATCGCCGCGGCCCAGATCGGCGGCGCGGCGAAAGGCGGCAAGCGCCTGCTCGCGGTCGCCGTGCTGGTAGTGCAGCTTGCCGCGCTCGACCTCGGCCTCGGTCGCGCGATCGCCGCTTACGTTGCCGCCATCGAGCAGGTTGGCAAACTGGCGCAGCGCCTGCTGGCGTAGCTCACGTGCCTTGGCTGCTCCGTCGGGTTGGGCGTCCAAGGCTTCCGCGATCAGGCGGCTCAGGCGCGCGGCGTACAACAGCTTGACCTGGGGATCGCTGGTGGCGTTGGCCAAGAACACCGCCCGCGCCCGTTCCAGCGTGACAGCGGCCAGGGCGGCATCTCCGCGACGAAGCTGCAGCACGCCGAGCTGTTCCAAGGCGATCGCATTGGGCTCGACGGTGTTCGAGCGTTCAAGGAAGCGCACCGCATCGGCGAGCCGCCCGGCGTTGTAGTAGCCACGCCCGACCTCGGCCAGAGCGAGGGCGATGCCCGTCGTCGGGGGCCGCTCGGGGAACTGCTTCTGCATGCTGTCGTAGAACGCTTCGATGGTGCGCAGCGCCGACTCCAGCTCGCCTGTGCGCTCTTCGACCAACAGGTCGCCCAGGCGATCGAGGTACAGGCGGCCCACCATTTCCCAGATCGGCCGCTCTTTGGGGGCTAGGGTCCGCGCCCGCTCGAAGGCCTGCAGGGCCAGCACCTTGCGTTCCAGGCCAATCGCCAGCTCTCCGACGCAGAGCTGAGCGGGCAGGAGCGCAGGCGAGCGCGCTGCAACATCGCGACAGATCTGCAGACTGACCTCGGCGTCTTCGGGATTCTGGGCCAGGCTGGTGGCGAGCTTGACCGCGGGCAAGAGCCGCTCGCCTTCATCGCCTGGACCGGCGGGCGTGGCCAGGGTCTCTTCGAGCGTGGAAAGCAGCCGCGCCTCCTCGCCGGACAGGCGCGCCACCTGCCGCAGGCTCTGCAGCGCGCTCACGGCTTCTTGGGCCAAAGACGCCCGCAGATAGGCACGAGCCATCTTGAAGGCCGGGCTGTTGGTGAGCCCCTTGCGCCGCAGCGTCGCCGACAGCGACTGCAAAAAGTCCTTGGGCGACTTTTTGCCACCGGTCGCCAGCAAGACCGCCTCGCTGCGATACAGGGGAATCAGCTCGTCCCGGACGACGCGCGCTGGCCAGGCGCGATAGGCCTGCTCTAGATCGCTGTCCAGCGTCGGGGGCGGCGACGACAGAAGATCGGGCAGCGAGCCTCCGCGCATGCGCATCAAGTTGCGCATGCCATCGTCGGATCCAGCCAGCCACGCGCGGATCTGCTCCAGGCGCTTCTGCAGGGTCTGGTCCTCGGGCGAAAGCGTGCGCTGGACCATCAGCAACAACACGACCTGTGGATGCGCCCCGCGCTTGCTGAACTGTCGATCGAGCTTCTGAGCCAGGGGCAGAAGGCTCTTGGCGTCGGCGGGTGCGGCGCCCTGTAGCTCAGCGGCCTCGAACAGGCGCACCGCCGTCGAAAACAGCGCGATCGCATCCTCGGCTTGGCCCTGCTCGGAAAGGGCGCTGGCCGTGGCGACGTAATAGCGCAGAAGCTGCTCGCGAAGCTGGACCCAGCGCGGCTCGCCAAACGCAATGCCATCGAGTTCGACCCGCGCTCGCTCGGCCTCTTCCTCGCCGGACAAGGCCGGCAGAGGCGGCAGGACCTGACGCGGCGCAGGGCTCGTCGGTGATGGGCTGGCGGGTCGTTCGGGTGTCGGGCGGCTCTGCGGAGGGGCCGGCGAGTGGGCACAGGCCCCCAAAAAAAGAGTCCCGGCGCAAAGCAAGCGAGCACAAAGCGGACCGACGCGGCGAGAGATGCGCATGCGATGGTCCATGGTATCGCTAGAGCCGCAGAAGTCCCAAGCTGGAAGCGCGAAGACCGCGCTTTGCTTGACGCCGCGGCGCCGGCTGGCCGGGAGCGTCGCGTCGAGTGGCCACCAGGCGACCCACGCGCTAACGACAGCAGTACGAGCAGTTGCTAACGTTCTTGCATAGATCGCCGCTTAACGTCTGCATATCGCATTTGCTGCTGGCAGCGCCCATGGCACAGATCGCGGACATCGGGTCCATGGGATTGGCGCGGCCGATGCAGACAGCAGCGGTATCACCGATCTGCACGCCGCCTGTTGCACAGATTTCAATTTTTTGGGTGCAATAGTTATCGCTGACGCAGTAAAAATCTTCCGGGCATTTGCCACGATCACAGCGATAAACTACACGCGTATAATCCGGCGCATAACAACTTGAATTCAGCGATGCAGCGGCGATGATAGCCGCACAGAAGAGTCGGTAGTTCCCTTTCATCGGAAGCTCCCAGTCAGCGCGAAACCGCCAAATCGAGGAGTAAGTGCCAAGGAAAGCCCGGTCTTTTGCTCATACAGCCATGATGCCGTCCAGGCGACCCCGCCGACCAGCGACAAGGCACCCAGGACATCAAAGGCGATGGCGGCCCCTTCCAGGGCTCGGCCCCGCCGCTCGGCGCTCTGCAAATCGGTGTTGAAGAGCGTGTTGTGATTCGCTGGATCTCCGACTTGCTTGCTGGCGGCGATGGCCCCACCCCCCAGACCGGCCCCAACGATTAACAGGCCAGCCCCCACCCCCATCAGAGCCAAGGCCGGTGCAGGCGGCAGACGCAGTGGAGTCGGCGGTGGCTTTTCGCCTTCTTTGATGGCCTGGGCGATGCGCAGATCCTCGATGCGCTGCCGCGCCAAGGGCGCATCCGGCGCGCCCGGACATTCCTGCACATAGGTCTCTAAGTACTTGATGGCGTCGGCAGGCTGATCCAACTTCGCACTGACCTGCGCGAGATTTATCAGGAAATCTGGTAAATGCGAAATATCATATGCGTTCTGAAATTCAGTCTTAGCTTTTGTATAATCCTTTGTATCGTAATAAATCATTCCGCTTTCCCATAATCGGCGGGCCTTGTCTAAATCGGCATTCGCGGCTTCCTGTGAGGGACGACATTCATATCGTTCGCGAGTGCGGCGCATGCGATGACGTGCTTCACACGTGGGAACTAGATCGCTCATCCAACCCGACGTAACAGAGATAGCTATCAATGCGAAGACAGGCCAGGTTCTGGGAAGAGATCTTCTCATTTCAGTTATCCGCCCCAAATAACTTGATTGATTATATGCCTAGATTCGTCAAAAAGGCCGGTCAGTTGCTGTGCCGGGCCACGCACAGACACAAAGAACGCGGTCGAGCCGACGAGGCTATTGGCAGAGGTCGCCGGCCACCCGGCCGCCACCGTCCACGGGCATGCCCCCGATCGCCCGGCCGCGCAGCGCGGCGTTGACAAACTGGATGCGGCGGTTTTCGGCCCGGCCTTCCGCGGTGTTGTTGGCGGCGATCGGCTTGCTGCTGCCAAAACCAACGGCCAGCAAGCGGTGACAGTCGATGCCCTGCGCGACCAGCCACCGCCCCACGGCGAGCGCCCGCTTCTCGGTCAGCTTCTGGCTCTTTCCAGCATCGCCTTGATCATCGCTGTGCCCCTCGATGCGCAAGAGCGAGATATACGACTTGTCTTTCAGATAGTTGGCCACGTGCTGCAAAGGGGCCTCGCTGTCTTTGCTCAGCACGTCGCTGCCCGTCTGAAAAACGATCGGCGCCGGCAGGACTAGCGTGTTGCCCTTGAGCTCGTACGTTGGCGCCGAAAGAACAGGCGACGGAGCGGCCAAGTAGAGCAGGGCCAGTCCGCAAATTACACCGAAGATTGAACGCATCACTTCACACTCCTTTTTCCATTCAGGCGGTGCCGATGGGTCAGGGGCAGCACGCGAAAATGGGAGCTCGTTCCCATGCATAGGACGTAGGGACTCTCTCATCATTCCGCAGTCTGGGGCCGCCGTGCCCTCGTATTCCAAGTGGCCGGATGTTTTTGCCTGGGCCTGCGACACCAAGCTCCCATGTCGCTCTTTGTATTCCTTCCGTTTTCCTTTCTGCCGATCACCCGTTTCTGCCGATCGCAGCGATCATTCCTAAGTTTGTCTGATCGCCCGGAAAATTTGCGATTCCAAGGCCTGTAAGGTTTGCAGTACAATGCGGCCGGGTAGGCACGTGCTGCAGATACTGTTTGGGCTCTCCATGCGGCACTTGGGGATGTGGGGAGAAGGAGCCTTCAGGGTCTGCCTAGTTTCCTAAAAAGGAGTTCCAGATGAGTCGTCGTCTGTTGTCCCATTCACTGGTCGGTCTTAGCATGGGTTTCCTCGGAGGAATTGCAGGCTGCAGCGCCCCGGACCTAAGCCAACCCTGTCCGATCCCTCCGGGCGCTACCGAAGCAGAACGGATCGCCGCGCTGAATGCCTGCTTCAAGGTCATGAGTGCCGACGTCGTCGACACCAGACTAATCAAGGACATCGACGTGCTGTTCCTGGTGGACAACTCGACGTCGATGAGTCCCAAGCAGAAGGCCATCGCGCAGGCCATCCCGGCCTTCATTCAGAAGATCGACGCGACGAAGTCCAACTATCACATCGGCGTCACCACATCGGACGTCGGTACGCTGCCGCCCGGCAAGACCAGCTTCCCCGGTGGCGCCATGGAAACGCGCTGCAACACGCTGCGTGGCGATGACGGTCAGCTTCAGAACAAGGCCTGCTCGGCCCGACTGATGACGCAGGCGGACATGATGTCGGAGTTCGGACAGGCCTGTAAGGGCACGATGAATCCGCTGTGCCCCGACCCATCGTTTGTCCCGAGCAATGCATGGATTTCGAAGGACGGCGACAAAGTCAACGTCAGCACGCCGAGCGCAATGGGGCTGACGCCGAGCCAAATCGCCCAGCGTGCCTTCCAGTGCATCGGTCTGGTTGGCGACTTTGGCTGCGGCGTGGAAGCACCGCTTGAAGCCGCCAAGCGTGCGCTGGACGAGCACCTGCCTGCCAACAACGGCTTCTTGCGTCCGAACTCGGTCCTGGCGGTCATCTTCCTCACAGACGAAGACGACTGCTCGGTCCAGATCGCTCAGCGGCAGCTACTTGATCCGGCAGCCATAAGCTGCGGCACAGCCAGCACCGATCCCGAGCACAAGTGTTTCAACCTCGACTATCGCTGCATTGCCAAGTCGACCGTCTGCAACGAGCCGCTCAGCACCACCGGCTTGAAGACCAACTGCCGCGAGAGCCCCGGCAACTTCCTGGAGCCGGTGGACAAGTATGTGAAGTTCTTCTCGGCCCTGCGCCCGAAAGAGAAGCTGATCCTCGCGGGCATCTGGACGCCGTCGATCCAAGACTTCCAAAGCAGCGGCGGAACGGGTCCCGGTAAGCTCTTTATCGAGGGAGCCGGTACCGACGTCAGGACCGACGTCCTCAACCGTGGCCAGCAGATGAACGCCGCCTGTCTGGCGCAGAACTCGGCCATGTGGACGACGGATAGCAAGGGCTTCTTCGGGCAAGCGCAGCATCGCCTGTCGTCGTTTATTCGCAAGTTCGACAAGAACGTGTACGTCGAACGCAGCATCTGCGATCCAGCGAACTACTCGGCGGCGCTTGACTCGATCGCCGAAAAGGTGGTCAAGGCACTAAACGGCGACTGCTTGGCTGTGAAGCCCCTGCAGCAGAATGGCGCACCGGCCTGTCTGGTGGGCTTTGTCGACGTGAATCAGCCGGACGCGCTGCCCGATACCTATCTGCCGCAGTGCAGCGCAGGCTGCTGCAATGCCTGGGCAACGGCCCAGCAACCGGTGGCCAGCACTCCCAGCATCCAGACGGCGTGCATGCCGGAAACCAAGGACTGCTACTGCGCCGTGGACAGCAAGGTGCCGGCCCCCGACACGCGCTGCACGGATACGGCCGTGGCGGGTGTGTGGCGTGCAGGCAACAAGCCCGTGGATAGCAATAAGGTCGTCAGCTTCCGCTGCGCTGGCACGCGCCCCCCGACCACCGCGAGCTATGACCAAGACCAGTCGGTCATCGACGTGCAGTAAGCGCCAAGGACCGCACCCGCGGTTCTGATCCGCGCTCACCGTCTCTGCGCGCCTCTGCACGCCTCTTCGCACCTCAGCACTCCTCAGCAGTCTCAGAGATCCGCATGCCGTCGCGGCCTTGCCCGCAGCGGCACGGTCCACGGCACGCGTTGCACGAATTAGTGCCTGGTCGGCCCCCCAATGTTTTGGTTACATTGTCTTATCGGAGTCATGTGTCCTCACGCGACATCCCAGAGCCAGCGGATCACTGTGCGTTGGGTCGGGCTCTGCGCTCTGCTCGTCGCCGGTCTTAGCTGCCAGCGCCCAGAGTCGCCACCGCAGCCGATTCTGGGGAGCGCAGTGCCCACGCAGAGCCAGGTCGTCGCCACACTGACGCGACCGACCGCCGCGGCCCTGAGCTCAGACGGAACGCTGCTGTTTGCGCTGGCACAGGATGATGCCGAGGCCTATCAGCTCTTTGCGGGGTCCGTTGGCTCGACGCTTTCTGTGGTTCCGACGTCGGTGCCGCTCTCGTACCCCGTGGCTCTGGCCATCCGCCGTACCCGCCCCGAGCTTGTCGTCGTCGATCTCGGCGCCAGCGACGCAGCCCATCCTGCGGGTACCGTGTACCGCGGCACATTCGACGGAACGCTCGCGCCGCTTTCCTCTTCGTTGCCTTGGTATCCGACAGCCGTCGCACTCGCCGCGGATGATCGCTCGGTTTATGTGACAGGTCGCGATGCGCAAAGCGGTGAAGCTGGAGTGTTTCAGGTCTCGCTTTCCGACGGCGCGATACACACGCTGTTCCAAGGAGCACCCCTGTCACAGCCCATCGCAGTGGCGCAAACCAGCGACGGGGGCTTGTATGTCGCCGAGGCGCAGAACGCAGGGACCCAGCGCGGAGCCATCTTCCGCATCAGCGCCGGCCAAGCACTGCCCATCCGTCGCGAGCCGCTGCCAAGCCTGTTTCCAAGCGGACTGTGCGCGGCGGGTCGACCGAGCGCGGATCTGCTCTTTAGCGCGTCGCTTGCGACGGGAACAGAGCCGTGGCTGTACCGCCTGTCTCCAACTGGAACCACGGAAGCGCTGGTCTTTTCTAGCGCGACGGAAGTGACCGCGCTGAGTCGCGCCGCCGATGCCGACCTATGGGTGGCCATTGATGCAGTCGTTCCGGCCGACGCAGCGAGCCCGGATCCGCTGTCCCTGGAACGCCCCCAAGGCCACGTCCTTTTGCTCGCGCCCTAAGGAACGGGATGCATGGATTCATGGTCGTAGACAGCCCGAAAAAACCGATGCAGCACGGTGTACCTGCCGACGAGAAGCGGCTGAATAGCCAAGCAACCACGCCTGCCCGTGTTCGTTCTGTGTCGGCGCTGTGCGCCGCGTTGGCTGCCACGTCCTTCGTTTTTTCCGTCGCTGTACCGGCCAGCCATGCGTCCAGCCATCGCGAGGCGCCGCTGATCAGCGAAGACCCAGCCGCAGACGCCACCGATCTGTACGCATTCAGAACGCCGCAGAATGCCAGCGATGGCGGTGTCCTTCCCAATTCGCTGATCATCATCGCCAATTACTGGCCTATGCAAGAGCCAGGTTCTGGTCCCAACTGGCCGCGGTTTTCGGATGGAGTTCTGTACGAGATCAAGATCGACAACGACGGCGATGCGATCGAAGACATCACGTATCAGTTTCGCTTCCGCACGGAATACCTGAAACCGGACAGCGTGCTTCTGGCGTCGGCTCCGGTGGCCGCACGCGACGCAGCGGCCTTGCAAGTTCGTCAGCGCTACACCGTCACGCGGCTTGAGCGTGGAGGCGCCGCGCTCACTCTGCTGCGCGATCAGCTGACGCCGCCCGTCTATGCCGGCACGTATACACTGGGCGCCGCCGCTGCGTACGAGGCCTTGGCGCAGACGACGGTCTATCCGCTGGGAGGCGATGTCTCGAACAATGGACGCGTCTTTGCCGGCCAGCGCGATGACGCGTTTTATGCCGATCTGGGGAGCGTCTTTGATCTATTGCGGGCTCGCTGCCAAGCCACTCCGAACAGTCCGGCTGGCTGCGGCTCTTCGGGCACGGTTCGTGGCGTCGACTTTCTGGCCGGGTACAACGTTCACACGATCGCGATCCAAGTGCCGATCACGCGCCTTCTACGCAGCAACGCCAGCGTCTCGGGCAAAGACCAAGTCTTGGGCATCTGGACGACGGCCAGCCGGCCGCGCGTCACGATTCGACGCGCTCCACCTTTGACGGCAGCGACACGAATCAAGACGCAGGACGCGACCGGTTCGTGGGTGCAGGTGTCTCGCCTTGGCTTGCCGCTGGTAAACGAGCTTCTTGTTCCGCTCGCGTACAAGGACACCTTCAACACGCTGGCTCCGTCCCAGGATGCGCTGCTGTTTGCATCGCCCGACGGGAATTCCATGCTCAGCAGTCCAGAGGTCGCGGGGCTCTTGCAGCGGCTGTATGGCATCGCGGTGCCTCCAGCCGGGCGCACGGATCTGAACGATCTGCTGCAGTTTCACATCGCGCCAGGGGGAACTGGTTCCGCGCTTTCCCCCTTTCGCGGCAAAGAACATGGGCTGGCCTTGGCGGACATCCTGCGCATCGACGTATCGACACCAGCGGCCAGCGATCTTGTGAGCAATCGCCTGGGCGCGCTCGGCGTGGTGGGTGGAACCAGCGATCCCAGCATCGGTTTTCCCAACGGCCGTCGCCCACAAGACGACGTCATCGATATCGTGCAGCGCGTGCTTGGCGGCACCTTGCGTGGGGTCAGCGCCGCCAACAGCCTAGGCGATGGCGTCGACGGCAACGACAAGCCATTTCTGACGCAGTTTCCCTATCTCTCAACGCCCTGGTCAGGGTCTGAGGTGAACACCAGCACACCGTATCGACAGCTGCACACGGCCCCTTAGTTACGTGCCTAGAAAAACCGTCTGCAAACCAAAGACAACCAGCCTTGGAGAACCAATCATGTACGACCAGAGCTTACGATTCTCGCTTGAGCGAACCGTGACCCGCCTTCGCCGCGCACGCGTCCTTTTGGCCTTGCTCGGCATCGCGGCCAGCACCGCCGGCTGCCCCGGACCGACCATGACCGGTGACAACCCCGATATGAGCAGCACGCCTGCTCCTGACATGGCGACGCCGCTGCGCTTCGGTCTGGTGCGTCTGGCCAGCACCACCGTCTCGGTGGGACCCAGCATGCTCAATAGCTCGGCGGCGACGGCGGTCTTTATCGACCCCTCGCAGCAAGGGGCCGCATGCCAAAGACAGACGCAAGGGGACTGCACGCTGTACATCTGCGAAGGCGCGAGCTTCAGTGCTCCGCATGCCGGCGCGATCACCGTAAGCGGAGGCACGCAGAACATCACCATGATCCCGCGCAGCGACGGCAGCTATGAGCCGTACGTGAACTCGACGATCAACGTGTTCCCAAGCGGTCAAGCGCTGGGCATCAGCGCTGCGGGGCAGACGGTTCCGGCCTTTTCGAGCAACATCACGCCGATGAGCGCATCGCCCTTTATGCTGTCCATGCCCGATGGCAGCCGCGCCACCATCGTCTTTGCGCTGACCAAGTCGCAGGACTATCAGCTTTCATGGACGGCGCTTGGCGCTGGCAGCAAGGTGGCCGCTGAGCTGATTCAGAGCCCCGACAGCAACCGCAGCATCACGCTGGAGTGCATCTTCGACGGCACGCGCGGCACTGGCACGTTCCCCAGCGGCTTGCTCGGCCGCTTTCAGACGACCAATGGCCAGATCGGCGTGGGCGCCTTCTTAATTGGTCCCGCCACCACTGCCACGGTCAAGCAGGGTCCCTGGGATATCGTCGTCACCGCGATCTCTGGCGGACGCGCTGGCACCGCGACCTTGCAGTAAGCACCGCACTGCCCCCAAGCCGCCCCAAGCCGACAGAGCATCGCGTCGAAGCGCCCCTTCCGATAGCATGAGGGGATGCTGATCGATGCCGCACTGGGGCTCTTGCCCGCTTCTGTGAAACAGCATGCGCAGGCCTGGCAGAACTTCGCGAGTCTGCGCAGCGACCGCTTGCGGTTCATGGAGCGACTCGCTGCCCGCGGCGAGCCTGTCGTCGAGCTGCCTATCTCGCTCTATCACGTGTACGTGCTGTTCGATCTCGATGACATCAAAGAGATCCTAGTCAACCAGACGCGCAAAGTTCACAAAGGCATGGGCCTAGAGCGCGCCAAGGAAGTGCTGGGCGAAGGCCTGCTGACTGCGGAAGGCGACGCCCACTTGCGACAGCGACGCTTGGTGCAGCCCGCCTTTCACAAGCAGCGCTTGCGCGGCTATGGCAGCGCGATGATCGACTGCACAACGCAGTACCGCAGCGAGCTTCAAGACGGCGAGCTACGCGATATGCACACCGAGATGATGCGGCTGACCTTGCGCATCGTCGGCCGCACGCTCTTTGACGTCGACACCAGCGCAGATGCCGATGAGATTGGGCAGTGCCTGCACAACTTCGTGCAGAGCTTCAACTTCACGATGCTGCCGTTCTATCCGCTGCTGCGTCACCTGCCGCTGCCGCAGGTGCGGCGCATTCACGCGACCCGCGCAGCCTTGGACCGATACATCTATCGCATCATCGATGAGCGACGAAAGAGCGGCCGCGATCACGGCGACCTCTTATCGATGCTGATCGCCGCCACGGATCAAGAAAGCGAAGGCGCCACCACGCTCAGCGATACACAGCTACGGGATGAGTGCCTGACCTTGCTTCTCGCTGGACACGAGACCACAGCCAACGCGCTAACCTGGACGCTGTTTCTGCTGTCGCAGCATCCCGCTGTCGAACAGCGCCTGCTTGGCGAGATTGACTCGGTGCTTGGCGATCGCCTACCGACCATCGACGATCTACCCCGCCTTTCGTACTGCGAGCAGGTCGTCGCCGAGTCGCTGCGTCTGTATCCACCGGCCTATGCCATCGCCCGCCGCGTGCTTGAGCCGATCGATCTGCCGTCGGGTCATCGCCTGCAGCCGGGCAGCTTGGCCATTGTGCCCATCCGCGTCATTCATCGCTTGCCGACGTTTTATCCCGATCCCGAGCGCTTCGATCCCGAGCGCTTTACCGCCGAGGCGAAAGCCCGACGGCCGCGCTTTGCCTATCTGCCGTTTTCCCATGGGCCGCGCAACTGCATCGGTGAACACTTCGCGTGGATGGAAGCGGTGCTGGTGCTGGCTACGCTTTTGCAACGCGTGCAGTTCCGCTTGGCTCCAGGGCAGGTGGTCGAGCCCGATCCGCTGATTACCCTGCGGGCGCGCTATGGCATGCGCATGCGCGTCTGCGCCCGTCGACCACGCCCACAAGCGAGCTAGGAACGCAGCGCAGGTGGCGGCCCGAACGCGCATCGCTTGGCTTGGCCTGATTGCTGCGCTCTTGGCGCTGCTGCACCTGTTCGCTGACACTCTGCGCTGGCTATGGCACGTTCCGTTTTCGGGGGACGATCGCCGCCTGAACGTGGCCTTGCTGTTGGTCTTTGGCGTTCTGCTCACGCAGCGACTGCGTCGCCTGCGCGCCCAGTCTGGCCCACTTTTTTCCTGGCCCGATCGACTGAGCGATCCGTCGCGTCTCGCCGCGCTGGCGCTGTTTCTGGGGCCGCTTCTGGCCTGCGTGCTTCTGCGCCACCTGGTCGGCGAAAGCACCCTGTCTGCGGCGTGCTTCCTGCTTTCGGTCTACGGCGGGCTTGGCTTGTTCCTCGCGCCGCCGCACTTCCGCGCTGGGCTTTCAGGCATGCTGCTGCTTATCGCCAGCCTGCCCTTTGCTGCCTTGGCCGACGGATACATGGGTCTTCTGGCTCGTATCTTCACCGCCGAGATCGTGCAGCAGCTGCTGTCGGCGCTGCACATCGCGGCGCTGCCGGTCTCAAGCATCTTGATCCTTGAGCGCGGCATCGCCCACATCGACATTCCCTGCAGCGGCCTGCGAGGTCTGTGGTCGGGCGTGCTGGCCTATCTGTTGATCTCCTGGATTTCTCGACGACAGCTAGGCCTGGTCTGGCTCGTGGGTCTGCTGCTTATGCAAGCCCTGCTTTTGCTCGCCAACATCGGGCGCGTGTTCCTGTTGGTCGTGCTGGCGCATGTCGCATCGCTGCCCGATCTAGCCGAGCACCTGCACATGCCCTTGGGACTGTTTGGCTTTGCGCTGTGCGTGGCCTTTGCGTTTTTCTATTTGCGTCAGGTTGTGGTGGTCCGTTTGTCTGGCCCAGCGACGGATGAGACGCGCCATCCAGCTCGCATGCCGCAGGCAGCGGATCCCACTGCCAAGCACGGAATGTGGATCGTGCCCGCCCTGGCCTTGGTTCTGTTTGTGCTGTGCGCCAGCGATGCTCGCTCGCACCGCAGGATCGATTCCGCGGCCGCCATTCCCCTCGATCTGCCGGCGAATCTGCACCACACCCCGCAGCCGCTGACAGTGGCCGAGCGCGAGGTCTTTGCGCGCTTTGGTGCTCATGCCCAGAAGTTCCGTATTCCTGGGGGATCACTCATCGTGGTGCAAGCGAACACGCTGCCCGCCTTTCGCGCGCACCATCCGCCCGAGGTCTGCCTGTTGGCTGCAGGGCTGCGCATCGTGACGGCGAGCTCCGTCGAGGTTGCACCGGGCGCGCAGGCTCGCCTGCTGACACTGCAGGATCGACCGCCATCCCATGCGTCCGACGTGTCGACGTCGGATCCGCTGCGACAGCGCAGCGGGATCTATTGGTTCCAGTCGGCAGAGTCAACGACGCCAGATATCGTGCGGCGCATCCTGCGGCAGCTCATTTCGCGTCGGCCCTGGCTTTTGGTCACCATGGTCAGCGACGATCATCCTTACCCACATCAGATCTTGGACGCGACGCCATCGCAACACCAGACAGCCTTCCTTGCGATGGCACGCAGCATTCACACATCGCTTGCCCACAGCCTGCGCGCGACACCGAAACCCGGAGATCATCCATGACCGCACCGAACAACGAAGCAGCCAAGCTGGCCCAGCCGGCCGACGGCGCACCCACGGCGATTTCTAAGCGGTGGCTTTTGCGCTTCGGCTTGTTTTGGTCGTGGAATCTGGTGTTCCTGCTGTTGGTCGGCTTCGTCATTGCGCCGTATGTCTTGTGGCAGCTTCTTTTGGAAGTGGCCGATGGTCTGCTGCCACCGAGCCTGTTCCTAAGCGCCGCGTTCGTCGTTGTCGTTCCGGTTCTTGCTACGGTGATGGCGCTCGTTCCGCTGCGGCGGCATTCGGATCGCTGGCTCACGCTGATGTATGGCCTGGAAGCGCCGCTGTTTGTGCTCGGGCTGTTTCGCGTGTTTCTGCTGCGCGAGGTGACGCCGGCAGTGGGCGCCCTGCTGGCATTTCTTGGGCTGGGTGTCTTGGCGTTTGGCTACAGCTTTGCGCTGGGCACCGACTCGACATCGCGTCGAGCCGCCGTGATGCGCAGCCTCGGCGCGGGCTTTTGTCTCAGCACCGCGGCCTATCTGGGCGCGCTCTTGTCGTTCTATGCCGTGCCGACTGCCGTCTGGTTGATCGTCGGCTTCTTTCGCTTCGGCTGGGTGCGCGAGCTTGCAAACATGCTGCAGCACTCGCACGGCGCCGCGCTGATCTGGCTGCCCATGTCGCTGTTCTTGTTTTTCTACAGCGCCAGCTTGTTGGTGGTGCTGCCGTTTGCGCTGATCGGGCTCTATGCCAAGCAAGGTCTCTTCGTGGTGCGCTCTGCCTGTCGGCACCTGCCGCGCTGGCAAGTGGCGCTGCTCATCCTAGTGGTTCCCGTCGCAGGCGAGCTTCTTTATCGCGGCCTTGGCCCGCAGACGCAGGCACAGGTCTTTGCGCTGCTCGATCCCGATCCAGACCGCAGCAGCCCGGCGCAGTCACGCAGCGATGCCGAGCGCAATGCGCTGCTTGCCCGCAAGGATGAAGTGCGGAGCGGCTTGCTGAATGCCTATCTGGCGCCGTATCGCTATCTGAGCGCGACCGGTTCCAACAATCACATCCGCAACCTGTTCCGCGACGGTGGCCACCTGTCTTCCGGCAGTGCCGATGCGCTGCAGCAGGCCTACAACGTCTTGGTCGCGCCGTTTCTGTATCGTGGAGACTCGCTGTTCGCCGATCAAGCGCGGGCCGAGAAGCTGTACGAGTCGTTTTTCGACGTCCCGCTGCAAAAGGCCGAGCGCGATCCGATCCAGCGCTCGCTTTCGGCAACGTACGACCGCGATCAAAGGCAGGCGGGCTTGCTCAACATCGGTCAGCGCAAGGTCCACTTGCAGCGCCAGGACGTGACGGTGCAAGAGCATGGCGACTTTGCATCGCTAGAGCTACACGAAGTCTATGAAAACCAGACCGTCGAGCAGCAGGAGATTTTTTATTACTTCAGCCTGCCCGAGTCCGCCGTGATCACCGGTCTGTGGCTGGGCGATACCGAGGATCGGGCGCGGCGCTTTGCCCCCAATGTGGCTCCGCGCGGTGCAGCCCAGCGTGTCTATACGCGCGAAGTGCATCGCCGCGCCGATCCGGCGTTGCTGGAACAAGTGGGCCCGCGTCAATACCGTCTGCGTGCCTTCCCGATTCCGCCGCGCGCCCGCCTGAGCGATCGTCGCTTGACGTCTCCGCCGGACAGTCCGCCCGCTATCTTGCACCTGTGGCTTACGTATGACGTGTTCGCAGAAAACGGCGCGTGGCCGCTGCCTATCTTGCGCGAGCGGCGCAATGTCTATGCCGATGCCAGAACCGAGCGCACACAAAACGGCCAGGCATGGGCCCCGTCGAGACAAGACCCCGAGATCTGGTTGCCGCCCAGCATTCCGGCCCGCAGCCCGCAGCCGAACAACACCCACGCGTGCGTCTTTCCTGACAGCACATCGCCGGGCGGTGGGTTCGAGGTGCAGATCAAAAGCGAGGCGAATTCGACGTCTGCTCTGCCGCCGGGGCAGACCTTTGCTGTCGTGATCGATCGCACGCTGAGCATGGCGCGTCACGCGGCGGCGCTGGCCGAAAACATCGACTGGATCAAGCAGCACATCGCGCCGACCCATCGCGTGCATGTGTACCTAACGTCCGCCCCCATTCGACACGAAGCAGCCAGTCGCATCGAAGACATTCGCAGCGTGGATCCGCGAGCGCTGCAGTTCTTTGGCGGTCATCGGTTGGGGACGTTGCTGCGTCAGTTCGCGGTGCTGCGCGGCAGCCAGGCCTATCGTGCTGTGCTGGTCTTGACAGATGACGGCAGCATGGATTTCGCCGATGACAAAGACGCCATCGCAGACTTTGTGGCGCCGGTCTTCTTTGTCCATGTGGGCGGTGGGCTGTCGGCCGGATACGACGATGCCAGCATTGCGACGATGCAGAAGCGCGGCGGCAGCGCGGTGCTGTCGGTCGGTGAGGCCTTTGCGCGCATCGCTGCCGCGGGTTCAGCGGGAACGATCGATGCTCTGCTCTCGGACGTGATCGATGGCCACCGCATCACGGTGCGGCGCATCGCTCCATCCTCGGCGACACCGCCGCCCAGCGACACCGCGCAGCCGAGTGAGGCGATTCATTCCTTGGCGGCTCGCGCGCTGATCTTGGCGCTGCTTCGACAGATCGATCACGGCGAGGTGGGTGCGCTCGATCGCCTGCATGCCATCGCCAAAGCACACCGCCAAGTCAGCCCGTACTCGTCGCTTTTGGTCTTGGTCAACGATGAACAGCGCCGCGCCTTGCAAGAAGCCGAGAAAGAAAAGAACCGCTTCGATCGCCAAGTGGAATCAGGAAAGGAAGCACTGACCGCGCCGCACGACGTGATGGCGAGCGGCGTGCCAGAGCCCGAGGAGTGGCTGCTTCTGATGGTGGTCTGCCTGGCCGCGCTCTTCGCGCTGCGTCGGCCCTAGCCACGCCGTTCGCACGCTCTTGCGATCGTCCGTCGCGCAGCTTGCTCGTTGACTGCGTCGCGCGATAAGGTCGCGCCCATGCTAGCCGAGCCGGCGTCGAGCCAAGCGACTGAATCGAGCCTGCCGCACGCCGCACGGCAGGCGGCCCAGGTCCTGGATGCAACGCAAGAGCGAGCGCTGCGCGCGTTGCAGATTCGGGCCTTCGTTCTTACGTGGCTCAGCTATGCCTCGTACTACTTCACGCGCAAGAACTTGGCCGTCACCAAGAGTCGCTTACACGACACGCTGGGCCTCAGCACCGCGGCCTTGGGGAGCATCGATACGGTCTATCTGGTCGCGTACGCCGTCGGGCAGTTTGCCAACGGCTGGCTTGGTGACCGCATCGGTCCGCGCCGCTTGATCGCGCTTGGCATGTTTGCAAGTGCTGTGACCGCTCTGTGCTTCGGTCTTAGCTCGGCGTATCTGCCAATGCTGATCGCGTTCGCGGTAAACGGCCTGTTTCAAGCCTCGGGCTGGCCGGGCAACGTCAAGGCCATGCAGCCGTTCTTTGGCCCCGATCAGCGCGGGCGCGTGATGGGCCTGTGGACGACGAACTACCAAGCGGGCGGCCTTTTGGCGACGGTGCTTGCAACGTGGCTTCTGGCCCATTATGGCTGGCGCGCGGCGTTCATCGTGCCGGCGCTGTGGGTCGGCACCATGGCCTGCGTCGTGTTCTTGGCGCTCATCGAAAAGCCGAGCGATCGCGGGCTGCCCGCGCTGCAAAACGACTCGGCCGCGCAGACGCAATGTCACCAAGCGAGTGAGCGCAGCGATCCCGAGCCGAGCATGAGCGAGCTTGTGCGCAATCCGGTGCTGCTGATGCTGGGCGCGGCGTACTTCGGCCTGAAGCTGATTCGCTACAGCCTGCTGTTCTGGCTGCCGTATTACCTGCGGCGCCACTTCCACTACAGCGAGGCGCAGGCCGGTTATCTGTCGCTGCCGTTTGAGCTCGGCGGCATCCTGGGCTCGATCGCCATCGGCTGGTTGTCGGATCGCTTCTTTCGCCACAAGCGCTTGGCCGTCGCGGCTCCGGCCCTGCTGGGTCTGGGGGCAGCGGTGCTGGCCTATCAGTCGCTGGGGCATTGGGGCATGGGGTGGAACATTTTTTTGCTGAGCGCCGTCGGCTTTCTGTTGTTCGGCCCGGACTCGCTGCTTTCGGGCACCATGTCGCAAGAGATCGGCGGGGCTCGCGCCACAGCACGCGTGGCCGGCATCATCAACGGCATGGGCTCTCTCGGCGCCACGCTGAGCCCGCTTCTGGTGGCCTGGATCAGCGAGAGCTTTGGCTGGGCGCTTCTGTTCTATGGCTTTGTCTTCCTGACCGTGATCGCGAGCGGGCTCTTGTGGAATGCCCAGCGCTTGCTGCTGCGTAGCGCGAGCCGATCCGGGTGATTGTCTTTGCCGGCGCAGCAGTGATAGCGTGCCCGTATGCGGGCATGGCTGCGGACACGGATCCGAGTCGGTCTTTTGGGCGTGATGAGCAGCCTGGGCTGCGTCCAGGTGCCGACGGGAGACCGCTTGTGTCCGAACCCAAGCAACGCCTGCGCCTGCAGCCCTGCCGAGCGCAATCCATCGCGGGGCTCGGTCGTCGTGCGCTGGCGTTTGGCCGATGCCAAGGTGGGCACGGTGCTGCCGCGCTCGACCTGCTGCTGTGTCTCGGCCGGGCAGCCCCTGTCGCCGCAAGCAGGCCAGCAGTGCCCGAACTTTGGCAGCAAGTGCCCCGATACGCCCGCGTGGCTGGTGCGCAACGTCCAGCTTGAGATCCGATCCGAAAGCGGCAACTTTGGTCCGTGTGTCGTCAGCTCTCCGTGCAATACGGGCGAGCTGACCACCGAGTACTGCCTGCCCGAAGGCGACTACGATCTGCGCCTCTCGGCCGATATCGAAGTGTACGACCCAGGGTGCCGCGAGTTTGTCTGCTCAGGCCAGCGCACGGTGTCTCCGGCTACGTTTCGTCGCCATGTCTATGCGGGTCGCTCAACCAGCCTAGATGGCGTGGTTTTAGGTATCAATCCACCCGAGCTTTTCCCCCCCAGCGGCAGCATTCCTGACGCAGGTAGCGGCCTTTGCACGCAGCCACTAAACGATCTATCGACGGATTAATTGTGATATTGTTGCGACAATTGCATTGTCTTATGATGTCAAATTATTTGCAAAATAAAACAATTTAACCAATAATCGTAAGGCGCTGTGTTTGCTGTATATAATGTTCGATTGATTGACTAATTACACGAATAAACGACTAACGGCAGGGGTTTGACACGCGGGCTCCGGGCGCGACGGATCCGGTGACAAAGGCGTTGCCGCCGATGACTGCGCCGCGCCCAATGACCGTCTGTCCGCCGAGGATGGTGGCATTGGCGTAGATGACGACGTCGTCTTCGATCGTCGGGTGTCGCTTGTGGCCGACTTGTTCGCGAGCGGCGCCCCGCGGCAGCGACAGCGCACCGAGCGTCACGCCTTGATAGATGCGCACGCGTCGGCCGATCTGGGTTGTCTCGCCGATGACGACGCCGGTCCCGTGGTCGATGAAAAAGGACTCGCCGATCTCGGCCGCTGGATGAATGTCGATGCCGGCCTCGGCGTGGGCTTGTTCCGACATCATCCGCGGCACGACCTGCGCCCCCAGCTGCCACAGCGCATGAGCGATGCGATAGACCGTCACGGCATGCACGCCGGGATAGCTGAACGCCACCTCGTCAAGCCCGGTGGCCGCCGGATCGCCATCGAAAGCCGCTTGCACATCCGACAGCACCAAGCGACGAAGCTCGGGAAGCTGGCCCAAGAAGGCAGAGGCAATGGCACTGGCTCGCTCTTCACAGGCGATGCAGTCTGGGTGCTGACCGGGCCAGCGATAATAGATGCCACGAAACAACTGCTGGGTCAGCTTGACGCGCAGCGACGCAAGCTGGCCTTCGACAAACGAGTGCAAGAGCGCGCCCCGCGGTCGCGGTGTCCCCGTCGAGCCAGGCAAGAGCAGCTCACGCACCAGCGCCAGAATTGCGCCGATCTCGGGCGGCGATGGCAGATCGCGGCCGCTACCAGGCAGTGCGTCTTCGGCGGCATACGAAGCCACGAGTAAGCTCGCGAGCTCACAGTTGCTCAGCTCGCCCTCTGGCGAAGCGCTTTGCATCGTGTCGCTCGCAGCCGGCGATGCAGTCAAAAAGAATGGCTGGCCATTGTGCCGGTCGCCGCGCGTTGGCCCACTGCCTTCCTGAGTGGGAGGGTCCGCATCCCGCATACGGTCAATCTAACAGGTTGCAGCCCGCGTGCAGGCGCGGGGATGGGGGATGGTGACGGGCTTCTGCCTACGCCCCAGCCGCGCAGCGCAAGCTCGTCGTGATATGAACAAAGGACATGTCATCGTCTGCGCCTCCGCCTTCGAGTTCTGCTCCTGCGACGCCACCGGCTCGCCGCTTGGCCGGGGCGGCGGTGCTGCTGTCGCTCGCGACGCTGCTGTCGCGGATCCTGGGCTTGGTGCGTGAGCAGGTCTTCGCGGCGCTGCTCGGTGCGGGCTTCTTTGGTGATGCCTATACGATGGCGTTTCGTCTGCCCAACTTGCTGCGCGATCTGTTTGCCGAAGGTGCGCTGTCCGCGGCATTTCAGCCCGCTTTTCAAGCGGCGAAAAAACAGGACGGCATCGATGCTGCCCGCCGCTTGGCCAGCTTGATTCTGACCGCACTTCTGCTGATCGTCGGTGTGATTACCGTCGCTGGGCTGATCTTTGCGCCCGACCTGGTCGGTGTCTGGGCCTCGGGCTATGCCGCGGTGCCGGGAAAAGCCGAGCTGACGGTGCTGCTTACGCGCATCATGATGCCGTTTCTGCTGCTGGTGTCGTTGGCCGCGCTCGCCATGGGGATGCTGAACGCCGAAGAGCGCTTCACGCCTGGAGCCTTGGCTCCCGCGCTGTTCAATCTGGCGACTGTGGTCACTGGCTTGGGGCTGTGGCTGTTCGGCATCGGCCGCACGCGTGGCGCGGCGATTGCGTGGGCAATCGCGACCGTGATCGGCGGCGGACTGCAGCTCGGGGTGCAGCTTGTGCCGCTGTGGCGAGCCGGTTATCGGCCACGCCTGGCCATCGACTTGGCCGACCCGCGGCTGCGCGCGGTGCTTTGGGCCATGGTTCCAGCGACGGTGGGGCTGATGGCCACGCAGGTCAGCATCTACATCAGCTCGTCGTTCGCATCGCGAGAAGATGGCGCAGTGACGTGGCTCAACGTGGCCTTTCGGCTGCTGCAGCTGCCCATCGGCATGTTCGGTGTCGCCGTCGGCACCGTGGCCCTGCAGCGCGCCGCGGACAGCGCCAGCGAGGCTGACCTGCAGCAGGCGATGAGCGGCGTGCGCGACACCCTGCGTCGTGGGCTGCGCTTGGTGACCTTCTTTTCGCTGCCCACGGCGGTGGCGTTCTTCGTTTTGGCCGAGCCCATCCTCGGGGTCATCTATCAGCACGGCGCGTTTACGGCCGAGGACACGCTCGCGGCGGCAGCGGCCCTGCGCTACTACTCGCTGGGGCTTCTGTGCTACGCGGCGGTCAAGGTCGTCGCTCCGGTGTTCTATGCTCTGCGTCGCCAGCGCATCCCGGTGCTCGCCACCTTTGCCGCCGTTGCGCTCTCGGTGGGCCTCAGCCTGCTGCTGCATCCGACCTATGGCTATCGCGCGCTGGCTTTGGCAACCAGCCTTGGAGCCGTTGCCAATCTGGCCGTCTTGCTCGCCGTCTTTGCGCGAAACTATGGCGGTACGTTCCCGGCCGCGACGCTGCTTGCACTTTTGCGTATGGCCGCAGCCGGCGCGGTGATGGGCGTCGTGCTGTCGTGGGGGAGTCCGCTTCTGCTCAGCGACGCGCGACACGCAGCCGGTTTGTCGACGATGCCAGCCTGGCGCGCGATAGGCGGCCTCGGACTGCTTCTGCTTCTTGGCGGAAGCGTCTATATCGTCCTGTGCAGCCTGATGCAGGTGGATGAAGTGGGGGATGTGCTGGGAGGGCTCAAGCGACGGCTGCGACGAAGCACGCCGTCACCATGAGAACGGCACGCTGCCTGCGATGGGCAGCGGCGCCGAGGATGCCTACTGAACCGGCTTGTTCATCGTGAGGGTAAAGGCGATGTTGCACGGCGCGACGATCGTGCAGTTCATGCCCGGCACCGACATGAACTTCGAGCGCGTCTCGGTGTACTGCAGGGTGAAGGTGTTGTCCGCCGTCAGCGTGAAGTTCGACGAGCGCGTCGACTCATAGCGGCAGGCGCCGGTCTCAAGCGTCGTCGGGCCATAGGTCAGCACGCCCGCGTTGCACTTCACCGGGCCGGCGCCGAGGATCGTCGAGTTATCCTGCGACGTAATGGTCGCCGTAGCCGTCATGGTGTCATTCACGACGTTGCGCTGGCTCGACAGGCTGGTCATGGTGAGGCCCAGGTTGCAGCCATCCTGAATGCCCGAGACAGCGGTCGTGTTGTACAGACCATTCTGCAGACGGAACAGCGTCGTGTTCGGCGGGCAAATCGTCGGGTCCGTGCCCATGTCCATGCACGTGCCGGCAAGGGAACACGCCGTATCGCCGCCACAGGCCGCGGCAAACAACACGGGAACAGCGAGGGCGAACAGCTTCATGAGCGTCTTCATAGGGTCCTCCTAGGCTTTAGGTTGGTTGCAGAAGAACGGCACCTGTTCCGCGACAAGCCGCGGCTCGCAGGCGCCGTCCAGGGTTAGATGTTGTGGGAAAACGGAATCGACTACAGGCCGCCGGCCGGGCCAGCCGAGGTCTTGACGGGGTTCTTCTCGGTGCCAATCGGCGCCGCGGCGTCGGTCTTGGCGCCCTGGGGGGCAACCTTGGGAGCAGGCTTGCCCTTGCTGGCGGGCTTGGCCGCAGCCTTGGGATCGACAGGAGCCGCCGCCGGAGCAGCGCACTCGGCGACCTTCTTCTCGGCCTCAGCCAGCTTGGCCTTCGACTCGTCCAGGTCCTTCTTCATGGCGTCCATCGACGTCTGCATCGTGGTGACCTGGCCCTTGAGCTGATCCTTTTCGGACAGCGCCTTGGACAGCTGATCCTTGGTCTTCTCTAGCTCTTCCTTCGAGGGATCACAGCCGCCGCTCAGAAGGGCGGCGCCGATCGACATGGCCATGGCCGTCTTGGAAACCGTGCTGAAGAACTTCATTGCGTGCTCCTTTGGATGCGTTTGCTGGTGTGGTCCGGGCCACCGGCCCGATGGTATTACCCAGGTATCACGTCTCACACGAAAAGCCAAACATTTCGCGACGGGACATCGTGGACTTGTCGCGTGAGCCGCTCGGGGTGCTCTAGTAAACGCGCTCGTGCGGTAGGTGGTCTCTGGGCGATCGAAACAGTTGGAACGGAGAGTAGGCGAGAAAATTCGAGACACGGCTTGTGTAGAGGCAGGCGTAGTCTTCGACCTGTTCGCCAAAGCGAGAGTTCTCGCTGCCTTCTTTGAAGAGCGGCCCCCAAAAGGGGTTGAATGTGTGCTCGATGTCGCGCTCAAGCGCATAGACATCTTCTAAGCAGCCCTGCTGATCGTGTCGAAGCTCGGCGATGCGACGGCCTAGCTCGTCACGCGCCTTGGCAACCAGGCTCTGCCGCAGGCTGGGCGTAGCAAGCACGCGCTTGAGCTCGGTGGGGTGCAAGTCGGGCATCTCGGACAGCGGGGCCGCCATGATTTCGCTGGCCAGCGTCGGATCTGACTCGACGGCGTCAAGCTGCTGCAGCAGTAGCTGCTGATAGCGCTGCTCGGCTTCCATGCGATGTCGTCGTCGCTCCAGCGCCTCTAGATTGCGCAGTGACTCTTCCACTTGCGTGTGCCGCTCTAGCTCGGCCTCTAGCTCTTGAATGATCATCGCGGTTCGCCACACCGACGACTTTTTGGCCTTGAGCATGTCGCCATAGATATGGTCGCCGACGTACAACACGCGATCGGCAGGCAGCGCCAAGAGCTCGCTTAGCGTTTGCACGTTGCCGCCTTGGCATAAAAGAGGTCGCGAGACGAATCCGGCGCGCTCGCCCTCGGGCATGATGCTGCGTCGCTCGGACTCGCTGGGCGTGGCACGCGGCTGGCCGGCATCATCCAAGAACTGCGGCTCGCGATCCCACAAGAAGAAGTCCGGCTTCTTGGCATCGACGACAATCACGTCGAAGTAATGCCGCCAGCTGGGATAGTTCGACAGCCGGCCGTCGAGCAGATAGGACATCACGCGGTCGGTGTAGGCAAAGCCGCTGTTCGTCAGCAGAAACAGCCGTCGGCCCGCCGAGCGAAAGCGGTGCAGCGTTGTCGCCAGATCCGGGTCGGCAATGATGTAGTCTTCGAGCCGCGCCGTGATCTCGTTCTTGATTGAGTCATCGCGGTGCGCCTCATCGATGCATTCGCGGATATCGGTCCAAAGCTGCATATACCGAGAGGCCCGCGCCTCCTGCGACAGGGCCACAAACGTCTCATCGCGATCCAAGAACTCGACGATGTGGCTGTACAGAACCGACTCGGGCAGTGCGAACAGCGTATCGATCCAGGCATAGCGGCCACCTGACAGGCGCAGCTTCTGTTCGCGGTACAGGCGGCGGCGATCCTCGCGATCCAAAGGACGCGTTCCATGCATGGCGCGCCCGACATAGCCATAGCGATCCATCTTCAAGATGTTCCCGTGCTTCTTGTCGACAACAAGTCCACGAATGGCCATGCGCGGGTCATACGGCAGCTCGGCAATGGCGTCCGGCCAGCCGCGCCCGATCAGCTTCTTTACCGTCCAGCGCGCGGACAGTGCTTCCATCTTGGGCTGGTTGTACAGCGCCAGCGTGTAGTCCATGTCGAAGCCAAGCACTTCGATATGGTCCATTCGCACCGTGCGATTGACGAAGACGCGACGTGTCCACAGCGGATCCGCCGCGGCTTTCGGCGTGGCCCGCCCCAAGGCTTCAAGCAGTCGAAGGTGTGCAGCAGGTGTCGGCATGAATTCGATCGCGAAAGGCGACCAGTATATCCGCCCGATCAGACAAGCCGGCAGTCGATCCGCCTAGCGACGGATGAACTCGCTAAGAGACACGTCGCCGAGCAGTCCCGCGGTCGGCGTGTTGTAGATCGAGACATGAGAGCCGCGGACCCCGACGTACGTCGCCTTGAACGCATCGACCAGGGACTCGGTCGGGTGGGACTCGGCAAAGCGGGCCAGCTGCTGCGAAAACTCGTCGGCCAGCCACGCCGAGATCGTCGGGTCATAGCTGGTCGCCACCGAGTTTTCATCGCTGCCCGCGGCGGAAAGCAGCACCGTTCCTTGCAGCGGCAGCCCGCCATCGCAGCCTGCTTCCAGGCCCCCGCTTGTGGCCTCGCCAAAGACTCCACCAAAGCAGCTCTCGACGACGATAAGGGCGCGGCGTAGCGCGCCTTGGCTTTGCAGCTGACACAGCGTGTCGCGCAGCTTGCTCGGCGAAAGCAGGCTGCCTCGCCCGGCCAAGCCATCGGCTGCGGAGTTGGCGCCTATCGGAATGCCCTGCTCGCCGCCATGCCCCGCCAAATAGACATACAGGTTATCGTCCTGGCTTGGCTGCAGCACCGTCGGAGTCATCGCGGACACTCGGCCCGCCAGCACATCCATAAGCTCGGATGCGCTGAGCTGCAGGCCATAGTCAAGCTGCGCATCTCGGCGCAGGTTCGGGCCCGTCACTTCGTTCTGCACGACACCCGGCTTTAGGTTTTGACGAGCCGATGCCAGATCGTCGGCCAGAACGAGCACGATGTGATCATCGGGAACGCCGTTTCGTCGCAGAAGCGCATACTGACGCAGCGCATCGGCCTGATGGCGGTAGTTGTTCCAGCCCGAGGACAACGCGGCGATCAAGGCCCACACATTGCGCTTGGGTGCAGCCGGTTGGTAGCTGCCACCGACGCCAGACAGGTTCATGGCACTGTCCAAGGAATTGGGAACCAAGGCGGCGCTGCTGGTGCGAAACATGCGTTCGCCGGTAAAGAAGCGCTGCGTGAAGCGACGCTGCCCCTGCTGCACGATCCAGTGCGCAAACGTCGAGTCGGAAAGATCGGTCAGCAGGCCCGGTTCGAAGTCGAGCTCTCCCGTCGCGCCGCTGAGGTTGGGGGTCTCGTCTTGGCGCAGCGCCGACAGCGCTCGTTCGATCGACTCGACATCAGAGCCCACGCGCTCGCCGCGACCCGCGACAACGTGGGCGATCGCATTTGCCAGGGCCTCGCCGCCTTCCCCCTTGGACCGTGTCAGGCCATAGGCCAAAAGCAAGACCGCGTCGTATTCGCTGGCGCCATGCGGAGGCGCATCCATTCCGAAGCGCTCGCGAAACTGTGCCTCGAACGACGTCGGGCTGCCGCTTTCTGCAGACACGGGCTGAAAGCCTTCAACGCCTTCCGCCAACGGCCCCAGCATGCGCAGCGTCTGTATTGCATCGAGCCCGGTATCGGCAAACACGATCCGTGGAGGCTTGGGCAGCGCATGGCTGCGGGCATAGCGCACCACGCAGTCGTAGTCTCCCGGCGTCGCGCCCGCGACAAACAGCAGATCAGGCAGGGGCGCCAAGGCTCGGCTCATCGCCGCATCGCAGCCGCTTGCCGCGTCCAGCACATCGATGCGAACGGCATCCGCTGCATAGCCCAGATCGCGCGCAAAGAAGCCAAACCACGAAAGAAACGTCTGCCCGCTAAGCGATGTCGACGTCAGCAGCGACAGCCGCGCTGCACCCTGCGACACCGCGAAGCGCGCAAGAAGCTCAGCCTGACCGATGTCGGACTCGCGCGTGCGCCAGATCCACTTCGTCCCGCCATAGGCGCGCAAGATGTCCGCCGCAGTCGAGTTGAACGACACGACGGGCTTCTTGTGCTGGATCAGCAGGTCGGCGCTTGCGGCCAGTGTTTCGGAATTGCCTGGACCGATCACCGCGACATAGGTCTCATCCGCGGCCACCTGCGCGATCTGCTGCTGCGTCTGCACGTCGGCGCGCGGATCGATGGGGACCTCTTCTGCGATCAGCGTGCGTCCCCAGATGCCCCCCGCAGCGTTGACATTCTGTACCGCCCACTGCAGGGCATTGCGCGCGTGCCCCAGCGGCAAAGGCGGCATCATGACTGCGACGCGCAGCGGTGGCGGCGACCCACAGGCAGTGAAGTGACCGCTGATCCAAACAATCAGCAGCGCTCTCCACCACCACGGCACTCCAAGCGATGTGTCGGCGATCGACTTCATGCTGCATTCGACCCGTGAGACTCGATTCTGTGCAGCGCCACCCTGCAATTACTGCCACATCAAAGCGGGGTGCTGGCGCATGACGCGAAGCTGTCCCGCCGTGAAGCGAGGATCCGCGATGCTCGACGGTCGCGCATGCATCAGATCGTCGCCCTGGGTGTCGTCCAGAGCATCTGCGCCGCCATCGATCTCGACGCTGTGATAGACGCCCAGGTAATGCCCGAGCTCGTGACCAAGAACGCGCGCCAGGCTCTCTGCGGTCCAGTCGATCATCGGCGAGCTAGCATCGCAGCCGCGTCCTTTGATGTATACGCCGTGCGCGGCCCCTTCGCCGGGAAGTCCGCTGGGAATTCCTGGGGTCAGCCCTTCCGGTTCGCTTTTGCGCTGGGTGATGGTGTTGGCCACCGACAGGCAGCCTGCGAGCACAATCGGCACCCAGGTATCGTCGGGAGATCGCCCATCGGGATCGCAAGCATGCATCGCACTGTGCAGCCGTACGAGTGCGCTGTGCTCACCGCGCTCGATGCGCAGAGGATCTTCGCTGGTCAAGCGACGCGCTCGCACAACGCGCAGCGAAAGCCAGCCAGGGGCAAGCCACGAGTTCACGATGGCGATCGCTTGTTCAACGGCGGGCGGCAACGCGTCGGGGTGGTCAAAGAAGATCGATCCCTGCGTGATCACGATCTCGGCCTGCACGATGCCTGGTTGTCCGTCGCTGGGGCGGGTTCGCTGGCTGACCTCGATGCGGACCTGGCCAGGGCTTGAGCTGGGCAGAAGCGTGCCGCAGTCTCGCCGCGCGGCGCGCAGAAAAAGCCCCGTTGTGCTCGGGGGCTGCGGATCACTGGACGGCAGAACATACAGCCCGGACTGCACACCCAGCGAGACGCGCTGCGGGCAGCTCTTGCAGTACAGATCATAGTCGGCGAGCGTGGCCGGCGGCGTCACCCAGGCATGGCCGAGCGCATCGTACAGCGAATCGATCTGCACGCAGCCTGTGGTGCGGATGCGGTACGCCACATCGCTTGCAGGAAGCAAGACAGGCTCGCTGGTCGCTTGCGCCGCGATTGGCAGATCCGCGATCGCGTTCCAGGCAATCGCGCGAGGAACCGGAAGCGCAGCGGTCTGCACTTGCGTCCAGCACTCACTGGTTGCGCGCGGGGATGCGCTGCAGCCAGCCAACAGCGCAAGACCTAGGGCTACGTATCTGCGGGCGATTCTGGCCGGTGTTCTCGGCGAATGCAGCATGAACAGCCTCCTTTTCTGCGCCGATCTTGGGATGGACGAAGCGCGCGTTGCCCAGACTCTGCGCTCACGGTTCAAAGAAAAAGGGGTCACCCCCAAAAGGAGCATCCCATGACATTGAGCCGATGCACGTTTGTTCTTTGCTTTGCTTCGCTGCTCGCGGCCTGCGGGCAGAACGCAAGCCAGCCCGAGGTCGAAGAGCCGAGCAAGCCTCCGCCTCCCAGCAACGCGACAAGCCCAGCCACCGATCGCTGCGCACCAAACGCGGCGTCGTATGGCACAAATGGCGACACGACGTACTACCGCTTCAGCAGCGGCAAGAGCTGGAGTGCAGCCAAAGCCGATTGCGAAGCGATGGGGGGGCGCCTGGCCGTTCCGATGGACAGCGCGGGCAACAGCGCCATCCGCAGCACCAACGGCGGACCAAACCTGTGGATCGGGCTCTCGCAGCAAAGCGGACAGAGCAACCCCAGCGCCGGCTGGGTCGATGTTGAGAGCAAGAGCCTGGGCTATTCCGCCTGGCGTGGCGGCGAACCAAACGACTATCCAACGGCTGGCGAGCAAGGGCAGGAAGACTGCGCGATGATGTACGCCAGCGACGGCACGTGGAACGACGACATCTGCGGCAACAGCAAGCACTACGTCTGCGAGTTCGGCATTGCTCCGGTCTCATGCGGCGGTGGCGCAAGCTGCACGCTTCCCAGTGGCGGCAGCAGCTACAAGTGCTCGTGCCCAGCGGGGCAGACCTATGACAAAGCCAACAACACCTGCTATGGCGGTGCGCTCGCCGTCGAGATCAACAGCCTGAAGGCAACGCCAGCAAGCGGCGACATCTTTGTGAATCACCCGTTTTCGGTGCGTGTTGGCTTCAAAGGCACTGGCAACACCAACCAAGTCGAGCTGCAGGTCGGCTTGATGCAGAGACCCCCAAGTGGCGCCGCGGCCACCAATACAGAGCTAGCCACGCTAAAGAGCTGCATCGTCGCCACCAAGCAGGTCAATGTGCTGGGCAGTGGCACGCAGCAGTTCGCTGACATCACTGGCGTCGTGCCGCCCGAGTGTCTAGAGATGGACAGTAGCCGCGTCGTCAACTTGATGGTGGTGGTCGATCCGGTGCAAGACACGACCACGCAGGGCGATGACAACAAGTGGACGATCTACAACGTCAAGAACGCGAGCGATCCGCTGCATCAAAAGTGCCGCACACCCGATCCCGGCACGGGAACCCCCGGCTGCGTGATCGATCTGACGGTGCGGCCTTCGCCGGGCCTTGATCTGGCTTTGGCCTCGGCAACACCTGGCTCGTCAGTCGTCGTGCTACCGCCAGCGGGTACATCGCCGAATCTGCGCCCCGGTGGCAGCGAGCGTCCCAAGCCCATGGTGACGGTCGAGAGCTCCGTCATCGCGTACGGTCGCGATCGCGATACAGCGGGCGCCGCGACGATGCCAGGCAATGTGTCGTTCAGGTTCGACATCATCGCTTTGCCTGATACATCCGGCGTGGGATGGAAACCGCTCTCTGTCGATCCAGAAGGCAACCACGCACCACTTTCGGCGCTTGTGCCAGGCGAAGAGCTGCAGCGCGATGCGGCGCTGTTTCCAACCCCTGAATTTCGCACGCTGACATCGTCCGGTGGGGCGTGGGCTGGCATCAGCAGCTTTCAGATCCGCGAGTGCCTGAACGTGCCGTTTACCGAAGTCGGTCCTTCGTGGGGCGGTGGTCCCGCGGGCACTGCCAACAACTGCAAGACGTTTTCCGTGCAGATGGTGGCGGGACAGTATCCGGCGCACTCAGCCAGCTCGTACACCATCGAAGAGCCGATCAGCGAATCGTTCGGCAGCAGCAGCACTCTCGGCCTGAGCCTAAGCGGCGGCACGAAGTCGTACTTTGATACGTCGGGCGCCTATACCGACAACGACATCAAGGCCACGATGAAGGGCTTCTTTGGCAGCTTCGATGTGTTCGAGGCGTGGGGTGACGCCGACGCTGTGCGCTCTACCGCCAAGGCCGACCTGGACTATGGCTTGAAGGTCTTTGGTGTGTCGTTGATCAGCGATGCAACCAGCGCCGCGGCTTCGGTCTCGTACAACAAGGATCTCAGCTACTCGAAGTCCATCTGTTACACGTACACCTATGGCGCCATCGTCAGCGTCGAGCTAGAGGGCTGCTTCGCCGCCGCTGCGGGTCTCGACATGACCCTCACTGCGAGCAGCACGTCGATCTCGGGCAATGTTCGCCCGTACATCAGCGCGACCTTGTCCGTGGAAGCCTCGCTCAACGTCGTGATCTATCGGCTGTCGCTGACTGGCAGCGTCACGCTGCTGGGTATCAACACCACCGATGGCGATGGCGTGACCGCGACGCTTTCGTACAGCGTGCCCAGCCTAAGCCCGCTCAAGCTGACGATTGGCTTTGATATCTCGGCCAACCTGCGCTTGACCACGCTCGACGGCAGCCTGACGCTGGAAATCGAGCAGCTAGAAGCGAACGTTTGTTACAAAAAGAAGTGGGGCATCAAGTGGTACTACCCTTGCTACAGCTACGACACCGTCTACGAAGCGACGATCTTTAGCTACGACGGCTACGCGAAGAACTGGGCGCTGCTCGATGAGGTCGGCAGCTCGATCACCATTCAGTAGCCACGGTCCAAGCGGCCGAGCGCGCAGGTTCGCTTCGCGCTCGCCGCAAGCCTCTAGCACGAGCAGGAGAGAGTCATGTCGCGCAAAAGTGTGCTCGGTCTGATCGCGGTCGGCTTGCTGGGTTTGGCAGCGTGGCGCGTGACGCGTCCGGCTCCGCAGCTTGATGCGATGGCCTCGCTGAGCTGTCGATTTGCCGTCGGCGATGAGCTGGCTTTTCACGTCACCAGCGTCGCGCAGTCGCAGGGGAAAGGCTCGTCGAGCCGCAACGAGCTGCGCGCACGCATGTGGTGGAAGGTCACGGGTCAGCGCGGCAGCGAGTGGACCGTGGTCGCTGCGCTGTCGAACGCGGTGCTAAGCGGCGATGACAGCGAGGATCGCAGAAGCGGTCTAGGCCAGCCGTTTCAAGTGAGCATTGGCCCCGACTGTCGCTTTCGGCAGATTCGCTTCGCACCGCAGAGTCCGCCCAAGGCCCGACTTGAGATCGAAGGTTTCTTGCGCTCGGCGGAGGTGATCCTGTCGAGTGCTCCCGCGGCCGAGTGGGTGTCGCGACACCGCGAGTCGGGCGCTGAATTCGATGCCAAGTACCAGCGCCAAACGCGCGGCTCTGACATCGTGCTGGCGCGAAAAAAGCTGCGCTATGCCGAGCACTCGCTGCCTCAGCTTCCCGACGGGGGAAAGCTGCGCTTGGTCGTTGCTGACAGCAAAGCCGAGCTGTCCTTGGATCCGCAGGGCCGCTGGGTCCGCGAAGCGCAAGATCACACCCGCCTGCGCATCGAACGAGCTGGACAGCTGCTGTCGGAACTCGACACCGCGGTGCATGTGTATCGCGAGTCCGTGGGGGAAACGGCACCGCCTCTGCTTAGCCAGATCGATCCTGCGACCCTTTCGGCCGGCAGCCACGAGAGCAACGCGATCCATGCCGAAGTGCCGCTGCCGCCCCCACCTGATCCGGTGTTGGCGCAGCTGGATCTTTCGGCAGCGCTCGCCGACTTTGCGCAGCGGCTTGTCGCGACCCAGGACGGCTTGCATCACGCGACCCTGCGCTTGGCTTCGTATCTGTCGACGCACCCACACGCGATCGACGAGCTCTTGCAGAGCATGAAGGCCGGTGCGATCGACGAGAAACTTCACTCGGCTCTGTTTCTGGCGCTAGAACGCACCGGGACCAAAGCCGCCGAGCGGGGCCTGGCCAGCGCGCTTTCCGATCGATCGCTGTCGACGATGAATCGCATGCGGGCTGCTGCGGCACTGCAGGATATTCCTCGTCCGTCGCTGCAGACGGCGCAGACCCTGATTGACCAAGCCAAGGCTGGCGATGAAGCGCTGGTGACGCAGTCGGCGGTCCTGGCCATGGGGGCGCTCAGCCGACGCACGCAGACGCTGGAGCCGCGCGCTGCCGAGCTGATTCGCGGCGAGCTGCGCGAGCGCCTGCAGACGCACAGCCGCCCTGAAGATCGCAACGTGACGCTCGACGCCATCGGCAACAGCGGCGATCGCGAGCTCGCTCCCAGCTTGCAAGCCTATCGGAACGACGCATCGGCGGAGGCTCGCGCCCATGCTGCCCGCGCCTATCGTCGTATGGATGTGGCCGTGATGGAGCCCGCTTTGACTGACTGGCTGCGTGAGGAAAAAGATCCCCAGGTCCATCGCGCCATTGCGGAGTCGCTGGCCGACCGACTGCGCGAAACAGCCCAGGCGCCGTCGCCGGCAACCGTGCAAGCTGCGGCTGCGCGACTGGCCAGCGAAGCCGATCCCAGAGCTCGTGCGGCGCTGATCGCGGTCTTGGGGTTGGCGGCAAGCAGCGACGAAGCCGCCAAGCGAGCGCTGGTCGCGCAGTTCCACAGCGAGACCGAGGTACCGCTGAAGGTGCAGATCGGTCGCTACGTCCGCGCCGAAGATCTGGCACTGTAAGCGCTTTACCGCAGGGCCGCTGCCGCCGTACGATGGTCGCAAGCCTGCTCGACGAGGCCTGACCTGGGGGATCGCTAGGGTCCCCCGCTGCCAAGGGGACACTTCATGCACGGTGCCGACTCTTTGACGTTGAACGATCTCACCCCGACTGAACAGGCGGCGCTTGTGGCCTTGGTCAAGATCGCCTCGCGCAGCGACAACGCGGTCAGCCGCACCGAAGAGCTGATGCTGCATGTGCTAGAGCAGCGCCTCGGTTCACCGGCCTATGCCGAGCTGGCGGCGCACGTCGAGCAGCACGTCCACGATCGCGACAGCCTGCAGCGCCTGCTGCAAGAGGTCACGCGCCCCGAGGCCCGCGAGCTGATCATGGGCACGGCTCTTCAGATCTTGAGCGCCGAAACCATCAACGCGGCCGAAGATCGCGTGCTCAGCCTTGCGTCTGAGACCTGGAACCTAGAGCCCACGTTTCTAAATTTTCCCGAGGGAGACGACGACGAGCCCCAGGGTGAAGGCGGCGAGGGCGGCACCGCGTTGGCCTAGGAGGCTTGTTGGCGCACGAGGCGTTTCCAGGCGCGTGGCTTGGCGCCTCGTCCCCCGCCACTTCGTAGTAGGCTGCGCGCATGCGAAGCCTTGTTCGCCTCTTGTCGCGCCGCGGCCTGCAGCTGTCGTGGTCCTTGTTCGCACTGTGTGGTGCGTCGCTGCTTGGCTGTGCTAGCACGCCTCCAGAAGGACCGCTTGCGCCGATGGGCAAGCCGTACCAGTACCCGCGCGATGACGTGTTGCGCCTGCAGCACATCCAAGCTCGCGGCACGCACAACAGCTATCACGTCGACAGCTACAACAAGCGCTTTGCACCCTGGGCGTACACCCACCGGCCCATCTATGAACAGCTCGATCGCTTGGGCATTCGTCAGATCGAACTCGACGTCAACTATGACCTCGACACGGGGCTTGAGGTCTTTCACGTCGCAGGCGTCGACGAAGGCACGGTCTGTCGCCAGCTTGCCGACTGCCTGGCCGAGGTACGCCGCTTCTCGGATGCCTATCCCGGCCACCTGCCGATCTACATCCAGATCGAGCCGAAAGCCGACCCACCCGCCGAGCAGATCGAGCGCTTCTTCGAACAGGTGGAAGCGACGATCCGAGCGGCGTTTCCGGCCCCGCGCGTGATCACGCCGGATGAAGTACGCGGGGATGCACCGACGCTGCGCGAGGCGCTGCAGGCCCGTGGCTGGCCCACCCTGGGCCGGCTGCGCGGACGGGTCTTTTTTGCCTTCGATACAAGTGGCGCGCTGCGCACGGCGTACACCCACGGCAAAGCCGATCTGGCCGGCCGCTTGCTGTTCGTCGACTCGGCGCCGACGGATCCGTTCGCGGCGGTGGCTGTGCTAAACAGCCCGCCACCCTCGGGATCGATGGATGAGTTTGAACGCGCGCTGGCTGCCAACCTGCTCATCCGCACGCGGGCCGATTCCGATACCGACGAAGCGCAGAGCAACGATCGCAGACGCGGGCTTGCCGCGTTGGCATCCGGCGCGCACTTCATCAGCACCGATTTTCCCGAGCCAGATCCCCCCCATTCTTATTCGTTTTCCGTGCCCGACGGCACACCGGCCCGCTGCAACCCCATCACCGCCCCCAAGGCTTGCACCTCGCTGGCTCTAGAAGACCCGGCCTTCGTCGGCAGCGGCCTTTGAACCGGGCAGCCTCCTAGCGCTCCATGTACTGATCGATGGTGGCGCCCAGAAAAGCCATCGGCACCAGCATCCAGGCGTCGCTGTCGTGTGCCGCCCGCGGGTCATACGTGATATCGAGCGCGATGCCGCCGCGCACCGCGGCCGAGCCCAGGACCGGCGTCAGAATACCGGCCAGACGGGCGTTGACACGCAGGTCGTTCCCCAGGCCTTCCAGACCCAGCCGAAGCTCGACGCCGGGAACGATGTGATCGCGCCTCAGCTCAGGAAAAAGCTGCAGCGCGGCGAATCGCAGATATCCGCTGTGTGAAAATCCCGGCAAGTCCCCCTTAAGATATAGGGCCGATGCGTCACAGCTTCTGCCGCTGATCGCTGAATCCTGGCTGGGCAGCCGCTCGCAGCGCTCAATGGTCGTAGGTGACATTTTCACGCCACCATCCCAGCCAGCCCGCAGGATCAGCGTTGTCGCAGAGCGCAGAAACAGGCCAGCCATCGCTCCTAACTGAACGCCATAGAGGGTTACATCTACTTTGTTTGTTAGGTCATTTTGATAAATAGATTGCCGGTCCACATGTGTCGCAAAATCACCAGACACGGACCACTGTGTATTCTTTTCAGAGCCGTCATAGCCAACAAAGCCAAATGTTGAACGGTTAAATTTTAAGTGCCGATCTAGCTTTTCGCGTAATTTTCTCAATAGATTCGGATCGGCAACGACTTCTGCAAATTCTTTCTGGCGATTTCGCGAAAGTGGCCTGGCTGGCTTTCCTTGAATTCGACGAACCTCGCGAACTAACTCTGCGTCGTATTTTTGCAATAAATCATACAACGAATGCTCTGCATCATAACGATGAGCCTTCCAGGCTAGATATTTTTCCAAAGAATCACAGACCTCTGTGGGCTGCAAGTCACCGGGTGTGCTGGGCGGTGGCAAGTGGCAGCGGGATCCGATATCGCCATGTGGCCCCCGTGCCACGCAAGAAAGCGCATCGCTTTGCTGGGGATACCCATAAAACGTACAGGTGTAGCGGGCCCGCCAGGCGTCGAGGTCGCTGCATGCGTCGCCCGTCGAAAGCGGCAGGGCTTGGGTCACGATCCGGCAGAGCTTCAGGTCGGTTTCTGTGTCGAGGGGCGTATTCAGATAGGCTCGCAATGGCTGCGAGTCCGGCGGCTGCGAAAGCGTCTCTAGATCATCGAGAAGGCGAGCGAGTGCTTTTAGGCGCTCGGCCCGTGAGTCATATCCAAGCTGCAAGCGCACGGCAAAAGCGGGCAAGCGACCGCTGTGCAGAAAAGCCGCTTCACGGGTTTGTGCATCAAGCGGCACTGAGCCGGTGCTATACAGAAAAAGACCACTAGGTCTGATTGTATGGTAACGCAACGCCAAGCGCTTTTCTTGTTCACTAAGTTGAAACGTGCTGTCCGTCCACGGCTGCACCGTAAGATCAGGGGCCGCTGGATCGGAAGCGTGTGCTGTCGAATGATGAATAATAACAAGGCAGACAACGAAACAAAACCAAGTCCTTCCCCTCATAGCTTCACCTTCCATTCGAGTGCATCGTGATCATTGGTTTTGGTTTGTCCCTGATAATCATAAATAGGTTTGGCTGTTCCATTTGATAAATTCTGGAATACTTGCAGGCGCCAAGCAACACCACGGCCAACTGAGAACATCACGTAAAAATAGAGCCATGGCGGGTTATCTTGACTTGTGGCTGCAGTTCCTTCCCAGCAGTTGTTGCCAATGTACTTAAAACGAATGTTGTTTTCTTCCAATGTACCGCAAAGATTCTCATCGACAGAGCCACCAACATATTTGATATGAGCGTCGCTTGGACTGGTCGTTGTGAATCGAAACAGAAATGTGTTGTTTTGCGACATACGTCAGAGACAAGCAATGGGCAGGCCAGCGACGGCGTTGAACCCGTGCCGCAGGCAAGCCAGCGCCGCGCAGGTTTCGCGGACTGTTGAGGTCTGGCCGGTCCCGTCGCAGGTGGAAAGAGCGCAGAGACTTCGCCCTGGCTGGCGGCTGCGAAAATCCTTCGCACGATGCGCAGTGCTGGACCACAGAAGAGGGCGCAGGAACGCGAGGCCCGGCCTGAGTCGCGGGCTTAGTAGTGCGTCGAGCTGGGGTCGTGCGTATCGCCACCGTCGTCGCTGTCGTCGTTGTGGTCGCTGTCGTCGCTGTCCGCGTCGAACTGAAAGCCAGATAGGCGGTCGGATTCCAGCTCGGCGTCTAGCTCGGCGGCGGTCAGGTCGGCGCGCTTGCGCGACAGCTTGCGTAGCTCGGGGCTCTGCGCGGCGCGGCCGCCTTTTTCTTTCTTGCTACGTCGGCCCGAGCGCTCGTCGGTGCCTTTTAGCGACGACAGCGGCCACAGCTCGTGCTCGATCTCGGCGAGGCCGGCATCCAGCACGGCCTGCACCACCTCGCGCGAGGGCTTGTAACAGGGCGCCGCTTCGTCGAGCGGCACGCGTCCATCGAGGTTGACCAAGATTCCGGCGCGGCGATAGTCGGCGTCGACTTGGCTCTGTGACAGCGAGCGCGTCGCTTCTCCGCGCGAGAGCTTTCGACCGGCGCCATGGTTCACCGAAAAGCCCGAGGCCGCCGCACCCGGAAGCGGTCGCAGGATGAAGCTGAAGTCCTTGTTGCTGCCGGGAATCAAAACGGGGTGGCCGGTCTGTTCCCACTGCGTGCCAGCCAGCGATGGGTGGCCCTTTGGGAAGGCCCGCGTCGCGCCTTTGCGATGCACCAGCACCTCGCCATAGTCGGGGTGGCACTCGCGCTGCACCAAGTTGTGGCTGATCTCGTACACCAGTTCGAGCGGGCGACGGAACACCTTGTGAAACGCCTCAGCGATGGCTTCAAAGATCACCAGGCGGTTCAAGATTGCGTAGTTGCCGCCGGCCGCCACGGCATTGAGATAGCTGCGATAGTGCTTCGAGCCAGCCATGAAAAAGCCGAGGTCGATGTCGCGCACCTCGGGGCGCTCGGCTCGCGCCATTTCAAAGTAGTTGGTCGCGAGGCCGTGGCCAAAGCCGCGGCTGCCCGTGTGAACCTGCGCGAACAGCGTGCCAGTCTGCGACGAGCGCTGCAGCTCGATGAAGTGATTGCCGCCGCCCAGCGAGCCGATCTGCGCAAGGCCGCGCTCGGGCCGACCGGGGCCGCCCCAGGGGATGTCCCAAGAGTCCTCGACGGGTATGCGGTGCCGTTCGGCGTGGCTGCGGTTGAAGCTGGCGCCATAGCGATCGACGTAGTACTCGGCGCCGCCGCGGACCAGCTCATTGAACTCGCGCTTGTCGATGCCGGAAAAGCGCCGGCTGACTCCACCCATGCCCATCTCGACGCGTTCCATGACCGCGGCGTTGAAGGCGCGGCGGCGATCCGGCGTGGCCTCTTCGGCGTCGACGTCCGAGCGAGCGCTCATCATGCCGCAGCCGATGTCGAAGCCGACCGGCCCCATGGCCACTGCGCCCCACTGCGCGTCGGTCAAGATCACGCAGCCCACCGGCACACCATAGCCATAGTGCGCATCAGGCGTGATCGCGACGAGCTTGGCACCAGGAAAGCGCGTCGCGTTGACGATCTGACGGTACAGCGTGGTCTCGGCGCTGCGCAGAAGCTCGGGCGTGAAGAACAGGCGCACCGGCACCTCGCCTGTGTCTTCGGTCACAAGGTCGTAATACCCAGCGGGGTGGCGCACCGCGTACTGCTTCCACGTCGACGCTGCGATGAGCTGTTCTGGCTTGCCCATGTCGGTGTTCTTCCTTGAAGCCCAGTGGTTCAGGACGGCAAGACGGGCATCGAGCCCAGTCGCACCAGGCGCCCCGGTAGGGCTTCGGTCAGGCGATCGTTTTCCAGAATAGGCTGGCCGGCGACAAGCGTCGCGCGATAGCCGCTTGCCGACTGCAGCAGGCGGTGGCCTCCGGCGGGAAGGTCGCGCACCAGGTGCGGCGTGAACAGACGCAGCTTGGCCGGATCGATGACGTTGAGATCGGCGCGCAGCCCGACGGCGATGCGGCCGCGATCGACCAAACCGATGTGCGCGGCGGTGTCGAAAGTGAGCATCTGCACGGCGCGCTCGACGGGAATGCGGCCCTGCGGACGGTCGCGCACCCAGTGCGAAAGCAGATACGTTGGGAAGCTGGCATCGCAGATCGTGCCGACGTGCGCGCCACCGTCTGACAGGCCGGGCAGGGCCAGCGGGTGCAGCATCATCTCGCGCACCGCGTTCAGGTTGAAGTCACAGTAGTTGTAGACAGGGAAGTACAAAAGCGCGCGTCCCTCGTCGGCGAGCAGGGCGTCAAGCAGCGCCTCTAGCGTCGAGATGCCGCGGGCCTTAGCCAGGGCGCCCAGCGACTCGGCCGCTGTCGGTTCATAGTTGGGCGTCTGGTCGGCGTGTCCGAGCGGGAAAATGCGAAATGCGATGCGCTCGATCATCGCCAACAGGAAGTCAGCCAGCGGCGGCAGCGACGAGCCATCCCCAGCCACCCGGTCGCTTTTTTCCGACAGAAGCTGGGCGCGAATCGCGGGGTCGCGCAGGCGGGCTACGCGCTCAGCCAGGGGCAGCTTGGCCATGGCTTTGTACGTCGGATAGCCCATGAACGGATGGAACGTCGCCTGCAAGCCCAAGATCACGCCGATGCCACGCGGCGCCACCTGTACCCGCAGAGGCAGACCCTGGGCCACCGCAGCCTCGGCGCGGGCCAGGATGCGGCGCCACTGCCCTGGTTCTTGATCGCGCTGCGACAGCGAGATCGACAGCCGATGACCCGGCGCGGCCTGCGCCATGCCCTGCAACAGATCGAACTCTCCGTCGAAGCGGTCGGGGCCCTGGGCCATGTCGAAGTCGGACACTGCTTGCAAAACGCCGTGGGACAGACCGGATAGCGCCTGGGACAGCCCGCTTAGCTCGCGTGCAGTGGCTTCGGCGGCCGGGGTCGCAGCGCCCGAGCGCGAGCGGTGGTTGTCCGAGCGCCCCGTCGAAAAGCCGGCGGCTCCAGCCAGAAGCGCCTGCCGTAGCTCGGTGCGCATCGTGGCAATGTCGTCGTCGCTGGCCGCCTGGCCCTCGATGCCGCGTTGGCCCATGACATAGACGCGCAGGGCGTCGTGCGGTACCTGCAGCGCAAAGTCGATGCGATGCGGCTGTGCATCAAGCGCATCCATGTACTCGGGAAAGGTCTGCCAGTTCCAGCGAATGCCCTCGGAAAGAGCCGATCCAGGGATGTCTTCGACGCCTTCCATCAACGCCACCAGCGCTTCGCGATCGGCGGTGCGACAGGGGGCAAAGCCGACGCCACAGTTGCCGGTGATCACCGTCGTGACGCCATGCGAAGACGAGGGCAAAAGATCGGCATCCCACGAAAGCTGACCGTCATAGTGCGTGTGCAGATCGACAAAGCCGGGCGTGACCAGCGCGCCTTCCGCATCGATGACGCGGTCCGCGGCCTGCCCCGCGAGATCGCCCACGGCCACAATGCGACCGTCGCGCACCGCGACATCGGCCAGCCTTCCCGGCGCGCCTGTGCCATCGACCAGCAACCCTCCGCGAATCAAGACATCGTGTGACATGGTCATGACTATCGCATGGCTTGCGCGCTCATGGCGGGCGTGTCGCCAGCCTGCGCAGACCGCGTGCAGCCTCGCTGGGCGCGGCGGCCCTGCAAGGGTGTGTTCTCGGGGAGCTTTCGTGTAAAGTGCCGCGCGTGAGCGTCGACGACACACAGCAAGAAGCCCAGACGGTCTGCCGCATTGCCCGCGAAGCCGGCCGCCTGGCGCATGAGTATTTCGTGGCCTGGCACGGCGGGGGCAAAGCGGTGCAGGTCGACTTCAAAGACGCCGACGAGCCAGTCACGGCTGCCGATCGCGCCGTCAGCGACTTTTGCATCGCCGCGCTGCGTCGCGAATTCCCGACCGATGCCATCTTGAGCGAAGAGATTCCCGACGATGGAGCCCGCCGCTCGGCTCGTCGAACCTGGCTGATCGATCCCATCGACGGCACCAAGGACTTCATCGCCGGACGGCCGGGCTATTCGGTGATGATTGGGCTTCTGACCGACGGAGTCCCGACGCTGGGCGTGGTCTATCAGCCGATTGCCGAGGCACTGTGGTGGGCGGTGCGCGGTCACGGAGCGTTCCAGCAGATCGGCGCAGCCGAGCCGCAGCGCATGCGCGTTTCAGACGTCACGGACCTGGCCTCGGCGCGCATGGTGTCGTCGGCCAGCGTGCGCGAGCCGATGATCGCCGAGATCCGTAAGCGGGCCGGCATCCAAGACGACTTTCAGATTGGCAGCGTCGGTATCAAGCTGGCACTTCTTGGCGCGGGGGAACGAGACCTGTACGTAAACCCGGCCAGCAAGACCAAGCTGTGGGACACCGCGGCCCCGGAAGTCATCCTGCACGAAGCCGGTGGGCGCCTGAGTGATCTATATGGCCGCTCGCTGCGCTATGACGGCGAGCTAGGGCACATGGACGGACTGGTGGCGTCCAACGGGCACCTGCACGCAGCCGCCTTGGCGCAGGTCGCGTCGCTGATCGTCGGGCGCAAGCCGCGCGTGGACCGCGCAGGTTCGTGATACGGTCGCGCCATGAAGCTCGCCGCCATCGACTGCGGAACGAACACGGTGCTGATGCTGATCGCCGAGTGGCGACCGGGTGAGACTCCGCGCCTGCGCCGCGTCGCCGACTTTATGGAGATGCCGCGCCTGGGCCAGGGCTTGGACGCGACGGGGCGGCTGCAGCCCGAGGCCATGGGGCGTGCGCTTTCCGCCTTGCAGCGGCAGCGCGAGCGCGCCGAGCAGGCCGGGGCTGAGCGCATCATCGCCATTGCCACCGAGTCGGTGCGTGCGGCGAAAAACGGCGCAGAGTTTCTTTCCGCTGCGGCGGCCTTGCCGGTGGGGGTGGCGCTGCGCGTGATCGGCGGCGACGAAGAAGCGCGGCTGTCTTTTCGATCGGTGGTCCAGAGCTTGGCCGTGTCCGATTCCGCGACAAGCGTCGTCGATATCGGCGGCGGATCGACGGAGCTGATCGTGGGGCAGGGCACGACGCTGCATGCACACAAGAGCGTGCCGATTGGCTCGGTGCGCTTGACCGAGCGCCTGATTCGCCATGATCCGCCGACGGGAGACGAGCACCGGGCGCTGATCTCGGCCATCGACGCCGCCATCGCTGAGCTACCGACGGCGCGAGGTCAGTTGGTGGCTCTGGCCGGAACCGCGACCAGCGTCGCTGCGCTGCAGCTTGGCGACCGCATGCCAAGCTATGACGGGGACATGGTCGACGGCCTGCAGCTAGAAACAGCGACGCTGTCAGGCTGGGTCCAGCGGCTGTCTCACCTGTCCGTTGCTGAGCGCAAACAGCTTCCCGGTCTGGATCCGCGACGGGCCGACGTGATCTATGCCGGTGCGGCCATCCTATGGCGCATTGCGGTGCGCGCAGGCCTTGACTCGCTGACCGTAAGCGACCGCGGCGTGCGCTGGGGCGCCCTCGAAGAGCTGGTCGATTCTCTGTCGGCAGAGCCGCACTAAGCGCTCTGTGTCCCTGTGCCGGGGCACCGCGAAATCGTCCCGAAACCCGGAAACTTTGGAGATCTTCATGCAGACGCAACGCACGGTCGTCCATCCCTTGCTGTCTTCTTCGCTTCGCGTGATGCGTCGGCTTCTGGCGCTGCCCGCGCTGGCTCTGTCGCTTTTGGCTTGTGGCGAGCCGCTGCCCGGTCCTAGTGCAGCGTCGAGCACCGAGGCCATGCCCGTCGAGCTCGAGCGCGTCCCGCAGGTCCGCGTGTCCAGCGAGCTTCCGTCGGACGGAACCGCGCAGGCATGGTTTGTATCGACCGAGTCGGGGCCGATTATGTCACGTCCGTATAAATACAAGGTTCCGTCGCGCTATGACGCCAGCAAGCCGACGCCGCTTGTGGTGATGCTGCACGGCTTTACGGCCAGCGGCGAGCTGAACGAGCTAATCCTGCGCTTGGCTCCGCTGTCTGAATCGCGCACCTTCTTGTATGCCTTTCCCGACGGAACCAAGAACCCGCTCGGCATGCGCTTTTGGAACGCCACCGACTTCTGCTGCAACTTTTTTGGCAGCACGGTCGACGATGTCGCGTACGTCACGGCGGTGATCGACGACATGGCCAGCCGCTACAACGTCGACAAGCGCCGCGTGTTTCTGGTCGGGCACTCAAACGGCGGCTACATGGCGCATCGCATGGCCTGTGATCGCAGCAGCAAGATCGCCGGCATCGTCAGCTTGGCTGGCGCCCAGTGGAAGGACGCGACGCGCTGCCGACCGACGGACAAAGTCGCGGTCCTGCAAGTCCATGGCACCGTCGATACCTTGGTCGCATTCGGCGGCGGCCCGCTTTATCCGAGCGCCAAGGACACCGTCGCAACATGGGCCAATCGCAACGGCTGCTTGGGGCGCTTGACCTATGGCGGCAAGCGCGTCGATCTCGACAGCGTGATCCCAGGCGCCGAGACCAAGATCGAAGAGTACACCGGCTGTTCGGGCAGCGGCGCTGTCGAGCTATGGACGATCGAGGGCGGCAGCCACGTGCCGGCCTTTACGTCGTACTGGCCGGGGGCGATCTATGACTTCCTGATGGCGCACCCCAAGCCATAAGCGGCAGCGTCGGTGCCGATGCGGCGCCGAGCGAGGAAACCGACAAGAACGGTCGAGGAGGAACGCGGTGACGAATCAGGGAGGGCTGCGACTGCGAGCGCTGTCGACGGCGCAAGCGCGCTTGTGCGTGCAGGGACCGGATGCGCGACGCTATCTGCACGGCATGGTCAGCAACGATGTACAAGGGCTGCGTCTCGGGCAGGGCTGCCACGCCTGTCTGCTGTCGGTCAAAGGCAAGCTGGTCGGCGATCTGGTGGTTCTCGATCTGGGCGACGAGGGACTGCTCTTGTGCATGGCCGCGGCGGCACGCGAGGGCGTACACAAGATGCTGGATCGGCACCTGATCATGGACAACGCGACGGTCCAGGATGTATCGACTGAGATCGATGCGCTGCAGGTTGTCGGGGGCTCTGCTGCGTTCGCCCTGGCGGAGGTATTGCACGGGCTGTCCGCAGACGATCTGGCGAGCGCGCCGCGCTATGCCTTTTTCACCGTGCAGGCTGCAGCCGGGCTCGTGCGTGTGGCGGTCTTTCCGTCGCTGGGGCAGCCAACGTACTGTCTTTTTGGGGCGCCTGCACAACTTGACGCCTTGCGGCGGACGCTGAGCTCCGCCGGGGCAGTGCCGCTTGCCGAAGACGAGGCCGAGATCGTGCGCGTCGAAGCCGGCCTGCCTGAGTACGGTCGCGATCTCGACGAAGACCGCATGCCGGCGGAGGCGGGTCTAGACGATGCCGTCAGCTTCAGCAAAGGCTGTTATCTGGGGCAGGAAGTCGTCGTGCGACTGCGCGATCGCGGGCACCTCAACCGCAAGCTGTGCGGCCTGCGCTTTGAGTCCACGGCGATCCCTGCGGTCGGCAGCAAGCTGCGCAGCGCTGATCGGCCCCAGGCGGCGGTGCTGACCTCGGTGGTGTCCTCGCCGCGCTTTGGCGTGATTGGCCTGGGCTATGTCCACCGCTCGTCGTGGGAGCTTGGGACGCGGCTGGAGCTTCTGGGGGCGTCGGATGAGCCCACCGGCCAGAGCGCGACCGTAGTCGCGCTGCCGTTTTCAGGGTGAGTCAGCGCGCAGGGCGCGATCGACGTAGGTCAAGGTCTCGGCGGCGCAGCTCAGCAGCCCCGAGATCTCATCCGCGATGGTCTTGGCATCGCCATACACCACCGCGTCGTATGCGTGCTCGGTCCGCGCTCCTAGGCGCTCAGCCCCGAGAATGCGCGCCGCACCTTTCGTCGAGTGGATCAGGCGCAGGGCTTCCTTTTGGTTGCCGTCGCTCAAGGCTTGCTGCATCTGCTCCATGTCATGCACAAGCTGTGAGCGGAAAAGATCCAGCATCGAGAAGTAGAGGGAACGATTCCCGAGCATCCTCACGATGGCGGTTTCCATATCCAGCCAGGGCTCAACTGATTCATTGGCGCGCCCAGCATGGCGTGCGCTGCCGTCTGACGGTTGCATGGACGTTTCCCCCAAGGCTGCATGTCTTGCGCACGTCGGAACATCTGGCGGTTCCGACCGTCGCGTGGGAAGACCCTTCCCCGATGCTCTACTTCATCAGGCCCCGAGACGGCGAGGAAGCCCGATCTGCTACGTATAGGGGTTACCTGCGAGGCCGCGGACGCTGCGGAGTCGTGGCGACCGACGTCGTCAGCCAGCCGAGAAGTGTTTGCACTAGGGGGGCGGCTGGCGAGCGCAGCACATCGGCGACATAGCGTCGCACACCGCGCGCTTGACCGGTCTCTGCCGGACTGTCGGTGCTGGGCAAGAGGTGCAGCGTCAGCACGCGTCCATCGCCGTCCCCAATCGCTGGCTGCTCGCGCTTTTCGACCAAGCGGTCGAGATCATCCAAGCGCGCTTGCAGTAGCAGCGACAGAAGCGCCTGTTCCTCGTCGGGAGCAAGCCGACGGACAGATGGGCGGGGCAGGGGAGAGCGCGGCACGAAGCCCTCTTCAGGCGTGACGCGCAGCATGCCATCCTCGATCTGCAACAGGCCTCCTGGTCGTCGCTGGGGCTCAACTTTGAGCTGCAAGCGCAGCCGCCGCAGCGCCTCGACCGTCTGCGGCACCGCCACTGGCTTTCGCTGCTGCGCTGCCTGTGTAATCCGGCGGCTTAGATCGTCGAGATAGTCGGGCAGGGCATAGCCATCCGGGGGCGTCGGCCACTCGCTGCGTGGCATGCGCCACGTCCCGAGCGGCCGAGCCGCCGAAGAAAGGACCAGCGTGCGGTCGTTTCTCGTCGTGCTCTCGCTGCTGTGGACGCTGAATAGCTCACTTGCACGCAGGCGGGACACAAGCTGCAGCTTTTCCCCCGCGGACAGCATGAGCGGCTGGCCCACTTGGGTGCAGGCGGCGTCGGCAGAGCAGCTCTGCAGGCTGGCGATGCCGTCGGTGATGCGCAGCTCAGGGCCCTGATCGGCCTTCCACGTCAGCCCCAGCTTGTCTGCCGCCTCGTCCCGGAGTGCCGCGGTCAGCGCTTTGGCCGCCACGCCATCCTGGGCCAGCACCAGCGGCTGCAGCCCCCAAAAACCGGCTGCTCCCAGGGCCGCGCCAAGCACGCACAGACGACTGAGAGACAAGGCATCCCGCCGGGCTAGACGTTTCATCAGTGCGAGAGAGGGGAGTCGAACCCCTATGCCTCACGGCGCCAGATCCTAAGTCTGGTGCGTCTGCCAGTTCCGCCACTCTCGCGTGGGCATCGCAAGGTACAAAGCTGCAAAAAAAAACGCTACAGGCCAGTGTTCTTTTTGGCGCTGTAGCGTCTTCGTGAGCCCAGTAGGAGTCGAACCTACAACAAACGGATTAAGAGTCCGCTGCTCTGCCAGTTGAGCTATGGGCCCGTCTGAGATTCAAAAGCGGCGCCTATTCAGCCAAGGTCGCCACTTGTTGTCAACAGGTTATTTTTGCTTTTTGTCGCTGGGTGCTTGCTGCGTACGGCGATGCTGCTCTGCGCGTCTGGAGCGATTCGAACGCCCGACCCACGGGTTCGAAGCCCGTTGCTCTATCCAGCTGAGCTACAGACGCACGGTCAAAGGAAGGCCCTCTTACCGCGGGCACTGCGCGCTTGGCAAGCGAAAAATTGCCGCGTGTCTCTGCTGGCTTCGCGGGGGGATCGCGACTGCGCTACGGCCCGGTTGCGAACGCTCAACCTCGTCGGCGGCGGGCAGGTGACTGATATACTCTGTGGCCATGCCGAAGCACGGAATGTCTGGCGATGGTCGAGATGGAGGCAGCGGCGGTAGCGAGGAGCTCAAGTCGCTGCGCGAAGCGGTGCAAGCCCTGCCCACAAACTTGCATCTGCGTCGGCAGCTTGCGGAAGCGGAAGAGAAAAGCGGCGACGTCGAAGCGGCCCTAAAGACCGTGCAAGCGGCGCCGGGTCCCGACGCCAAGCTGTTTGTCATCGCCGCCCGCTGCTTGTATGAGCTGGGACGCTACAAAGAGGGTCTCGACTACTACGACAAGGCGGTGGCTCTCGAAATCGCAGTGGCTGATGCGACGCTGCGCGATCAGCTGACGCGGGCGCAGGCCGATCCTCGCTCGCGCCTGCGCTTGGTCGCCGATCCCAACGAAGCCAAGGACGATGCGACGTCGGTCGAGGTCGAGCAGCCAAAGATCACCTTTGCCGAGGTCGGCGGTCTTGACGATCTGAAAGAAAAGATTCGCCTGCGCGTGCTGCATCCGCTCAAGCGACCGGACCTATATAAGGCATTCGGTAAGAAGCTGGGCGGCGGCATCTTGATGTATGGCCCGCCGGGCTGTGGCAAGACGTTCCTGGCGCGGGCGACGGCGGGCGAGGCCGGCGTGCGCTTCATGGCGGTTGGGATCGAAGACGTGCTCGATATGTGGTTCGGGCAGTCGGAAAAGAAGCTGCACACGCTGTTCAGCAAAGCGCGCCACGAAGCACCGTCGATCTTGTTCTTTGACGAAGTCGATGCCCTGGGCGGACGGCGGTCGGCCTCGCGGCACGATCACTACCGCATGTTGGTGGCGCAGTTCTTGGCGGACATGGACGGCATCGGATCGACGGAAAAGGATGCTGTGCTGGTGATGGGGGCGACCAATGCGCCCTGGGATGTCGACCCAGCGTTCCGTCGCCCCGGTCGCTTCGCCGATGTTTTGTTTGTGCCGCCGCCGGATCTCAAAGCGCGCATCGAGATCTTCAAGCTGAAGCTTAAGAACAAGCCGACGCGTGACATCGACGTGACCGAGCTGGCGCGGCAGACCGAGCTGTATTCCGGCGCCGATGTCGAGCACGTGGTCGAGGCCGCGACCGAAGTAGCGCTGGAGCAGTCGATGAAGTCGGGCAGCGTGCGCCCACTGGACATGCGCGACCTTCTGGCTGCGGCCAAGCGGGTAAAACCGTCGACGCTGGAGTGGTTTTCGACGGCGCGCAACTTCGCCACCTATGCCAACGAGGGCGGGCAGTACAACGACGTCCTCGACTACATCAAGAAGCATCGCCTGGGATAAGCGACCGCCACGCAGCGCTGCATGCACAGGCGGCGCGCCCCCCGCTTAATTCTTCCCCTGGGCTGCTAGCGCCCCCAGGCCAGCACCAGCGCGACGGTGAGCAGCCACAGCAGGATGGCAGCGTTCAGCGGCCGATCGCGCAAGAGGATCTCTTCCGGGCTGCCGCCTTGGTCGCGGCGATACGTCAGGTACAGATAGCGAAACAAGCCGTACAGCACATAGGGGATGGTCAGCATCATCGCGTGGCTGCGCGGCATGCCCTCGGCGGTGAACGTGTACAGCGAGTACGCCATGATCGTGCTCGCCGTCGTGACGCCGATCATCTGATCCAAAAGCTGCGGCGTGTACTCAAGCAGGATCTTGCGGTGCGATCCGGCGTCGCGGTCGAGCAGCAAAAGCTCGTGCCGCCGTTTGCACAGCCCCAAAAACAGCGCTCCCAAGAACGTCACGATGAGCAGCCAGGGCGAGATCCACGATCGAATGACCAGCGCTCCTGCGACGGCGCGCAGCACGAAGCCCGAGGCGATGACGAAGACATCCAGAATCACGACGTGCTTCCACCACAGCGTGTACAGCACCTGCAGCAGCAGATAGATCCCCAAGCTCGCTGCAAAGGCGGTGTTCAGCCACAGCGCAAACGCCAGGCTGGCAAACAGCAGCAGCGCTGCGGCGAACAGAGCCAGCGCAGGCGAAATTTGCCCACTGGCCAGCGGTCGCTTCTGCTTTTGCGGATGCTTGCGATCGGGCTCGATGTCCTTGAGGTCGTTGAGCAGATACACGCCGCTGGACAGCGCCGTGAACGCCACAAAGCCCAGCGTCGCCAGCTTCAGATATCCCCACATCTGCGGCGACATGGGCTGCCACAGCTTGTTCAAGTTGAACAGAAAGCTGCCGTATAGAAGCAGGTTCTTGGGCCACTGCTTGGGTCGCAGGGCGCGCACCAGATGAAAGGCCGTCGCCATCTCTGCGCATCATAGCCATGGAGCCGGCTTCCCTGACAGCGCTTTGCCGCGCAGGCGCACCCGCGTGGCGTTTTCCCAACGCGGCGATCGCAGGCGCGATCAGCGAAGGTGCGTCTGCAAGAACGCGCTGACCAGGGCCCAGGCCTGCGCGGCCGCTTCGGCGTCATAGTCGCTGCGCGCATCGCAGAAGAAGCCGTGGTTCTGTTCCGAGAACTCGACGTTCACATAGGGCTTGCCGAGCTTCTTGAGCGTGTCGACGGCAAGCCGCCCGGACTCGTGCGAGATGTGCGCGTCTTTGCCAGCCCACAGCATCAGGATCGGGCCGGACTGCGTCGGGGCGTACGACAGCTTGTCGGGGGCGATGTTGCCGTAAAACGACACCGCGCAGCGCAGCGGTGCCACGCCATTTGCGACGAACGACAGCCGCCCGCCCATGCAAAAGCCCAGCGCTGCGATGCGATCCGCGCGCACACCGGGAAGCGTTGACAGCGTCAGAACTGCGGCGCGCAGATCGGCCTCGCTGTCGGCGGCGGCATAGCGCATCGCAAGCTGGATGCTGGCTCCGATATCGTCATAGCCAGCTTGATAGTCGGGCTGAATGCGGTGAAACAGATCGGGGGCCAGCACGACATAGCCTTCGCGGGCGAAGCGCTCGGCGACGCTGCGGATGTGGGCGTTGACGCCGAAGATCTCTTGCAGAAGCAAGATCGCGGGGCGCGGCGCACTGCCTTCGGGACGGCACAGAAAGCCGCCCATGGTGGTGCCATCTGCGACGGGAATCTCGATACGCTCAGTTCGTACGGTCTGCATGATTGTGCACACGACCGTATGAAGAATCGCGCCGCTTGCCAAGCACCTTGTCGAGCTGGCTTCGCCCGATCCCAGGCGTCGGGATCGATTCCGGTCCGCTCTTGCAGGGCTGAATTGCTGCCTAGCGATGCGGCGCGTTTTCGAATACGACGCGGACCCCCGCGGCATCGGCATCGGCCAGCGCGCTGAGCTTGCGGACGGTGACGTCAACAGACTGCACGGACCGCTCGGCACACAGCGCCGTGGCGAGTTCTTCGGCCAGGGTCTCGACGAGCTTGATATGGCCACGCGCGATCAGTCCGCGCGCCAGCGTGCCGATGGTCTCGTAGTTCAGGGTGTCTTTGATGCTGCGGATGGGATGCGTGTCGATGCGGATCGTGGCGTCGATCACCAGCGGCTGCGTGCGGCCGTGCTCGTGGTCATAGATGCCGATGGCCGCGTCGATGCGCAGGCCGCGCACGAAGACCTCGCGAAGCCTGGGGATCATGGCAGGCTCGCAAACGCCGACGCCGGCAGCAGATCGTTGATGCTGAGATCGGCGCGTCGCGTCCAGGCCCCAAGATCGACAGAACAGGCGCGCAGATCGTCGGGGGTCACGACGACGGCGTTGGTGGGCGTCTCTTCAAGCTCTAGGCGCAGGCATTCGAAGTCGGGGGTGTACACGGAAAGAAAGGCCTGCAGCTTGGACAGAAGCGCCACGCCCAGAACCTCGGTCGTTGGATCGCCGGGGACGACCAGCAAGCGCGGCACGACATCGGGCTCGTGGGCTTGGAAGTAGCGAACCAGCGGATCCGCCGCGCTGAGCTGAAATGCATGGTCGAGTGCTCCGTCGACAAACGCATGCCACGGACGCTTCAGCGCAACAAACGGCGCGGCACAGTTGGTCTGACCCCAGCCGGGTGTCAGCGTCGAGCCCGCTTTCTGCGACAAGGTGACGTGGACGAATTCATTGTGTCCGTGCGGCGTAAAGCAGCGACCGGCTTGCTGGGAATACAAGCGGTGGGCCATGGAAAAGCGACGCGTGAAGCGAATCTGGGACATGAAGAAGGGCTCGTTCAATTCGAGGGTTTTCGCGTGTGGGCGAGTGCCAAGCCGCGACGCGGGCCTAAAGCGCATCCATATCGGGCGTGCGCCACACGAGGTGCTGGCCCGCATCGACGCAGATCATTTGCCCGGTGACCGACGCAGAGCCGACCAGATAGGCAACGGCTGCCGCCACGTCTTCCGCAGGCACAGGCCGACCCAAGAGCGTACTGCGTGCCTCGTGATCGAAGTCCGAAGGGCGCTGGTGGATCGAAGGCAGGACGGGGCCAGGTCCCACGGCATTGACGCGGATGCGCGGGGCAAGCTCTTGCGCCATGGTGCGCGTTGCGTACCACAGGGCCGCCTTTGAAAGGCCGTACGAAAAAAACGGCGGCGAGGGCTTGAGCACGCGCTGATCGATGAGATGCACGATCGAGGCCCCGTCGGGCAGATCGGGCTGGCCAGCAAGCGACTGCGACAGAACGAGTGGGGTCAGCAGGTTGGTGTCCATGTGCGCGCGAAAGCCAGCGATGCTCAGCGATGGCAGACGGTCGTCTGCAAAGATCGCGGCGTTGTTGACCAGCACGCGAATCGGCCCCAGGGCCGCGCGAGCCTGAGCAAACAGCCTCGACGCTTCGTGGGGATCGGCCAGGTTGGCGGCGAGCGCCACGGCTCGCACGCCCATGTCACAAAGCCGCGCAACCAGCGCCTCGGCTTCGTCCGCAGAGCTTCCGTAATGCACGACGAGATCGAAGCCGCGCGACGCCAGATCCAGCGAAATGGCGCGGCCGATGCGCTTGGCGGCGCCGGTCACCAGGGCAACACCGGGGGAAGGACAAGAGGCCATGATCACCAGGACGGATGGCTAGCGAGCGCTGGATCGCGCATCAGCCACGGCTTCATTTCCATCGAGACGACGGCGAGATTGGGAAGGATAGGCAACAGACTGCCTGTACGCATCATGCGGCGCGCATAATAGCCGCGGAGCGTCTGTCCCCTGCAACTGCTACACGTCACGCCTTCGTTTTTCCCGGCGCACCGCTATGGCGGGCCGTCCGCGTCGCTGTATGCGCTGTGCTTGGCGCAGAGCGCGGCGGGCATCTCGCTGCGCGTCCTGACCAGCGCGGCAGCCGGTGGCGGTCGTGGCGAGCAGCTTGCCGTGGCCTGCGGTCGCTATGTCACGGACTTCGGTGTGCCGACGTTTTACGGTCGCGTGACGTTGGGCGAAGACCTGTCCTTGCAGCTTGCCCGCGAGCTACCCAACAGCCTGCGCTGGGCCGATCTGGTTCACGTCAACGCGCTGTGGAGTCCGTCGAGCCTGCTCACGCTTGCGCTGTGCCTGGCGCCGCACTCGCCGCTTCGACGACCGCTGGTGCTGTCGCCGCGCGGAGCGCTCTTGCCCTGGGCGCTTAGCCAGCGGGCCGAGCGCAAGCGGGCGATCTTGCGCGTACTGCGGCCCCTGCTTCGGCGCGTCGATGGCTGGCACGTGACCTCAGACGAAGAAGCCAGCGCGCTTCGCCGGCTGCGCCTGCTTGGGCCGGGTGCGCAGCTAGCGGTGGTGGGAAATGGCGTGCAGCGTGTACCCGAGGATGCCGCGCTGTCGCCCGTCGAGCAGGCCGTGATCGAGCGCATCGCCGCGCTGCCGTCGCCGCGCATCGTCACCTTGGGGCGTCTGCACCCGGTCAAAAATCTTGAGCTCGCGATCGATGGGCTTTGCCACCTGCGTCGGCTGCCAGGTCAGGCGCAGGCGAGCCTGCTTATCGTCGGGCCCGAGCGATCGGGGGAAGGCTATGGCGATCGTCTGCGGGCGCAGGCCGCGGCGCTGGGTCTGGCGGATGCCGTGCAGTTTCTCGGCTTGCAGCAAGGGGCGGCAAAGGATCGCCTGCTTGCCTTGGCCGATGTCCTGTGGCTGCCTTCGCATATGGAAAGCTTCGGCAACGTCGTCGTCGAAGCGCTCGCCGCGGGCACGCCCGTTGTGGCATCGCAGAACACGCCATGGCGCGATCTGGAAGCGCGGCGCGTGGGGCGCTGGGTGCCTTCTTCAGCCGGCGATTTTGCCCTGGCTACGGCCGGCCTCTTGACCCTACGTTCCCGTCGAGAATGGGCCGATCACTGCCGCAGCGTGGCCCACGCCAACTACAGCTGGAACGCCCGCGAGGTCGAGCTTCGCAGGCTGTATGAGGCCGTGCTTTCGCGCGCTACTTCGGCAGGGCTTTCTGCACGCCCTTGATGAATTCGTTGAGCATGCCGCCGCCGATGCCGCCGACCATGCAGCCAGCGGCCGAGACGCAGGACTTGGCTTCTTGGATGCAGGTGATCGTGCGATCGACGGCCTCGCTGCCGGCGCTGCTGCGCAGATCGTTCAGCTCTTTTTCGCACGAGTCGATGCGCGCCTGCTGTTCGGTCCCCTCTTCGCAGATCTGCGCCAAGTGACTGCATGCGCGGTGCTCTTTGCTGAGCAGTTTGCAGCCCGGCAGGCTCGAAAGCGGCAGCAAGAACACCGCCATCCCCAGCACACGTCGGATGTTCATTCGGATGCTCCAGTGAACGTGAATCTGGAGGTGTATTTTCCCCAAATTGCGGACGGCAGGCAGGGGCATCGATAAGCCCGCGTTCCGCTCGGCTTTTTTGCCGATCGTTTGCGCGTCCGGCGCAAGCGGTATGATGCAACAGCACTGGACTGGCTGGGGCGCCGAGAGGGCGGCTCGGCGATCCGCAAAACAAGGAGACGTTTGATGCTGTACGGTCTGTGGCTGATCATCCTCGGTGCGCTGGCGGTTCCGAACCTGATCCTCAAGAAGCCAGAGCTGAAGTCGACGCTCGACAAGATCACGCCGTATCAAGGCTGGATCGGGGCCATCTCGGCGCTGTGGGGCGCTTGGCAGCTTGTGTGGTCGGTGCTGAACCTGGGCCTTTTGCGCCACGCGTTTCTGTGGTGGGTGACGCTGACCGCCAACAATGCGCTGGTCCTGGGTCTGGGGCTCTTGCTCGGCGTCGGCACGCTGAAGACGTTCACCAAGAACCAGGAAGCGCAGGCCAAGCTCGATCAGACGGTGCTCAAGATCGCGCCGTATCAAGGCAAGCTGGGCATCGCGGCGCTGATCCTGGGCGCCTGGTGCGTGATCGCCTCGCTTATGCCGCGCGGCTAACGTCGCTGTTCCACACGGCGAACGACCCGTTCGCTGCGACCTCGCCAACCTCACCTCGAATCGAACGCCCAGCGACCGTTCGCAGATCAGCCGCCGAAGCCGCCGCGACTGCCGTGCGAACGATACGAACCGGAGTGGCTGCGGGGACCGGGCGTCGCGTGATGAAAGATGCCGTGAAAGCGTGGGCGCGCACGGGGTCCGCCAAAGCCGCCGTGGGCGCGCTTGTAAAAGTGCGGGCTGGTGAACAGCGTCGGGCGATGGCGCGGCACATAGACGCGAACCGAGCGAAAATAGCGCGGACTGGAGCCGCCGCTGACGACAAAACTGGCGGCTTCTGCGACGGTCCGCTCACCCAGAAGATCGTCGAGCCCGAGCATCGAAACCTGCAGTCCCGCTTGCGCATAGCGCAGGAACGGCTCGTTGAGATCGTCTTCTTCCGTGATGGGCGCCGAATCGCTGCCCAGCGTCTCGGTGACATAGATCACCTGGCGGATGCCGTGCAGGTGCAGCGTGTCGACATCGGGCAGGTCCGAGCCGTTTAAGGAATAGCGATTGTCGACGAGGTCTTCGTCTGGCTCGCTGTCAGCAAAGGCCAGCCGCCAGGCATCGAGCAGGAACATCGGACGGCTGCCCGAGACCCCCGCTTCGGGCACGCGCGGACGCAGCGTGACCAGCGCCGACAGCGTCTCTTCCGCGGGGATTAGCTCGCGCTGCGCTGGCCAGTTGTTGAAGGTCAAGACCAGCGACACCGGCTGCACCGCCGCATGGCTGACGGCGTTGCCAAAGGCCACGGATGCGGCTCCGCGCAGATCGACCAGCCACAGCGTATCGGCGCCAAGGCCGGCGCTGCCGACCAGGCGCCCGGCTTGCTCGGCGCGCTTCACAATCTGCAGCGCTCGCACGTCGGGAAGCTGGCCGGGCACCGCGTCTTCCCCCAGCGACGCCAGAAGCGTCCACTTGTTGTAACGCGCCCACGGATCGTCGCTGGGTAGCTGCCACGTCGCCAGGCCACGCATCGCCGAAGGCAAGAGTAGCTGCTGCGGCCCCGGCACCTGCTCGGCGCGCACGAAGAACTCGGCCGACGGCGGACGCGCGGCGACGCAAGACCCAGCGAGCAAGGCAAGTGGCGTGACGACCCGAGGATGCATGGTGTGCCTCTATCCAATAGGGAAACAGAGCGTGAAAATAGAAAAGTAATATAAATAAATGTCATTAACATATTTCGATATGTTTATATTCATTGATTATTCTGGTCGACGGCAGGTGCTGGTGTGAATGATGGCGCCTGCACAAAGACGGGCAGACAGAGCGCGCTGTGCGAGGTATGGCTCTGCGGGGTCAGACGCGCGAAATATCCCGCAAAGCGACCGTTTAGAACATAGGCGCCTAATGTCAAAAATAGCCGACCATACATGCTTTGAATCGGACGCTGCGGCACAAAGGCCTGCGCCACCCAGGCTTCGCCTTGCTCTTCGTCGTCTCGGGCAAGCTGCAGCGCCTGTTCCCAGGCTGGGGCCGACAGAAGCGAGCCGACAAAGACCTCTTCACCGACACGGCCGAGGGCCCGCTTGATGACCCAGCGCTCGCGCTCGTTCACAAGATCCTGGGCGCTGCAGTCGGACAGGTCATACGTCGCTGGCAGGACGCGCAGGGCCTGGCGCAGCGGCTCGGGCAGCGCGTCTTTTTGCGCGAACGCACGGGCGAACGCCAGCTTGGACTGCGCATAGATGGCGGCAAAGCTCGACAGACAGCGCAGCGTTCCGGCTTTCACGGCGAGCAAAATGTCGTCGAGGTTGCGCTGGCCTTCCATAAATTCGGTGGGGAAATAGCGATACAGCACCGCGATCGGCTCGTCGCCGATGTACAGGCGCTCGCCGCGTCGGCGCAGCGCCGTCGGAGCCGCCAAGATGGCGCGGGCTCCATGGCGGCGAAGCTCGCGCTGAAGCAAGGCGCAGACCTGCAGATCTTCGGCATAGGCGGTGGCGTAGATCAGCGCGATGGCGCCTGGCTCAGCCGACGGGGCCGCGCGACCGCCGGCCAGATCCAGCAGGGCCTGCACCAGATCGGCGACGAGCGTCGTCGGGTTGATGCCGTGAAAGAACCCGGCGGCCTGGGCAAGCTTCGGCAGGCCGAGCGCTTCGTTGTGACCTCCCGGACAGTCGGCGTTGATCTCACAGGCCTGCCAGCCGGTCTCGGACAGCAGCAGATCGACGCGCACCAGCCGCGAGCGGTCGCCCGCTCGATGCGCCGCTTGCGCCAGGCGCTGCACAGCCGGTGAAAAACGATAGCGCTGCGCCTCGCTGGCATCGCGCAGCGCCAGGCCTGCGACCTGATCGATGAGCGCGTCGGCGGCGATCGCTGCGGCCATGGCTTGCGCGTGCAGCGTCGGGCTGAGCAGCAGCGGATGCAGGTTGACGCGGCGCTCGCCTTCGACCCAGGCATCAAACAGCAGATAGCGCTGCGCAAGCTCGCGCTCAAAAAGCGGGTTGGCCAGCGGATCGCGCAGGCCGAGCTCTGCGACGCGGATCGGGTCGGCATCGGCTGGAAGAGGCAGCAGGCTCACTTCAAAAGCCCCTGCAGCGTCGACCACAGCTTGGGATCTTCGCCGCCCAAGCTGTAGTACAGCACGCCGACATCCGCGGCGACTCGTGAGTCGAGCCACGCCAAGCGTCCGGCGATGCTGCGCACATCGTCGAACCACACCTCGTTGCGGCGGTTTTTCGCGTCGACGAACGAGTACGTAAGGCTGCCCGCGTCGCTGCGCAGCACTTGGATATGCTGGGCGCTGGCCAAGCCCACGGCCGCAAGATAGCTCAGCGGCTGACCCACACCGTCGACAAACTGCACGCCGTAGAGCGGCTGGGTCATGAACACCGGGGCATCTCGGTTCTGCTTGCGGGCCAGCGCGAGGACCTGCGCTGTCCACTCGGCATCCGTCGTGGGGCCCGGCGTGCCTTCGCAGCAGCTGTAGTCGACGGTCATGGCATAGATCTGGCGGATGCTACCGGACAGGGCGCGCAGGTTGACGGAGCTGCCTTGCGGCAGATCGCTGGGCTCGGTGCTCGACGGTGGAACGAAGATCGAGGGCTTGCGGCCGGGCGTCCATGCGGCCAGCGCCTGCACCCACGCGGTGACATCGCTGGCGCTGCTCTCGGGGAGCCCTGGCAGCGCGACCACCAGGCCGTCGGCGCGTGCGTCGAACTGCGCGGCTGCCGTCGCGGTTAAGTCGCGCTGCAGCGGATTGCGCAAAAGGGCAGCCAAGCGCGTCGGCGAAAGCTCGCTTCCCGAGTCGTCGCGGGCCGTAATGCCTAGCTCGACCCGCAGGCCGCGGCCGCGCAGATAGCTGACCGTGCTGCTCAGCGTCTGCAGGCCGTCGCCATCGCGCGGCAAGGCGCCACCTTCATGAATGGTCGGGCACAACAGAATCGCCGTCGAGATCACGCTGCGCAGCGCGTCGTCCTCCAGGCTCTGCTGCTGGTTTTTTTCGAGTGCGCAGCCTTCGATCACCAGGGCGCCACTGCGCTTTTGAATGGGGGCCAGCTGCGTGTCCCCGCCGCAGCCCCAAAGCCCACACAGAGCCATCGAGAGCCCGACGAGCGGGCCCAGAAAATCGGGTGCGGGGGGCCATCGCTTGCTGCGCGGTATGATGTCGATGGACATGGCGCGTCGCTAGCCTCCGAAGTGGATCTGGGCCGTCAGCGTGAGTAGCACGCGAAACTGGGGCGAGATGGCGGCTTGTGGCTCGCCGGTCTCTTGCGGGATCAAGAGCGTCGGGCCCGTGTCGAGGCGTCCGGTTCCGCCCATGCGCACATCCATCAGCAGGCGACCGCGGTCCTGTTCGCGGCGCCACATCGGCATGTTGACGCCAAAGCCAGCGCTGCCGCCGAGGAGAAACGCTTCCTCGTCCCGCCGTCCGGGCACATCGCCGGGAATGAAGCGACGCGCATACAGCATGTCGAGACCGAGAGCCATGTAGATGGGGGCCTTGGCGCGGTTGAGGTGGACGACGAGCCCAAAGGACACCGGGACATCGACGCGACGATAGGCCCCCTTGGCATCGAAGGTCGACGTGACGCCGAGTGAGATCTCGGGATAGGTCCCCGCCGAGGGCGCTAGCGCGAACACAAGCTGTCCACCTGCGAGCCCGGCCGCGTGCGCGCTGCCGACCAGGCCGCCGAAAATGCCGCGCAGACCCAGGCCGAAGACGGACCGGGAATCGAGGGCGCGCAGCATGCGCAGGGACGGCGAGGGGCCGGCGGCTTGCGGCATGGAGCGCGGCTGGTTTTCGTCGCTGAGACCGGAAGACGTGCCCGGCACTGCCGGGTCGACTGCACCCATCGGTCCACTCGCCGGCCCATCCGCAGGAACACTGGGCGGCACCGGCAGCGGCGGATCCGAAGGCGCGGCGGTGGCCACCTGCGAAAGCGGGACCGGCAGACCGGCGCGGTACAGCGTGCGCTCAAGCAGGTGCCCGGTTTCGTCGTAGACCTCGGCGACTCCGTCGAGCCAGCCGTCGCGAAAGGCCAAGACTTCAGCGACGCTGCCCGACGGATGATACGCAAGAACCAGCCCCGAGACCGCGCCGTAGCGGCAGCGCACAAGCCGCAGGGGCTGGCCTTGGCACAGAAGCGCGGCCAGGCGTCCGTTTTCATGCAGGCGCACTTCCGCGGGAGGATCGAGCGCGGCTGAGGGTGCGCCAGCCGCAGCCGGCGCCGGGATCGCAGCTGACGGGGCCAACGGCGGGACCGACGCTGCATCTGGCTGCGTTGTCGACGGTGATGGCACGGTCGCTTGGGCCGTCGCTGGCTCGTCAGCATGGACGCTGGGTAGCCGAGCCAAGTGCAGGGCCCAAAGACACAGCGCGTGACGCGGACTGCAGCGTCTCCCCATGAGTCTGCAATTGTACGCGCCTTGGATGCCGAACGCAGTATGCTCGCGGGCCCGCTGGGACGGGCTTGCCGCCGTCGACGCATCGCGCTGCCGCCGCAGGGCGCTTCCGCGTGGCCGCTGGCCTGCAGGCATCCTCGAAAACCCATCGAAAAAAAAGGAGTCGCCGTGATCATCACGAAGAGCTTTGCGAAGTGGCTGCGCACGCCGAAGCTTGGCCCCTGCAATCGGCATGCAGCGCAGGCCAAAGCCGCCGCACTGTGCGCGCTGGCGACGTTGTTTGGTATCGCCTGTGCCGAGCCGACCCCCGCCGGAGATCCGGCGGACTCGACGATGTACAGCGCGGACTGCGACCCCATCTTGGGCCAAGGACCGGATGTGCCCTGCGCGCTGCCTTGGCCCTCGAACTTGTATTTGGACGAGTCCGCGACTTCCGAGACGGGCTATCGCTTGCGCTTCTTGCCGACGTCGCTGCCGGCCAACAACCAAGGCGTCGTGGCGCCCCCGGAAAACTATGCGCACCTCGATGGCTATGGGCCCAGCACGCAGATCTTGGCGCTGTTTCCCAACCTCGATCTTTCTGGCTTGGCCAGCGAGGATCACATCGAGCGCTCGCTTCTGCCCGACGCGCCCATCGTGCTTTTGGAAGATCACAAGGGCACGCTGCGCCGCGTGCCGTATTTCGTCGAGCTAGACAGCTATGAGAGCGATCCGGCGCTGCAGACGCTGTTCGTGCGACCGCAAGAGATCCTCAAAGAAGCGACGCGCTACGTCGTGGCCTTCCGCGGGCTGCGCAACAAAGCCGGGGCGTCGATTGCGCCAGCGCCGGCCTTTGTGCGACTGCGCGATGGCAACACCGCCGCGGTGCCGGTCTTGGCCAAGCGCCAAGCGCGCTTCGATCGCGTATTTGCGACGCTTTTTAGCCAGGGCATCGACAAGCAGTCGCTGATCGTCGCCTGGGACTTCGTCACCGCCAGCAATCGGGCGCTGCACGGCGAGCTTTTGCAGATGCGCGACGACGCCATCCGACGCACCGGGGCCATGGGCGCACCGATCAGCGTGAGCGGCATCACCGAGTATGTGCCGATGCCCGACGGCAGCGGCAAGCCCGTCGACCCCGACATCGCCGTTGAAGTGCGCGGCACGTTCGAGGTTCCCAACTATCTGGCTGACTATCGCATCGGTACCTTTTCCGGCACGCGCATTCGCCGTGACGGCAAGGGCTTGCCGATGGCCAGCGGCAGCCGCAGCCCCGAGTTTTGGCTGCGCATTCCCCACTCTGCCGTCGACGGCAAGAGCACGCCGCACGGCCTGGTCTTGTACGGGCATGGCCTGCTTGGCTCGGGAACGCAGGTGCGCGGCGGCTTCAACGGCCGCATCGCCAACCGCAAGAACCTGATCTTTTTCGGCGCCGATCTGACGGGCATGTCCAGCGACGATCAGGCCAGCGTGATTCAGATCCTCACCGACGTCAGTCGCTTCCCGCACATGGCCGAGCGGCTGCATCAGGGCTTGGTCGAATGGGTGCTGTTGGCGCGCGGCATGCGCGAGCGCTTGGAATCCCTGCCGGCGCTGGCCAAGTTCAAGATCAAGGTCAACCGCGACGAGCTTTTTTATTCTGGTATCTCGCAGGGCGGCATCTTTGGCGCCTCGTTCGTCGCGCTGAGCCCCGATGTCGAGCGCGGTCACCTGGGTGTGCCGGGCAACAACTACTCGCTGCTTTTGCAGCGATCGACGGACTATGTCGGAGGCTTCTCGGTGGTGCTGGGCGCGGCCTATCCCAGCACGCGCGATCAGGCGGTGGTGCTGTCGGCGATCCAGCTTTTGTGGGACGCGACGGATCCGGTCACGCACTATCGCCACCTGAGCGCCGAGCCCTATCCGGGGAACCGCGCCCACCACGTGCTTTTGGGGCCAGCGCGCGGCGACTATCAGGTGGCTGTGCTCAGCAACGAGATCCTTGCACGCAGCGGGCTGGGCGTGCCGCTTATGGCGCAGTACGACGACGAGCGCACGGTGTTCGGGGCGCCAGGGCAGCCCTATCCGCACACGGGATCGGGCGTTGTGCTGTGGCACTTTGGCAACCCATGGCCGGCTCTTGGCAACCTGCCGCCCGTCGACAAAGACGACGACCCGCACGAGCTACCGCGGCGGCGCGATGTCCACAACGACCAGATGGTGACGTTTTTCCGCACGGGCCAGATCATCGACGTCTGCAGCGGCAAGCCCTGCTGGCCCGATCGCGGCCCATAGGAGGCTGTTGGCCTAATCGCTGCGCTGTCGGTCCTCACGGCCCCGAGGCCGTTCCGGTCCTCCGCCTTGTGCTTTGGCCTACTCGCTGACTTTTTCTAGCGCGCGTTCGGTCGGGCCGAGCGGGGCGACAAGCACCTGGGCCGCGACAGGGTTGGTGGTGCGTTTGACGATCGGCTCCGCGGACCCGAGGCGGCTGCGATGCCTAGAAGCGGAAACGGAGATGGCAGCTTGTGCAGCCGTCGAGCACGACGCCAAGCTGCTTGGTTGTGCCGGGCAGATCATTGGCCTTGGATGCACGCAGCAGCTTCACGAGCTCGGCGTGAAAGGCTTCGTCCTGTTTCACAAAGTCGGCCAGCGCGTCGCCGTTTTTCGGTGGCCGGTACGTGCCTGCCTCCACGGCTTTTTCCGTCATCAGCCGGGCGCCATGCACCTTGCCGATGCTGGCCGGAATGATGCTCAGCGTGTTGTTGGCAACGGCAGTGACCCAGTCGCGGGTCGCCTCGTGCAGGATCCGCATCTCGCTCTGCACGGGATTGACGGCTTGCTCGGGCGCGACCGGCTTGTCTGCAGCCTTGTTCGCCTTTGCCAAAGGCGGCTCTGCCCAGGCGATGGCGGATGCTTCGTGGGCCGGCTTCCAGGCGCCGAGCGGCAGCACAGAGGCAGCGAAGCTCAAAGACAGCGTGAAGGCTAGGGACCGCAGGCTGGGTTTCATGGGCAGACTCCTCGTCGGTGGTTCGCAGGGACGATGCGTCCCGAGCGCTCTAGGCGCTTCGTTGCTTACCACCGCGACCGCCTGAAACACAAAGATCCGCAGGACGGAAGGATCGGGCGCGCTGGCGTCGGTTGCGTGCCGCTGGGCGGCTGCCAGCATCTGCCGGATGTTTCCTCGACGGTTGCATCCGCCAGTATGCGCATCGCTGGCAGATATCCCCTTGACCCTCGTATGCCGCTGCGGTACGCAGTGGCTCTTCTGCCGACAGGGAGTTCTCTTTTGAAACAGGGTTCTCCTTTGAAATATTCTTGATGTGATCTGCCCGCGTAGACAACGCGTTATCATCAAAAAAACGAGGTAAGTAAAGTGAATAAAGATATAAAGATGCCGTTGCTGATTGGTAATCATGTAAATGATACAATCACCCCAAAAGACGAAAATAATAAAAATGTAGCGCTCGATGGATTGCGAAAGATAACCGGGTCGATCAGCGGCGCTCGTACATGGTGCGCTTCTTTTTTGATGGTGTTTGTGTGTCTATTTTTGGCAAGCTGTGGCGGCGAAGACAGAAGCAATGTTCCATTGGTTTCAATTACCATTACGCCAAAAATTCCGCTGCTGACTGTGGGGGCGACGCAACAGCTTACGGCGACGGGAACGTACGAGGATCAGTCGACCCGTGATCTGACGTCCATGGTTCGTTGGTCGACGATGGACAGCGCTGTGGTCAGCGTGAGCGACGGTGGCTTGGCCACAGCACTGGCTGAAGGGATGACCAAGGTCGCCGCCTCGTTGGATGAGATCACTGGCAAGACCACGATTACGGTTACGCCGGCAACCCTGGTATCGATCGAGATCACGCCTGTTAATTCGATGCTCATCAAAGGAAAGACCCAGGCCTTTGTGGCGACTGGGACTTATTCCAACAAAACCACCAAGGACGTGTCCTCTCTGGTCAAGTGGGTGTCTGCAACCGCGAGCACTGCGACCATTGATAATCAGGGTGTAGCCACGGGACTCGCCCTGGGGACTACAACCATTTCGGCGAGCTATGGTGGGCAATCCGCAAAAACCACGCTGACGGTCGTGGCGGCGCCGCTGGTGTCTATCGTGGTTACTCCCGCAAATCCATCGATTAGCAAAGGCACGACGCAGCAGTTTGTCGCGATGGGGGCATTTGCCGATATGACGATGCGGGACATCAGCACACTGGTCACGTGGTCTTCCATGGATATGGCCATAGCGACCATCAGCGCGCAGGGCCTGGCCACTGGGGTCGGCGTCGGCAGCAGCACCATCTCGGCGTCGCTGATGGGCCAGACGGGCACGACCCTGCTTTCGGTCACGATGGCCAGCCTGACCTCTGTCGCGATCACCCCGGCCAATCCTTCCGTCGCCAAGACCACGACGCAGCAGCTTACGGCAACGGGGACCTATTCGGATGGCTCGACGCAGAACCTGACCGCCATGGCCACGTGGGCCTCGTCGGATACGACGGTCGCGACGATCAGCAATGCCATGGGCACGCAGGGCCTGGCGACGGGGATTGCGATCGGCAACACCACCATCTCGGCCTCGGTCTCGGGCAAGACGGCCATGACTGTGCTCAGCGTCACGATGGCCCCTCTGAACGCCATCGCCGTCGCGCCCGCAAGCCCGTCCATCGTCAAAGGCACGACGCAGCAGTTCACGGCCACCGGAACGTTTGCCGACGGCAGTACGCAGGACATCACGAGCACGGTCATCTGGGCCTCGTCGGATACGGCGGTCGCGGGCATCAGCAACGCCATGGGCACGCGGGGCTTGAGCAGCGGACTTGGAGTCGGCACCGCCACCATCTCGGCGTCGCTGATGGGCAAGATGGGCACGGCCACGCTGACGGTCACCATGGCCACGCTGACTGCAATTGCGGTCACTCCGGCAAGCCCAGCCATCTTCAAGGACATCAGCGAGCAGTTCACGGCGACGGGAACCTATTCGGATGGCTCGACGCAGAACTTGACCACCCTGGTCACGTGGGCCTCGTCGGATGCGCTGGTCGCGACGATCAGCAATGCCATGGGCTCGCAGGGGCTGGCGACGGCGATCGGGGCAGGCAGCGCCAGCATCACCGCCTCGCTCGGCGGCAAGAGCGGCAGCGCGACGTTGACGGTGAAGTCGGCCACACTGATGTCGATCGCGATCTCGCCCATGGCCCCCTCGATCGTCACCGGCAGCACGCAGGCGTTTACCGCCACGGGCATGTATTCAGATGGCTCGACGCTGGACCTGACGGGCCTTTCCTCGTGGTCGTCCTCGGCGGTCGCCGTGGCCACGATCAGCAATGCGGCGGGCACGCAGGGCCTGGCTACCTCGGTTGGAGCCGGCAGCACGACGATCACGGCCACCTTTGGCGGCACATCGGGCAGCACGACCTTGACGGTCATGGCGCCTGTGCTGGTGTCCATCACCGTCTCGCCTGGTGCGCCGTCGATTACGCTAGGCAGCGCGCAGCAGTTCACTGCCACGGGCCATTATTCCGACGGCATGACGCAGAGCCTGACCACTCTGGTTACCTGGTCGTCTTCGGTGACGTCGGTCGCGACCATCAGCAATAGCCCTGGCACGCAGGGGCGGGCCGTTGGCGGAGGGATCGGCACAACCACGATTACGGCTTCGATTGCCGGCAAGACCGACAGCGCCACCCTGACCGTCAAAGCGCCGACGCTGGTGTCCATCAGCGTCTCACCAAGCTTTGAATCGGTCAGCAGGGGAGCCTCCAAGCAGTTTTCCGCCATCGCCACGTTTTCAGACGGCTCGATGCAGAACGTAACGACCATGGTCTCGTGGTCTTCGTCCAGCACGGCGGTCGCGACCGTCAGCAACAGCGCCGGCTCGCAGGGGCGGGCGACGGGCGTCGGGACCGGAACCGCCACGATCACCGCCAGCGGCGGCGGCCGAAGCGGATACGCCACGCTGAACGTCTTCTGATCGCCCCCACCAGTCGTCGAGACGCCCCCCACATGCAAGGCAGAGGAACAGAGCGGCCTTGCGGTCACCGGTAGCGATCCCGACACGCGCCGAGGCGAAACGGGGTCGTGATCGGGGTGACTAGAAGCAGCAGGCGACGCTGCGCGTGGTGCTGCAGTTGCTGCTGCTGACGCCTCCGCTTGGCGTCACATACGTGCCTTGATAGCTAGAGCTGCTCGTCGACCACGAGTCGCACGTTCCGCTGTAATAGACATAGCGCCCGCTGGCGGGCATGCCGGTGTTCCAGCGCTCGCTGGTGCCGCGGCTTAAGCTGGGATCGAGCCAGGCTCCGTTCGACGGGACCGTCTGTGTCGCGTTGGCGCGGATGTACTCGGTGGCGTGGCAGAGGTGCGCGCCAGAAAAGGCGCTGGCGCAGCGCGCGTGCATGGCTGGTCGCCCTCCGGCGCTGCCTGCGGTGGTGGTGGCAAAGCCGGCAAAGCGCGTCTTGCTTGGGGTGTTGCAGCAAGCGAGCACGCGTGAGGTGCCACAGTGGCCGCTTGAGATGCCGCCCTGCACCGTCACGTAGGTGCCTTGATAGCTGGTGCTGCTCGTCGACCACGAGTCGCAGGTGCCGCTGTACATCACATAGCGACCGCTGCCGGCCATGCCGTTGTTAAAGGCCTCCGATTCGGTGTCCGACACGCTGGCATCGAGCCAGGCACCGCTGCCCGGCACCGTTGTGCCTGAGTTCGACTGGATGTACTCGGCCGCATGGCACAGGTGGGCGCCCGCGAAGGCAGCGGCACAGGCGGCATGCGCCGCGACGCGACCGCCCGCGATGGCGCCGGTATAGGACGCTGCAGTAAAGCCTGCGAACTGCCCAAGGTCTTCGATGTGCGCGCCCGAGCCCGGCGGACCCATCGGTCCCTGAGGCCCCGGATCGCCTTTGGGTCCTTGCGTTCCTGGATCGCCCTTGGAACCTGGGGCGCCCGGATCACCTTTGGGTCCTTGCGTTCCTGGATCGCCCTTGGATCCTGGGGCGCCCGGATCACCTTTGGGTCCTTGTGTTCCCGGATCGCCTTTGGGTCCTTGCGTTCCCGGATCGCCTTTGGCTCCGGGCAGGCCGGTATCGCCCTTGGGGCCTACGGGTCCGACGGGTCCGACGGGTCCGACGGGTCCTAGGGGGCCTGGCTCGCCTTTGGGTCCTTGTTCCCCCTTGGGTCCTGGCGCTCCCGTCCCAGGGCTTCCGGGGTCTTGCGGGGGCGGCGTGTTGCACGCAGAAAACGCAGGGGCAGCGGACACAAGACACAGCACAAACAGCGATCGGCGCATCGGGTCGTCTCCTTGATCCGATGCGGAACATAGTGAGGCAGCCCGACGGGCGTCAACGGTCGGCTGTCAGAGCAGGCGGGGGCGGGGGCGGGGGCTGATCGAGGCGCGCCACGATCTCGGCGCGATCCCCGATGTGTTGCAGCAGGCGAGCGTACAGCGCGTCGCGCTGGCTGAACGTAAACGCAAAGCCGGCTCGGGGCGGCAGAAGCAGGTTGCGGCCGGGATCACCGCAGTCAAGATACAGCGCCTGCTCGCTGGGATCGTGCAGCACGCGCGTCACCGCCGACCACGGGACAGAAAAGCGCGACACGCCAGCTACCTCGACGGAATAGCCGTGATCGTCGAGCACAAGCTGCGGCTGCTTGCGACGGGACCACTGGTGCAAGGCCAGCAGCAGAAGCGCTGACAGAGCCGCCGAGACCCGCAGCCAGACCGGTGTCGGAAGCACGCACAAAATCAACGCGCAGAAAAGAGCGAGCGGCAGAAGGTGGCGATGGGCTGGAAGAAGCGCGAAGCGCTGCGGTGGGAGCAAAGCCGGAAGAGGAGCGGGCCAGAGCGTGGACTAGAACTTCAGCGACAGACCGGCCCGACCGTAGATCGGGATCTCGGTCACCGGGAAGATGCGGTTGAACTTGTCGGTGAACATCTGGCGGTCGCCCTGAAGCGGTGCGCCCTCGACGAGCAGCCACACGTTCATGTTCGGGGACAGGGCCACTTCGACGATGGCGCGCAGCATGCCGCGGACGCCGTTGAAGCGCTCAAGAATGCCGGTGCCGCCGACTTGGTACGCGGGGTTCTTGGGGTCATAGCGCACCGGGCCGAGCATGGTCTGGCCGGGGACGTAGCCGATGGAGTCGTAGATGGGGTTGTTCGGCATCGTGCCACCCGGCGGGATGCCATCGGAACCCACGCGGCCCACGCAGCGGTCCCCCGTGTGCTCAGCGGCCTTGAGGTAGTCACCCAGCGCCTCGATGCCAGCGGCGCCGTCGCGGTTGTAGATGTTGCGGATATCGCCGACGTTGGGGCAGTTCTGATCGCTGTAGACCTGCAGGTAGGTCTCGGCGGTCAGCTTGACCATGCTGCCAGCGAGCACGGTGATGGGCAGGCCAAGCTCCCACTGCACGCTGTTGCGTTGGCGCGGACCGCCGCCACCGCCGACGTAGGTGCGCAGGCCGATGGCGAAGGGATCGATGCGCATGGCCTGGAAGCGGATCGAGCCGCCGATTTCGAAGTGATAGAAGGTCGTGCGCAGCTCGGCACCGACGTCGAGACCTAGCTCGCGGATGCCGGGCAGGTTGCCTTTCTTAAACACACCAACGTTCATGCGGCCAGTCAGGAAGTAGGCATAGCCAGCGCCGACATCGGCCGTGAAGTGACCGAGCGGAATGGTGACCGCCGAGAACGAAGACAGGCCCTTCTGCAGCGCTAGCTTGTCGACCTGCGGTGGCGGCGTCGGGCGAAGGATGACGCTGACGTTTTCCTGGTCACCGGCCTTGAGCAGCACCTTCTGCGTGGTCGGCTCGTACTTGTCTTTCGTGATCTCGATGACGTGCTCGCCCGCCGGGACGTTTTCCCGCGTGAGCGGCGTCTGTCCGATCAGGTTCTTGTCCATCAGCACCAGTGCGCCCGGAGGCTGCGAGGCGATGAACAGCTTGCCGACGTTGCGCAGCTCAAACTCGACGACCTCGGTGGTGCCGGGGCGCAGGTTGATCTCGCGCTTGGTGGTGCCGTAGCCGTCCTTGGCTACCGAGATGACGACGTGGCCCGCTGCTACCTCGACGCCCTGGTCGGACAGGATGGCGGACTCGTCGAACATGCGGCCATTGATGAAGTAGTTCGCGCCGGGCATCGGCGTCAGCATGATGACGCGCACGAAGCCAACGCCGCGCGACTCAGCCGATCCGACGAGGTCGACTTTTTCGATGAGCGGCTTGCCCGCTTCGATGATGACGACGCGAGTTACCGTCGAGAAGCCCTTGGCCGTCACGCTGACCGAGTGCTGCCCGGCGGGCAGGCTGATCGGCTGGCCAATCTTGCCCTTGGTTGTGCCGTCGATCGTGACCTCGGCTTCGTTGGCCTGTGAAAGGACAATCAGCGAGCCGGGAGCCGGAGGCGGGGGCAGCGTCTGCGCCTGCACCTTGACCTGCTGGTTGGCACTGACGCGCACCGTCTGACGCCAGGTCGGCGCGCCCGCTTCGTTGCGGCGGACCTCGACGATGTGCTCGCCTTCGCCCAGCTCGACCATGGCCGGGGCCTTGCCGCGCGGCTGGCCGTCGATGAACACGTCGGCATCCGCGGCATCGGCAGCGACGATCAGCGTGCCGTTTCGGGCCTCGGCCACCATCTGCACCCAGATCGGCTTGGTCTCGCCGGCTTTGAGCTCGACGTTTTCGGTGTAGACCTTGGCACCGGGCTTCTTGATCTCGACCAAGTGGCGACCGGCGGGCACGTCGATCATCAAGGGCACTTGTCCCGCCATCTGCCCGTCGACGTAGATCTCGGCCCCGCGGGCGATATCGTTCGTCGTCGGGAACTTCACGTCGAGTCGCCCCGGCGCCTTTTCCATATTGAAGGCAAGCTTCTGCGCCGCGGTGATCGTGACGACCTGCTCGATGGGCTTGTGGCCCTCAAGCTCCAGTCGAATGCGGTGCTGACCCTTGTTGATGCGAACCTTGAAGTTCGGTCCAGTCTGTCCCTGCACAGCCCCGTCGACATAGACGATGGCACCGGGAGGGACCGACTCAATGGTGATGCGCGGCGCGACCTGGGCCAAGGCTGTGGCCCCCCCAAACAACGCGAGCATCAGGAACAGGGCAAGAAAGCGAAAGATCCGTGCGGGCATGCGGCCATTTCATCAAAACTCGGCGCTCAGTTCAATCACGTTGTTGCGGGGCCACCCGACGTAGGGGCTGGGCTGTGGCAGCCAAGGGTCTGCAGAAGGACGCGCAGGCGGGCAGCGAAGGTGTGGTCGCGGTGGGCTCGCAGCCGTCCGGCTTCGGCGATGCGCGCTCGCTCTTCGGGATGTGCCAAGTAATAGCGCACCTTGTCCAGAAGATCGGCGCGGCCCGCGAACGTCGCCACCTCGCGTCCGGGTTCAAAGTAGCGGGCCAGGGCAGGGCGGTCGTCGGTGAGCTGGAATGCGCCGAGCGCGGCAAGCTCGAACGTGCGCTTGTTCACGTCGTGGATACCGGCATAGTGATTCGTGTTGAGCGCGATCTTGGCGACGAGCATGGCGCGGCACTTTTCATCGCCGACGATCTGCCGGCCGGCCCAGTGCTGTTTGACCGGATGGTGCAGCCAGCTAGGTGGGCGCGGGCCCCACAGCTTTAGGCGCAGGCCACTGTGCAGAAGCGGCTCTAGCAGCCGGGCGCGATATGGATAGTACGTGCCATAGGTCGCGACATCGGCGGCATAGCGAGCCTGATCTTCGGCGCTGACCGACAGCGGTCGCTGAATCTCGGGATCGCAGCACTGCGGCAGGTGGTGGATGGAATCCAGACCAAACGCCGTGCGCAGACGGTCGACCATGAAGGGATCTTGAAAGAACAGCGCATCCCACGGCGCCAAGAGGAAGGTGCCGCGGCCAAAGCTGGTGAACGCGTCGGGAAACCAACCGACGCAGCGCACGCCACGACTGCGCAGGGTCTCGATGGTCTGCGGCAAGACCCAGGTCAGCTGGATCACCAGCACCAGGTCGGCAGCGAAGCGTTCGCAGGCCGAGATCAGGTGCTGCTGCGCGAAATAGTACGGCTCACGCACGGTGCTCAGCAGCACGAATTCGGCGATGCGCGCCGCCATGGGATTGCGTCGCAGCGCGCCGGGCAAGCCCATGTGCTGACGCAGATCGCAGATCTCGGCCGTATGACCGAGCACACGCAGGCCGCGTACGCAGCCCATCTCCGAGCTGTCTATGGCGCTCGGCCCGACGACAAGGACTCGCATGTACGACGAGGATAGGGCAGGGCAGCGCGGCGTGCGCGGGAAAACGCAGCTAGGCGCGCAGCTGATACTGATAGTGCGCGGCGTATTCGCCCGTCAGCGGCAGGCCCAGCACAAGCTCGTTGGCCAAGCGCAGCGAGTCGTGTGTGCCGGCGTCTGTCCAGTAGCCTTTGAGCACATCGAAGCCCAGCTCTCCGCGATCGATGTAGGCGTTGTTTACGTCGGTGATCTCAAGCTCGCCGCGCCCCGAGGGCTTGAGCGTCGAGACCACATCGAACACGCGATCGTCGTAGAAGTAGATGCCAGTTACGGCATAGTCGCTGACGGGCCTTTCCGGCTTTTCGTAGATACGCGTCACGCGCTCGCCTTCGACCTGGGCCACGCCATAGCGCTGCGGATCAGGAACTCGCTTCAACAAAATGCGGGCGCCGCGACCCTGGCGCGCGAAGTTTTCGACATACAGGCCGATGTCGTCCTCAAAGATGTTGTCGCCAAGCAGCACGCACATCTTGTCGCCGCGCGCGAAGTCCCGCGCCAAGCCCAGCGCCTGCGCGATGCCACCGGCCGTGTCCTGCACGCGATACGTAAAGTCGCACTCGAACTCGCGACCGCTGCCCAGCAGGCCGACGACATCGCCCATGTGCTCGCAGCCGGTGACGATGAGGATCTGGCGAATGCCTGCCGCGACCAGCTTCTTGACCGGGTGGAAGATCATCGGCTCGCGGCCGACCGGAAGGAGGTGCTTGTTGGTGACCTTGGTCAGTGGCAACAGCCGTGTGCCGGAGCCTCCAGCGAGAACAATGCCTTTCATCGGTCCTTCCTTTTGCTAACTAAAGTAGGTTGTAGGCGAGCAGTTCTTTCAGGTAACCGCGCAGCGCGTCTTCCCACGGCGGCATGGTGAGAAGACCGCGCAGTCGCAGCAAGCGGCAGTCCAGGACGGACATCGCAGGGCGGGGCGCAGCCGTCGGCAGCGCAGACGTGTCGACGCCTTCAAAGCGCAGGGGCAGGGGACGGCCGAGCTCATTTGCGACGTGGCACAGGGTCTCGGCGAAGGCAAACCACGACGTCTGTCCCTGACAGGTGGCGTGGTACATGCCGTACTCTCCGTGCTCGCACAGCGCCACGAGCTGATGCGCAAGCGGCCGCACCCACGTTGGGGATACCTGGCGGCAGCGGTCGATGCGCAGGGACTGACCTTGCTGCAGGCGCGCGACCATCGTCGAAAAGAAGTTTCGCCCACCGCGCCCGTACAGGCCCCCGACGCGCACGACAAAGGCGCGACGGCAGGCACGCAGGACAAGGTCTTCCCCGGCGCGCTTGCTGCGGGCATAGCAGCCCTGCGGATCGGGCAGATCGAATTCGTCGTACGGGCGCTGCTGGTCGCCACGAAACACGAAGTCCGTCGAGATGTGACAGACGGCGGCACCAACGGCATCGGTAGCGCGGGCGATCATCTCGGCGCCAAGCGCGTTGACGAGAAACGCTTTGTCGGACTCGCGCTCGGCTCCATCGACGTCGGTATAGGCGGCGGCGTTAAACACCAAGTGGGCGTCGTGCGCCGCCAGTCGATCGCGCAAGCGATAAAACGACTCACGGTCCGGCGTACTTAGATCGACGATGGCGCGATCCAGCGAAAGGACCGCGTGGCCATGGCTGTTGAGCTCATCGCAGAGATGGCGGCCGAGCAGGCCCTGAGCACCTAAGACGGCTACGCGCATGACGCCCCGGAATGCTTCGCGGTGGCGGCTGGACTGCCGGATCCGGTGTCGAGGCGGGCGGCGTAGTTGCGCTCGAACCACGTGCGGTACTCACCGCTGCGGATGCGCTGCCACCAGGCTTCGTTTTCGCGGTACCAGCGCACGGTGTCACGCAGTCCCTGTTCCAGCGAGACCCGCGGCGTCCAGCCCAGCTCGTTCATGGCCTTGCTGCAGTCGATGGCATAGCGGCGGTCGTGGCCGGGGCGGTCGGTGACATAGCGAATCAACGACTCATCGCGGCCGGTCAGGGCCAAGATGGCGCGCACGATGTCGAGGTTTGGGCGCTCGGCCATGCCACCGAGGTTGTAGACCTCGCCGATGCGACCACGGCGCAGCACTGCGTCGAGCCCGGCACAGTGATCGCTGACATGAATCCAGTCGCGCACGTTCATCCCGTCGCCGTATACCGGCAGCGGCTGGTTGGCGAACGCGTTGAGCACCATGAGCGGGATCAGCTTCTCGGGAAACTGATACGGCCCATAGTTGTTCGAGCAGCGCGTGAGCAGCACCGGGAAACCGTACGTGTGGAAGTACGAAAGCACCAGGTGATCCGAGGCGGCCTTCGACGCGGAATACGGCGATCGCGGCTGGATAGGATGCGTCTCGCTGAACGCCGGATCGTTCGGCTCTAGCGAGCCATAGACCTCATCCGTCGAGACATGCAGAAATCGAGCGATCTTTGCAGCACGCGCCGCCTCCAGCAGCGTGGCCGTGCCGACGACGTTGGTGCGCACAAAATCCATGGGCCCCAAGATCGAACGGTCGACGTGGCTTTCGGCTGCGAAGTGGACGATGGCGTCGATGTGCTCGTCCCGCAGGAGCGCTGCAACCAGCGCCGCATCACAGATATCCCCGCGCACAAAGCGCACCGCCGGGTCCGTCGAAAGCGCGTCAAGCGTGCTCAGGTTACCGGCATAGGTCAGGGCATCGAGGATGACGATGCGATCCTGCGGGTGCTGCTGTCGCTGCGAATAGACGAAGTTTGCGCCAATGAAGCCGGCGCCTCCGGTGACGAGCAAGTTCATGTGCGCGCAGTGTATGGAAATCGGCGCGCTTTTGGAACTCGCTACTTTTTCTTGAAGGGATCGCGCAGCCCCGTGGGCAAGCCCGTCGGCGACTGCGTCGATCCAGCGTCTTTGCCTTTGGCGGGGGCTTTGCCTGGCTCGACCTTGCGCGGCTTGCCGTTGCCGCTGTGCCCCGACTTGTCGAGCTTGACGTCGAGCGTCTGACTGCTGTCGGGGGTTAGCTCTTCGTAGTAGGGGTCAAACCCGCGCTTGCGGACCTCGACGCGCACCAAGATGCCGCGCTTGTGGGGCAGCTTGTGTGGCGTCCGTCCGACGAGATTGCCATCGATATAGACCTCGGCATCGGGAGGCCGCGACAGGATCTGCAGATCGATCGGCGGCAGCTCGACGACGGGCGGCGGCTTGATGTTCTGCGGAGAATCGACCTTGGGTGGGCTGTCGACCTTGGGCGGCCGTGGGGGCGGCGTCACAGGCGTCGGCGTGGGTGGGCGCGTCACGAAGTAGATCAGCAAGGCCACGATCGCCACGAGGGCGCTGGCGACGACAACGACGATGCTGCGTCCACGACCGGACTGCGGGGTCGGCGCAGGCAGGGGCGGCTTGGGAAGGACGACTCCCTGAGCGGCCGATGCGAAGGGCGGTGCGACGACGCCACCAGACTGCTGCGGCGGATAAAACGAAGGCGGCGCGGGCGGAGCAAAGCCGGGCGCTGGGGCCGGACCCGACGGATAGCCCGAGGGCATGGGCGCTGGCACGGCCGCGCCTGACGGGGATGACGGATAGCCGCTGTTCGAGGCCGGGGCAGCGGGAGGCGGCGGGGCAGACAGCGCCGCGTCCTCGATGACGATGCGCCCGCCTTTCTGATCGCTCTCGACCTGGGTAAGCGACTGGTCGAGATCCTTCATCGACGGAAAGCGCTTTTCGGGCTTCTTTTCGAGCGCCCGCATCACGCAGGCTTCAATCGTCGCTGGGATCTTCAGATCCGGCTTGCGCTTGCGCGGCGGAATGACCGGCTCAAAGACGTGCTTAGTCAGCGTCTGCGCCGGACGGTCGCCTAGGAATGGCACGACCCCGGTCAGCATCTCGTACATCATGCAGCCGAGAGCGTACTGGTCGACGCGGTGGTCGGTCTCTTGCCCGGTGGCTTGCTCCGGCGACATGTACTCGGGCGTGCCCAGCACCATGCCGACCTGGGTTAGCTTCTGGCCACCGCCGACCTTGGCGATGCCGAAGTCGACGATCTTGACGTAGTCCTTCTGGCCTTCGCGTTCGAGCAGGAAGATGTTTTCGGGCTTGAGATCGCGATGGACGATGCCCTTGGTGTGCGCCGCATGCAGGCCACGCGCCACCTGCGAGGCGATGTTGCAGACGCGCTTGGCGTCCATGGGGCCGTCTTGGATCGCCTGAGCCAGCGTCTTGCCCTCCAAGAACTCCATGACGAAGTAGGCATGGCCATCGGGCAGGACGCCGAAGTCGGTGATGTCGACGATGTTGCTGTGGTTGATCTTTGAGGCGGACTTGGCTTCTTGGATAAAGCGCTGAACCGCTGCCGCGTCTTGCGCGGCCTCTTTGCGCAAGATCTTGATGGCGACGGGCTTGTCGATAAGGACGTGGCGGGCCTTGTAGACCACGCCCATGCCGCCTTCGCCCAGCCTCGCTTCGACGGCATAGCGACCGTCAATAGTCGAGTCCAGGATCGGATCCTGGACGGGCTCTTTCGCACCGGCATTGGCCGGCAGGGGGGAGCCGTCCCGAGGGCAAAACTCAAGTACGTCTGGGTACTTGATCTGACACTGGGGACAAGTTTTCACAGCCGATCAAGCTTATCGTCCCAGCGGGGGCTCGGTCAATCCAGACGTTTCGCCCAAAGCGCAAGGTTCGCGTCCGGCCGCAGCGGATCTAGAGATACCCGGCTTCGCGGTACCAGCTCAGCATGTCGGTGAGCGTGTCTTCGATGGGGCGCGGCTGATAGCCAAGCTCGGCGGCGGCTTTTTCGTGCTTGAAGTGATAGTTGCAGGCGACGATCTGCAGCGAATAGGGCGTCATGAGAGGCCGCGTCTTCATTAGCTTGCTGGCGGCGATGACGGCGGGGCTGGCCATGCGGGCGAGCCACAGCGGTGTCACAAAGCGCGGCATGCGCAGACCGGATGAGGCTTCCAAGCGCCGGGCGAGATCGCGGAAGGACAGCGGGTGGCCGGTGAGCAGGTAGCGCTCGCCGCGGCGTCCCCGCTCGGCCGCCGCAATCGAGCCACTGACCACGTCGCGCACATCAACCCAGTTGTACCCGCCCTCGACCAGCGCGGGCACGCGACCTTTGACCCAGTCCAGGATGGCCGAGCCTTGCGCCGACGGGCGATAGTCATGGCGACCGAGTACGGCGCCTGGGTTCACGATGACGGCATCCAGGCCCTCTTCGACTGCGGCCAGAACGACGCGCTCGGCTCGGGCTTTGGATCGGTCGTACGGCAGTGCCTCGGGGCGGTCGGCTAGCTCATGTCGCTCGTCGATGGGGGCCGATGCACCGTGCTTGTGGCTGACGCCTTCGCTCCACAGCGCGTGGACCGAGCTGAAGTGGATCAGGCGACGGACCCCCGCTTGGCGACAGGCTGCGATGACATTGCGCGTGCCGTCGACATTGACCGGCTCACAGCGGGCATCTTCCTCGGGCGAAATCGAGATATGCGCCGCGAGGTGATAGACGTGGTCGGCTCCTTCGAAAGCGCGCTCCAACGACGCACGGTCGCAGACGTCACCGCTGGCCCGTTCACAGTCGATGCCGGCCAAGGCGCGGGGGCCTTCATGCGTCGCGGTGTCCTCTGTCGACGAATGAGTCGATTGGTGAAGCAGAGCGCGCACCTTGTGCCCTTGGCTGACCAGCGTGCGAATGAGGTTGTTGCCGATGTGTCCGCTTGCTCCCGTGACTGCGATCTTCATGGGTTCATCCGATCCGAAAGTGCCCGCTCGACGTCCTCGCGTTCTAGCGAGAGGCCGTCGCTGTACAGCAAGACGGCTCGCTCGATGACGGCTTCTAGCTCGCGAAAGTTGCCTGGCCAGCCGCTGCCGTGGTCGCGCAAGGCATCGATGCTGGCTGTGGTGATGCGATAGGCCGAAGGTGACGGAGCCGGGGCGTCGCCGCGTTCATCGCAGAGCTCGGCAGGGCGACTGTAGCCACGCTCGCGCAGGACGCGGTTGGCCATCCACACTGCGGCGTGTCCCAGGTCGTCTTGACGGTCACGCAGCGGCGGCACGCACAGCACCAAGCGACACAGTTTGTAATACAGGTCGTGGCGGAATGCGCCCTGGGCCACTGCGGTTTCCACATCGCCATCGCTCATCGCCAGCACGCTGACGCACGACGAGGGCTGCGTCCAGCGCTGCCGCCCGAGGGCGGCGTGCAGGCGCTGCTGCAGGTGGGGCGACAGGGCCAAGATCTCGTCGATGATCAGCGCGCCGCCACGAGCCCGCGACAGCACGCCGGGGCCGTCCGCGCTGCCGAAAAGCTGGGCTTCCATCTCGGCCTCGCTGCGCCCGCGCAGAAACACGCGCTCGCAGGCGCCGCCTTCGGGGTGCATCAGGCGAAAGATCAGGCGAGCCAAGCCGTCTTTGCCGGTGCCGGCTTCGCCGAGGAACAGCGCGTGCGTGCGATACGGTCGATCCTGCAGGCGGTCGACGATATGCAGAATGCGCGCCATCGCCGGGTTCTTGGCGGACATGCGGCCGAGCGCAGCGATCCATGCATCTAGCTGCAGCTCGACGAAGATTGGGGCGCCCCCCTCGCTGGAATCGCTCATCGTCGGAAGCCCAGCCCAGGGGCGGTGCCAAAGGCTCGCCAAGCCGACGGCTGATTCGAGGGATTCGGATCACTGCCACTCGTCGGTGGCTTGGCGGTGCTGGCAGCGATGGCGGCAGCGACAGCGGCGGTCTCTAGCTCGGCCTCGGTCGGGGCATACGGCGCAAGCAGCGTGGCTTTGTGCGACTCGATGTAGCCGGTGTCATAGACGCCGCTCTGGAAGTCGGGCTCGCGCATGACGCGGCGATGGAAAGGCAGGTTGGTCTTGATGCCGAGCACGGTGTATTCGTCGAGCGCGCGGGCCATGCGGCGGATGGCTTCGCCGCGATCCTGACCCCAGACGATCAGCTTCGAGATCATCGGGTCGTAATACATGCTGATCTCGGCGCACTCATAGACGCCGCAGTCGTTGCGAACGAAGGGGCCGCCGGGTGTACGCAGGCGCGTGATCTTGCCCGGCGACGGCAGGAAGCGGATCGGATCCTCGGCGTAGACGCGACACTGAATCGCCGCTCCGCGCAGCACGAGATCCTTCTGCGCAAACGGCAGCGGGTGTCCCTCGGCAACGCGGATCTGAAGCTGCACCAGATCGAGCCCGGTCACCATCTCGGTGACGGCGTGCTCGACCTGCAGGCGGGTGTTCATCTCTAGGAAGTAAAAGCTCTTGTCCTGGCTCAGCAGGAACTCACAGGTCCCGGCGCCGACGTAGTTCACGGCAGCGGCAGCGCGCACCGCGACTTCGCCCATGCGGGCTCGCAGAGCTGGGTCGAGGGCCGGCGACGGGGCTTCCTCGATGACTTTCTGGTTTCTGCGCTGCACCGAGCAGTCGCGCTCGAACATATATACGTAGTTGCCGTGGCGATCGCCGAAGACCTGAATCTCGACGTGGCGGGGGCGGACGATGGCGCGCTCAAGGTACACGGTGTCGTCGCCGAAGGCGGCCTTGGCCTCGCGACGGGCGCCGTCATAGGCCGCGGCGAAGCGCTCGCGGCTGTCGACAAGGCGCTGACCGCGACCCCCGCCACCGGATGCCGCTTTGAGCATGATCGGATAGCCGACCTTTTCAGCGGCTGCGATGGCTTGTTCCACCGTTGGAAATCCGCGACCCTCGACGCCGTTGTCGCCCGGTACAGTGGGCACGCCGGCCGCCTGCATTCGAATGCGAGCCCGCGTCTTTTCGCCCATGGCGCGCATCGCTTCGGCGGCGGGACCGATGAAGATCAGGCCAGCCGCTTCGACGGCTTCGACAAACTCAGCGCGCTCGGACAGAAAGCCATAGCCGGGGTGTACTGCGTCCGCACCCGAGCGGCGACAGGCGTCGATCAAGCGCTCGATGTTCAGATAGCTGTCACGGGCAGCGGACGGTCCGATGGCGAAGGCTTCATCGGCGGTCTGGACATGCAGCGCAGCACGATCCGCCTCGGAATAGACAGCGACGGTGCGGATGCCTAGCTCGCGGCAGGCTCGCATCACGCGGATCGCGATCTCGCCACGGTTGGCAACCAGGACCTTTTTGATGGGGCGAATGGCGATGCTCATGGGGCTACTGACCGTGGCACTTCTTGTACTTCTTGCCGCTGCCGCAGGGGCAGGGATCGTTGCGGCCGATCTTGGGCTCGGTGCGGTACACCGGCTGACGCTTCATCAGCAGGTTGGGATCGAAGGGGCCATGGTCGTGACCGTGGTCGTGACCGTGGTCGTGATCGTGGTCGCAGCCCGGCCCATGGACATGAACCGGAACTGGGGCATTTCCGCCGGCAGAGCTCGTGGAGCGCTCGTCAGTAGACATGCCGGGACTCTACTCGATTTTGCCGGCTGCCACGGGCAGAAAATCAGCCCTGAAACGAGACGCGCACTTACAGCTTGGGGCCGCTGGCCGTGCCGCTGAGCACGGTGGATCCCGATACGCCGCCGGCAAGCCCGCTGACCTGCCCACCTTGCACGCGCTGCGCTTGCAGGCTACCGCTTGAGTCGTCGAGCTGCAGCTGCATCGACAAGGACAGGTCGTATCCCGGTGGGCGGTTGCTGAGTGCCTGCGTCAAGCGCGTCGAGCCGCTGTCGCGTCCAGCGACGCAGGCGGCGACGAGCTTACCGACGCAGGGCGGCGCAAGCTGCGAGCAGATCGCCGACTCGATGGCGGCACAGCCGGTCATCGCGCTGGCGCTGGCCGTGTCAACTGCCGACGAGAACAGCTGAGCCGGAGACTGCAAGATGCCACGAGGCGCAAGCACCAAGTCGACGATGGCTCGCTGCCAATAGCCGGGCAGACCCAGCATAAGGACGTGGGATGGCACGGTCAGACGGGCCCCGCTCTGCTGGATCGACAGATCGCTTGCGCTGATGACGGGCAAGCTGCTCAAGCTGTACTGCGTGCTGCTGCCGCCGAGGCTGAAGCGAAGCGTGCGCAGCGTGTGGCGCGCTTGAAACTGGCCCTGACTGCCGGACGTGATGTCTAGCTGCGTGCCGAGGCTGCTGCGACTGCGCACGGCGCTGAGATCGCTGGCCACGCTCTGCAGCAGCGTGCCCGCTGTCGTGCTGACCAGGATCATCTGCAGTCGCTCGTCGAGCGAGGCCGAGCCGGCGCGACAGCCTGCCATGTCAAGCGGCGCCCGCAAGGCCAGCACGCGAGCGGCCAGAGCTCCGTCGAGCAGCGCCAGGGCTTCGAGCAGCCCGTCGAGAAGCAGCTGCCCTTGGCCACTGCTGCAGGCGATTGATACGTACGAATCCGGGGTTGGTGGGCGAGTCGTCAGATCCAGCGTCAGGTCAAAGCTGCCGAGTGGGCTGGGCATGGCAGCCGCGAGCGGCACTGAAACCAAGGGGCGCAGCCCGGTGCGCAGCAGCGACTCGGGAATGTCGATGCAGCCATAGGCGATCAGGCGTCCCTGCGAGTCTTCGGCGCGAGCGTAGACGCTGTACGGCATCAGAACGAGCACCGGAAACGGCAGCGTGGCGCGGCGCTCGCTGGCTTGGTTGATGCGGGCTGCAGGCAGAGGCTGTGGCGTCGCTGGCAGCTTGGGGCAGCCGGAATCGAGCACCAGACCAGCGCGCACCAAGACGGCCGCTTCAAACGGCGTCGCATCGACCAGGACATCCAAGCTGCCAAAGTCGAAGCGAGACACCGCGACGTCGACGATCAGGCTGGGAGCGGACGGAGCATCGATGACAACGTGAAAGGCCCCCTCGGATGCACCGGCCGTCAGAAGCACGCTGGCGTCGCCGCGGTCGTTGGTGATCAGGCGATCGGCGGACAGCGTGGCTCCGGTGTCGTCGCGATCGAGGTGGACGGTCAAGGTTGCGCCAGGGACTGCCTCACCAGCCCGCCGGTATCGAAACGACAGCGTCGCCCGCTCGGCATAGTGCAGGCCCAGCGGGGCGCGAGACAGCAGGGTCAGCGTCGTAATGGGCTGTGCGTCACCCTCGTCATCGACGCTGCCACAGGCGACGAACGCCGCGGTGAGCAACAGCAGGCATGACGCCCAAGAAACACGACGCAGCGCCATGGCTGGACTCCTTTATTCCTCTTCGGCGGGCAGCACGCGCCGCAGCCAGCCAAGCTGCAGCGCCAGAACCCCGCCCGCCACGGCCAGCACCAAGGCCAGGCCGCCAAAGAAGCGGCTGTGGCTCCACTGCGACCACAGCGGGCCAATCTGGCCGGTGAGCCGGTTGCCCCCGGTGGTTGCCAGATACCAGACACCCATCAAAAGACCGATCCAGCGCGGCGGCGACAGCTTGCTGACCAGCGACAAGCCGACGGGCGACAGCAAAAGCTCGGCCACCGTTAGGACGAAATAGAAGGCCACCAGCCACAAGGCATGCACTCGCCCCGCTGGATCGATCGCTGCGATGCCGGCGAGCAAGGCAAACGCCAAGGCCGCGCAGAACAGTCCGGCCGTCACTTTGTCCGCCGATGTGATGGTCAGGCCCAAGCGACGCAAGCGGCGGACCGTCCAGGAAAGCGGCAGCGTCAGAAGCAACACAAAGAAGCCACCGAGCGACGCGAAGGCTCCAGGAGGGATCTCGTTGATATCGAAAAACGAGCCGGGCAAGAGGCGCTGGACGTTGTCGCGAGCAAACAGAGTGACCGAGCTTCCCGTCTGGTAGTAGGCCATCCAGAACGGCACGGCCATCACGCAGAACAGCAGCAGGGCTCCGACTTTTTCGCGGGCACTGGCGCGCGACTCGGCGGTCGGCGCGGTCTCGGGAGCTTGCTGATGCAGCGACCCAAACACCGGCAGGTGGGTCATCCACGCCGACAAAATGAACACAGCCAGCCCCAAGGCACCGGCTGCAGTCATGAACGATGGACCCCAGCCAAAGCGATAGCGCAGCGCCTCGCCAGCGATGGGTGCGATCATGGCGCCGATGTTGACGGCGACGTAAAACATGCCGAAGGCTTCGTCTCGTCGACTGTCACCGGGCTCGTACAGGCCGCCAACCAGCGTCGAGATGTTCGGCTTGAACAGGCCATTGCCGATGGTCAAGAAGAAGACGGCGCCGATCAGCGCGGACTCGGTACCAAAGGACAACAGGGTGTAGCCGGCGCCCAGGATGATTGCGCCCAAAAGGACCCAGGTCCGCCGTTCGAGCCAGCGCCCGCCCAGCCAGCCACCGATAAGCGGCGTGAAGTACACCGCCGACAGATACCAGCCATACCAGTTGAATGCGCGGTCCTGCGAGAAGCCATAGTGTTCATTGAGGTACAGCGTGAACAGCGCGAGCAGCAGGTAACAGCCGAAGCGCTCGCAGGCCTCGGCGGCCGACAGCACATAGAGTCCAGGCGGATGCACGCGGCTCTTCGCTTTTTTGGGAGCCTCTGGGTCTGCCGGCGGAGACGCCGATGCAATAGGTCGGGCGATGGGGTGGGCCGCGCTCACGTGCTACCTCCCTACCGGATGGCCGAGCCGACGGCGACGTCGCGATCCGGCGCTAGCAAGCCAACGATGGCTTCTTGTCCGATGGCCAATATCATCCCCTGCGACAGGATACCGCCGATCTTGGCCGGCTTGAGGTTGGCGACGATGATCACGCGCTTGCCCACGAGCTCTTCGGGCGTAGTGAACTGCGCCAGGCCGGCAACCACGTGGCGATGCCCCAGTGGACCGACATCCAGCTCGACTTTGAGCAGCTTGTCTTTTTTGGGCACGCGCTCGCACGACACGACGCACGCCACGCGCAGATCGAGCTTCTTGAACTCGTCAAAGCTCACCTCGGGTATGGGGCCATCCGCCGCTGATGAGGGCGCCGGGGCTGCTGCTGGGCTGGCCGCAGCGGCTGCAGGTTGTGTGGCAGGCACAGGGGACGCCGCGGCGCGGGCTTTTTCTTCGGCGGCTCGACGGGCGGCACGCCATGTTTCCAAGAGCTCTTTTTGGCGATCGGGATCGATGCGCGGAAACAGCGTCGCGCCTTTGGCCACGGCCAGTCCGTCGGGAAAGTCGCCCCAAGTCTGCGGCCAGCCGCCTTGCTGCGCGTTGGGCAAGCCGAGCTGACGACGAAGCTCGACGGCGCGCTCGGGCATAAAGGGCTCAAGCATCAGACCCAGCCAGCGCAGAAGCTCCAGCACGTTGTACAGGATGAAGGCTGCTCCGTCGGGATCGGTCTTGACGCGGGTAAACGGCGCCTGTTGTTCCAGGTAGGTATTGCCTTCGCGAACCAGCGCGAACAAGGCTTCTAGCGCCCGCTGTGGCTGCGGCTCGGCCATCGCCGCTTCGACTTCGCTGCGTCGACGCAGCGCCTGTTCGGCCAAGCGCTGGCCGCGCGTTTCATCGCTGGCTGTGGCGGGCCAGCGTCGGGATTTTCCAGCGGAAAACTTTTCGACCATAGCCAGCGTGCGGTTGAGCAGGTTGCCCAGGTCATTGGCCAGCTCGCTGTTGTAGCGATTGAGCAGCGCGTCGTACGAAAAGTCACCGTCTTCGCCCAGCGGAATCTCGCGCAGCACGAAGTAGCGCACGGCATCGACGCCGATGTCCGCCCCCAGCTTGCGCGGATCGACAACGTTGCCCAGTGACTTGCTCATCTTTTCGCCGTCGACGGTCCACCAGCCATGGGCCAGGATCTTGCGCGGGATGGGGATGCCCGCTGCCATCAACAGCGCCGGCCAGTACACGGCGTGGAAGCGGATGATCTCTTTGCCCATCAGGTGAATGGCGCGCGGCCGATCGGCGGTGCCCCAGAACGCCCGCGTGCGCTCGTGCGCCTGCAGCGCCGAGTAATAGTTGCTGAGCGCGTCGATCCACACGTACACGACGTGTTTTTCCGCCCCCGGAACCGGCACGCCCCAGCGGAACGACGTGCGCGACACCGACAGATCTTTTAGGCCGCTCTCGACGAAGCTCTTGACCTCGTTCATGCGACGCTTGGGCTCGATGAAGTCGGGCTGCCGACTGTACAGATCAAGCAGCGGCTGCTGGTACTTGGACAGGCGGAAAAAGTACGACTCTTCGCGCACAAGCTCGACGGGGCGCTTGTGATCCGGGCACAGGTTGCCGGGCAGCAGATCCTTTTCAAGATAGAAGCCCTCGCACGCGACGCAGTACAGGCCTTCGTAGTGGCCCAGGTAGATCTCGTCGCGCTCGATGAGGCGCTTCCAGATGTCCTGCACCACCTGTTCGTGTCGCGGCTCGGTGGTGCGGATGAAGTCGTCATACTGGATGTTGAGGTCGCGCCAAGCACTGCGATATTCGTCGGCGATGCGGTCGACCCAAGCCTGCGGCTGCAAGCCCGAAGCCGAAGCAGCGCGCTCGATCTTTTCACCGTGCTCGTCGGTGCCGGTGAGGAAAAAGACCTGCCCGGCCCCCCGCCGCAGCCGCTCATAGCGACAGATGGCATCGCCGACGATGGTCGTATACGCGTGCCCAATGTGCGGCACGTCCGATGCGTAATAAATGGGCGTGGTCAGGTAGTAAAGCGAGTCCGTGTCTGCATCCGACATCGGCCGCACGATATACAGCCCGCTCGGTCGCCGTCAACGGCACCGCTGAACTGGAACGCTCGCTGCGTACGTCCCGCTGCCGTGTGTACGGCGGAGCGCAGCGTGCATCCGCGTCCTGTGCGCTTCCCGCGTATCATCGAACGATACGAAAAGGAGATCCGCATGTGCTGCTTTAGCCGCCCCGTGACGTCGGTGTCCTCAACCAAGATCTTTGCCCGCGATGCCGGCGAGGGACGGCAGTTCTTGGTGTACAGCATGAACTATCAAGCCGCGGAAGACCTGGCCATGGTGCTGCCGCTTCCCGTCGCTGTTCCCGCAAAAGAAGACGCCGTGCGTTTCGTCGATCTGCACGGCTATGCTGACTTTTTTTCGGATCTGCACGCCGGGTTTCCGCAGCCGCGCGCCAGTCGAGGCATTGGTTTTCTGAGTCGCTCGGCGTCTGCTCCTGCGCCGCTTGCCGTGGTGCAAGTAGGCAGCTTTGAAGCGTCCTTTGTGCCGCGGATGCAGGACTTTGCGCGGCTGGATGCGCGCTTCCGTCTGCCCGATGCGATGTGGAGCAAGCTGCCTGCGTACCAGCGCTTTGGCTTTGCGGTGTTCAAGCTCAAGAAGTCTGCAACGTCGGTGCATCCGATGGCGTTTTCGTTTCCGCGCGCCGATGGCAGCAAGCTGTTTTTCCCGACGGTGCATATCCACGACGGCGAGATTCACGACCGCGCGCACTTTGACCATGCGCTGTACTGCCAGGTTGGCAGCGAGCATCACCGCGTATCGGAATGGAAAGAGTCCACGCAGCCTGCCAAGTCGTTCATGCGGATGGCCGAGAGCAAGAACCTGATCGACGGTGCTGCGCACTGCTATCTGCGCGAGCTTGTCGGAACGCGCAAGAACGAAGACATCTATGTGTAGCGCTGCGCGATCTCGCGAAGTGGCAGCACCGTTCGCTGTCGCAGCAGGCTGCTGAGTAGCTCGTCGAGCGTGGCGCGGCGCTGCGCAAGCGGTGTGCGCAAGTCCGGCTGCCGCGAGCGCAGGGGATCGGGCACGTTGTCTTCATCGGCGCCCAAGAGATCCATGCCGTGCAGCTCAAAGTTGAAAAACGGCTGCCGCTGCATGCCCAGAAGGATCAGCGAGCGCATCGCTCCCGAGATCAGCGGCGTCGGTAAGAGCAGGCTGGTGCCGATGGCCGGCAAGCGCAAGATCGGCGTGACTGCGATCGGGATCTCGACAAGCGGACTGTTTCCGCGACGAGCCGGCGCGTGGCTGTTCGGGCGATAGGGCTGTGTCGGGGCAGGCAGCGCGCGAGGCGAGCCCAAGATCGCGCCCGAGGCCTGGCGCAAGAGCTTCATCTTGGCGAGGATGGCGGCCTTGGCCAGGTAGTACGGCGGGCAGGGAAAGATCGACGAGTCGTAGCGATAGCCAAAGGCTTCCAGCACATCGACGAGCGGGCCGCTGACCTCGTATCCAGGGCCGCGAAATCCGACGGGGGAGGCTCCAGATAGGTCATGCAGAGCGTGGTGGCAGTCGCCGACCTCGCGCTCGATGCGATGGCGCGGCAAGCGCGCTAGGTCGTATGGATGATTGTGCGAGTGATTGCCCAGCTCGTGCCCTGCGGCCACCGCGCGCTTGAGCAGGGCACGATTCTCTGCATCGTCGAGATCCTGGCCGACGACAAAGAACGTGGCGCGGATTCCGTGGCGCGAAAAGACATCCAAGAAGCGGGGCAGGGCGCGGCGCAGGATCACATGCTGCAGCTGCGTGTCGACGGCGGGAAGCGCGTGGATTTCGTGATAGCAGCGCAGCGGATCTAGGTCGACCGAGATGCTGGCCAGCGAAGAAGGCGCAGAGTGAGACATGCGTGGGGCCTATTGTCTGCGAACTTGCTGCGGCGCGTCGGCAAAATCACCGTCCGCAGGGCCTTGCAGCTGTCTGTTCCGTCGGCGCTCCTTACGATGAGCTTCCCGGCGGCGACGGGCTTTTGCGTCGAGCCTGAAGGCGCAGAATCAAACCGACGATTGGTGTGAGCAGGGTCAGAAACGACAGCCCAAACAGCAGGAAGGTAACGTCGACACCGAGCGAGCTGGAGTTGGGGTTGTAGCCCCACTTCACCGCGAGGATACGACCGCGTCGACGACGGCGCAGAAGCGGAAAGTCTGGCATGGTCCGCTAGTCCTTGCTGCCTGGGCTTCTTTGGCAGCCAGAGCGAGCTAGCGCTTGCCCGCTCGGTATTCCTTCACGATCTGGATGACCTCGTCGAAGCTTGACTCGGGGACCACGCGACCGCGGATTACACTGCGCACGCTGTCGACGGCCTTTTGCCACTCTGCGGGGTCGGAGACGGTGATTTCTTGCAGACCGTCCCTCTTCATCGTCGCGATGGCTTCGGCGTTGAAGCGGCGGGCTTCCTGCGTGCTCTTCAGCCCAAGCTCGGCAAAGACCTCTTTCATCTTGGCCTGCACGTTGGGCGGAATCTGATCCCAGATGCGCTTGTCGATGATCGTCGCGCCGGTCAGCGATGAGTACGGCACGTTCATCATGTACTTCGCATCTTTGTGGGCTTGCAGGGCCAAGACCAAACCGGGCGTGTACAGGATGGTATCGATCATCCCCGTCTTCAGCGACGGCACCATGTCGTTCGAGCTCAAGACCACGGGCTTGAAGCCCCCGGCTTTCCAAGCATCCCTGCTGGCCAAGTCGCCATCCCAACAAAACATCTTGGCTTGCCGGGCATCCGCGATGGTCGGCCGCGGCTTGGTCGAAAAGAAATACGTCGATCCAATGTCGCTCCACGACAGCACGACGACGGGGAACGGCTTTTGGTTGACCTCGGTCTGCTTTGGGTTCGCGAGGATCTCTTCCAGCTTGGGGGCGTACTTTTTCAGCAGATAGTCGCGCTCTTCGTTGTTCTTCACCAAGAGCGGGATGTCGAGAGCTTGCGGTTCGGGCGCGATGTCATGCAGGCCGACCGAGCTGATGGCTGCCGCATGAAGCTGACCGATGCGCATCTTCTTGACGTTGTCCCCCTCGTCGCCCATGGTGCCGCCGTAGAAGATCTTGAACTGCACCTTGTCGCCTGAGAACTCGCGGATGCGCTGCGAGGCTTCGACGAGCAGCTTGTGCCAGGTCGAGTCCTTCGGGGCCTTGGTGGCGAGCTTGATGATGATCGGCCCATTTTGAGCCGAGGCAAGCGAGGGCGTGGCAACCAGAGCTGCCGAGGCTAGACAAAGGGAGAGGAGAGACCTTCGGTTCATCGGATTTTCCTTCTGCGGCAACTGAAAGCTGATGCGAGAGTTCTTTGCATTAGAGCAAATCTCGCGACCGCATGGCTACGACGTCTGTGGAGATGATTTCATTTTACGGACGCGCAACGACCCGCGTGCGGTCGCGATGCTTGTGTGTGATACGCAGGCGGTTCAGCTTCGGTTCCAACGGGCTACGCGAAGGGCACACGCGGCGAGCTTACTCGGCGAAGAGATCGCTGAGCTTGCTGAGCAGCCAGCGGGCACGCTCACGCGCGATGATGTTGGCTAGGCGCACGCGCTTCCAATCGGGATCGTCGCGATAGACATCGGTGTCGACGACTTTCTGCAGCAGGGCGGCGAATTCCGCTTTCTTCTGCTGCTGCACCAGCACGCCTTCGGCATACGACAGAATCGAGCCGAGTTTGCGGCCTTTGCACAGCGCCTGCGCGCGGTCCACGTGTTCTTTCGCACGCGCCGGTCCGCCGCCTTCGCGCTCGCTACGCGATGCGTCAAACGTGACATAGAACTCGTGCAGAGCGCCTTCGTCCCAGTCCGGGTCCAAAGCAAATGCCCGCGCGATGATCTGTTCGACCGTTGGCAGCTCGGCGATGAGCTGCGGAACGTCCTTGCCGGTGCTGATGGCTAGGGCCCAGCTCGCAGCGCACCAGTACAGATAGGGCACATCCTCGACGGTCATCTGGGCCAATGTCGTCGCCCAGGCCGCACGATCCGTGCTGCGCAGCGAGGCCCGCGTGCCAGGATGCGCGATCTCAAGTCCCGCCAGTGCATAGTCGCGACCGCGCAGATACAGCCGTCTCGCCCGCAGGTACTGCACCTGGGCTTGGTTGATGTTCTTGTCGGCCAAGCGATCCGCGTCTTCGTTGACGAAGGCATACGCGTACTGCGTGAAGCCCGAGGCCAGCGCCAAGCGAACCGGGCGATGATCAGGCAGCGACTCGGCTAGCTGTTCCATGGTCTTTAGGCCAAAGGGCGCCGCGGAACGCACCAGCTCAGGATCGTCATCGCTGGCCAGTCCACCGCCGGGCCCCGACAGCGCATCGGCGGCACCACGCAGCGCATATTGCTTGATGGAACAGCCAGCGCCCGCAACAAACAGCAGGCCTAAGATGGGCAGGTACGCGAAAAATCCCCGTCGAAAACGGGGCACTGCGGGGAGTCGTGGGCAGCGAGTGTTCATGCGTTGCATCCAGGGCCGAAAGGGCAGTCCGCAAGACGACCTGCGGTGCCATGGTTCTATCGACAGAGCGGCGGTCGAAGGGGCAATCTGGCGGCACTCTATCACGGTTGCCCAGGCCATGGACGCAATCGGCCGTCTCGTCCGCTCGCAAATGAGGAGTGGAAAATTGGTTCGTGCTCAGTTAGTGTCGCCAACACAAAGGAACTATGGCCGAGGAACCGCGTCAGCCTCACGAATCACCGCAGGAATCTGCCTCCTCTGCACCTGCCGATGCACCCGCCAAAGAGGCGGCTTCGGGCGTCGCTGCGGATGGCTCGTTCGCTGGCACGGCTGGCCAAGCTGAAGCCGTCCTTGCGTCGGAGACCGGCGATCCAGGGGCACCGATTCCGGCGGACGCAGTCGATCCCGAGCTGCTGCGCCTCTCGGTGCCGATACCGCGTCGGCATCCAGGGCTGGCCTTGGCCGTGCTGGTGATCTGTGGCCTGTTGCTGTTCCGATTGCGAACCGAGCTGCGCTATGCGCTGCAGCCCACAGAGCCTCGCGAGCTGGGCAGCGTGGGCTTGACCATCAAGAACCCGCAACTCGGCGACGCCGTCGGACAGTTTGTGGCGGTCTCGGGCATCCCCGATCACCGCAATGCGCTGGCTTTTGATCCCAAGGGGGGCCGGCCACGACAGCATGTGTTCCGCCTGCTCGGGACCGCATCGCGGCTCTTGGTCACGGCTCCGGCGGCGGGACCGCCCCCGTTTCAGAATCGCTGGAGCGGTCGCCTGCGACGCTTCGATGAGCTTTCGTTTTTCGATACGGTGCGGGCGGCATGGGGAAGCACGCAGGCCCTGCGGGCCGTCGACATCGGCAAGCTGCGGGCGATGGTGCCGGGCGCGCTGCCGGTACCGTTCAATACGACCGACCGAGCGGGTGAGCCGCTGACGCTAGGCGGCCAACAAGATCTGCTGGTCGATGTGCTGTTCCCCGACGATGTACGGGTGCTGCTATCGAAGGAAAAGGTGCCCTCGCTGGCCGACGCCGATCACGAAGTCGAGCGCTTTGGCCTGCCGCATGGCCCCGGTGTCGAGACGAAGGATGGCTATGGCTATGTGCTGCGGCTGCCGACGCCTGGTCTCGAACGTCAGCGCGTGCTGGCGCATATCGACGCGCAAGGCGTGTGGCTTTGGCACCGATTCGAGACCTATCGCGCGCCGGTCGGCGCCGTGCAAGTTACGCCTGCGGGTCTGCTCTTGCCGGGTCCAGATGCACTGCCGCAGCCAGTGCGTTATCGCGTGCCCGCTGAGCCCGTAGCTGTCGAGGGCGTAAAGCCCGCTTCGCCGTCGGTTCCCGTCGTTCTCTTGCCGCAGAAAGAGCCATCGACGCTGATTCTGTGGGAACAGCTAGAAGCCGTGCAGATCCACGAGCCGATGAATATCGCAGCCGATGCCTTGGTTGTGGTCCACGGCGAGACACCCAAGAGCGTCGTTTGGACCCTGCCGATGGCCGCGCTGCTCGTGCTCTGCGCGCTGTTTAATCTGTGGTACCTAGCGCGGGCCCTGCGCCGCCCCGCTGCCTCGGAAGACGTCGACGCGGCCTAGCTGCGGAGGCTTGTTAAGGCAGGCAGCAGAGCACGCCATCTTGGGCGTTGCTGTTGTCGTGGCTGTCATCGACCAGGTCGCTGTTGCAGGTCCAGGACTGAACGGCGAAGCACTGCAAGACACGCGAGAAGTTTCCGCAGGTCTTTGCCACGATCTGATCGCGTGCAAGCCGCCCACAGCCCGCCACTGCGCGGTTGCCTGGATTGTCGGCTTGCTGGCAGTCGTAGTTGTTGGGGTCGTTGAGGCTGCCTCGGCCGTCGTACCGGGCGGGCTGCGTGCCCGCGAAGAAGCCGGGCAGGCTGTTGCACTTCGCCATGTCCGCCGTCTTTGGCGAACTGCAGATCGACGCCCCGATGGCACAGAGCTCGGAAGCGATAGGTCGCCCGCCCGAGCGGTTGCGATTGAATTCGCCTGGACACGCGAAGACGCCGCCGCCCAGGTCGGTTCCGCCGGCAAAGCGACAGCCGGCAAGCGGGGCGCCTCCGTCGCTGGGTTGCATTGGAGGGGGTTCGGTGCCAGTTCCAGGCTTGCTGCAGACGCCGCTTATGCACTCAAGCCCGTCGGGGCAGTACGGGTTTACTTCATCGCATGCATACTTCACCCCGCTTAAGTCCGGGCTGTAGCACGAGGCCGACAGAGCAACGAGAGCCAAGCCAAGAGCAGAGAGTAATTTTGTCATTAGAAACTCCCAATAAGCCCCAGTCCCGGCCCGCCCGGTCCCAGCGGCACAAGGGCGGTCTTGGGTGGGGGTGGATTCTTGTTCTGCATGTGTCGCTGATAGAACCAGTAGCCCAGCCAGCCCCCCCCCGCGGCGAGAGCCAAGCCGCCTAGCACATCGAATGCAATGGCGGCGCCGCTTAGCTGTTTGCCACGTTCCTGCGTCGCGAAGAGCTCAGCGCTAAACGGCTTGCCGCTGTTTCCTGACGAGGCCACGGTGTTGGCGGCGGCGATGGCGGCGGCGCCACAGGAGATGCCGATGATCAAGAACGCGGCTCCTCCCGCGGCAATGCCAATCGCAGGCCAGGGAGGCTTCTGGGAAACCTGGCTCAGCTTGGGGCGAATCACCGTCAGACGGGATCGAACCTCGTCGGAATCCTTGGGATTCGTCGCCAAGTACTCGTCAAGGTACCGGACCTCATCCGCGGTGCGGCCTTGCTTTTCGGCGATCTTGGCCAGGTTGTACAGAAGGTCGGGGTACTTGGTCAGCTGATACGCAGCCTCGAACTCGGCCCGTGCCGCGTTCCAGTTTTCAGCCTGAAAGAACATGACGCCGGCCTGGTAGTGCTGCTGTGCCGCCTTCTGCTCTAGCTCACTCGGCGCCGGAGACGTCGAGGCTGGGGGCGCTGCCTGCGCGCTCGACAATCCTCCAGAGACCTGGAGGGTCAGGCACATGCTGGCGCACACCACAATCCGCTTCCTAAACGACCGCTCCAGAGAATGAATCGACTCGGCCACGTTGCGACTATATCACGGGCCTTTCGTGGCTGGCGATTGGGAACTTTCGCACCAAAGAGGGCTCCTGCCATAGAGGCGGCAATGGGGCCCAGTGCGGTGCGTGCGCGGCTGCAAAAGACGCGTGTGTGCGCTGGAACCGCAGGGTGCGGATACGCAATCTGTCGTCGGATAGCGGTGCGTCTGCGCACGCTCTGTGTCATCACCGACGCCCAATTTCCCGTCGCTGACGTGCGTATTAGCACCACTTTTTCTGTCGCTGAGCGTGCTAGCGTCAAGGCCGTTACCGACGGAGAAAGCAGATCTCATGAGCGCGTTTATTTCCGACCGTACGACCGGGTTAGCTGGCGGCTCAGCTGCCGTTTCCTTGGGTGAGACGCAGGTAGCCGCAGAGCACAGCGCCGACATCGTGATCGTGGGTGCTGGGGTCACCGGCTGCGCCGCTGCTGTGGCGCTGGCTGATGGGCGACGGCGCATTCTGGTCCTAGAGGCGCGCAACCATCACAAGCCGCGCTTCGCAGGCGAGCTGATTCATCCAACCGGTGCGCAGGTCTTGGATGATCTGGGTTTTTTGCCGACGCTGCGCCGCCATGGGGGCATCGATGTCAGCGGCTTTGCCGTCGTGCCCTCGGTGGATGATCCGTCGCTGCGTCTGCCATACCGCGAGATCCCCAACAATCGGCCGACAGGCTTTGCCATGGAACACCGCGATCTCGTCGATGGCATGCGCGAGGTCTTGCGGCAGACACCCGGCGTCGAGGTGCGCATGGGTCACAAGGTCGATGAGATCCTGCGCGATGCTCGCGGCCGCGTGTGTGGCGTGCGCTGTGCCGACCAGCGCGTGTCTGCCCGTCTGGTGCTCGGCTGTGACGGACGGCACTCGAAAGTTCGGCCCCTATTGGGGCTCTCGGAGCAGGCACGTCTTTTGTCATTCAGCGTCGCGTTTCGTCTGCCCGGCGGGGCGCCGCTATTGCCCAATCCCAGCTATGGCCACATCGTCCTTGGGGCCTGGGGGCCCATGCTGCTTTATCCCATTGGCGGGCGGGACGGTGCGCAGGATGCGCGCGGCTGTTTCGACGTATCCAGCGAGCTTTCGGGCGGGCCGCGTGGCGCCGCAGAGCTTCTGCGACGGCAGTATGCGCCGCACCTGCCGCTGCGCCTGCGACAGGCCATGCTGGACTCGCTGGATCGTGAGCTTCCGCAGATTGCCGCCAACGAGGCCATCCGCACCGACCGCGCGGTCCTGCCCGGTGCTGCCATCGTCGGTGATGCCGGGGGCTGCTCGCATCCCTTGACTGCGGCCGGTATGACGGTTGGCTTTACCGACGCACAGCGGCTGGGGCGCCTGCTGGCCGAGCAAGGACGGCTGCACGATCCGTCGGCCGTCGATGCCGTGCTGCATCGCTATGAAGTCGAGCGCTATCGCTTTGTGCGCGCTCGCGAGGTGCTGGCGGACGCGCTGTACGAGGTCTTTCGCGGTGCCGAGCCGGGCACGCGAGCGCTACGCAGCGGCATCCTGCGCTACTGGCAAGGCAGCGAGCAGGCGCGGGCACGCTCGATGGCGCTTTTGTCCGGGGCGGACTCGCGACTTTCCGTGTTCTTGCGCGAATACCTGACCGTGATCAGCAAGTCGAGCGCTGCCGCCTGGGCCGCCCGCGATGAGCGCCGGGCTGCCTTTGTGGGCTTGGGCAAAAAAAGCGTCGAAAAGATGCGCGCGGTGTTCCGCGACGTGCGGCAGGAAGCCACGCGCAGCCTATCGGCCTAACGGCACGCCAGGTGGTTCTTTAATAAAGAACGATAAAAATCGTTCTTTGCTAATGAGTCGAGTAGTTGCTGCAGCGCCCGCCCGAGCAGCGCCCGCCTTTGCAGTCCGAATCCGAGCCGCAGTTGCCGCACTTGCCCGACGAGCAGCGGCCCACTTTGCAGTCGGAATCCGAGCCGCAGCTGCCACAGCGACCGCTGGAGCAGCGGCCGTTGCCATGGCAGTCCGAGTCCGAGCCACAGCCGCCGCAGCGTCCACTCGAACAGCGCCCCGTTGAGCAGTCCGAGTCCGAGCCGCAGGCGCCGCACCTGCCCGACGAGCAGCGGCCATGCCCGTTGCAGTCCGAGTCCGAGCCGCAGCCGCCGCACTTGCCCGAGGAGCAGCGACCGAAGCCGGCGCAGTCCGAGTCCGAGCCGCAGCTCGCCGCGTCGCCGCTGGCCGGTCGTACATGCAGCGAAAACAGGATGCAGAGCGCACCGGAAAACGCGATCAGGAAGCGAAGTAAGAACGATGTCCGCATGTCTTCATGCTACCTGTGCAGTCGCCCGCCGAACCACAAGAATCTCGACGGAAAAAAGCCGCGGACGAACAGCCCCTTGCGTGCGGCAAGCGGTTATCAGGGCAGGAAACGGACCGAGCGCAGCATCGACTCGGCTTCGCTTTTGACGGTGTTGCTGTCGATCATCAGGCCAACCTCGATGACATCTGGGATGCCTTTTTCGGCGCGCTCGGGATACGCGAGGCGAAAGTCGGCTTCGACATCGCGAACCAGAGTCCGCAGCTCGCCGAGTCGATCGGGGCCGCGTCCCAGTGCAATGTGGCGCATGAACTCGCCGTACTTGCGCTCGCGCCCGACGTCCGCCCCCGTCTTCCAGGCTCCGTCCGCCCAGACATAGGCGATGGTGTCGGGCACGCGCTGGCCTTGGTACAGGTGCCTTGGTCCGTCGAATGCGACCAGCAAATAGAAACAGGCGTCGTTGCGGTCCGAGTCGGTGACATCGGCGCCTTTGCCAGGCAAGCGGACCGGGGCCATCGTGACCTCGACCCGGCGATAGCTGCGTGGCGAGACGCGAAAGCCGTTGGGCGTCAGGCGCAGGATGACCTTGTCTTCACGCTTAAGCAGGCGCCAAAGCAGGATCGACGAAGCCGCTGGTCCGGGCCGCGCGACGAGGTGCAGGCTGCCTTGTTGGAGGAAAAAGTACGCGGGCCCGCCGAACTTGGTCTCGATCCGCCCTTTCTGCGCGTCGAGCCAGGCCGCCATGGCGGGTCCAGGCGAGGCATCGGGCTGCCTCGAAAAGTCGACGACTGCAAGCGGCTCGCTCGCCCGCGCCGACGGCAAAAGTACCCCGCAGCCCGCGGCCCAGATCCACAGCGCCCAGCGGATTGTCGCGCCAGCGGCCGGCTTTCTGCGTCGGTGCGTCGTATCGTCCATCATTCGCGCGTCTGTCCAGTGATGCGAGCGCGCAGCGTACGGCAAACGGGTGGGTGACGGCAAAGGGGAACATGGAGCATCGGCCAGCCGATGACTGCCCAGCCGATCACCGGCCGCGGTTGCCGGCAGCAGGCACCGGCAACGGACGCGCGTCGTCGTCGGAAGTCTGTTGTTGTTTTGCGCTACCCGGCGCGATACGCTGAATGCGTGCGCGCTAGGTATCCCTCTTATCGCTTAGTCGCAGCGTCTGCCTTGTTTCTTGGCACCGCGACTGGAATGCCGGGTCTTTATCCCTGGGTCGGGACGCAGCCGCGCGTCGCCCAGGCCGAGCCGTATGCCTTGCCGACGGACTCGGTCTTGCCTCGCGCAGGCTTTGTCGCGACTGGCGGCCCGCTGCCGAGCTCGTTTCTGGACGCGTCGACCAACGTGCGTCATGTCGTCATCATCAGCGAAGACGGCATGCGGCCCGAGCTGATCACGCAGCAGCAGCGCATGCAGTGGCACCAGCTTCTGGCCAAGAACGGCGCGTACAGCTGGCGGGCGCGCACCATTCGCACGGCCTCGACGCTGCCATCGCATGCCTCGATGCTGTCGGGCGTCGACGTGAACTTGCACGGCCTAACCTGGAACAACTGGCGACCGCAGAAGGGCTATATCCAGGTACCGACGATCTTCAAAGCCGCCGAGGACCAGGGGCTAAAGACCGCAGCCTTTGTCGGCAAGTTCAAGCTGCGCCACATTCTGCCGCCGGGGACCGTCGATGTGTTTCAGCGGCCGGGCTACTACTGCAAGAAAGTCAGCGAAGAAGCCGCGCGCTACATCGAACGGGAAAAGCCGGCGCTGACCTTCGTTCACTTCTCGGATCCCGACGAAAAAGGCCACTCGGCCGGCTGGATGTCAGAAGACCAGAAGCGCGCCGCCCGCGATGCCGATGCCTGCCTGGGCACGATCTATCAAGCCATCGAGCGCGCCGGCATCTTGAGTGACACGCTGGTCATTGTCTCGGCGGACCACGGTGGTCACAACCACAACCACTCGGGCGCCCTGCTGTCGGATCGCAACATCCCATGGATCGCCATGGGGCCGGGCGTGCGGCGTGGCTATTCGATCCAGGGGCCGATCTCGACGATGGACACGGCGGCGACGGCGCTGGCCGTGCTGGGCCTGCGACCGCAGACCCGCCTTACTGGCAAGCCAATCCGCGAGATTTTTCAGTAGGCGTCCAGGAACTGCACGTGTCGCTCTTGCACTCGATGGGCAGGTGGCTGGCTGGGCTTGTCGTAGTCGCTGTCCTTTTTTGCGCATCGCTTGGCCACGCGGATCCGACGGTCGCTGTATCGCCGACCTTGCCGACGCCGCTGCCGCAGGCTTGGGCTGAGGCTTTTTCGACGCTGGCCGCCGATCCGCGACCGCCTTCCTTGGTGCGCGATACCCATTACATCGTGTCCAACGAAGACAATCACTTCGTGTGGCGCACCCAGCTGGAAGGCCGCGGCGGCATCTATGTTGGGGTTGGCACCGACCAGAACTATCTTTTGGCGGGCTGGGCCCGTCCCGAGCTTTTGGTGCTGCTCGACTTCGATCAAGTGGTCGTCGATCTGCACCGTGTATACGGCGTGATTTTTCTCAACTCTCCGACGCCGCATGACTTCTTGGATCTGTGGGAAGACCGCAACGTCCGCCGCGTCGAAGAGCTGATCGAAGCACTCAAAGTCGATGCCCCAACGCGCCGGGGCATGCTCGCGGCCTATCGCATGGCGCACTTTGCGGTGCCGCGTCGCCTGCGCCGCGTCGAGGCGGCATACAAGCCGCTGGGCATTCGCTGGTTCCTAAACGACATGAACCAGTACCGCTATCTCGTCGAGCTTTTCCGCACCGGTCGCGTCATTGCCGTGCGCGGCGACCTGAGCATCGGCGGTGCGATGAGCGCAGTGGCCGGCGCGGCGCAGAGAGTCGGCGGCGTCGTGCGCACGCTGTACCTGTCGAATGCCGAGCGCTACTTCCCATATACCGCCGGCTTCAAACAGAGCATGCTGGCCCTGCCCACCGACGACAAATCGCTGGTCGTACGGACGCGAGCGCGGATGAACGGCGCGTACGAGTACATCGTGCAGGACGCCGGCAACTTCAAGCGCTGGCTGGAATGGGGAAAGATGAGCTACGCCGTCGAGCTCACGCGGTATCGCGAGCTGGATAGCGTCACGGGCGCCTACTTCATCCGTCGAGAACCGCCGCAGCCAAAGAGCGCCCCCAAGGCCGGTGCAGACAAGGCCAGCGCGGACAAGGCCAGTTCCGGGACGCGCGAGTCGGCCACGGCCAGCACGGCGCCAGAATCTGCGAATCACAACAAAGCCAAACACGAATAAATTGATTAATTTTTATTAATCAATTTTTGATTTGTGTTTATTTGTGGCCCGTGAATACGGCAGGGCGTCGACGATACGGCTGCGGTGGCGCAGGGCAGAAAAGGGACCTTCCCTCGATTTTGTGGACAGGTTGGTTACGTCGTTGAGTCCGCTGTGGGGTTCCTATTTTCGAACTCGTTGGGGCTGATGAAGCCGAGGGTGGAGTGTCTGCGCGTGGGGTTGTAGTAGACCTCGAGGTACTCGAAGATCGTGGTCTGTACCCAGCCAGCCGTTTCGTGTCTTTTAGCCCTGGCTTACTGAGGCTGCGTGCGTTTCCGGGAAAAATTCCCGCGCGTTTCTCGACGGGGCATTGGTCCCCCGCCGACGACAGGCCTGGGCACGGCAGTCACTATTTGCTTCTACTTGGAACGTCCCTGCGTTTTTTATCCTGGTTATTCTGTTCAATCTTTATTGCTGCAGATTTTGCTATCTCGTTAATCTGAGTTGGGCCATGAATTTCAATAACTTGATTTTCAATGATTCTAAACGGCTCTTTTCTCTTAAATTGTCCATAATACGAAGCCACTGCTACTTTGGCCTGAATAGCGTCAATATTGTGCCGTGCCGCCAGTTTGAACCGCTGCACCAATTGGGCCGCTACATCGCCGATCGGCCGTCTCTGCCTGTAATAGAGACCGACGCCAAACCAATCATCGGTGTTGGTGACTGTCTCATGGACCAGATTGCCACCGGGCTCGTACAGTTGGAACACTGCCTCGCCATTGATGTTGACGATCCAATACGGCACTCCATATAGCGCCGGAAGCAAGAAGAACACTCCGGTCAACACATGTAACAGGGTAGACGAGGACGAGACCGACATCGTCATTTGTGGAAATTCAACATCTAACAGATAGGCCTTTTCGCCCTGGTGGGGGGCACGAAAAAGCCCTGACAGCCTTAAGTCGGCACTAATGGATGTAGCCAGCTCAACTTCGACCCGCTTCAGTTCACCTTCGCTGAGTGGATTTAGGCTGGCGCGGCTGGTTAGGGTACCCGGCGTGCCGATGGCCGCGCTGATGATCCCGACGGAACGGAGCACGATGGGAATCTTGGTGCCCACCGCAAGATGAGAGCGAACCGGCTGGTAGCTGCCCGAGCGAGAAGGCAGATGAGCTGCACAGGAACAGCACATCCCAATCGCCGAAACAAGAACAAATATCCTAATTGTTATTTTGTATGATGGTGACATTTCCGTGATTGCCCTGTACGCGATTAATCTGAACCGGCCCCGGACGGGCAGCCGGCGAAGCGGGTTGGGCAGCCCTTGGCTTAGAAGCGGCTGGCTTTGTAACGGACTGCTTCGTATCCGCTGGCTTCGTATCCGCTGGCCCAGGCGCCGCCGGGCCTAAAGAAGCAGCATGGCTACTCGGCGAGACCGTTGGAGCCGCTGCTGCTACCGGGGCAGGTAGCGTTTCTAGCTGATTCCCGCCGCCTTCTCGTGGCAGCCGCTCACTTGAAGGATTATTACGAGAATATATATATTTATATAAAATTGCACTCGTTCCCAGAATGGCAATCAATCCGACTATGATTAGCGTTTTCACCCGCGATGAGGTTCCCGGTTCGACGTTCACTCTTTGCAATTTCTGGCTAATCAGCGTCGGCGAAATCATTTGCAGGAGCAAATTCTCTTTTTGAACTCGACTCAGACCGCTGCTAAGCCGATTTGCGACGGCTGGAAAATAGTCGATGCAAAATGCATCAAAATCTTCGTCGGTCAAAAGCTCCGACCGCAACATTCTGCGTACGTTCTCTCGAGGAGGGGCATCCCTGAGCTGAGCCATGAGCATTGCTCCCATCGCTACGCGAAAAGACAGGCGGATGCGTACACCGGACTTCTTCGCAGGGTCAAGCGTATCGCTGCCGTCGAGCTGAGCTTCTCTGTTGGCCAGCGATGCCGCCATCGCCGTGCGCGATGACGTCGCCTATTTCCAGGCCATCAAGGCGGCGCTCGCCAAGCCAGCGGGGGAACGCCAGTCGCCCGAGGCGCTGGATGCCGCGGTGCGCCAGCTTGTGTCCAAGGCAATCACGGCCAGCGACGGCGTCATCGACATCTTCACCGCCGCGGGCCTGAAGAAACCGGACATCTCGATTCTGTCGGACCAGTTCTTGGCCGAGGTGCGCGGGCTGAAGCACAAGAACGTGGCGTCGGAGCTTCTGGCCAAGCTGCTGAAGGACGAGATCAAGACCCGCTCTGCTCGCAATCTGGTCCAGGGTCGCGCTTTCTCTGAAATGCTGAAGAAGACGCTTTCCGCCTACCACAACCGCGCCATCGCCACGCATGAGGTCATCGAGGAGCTAATCAAGCTCGCCAAAGAGCTGGAAGCCGCCGAGGCGCGCGGCGAAGAGCTGGGCCTAAACGACGACGAGATCGCGTTCTATGACGCCCTCGCCGAAAACGAAAGCGCCGTCCGGACGATGGGCAACGCCGAGCTACGGGTCATCGCCGCCGAGCTGGTCTCTGCCGTCCGCAAGAGCGTCACCATCGACTGGGTCGTCCGCGATGGCGCCCGCGCCAAGATCAAAGTCCTGGTGAAGCGCATCCTGAAAAAGCACGGCTACCCACCCGACCTGCAGGAAGAAGCCACCAAGACCGTCCTCGCCCAAGCCGAGCTTTTGTGCGCGGAATGGGCGATCTGAAGGACGCTCGCGCTTTGCCGCAGCAGACCTGCTGAGGGCGGTTATGCTGCGGGACGATGAGCGCTTGGGAGCCTGAGTGGAGCGAAGACAAGCGCGTGAACTCGGGACGCGAGGCGCTCAACCATGGGGGGCGGAGTTCGCGACTCTGGACACCCAGGGCCGCGAGGGTTTGAGCAAGCAGGCTGCGCCAAGGCGAGGCGAGCCAGAATAGCGGGCGCGGACGCTGAGGCTTCCCCTCGGCATGGCGAGCCGCTCCGCTTAGCCGATGGCCAAACCCCAGGCGTGTGGCAAAGCGGCGCGCACCGAGTTCCCGCCTGTTCTGCCCGGACCAGGAACTCATTCCGCAAGCTCTCGATGGGGGGAGCGTCCGTCGGGACGTGAGCACCGACGACGCAACGACTTGGCCCCGCAGCGACTTCTGCAACGCGCTGATAGCCGCCGCAACGCCCGCAGGCAGACGCGAGCGCGAGCCGTGCTTTGTGCCATGCTCTGCCCATGGCGATTCGCAAACGTCGACTCTTGCTCGCGGGCTTGGTGCTGGCTGGCTTGGCGGTGCCTGTCTTGCGCCCTTCCGTCGAGGCGGTGCAGCCCGATCCCTACTTTGACCGGCTGGCGGCGGCGCTGCGGAACTCTGCGGTGCAGCGGCCGGTGGCCTTGCTCGATCTCGACCGCGTCGACGCCAACCTGGCGCAGATTCGCGCCGTGCTGGGCCGCGATGCGCAGTACCGCGCCACGACCAAGTCGCTGCCGTCGTATGAGCTACTGCGCCACGTGCTGTCGGCGATGGGCAGCAATCGGGTGATGGAGTTCCACGCGCCGTACCTGCGCCCGTTGATCGAACACTGGGTCCAGATCGATCCCAGCGCCTCGCAGCCGGGCCCGACGCAGCTTGACATCTTGCTGGGCAAGCCACTGCCGACAGGCGAGGTCGACGCGTTCTATGCCAACCCACCGCCCGCCGACAAGCTGGCCGCGACCCGCATCCGCTGGCTGGTCGATCACGAGTCGCGACTTGCCGAGTACCTCGCGATTGCCCAGAGCCGGGGGCAGCGGCTCGACATCGTCATCGAGCTAGACGTGGGACTGCACCGCGGCGGTGTTCCCCATCACGACGCGCTGCGCCGCATGATGGCCACGCTGGCCGCGCATCCAACCCAGCTTCGCTTCGCCGGCCTCATGGGGTACGAGGGCCATGTGCCGTATGCGCCGCCGCTCTTGCAGTCGTCGAGCGCGGCGCAGGCGCAGGCCTTTGTCGATGCGCAGAAGCAACTCGCTGCCTATCGCGATGTCCTGAAAAAAGAATTTGCGACGCTGATTCACGACGAGCCGCTGATCAACTCGGGCGGTAGCAAGACCTTTCCGCGCTATCGACAGAACGGGACGTGGCAGAGCCCAGCCAACGAGCTAGCCATCGGCTCGGCGGTGGTGAAGCCTGCCGACTTTGACAGTGAGCTCTTGTCGGCGCTGCAGCCGGCGCTATTTATCGTCGAGCCGGTGCTCAAGCGCCTGTCGCCCGGCCCCTTGCCGCACGCCGAGTCGATCGGTGCGCTGTGGGCGTGGTGGAACCGCAACCGCCGCGACGCGCTGTTTGTCTATGGCGGGGGCTGGGATGTAAAGCCGGTCTATCCTCGCGGCCTGTTTTCCCATCCCCTTTACAACACGCGGCCCGTCGACACGCGCATCCCCAATCAGACGCTGCTCAACGTCGCGGCCAGCCATCCGATACAGCCGGGCGACTTTGTGTTTTATCGACCGCAGCAGGGCGATGTCATCGTGCAGTTCGACGAAGTCCTGCTTGTGCGCGACGGAAAACTGGTGGGTACGTTCCGGCCTTTGCCGCGGCGGCTGTAGCAGAAACGGTCGCTGTGCCGTCGGCGTGCGCGGTGATTTCTTCGCCGGATGCGCGCGACCCCGTGCGATACTAGGGCCGCGATTTTCTCGTCGGAAACCACGCGGATGGACAAGCAATCCACCACACAGCGGGACTCGATCGACGAACGAGCGGGGCGCAGCGAGGATCTCGAATCGACACGCGGACCGACGCCGGGGCTGGTGCTGCTGTTTACGGCGGGGCAGGCCACTTGCTTGGTCATGCCGCTGCCAGCGACGGGGCTTGAGCTTGGGCGGGGCCTGCTGCCCGACGGGCTGCCGGCGGATCCTAAGATGTCGCGTCGACACGCCTGCGTGCGCTTCGATGGCGAGCGCTTCGCCATCGAGGATCACGGCAGTCAGAATGGTACATTCGTCGACGGGCAGCGCGTTGCCGGCAAGCTGAGCAGCGCCACGGCGAGTGTGCTGCGCACGGGCGACAGCGTGTTTTTGCTGTCGGGTGACACGCGGCCTTATCGTCGCTGGGGAGTAGTGTGCCGCGGCGCCACGGTGATGGGACCGGCGCTGCAAGAGACGATGGGCCAAGCCACCCGCGCCGCGCAGCACGGCCGCACGCTGCACATTACCGGCGAGAGCGGCAGCGGCAAAGAAGGCATCGCCCGCACCTTCCATGCTGGCAGCAGCAGCCGCAGCGGTCCGTTCGTGGCGATCAACTGCGCGACGATCACCGCGGGCTTGGCCGAGCGCTTGCTGTTCGGAGCACGTCGCGGCACGTACTCGGGCGCGGTCAATGACAGCGAAGGCCTGATCCAGTCCGCCGACTCGGGCACGCTGTTTCTCGACGAGATCGCCGAGCTGGATCCGGCCGTGCAAGCCAAGCTGCTGCGGGTGCTAGAGACGCGCGAGGTGCTGCCGCTGGGAGCACTGCGGCCTCGGCCGGTGGACCTGCAGCTCTGTTCCGCTTCGCATCGCAACCTGCGGGCCGAAGTCAGCAGCGGTCGCTTTCGCGAAGACCTGTACTTTCGTCTCAGCCGCCCTGCCGTCGAAGTGCCTCCGCTGCGCAAGCGCTTGGAGGAGATCCCGTTCCACATCGACCGGGCTCTGCGCGGCGTGGACGCGTCGCTTTCAGCGCATAGCTCCCTGATCGAAGCCTGCCTTTTGCGGCACTGGCCGGGAAATGTGCGCGAGCTTTTGGCTGAGGCGCGCGGAGCGGCGCAGAGCGCGCTTGGACAGTCGAGCAACAAGGTCGATGCGCAGCACCTGTCGGCTGAAGCCGGTCAGGCGATCGAGCGCGCGTTCGATGCCTCACCGGCCTGCGTTGTGGCCATGCACTCACCCATCGGGCGTGCGGGAAATCGGACGCCTCCCGAGCGTGCGCAGATCGAGGCCGCGCTTGCGCAGGCCCAGGGAAACATCAGCGCCGCAGCGCGCCTGCTGGGGCTGCATCGAACGCAACTCAAGCGGCTTTTGGACAAGCACGGCCTGTCTGGCGGTCGCACGGATCCTTCGCTGGACGGGGATGACGAGTAAGGGCGGGGCAACAAATCGGACGAAGCGGAGGGCGCAGGCAGGCCGTGCTAGCGCTTCTTTGTCGGCTGGTTGCGGCGGACCGCTGTGTCGGCGAGCAGCTTGCCCAAGTGGTTCGAAAGCGCGGGCAGCGTGCGCGGCTCTAGCGCAACATAAAACAAGGTACGACGCCCGGCTTCTCCGTCGAGCTTCAGCAGACCTTCGCCTGCGCGGCGCAGCGGTTCCAGGTCGTTTCCAAACGACGCATCTGCACGATACAGCAGCAGCAGATCGCGCAGGGCTTGGGCACTGCCGACGCCGCCCAAGTCGGTGAGAGCCGCCACGATTTCCTTCAGTGCCGGCGCGGGCGTATTCGGATCCAACAGGCGCTCGGCCAGGGCTGGAACCGTCTCTTTGGCAGCGACGGCAGCAGCCACTTTGGCCAGGATGTCGATGCCGCGCGGCCGACGGTCATCGAGGAAGTCATAGCTTTGCTTGAGTGCGGCCAGCAGCAGGTCCGCGGTATCGGCATCCCGACGCGCAATGAGGACTTCGCCGGCTGCTTTGGCTAGCTGTGAGGGCAGACCCTCGGCGGTGACGATGCGCAGAAGCTCAGCGGCGGCGTCTTTGCCCGGCAGGCTGCCCAGGGTCTGCACCGCGAACAGCTTCACCGAGATGAAGCTTGAGTCCTTGTCAAAGATGATGCTGTGCAGAACATCGAGCACGGGCGGGAGGGCTTTGCTGTCGCCGCCGCGACTTGCAAGCTGAAGCGCGCTGCCGGCGGTGTCAAAGGTTGCCCCCAGCACCTGCTGGCCTGGCTTTAGCTCCAGCCGGTCACTGAAGACGCGTGCGCCACTCTTGCGATCGAGCGCGCCAAGCTCGCCGTCCTGCGCGACGAACAGCACGGCATCGCGCGACAGATCCGACGACATGATGTTCTGTCGCGGATGGGAATAGGCCCAGCGCACGCGGCCGCCCGTGGTCTCGACATTAAAAAAGAAACGATAGCTGTGTAGGACCGCTTTTCCGTCGGTAAAATCGGCGACTTTGCCAGCGCCTGGGTCTGCGGCGGCCGGCACATCCCACAGCAAGCGGTTGCGATCGAAGGCGCTGAACTGCGTCTGCTCGGGGCGATAGCCATCCCAGCTCAAAAAGACGCGCACGCGCTCTCCCAGCTTGGGCTCTAGATACGCGATCTTTTTCTTTTCGGCCTTCACGCTGGACTCGTCGAGCACGGCCATGCCCTTGTCGCCGACGCCATAGAAGAAACAGCCGGGGGCCGAGCGAACGAAGCCAATCTGCTCGTCTTTCTGGCGTATTCGCGACAGCTCTTTTCCCGAGCGACCGTCGAGAACCACCAGCTCTTGATAGCGGAAGGGCACGGCCACCATGCCGCCTGTTGCCGCGGGGGAGCCGACGGTGCCAGGGGCCGGGATGCGCCACAGTCGTGCGCCATTTTCGTCCAGAGCCGTGACAAAGCTGCGGTTGCCGGTCTCGCCCTTTTTGCTGTCGGCCTGCACGCGCGTGACGTAGTAGATGCGGCCTTCGTCCCCGGCAATGCCAGCCAGCGTTTCGCCTTCGGAAAGCGCCACGCGGGCCCGCGCCGCGCCCGAGCGAGCATCGCGCAAGACCAGATCTCCTGCGCCTTCGCGGTGCGCCAGCACGCTCTGCGTGACGACAAAGCGCGACCGCACATCCGACGGCGTCGCAAACACCAGGCGACCATCGGTCAGGTCGTAGCCATACAGCGTCTTTTCTGCGCTGCCGAGATCCTTGTCTCCTCGTCGCTCAGGACCGGCAAAGACATAGGCCATGCCGTGCCCGCTGCTCGCCGCCTGTGGGCTTTGACGCAGGCGAGTCAGCACAGGCTGCAGGGTCTTTAGTTCGTTATCGAGCGTATGCACGGAAAAGGCGGGCTCGGCACAGGCCGAAAAGAACAGCGCGCCGGCCCCCAGCACGACGGCGATCGTTGAGGCCTTCGGTTCCCATTTCACAGGCGACATCACGGTCCACTTCCCGGTCTGCTCACGCGGCGCATCGCTCGCGCGCAGCCTTTGCGATGGATTGATCTGCGGGGTGATTTTGACGGGCGGTCGCTACTTGGCGGTCCGCTGCTCGATGATCTTTTGTGCTTCGACACGCGACGGGCGAGGCGCATCCTTGCCGGCGTCTTTGCCAGCGTCTTTGGCGGCCTTGGCAGCGACTTTGCCCGCCGCTTGTCCGCCGCCGGGCGCGGTCTGCTTGACGTAGTCAGACAAGATATCCAGCGTCTGCGAGCCGGGCATCTTGCCGATGGTCTTTACGACCTGGACGCGCACCTGCTCGGGCCCGAAGTCCGGGCGCTTGAGCAGCTCGCCCAGGGTTTCAAGGATCATGCGGTCGGGGACGTTGCCGATCATCTCAGACAGCGCGCGGGCGGTGTCGGCGCCACCGACTTGACCGAGGGCCGCGGGCGCCGCCGGATCCTTGCGCAGAAGCAGCTTGATCAGCGCGGGCTCAGCGCTCTTTTCGTGGCGAGTTCCCAGGGCCTGGGCTGCCACCTGTCGAACCTCGGCGCTGGCATCCCCAAGTGCGCTGATCAGCTGCGGCACCACTTGCGAGGTCCCTGTTGTATCGGGCAGCATCGCAAGCGCGGTCACTGCGCGACGGCGAAGCTCGGCATTGCGGTGCCGCGCGTACAGCGACAAGACGGGCAGAAGCTGCGTGTCTGCAGCGGCGGGCTTTTGCGCGATCAAGGCATCGAGCGCCGCCATCGCCACATTGGGTGAAAGCCCCGTCGACAGCTCCGTCAACAAGGCGTCGGTGGCAGCCGGCGAGGTCATGGTGCCGAGTTTTTGCGCCGCTGCTACTGCTGCCCGCTCGTCGCTGGGGCCGCCTGTGCGGCGCAGATCGGCAAGCACGGGGGAAAGTGCGTCCGCCGCCGGGTCCGCCTTGTCGGTGCCTTTCTTCTCTTTGCCAAGGTCCTTGGCCGCGCCTTTTTCCGTCTTGGTCGTCGTCGCCGTGCTCTCACGACCTGCGCCTGCCTTCAGTGCTGCGGCCCCCTTGTTCCCGACGAGCTTGCTGCCTGCTTCGCCCCGTGCGCTCGGCTCGATCGTCTCTTCGGCGTGGGCGATGCGAACGCCGAATCCATCGGTGCAGAGCCCGCCCCCGCCTAGGCCCAGCAGCACTGCGCCCACCACCCCCCAGCCAGCCGCTCGTCTTGTCTGCATGATCCTCACTCTTTCTTCTTGGCCTCTTCTTCAGAGAACTCAACTTTGCCGGAGTACTTCGGGCCTTCGCCGCGAATGATGAGCTCACTTTGAGCGATGATTCGTCCGCGGAACTCGATGGCCAGGAGGTACTTCTTGTTCATCTCCAGGTCTTCCTTGTCGAGCTCGACACGGTTGAAGATGACGCGGTCCCCTTTGCGTCCCAGGAATGCTTCCCAGGCGCCTTTTTTGGCCTTGCCTGCCGACTTGTCGGTGATGTCGTAGATGACGAAGTTGACCTGCACATCGGGAACTGGCTGCGCGAAGAAACCCGCGTAGTAAATTTCAACTTTGCCGGTCTTCTTATCGTAAGTGACCGAGCTTTTGTGCAAACTTTTTAGCCTCGCGGCGAACTGCGCCGCAGACGTCCACTTGGTGGGCAAAGATTCGGTGCTGACAATCAGCTTGCCCTTGAGGATGTCCTCGGGCATCTGTGCAGCGTGCGCAAGGCTTGGCAGACTCAACAAGGCACCCAACGCGCCCCAGGCACCTACGATCAGGCCCCGACGCGAGATCGACGAGCTCTTCATGACCCATGCTCCTTTGCAACGTGCTGTCTCTCGAAACGCCATGAGTGCAGCGTACTTTAGCCGGACCGCGCAGTTCAACGACCGCAGCGACTGGCCGGTGATGTCGGGGCGCGCGTCGCCGCACAGCGACGAGAACACGGCCTTGTTCGACGGCGTCCGCAAGCGGCGATTGACAGCCCACGTGGGCTCTGCCTGCCTGCTCGTTCTTTCGCTGGGGCTCTTCGCCTGTGAAGAGTCCTTCGAGGGCCCGCCTGAGATCGTCCCGGCGCGCCTGACCGTGTCGCTTGACTCGCTGGTTGTGCTCAACGACGGAGACAGCATCGACCTGCAACCGCCGATTCAGGGCGGCTGGGTGTTGTTCGTGGGGGCGGCGGTGCGCAACGTCAGCCAGCGCGGCGGCAGCCTGCTCGGCGAGCTAAGGCGGGCCAAAGCACCGGATGGCAGCCCGCTGGTCGTGCCGGGTGGCGTGCTGTATTCCGACGAGCGCACAGCGCCGCTTGCTCCCTTGCCGAGCGGCTTTGTCCCTCCTCGGAGCGAGGGTGCGGCGCCGTGGCACCTGACGATGCCGAACCCCAACGACACGTCCAACATCGCCACCTGCCCCAATCCGCTGGATCTCGACATCGTCGACGGAGTGTTCTATCTGCAGGTCACGTATCGCGACAAGCTGGGGCGCACGGCGAGCAGCTATCGCAAAGTGGTGCCGCGCTGCACGTCGGCCGACCCCCAGGCTGCCGCGACGTGTCGCTGCGAGTGCTCAGCCAACTACCAGCCAGAAAAGTGCGCGATTCGCTAGCTGCATGCGGGGCCGGACGAGCGCGGTCGACGGCTACGGGAACAGCGTTCCCGCCTGGGCGATCAGCTCGGTGCAGGTCGTGATGCCGGTGATCTTCGCCAGCCGGAACGTGCTCTTGGCATCCACCGGATTGAGCGGCACTTTCTGCTTGAGAAGCGTGTTTGATGCATCGACGGTGTTTTGTTCCGAGCGATCGATCGTGCTGCCGTTTGCCTTGCCTGCCGTCGGCAGTGCGCTGCTGGTGTACGAAAAGCGCTGCCGCTGCACGGTATAGACATCGCCCGAGACGATGCCGGTGATCTTGATGGTCACGCCCGACTTGCCGTCGTTGTCCTGATCGAAGACCGCGGGGTCGCTGGGCAAGGTGGGCAGCGGTGTCGTGTTGGGGTCCGCCAGCTTGCAGCCGACAAGGACCGTTGCCTGATCGCGCTGCCAGCTAACCGTGCCGCCCGTATCACAGACCTTGATCGCTGCCGTGCTGGTCGGCGTCGTTTGCGGCACCGCATCGGGGATGGTGACCGAGCTTACGCCGGGCACGCCGGTCGAGGTGATCTTGCAGTCCTTCTGCGTCATCACCAGCTGGTTCTGACCGTCGAGCTTGAAGTCGGCAAAGGACAGCGTTGTGGTGGTCGATTCCTTGGTGCCAAAGCCCGGCACGTCTTGTGACTGCGTGACCTTGCTTTGAATCGCCCAGCTTCCCATGAACTGGTTGTCTTGGGCCTTGGTCAGCGTGCCGCCCGCGCAGAAGGGGGGCGCCGTGGCCATGTCGCTGCTGGACGTCGTCATGTCGGTCGGAGGCGCGGGATCGGCCATGTCTTTGCCATCGCCAGTCATCGCCGACCCGTTGCTGCAGGCACCCAACGCAGGCGCCAACATCAAGGCCAGCGCCGGTCCGCGGATTCGGTTCTTGGGCATCGTCTACTCCTAATGAAAGAAAAAGGGGCAGCATATTTTCCCCCGGAAACGCCGGGGGCCGGCGGCAAAACTGCAGCGGTGAGTCCGACTCGTCTGTGCTGCGGATGGGGTTTTCTGAGGCTGCGGCGTCGACACGACGTCGGTTCGTCACAGGTCGCATGGCGACCGAGCGCTGCGTGGATCGCGATATCCAGGCGTGGTAGCGTCGAAGGATGCGGTCGCGTCTCGCCCTCCTTGCGCTCTTGGTCATCGCGCTCTGGACCGGGCCAGGGGTGCGCGCCGAGCTTGTTGTGCGCGGGCCGTCTCAGCTTACGCAGCGAGACGACCACCTGGCGCTTCACTGCGCGAGCAAGCGGCAGAGCGTGCAGAGCGATCGCCGCGGAGGCTCTGGGCGTCACGCGCACAGCAAGAGCGGATCGGTGGCGCTGCTGCCTATCTGTTCGCCCCGACTGTTTCAGGCGGCGGCTGCGCTGTTCCCAACGGTGCATTGCGCCCCACGGGACGGTCTGTATCGGGGTTCACGTCGTGCGCGGGCTCCTCCCTCGGTCGCGTAGAGAAAACGTCTGAACCTGAACAACGACCGCGCGACACCAGGGTGCAGCCGCATCCAAGGGAGTGGCCTATGTCGATCGACAACCGCACAGCGGCGACGGGGGATCCCGACAGCACCGCGGACTCGCCATCAGCACCACGCCGTGGCAGCACAGCCATTGCCCTGATCGGGCTTCTACTGCTGACCGTGCTGATCGCGGCCAACATGAACTGCTAGGTCGCCCGACGGGCACGCTCTGTGGATCGCTGGGCGACGCTCCACGGGGCGAGTCTAGCGTCGGTACCAAAGCGCAGGCCAGACCGACGATCGGCCTCGCCTTGACCGTGTGCCATGTGGATCGGCTCGCTGGCCCTTCCACGTCATGCCTTCGTCGCTTCACCACGCTCCGCGCGCCGCGTCCGGTGTGCAGAGGGAGAGATGCAGATGACGCACATTCCTTTTTTGAATGAGCTGGCTCTGATCGCCGGGCTGGGTCTGGTGGTGACCTTGATCCTGTCGCGTTTGCGGCTGCCCACCGTCGCTGGCCTGCTGATCGTCGGCGCCTTTATCGGGCCGCATGGCCTGGGCTTGGTGCGGTCTGAGGGCTCGATCGAGACCTTGGCCGAGCTAGGCGTCGTGCTCTTGCTGTTTACCATCGGCCTTGAGTTTTCTCTGGAGCGCCTGCGGCACATCTTTGCCCAGGTCGCACTCGGTGGCATCGCGCAGGTGGCGTTGACGACCCTCGTGACCAGCGCCATCAGCGTGGGCCTCGGGCAGCCGATCTCGCGCAGCCTGTTGCTCGGTTTTGTTTTTTCCATGTCGAGCACCGCCATCGTCCTGCGTTTCCTCGCGGAACGCCGTGAGCTAGACGCCCCCCACGGTCGCTTCATCGTCGGCACGCTGATCTTTCAAGACTTGTGCGTTGTGCCGATGGTGCTCGTGGTGCCTCTCTTGGCGCGGTCCACAGGGGGCGGAGCGCTGCTCGCAGTCGGTGTGGCCCTGCTCAAGGCGGGAATCGTCGTGGTGGCGACGCTGGCGATCGCGCGTCTTTTGGTTCCGCGCGTGCTGGCCTGGGTCGACGCCAGCCGCAGTCGCGAGATCTTTCTTTTGGCCGTCTTGGCGCTGTGCATCGGCACCGCCTGGCTGACTTCGCTGGTGGGTCTGTCCTTGGCGTTGGGGGCGTTTCTTGGCGGGCTGGTCGTCGCGGACACCGAATACGGTCACCGCGCCATGGGCGAAATGCTGCCGCTGCGCGATGCCTTTGTCAGCGTGTTCTTCGTCTCGCTGGGCATGCTGTTCGATGTGCGCGTTCCGCTCTCGCATCCGCTCTGGGTGGGCTTGCTGTTGATGGGCTTCCTTGTGGGCAAGGGGCTCTTGGCCACGCTTTCGGCGCTGCTCATGCGCTTTCCGGCGCGGGCGGCGTGGCTGGCCGGCGTCGGTCTGGCGCAGTTCGGTGAGTTCGGCTTTGTCCTGGTCAAGCTTGGTGAGCAAGCCGGTCTGCTCGACCCCGAGGCCACCCGGCCGCTCTTGTCTGCGGGCATCCTGAGCATGTTTCTGACCCCAGCCCTCGTCGGAATCGCGCCGCACATCACGGCGGGTGAGCGCCTCTTGGCCCCGCTCTCACGCCTCTTGGGGGCACGCAGCATCTTTGAATCTGAGGCCGCCAAGCAGGCCATCCGCGATCACGTGGTGGTCGTCGGTTATGGCGTGGCCGGGCGCTTGGTGGCGCAGGCCCTTAGTCGCGCGCAGGTTCCGTACGTCGTGCTGGAGCTAAACGCCGAAGTGGTGCGCTCGGCGCGGCGAAGTGGACTTCCCGTGTACTACGCCGACGCCACCAGCAGCGAGGCCCTTGGGCACGCGCACCTCGCAGAGGCCAAGGCCCTGGTCTTGTTGATGAACGATCCTGGGTCAGCCCAGCGCGTGACCGATGCCGCGCGTCGGATCGCCCCCGGCGTACCCGTGCTGACGCGGGCCCGCTATCTGGGCGAGCGCGACTATCTTTTGCGCATCGGCGCCAGCGATGTCGTCGCGGAAGAGGTCGAAGGAGGCGTTGAGCTTCTGGCGCGGCTGCTGCGTCTGCTGACCATCCCACGCAACGTGATCGTCGGCTGCCTTCGCGAAGCGCGCGACGCGACGCAGAAATCACAGCGCGCGGTCACGCTGCCGCGCCCGACGATGAGCCAGCACGGGCGCCTGGCCAACCTAAAGATCGAAAGCGTCCTGGTGCGTTCGCAGAGCCCCTGCGTCGGAATGAGCGCCGCAGATCTCGATCTGCGCAACCAAACGCACGCGCTGATCGTGGCGCTTGAGCGCGACGGGACGTTGCTTGAGGCCCCAGGCTCTCGCGAGCGTCTACAGGCGGGCGACGTCGTCTATCTGGTCGGGTCGAGGGTCGGCATCCGTCAGGCGATGGACCGACTTCTGGGGCGATGCGACGCGGGCGAGTCCTCGGACTCTCCGTCGCAGGAACTGGAACCCTCGCCCGAACCCTCGCAACGCAGTCCGTCGAAGCAGCCCTAGCCGCTGCCGGCGCTCAGGTGCATGTCTAGAAAGGAACTCGTCATGATCCCCGCTGGAGCCGGAATGCCGATGCGCAAGCGACGCTGCTCAGTCTGTGGGCATATCCAGACCGTGGCGCTGACGCTGCTCTATCAGTCCGTTGTGTGCCGTCGCTGTGGCGCGCTGATTCCATCGCCCGAAAAGCCGACCGCGCGCAAGCCCAGAAAAGCGCGCTAAAGCGCTCCCACAGCGCCCGATTCGGCCCCTCTCAGCCTGCGGCGTGGAAGCAGAGATCGGGGCCGCCGGCCAACAGGCAGCCGACGTGCAGGCGATCTCCTTCGAGGCGCAGGTGAAAGCGGCCCGGCGGAGGTTCGTCGAGGGCGCGTGGGCAGTCAAAGGCCGCCATGGCTCGACCGAGTGGGCGCACGGCATAGCGCAGCGAGTGGCCGTGTGGCCCCGCAAAGATCAGCGAACCTCCGTCGGCGCCAAAGGCAACGTGGCTGCCCAGGCGCGGGTTTTCAAACCGCCTGCCAGCTAGCTGCGGACGGACGTCTTCGACGGGAAGCGCCGCGAAGTCACCGCGCCAACCTTGGCTGCGTGACTCGATCCTCAGGCCTTGAGCGTATGCGGTTGCGTGCAAGAAACCGTCGCCCGAGGCCAAGCTCTGTCGTCCGGTCCAGACGAGAGGCTGCGTGTCCATCCCCAGATTCAGCGTCGGAGCGTCGACGCTTCCCGCAACCTCCGCCACCAGATCCAGCGCCTGGCACCACAGCGCCCCCTGCGGCAGCTCGCAGCCATGCGCCGTCGCGGGCTGCGGGCGATCCCAGGCTGGCTGCAGGCCCAGCACGGCGGCGAACGACAAGGCCAGCGGCATGGGATTCTGCGTACGATTCATTAGAAGAACTACGCTAGATCCGTCCTCGGGAAAGCGCAGGTGCATCATGCGGAAGCCGCGCAGTGCGCCGCTGTGCCAGTGCATGCGCCGTCCCGCGGTGCGAACGCTGTTCAGGCCAAAGGCATAGCTCGCCGTCGAGCCGTCGGGGCGGGGCAGGGCATCCCCGAGACGCTCGGCCTGCGGCAGGCGAACGGGGCCGTCCCCCAGCAGGGCGGCTTCCCAGCGCAACAGGTCGTGCAGAGTCGTCACCATGCCGGCATCGCCGGACCAGACGATGCGCGTGATCTCCTCTTCCCACGCGTCGGGCCCGGCGCCCTTGGGGGCGTAAAAGCCGCGCATGCCGTCGAGCGGCTGCGCGGTGTCTTCACCCAGATAGCTCGCCCGCATCCCCAGCGGGTCCCAGATGCGAGCCTGCAGCAGCAGCGAAAGCGGCGCGCCGGTCACCGCTTCAAGCACCCACTGCAGCATGCGAAAGTTGCCGTTGTTGTATCGGGTCCCGGCGCCGGGCGGGAACATCTGCGCGCTCAGTCGGGTGATCAAGTCGCGGCCCGCAGCCTCGGAAAATGGGGTCTCGGGCTGGGCGCCGGTTAGCATCGCCGCGCACCAATAATCGGGCAGTCCTGAGCGGTTCTGGGCCAAGTGCCACAGACGCAGCCGGGCGTCCAGGCCGCGCAGCGCTGGCACATGGTTTCCCGGCGGATCGTCCAACGACAGGCGACCCTCGGCCGCAAGCTGAAGCAGCAGCAGCGCCACAAACTGCTTGGTGATCGAACAGGCGCGGAACGGCGAGTGCGGCGTAAACGCGATCGCCGGATCGAGCGACGCGAGCCCAGCGCCGCCGGCATAGCAGCGGCCCGCGTGCAGCACACCCAGCGCGGCACCGGGCGCTCCGTCGGGAAAGTGGCTGAGCAAGGCGGCGCGTAGCTCGCTTGGCAGAGGCTCGGGCGTGTCGACACAGAACGCGGACGGCATCACGGAACCAGCGCTGTGCGCTCAGGGCATACGCAGCGACGGCCACGTGCTGGGTGGAACAAACGGCGAGTCCGGGAGCGGGCCATCCTGTCGCGTGTCCAGCCCAGCCAGGTCCGAGGTCGGCAAGAGCGGCCTGCGCAGTGCCTCGCGCACCGTCGGAACGCGCTGTGGATCAAAGCCCATGATCTGGGTTGCCACGTGATCGACCAGCACTGGATCGCGTCCAGCCACCAGCAAGCCGGCCCGCTTCGGTGTCGAGGCCAGCGGTCCTTCGCCTTCGCCTTCGCCTTCGCTTGCGAAGATGCCGTCGACCAACGCCAGATGCTGACGCACCGGACGGTCGTGCAGGCGGCCTTCGTGATCGGCGTAGTGCAGGGCGTGACACAGGTCCAGCGTCGTGCGCCAGAGGGTGTCGTTTCCTTCCCACGAGCCTTCGACGACAAAGCCATCCATGGTGATGCCGGCCGACTGCGCCACCAGCGGCGCTCGCGCCACCAGCGAGTGATCGGCAAACGGCGGTGGCAGTGACACCCGCTGAAGCTGGTTGCGCAGGCGCGACAGAGCCGGTGGTCGCAGCGGGTATTCATCCCCGCCTTCCTCGACGGTGCCGCGCGTGTAGTGGGGCAGCCAGTACTTCTGATTGGTCAGGCCGATGGCCGACTTCAGCGCAAGGGTCACGCCCGACTTCTTGTGCGTCTTCATCTTGGCGACGGTGATGATGGCATCGGCCGAGAGCACTGTGCGCGGCAGCGAATACTCGTGCCGTCCGTCGCTGTGATGAGAAACCGGAGTGCGCGGGTGAGCGCGATGAAAGGCCAGGCGGGCTGCGCGCTCGTGGACTTCGGCGAAGCGCGAGCGCGCAGCGAGATCGACGACGTGATAGCCCAGCGGATCGCCGTCGAGCCGCTCGTGCTGCAAGAGGCCTAGATTCCACGAGCGCCCAGCTCGCTGCAGGTTGTCGAGCAGCATGCGCGGGACGATGCGAAAGTGCCGCAGATCGATCAGCGGAATCTCGAAGCCACGCCGTCGGTAATCCGCCAGAAGATCGCGCACGCCAAGCGCCCGCACGACCTCGTCCAGGTTGCAGCCTTCCGCCGGGCTATCGACGACGCTGACCCGCCCCCGCGGCCCCGCGGCCCGCAGCGCATAGTCGATGATCGGCCGCAGCACCGAGGCGTGCGTCGACGAACACGAAAGGTGTTCGCCCGTCAGGCGCGTGTGGAAGTTCTGGTTGGTGACGAAGTTGGGCTTGATGACGACGCGATCGCCGGGCTGGATCACGTCGGACAGCGGATTCCACGCCGCTGTTCCCGCCCTTCCTCCGTCGAGCCCAAGCCGCGAAAAGGCAGCTTCGACCATCTCATAGACCGCACTGGGCGGCCCATACGGCGCCGGGGCATAGTCCACCCCAGGCCGCGAGATCACAGCGACGGGCACCGACGATGAAGTAAGCAGCGAAGGCACGCGCGTATCGAGGCTAGTTGAAAAGCAGGTCGAAGCGGACGGTGCCCGTGGTTTCCCCGCCCGGCTTGACGTCGAACTTGTTGGTAAACGGCAGTGTGACGGGGTTGCCACTCACCGGGCGCCGCTTGTCCGGCGTCGACTTGTCATCGACGTCGAAAAAACCAAGGAAGGTGTACTTCCCTGCCTTAAGCGGCGTACTGGTCCACTGGCCTTCGCTGACATCGTTCATGCTGACGTCCATGGCCATGCGGATGTTGGCCACTTCCATCGCCCCGTCGATGGGCCCGACGACCGATACGTCTTCACTTGCGAACAGATCGCCGTATGCGGTGCCGCGGACCGACTTGGCCATCCGAGCTTCGTCGCGGATGCTTTCTGCAAGACCGAAGCGAAGCTTGAGCGTCCCCGGCGGCTCCATCATCTCTTCTGAGGGGGCTTCTTTGCTGCAGGCCAGCAAGAGGAATGCGAGGCCAAGCCCTAGGCTGCGGCGGGTCATGCGTGTCTCCTACTTGTCGAGGATGCAGCTCCAGTTGTCGCGCGTGCCGAGCACCACACCAAAGCTCGAACACATCTCGTGCGGGAACGTCAGCGGCTCCATCGTGTCGTTGTACCACTGGCACTCGGTTCGCAGCGACGTGCCCGCCGGCAGCAAGAGCGGCTTGTCGCGCATCAGCGTCGTTGGCGGCGCATCGCGGTATTCGGCACGCCATGTGTCGACCTTATAGAGCTCTTTCATGTTTCCGGTCGGATTATCGCCATAGGCAAAGCTGAACTTCGTGCCCCATTCATGCATATGCCCACCAATCATGATCAACTGCTGGTCGCTGGGCATCTTGCAATCGAAGGTATGCTTGAGCCGTTCAAAGGGCTTAACGCTGTACGTTAGGCTAGCCAAGGCAAAAGTCGCAGCCCACGTTTTGACCGAGGAGATATCAACTTTGCGAATGCGCAGAACATCGCGGATTCGAATCGGCTCGCGCGACGTATTGACGTAGTGGGACTGCATGACCATCGCCGTCCCTGATTCGAGGTAGAACGCCTGGCCGGCTGGCAGCTCGAACTCGGGGATCGTCAGGACATCGTACTTCGCCATGTCCTCCGCTTTCGCGCAGTCTTCAACAGTCCCCGGCGGCTTGGGCTCTTTGGCTTTCAGTAGAATAAAATGATGGCCAAATTTACTTTGCATAGTCTGCGCAACATCATATGCGATCGCGGCGCCTTCATGTTTGACATGCACACAGACCATTTTGTCTTCGCCGGGCTTAATGACCGTATCTAGGCCGACAAAATCAACATACTTTGGATCTGGCTGAGGCATAGGCAGGCGCAGATCGACGGCGGTCCGCAGCAGAGCGTCTTCGTCGGACTCTGCGGGACTGCAAGCGGCCAAGGCAGAGGCGAGCGCGAGTACGGCAGTGATGTGGCGAGACATGTCAGTTCTCCTGGCGGAAGCGGGTTACTTGTTCTCGGCGCCGGCTTCGATCCAGGCGCGAATTTGGGCGATTTCTTCGTCGGGCAGAGCTTGGTCAGGGGGCATGCGCTTGCCGGCGCTGGGCTTTTCTTGCGCGATCTTTTCAAAGAAGAACGACTGGTCCGGCTGGAAGGGCACGACGCGCAGCTTGTCCGGCGCCAGCTTTGACTTGGCGTTGACCAGCTTTTCAAAGGTGCTGCCCGCCAAGCTCAGTCCCCCGGCCGGCGACGCGGATGCCGGGTGACAGGCGCTGAACGTGCAGCTTCGCGCAAAGACGTTCTGTTCCAGGCTGCTCAGCGGCGGCGCGGGGGGCGAGCAGCCGACAGCGAACACCGTGGATAGGAGCGCAGAGAACAGCGCTCCTGGACCGAGGAAGCGGACAGAGCGATAACGATGCAGCAAGGCAGAACCCCTTTCCAGAAGCGGTGAGACGCGGCGGACCGTTGGGTTGAACCGTCAGCGAGGCAGCCCCTCATCGCGTAAACAACAGGGCTTGTCAAGGCTGCCGTTTCTGGGCAGCGACGACGGAGCAGTGGCCCGATCTTTGTGACGTCAGCCACCGCGCGACGGGCGGCGGACTGCTCAGCGCCGGCTGATTCGGTTGCGCGGCTTATTCAGCCGGCACAGGCGAAGGCAGCTGCCCGGTCTTGCGGTACAGGCACAGCAGCATGGGGTACGTGTCGACGGAATACCGGCAGGTGCGGACCGGCTCCCAGCCATTTTTGGCCATGAAGGCGTTCAGTCCGTCCGGGTCATAGCGTCGGCTGTAGTAGATCGAAAACTCGCGCTCGCCCCCGCGCACCAGTCGCACATGGGCGCGAACGTCGACGGCATAGCTGCCGGGCACCAGGCAGCTCTGAAAGTCGAGATGGTTTTCGACGCGGACGCTGCGCAGCCCACGCACGTGGCGCTTAAATACGCCCGTCAGGAAGTCGGCCATGCGCGGCGCCGGAGCCCGCGACCCATCCGAGGCCAGGCGGTTGAAGGCGCGGTCCTTGGCCAAGATCTCGTCGGGATCGCGCGAGGGTGTAAACACGCCCGGCAGGTTGAGCAGCAGGAAGTCGCCTTCGGACAGAACCGACAGCGTATTGCGCAGGTAGCTCTGCTCGTGGTTCAGGTTCGAGAAGGTGTAGCCAAACATCGACACGATGCGTCGCCGTCCCGCCGATTGAAACAAGCCGGTGTAGCTGGGCAGGTTGTGGAAGTTGCCCTGGATGGCGTACACCGCCACGCCGCCCAGATCGCCGAGCACCTGTGCCGCATTGCGATATCCCGTGCTCAGAAGCGGCGCGCTGATGTCGAGCAGGAACAGGCGGATCTTGTCGAGCCCCTCTTGCGCCAGGTTCTGCACCAAGCGCACCTCGTCGCGCGCTTCACCGGGGCCCAGGCCGATGACATCCAGCGGTGCGTCGTGGACAAGCTCTTTGATATAGCGCACGCAGTCGGTGAGCGCCGTGTAACCGGGGCCACTCTGCCAGGCCTCTTGCGCGGTGACGGCACACCAGGCGGCGGCGCTGGCCGGATCGATGTACAGGTGCGTCTGTTCGACGTGACCGCCGCGGCCGTTTACCGACTGCACCATGTCCTGCGCCATCTGGATCGAGTCGTATTCCGGGGCAAACCAGCAGTTGCACTGGAAGCCATCGAGCACATCGTCATCGGCCGGCGCCGTTGCCAAGGCCGCCGAAGGATCGGCTCCCGGTGACGGAATGCCGAGATCCGGCACGGACTGCAGGCGCATGAGGATCTGCCGCGTGGGGCGATGGCGGCCGGTCTCTAGGTTGCGGATCGTGCTGTCGGCGACGCCGGCCAAGCGCGCAAGCTGGTCGCGGGTCAAGCTGGCTGCTTCTCGCCGCGTCCGCAGGCGGGCACCCCACTCGCGCAGGCTCTCGGCATCGCTGGGAGGCGTGATGCCCATGGTCATCGCCGGCAGCGTGCCTTTGCGCTTATAGCGGCGCTCAAGCTGTCGCTGTGCCTGGGCCAGCACGCGGGCGATGTCGTCATATACCGCTTGCTTCTTAGGGCCTGCCCACGGGCGCAGCTCCTGCGTAATTAACCGGATGGCGGCGGGCAAGACGTCCATTGGGGATAGAGCTTGATTTTCCATGGCGGTGATGAATGCCACTCCTAGCACGGAGCGCGCAGTGCGCCAATACAATTTTAGAATTCGTCCCCTTTTTGTCGAATTCCGCTGTGGCCGAAAAAAGTCAGTGTCTTGGGGGTGGCCTCGATGGCCTGTTCTCGTCGCTGTGGTGGCAAAGATAGGCAGCGTGAATGGCGCTCAATTATAGCTCTTATGAAGTAATAAAAAGCTTGAAAAGCTCTAATAAGTACGATATATATAGCGAAGTACTACTGGAGCAACATGGTTCACATAAAGCCTTCAGAGACCTGCTTCGTGTCAACTCCGTAGCTTCGTATTTTGATGTTTGTGCGCATTTGCCAGGAAATCATCAGACTGAATCCAAACTGGTAATAAAAAAAACAAAATAAATTTGTCGACATGGGTAATCATGAACGAACTTTACCCATCATGATGAGTCTTCGCTCTTCTTCCTCGACGGTGACGGTCGACGGTTGGCTGGCGCGGGGGGCGCTGCGCTTCGTCGGGCTGCTGGAACGCTATCTGCCGGATGCCTTTGTCTTCGCGCTGCTTTCGACGGGGGTTGTGCTGGCCGCGGGACTGTGGAGCACGCAGGGGGCGGCGGGGCCCTTGCTCGCGGCCTGGGGCAAGGGCTTTTTTTCGCTGCTGCCGTTCACGCTGCAGATGGCGCTGGTGATCATCACGGGGCACTTGGTGGCGAGCGCTCCGGCGGTGGCGCGCCTGCTGCACGCGCTGAGCGACGTGCCTCGCACGCCGCGGCGTGCCGTCGCGTTTGTGACACTGCTGGCGCTGCTGTCGTCGTGGCTGAACTGGGGCTTTTCGCTGGTCTTCTCGGCGCTTCTGGCACGCGCGGTAGCCCGACGCTTCGCGGAACGCGGGCAGGCCGTCGATTATCGCGCGCTGGCCGCCGCCAGTTTCTTGGGCTTGGGCAGCATCTGGGCGCAGGGGCTGTCCGGCTCGGCTGCGCTGCAAATGGCGACGCCGGGTGCCGTGCCCGAAGCGCTGGCCCACATCGTCGAGTGCGGTCAGGCGAGCTGTGCGGGCGGCAGCGCAGCAAGCGCAGCAGCAACGGCGGTTGGTCGTGGCCTGCTGCCGCTCTCGCATACGATTTTTCTGTGGCAGTCGCTGGTCTCGGTTCTCGTCGAGATCGTGATCGTCACGCTGGTGATGGGCTGGCTTTCGCCCGTGGGGCCACAGACGCAGACGGCACAGCAGCTGGGCATCTCGCTTGCGGAGGGCGAGGCGCTTCTGCCCGCGGCCGCGACGGCGCCGCGTCGCCCTGGAGACTTTCTAGAACACTCGCCCTGGCTCAATGCGGGGATCGTCGCGCTCGGGGGCGGGTACCTGATCGCGTACTTCGCGGCGGCGCCGCGGCTGCTAGAGGCGATCACGCTGCACTCGGTGATCATGGTGTTGTTGCTGCTCGGAACGGCGCTGCATCGCACGCCGGCCCGCCTGCAGCGCGCGTTTGCCGAGGCAACGCCGGCCGTGTGGGGAGTGCTGCTGCAGTTTCCCTTTTACGGCGGCATCGCCGGCATGCTGAGCGCGACGCAGCTTAACCAGCGCATCGCTGACTTGTTTGTCGGGGTGTCCAGTCGCGCGACGCTGCCGCCGCTCATCGCGGTGTATTCGGCGCTGCTCGGCATCTTTGTCCCGTCGGGAGGCAGTAAGTGGCTGATCGAGGCACCGTACGTGCTGGCGGCCGCCCATCGCCTAAAGGTCCACTTGGGCTGGATGGTCGCGGTCTATGACCTGGGCGAAGCACTGGCCAACTTGGTGCAGCCGTTTTGGATGCTGCCGACGCTGGCGATCCTGGGGCTGTCGGCGCGACAGGTCATGGGATATACGGCGCTGGTCTTTGTCGTCCTGCTGCCGCTCGTGTTGCTTCTGACCTGGGGCCTGGGCTTGACGTTGAGCTATCCGCTGTAGGGCGAGCCGGTCGACGCTACAGCAGCACGCTGCGCAGATCGGTCTTCTCAACGACATGCTGGACTTCCAAGAACATGCGATCTGCGTCGGTGCGCAGCTCGGCTGTGCGCTGGTTGATGGGGCCCCAGTGCGCGCGACGGTTGCGCAGCCCGATGGCGGTTGATTCGACGGCAAATGCGGGGCAGGACTTGGCGAGCTCTTGATAGTCGCGGCCGTCGCCCGTGCCAAAGTTGTCCAGGTCGCCAGCCCGCACGGTGACACCCTCGGCGAAGACCTCTTTGAAGCCGGCGGGGCGGCTCTTGTACTGACGGAACAGCGGCGGCAAGAGCGCGCTGCAGCTGCGAATATTCCAGCTGGTCTGGAACAGCCCGGCCTCGGCGGTGTCGGCAGTGACGTTGCTGGCCGAGCGATCGCGGCCTTCGCAGTAGCGGCCCGAGCTCTCGCGCATGCCCAGGCCCAGCATCAGCGTGAAGACGTGGCGCAGGGTGTCGATGCCCGTCGCGTCGTTGCTCATGCCCAGGGCGCGGAACTGCGCGGCATAGTGCGCGAGCGCGTCGGTGGCGGTGGCGGTTGTGCTGGCTTTGGCCACTTCGAGCGCTGCTGGATCGCGGTCGGCGAGCTTGTAAAACATGCGTCCGAATGAAAGGGCCATGCCCTTTACATATCCAGTCGGTGCGCGGCCACGTCCCGGCCAATAGTACGCGGCAATGGCCGAGCTGGATGCGACGCGCAGGATGTCGTTGTACGGGCCGGTCAGATCGATGGGCTCAAGGTAGCGGTAGTACGCCCAGCCCGTGAGCGCGCCGCGCTTGATCTGGTGCCACTGCGTGTTGCCGGAGGTTGCAAGCCACTCGACGACATCGTTTTCGCGCAGCTGATCGAGGATGGCGCCATTAGTCGATGCGCGGTCGCGAACGTTGAGAGCAATGGCAGTGACGCGTAGCGTGCGAGGGGCGTTGGGCATGACCGTTCCTTTCGCGGGGGATGGGGCGGGCCGGCGCCGCACCGTTGCCATGGGTGTAGAGGGCGACGCCGCCCTGCTGGCGATTACAGCAAGGCTTGGGGCGCAGCGCCATGCTTGGCTGCGGCTGCGTCTGCCCGCGCGGTGCGGCTTGCGGTATCGTGATGCTCTGCCATGTCGCATGAACGCATTCCCGTCCCTGGGGCTGAGCTGGATGACCTAAACCTTGCGGCCCTTGACGCTTGGCTACAGCAGCGGGCACCAGCCTTGCGGGCCACAGCCTCGCTGGAAGAGGTCGCGCTGCGTCTGGGCTTGCTGGCGCGCTCGGCTCCGCGCGTTGCGCCCACGCCGGTTGGCCTGCTGCTGTTTGGGCACACGCCACAGCTTGTGCAGCCTGACTGGGGGCTAGTTGCTGTCGCTGTGCGTGGGACCACGCTGGCCGATCCGGTGCTGGTTCGCGTCGATCTGGAAGGCAACGTGGCGGCGCTGGTACAGCAGGCTCTGACCTTTGTGCGCGGCCAGGCCGAGCCAGGATCCGTCGCGAACGGTGGGCTTCCCGATGGCAGCGAGGAATACCCCGAGCCGGCGCTGCGCGAGGCTCTGGTCAATGCTCTGATCCACCGCGATCTGCGTCGGGCGGGGCGTGTGGCACTGCGGCGCTTCGTCGATCGCATCGAGATCTGGAGCCCCGGTGGCTTGCCCGAGGGGCTTACCGACGTGACGGATCTTCTGCGCGAAGGCGGCGTGTCGCATCCGCGCAACCCGCTTCTGGCTGCTGCTGCGCGCTCGCTGGGCATCGGTGAGCAGCTTGGGCGCGGCCTGCCCGTCCTGGCCCGCAGCGGCGGGACGTATGCCCGACGGGTCGAGATCCACAGCAGCCCGCGCGACGTTCTGGTGGTCATTCCGTCGCACTGGCAGCGCAGCAGCGTCGGGGCCTGCTGACCGCGCAGCGTGCTACGGGGCGCTTGACGCCTTGGGTCCGACGTACGAAAGGACGAGCTTGGCCAAGACTGGGACGTCGATCGGCTTGTTGAGGAACACCGACGCGCCCGAGCGAATGGCTTCGTTGCGCAGGTCTAGACCGCGCGATCCTGTGATCAAGATGATGGGCACGTGGCGAATCGCGGTCTCGGCGCGGACTCGACGGCAGAAGGTCAGCCCATCCATGCCCGGCATCTTGAGGTCGATGATGATGGCATCCGGGCGGGCGCTGCGCGCAAGCTCAAGTCCATCTTGCCCGTTCGTCGCCTCTAGGAACTCAAGCGCATGGCCCGCCAAGTAGACCTTTACGACGGCGCGCGTGGTCGCAGAGTCGTCGATGATAAGGACCTTCTTGGTGGCAGACTCAGACATCGCTGGGCTCTTTGCGCTGAAAAATGGCTCCCCATCATACGCGCGATTTCCGACGCGAAGCAAGGCGCAGGCCGAGACCAGCCGATACGGGGGGCTCACCTACGCGGGAGCTATTGCGCGGCGAAGTGGCAGCACCGCGTTCAGGAAAAGGGACAGTGCGATGACCACCATGCAGCCGATGACGTTGTACCAAAGGAAGCCGATGCTGCTTAAGGCAAAGGTCAGAAGAACGCAGGCCTGACCGACGAGCAGTGCGACGAACACGGGCGTACCGCGCACGTGCTTTAGGAAGAAACCAACCAAGAACACGCCGAGAGTCGGACCATAAAAGATCGAACCCAGGATGTTGACCGCTTGGATCAGGTTGTCGAGCAGCGACGCAAACGCGGCAAAGCCCATGGCCACGATGCCCCAGACGACGGTGAACAGCTTGGCCATGCGTAGGTAGTGCTCGTCGCGTTCGTTCGGTCGAATGCTGCGCTTGTAGACATCGACGACGGTCGTTGAACCCAGGGCGTTGAGTGCGCTGGCCGTGGCGGACATGGCGGCACAGAAGATGACGGCGATCAGCAGGCCGACCAAGCCCGTGGGCAGCTGTGACTTCACGAAGGTAATGAAGATGTAGTCGGCGTCTTTGGTCTCGACGGTGGGCAGCGCTTGCTTGAGCAAGGACTTGGTCTTTTGGCGCAGCGCTCTGCTGCGCTCTTCAGCCTGACGCAGAGCCTGTTTTGCGTCGCTGAGCGCGCGTTCATCGCCGCTGTGTCGCGCCGAGAGGAAGTGCTGCAAGTGGTGCTGCTTTTCCGCAAAGACCTGGGCATGTTCGGCCTGCAGGGAATGCAGGGCCGGGGCCTGCGCAGTCTGCTCGGCGCGATGTAGCTCGGTGGTGTGAAAGAACAGCGGGGGGGGATTGAATTGATAAAAGACGAACACCATCAGTCCCACTCCCAAGATCCCAAGCTGCATGGGAATCTTTAGCAGGCCGTTAAAAAGGAGTCCCAAGCGACTCTCGGCCAGCGTGCTCCCTCCTAGATAGCGCTGCACTTGGGACTGGTCGGTTCCGAAGTACGCCAGCGCCACGAACAGACCGCCGGTCATTCCTGACCAGAAGGTGTATCGCGTATCCATGCGCGCCGAATAGTCGACGATCTGCATCTTTCCCAGGCTGCCGGCAATGTGCAGCGCATCATTTAGCGACACACTCTGCGGCAAGGAAAAGAGGACAAATAGGAACGCTAGCGCCATCCCCGACAGCATCACGGCCATCTGCCAGGTCTGGGTCTGGCTGACGGCGCGAGTTCCGCCCGACACGGTGTAGACGATGACCAGGACACCAATAATCAGGTTGGTGAACTGCAGCGGCCAGCCGAGCACCGAGGACAAGATGATGGCGGGGGCATAGATCGACAGGCCGGCTCCCAAGCCGCGCTGCAGCAGAAAAAGGAATGCGGTGAGCTGGCGGGTTTTTCGATCGAAGCGGCCCTCCAGATACTCGTATGCCGTGGCGATGCGCAGGCGATAGTACACAGGCACGATCGTCGCAGCCAAGATGACCATGGCCAGTGGCAGTCCGAAATAGAACTGCACAAAGCCCATGCCGTCTTCGTACGCTTGTCCAGGCATCGAAAGAAAGGTGATGGCGCTGGCCTGCGTCGCCATGATCGATAGCCCAATGGTGTACCAAGGCAGATCGTTGCCGCCGCGCAGATAGACGTCGGCGGTGCGCACGGAGCGACCTTTCCATGTCCCGTACGCGACGATGGCAAAGAGCGTGGCGGCCAGGATGATCCAGTCGAGCGGCCTCATCGGTACACGCGGGAAAGCAGCGACAGCACAGCGATCAAAAGCGCGGTGCTGCCCAAGACCAGGGCGTACATTTGCGCCCAGCTACGCAGGATGGGAGGCGGTTGGTTATCGGCTGCCATAGTCGAGTAGGTTGGCAAAGAGTCGGAAGGCGCCAGGGATTCCCGCGGGAAGCTGACGAAAGAAGGCCAAGCCGGTGTAGACGAAGAATCCCTTGCCGTGCCGGGCGATGAGCACGCTTCCTTTTTTCGCGGACTCACCGGGATCATTCAAGGAAAAAGGAGTCTCGTAGCGTTCATCCCATGAGCCTGCAAAGTAGAGGCCGCGTTCCTGCACCCAGCCGGCTAGATCTGCTTCCTGCAAGCGGTTGGGCTTTTGCCACAGCGGATGCTTGGGGTCGATGCTCATGGCCGCGTTTTCGTCGGTAACGCGGTCGTGCGAGATCTGAAAAGGATAGGGCCCCATGGGCGCGCTGAGCTTGGCCAGCCAGTTGTTGGTGTTGTACTGCGCGAGCAACATTCCACCCGCCGCCACATAGTCCATCAGGCGCTGGTGGTTCGCAGCCAGGCGTGGATGGGTGTTGTAGGCGCGGACTCCCACCACGACCGCGGAATAGCGCGTCGGCGTTAGGTCCTGTTTCTCAAGCGCTTCACTGTTCAGAACGGTGACGTCGTACCCAACTTGGCGCAGCGCGGCGGCCACATCGTCCCCAGCCCCTGGGATGTAACCAATGCGCGTGCGCGTCTTTTTCACGTCAAGCCGCACGAGCTTTACATCCGCGCTGGGAAACAGGGTTTGGATAGGAATATGGGGATAGTCGATGTGCTGGATGCCCAGTGAGGAACGCAGCCCCGCAATGTCCGAAACGACGCGCAGCGTACTCGTCTGAGTCTGTGGCGATGCCGGCCCTCGCAGTGAAAAAAGGAATTCCTTTTCCATTCCTTTTTTGTCCAAAGAGAGCGTGTGCTGGCTGGGCTGCGCGGTATAGCCGGTGGGAAGCTCAAGCTGCAGCGTCCCCTGGACACGCTCGCTGCTGGAGGTCACGCGCACCCGCAAAAGTCGCGGCTGCGCATCGGTGAACAGCAGCACCTGTGAGTCGACCTGGACAAGGACGGATGGTGTGATCTCGATGCTGCGGTGGCGTTCGCCAGCGATGGGATCGGTCCACTTGTACAGCACCGGCCGTTGCACGATCAGCGGATCATGGTTGGGGCCGATGGCAAAGACGAGCTCGGTCGTAAAGGGCGCTGGACTCTCGGGCAGGCCGATGAGCGCTGGATCCGGCACGGGGTACAGCCCAGGCTGGGGCGGCTCGCGCAGCCAGTATGGCGCCGAGACCGGTGTGCTGACGGGAACTGTCAGGGTCTGCTCGATCTCGACGGGGCGACCGGCCACAAGCTCGGACTCGATGCGCTGCGGCGCGGTGTTCGGCAGGTGGACTTCTTTGAGTTGGAGTGGTAGGGGGCTGCGGTTCTGCGCGGCGATGCGCACGCGCAAGCTGCCACCTTGAGCGACGGCGTACTCGCTGGCACTGGCTTCGACAAAGAGACCGGCGCAGGCGATCAGAAGCTCGTTGATCTCGGCGAGCTTGGGCAGCTTCCATGGGTTTTCAGGAAGCTGGCTAAGCTCGCTGCGGATCTGCAGCAAGATCGGCACGCTGGCTTCGGGAGCGCGTGGATGAAACGACTTCTGCGCTTGATCCAGAAGCTGCCGCAAGCGCGTCGTTCCTGGCACGCGCGCCCAGGTGAAGTCCAGGCCGTTTAGGGGACCTCCTTTGCTGGGGGTGGCCCATTTCTCGACGGAAAGCGGCTGAAAATACTCAAACGTCTGACCGCGAGTCGGGGCAGCGCCGAAACCTTGGCTTTTGTGCATGCTGCGGCTCTCGGCAGCGATCTCGCCGTAGGAAGCTCCGCGCAGGGGGTCATAGCCGCCGATGTCAAGCCGAGGCAGTGTGGCGAGATCGTCGGCAGGGCGACCGGCCCAGACCGAGCGGTTCCAGTAGATGCGCTGGGTCTTCCACGTGCCGATTCGGCGGACCTGCTCGGGGGCGAAGCTCGGATCGGCGGCAGCTGCGAAGGCCTCTTGCGCCAAGAGGGCCGACGCCGTGTGGTGACCATGCGTGTCGCTGGGCTGCGGCGAGAAGCGGGTCAAGATCACATCGGGACGAAAGCGACGAATGGCCCACACGACATCGGCCAGGACCTGTTCGCGATCCCAGATGTGCAGCGTCTCGGTCGGCGTCTTGGAATAGCCAAAGTCGCGAGCGCGTGTGAACCACTGCTCGGCTCCGTCGATGCGGCGGGCTGCCAAGAGCTCTTGCGTGCGAATCAAGCCAAGAAGCGGACCCTGTTCAGGCCCAATCAAGTTTTGGCCGCCGTCGCCGCGCGTCAGGGAAAGGTACGCCGCCCGCAGGTGGCACTCGCCGACCAGATAGCTCAGCATGCGGGTGTTCTCGTCGTCGGGATGGGCTGCGATATACAGCACGTTGCCCACGACGGCGAGGCGCTCGATGGCGCGCAGCAGGGCCCCGGCCGAAGGCTGCTTTTCGGGCTGATTGCTCGGTGGCGGCAGCGTGGGGTGCGGGCCAGCGTGTGCATCGCGGACGAGCAGAGAAGACACCAGCGCGACTCCTAAGAGCAGGGGCGGGACAGGGGGACGAAGCGACATCACGGGAACCTCAAGCTGCGCAACATGCGCGGCCAGTCTATCCCGTGGGGCAGCGGTCCTCCCACTGTGCCGATGCAATCGGCGTTTTTCGGCGTGGCGCGGCGCGGTCGCGTGGGCTTGCAGGTGTCCACGGGCACGCGCGAAGGTCGGGGTCTGTTACAGAAGATCCCGTCGCTGAAACGACTTTCGCATGCGGACCAGCGCTTGGTCTTGGATCTGTCGGATGCGCTCGCGCGACAGGCCATACTTCTGGCCGATCTCTTTCAGCGTCAGCTCTTGTTCGGTCTCGCAGTCGATGCCAAAGCGCAGGCGCAGCACAGCGGCCTCCAGCGGGGAAAGCTCGTCGAGAAGCAGCTGCAGTTCATGTCGCATCGCTTCGCCGATCAGGCGCTCGTTGGCGCTGAGCATCGGCTCGTCATCGTGCAGAAAGTCGCCCATCGTTCGGGCATCGCCCTCGAAGACTTCGTGATCCAGCGACAGCGGATCGTCGAGCATGTTGCTCTCTAACAGATCCAGCTTGTCCTCGCTGAGCTTGGCAGCGGCCGCCAGCTCTTGCCGCGTCGGGGCTCGGCCGAGCTCGCGCTGCAGGCGGGCACGAGCCCGGTGCGCGCTCTGCAGCTCGCTCAACATGCCCACGGGCAGCCGAATGACGCGCCCTTTGTCAGCCAGCCCGCGCGCCACCGAGTGGCGAATCCACCAGGTCGCATAGGTCGAAAAGCGGAAGCCGCGACGATAATCAAAGCGCTCGACGGCTTTGATCAGGCCCATGTTGCCTTCTTGGATGATGTCGGGAAGCGGCAGGGGGCTTTTGCTAAAGCGGCGGGCGATGCTGACCACCAAGCGCAGGTTGGCTTTGACGAAGTCATCCTTGGCGTGACGGATCAGCTGCGAGATGACGTTCAGCCCTTGCTCATAGACCTGCCATTCTTTTTCAAACGGGGCGATGGCCAAGAGCGCACTAGTCCGCGTTGTCGACAGACTTGGCGAGGATCGCGACCTGCGGCCACGAGTCGGAGGGGGCTGCAAGAGCTTGGCCAGATCGCGCAGCTCATCAAAGACGGCTTTGATGTATAAGCGGTCTTGATCCTGCTGTCGCAGCTTCACGGCCGTCGGGTTGGCTCGCTCGGCGAGCTCGCGACTGGTGTGCTTGCTTTCATGCAGGATGGCGGCCGAAAGATCGCGCAGCTGCGTGGCCTCGGCGGGCGGCTGCCCCATCTGCTGCGTCAAGAAGTCGAGCCAGAAGTCGACCAGCGGCGCAAACGACAGGATGTGTACCCACTGCACTTCTTCCATGATGCCGATACGTCGCGCGAGCTCGTACTCAGCAGCGGGCGAGAGCAGCGAGAGGTGATTGAGGTCTTTGTAGTAGCGCGGCAAGAAGTCCTGCTCGGGATTGCTGAGGCGGGCCTTCTTTCCCCGTCCCCCGTCTGGGATGGAGCCTGCTTCGACCGCGCTAGCCTCGGTTCGTTTGGGGCGATCGGCGCGTGGTTTGCGTGGGGGCTTGCCATTGCTGCTAACCATGTGGCTTCTCCAGGGCTGCCGGGCGAAGCGGACTCTCGACACGCAGCGTGCCAAGCAGTGCGGCGAGGTTGATGGCCAGGTTCTGCGGCAGGCTGCGGTGCTCTCGCAGCTCGACGACGATTTGGTGACGGTGGGCGACCATATCGATACGTGTCAGGCGTCGCCCGTCGGGAAGTCGCAAGAACTGCTGCAGCGCTGGCCAGCCGTCGATGTCTAGCTGCTTTGGCTCGGCCGACCTCTCGGCACCGCGCTCTAGCGCGACCGAGCGGTAGTGCGAGGCGTTGTCTTCGAAGATCGCGAGCTGTTCCTCGCGGCTGGCCCCGACGGAGGGCATCGGCTGCACGACCATGGCAAGCTCCATCAGGCGCTCTAGTGGATCGCCGGCACTTACGTCGGTTGCGCCGTCGCTGCGCCGCTGGCTGCGTGGGGGACCAAGGACCGTCGGTAGCTCGATGCTGAGACCGCTGTCGCCCAACGAGGTTCGCACGAAGGCAAGGGGCGAACGCAGCAGCCAAGGCTGCCCATGGAAAATCGCGGTCCCGAGCGAGGCCATCAGACTGAGGCCCGCGATGGCAGCGCCCAGCGCCGGCAGCAAGCGGGCATACGGGCGGCCATCTTCGCGGGGCCATATCGTCGGTGTGATCACGCCGAGCCCGACGATCAGCAGGCCGGCGAGTGCGCCCCCCAAGTGCGCCAAGTAGTCAATTCCAGGGCGCAGCGAGACCAGCAGATTGAGGCCCAAGTTGATGACGGCGTTTCGCTTGAGATCGGCGACGAGGCGGGCCGGAAGCTGGCCGCGCGGACGAAAGCCAAGCACGGCCGTGGCACTCAGCAAACCGAACAAGGCGCCGGAGGCTCCAACGCTTAGGCTGTGCCCCGACAGCTTTGCGAACAGTGTTCCAAACAGGCAGCCGAACAGGCCCGATACGACGTACAGCACCAAGAAGCGGGCGCTGCCAAACAGGCGCTCTAGAAACAGGCCGAGTGAGACGAGCACGAAGCTATTCATCAGGAAATGGGGCCAGCCGCTGTGCAAGAACATCGGGGCCAGCAAGCGCCACCACTCGCCGGACAGAATGCGCGCCGGAACCTCGGCGCCCATGCGAATCAGCGTCGCGTCCGAGCTAGAGCCGCCATAGTACTGCTCAAGGCCGAAGGTGCCGACGATGAGAGCCAGAAGTCCCCATGTGACCACTGGCCGTCGTCGCTGCAGACGAGAATCAAAGGTGATGGCCTGCGCTTGCTCCTCGTCCGGCGACGGCGAGGAAGCGATGGGGTCTGCCCTTGGAACGGTCCCCGCTGGTACGCCCTCTTGTGAGATGAGGACCATGGCCCACTATACTGCAGGCAGGCAACGAGCATGAAGAGCACAGACCGACTGACTGCGCAGCCCGCCAAGCTTTTGACGGATGCCCTGGGACCCGCACGTGGATGGCCAGGCAAGCTGATGCGTTTTGCGTCGCTGCTGGCTGCCTATGGCCGGTGGCATGAGATCGAGCGCCGCATGGCTCGCCTGCGGGCCTGTGGTGTGATCGAGGACATTCCCACACGCATTCAGCTCGCCGTAGGGGCGGTGGACATGCTGCGATTTTGGATCTCGCCTGCCGCCGCCGACTACTACCGCAGCCAGGGGATCAGCTACACGTTCCACCAAATGCTGCGCTTTCTCGACGAGCCAGCCTCGCTGGCCGACCCGATTGGCTTGATGAGCACAGCCGACGGCATCATCGGTCACCTGATGCAGGTGGTGCATGCGAACCCGCTTTACGATGTCCAGCTTCTGCAGATGTTCGAGGATGGCGTCGACGAGCTGGAAGGACAGCTTGTGGCGATGTGCGAAGGTCGGCATCCCAGACAGCGCTCGATTGGCGCCATCGTCGAGGAAGCCGACTACCATGAGCGGCTTCTAAAGTGGCTGCGGGCGTACCGACGCGATCCGGGGTTGCGTCCACCGCTGCGCAGCAACATTCAAGCACGGGCGGACTATCAGCGACTTGAGACGGTCTTTGGGGCGATGACGACGACGTTCCACTATTTCTGTCAGCTGCCCACAGAGCTGCCCCAGGCGCTGTTTCACTTGCGGCGCACGAAGTCGTTTCCGTGGGAGCTTGTCGCGAGCGCGACGGGCGAGGGCGCTACTGCTGAACCATGACGTCTGCGCTGCCGAGGCTATAGAAGATGCCGGGGTTGGTCTGATCGATGGTTCCGCCGAAGTACAGGCGCAGCGACTGGCCGCTCAGGTACAAGCTGGGTGAGACCGCGCCCTGCAGGCTGTAGCTCGTCGTGCCTTTGCCGATGAGCACATTGCCGCTCGCGACGGCATTGGTCCACGTCTTGCCGTCCTTGCTGGTGGCGATGCCGATGGTGCCGCTGGTCAGGCCTCGGCGAAGCAGAACGCGGTTGCGCTGAACGGGCGTGGGCAGCGCCGTATAGGCCATGGTGTACAGGCCGTTGGCAACGTAGATGCTAGGACCGGCCACGCCGCCTGCCTCTTCCGCGATGCCTTGGCGACCCGCGAGCACGACAGAGCCCGCGGGGAAAGTCTGCCCGCCGTCGGCGCTGACCGTGCGGAAAATCGCCGAGACGCAGCTTGTCCCCGCGCTGCAGTCAAGGCCTGCGTAGTACATGACGGTCTCGGAGCCATCGGTCATGACCCAGGGATCGGTCACGCCAAACGCGTCGGGTCGCATGGTGGTGGGGCTCGATGTGTCCATGACTCCATCGAACGCTGGCACCGATAGAGCAGGGGCCGCCGTATGGTTTGACCAGACCCTGCCGTCTTGACTGGTCGCGACGCCAATCTGGTTCACATAGGTGGGCTTGCCGGGGGCGCCATTGGCCGCGTAGTACAGCGTGAACTTGCTGCTGCCGACGTTCACTCGCACCATCGGAGCGGTCATGTCCCCGGTGTCCCATGTCGCAGCGCCGGACAAGAGGATCTGTTGCAAGGTGCTGGTGCTGTTCGGCGCGGCGCCAGTCTGCTTGTAGTAACCCACCGTCCAGCCCTCGGTGACATAGGGGCTCCCGGCGAAGAACAGGTACTGGTCGTTTTGGTCCGTTACGAAGTGCGGGTCACGCTTCCACTGTCGCCACAGCGGCATGCTGGCATCGGATTGGAAGTCGGCTGTGGCGGTCGTCCGGGCGCTGTACTTGATAGGCTGCGCGTCCATGCCGCCATCGGTCTTGACGACGGTTCCCGAGTCGGAGTTCGAGTCGATGACGACGGGATCGGCGCAACCCGCGAGCGCAGCCAGGCTTGCAGCGATGGGAAGTGAGAGGCCGGCGAGCAGACGGGGGAATGCGGGCCGGCAACGGGAGCGGGCGGAGGCGGAGCTAGGGGATGTAGAACGCTGACTCATGATAAGCACCTCTATGTGTCTTCGAAGAGCACGTTGCTAGATTTTTCTTAAGCACAACTCATTTGGTGCATTCGCCGCAACGGCAAACGAGGCGGGGTGGGGCCTACCGTGAACACTCGGAGGCCTACGGGACATCGTATGAACCGCGGCTCCTCCCCATCGTGCAGCGACCTGCTCTGTGTTCAAGCATGGTGTTGTGCTGGCAGCCATCGTGGGCCTTGTTCCTCGCGCATGAAGCATGATACGACTAAACCAGGAAATTTCTTTGTGACTTCCTGCGATCTGCTTGCAAGGAACAATCGAGCGGTGAACCGTGGCAGACCGTCCTAGAACGCCTATGGAGATCAAATTCTTCGCGGCGACGGATATTGGGCGACAGCGCGATCACAACGAGGACAACTACCTCATCGATCCCAAGCTTCATCTGTTTGTGGTTGCCGACGGTATGGGCGGGCACGCAGCGGGAGAAGTGGCGTCGCAGATCGCGGTGCATACCGTCTGTCGAGCGGTGCGGGACAACGCTGATGTGATCGAGCGACACCGCGAAGAGCCCGATTCGGCGCAAGCGCGGCAAGAAATCCTGGCCGTGCTTGAGCACGCCATGCAGTCCGCGACGGCTGAGATCTATCGACGGGCCCAAGATGACTCTGAGAAACGCGGCATGGGCACGACCTGCAGTGCGCTGTGCTTGGTTGGGTCGCGTGGCTTCATTGCGCACGTCGGAGACTCGCGCATCTATCTGGTTCGCCAGAGCCAAGTGCATCAGATCACCGAAGATCACTCGCTGCTGAACGAGCTTGTGCGACGCGGCAAGCTGAAGCGAGAAGAGATTGAGACGTCGCCGTATGCCAAGTACAAAAACGCCGTCACACGCGCGGTGGGTGCATACGAGACGGTCGAGGCAGATACGTTCGATTTTGAGATCCTGCCGGGTGACTCGTTTCTGATGTGCTCCGATGGCCTGCACGCTTACCTCAAAGACAACGACATCCGCGATCTGCTGGCTGCCTCGGCTGGCGACGTCGCGGAGGCTCCCAAGCGGTTTGTGCAGCACGCGAACGCCGGGGGCGGGCACGACAACATCACCGCCATCGTTGTACGGATCGAGTCGTCGGATCCGATGGTCTATACAGCCCGCGCGGCTGAGCTGGCGAACAAGGTCACGGTGCTAAAGGGCATGCCGCTGTTCAAGCACCTGGCCTACAAAGAGATCATCCGCGTGCTCAACTTGACGACGGTGATCGAGTTCGATCCGGGTGAGGACATCATCCAACAAGGGGAGACGGGCGAAGAGCTCTACGTCATCCTAAGTGGCCGGGTTCGTCTGCACTTGCGCGGCGCCTTCCTGACGGAGCTAAGCAAGGGCGCGCACTTTGGTGAGATGGCTCTGGTCGATCGCTCGCCGCGCTCGGCTTCTGCAACGGCCGTAGATCGCACGCGCGTGCTGTGTCTGCGACGAAGCGACTTCTTTAACATCTTGCGCGGGGATGCCCCCCTTGCGGTCAAGCTGCTGTGGTCGTTTACCCAGGTCTTGACCGAGAGACTGCGAAAGACGACGGCCGAGCTGTCGGCCAGTCGGGGCGAATTCATCTCGGCCAGCGCCTCGACGGCAAGCCCCGAAGACTTGGCAACTGCGGCGTCTGCGGACACGCCAGAAGCGGAAGAGGGCGTTGTCAACTTCGAGCAGAACATGGGCTAGTCCGCGTTCGGACGGCTCCTGTTCCACGCCGCGTTCGGGGTGCTTCTAGGACCGCATCATGGGCCGCAGGCCGTCTGCGAACCGAATCAACACAGAGCCGCGTGTGACGGTTTCGATGCGGCCGCGACCATACTTGGGATGGTCAACGATCATCCCGGCTCGGTACGTTGCCTGGGGATCGAACATCTTGACATCGGAAGCGGCTTGCAGCTCTGCGATCAGGCGCTCTCGCTCTTGGCGTCGCTTGGCGGCTTCTGGATCGATCGCACGGGGAGCGCTACCTGCCGTCGCTCGCGCCGGGCTCGCCTGACGAGGACCCGACTCGGCGCGATAGTTGTGCTGGCTCTTGCAATGGTTGCACTCGACTTTGTGCGGCTTGCCATCCTGCAACACGACCACGCGATGGACGCGAACTTCCTGACACTTGCCGCACCAGGCGTCGACATCTTTGCCCACGGATACGCCCATGGTACGGCCTGCGCGCCCGTCGGTAGTCTGTCCTTTCAGATACGGGCTGGGCGGGCGGTTGAGCAGAAAAGGCTGGCCGACATCGGCTGCGAGCTCGGCCTTGGCGCCCGACATGTGCTGCGGCAACAGGGCGGCGCGGCGTCGCAGATCGGTCAAGAGGCGACCCAGGCTGCGCTCTAAGCGGTCGCGATCGGCCTGTGTGGCGCTGTTGCTCAACAGATCGGTATAGCGAGCTACCAATGGATCGACGCAGCGCGCGGCGGCCCGCTGAACGCTCCTGTCACTCGACTCCAGAGCTGCTGAGACCTCATCGATCGCGCCATAGATGTCGTCGCGAAGTTGGTCCTCCACGGTCTTGCTGCTCACTTGCAATGCTTGGTCCTCCGTGCGCGCAGTCTAACAGATAGGCGCGCTTAGGGAGCCCCGTTTCTGCGCAGAGATCTTCTGGCCAGGATCTGCCCATTTGCGCTATCCCACGATTCAAAGGAGAGCGATGAGAATCCACGTGCTGTTCGCGGGGCTGTTGCTCGGTTCCTGCGGTCTTTCAGAGAGCGAGATCCGCGAGGAGATTCGCATTGCCGGCCACTGCTCGACGTCTGCTGACTGCGTTGATATCGGCAGCTTCTGCCCGTACGGCTGCAGCATCGTGGTTCACAAAGAGGAAGCAGACCGGCTGCGGCGCCTACTTTCTGCGTATGCAAAGAACAACTGCCTGTACGACTGTGCTGAACTGAAAGCCATCCGCTGTGAAGCGGGCCAGTGCCGGGCGCAGTTCTAGGGGGCCACGCTAAAAGTGCGCTGCGGCGGGTCGACGATGGGAGGCAGAGTGCTCAACCCCAGAGCGCGTTCCTCGGGTTCAGAGACCAGCTCGCGGAAGCGGGGATGGTCCCGCAGGCGATCGAACTCGTGCATGCGATACGCCTGATGCCGACTTGAGACGCCGTCTCGGGCCGGTCCGCCACGAGACCAGCCTTCCCGCCTGGATGCATCGGCCAGCCGCGCCAGCGCGCGGGCGGGGTCGCCGAGCGCTGTGAAGTAATAGGCGACGGCGAGATCCATGCCCTCTGGCTGCAGATCGGATTCGCCGAGGCGATTGAAAAGCGCCCGAGCCTGTCGCCTTTCACCCTGCTCGGCCAGCAAGGCGGCATATCCGATCTGCAAGTGGGTCAGCGAGCGACTCGGTTCAGCCAAGGCGGCTTCGTAGGCGTTCGTCGCGCGCTGGAGCAGAGGGCTTGCGCTTTGGCCACCGAAGCTGCGCACGGCGAGAAACATATTGTGGAGAAGGATGGCGCGAGCCTGCAGCAGCGCTTGGCGGTCCTCCGCGCGGTCGAGTGGCCGCAGCAGGAGATCCTCCACCGCGGCAAGCTCGTTTACCTCTTCTTCCACGTACGCAATGCGAATCATTTGACGCAGCGACGAAGGACGAGGCTGCGGACCGTCCTGCATTTGGCGATAGCAAAGGGCACGTGCCTCGCGCAGATAGGGGAGAGCGCGACGGAATTTGCCGCCGCGAATCGCGGTCACGGCATTTTCGTAATGCACTCGCACGGCGCCACGCAGGCTCTGTTCCAGCGTTCCAAACAAGGATCTTGGCTGCAGCTCAACCTGGCTGCCGGTGCGGACCGACGGGGCTTCGGTGGTGTCGGCGTCCTCAGGAAAGACCACCAGCAGGGCTGCAAGAATCGGAAGCCACATGCGCTAGGAATTCTCGGCGCCGATACGACGGTGAAGCAGACAGGGAAGGTCGGTTCGAATGCGATCCTGAAGCGCGAAATCCAGCTCGGCCAGGGCCAGTCCTTCGCCATCGGAGCAGTCCGAAAGGACGGTGCCCCAGGGATCGACGATCAGCGAGTGGCCATAGGTGATCCGGGTAGGGCTGTGTCGCCCCTGCTGCGCAGCCGCGAGGACAAAGCACTGATTTTCAATCGCGCGGGCCCGCAGAAGGACGTGCCAGTGGTCTTTTCCGGTGTGCAGTGTGAACGCTGCGGGAACGGCGAGCATGCGAGCGCCCGCCTGTGCCAAGCCGCGATACAGCTCGGGAAAGCGCAGGTCGTAGCAGATCGAAAGGCCAAGTCCGCCCCAGGGTGTCGGTGCGACCACGCGCTGTTCTGCCGGACCTGCCAGCACCGTATCGGACTCGCGAAGCGTCGTTGCAGCGCTAGCAAAGTCGACATCGAACAAGTGAATCTTGCGATACACCGCGGTGATGGCGCCGTGCGCATCCAGGCTGGCGCAGGCGTTGTAGACGCGCCGTGGATCGTCGCTGGCTGCCGGGAAGCCACCCAGCACGATATGGATCTGCAGCTTGGCTGCGAGCTCGCGCAGGGTGTCCAAAATCAGCCCGCTGCCATCGCGTTCAGACAGCCGCACGGCATAGCGATGCTTCAAGGTTTCATCGCTAGCCAGAAGGGCGAAGTTCTCGGGAAGTAGCACCAAGCGTGCGCCTCGCGCCTGCGCTCGCTGGCAGAGACCTGCGACGCGTTCCAGGTTGGCTGAGACATCTGCCGTAGAGGTCATCTGCACGGCCGCAACGACGACACGCGTGCAGTCCAATTCAGCGGAACCAGCAGCATCAGCCGAGCGCACAGAACGTTCCACGAGGCGGAAGTGTACTATATACTTTCGGCGGTCGACGAAGCGAAATGCCATCAGCAAACAGGGCGACTCTAAACGCTCGAGCGCGCAAGATCCTCAATGCGATTACCCAAGAGTACTTGAGCACGGGTGAGGCCGTGGGCTCGCGTACTGTGACTCGGCGTTATGGCATTGACTTGTCACCAGCGACGGTCAGAAACGTGATGAGCGACCTGGAAGAGCTCGGCCTGATCGAGCAGCGCCATACGTCGGCGGGGCGCATTCCAACCCAGCTGGGCTTGCGCTTCTTCGTCGATTCGCTGCTTGAAGTTCGCCAGCTCTCGCCCCAAGAACAGGAAAGCCTATCGAATCGCTATGCCTTCCCGACCGGCGCCGTCGACGCAGCGCTGCGAGAGGCAGGCAAGGTGCTGTCCGACCTGTCCTCGCATACCGTGGTGGTAACCTTGCCGCGTGCCGATGCCGAGGTGCTGCACCACGTTGAATTCGTGCGCCTGCGCGACAGTGCGCTTCTGGCCGTGCTGGTCAGCAAGAACGGTCGTGTGCAGAACAAGCTGGTTCAGCTGGCGCAGGCCGAGCCGCTGACCAGCGACGATCTAGAGCGCATCCACAACTATCTAAACGACAAGCTGGAGGGCCGCACACTCGCCGAGGTGCGTCATCTGGTCGAGGCCGAGCTGGCGAGCGAGCGTGTTCGGTATGATGCGCTGGCCTTGCGCGCTCTACGCTTGCAGCAGCAGGCCCTTCCCGAGCCGGAAACCAACATCTATGTGACGGGTCAGGCGAACTTGATCGGCCATCTGCTCGACGACGAACCGCACCCGAACCCAGAGCGACTCAAGGCTCTATTGCGTGCGCTGGAAGACCGCCGCATCTTGGCGCACCTGCTGGAACAGACCGAGGCGGCAAGCAGTCTGCAGGTCTTTATCGGAGCCGAGCATGGCGTGCCCGAGCTTGCCGACAAGTCGGTTGTGGCATCGGCGTACAGCGACGGAAGGCGGCCGATAGGGGCGCTTGGCATAATTGGCCCGACCCGCATGAACTATTCGCGGGTTATTGCGCTGGTTGACTTCACTGCTCAACTTCTGTCCAGCGTGATGACGCACCCGCGCTAGGTTGCACGCGACTCTCTTCACGTTCCAAACGCAACGAAACGCTCCCTCTGGCCTTCCTACTGTTTCGCGTGCCGCCCGACGCGGTGTTGACCCCAGCCAGAGGAACTCAGATTTTGTCGGACAGGAGACACGGATCATGTCGACTCAGGATCAGCAAGCTCACGATGCAGCCAACCCGAGCCCCGAGGCACAGGCGAGTGCTTCAGAGGGGGCTGCGAAGGCGCCAGATGCCACCGAGGTGGCACGGCTGACTAGCGAGCGCAATGAGCTGAACGATCGCTTGCTGCGCTTGGCTGCGGAGTTTGAAAACTACAAGCGCCGCATCCGCAAAGAGATGGACGATGCCTCGGTGCGGGCGACCGAGAGCGTGCTCAAAGAGATGCTGCCGGTCATGGACAACCTGGACCGCGCACTGCAGGCCGCGCGTGGTGGGGATGGCGGCGCACCGAGCGGCGCGCTGGTCGAAGGGGTTCAGCTCGTGCAGAAGCAGTTTTTCGTCGCGCTTGAGAAATGCCAGGTCAAGCCGTTCGATGCCGAGGGGCAGCCGTTCGATCCGCAGGTGCATGAAGCGGTCTCGCAGCTTGAAACCGACAAGGTTCCGGCAGGCGCCGTGGCGTCGGTCTTTCAGCGTGGTTACCGGATCGGCCAGCGCCTGCTGCGGCCAGCCCTTGTGGCGGTCGCAAAAGCGCCGTCTCAGTCGGCCAACTAGGCGAGAAGAGCCGCTTCTTTCAAGGACACCACCGTCTTGGCCAAGCCGCGCGACTACTACGAAGTTCTCGGCGTCTCTCGCGATGCAGACGACGGCGAGCTAAAGCGTGCCTATCGCGCGCTGGCGCTGCGTTATCACCCCGATCACAACCAGAACGACAAAGCTGCGGAAGAGAGGTTCAAAGAAGTCTCTGCCGCCTATGCCGTGCTGTCCGATTCCGAAAAGCGAGCGCGCTACAACCGGCTGGGCCATATGGGTCTGACGCAAGCGGGGGCCAGCGCCGACGCAGTTAGCCTGGACTTAGAGAACGTCAAAGAGTTCTTCGACAGTATCTTTGGCGACATCGGCGACTTGCTCGGTCGCAAAAAGGGGCGCTCAAGTGGTCGCGATCTTCGATACACCGTCGAGATCTCGCTGCGCGAGGCAGTGTTGGGCGCGCAAAAGACCATCACCTTTCCCGTGCGTGTTGACTGCAGCGCGTGTCGTGGCACAGGCGGCAAGGGTGGCGAGGCGGGTCTGCGCACGTGTCGCGCCTGCAGCGGCAAGGGCGAGCTGCGCGCCCCTGGGATTCTGCCCATCCGTCGCCCCTGCGGCACCTGTCGCGGATCGGGCAAAGAGATTGTCGAGTCGTGTCCCGCATGCCGCGGTAGTGGTCAGATCGAGCAGCAGCGCGAATTTGTCGTCAATGTCCCGGCCGGCTGCGAAGACGGCACGATGCGTCGCCTGGCCGGCCAAGGTGAGCCGGGACGCCAGGGCGGTCACAGCGGAGATCTGACGGTGGTCTTGCGCCTCAAGCCGCATCCTCTTCTGCGACGCGAGGGCGCGCTTCTGCACTGCGATGTGCCGCTTTCGCTGGTTGAAGCGGCCCTCGGTGCCGAGATCGAAGTCCCGACCATCGATGGCCGTGTCGAGATGAAGATCCCCGCTGGAACTCAGTCTGGTGCCGTCTTTCGTCTGCGCGGCAAGGGTGTGCTTGCGCCCAGTGGTCAGCGTGGGGACCTGCACGTCCGCGTCGTGGTCGAGACACCCAAGAACCTAAGTGATCGTCAGCGCCTGGCCCTGCTTGAGCTGGCCGGCAAGCTGACGCCGTCGACACAGCCGCAGAGACAGCAGTATGCGGCAGCGCTGCAGCAGCTTGAACAGGACGAAGCCTCGACCGCGCTGACCCCGGAAAAATCGAGCAAGCGCTAGCGCACGCACCAGCCGGTGGTAGGACCGCAGGTCGCTTGCGAGCGGTTGCTGACCGTCGAGTGGTCGTGCCTATCGACGGCGGCGGTCCTCTTGGCATACGCTAGCAGCGGGACCATGTCATCTACCGGGGATCGGGGCGGTGGTGGGGGCAGCGAGGCAATCCCGCCGTCCAGCAGTCGACACCCAGACGCGTCTGAGCAGCGAAACGTTGCGCTGGCCGACACACTGCGCGCTCGCTCGTCCGGCACCTCAGCAGATCGCACGCTGCCGCCCTCTGTTCTGATTGCGCCAAGCTTGGCAGAGCGCCCCGTGGATGCGCACGCCGACACGCTGCGTCCGTCCGGCCACGTCGACCCCTATGGCGAGACCCTGGCCCCAGCTGACTTGGCGGCGGCGGGCGCTCAGACGCAACCGCCAGAATCGTCGGGGCTGGCGGGCACGCTGGGCCCGGAATCAGCCGTCAATCCACGCGGCGAGACCCTGGGAGCTCCGGTGGTTTCGGTCGGCGACCTATCGCGTCTGCACAGCGACTATCCCGTCGCGCGCTGGGATCGTTATGAGTTCCAAAAGAAGCTGGGCCAAGGCGGCATGGGTGCGGTGTACAAGGCTCGAGACCGTCGCTTGGGCCGCGATGTCGCGCTGAAGTTCATTCGCGGCGGCGATCCCAACCTGGTCATGCGCTTCCTACAAGAGGCGCGTGCGCAGGCCCGCATCGACCATCCGCATGTCTGCAAGGTCTATGAAGTCGGCGAGGTCGAGGGCAAGGCCTATATCGCCATGCAGTTCGTCGATGGTCAGTCGCTGCATCGCGCGGCCAAGGATCTTTCGCTGACCGAAAAAGTCCTGCTGATGCGACAGGTCGCCGAGGCCATGCACGAAGCCCATCGCCTGGGCATCATCCACCGCGGACTAATTCCCCGTCGAGAACCGCGCCAAATCTTTTCCCGGAGAATCGCTCAGCCTTAGTAAGCCAGGGAAACGAGACGAAAAAACGGCCCCGCCCACCTTGCTCTTCTGCCTACTCATTCGCATAGGTCATCTTCGCTCGATCGGCCGGTGAGGTGGTGGGGCCAGCGCCAAGCGCCGCTCGCCACGTACGCGGTAGACAATTCGGCGCTCGTCTTCGCTACCCCTGCGTTCGGGAGGGAAGAGGCTGGACGGCGCTGACATCCGCCAGCTTTCCGGAAAGTTGCTTGGGCTCAACCCAGGGTATGGGGCAAATGGCGCGCTAGAAATAAAACCATAACTTTCCCATAGTTACATGATTTGCACTGTCGCGCTTGCATCCGTCTGATGCCATTTTGTAGTCTATTCTAGTCGCCATGCTTCGAACGAACGTTGCGGCAGTTTTTCAAGGAGGAAGTTATGAGGTTGTTCTACATTTTCCTGTTGGCATTCTTAGGAACCGCTTGTGGCGCCTCCGATAATAATGATAATCCATTTGTCCAAAAAAAAGTAATAGGCACAAGCTCAACTCAAGTAGGCCTTTGGTATACTCCGCTTTATGTTAATATCGAGAAGTATAAGTGGCAAGAGGGATTCGGCGTAGGTGCGGTGAGACATTTGATGGGCAATATCGATGGGGATATGGCACGGCGCGATGATGCCGTTGTCTGGGTACCTCAAACAGGTGAATTTTACGCTATGTTATCCACAGGAACTAGCTTTGGTCCCACTATGAGTTATTGGGGTAGAGGACCAGTCAATGCAACGGAAGCTTTTATTGCTGATGTCAACAATGATCAAATGGCAGACGCTGTACTATTCACCAATGGAACTTGGTATGTTGGATGTTCCAATGGAACAACATTTACCAGTTGCAAGTATCCACATTTGAATTATTTTGATTCATTTGATGATATATGGATATATGGCCATGGATATAATCCAGGAGAAAAATACTATGACAGACAAATGATGGCGGATGTGAATGGAGACGGGAAAGCGGATGCAATTGTTTACTTTGGCAAAGAGGGAACCCCGCTAACCGGTAGCTGGTGGATTGCGACCGCTGGCACATTACAATTTCATGCTCCCGCCGCGCCTGCGATAACTGGTCATGGCGCGGGATCCAAATGGCAAGGAATGGCAGATGTGAATGGTGACCATCTAGCGGACGCGGTTGTTTTCTTTGATACAGTTGAAATGCCCGGATTCTGGTATGTTTCACTTGCTAGCAGCAGCGGATATGCAGGCGCAACTATGTGGGCAGGGTGGCATGGAATCGGCTCAGATCGTCAAATGCTGAACGATACAAATGGTGATGGAAAATCTGATGCTGTCGCATTTTTCCATGGCAAGGATTGTTGTCTGTGGCCTGGAGGGCCAACAGAATCCTACAGCGGAGGAAATTGCTGGTTGGATCCGAAGCATAATCGAGGAGACTGGTGGCGCGCTTTGTCGAATGGCAATGGCGCATTCGTAACGCCTTCGGAGGCCGAGAGTCAGCATGAAGGCAGGGTTAGCGTCGAGGCGCGTCAGCCGTGGAAACTGTCGCATGGCGGCGGGGCTACGACGACCATATTGGCTGATCCATATGGAAGTGGCAAAGCCGTCCCCATCGCGGTCAGCAACATCAACGGTGAGTGGCGAGTAATGCCCCCAGCAGTGGATCGATACTCACCAGCTATCGTGAATACCTGGGAAGCATGGCGTATCAAACACCTTCCTATTCGCGAAAGTGGAGCCTTGCATCAATATGACAGTGGAGATATTGAAGTAATCGACGAACACCTAGATCTATTCAGTACGTCAGGAATAGATTTCTTGCTTCTTGATGCAACGAATGGAGTAACTGCAGATTATAACAATGTAAAGGATCGCATGCTTGCACTTTGCTCGCGCATAGCAGCAAAGAGAGCACTGGGACAGCCTGTCCCAAAGTATGCCTTCGCCATTCGAGGAGTTACTCCGCACATGATAGAAACGGAATCTATTATTGTATGGAATGAATTTGTGAATAATCCAACATGCGGTTATTCAAACTATTATCATCTGGAAGGAAAGCCATTATTGGTTGCATATACAGAAACCTTCCTTCAACGAAGAAAATGGGAGTGCACCAATCGCACTATCGCACCGTCGCGTTTTTACACTGTAAGATGGATACAAGACACGTTGAGTGGATTCCCTGGATTTAATAGCTTCGATGAATCTTGCCCAATCGGAGATGAGCCAACTGACATAAAATTCAATCCCCCATCCTATCGGTGGGGAGACTATTTTGGCTGGGGTTATATACATGGAACTTTGGACGTACCGTACACTCACATGCAAACAAAAGTGGTCATGCCGGGTTGGAATAACCATGCGGGTGACCCAAGCCTATATGTCCAACGGAAATTGCCGACAACACCAGTGTCTTTGTTTTACCAAGCATGGGGTTGGGATAGAATACTACCAACCGAGATGCGACCAGACATCGTTCTTATCAATTCATGGAACGACTATGGGGAAGAAACAGCAATCGCCAAGACAAACACCACGCAGCTCGGTCAATATTCTTGTGCGTCAATTGCGCCCTCCCACTATCAGCACAGTGAACAATGGGATTCCCCTGACCAGTACTGGAAGATTACAAGATGTAATCTAGGGTTTACGGCAGACTGCCCGTAGTTACAGGTAATTACTCGTCGAGACGAAAGCAAAGCGAAGAAGGGCAGTCATTTCGGGATTACCTCCAGTCCACACAGCCGGCGAAGGACCGCGGCTTGGACGTTTGCGTCGTTGAGGGCGCGCAGCACATTTACGTGCTGCTCGAAGTACGTTCGAAGGGCGTCGGTCATGTCGCGCGACTCGGCCGTGCCGATGTCGATGTTCTGCTGGATGCCTTGCAGCCAGCCTCGGGCGCGACGCTCTGCGGTCTCGGCC